>NZ_JAHQZT010000020.1 GCF_019061305.1 Marinobacterium weihaiense
GAACTGATAGATCAGTTCCTTTCGGTAAGTATTGCCTGAGCAGACGGTTGGTATTTTCGTTTGATCCCCTCTGCCAAGGACTTTGAGGGTCACAGTGATCTGGCAACAGTTTTCCGGACAGTTTTTTAAGCAGCTGCTCGTAGCTTCGATTCATAGTCCGCCGGACTCATATAGTCGTTGCGTGAGTGCAGTCGCTCCCGGTTATAAAACACCTCGATGTACTCGAAGATGGCCTGCTTCGCTTCCTCTCGCGTCTTGAAGTCCTCGTGATACACCAGCTCAGTCTTCAGCGTATGAAAGAAGCTCTCTGACGGGGCATTGTCCCAACAATTCCCCTTGCGGCTCATGCTGCACCTGAACTGATGCTGCTTGAGCAAGCCCTGGAAACTATCTGAGGCATACTGGCTACCGCGGTCGCTATGAACCAGTAAGCCAGCTTCAGGTCGGCGCTTAAACATCGCCATCGTCAGCGCATCGTTCACCAACGCTGCCGGCATCCGGCTATTCATCGACCATCCGACGACTGCACGTGAGCAAAGGTCAATGAAAACAGCCAAGTACAGCCAACCCTCCCGTGTCGGGATATAGGTAATGTCACCAACATAGGCCTGATCAGGCTCTGATACCGTGAAATTCCGGCCCAAGAGGTTTGGGGCTACCGGTTTATCATGCTTCGAGTTGGTCGTCGCCTTGAACTTGCGCCGCATCTTGCACTCAAGGCCCTCTTCATCCATTAATCGGCCCACTCGACGGCGACTGATGGTATTGCCGTCCTCAGCCAGCTTCTTCTGAATGCGCCGTGCCCCGTAGGTTGCGCGACTCTTTTCATGATGCTTGCGAATACTAGCCTTCAACGCCTGATCCTGCTGAACACGCTGGCTGGGCGGTCTGGTGCGCCACTCGTAATAGCCACTGCGGGAGACTTCAAATACTCGGCACATGAGGGCAATGCTGAACGCGCCCTGATGTGCCTCGATAAAGCCGTACCTCAGCTCGATTCTTTGGCGAAGAAGGCAGCCGCCTTTTTAACAGCGCACGCTCCTCCTTCAGTCGGGCGTTCTCACGCCGAAGCTGCTTCAGCTCTTCATACAGGTGCTTGTCGTCAACCACACCGCTTGAATCGCTCGCCTGCTTGTCATGAAATTTACTGATCCAGGTATGCAGAGTGTTGACGTTCACACCCAGCTCCCGAGCGGTTTGGGCGACCGATTGGTCAGACTCCACCGCCAATTTGACTGCGGCTTCTTTAAATTCAGCTGTATAGGAATTGCTCTTTTTCTGACTCATGACACACACCTTGATAGGCAGGTGATATTACCTGCGTCTGTGTGTCCGGGAAACTATAGCCAGATCAAGCTTTCGTCATTGCCGTCCCCATTCCTTTCCACCCATTTCTACCAACCGAGACGCGGCTCGCCGAAAGGAAAAAGCGAGATCATTGGCGGCCGATAATTGTGCCAGTGACACGCCACTTCGACCCGTCGCCGACCACTCAAATTCTTCACCCTCTTTGGTGCGAATCATGGTTGTCGCAAAGGAACTCGAGTTTCCCCCCTTCTCACTGACAAACAATTCTTCATTTCCATCACTGCTTTCAACTTGCGCTTCAAATTCGACAAATAATTCATCGAGCGGGACTTTTGCCGCCAGCACCAAGCGGGTGCGAGTTTCATAACACACGTCAATGAGGGTCACGAATCGTCGCACTTCGTCGAGGTGATTGGCGTCTAATTGCGGCACGCGGTCCATGATGAGGACCGGAAATCGGTCGCAGAGGGAAAGATAATCGGCCGCGCCGAGCGGTTGGTAGCATAACTCGGAAAAGTCAAACCAGGCGCACCGCTCATTCAATCGGGCGACCTGGACGGTGCGACCGAAGAGTACCTGAATGACCTCGGCCTCAGTTCCGGTTGCTGTGCCACCAAATATTTCTTTCAACTGCGCCTGCATGTTGTTATCACTATTATTATCGCCGTGAACATCCTTGTTTGACCAAAAATAGGATTGACCATCAGCTCGAGTTTCGAGTCGATAATCCTTGGCGGAATCCTCCATGGAGATAATGTCGAACGTGTGTTTTAACATGTCTATGAATGGCAAAAAGAGAGATCGGTTAATGCCTCCCTCATACAAGGCATCGGGGGAGCGATTCGAGGTAGCCACCACTACGACATTCCAATCCAATAATAATACAAAAAGTCGTTTCAAAATCATGGCATCTGCAACGTCTGTTACTTGAAATTCATCGAAACAGAGGAGTTGGGCTTCCTGTGCCAATTGCTGCGCTATGATAGGTATCGCATCATCTCGTGGGTGCTTCTGTTTGTAGACAAAGATTCGATGATGGACGTCTAGCATGAATTCATGAAAGTGGACGCGGCGTTTGGTAATTTTTGCGTGTTTGAGGCTGTGGCTGTCATTATTACAGCAAGAATCGTCATCAGGAACATTAACCGACGCGTAAAAGAGATCCATTAGAAAGCTCTTGCCGACCCCGACCGGTCCATGAATGTACATGCCTCGCGGTGGTGGACCAAAAGACCACAAATGGAACTTCTTTCGAAGAAAGGACTGAGCGGATGCCAAGGATCGCGTCAGTAACAGCTGACTGCTGCTTGTAGAGCTGCTCTCTGTCGGTTTGTCGGTGCGCACGGGTACTGGTGGGAGCGAGGTAAGAGACTCGTACAGGGCATCGAGTTTTGCCGCCAGAGCGACTTGCGCGTCATCTCGTCGCACCTCCCCCGCATCCACCTTGCGTTCATACGCCGCTGTCACGGGGCCTGTCGGGAGGGACCGCCGAGCGACGCGATGTTGTGCAGCCATATTCTTCATCACCGTCTTCATCATCGACCTGATGAGTTTATCAACATGGTAAGGAAAGTACGATCAAGTCCGCTTCTTCCCGCTTTTTTCGATTGTCTCAGGTCTAGGGACTTATTCGCAATTTACCTAGATAAAGCTGCCTAGTCTTATCTGAAGATTTTCGAACTATGGGCTAGCGATCAAATTCATCAGGAAAGGCCCGCTTTGGGGTGTGAGCCGACCGAAGGAATCACGCTATTTAACCGTCCGCTTTTGCGGGAACCTCGCCCTTCCGCATGACACGCCTTATGTCCGCATTACCGAAAAACGCCTTCAGACTCTGTGCGGAGCTAACGACTGCAATGTGCGCTAAGCCGCCAAAGGTTCTTCCTTGGTATGCGATGCCTTTGATGTGCGCACATCGATTCTCTGCTGTCCCTGCCGTACCAGAGAAACCTCTGACAGCTTGCCGTTGGCGGCATTGAACAGCACGAGCACCTGCTCCTGTTGCATTCTCTGCAATACATCCTCGTTGACGCCAAAACTGGCCGCAAGCTGTGCGTTGCTGATGTTCGGGGCGCGCTTGCGGCGGCTGTAGCGTGCGGCGCGTCGCTGGTTGTACTTGGCCCAGCCCAGCAGAGCGGCCGACAATACGACAGCCATCACCAGATACCAGAGCAGGCTGTGGCGTGTGGCGAAAAACTGGCCCGGCAGGCTGAGGGTTGTGGGCCGTGGCCCGCCTTGGAGCAGGGTGTTCACCCCGTCAACCATCAGGTACGCCAATACTCCCCATGCCAGCAGGGTGGCGGCAATGTTCAGCAGGCGCGGAAACCAGTGCTGTTGGGTCTGAATCAGTTTCATGTTCAAGTTCTTTTACTGTGCCCGGGATGGTGCGGTAGGCCGTCATTTTCTTGGGCACTGGCGACGATATCTGCTTGAATGGCGATATCGCGACATTAATCAACGGGGTATCCATGCACTCAGAACTTGCACATGAACTGATCACCATGATGACGGACGATCAGCGCCTGTTGCAGCAGCTGTTCGAAGCCGGGGAGTTGCCATCCGATGCCTACCATCCGCGGATGAAGGCGTTGCATGAACGGCATGCCGCGCGCCTGAAGGCAATCATCGCGATGCATGGCTGGCCAGGCATTGCTCTGGTCGGGGAGGAGGCTGCCAAGGCTGCGTGGCTGGTAGCGCAGCATGCGGTCTCGGATCTCGCGTTCATGACCGAATGTGCCGAGCGGTTGAAGGCGGCGGTAGCGCGGCAGGATGTGGCGGGCTGGCAGCTGGCCTTTTTGCAGGACCGGGTGTGTACGCTGTCCGGCAGGCCCCAGTACTATGGCACTCAGTTCGATGTGGATGCAGACGGCTGGCCCGTGCCCTTTCCGATCGAGGATGCGGCCGGGGTAAACGAGCGTCGTGCGTGCCTGGGGCTGAGCTCGCTGGAGGAGCGTCAGGCCGAGTTGACCGAGCGGGAACGGCAGCGCCGTGCCCAAGCCGGCCCGACGGGTTAAGATCAGGAGGAGACCGACGATGGCACGACAACAGGGCCCGGAGGGACCGATAGAGGCACGGCTGATGAGCCTGCTGGCGTCCCTTTTTTTCTCGGTGCCGACGGCGGTGTTGGCCTGGCTGTGGCTGAACCGGGAACTATCGTTCTGGGGCGGCTTCCTCGATAGTCGCAGCCTGATGGTTTGCATCGCCGTGTTTGCTGTTTTGGCACTGCTGTTTCCGACGCTGTTTCCGGCCCTGCTGGGACGGGTCTGGCAGCTCATGGCACGTGTCTGGCACTGGTGGTAACGGAGGAGGGGGACATGACCGAGTATGCGGGAGCCTGTCTGTGCGGTGCCGTCACCTTTGTGGTGCAGGGTCGCTTTGATCACTTTTACCTGTGCCACTGCCGGCACTGCCAGAAGGACACGGGCTCGGCCCATGCCGCCAATCTGTTCTCGCGTTCGGCACGCGTGGTATGGCACTCGGGGGCCGATGCCATCACGGCTTTTACCCTGCCGGGCACGCGCCATGGCAAGTGCTTTTGTCAGCGGTGTGGTTCGGCCCTGCCTGATGACCGGGTGGAAGGCATGCTCGTTGTCCCCGCGGGGTGCCTGGATACGGAGTTTGCCATGGTTCCTGATGCGCACCTGTTTACGGCCAGTCGGGCCGGCTGGGATGATGCGTTGGAAGCCGTGCCGGAGTTTGGCGGGCTGCCGGAGTGATGTGGTTTCGGCCTGATGGTGGGTGCGTTCGAGCCTGCCGCTGATCGGGCTGGTCTCCTGCACCGAGATGGCGCAGAATCCAGCCATGCCTCTTTTGATACCGACAAAGGAAATTGTCCCTGTCTATCCCTGAACTGGCCGAGGTTACGGCCTTCAATCGCGTCTATCTGGCGCTGTTTTTCACCGTTGTCGCCGTCTTTTATACCGGACGCGTGCTATTACTGCAGCGGTGCCTGGGGCAGGGGCTGGTGTTTCCGGGGACGGCGTTCTGTGCATCCTGGTGGAATCACATGGCGTTTCGCCTGTTTCGGGCCGCGATCTGGCTGCTGTGTCTGGCACGGCTGTATGTGCCTGGCGTGGATGTGGCGCTGGGGCTGTTTGCACCGCTGCAGGGGGTGCCGGTGTTGTTGACCGGTGCAGTGCTGCTGACGCTGGGGTTTGCGATGACGCTGCTGGTGCACTTCAGCCTGGGCCAGGGCTGGCGCTCGGGCATTGATCCGGGCGGCCCGGCGCGGTTGCAGGTGAGCGGCTGGTATTGCTACTCGCGCAACCCCATGTTCCTGAGCATTGCGCTGGCGCAGCTGGGGTTTTTCCTGGCGTTGCCGTCGGTGTTTGCGCTGGTGTGCCTGTTGTTGGGGCTGTATACCCTGCAGCGGCAGGTCCGCGCGGAAGAGCAGCACCTGGCGGCGGTCTTCGCCGATGACTACGCGCGCTACGCCGCCCGCGTGCCGCGCTGGCTATAACCTCCGTTGCCGTCAATCGACGGCATTCAATAGCGCCAGTGCCTGCGTCAGGCGCTGATGGGCGCTGTCCATTTCCAGCAGTTCCTGCATCAACTCCGGTTCGAAACGCACCACGCCGAACAGCGCCATGCTGAAGTCCGCATCCGACTTGGCCTGCCACTCCGGGGCCGTGGTGATGTGGTTGATGGCCCGGCGGATGTCCGGCTCGGCATAGCTCAGGGCTTGCAGGCGGTGAAGGATCTTGTCGCGCAGTACAGCCATCTCGGTCTGCTCGTCCCGGGTGGGTGCCCGGTCGGGGAAGGGCGTGCAGGTATGAATCTGGTAGGGCAGCAGCTGTACTTCATGATCACGTCGGTAGCGCTGCTCGATATGCACGTTCAGCAGTAGGCGGCCATCCGGTGCGGTTTCCAGCAATTGGCAGCGGCCGGCACTAAACACATCCTGAGGCCGATAAGTGGCCTGATTGGAGCTGAGCGCTTCACTGAGGTCATCGGTGTGCTTGCCCGGGCTCAGTTCCTTTACGGTGTGGCAGATGGCCACTGGTGTGTCGGTTTCCAGGCAGTGGTGAACCATGTCGCGGTAGCGCGGCTCGAATACGTGAAGCGGGAAGACTGTCCCCGGAAAGGTGACGCAGCCGGGAATGGGAAACATGCAGATATCGATCACCGGGGACCTCCCGTTGCCAGTTGAAGATGAAGTTGTTCTACGTCTTTGGTGTCAGGGTAGTTCAGCTGGCCGAGGCATGCCGGATAGCCTTGAAACTGTCGTGCCTTGGCATCAAAGGCTGGGCGCCGGGCCCCTTTTGACCCACCGGCTTTGCCAATTGCACGCAGGCGCAGTATAAAATCGGCGCATAACAATGATAACAACCCAACACGCCGGCAAATGGACAGGATGACGCCGGTTATGAAAGGAGCTGACTTATGGGGTTCAGGCGCTGGCTGATCAAGGCCCTGGGCGGGCAGGCCACACCCAATAATACCGATACCATTCCCACATTGGACGCTGAGGCGTTTCAGGAACCGTTACCCGAGCCTGAAGACCCGCTGGAGGCCGAAGCGGCCGGGTTGGACTTCAAAAGTGCCATTGAGGCACACCAGCGTTGGAAAAGTCGTTTGAACGACGTCATACAGGGCCGTTCCCAAGAAACGCTGGATCCTTCTACCGTGGCGCGGGACGACTGCTGTGCCCTGGGCAAGTGGATTCACGGCAATGGCGGTGCGCAGTTTTCCGGGCAGCCAGAGTTCGCGGAGCTCAAGCGCCAGCATGCGCACTTTCATGTGTGTGCCGGTCACGTCCTGCTGCTGGCACAGAGCGGCCGTCGCAGTGATGCCGAGACCGAGATCCACGAGGGGGATTTTGCCCGCATTTCACGTGAAGTCGTGCTGCGCCTGGCGCAAATGTATACTCGCCTCAAAGCCCAGACTGACTAACGAGGAAATACGTGTCCCGACTCTATCTTCACGATCATTGCCCGCTTTGCGTACGCACTCGGATGGTCGCACACTACCGCCAAGTAGATGACCTAGAGCCGGTAATGCTGGCCTACGATGATGAGGTAACATGCCAGCGCCTGGCCGGTGGCAAGGTGCTGCCGATCTTCGAACATCAGGGGATCGCCATTGTCGAGAGCATGGCCATTGCGCGTTTGCTGGATGACTTGGGGGCGGGCGTGCGCAGGTTGCGCCCGCTGCAGTTGAGCGAAGCCATTCTGCCGCAGCTGCAGTCGGTGGAGGCGAGCACCCGGGCGCTGACGTTTGCGCGCGTGACCCGGATCGGCCTGCCCGAGTTTGCCACTGAATCGGCGCGGGACTATTTCCGCGTCAAGAAGGAAGTCCTGCTGGGCCACTCTTTCGAGCAGGCGCTGGCGGATACGGCGCCGCATCAGGCCGCCGTCGAGGCGGTGCTGGCGCAGTTGCCGGCGCTGACATTGCCGTCCGAACAGGACGATACCCTGAGCTGGAATGACGTGATGAACTTTCCTCCGCTGCGCAGTCTGACCTTGGTGGACGGGCTGACGCTCCCGCCACGGCTGCGCCAATGGTTGGAGGAAGTGGCCGCCCTGGCGGGCGTCGAGCTCTATTTCGACCGTGCAATTTAAGGAGAAACGATGAAAATTGCCGCGACTCTGGGGGCCGGAGTACTGACCCTTTGGGCGTCTCTGGTCCAGGCGCAGACCGATGTGGAAAAAGCCATCGACTATCGTCAGGGTGTGTATCGCGCCATGGACTGGAACCTGAGCCCGCTGGCCGCAATGGTACAGGGGCGCGTCGAATTCGATGCCGCGGCCTTTGCCGAGCGGAGCGAACGCATTCGTTTGCTGGGTTCGATTGTGGCAGAAGGGTTTGCGGATGCCGACAGTGGACGTGGTGATACGCGCGCGTCCTATCGTGTCTGGACTAACCGGGACCAGTTCGACGAACTGATGACCGACATGCAGGCGCGTAGCAAGGCGCTCAGCGATGCTGCCCGTGCCGGCAAGCCTCGCGAGGCGTTGCGTCCGCTGCTGGGACAACTGGGGCAGAGTTGCAAGGCCTGTCATGACCGCTTCCGCGATTAGTCGCGGCGGCATTATGGAGCCCAACAAAAAAGCCCCGCGGGCGAATGCCAGCGGGGCTTTTTTATGCCTTCAGGCCCGGATCAGCCGGCCTGCTGGGCTTTCAGTTCCAGGCGACGACGGTGCAGGACCGGCTCGGTGTAGCCGCTCGGCTGCTCGCAGCCCTTGATGACCAGTTCGCAGGCCGCCTGGAAGGCGATGCTGTCATCGAAGTTGGGTGCCATTGGCTGGTAGGTCGGATCGTCCGCATTCTGACGATCCACAACCGCCGCCATGCGCTGCAGGGTTTCCATCACCTGCTCCTGGGAGCAGATGCCGTGGTGCAGCCAGTTGGCGATATGCTGGCTGGAGATACGCAGGGTGGCGCGGTCTTCCATCAGGCCGACATCGTTGATGTCCGGAACCTTGGAACAGCCCACACCCTGATCAACCCAGCGCACTACGTAGCCGAGGATGCCCTGGGCGTTGTTGTCCAGCTCCTGCTGGATCTCTTCAGCGCTCCAGTTCGGATTCTGCGCCACCGGGATGGTCAGAATGTCGTCCAGGCTGGCACGTTCGCGGGTCTTCAGCTCCTGCTGACGGGCGAACACATCCACCTTGTGGTAGTGCAGTGCGTGCAGGGCGGCCGCGGTCGGTGACGGCACCCAAGCGGTGTTGGCGCCGGACAGCGGGTGACCGATCTTCTGCTCCAGCATGTTGGCCATCAGGTCCGGCATTGCCCACATGCCCTTGCCGATCTGGGCGCGGCCGCTGAGGCCGCAGGCCAGGCCGGTGTCCACGTTCCAGTCTTCGTAGGCTTTGATCCAGGCGGCGCCTTTCATCTCGCCCTTGCGAATCATCGGGCCCGCTTCCATAGAGGTGTGGATCTCGTCACCGGTACGGTCGAGGAAGCCGGTGTTGATGAACACCACGCGCTCTTTGGCGGCACGAATACATTCTTTCAGGTTGACAGTGGTGCGGCGCTCTTCGTCCATGATGCCCATCTTCATGGTGAAGCGGGGCAGGCCGAGAGCATCTTCCACGCGACCGAAGAGTTCGTTGGCGAAGGCCACTTCTTCCGGGCCGTGCATCTTCGGCTTCACGATGTAGGTGGAACCGGTGGTGGCGTTGCGGAACGGGCCTTCGCCCTTGAGGTCGTGGATGGAGATCAGCGTGGTGACCACGCCATCCATGATGCCTTCAGGGATCTCGTTGCCGTCGCGGTCGATGATCGCCGGGTTGGTCATCAGGTGACCCACGTTGCGCACGAACATCAGGCTGCGGCCCTTCAGGGTCAGGCGGTCGCCGTTGGGCGCGGTGTATTCACGGTCCGGGTTCATGCGGCGGGTGAAGGTTTTACCGCCCTTCTGGATCTCTTCGGTCAGGGTGCCCTTCATCAGGCCCAGCCAGTTCTTGTAGGCCAGGACCTTGTCTTCGGCATCAACAGCGGCCACGGAGTCTTCACAGTCCATGATGGTGGTCAGCGCGGCTTCCATCAGGATGTCCTTGACGCCGGCGGCATCGGACTTACCGATCTGGTTGTCGCGGTCGATCTGGATCTCGAAGTGCAGACCGTTGTGCTTCAGCAGAATGGCAGTCGGGCTGCTGGCGCTGCCGGTGTAGCCGGCCAGCTGTGACGGGCTGGCCAGACCGGTTTCGCCGCCATCACGCAGGGCGACGCAAAGCTGACCGTTCTGGATACTGTAACCGGCGGAATCCTTGTGCGAGGCACCGGCCAGGGGGGCGCTTTCGTCGAGGAAGTCACGACCGAAGGCGATGACCTTGGCACCGCGTGCCGGGTTGTAGCCCTGGCCCTTCTCGGCGCCGTTGTCTTCGGAGATGGCATCGGTACCGTACAGGGCGTCATACAGACTGCCCCAGCGCGCATTGGCCGCGTTCAGGGCGTAACGGGCGTTCATCACCGGTACCACCAGCTGCGGACCGGCCAGAGTGGCCATTTCCGGGTCCACGTTCTCGGTGGTGGCGGTGAAGTCTTCGCCTTCCGGCAGCAGGTAACCGATCTCCTGCAGGAACGACTTGTAGGCATCAAAGTTGAAGGCGTCGCCGCGGTTGTCGCGATGCCAGGCGTCGATCTGCGCCTGCAGAGCATCACGTTTGGCCAGCAGCTCACGGTTACGCGGTGCGAGGTCGTGTACGATGCTGTCGAAGTTGCTCCAGAAGGCTTCCACTTCGACGCCGGTGCCCGGCAGTGCTTCGTTGTTGATGAAATCGTAAAGCTCTTTGGCGACCTGCAGGCCACCGACCTGTACCCGTTGGCTCATTTTCTTGCCTCAATTTGTCTGCTCGTTCACCCCGATGAAGGCGGGGCCGTGACGATAATCGGTCCATTAAAGGATTTTGCAGTGCGAAAAATAGCGCAAAAAAAAATGCCTGTCCCACTTTTGCGGCTAAAGTATGAGGGAGTGGATCGATGGTGGCAGTTTCGTGAAAGATCGGCGGGTGTTGACAGTTTTTCGAGACTTTTTCGTTATTTTTTTACAAAAAAGGGGCCTGTCAGCGGCCCCTTGTATACGCGGTAAACAGAATTGACCGCTTGTCGTAATTTTAGAACATCCAGCTGCCGGAATCCGCCAGCGGCTGACGTTTCTCCAGGCGCTGAAGCCCCTTCACGCAGCGCACGATAAACCATACCAGCGTGAACAGCAGAATCAGGTAGCCAACCAGGAACATTGCGGTCACTACACCGATAAAACCGTACAGCAAACCGATCCAGAAGGTGCGGATCTGCCAGCGGTAGTGATCGCGCAGCCAGTCGGGAGCATCGCTCTTGTAGATGTAGGCCATCACCAGTCCCACCAGGCCCGTGATCCCCACAACCAGGCTGATAAAGTACAGGATGTAGACAATCTTGGCATTGCCCGGCTCGCCGGTGTGCTGCTGGATGTCGGTGGTTTGTTCGGTCATTCGTCTCTCCTTGGTCAGTGCTCGCATGTCCTGGTCTGGCGCGATGCAGTACAGCCGGCAGGATGCCGGCCGGCTTGATGCGGGGCTCATTAAACCGTTTGTTGAGGGGTTTGTTAAGTGGTATCAGCGATGCCCCGTCGGCACAGCACCGACGGGGCATCTGAAGGTGTGCCGGGGCATCGCTGCCCCGGCTCGGCCTGGTCACAGGTAGAACGGCAGGTACAGGGCGACCTTGGGGAAGAAGAATACGATCAACAGGCAGGCGAACATCAGCAGGATGAACGGCCAGACACCGCGCACCACATCCATGACCGGCCCGCCGGCCACGGCCTGTATCACGAACAGGTTGAGCCCCACCGGTGGCGTGATCAGGGCACACTCGATCATGATGACAAAGATGATGCCGAACCAGATCGGATCGATCCCCAGCGGCGCCAGCGAGGGGTAGAGCACCGGCATCATGATCAGCAGCATGGAGATCGATTCCAGGAAGAAGCCCATGATCAGCAATACCAGGCACACCGCCAGGATGAACAGACCGGCTTCGCCGATGTGCAGGCTGACGAACATCGAGATCTCCTGCGGAATCTGGTACAGGGTGATCGCCTTGCCGAACACCTTGGCCCCGGCAATGATCAGGAAGATGGTGATGGAGGTCTTCATGGTATCCATGCAGGCCGCCTTGAAACCGCTCCAGGTCAGGGTGCGCAGTGCCAGCACGATCACCAGCGACAGGGTCACGCCGATGGCGGCGGATTCGGTCGGCGTGAACACGCCGGCGTAGATACCGCCAATGATCAGCGCGGCCAGCAACAGGGTCGGCAGGGCACGCAGGGTTGAGCCGCGACGTTCGCCCCAGGATGCCTTGGCGACCGGGGTGCAGGCCTTGCCGAAGATGGCATACAGGAAACTGAAGCCGATGAAGCTGCCGGCCATGAGCAGGCCCGGCACCACGCCGGCCAGGAACAGGTCCACGATCGATTCTTCGGTGATGACGCCATACACGATCATCGGAATCGAGGGCGGGATCAGAATGCCCAGGGTGCCGCCGGCGGCGATCAGGCCGAGCACGAAGGGGCGGTGGTAGCCGCGGTCGGTCATCTCCTTGATGGCGACGCTGCCGATGGTGGCGGCGGTGGCCACCGACGAGCCGGAGATGGCCGAGAAAATGGTGCACGAGGAGATAGTGGCGATGCCCAGGCCACCGGGCCAGTGACCGACCCAGCTCTGTACTGCGTTGAACAGGTCCTTGCCCACGCCGCCTTGCAGCAGGATGTTGGACATCAGCAGGAACAGCGGCACCGACAGCAGGATGAAGCTGTCGAACGAGGAATACAGCGCCATGGGCACCATCAGCGGCGAGATATCCGCCAGCAGCAGCATGGCCAGGCCAAGCCCGCCGAGGACAAAACCGACCGGTACGCCGGTCAGCAGCAGCATCAGCAGGGCGAAAATGATCAGTGCAACCGTCATCAGATATTTACCTCTTCTGCTGCCTGCAGGTGGCCGGTCAGCACCAGTGCCGCTTCCGTCAGGCACTGAATGAACAGCAGGCCGAAGCCGACCGGAATGGCGCTTTTGGTGATCCACATCGGCAGCCCCAGCATGGAGGCCGATGCCGAGCCCATGGCGACGGATTCAATGACGATTTCGGTGCCGTACCAGGCGACCCAGGCCGAGAACAGGCCCACCACCAGCAGTGACCAGAGTTCGGCCAGAATCCGCAGGCGCGGTCCGAAGCGGTTGATCAGCATGTCGATGCGAATCAGGGCCTGGTGCTGCAGCAGCCAGCTGGCGCCCAGACAGGAGGCCCAGATCTGGCACAGCAGGGACAGGTCTTCCACCCAGATGGTGGGGGACAGGAATACGTATCGTGCGACCACCTCGTAGGTGATCATCACCGCAATGGTGGCGAACAGGGCGGCTGCCAGGCGTCCGCACAGGGTCACGACGGCGTGGTTGAAACGAACCCAGCGCGACGCGTGTTGCGCGCGCCAGGCCTGCTTGTCATGTGGGGGGGCGTTTACATCTGACATGGGTACTTCCGACAACGGGTAAACGGAAAAAGACGGACCCCCTCGCAAGAAGAGGCCCGTCAAGGGGGGTAACAACCGGGATCAAAGGGCGCGGGCGGCGTCGATGACCTGCTGACCCAGCGGGCCGGCATTCTCGATGAAGCTGTCCAGCACCGGGCGGGTTGCCTGCTGCCATTTGGCCACGTCGTCTGCGCTCAGCTCGATCACGTTCATTTCATTCTTGGCATTGGCCACGGCGTTGGCTTCCAGCGTCTGGATCTTCTCGCGCAGCTGCTGCTCGACCTTCACCGCCGCGTTTTGCAGGATCTCGCGCTCACGGTCAGTCAGGCCCTGCCAGACCTTCTCGTTGATGATGGTCATGAATTCGATGTTGGCATGGTTGGTCAGGGTCAGATGGTCCATGACCTGATACAGTTTACGCGGGCCCACGGCGGTCACACCGGTCATGCCGGCATCGACGGTGCCGCGCTGGTAGGCCAGGAACTGCTCGGAACCGGCCATCACGGTCGGGGCGGCATCAACCGACTTGGCGAACTCGCCCAGGGTCTTGCCGAACACGCGCACCTTCATGCCATCCATATCTTCGGGCAGATGAATCGGCTTTTTCTTGGACAGCAGGGCAACACCGCCGTAGGCCTGCCACCACAGCGGACGGGCGCCGGTATTGATGATTTCGGCATCCAGCAGGTTGCGCAGCTCGCTGCCCGGTGCGGTTGCCTTCACCACCTTGTCGTAGGTGGGGAACATGAAGGGCACATAGAATACGTCCACGGCCGGGATGGTGCCGGCCAGCTGGGTCACGCTCATCACACCCATTTCGATGGCGCCGGAGCTGACGGCGTTATGCACTTCCTTGTCCTTGTACAGCTGGGCTGCCGGGAAGATTTGGATCTTGATGTCACCGTTGCTGGTGCTTTCAACTTCATTTTTGAAGTCCACCAGGTTCTGGCCCAAGTGATGTTTCAGCGGCAGTTGCAGGGTGACCTTGAGCGTGGTTTCCGCCAGTGCGGGCATCGCGGTCAGGGCGGTCATCAGCATGCCCGAGCAGAGCAGGTTTTTCAGTTTCATGATCATTCCTTGTTTATCGTTCTCGTTGTGGTGGGCCTGATCAGGTGCGGCCGTTTTGCATCAACTGTTGTACCGATTCGGGCAGTGGGCGGGTACGGCCCCGGGGACCAGCCTTGCCGATCTGGCCGGGCAGATCATGGGCGACGATCTCGCTCAGGCGCTGCGACTGCTGTAGCAGCCCGTCCAGGCTAACCCCGGTGTTCAGGCCCATCTCGTGCAGCATGTGCACCAGATCTTCGGTGCAGATGTTGCCGGTGGCGCCAGGGGCAAAGGGACAGCCGCCCAGCCCGCCCAGGGACGCGTCAAACTGATCCATGCCCGCGGCCAGCGCCGCCAGCACATTGCTCAGGCCGAGGCCACGGGTGTTGTGGAAGTGCAGGGTGACGTCCAGTTCGGGCCAGCGTGCGCGTACCGCCTGGCAGAGGTCGTACACCTGGTTGGGCACGGCCATGCCGGTGGTGTCGGCCAGGGTGATGCTGTGCAGTCCCCGTTCCAGGTAGGCGTCGATGAAGCCCAGTACCCGCTCGGTCGCCTGGGCGCCCTCGAAGGGACAGCCGAAGGCCGTGGCCAGCGAGCCGTTCAGGCGCATCGGCGTACCGGCGCTCATCTCGGCAATGCGGGCAAACTGCTGCAGCGACTGGTCGCAGGTCATGCGCATGTTGGCCAAGTTGTGACTTTCGCTGACCGACATCACCAGGTTGATTTCATCCACCGCCAGCTCCAGCGCGCGGGCACAGCCCTTCTCGTTGGGCACCAGCGCGACCCAGGTGGTGTCGGTGTCACGGGTGATGCCGCGCATCACCTCCTCGGCGTCGCGCAGATTGGGGACGGCGCGGGGGGAGACAAAGGAGGTGACTTCCACCTTGGACAGGCCCAGTCGTGCCAGCGCATTGATCAGCTCGATCTTGGTCTCGGTAGGGACAAACGCGGGTTCGCTCTGAAAGCCGTCGCGGGTGACCACTTCGTTGACCCTGATCTGCTGCGGGAAATGGGCAAACATCAGAGGGCCCCCTTGTCCTTCAGGCGCTGGATGGCGTCGGCGTCATAGCCGATGCCGGCCAGGATTTCCTCGTTGTGCTCACCCAGCTTGGGACCCAGCCAACGGGTGGTGCCGGGGGTGGCGCTGAGCTTGGGCACGATGCCGGGCAGGGAGATTTCCTCGCCGTCCGGCAGCGGCTGCTCGGTAATCATGCCGCGGGCACGGAAGTGCGGGTCTTCGAAAATCTCGGCGGCGGTGTTGATGCCGCTGGAGGGCACGGCCGCCTCTTCCAGTACCTGCAGGGCGTCCTTTAGGCTACGGCTGGAAGTCCAGGCCTCGATCGCCTGATCCAGTTCGTCGCTGCGGCGGGCACGGCCATCGTTGTGTGCCAGCTCCGGGTCGTCCGCCAGATCGGGGCGATCGATGGCGTGCATCAGGCGCTTGAAGATGCTGTCGCTGTTGGCGGCGATGACGATATAGCGGTCATCGGCACTGCGGTAAGTGCTGGAGGGCGCGATGCCTGGCATGCTGGCGCCGGTACGCTCGCGCACGAAGCCAAACATGCCGTATTCCGGGATCAGGCTTTCCATCACCCCGAACACCGCCTCGTACAGGGCCACGTCAACATACTGGCCTTTGCCGCCGTTCACCTTGAGGTGGTGCATCGCCATCATGGCGCCGATAACGCCGTACAGGGAGGCCAGGGTGTCACCGATGCTGACGCCGGCACGGACCGGCGGGCGGTCCGGGTAACCGGCCAAGTAGCGCAGGCCGCCAATGGATTCGGCGATAGCGGCAAAGCCGGGACGCGAGGCATAGGGGCCATCCTGGCCGTAGCCGGATACGCGGATCATGATCAGTGACGGGTTGATCGCGGACAGCTGCTCCCAGCCCAGGTTCCACTTTTCCAGGGTGCCGGGGCGGAAGTTTTCGATCACGATGTCGCACTCTTCCACCAGCTTGTGGATCACGTCCTGCGCCTCGGTGTCCTTGAGGTTCAGCGTCAGCGACTTCTTGTTGCGGCTCTGGGAATACCACCAGAGCGAGGTGTCCTTGTGCATCTTGCGCCAGCGGCGCAGGGGGTCGCCGGTGCCCGGCGGCTCGACCTTGATCACTTCGGCGCCGAACTGGGCCAGAATGCTAGCGGCATAAGGCCCGGCAATCAGCGAGCCCAGTTCGAGTACGCGTACACCCGCCAGCGGCAGCGGCTGATCGGCCTGTTCCTTGGCGCAGGACTGTTCCTCGGTCATTTTTACCTCGTCTTCGGATCACATGACTACAACACTGTGTTTGATGATGATCCCGAAGTGGCAAATGACAAAATGGTTAAATGCGAGGCTGCCATCGTCATTCGCGATGGCTGGCGTCAGTCGGCCAGGGTCAAATGCTCCAGCAGACGCCGCGTGGCCTGTGACATGGGGTGCTGATTGCTGGTGCACAGCTTGAGATTACGGCGTGCCCAGGCATCCTCCAGCGGAATGGCGGTGATGCGCTGGGTGTTGACGTAGGGGCGGGCAATATCCTGCGGCATGATGCCGATGCCCAGATCCTGCTCCACCATGCGCAGCAGGGCTTCATAGCTGGTGACCTGAATCCGCATCCGAAACGGCTTTTCCACGGCGGCGGCGGCATGCAGCAGCTTGTTGTTGATCGCGCTGCCGGTGTGCAGGCCGACATAGTCATAGGCCAGGGTGTCGACAAAATGCAGTTGCCGGGCACTGGCCAGAGGGTGCTGGTTGGCGGTGATCAGCACCAGCCGGTCCGACTGGTAGGGGTGGATGGTGAGACTGTCGGTGTTGCCCAGCACCTCGGTAAAAATGCCGATGTCCGCCTGATGCTGCGCCACGGTCTCGATGATCTCCGAACTGATGCGTTCTTCGAGCTGGATCTGGATCAGCGGATGCTGGTCGAGAAAAGCCTTCAGCTGGCGCGGCAGAAACTGGGTGATGGCCGAGATGTTGGCGACAATGCGCACTTCCCCGCGCACGCCTTGGGAGTATTCGTGCATACGGGCATGCACTTCATCGAGCTGGTGCAACACGCCGCGGGATAGCTGCGCCAGGGCCTTGCCGGCCTGGGTGCCTTCAACGCCCCGGTTGGTGCGGGTCAGCAGCTGAGCGTTGAGGCAGGCTTCCAGTTCGCTGATGCGCTTGCTGACGGCTGAGGCAGCGATATGCTCCTGCTCGGCCGCCGCGGCAATGGTACCGGTTTCAAGAACACGTACAAACAGGCGCAGAGAGGTGGGGTCAAGGCGCATGGAACGACTCCGTATGCAGACAACGGTAGTGATTCTATGCGCTTGTTTCCCAAAGGGGAATCCATGATCAACCGCCTCGATGCAAACGTACGTCCAGCTGCGGGAAGGCGATCTCGATTTCGTGTTCCTTGAACAACCGGTCGATAGTCGTGTTCAGCTCGTTGGTCACCGGCACCCGGTCGGCCATGGTGCTGACATAAACGCGCAAGTCGATGTTGAGCGTACTGGCGCCGAACTCGCGGAAATAGGCATCCGGTTCCGGGTCTTCAAGCACACGGGGGTTGTCTCGGGCCGCCTGCACCAGCAGTTGACAGGCCAGGTCGGTATCGCTGCCATAGGCCACGCCCACGCTGATCACTACGCGGGTGGTGGCATCGCTGAGCGACCAGTTGATGAGCTGGTCGGTGATGAAGGTCTTGTTGGGAATGATTACTTCCTTGCGGTCCCAGTCGGTAATGGTGGTGGCGCGAATCTGAATGCGCGAGACCGAACCGGTGACGCCGCCCAGGGTGACGGTATCACCGATACGCACCGGCTTTTCGAACAGGATGATCAGGCCAGACACGAAGTTGGCCACGATCTCCTGCAGGCCAAAGCCCAGACCCACACCCAGGGCGGCCACCAGCCACTGCAGCTTGTCCCATTGCACGCCCAGCTGGCTGACCGCTACCAGGATGCCGATCATGATCAGGCTGTAGCGCAGCAAGGTGGTGATGGCATAGCCGGTGCCGGGGGTCAGGCTGAGGTGGCGCAGAGCCAGCAGTTCCAGCAGGCCGGGCAGGTTTTGGGCCGCCATCAGGCTGATGCCGAGGACCAGTGCGCCGACGACCAGGTCACGCAGGGTGACGTACGTCAGCACTTCCTGCCCGCCGGTGGTGACCAGAGTGCTCCACAGCTGCACGCTTTCCAGGATCTGCAGCGTGGGCAGGAAGTCACCCAGGGTCAGCCACAGGGTCAGGCCCAGCAGCAGGACCACGGACGCTTTCAGCAGGGCCCGGGCCTGATCGGAGATGGTCTGCATGTCGAGGTAGTTTTCCTTCAGCGGCGGTATGTCCTCGTTGTTTTCCCGCGCCGCCTGAATTTCCGCTCGGCGCGCCCGGGCGCGGCTGAAGGCCAGGCGCCGCTCCTCGATTAGCAGCCAGCGCAGCCCCAGTTTGAAGACCACGAATGCCACGATGGCCTGCAGGATTACCACCAGCAGGATCAGCATGAAAAACAGCGCCGTCAGGATATAACCCAGCAGTCCCAGCACCAGCATGACGGCGTTGAACAGCATCAGCAGCCCGGACCAGAGCCGGGCATTGTGCCACCAGCGCGGGTTGCGGCTGAGTTGGCTGACAGCATTGCCGAGCGGCCAGAAGCCGCGCCAGAACAGCATCAGGCTCAGGGTCAGCAACAGGAACAGCAGCCGAACCGGACCACCTTGCAGTGCCGGAGCATTGTGGCTGTCGGCGACCAGTAGCAGCGACAGCAGCGGTAGTGAAACCCAGAACAGTAGATGCAACTGGCGGCGCAGCGTGCGGGCCAGCTTTTCGGGCATGGCAAAGTGCCCGCACATCAGGCCATCGGGGATGCTTAGCCAGACCAACGCCATGCCGTAAAACTGCAGGCTGAAGGCCCAGAGCAGCAGCAGTTGCTCCAGCAGCAGCCGATCGGGGTGATCGGGGGTGAGGCTGTAATGACGCAACAGCAGCAGCAGGACCGGTATGGGCAGGGCAGCGATGACACCGGATAGAAGCAGGCGCAGGGTTCGCGAAAAGCGGTCGTGCACCACGTTGCCCAGCTCCATGCGCCAGCGCTTGCGGTGCTGCTTCTGGTAGCGGTATACGCTCAGGCCCAGTGCCAGCAGCAGGGCAAAGATGCCTAGCGGGGCATGTACGGCGGCGCCGTTGGCCAGCACCGGGGTCGTCAGCAGACGGTTGATCAGTGGTTGCAGCTGCTCGCTGCCGGCCAGAATCTCGCCGGGCCACTGCCAGGAAACCGGCGGGGCCACCGGCAGCCACAGCAGCTGCTGTTCGATCAGGCGCCGGGCCTGCTGCAGGCGGTCATTCAGCTGTTCCTTGACCGCCAGCAGCTGGGCCAGCTCGTTGACCAGTTGCTGGCGATTGTCCTGCAGGCGGTCCCGCAGGGTGGCCTGGCTCTGCTGCAGCTGCTCCAGACGCAGTCGCTGAGGTGTACTCAGGGTATCCAGGATGGCGTCCGGTACGTGGGTGCTCTGCTGTTGGCGATTGAACTCCAGGCTGCTCAGACGCAGGCTGTTAAGGGCCTGGCGGGTACTGGCGGCATCGACTGGGCGCGACAGCTCCTGGGTAAAGCGGCGCAGTTCATGGCTGGCGCTGTAGGTCTCTAGCTCCAGTTGCTGCTGAATGGTCTTGAAGCTTTGGGTGATCAGCGCCAGCTCCTGCTCTAAGGTCCCGCGTTCGGTCTGGGTCACCCGGGTTTGTTCGATCAGCGTGCGCAGCTGCTCACTGAGCTGCTGGTTGCGCTGGGTCATCTCGTTGAGCAGCGGATGCTCGGGTAGGCTGTCTTCGGGGCCGAGCAGGTTACTCAGCGTGTCTTCCAGTTCGCTGCGCTGGAGTTGATCCCGTTGCGTCTGCATGGCCTCGAGGATCTGTTTGGCCTGCTGCAGCTGGCGTTGCAACTGCTGCAACTGCAAGCGTGCCAGATCGGTCTGCCCGGGCAGCGCCAGCAATTCCAGTTCGAGGGCGCGGACATGGCTGCTGCGCCGCTCCAGCAGAGCATTCTTCAACTGCAGGCGAGCATCGGCAATTTCACGGTCGCTCTGCTCAGGCAGTAGGGGCGGCAGCTCCGGCGGGCTTTGCTTCAGGTCGGCCAGCTGTTCGCGCAGGCTGAGCAGCTTCTGTTCATTCATATCGATCTGCTGTGTGAGCTGCTCGCGCTGCTGTTCCAGCTCCAGTCGAGCGGCCTGCTTGAGCGTAATGGCTTGCTCCAGCGTGGCCCTGTCCATGCGCATGAAATCGGTAGTGTCCGGTGGCAACGGCGTCTCCAGCTGCTGCTGCTGATCCCGCAGCTGTTCGGGCTGGGCTTCCAGTTGCTGCTGCAATTCATCCGCGCGGCGTTGGTACTGCTGGCGGGTTTTCAGGGCACTCAGGGTTTTCTGATACAGCTCGCGCAGGGCCGGAGTGTCACTGTCACTTTCGGTCAGCTGTTGCAGCTGCTGTTCCAGACGTGTCAGGTTGTCGTCCGTTTCAGCCGCTACACTCAAGGAAGCTGTCAGCAGCAGCGCCAGGAGCAAAAGCCCGCGCATCAGTAATGGTTTTGTCATCGTACCGTCAGAATCGCCACATGGAGAGGGTTGATAATCAGCATAGGCATAATTCGATTACAGGAGTAGCACCTTGACCAGAACAACAATAACGTCCTCGGGGGATAACTCCGCCTCGCCCTTTCACCCCTGCCGGCTGCGCGAGTCGCTGGATCACTTTGTGCCGGGTGTCGAAACCCTGTGCAGCAGCGAATTACAGGCCTACCTGACGCACTATGGCCTGGACCGGGTCGCAGCCATGGCACGCTACAGCATTGGCACCGAACTGGTGGGGGACACCACGCTGGTGGTGCAGCATTTCAGTCGGCCACATAGTCGTGGCACCGTGCTGGTCGTGCATGGCTATACCGATCATACCGGGCTGTACGGACACCTGATTGCCCACCTGTTACAGCAGCACTGGGATGTGCTGATCTATGACCTGCCGGGCCACGGCCTGTCGGCGGGGCAGCGTTTTGCCATTGATCATTTCAATACCTATGCGCGCCAGCTGGCCAGTCTACTGCGGCACCATGAATCCGGCCTGACTGCGCCCTGGGTCGGCGTTGGCCAGAGCACCGGCAGTGCCATTCTGCTGCAGGCCGAGCTGGATGGGCATCTGCAAGGGCTGCCGCTGCGGGATCGGATTCTGCTGTCACCGCTGATTAGGCCGCGCCAGTTTCAGCGTATCGAGCGCAGTTATCGCTGGTTGCACTGGTGCATCAAGCGTGTACACCGAGAACATGGAGACAGCTCCAACGATCCCGAGTTCATTCGCTTTCTGCGCCAGCAGGACCCGCTGCAGGGCCATTTCGTCGATGTCGGCTGGGTCGGCGCGATGCTGCATTGGGTGGCACAGGTGGAGGCGGCGGCGGCCCTTGAGGTGTCGGCGCTGGTGATTCAGGGGACCGATGATCAGACACTGGAGTGGGAGCATAACCTGGAGGTGCTGGATCGGCTGTTGCCGGGTGCCTGTGTCGAGCGGCTGACAGCGGCGCGGCACCATCTGGTCAATGAGGCGGAGCCCTGGCGCAGCCGTGTCTTCACCTGCATCAGTGAACGCCTTCGACGCCGTTCAACAGATGGCCCGCATTCGGGGGGCCCGCACTCGGGTGGTGCCTTGGCGCAAATAGCCGGTATATAACGAAAAAAGGCAGCCATCAGGCTGCCTTTTCGGGGATCAAGCAGGTATCAGAACAGACGGCGGCAGCGGATGGTGCCGTTAACCTGCTGCAGCTTCTCCAGCGCCAGCTTGGAGTAGTCGGCATCGACGTCGATCACCACGTAGCCAACGGTTTCGTTGGTCTGCAGGTACTGACCGGAGATGTTGATGCCGTTCTCGGAGAACACGGTGTTGATCTGAGTGAGCACACCCGGAATGTTCTCGTGCACGTGCAGCAGACGGTGCTTGTTCGGATGCTCCGGCAGGGCCACTTCCGGGAAGTTCACGGAGGTGATGGAGGAACCGTTGTCGCTGTACTTGACCAGCTTTTCGGCTACTTCGTAGCCGATGTTTTCCTGAGCTTCCATGGTGGAGCCGCCCACGTGCGGCGTCAGGATCACGTTGTCGAACTCACGCAGCGGGCTGATGAATTCGTCATTGTTGCTGCGCGGCTCGACCGGGAAAACGTCGATGGCCGCGCCCAGCAGCTTGCCGGCTTTCAGTGCTTCGCACAGGGCGTCGATATCGACCACGGTACCGCGTGCCGCATTGATAAAGATGGCATCCTGCTTGATTTGCTCGAACTGGGTCGCGCCCATCATGTCCTTGGTGGCCGCGGTTTCCGGTACGTGCAGGGTGACGATGTCACACATGCCCAGCAGTTCCGGCAGTGAGCTGACCTGCTTGGCATTGCCCAGCGGCAGCTTGGTGATGACGTCGTAGAAGTAGACATCCATGCCCAGGCCTTCGGCCAGCACGCTCAGCTGGGAGCCGATGCTGCCGTAACCGACGATGCCCAGCTTTTTGCCGCGGATTTCGTAGGAGTTCTTGGCGCTCTTCTGCCATTCGCCACGGTGGGCTTTGGCATTCTTTTCCGCCACGCCGCGCAGCAGGATAATCGCTTCCGCCAGCACCAGTTCGGCCACGGAGCGGGTGTTGGAGTAGGGCGCGTTGAAGACCGCGATGCCGCCTTCGGTCGCGGCCTGCAGATCGACCTGGTTGGTGCCGATGCAGAAACAGCCCACGGCTACCAGCTTTTCGGCTGCTTCGAACACCTGGCGGGTCAGCTGGGTGCGGGAGCGAATACCGATGAAGTGAACGTCACGAACCTTTTCGATCAGCTCTTCTTCCGGCAGCGAGCCGGTGTGGAATTCGATATTGGTGTAGCCCTGCGCGTTCAGCGTGTCGATCGCGGACTGGTGCACGCCTTCCAGCAACAGAATCTTGATCTTGCTCTTATCCAGAGAAGTAGTTTTGCTCATCTTCTGCGACTCATGCTGCAGCTGGGCGGAGAACTCGTCCAGCCAAGGGAAAAATTGAGGTTGGCAAGTCTAGCACAAACTCGCTCGGGTGTCGGGGCTACACTGCGTTGCCGCGCGGAAAAATATTCAGCCAGGCTTGAGTCGAACCGAAGATCAGGGCGCCGTGACGGCCGCCCGGATCGGCACACGGCTCAGCTGTAGTAGCAGAGGTAGGCGGTCGGGGTTTCGATGCGGGCGTCGAAGGAATCGCCGGCAGTGATGTTGAATTCGGTGCCGGCGGGAAACGCGGTCCAGTCATCCTGGCCCGGCAGGCGCACGGTCAGCTGGCCGGCGGTCATGATCATGCGCTCGTTCTGGCTGGTACCGAAGGTGAATTCGCCCGGCAGCATGACGCCCGAGGTGGCGGGGCCTTCCGGGGTTTCGAATGCGATGGAAACGACTTTGCCGTCGAAGTAGGTGTTGGTGCTGAGCATGGGCTGTCCTCGAACAGGGGCCGTCAGGCCGGAATGATGATGTTCTGCATCATAATCCGGTGTCGGCGGGCTGTCATCCGTCACGACGGTGGGTCGCCTGCTCCAGCACCAGATCGACGAAGGTCTGGTTGGCCCGCGACAGCCGGTGCCCGCGGCGCCAGGCCAGGGACAGGTCGAGCCAGACCGGCGGCGAGAAGGGGCGCGCCACCAGGGTCGGATCGTCGGCCACCACCATCGCCAGCAGGGTGGTGATGCCGTAGCCGTGGCTGACAATCTGCTTGATCAGCGGAATCAGGTTGGCTTCAAAGCCGATGTGCGGCGTGACGCCGGCTTCGCGGCTGATGCGGTCGATCACTTCGCGGTGAAAGTAGCCTTCCTTGAACAGCACCAGTTCCTCGGCAAAGAAGGCGTCATAGCTGACGTTGTCCGCGTGTGCCAGCGGGTGGTCGCGGGGCAGGATCGCCATCATCTGGTCGCGCAGGAAGGAGTGGGTTTCCAGGTCGTCCGGCGGGGTGTCGGTCACGATCACGCCCATATCGATGTCGCCCTGATGGATCATCTGCTGCAGCTTGCGGGTGCCGGCTTCGACCACTTCTAGGCGGATGCCGGGGTAGCGCTGGCGAAAGGCCATCAGGATAGGCGGGAAATAGTAGGAGCCGAGCATGCTGGGGATGCCGACCCGCACCTCGCCGCGGCTCAGGCCGTGCAGTTCGTGCAGCTCACGCTCGGCATCGTTGACCGCCTGCAGGATATGACGGGCATGGCGTGCCAGCACCTCGCCTTCGTCGGTCAGGCGAACACGCCGCTCCTGGCGGTCAAACAGCTGCAGATCCAGCGTTTGCTCCAGCTTGCGGATGGCCATGCTGACGGCGGGTTGGGCGATGTGCAGCCGCTCGGCCGCAGCGGTGAAGCCGCCCTGTTCGGCGACGGCGAGAAAGTAACGCAGGCTGCGTAGGTCCATATCAATAATCGTTATGCATTAAATAAAAACTATATATTTTAATGATTCTAGCGCCGCTGTTATGGTCGCGTCAGTATTCCGTACCATTTTCCATGCAGGTTGTGTCCATGATTACGTCCGGCAGTGCCGCCTTCTGGCGGGCCACCCTGGCTCTGTGCCTGGGGTCCTACATGATTTTTGCCAATGTCTATATCACTCAGCCGCTGCTGCCGATGCTGGCGCAGGCGTTCGAGGTGTCGGCCTTGCAGGCGGGCTGGACTTTCACGGTCACCACATTGACGCTGGGGCTGTCGCTGCTGATCTGGGGGCCGCTGTCCGATGCGCTGGGGCGGCGCTGGATCATGCTGCTGACCATGAGCGGCGCCACGCTGGTGACGCTGCTGCTGTCGCTGATCGAAAGCTACACCGCCATGCTGGTGCTGCGGGCGATACAGGGGGTGCTGCTGGCCGGTCTGCCGGCAATCGCCATTGCCTGGATGGGCGATGAGTTCGAGCGCCCGGCCATGCTGGTGGCCGTGGGGCTGTACATCGGCGGCAACAGTCTGGGTGGTATCAGCGGGCGCCTGATCGGCGGTTTTGTCGGCGATTGGCTGGGCTGGGCGCAGGCATTTCAAGTCATGACGCTGCTCAGTCTGGTATGTCTGGTGGTGTTTGCGCTGCTGCTGCCCCGGTCCGAACATTTCACGCCCCAGCCGCTGAAACCGAGGCGCATGCTGGCCGATCTGGGCACGCACCTGCGCAACCCGGTGCTGCTGCTGGCCTACCTGATCGGGGGCTTCAATTTTTTCATCTTCGTCAACCAGTACAGCTATATCACCTTCGTGCTGGCGGAGGCGCCCTACAACCTGCCGGCCAGCCTGTTGGGGCTGCTGTTCCTGACCTATCTGTCCGGTACTGTCGGGTCGGCCATTGCCGGTAAGGTCGGCCAGCGGCTGGCGCAGCCGCTGTGCATGGCACTGGGGATTCTGATTTTGATGAGCGGCAGCCTGTTGACGCTGTCCGACCAGCTGTGGCTGATCGTGCTGGGGTTCTTCGTCAACAGCTTCGGGTTCTTCTTCGCCCACTCCAGCGCCAGCAGCTGGGTCAGCCAGAATGCACACCACGCCCGTGCCAGCGCGTCGTCGCTGTATTTGCTGTTTTACTATACAGGGGCCAGTACCGGCGGTTTCTACCTGCACCCGTTCTGGGAGTGGCTGGCCTGGACAGGAGTCATTGTCGGCTCATTGTTGGTGCTGGCGCTAACCCTGACGCTGAGCCTGGTGCTGTATCGTTTGCAGCAGCGTTCGGGCGCGTCAGTGGGCTGATCTGATAAACTGTAGCCATTATTCTGCTGTGAACGAGGCTTGCCATGCGTTATCAACATCGTGTAACTGACGGCCATGCTCTGGAGCTGCCGCTGGGCAAGGTGGTCTGCATCGGCCGCAACTACGCCGATCATGCCCTGGAACTGAACAACCCCATTCCCAAGGAACCAATCCTGTTCATCAAACCGGCCACCTCGGTGGTACCGATGGAGCAGCCGTTCTCTGTCCCCGCAGGCAAGGGTGAGGTGCATTTCGAAACCGAAATGGCGATTCTGATCGGTGAAACCCTGAAAAACGCGGATGAGCAGCAGGCGATGCACGCCATTGCCGGCATCGGGCTGGGGCTGGACATGACCCTGCGCGAAGTCCAGAGCCGCCTGAAGGAAAAGGGCCAGCCCTGGGAAAAGTCCAAGTGCTTTGATGGTGCCTGCCCGCTGTCGACCTTCCTGTCACCGGCTTCGGTCAATGATCTGACCGATGTGCAGATTCGTTTAAGCGTCAACGGCGAGGTGCGTCAGGACGGCAACTCGGCGCAGATGCTGACGCCGGTGCTCAAGCTGCTGGCCCATGCCAGTGAATGGTTCACGCTGGAGCCGGGTGACGTGGTGCTGACCGGCACACCGGCCGGCGTTGGGCCAGTGCAGCCGGGGGATCAGCTGCGTGTGGAGCTGGTAGACCTGCTGCGCGTCGACACGGCTGTGCAGGACTGAACACAGCCATTAATGGATCATCAAGGCACCGGGTGCCTGCAATAAGGGGACGTGAATGCTCTGGTATAAAATGCTGCATATTCTGGCCATGACCAGCTGGATGGCGGGAATCTTCTATCTGCCGCGCATCTTCGTGCATTACGTGGAAGGCCGCGAAGCGGGGCAGGATGTAGCCCGACTGGAGATCATGGCGCGCAAGCTCTATGGTTTCATGACCATCATGGCCGTGTTTACCCTCGGGCTGGGACTCTGGCTCTGGCTGGGATACGGCTTCAGCGGCGGCTGGCTGCACGCCAAGCTGCTGTTCGTGGCGTTGCTGATCGGCTACCACCTCTGGTGCCGTGCCTACCTGAAACAGATGCAGCGCGGTGAACTCAGCCGCAGTGGGCGTTATTTCCGCCTCTACAACGAACTGCCGCTGCTGATCTTCATCCCGATCCTGATCTTTGTGGTGGTCAAGCCGTTTTGATTCGGCAGATGTGTACCGCTGATATTTTGGGTAGGTTGGGCAATTGCACAGTTTGTCACTGACAGCAGGCGTGTAGTGCCGAGCATGTGCGACACGCTTTGCGTCATCCATGACCGCTCGACTGACGCCATCCTTGGCGTCAGACGGTCGCACATACTCGGCACCACAGCCTGTTCATGGTTCGGCACCCTTGCGATTACAAAGCCAGATCACCGGCTCAATTGTGGTTTGAGTGACTGTACTTGCAACAGTGCTGCACGGAAGTGATCGGTCAGGCGTAATGGGATCAGGTCTGGCTGACCGTCTGCGGCCAAGAAAGGCCGCAGACGAGCCCCAGGGATGGTTTATGGCGTGTCAGACAGACCTGATCCCATTGCCCGAGTAGCATTAGTGTAGTGTGGTTGTCTTGCCTAGGGCTAATTAGACTGCCGCTGCTCCAGCCGCGCGATACGGGCTTCCAACCGGTCTGTGGCGTCGCGCAGTTCTTCCACCTGCTCCTGCCAGATATCGATCTCGACCTGCGTCGGCAGCAGGCGGGCTTCCTCGTGTAGATATTCTTCTAGGCTGTGGACAAGGCTGCGGCTGCCGTAACCCAGTTGATGGGCGGCAGAGCGGACAAGGTTGGCCAGCGGGTGAGCGGCGGTGTCGCCGATCAGGTCGGCCAGCCAGGCTTCCCAGTCGATCTGGCTGTCGGCCAGAATCTGTTGCAGTCGGTGGACCAGGCCGCTGTTGCCTTCGAGGCTGACGCCGTGGCCAAAGAGTACTTGGTTGCCGGCTTGGGGCAGGCGTATCAGGTCGAGCGCTGTGCCGCGGATGCAGGCGTCGGGTTCGCCGCCACACTCGGCCAGTAGATCAATGCCATGATCGTGGGGCAGCAGGGTGCAGTGCCACTCGGGGCGGGTGCACTCGACACGCACTTCCGTGCCGTTCAGCTCGCCCAGTCGGGCCAGCGTTACCGGATCGCGCGCCAGCACCGCATTGAGGCTTGCTTCTGCCAGCGTCAGCAGGGTGGCGTTGATCATTCCGGTGCCGGTTCCTGTCGGGGGTGTCATGGCGCTCGCTCCTCTGGGCTGGATTCAGTGCGGCGGTTGCGCTGTCCTCAGGGCTTGATGCCGGTGTGCAGGGCAACGATGCCGCCGGTCATGTTCTGGTAGCGGCAGTTGACGAAACCGGCCTGCTCCATCATCCCTTTCAGGGTGTCCTGATCCGGGTGCTTGCGGATCGACTCGGCCAGGTAGCGGTAACTGTCGGCATCCCCGGCAATCACCTTGCCCATCTGTGGCAGGATGTTGAACGAGTAAAAATCGTACAGCTTGGTCAGCGCCGGGTTGTCGGTCTTGGAAAACTCCAGAATCATCAGTTTGCCGCCGGGCTTGAGCACGCGCAGCATGGAGGCAATGGCGGCATTTTGGTCGGTGACATTGCGCAGGCCGAAGGCGATGGTGATAACGTCAAAGGTGTTGTCCTCGAACGGCAGGCATTCGGCATTGGCCTGAACATACTCCACGTTGCCGGCGACGCCGGAGTTGAGTAGCTTGTCGCGACCGACTTTGAGCATTGAGTCGTTGATATCGGCCAGCACCACCTTGCCTTCGGGGCCAACCATGCGTGCGAACTTGCGCGTCAGGTCACCGGTACCGCCGGCAATGTCGAGCACCTTGTGGCCACGGCGCACGCCGCTCTGGTCGATGGTGATACGTTTCCACAGGCGGTGGACGCCGCCGGACATGAGGTCATTCATCAGATCGTACTTGCCCGCCACCGAGTGGAAGACATCGGCGACGCGTTTGACCTTCTCTTCGACCGGCACGTCCTGATAGCCGAAGTGAGTGGTTTTCTTTCCGTTCTGCTCTGGCATGGTTCTCTGTCCGACTGTTATCCGAAGGTTGCTTGCATTCTACCCTGCGGCTGCAGCTTTGTCGCTCAGCCGCGGGCGATCAGGCCGTTGTCGCGCGAAGCACCAGCCGCGTCCAGCTGCGTCAGATAACGCTGCCAGTAATCGGCTTGATTATGCGCCAGATCGTGCAGGTATTCCCAAGTGTAGAGGCCAGAGTCATGACCGTCATCAAAGATGATCTTGAGGGCGTAGTTGCCGGCGGGCTCGACGCCCTTAAAGCCGACATGCTGCTTGCCGGTCTGTAGCACGCCGTTGCCGATGCCGTGGCCACGCACCTCGGCGGAGGGCGAATGCACGCGCAGGAATTCGGCGGTGAGTTCGAAAGTGCCATCCGCGTAGACCAGTTCCAGGGTGCGGGACTTCAAGTGCAGCTTGATATCGGACGGCAGGGGAACCGAAGTGTTCATGGCAGGGCTCCGTGGATGACCGGGGGCTGCAGCCCCCGGTATGGACATCAGAGGATGTAGTGGCTCAGGTCCTCGTCATGGCTGAGTTCATCCAACTGTGAGTTCACATACGCGGCATCGACCTGAACGGTTTCACCGGCCTTGTCCGCAGCGACAAAAGACAGTTCGTCCAGCAGACGCTCCATCATGGTATGCAGGCGACGGGCACCGATGTTTTCGGTCTGCTCGTTGACCTCGTAGGCCAGTTCGGCGATGCGGGCGATGCCGTCCTCGGTGAATTCCACGTTGACGCCTTCGGTGGCCAGCAGCGCTTTGTACTGCTCGGTCAGGGACGCCTTGGGCTCGGTCAGAATGCGACGGAAGTCATCCGGGGTCAGCGCGTTCAGCTCGACCCGGATCGGCAGACGGCCCTGCAGCTCGGGGATCAGATCGGACGGGCGCGCCAGGTGGAAGGCACCGGAGGCGATGAACAGGATGTGGTCGGTCTTGACCATGCCGTACTTGGTGTTGACGGTGCAGCCCTCGATCAGCGGCAGCAGGTCGCGCTGTACGCCTTCACGGGAGACGTCGCCGCCGCCGTTGTTGTCACCGCGCTTGCACACCTTGTCGATCTCGTCGAGGAAGACGATACCGTTCTGCTCCACCAGCTCGACGGCCTTCTGCTTGGTCTCATCTTCCTTGATCATGCCGGCGGCTTCTTCGTCGGTGAGCAGCTTAAAGGCATCCTTCACCTTCAGGCGCTGGGACTTCTTGCGCTCCTGGCCCATGCTGGAGAACATGTTCTGCAGCTGGCTGGTCATCTCTTCCATGCCGGGAGGGGCCATGATCTCAACGCCCATCGGCTGCTGGGAGACTTCAACATCGATCTCCTTGTCGTCCAGCTGGCCTTCGCGCAGCTTCTTGCGGAAGATCTGACGGGTGGCGCTGTCGGTCTTGCTCGGCTCTTCTTCCTGGCCGAAACCGGTGGCGCGGGCCGGCGGCAGCAGCGCGTCCAGGATACGTTCTTCGGCGACTTCCTCGGCACGGAAGCGCACCTGTTCCATGGCTTGTTCGCGGACCAGCTTCACGGCCATCTCGACCAGGTCGCGGACGATGGTTTCCACGTCGCGACCGACATAACCCACTTCGGTGAATTTGGTCGCTTCCACCTTGATGAATGGGGCATTGGCCAGCTTGGCCAGGCGGCGGGCGATCTCGGTCTTGCCGACCCCGGTGGGGCCGATCATCAGGATGTTTTTCGGCGTAACTTCCGGCCGCAGTTCGTCGTCCAGTTGCATGCGACGCCAGCGGTTGCGCAGCGCGATGGCCACGGAGCGCTTGGCATCGTCCTGACCGATGATATGGCGGTTGAGTTCGTGCACGATCTCGCGCGGGGTCATGTTGGACATGTTCAGCTCTCCTCGAGGGCCTTGTTGGCAAGCGTTTCGATGGTCAGGTTGTCATTGGTAAAGACGCAGATACCGGCGGCAATGTGCAGGCTCTTTTCGACGATGTCGCGGGCGCTCAGCTCGGTGTTTTCCACCAGTGCACGGGCCGAGGCCAGGGCGAAGTTGCCACCGGAGCCGATGGCGATGACGCCGTCTTCCGGCTCAATGACATCACCGTTGCCGGAGATCAAGTAGGTCTTTTCCTGGTTGGCCACCAGCATCAGCGCCTCCAGGCGACGCAGTGCCCGGTCGGAACGCCATTCACGGGCCAGGTGGATCACCGCGTTAACGATGTTGCCCTGATGCTTGTCCAGCTGTTGTTCGAACAGGTCACGCAGGGTGATGGCATCAGCCGTACTGCCGGCGAAGCCGGTAATGACCTGATGCTTGGGCAGGGTGTTGACCTTTTTGGCGGTGCCTTTCATGACGGTGTTGCCCAGGGAAACTTGGCCATCACCGCCGACCACGACCTGGTCGCCACGGCGCACGGAAACAATAGTTGTCATAAAGAAAAAATCCTGTCGGTCCGATAGTGGGCACCCGTAAACCGTTCGCTACGGTTAAGGCAGGTAACCTGATGGCTACAGATATGGATGCGGATGCGAGGATTTCAAGGGGGGGGCGGTTCCGGATCAGTCGATCCGGATCGCCATGGGGATGATATTGAGCTTACCCAGCTTGTTGCGCGCCTGGTTCATCTCGGTCCTGTTGTCGAACGGCCCCAGCCGAACGCGGTACCAGATGCCGTTGCTGCCCTCGGATCGATCGGTTCTGACGCCTGGCAAGCCTTGCAGGATCAGCTTGGCACGCATGCGCTCAGCATCAGCGTCATTGCGGAAGGAGCCGGCCTGCAGCAGGTACTGATGCTCCATCTTGGCGTCCTTGGGGGTGGATTTGTAGACATCCACCTTGGGCGCCACCACTTCGGTCTTGGGCAGCATCTCGTAGAACTCGAACTTGCTCCTTTCGGGTTCCGGCTCGGGGGCGGGCTTCGGGGTCGGCTTGGGTGCCGGTTTCGGCTGCGATGCCGGTGTTACCACCGCCGGCGCAGGTTCCGGCGGTGTCTGCAGCAGGGTGTAGACCAGGTAGCCCAGGCCGCCGAACACCGCCAGGGTGACCAGCAGCAGCTTCCAAGGCGTGCGTCGTGGGGGCGGTGCCGTACGCTTGGGCGCCGCCTGCCGGGCCGGCTTGCGGCTCGGCGTACGGCTGGCGCTGGTACCGCTGCGACGCTTGCGGGCGAAGTCCTGCTTGGCCATCGCTTACATCTGCTCCGGTGCGGACACGCCCAGCAGCTTGAGGCCGTTGGCCAGCACCTGACGCACGGCGACACTCAGGGTCAGACGGGCGTTGCGTAGCTCGGCATCGTCGATGATCAGTTTGTGGCCGTTGTACCAGGTGTGGAAGTCACCGGCCAGATCACGCAGGTAGTTGGCCAGCACATGCGGCTCGAAGTTGAGCGCGGCGTGCTGCAGGGTTTCGGGGTACTTGGCCAACTGCTTGACCAGATCCTTCTCGGTTTCGCTTTCCAGGCGCTCCATGGCGGCCAGACCGGCGGCCTGGTCCCAGGCCATGCCTTCGCTCTCCAGCTTGCGCAGGACCGAGCAGACACGGGCGTGGGCGTACTGGATGTAGTACACCGGGTTGTCCTTGGACTCGGTTTTGGCCAGCTCCAGATCGAAGTCCATGTGCTGGTCGGCCTTGCGGGTCACATAGAAGAAGCGGCAGGCATCGTTGCCCACTTCGTTGCGCAGCTCGCGCAGGGTGACGAAAGAGCCGGAGCGGGTGGACATCTGCACGCGTTCGCTGCCGCGGTACAGAATGGCGAACTGCACCAGGCGTACTTCCAGTTTTTCGGGGTCGTACCCCATGGCCTGGATCGCCGCCTTCACGCGGGCGATATAGCCGTGGTGGTCGGCACCCCAGATGTTCACCACCTTGTCGAAACCGCGCTCGAACTTGTTCATGTGGTAGGCGATGTCGGACGCAAAGTAGGTGGTCTGGCCGTTGGCGCGCTTGACCACGCGGTCCTTGTCGTCACCGAAGTCGGTGGAGCGGAACCAGAGGTTGCCGTCCTGCTCGTACAGGTAGCCCTTGGCCTCCAATTGCTCTAGCGCACGGCTGACGTCGCCGCTGCTGGTCAGGGAACGCTCGGAGAACCATTCCTGGTAATTGACGCCGAATTCGCCGAGATCTTCGCGGATATCACCCAGAATGGAATTGAGGCCGGCATCGAAAACCATCTCGTAGTCGTCCCCCAGCAGCTGCTGAGCACGCTCGATCAGGGCATCGATGTGCACTTCCTTGTCGCCTCCGGCCGGTTCGTCCGCCGGGATGTCGGCGACGACGTCCGCGACCGGTCGATTGAAGCGGTCACCGTGATCCTTGACCAGATCGTGGGCGATGTCGCGGATGTAATGGCCCTGGTAACCGTTGCTGGGGAAGGTCAGTTCCTGCTCGTGCTGTTCCAGGTAACGCAGCCAGACGCTGGCGGCGAGGATGTTCATCTGACGACCGGCGTCATTGACGTAATACTCACGCTCCACTTCGACACCGGCGGCTTCCAGCAGGTCCGCCACGGTGGCACCGTAGGCGGCACCCCGGCCGTGGCCCACGTGCAGCGGGCCGGTGGGGTTGGCTGATACGAATTCCACCTGCATGCGCGGGCCGGAGTTGGCCTGGCCGCGACCGAAGGCGTCACCCTGCTCGAGGATGTCGCCCAGCACGGTGAAGATGGAGGCCTGGCTGACAAAGAAGTTGATGAAGCCGGGGCCGGCGATTTCGGTTTTCTCGATGCTGCCGTTGGTCGGTAAAGCGTCGCACAGCTGCTGGGCCAGTTCACGCGGATTGCGTCGGGCCGGTTTTGCCAGAGTCAGAGCGATGTTGCTGGCGAAGTCGCCGTGCGCCTTGTCACGGGTGTTCTCAACCTGGATGTTCGGGGTGATGTCGGCGGGCAGGGTGCCGTTGGCGATCAGGGTGGAAAGAGCCGCGTCGATCAGTTGGGCAATCTGTTCTTTCATCGGGGTACTCTGGCTGGAATTGAAGATCAGAATGAGGCAATAAACCGGATATTATACGCCGCCGCGGTGGTCAATTGCCAATCAGTCATGAGCGTCTCGCAGGAGGAATCACCGCCTGTTCAGGGTGATGAGGGTGTCAACGTGTAGCAACTTGAGCTCAGGGTGCTCCCCCGCCGAAGCGCTCCCGGTACTGGCTCGGGCTGAGGCCGGTCTGCTTGAGGAACATTTTGCGGAAGGCGCTGACGTCTTCATAACCGACCTGCCAGGCGATGCGCTCGATCGGGTCGCGGCTGTTTTCCAGCGCCTCGCGCGCCTTGTGCAGGCGCTGCTGCTGCAGGTATTCGCCCGGCCGCAGGCCGGTGGCACGCTGGAAGCGGCGCATGAAGGTGCGTTCGGTGAGGCCGGCGATAGCGGCCATGTCACGTACGGCCAGGCGCCGCTGGTAGTGCTGGTGCAGCTGATGCTGCACGCGCAGGACGGGGGCGTCGCCATGACTCATCACCGGCATGAAGGAACGGTAGTAGCGCTGCTGGCGGGTACCGGTATCCACCACCAGAAAGCGCCCCAACGCCTGCACCACGGAGGGCGGAACGTAGCGACCGATCAGGTGCAGGGCCAGGTCCATCCAGGCCATGACGCCGCCGGCGGTGACCAGGTCGGAGTCGGACAGCAGCAGGGCGTTGGTATCCAGATCCAGGTGCGGAAAGTGATAGCGGAACAGGCCTTCCAGCTGCCAGTGGGTGGTGGCGCAGCGGCCCTCCAGCAGTCCGGCCTGGGCGAGCACGAAGGCACCGGCGCAGGCCGAGCTGATCACTGAGCCTTGTCCGTGCCAGTCCCGCAGGGCCCGGCAGACGTCGGGCAGGGGGGCGAGATAGGCCTGTCCTTGCAAAATGGGCGGTACGATGACCAGCTCGGGGTGAGGCAGGGTGCCTTGCGGTTGCCGGCTCAGGGTCTCGGCCGCCAGCAGGTGCACGTCAAAGTGCAGTGCCGGCACGTTCTGCAGTTCGGTCAGGATCTTGTTGGCGCTGTGAAACAGGTCCTCGAGACCATACACCGCCGAGCGGGCGGTGCCTTCAAGGGTGAGGATGATGACGGAAAGGGTGCGCGCCATGTCGGTTTTTGCCTTATAAATGTCAGGGTTGCCACCGGTGCAGGGTAACATGAGCTGTCATGATCAGTGCTCAATCTTTTTTACGGAGCATCACTCATGAGCAATACCGCCTTGATCATCGTTGACCTGCAGAACGACTATTTCCCGCAGGGCCGCTGGCCGCTGGTGGGCATCGAAGCGGCGGCCGCCAACGCGGCTCGTGTACTGGCTCGTTTTCGTGAGCGCGAACTGCCGATCTTTCACATCCGTCACGAGTTTGCCGCGGCTGACGCGCCCTTCTTTGCCCCCGACACCGAAGGCGCGCGCATTCATGCCAGCATGCAGCCGCGGGACAGCGCGCAGGAAGTGACGGTGCTCAAGCACGAAGTGAACAGTTTCAAGGGGACCGAGCTGCATGACGCCCTGCAGGCACGCGGCATTGAAAAACTGGTCATTGTCGGCGCCATGAGCCACATGTGCATTGACGCCGTGGCGCGGGCGGCGGCGGATCTGGGCTATCAGAACACGCTGATCGAGGATGCCTGTGCCACGCTGGATCTGGAATTCAATGGGGTTCAGGTGCCGGCGGCCCAGGTCCATGCCGCCTTCATGTCGGCGCTGGCCTTCGCCTATGCCGAGGTGACCGATACCGACCGCTGGCTGGCCACGGCCTGATTGCCCTAGTAACTGTCGACCGGATCCACATCCAGGGTCCAGCGTACCCGGCGCGCTTCCGGGTGCGCCTGCATCAGCCCGATCAGCACCGACAGCGCCTGATGCAGCGGCTTGCGCTGGCCCGCTTGCAGCAGCATCTGGGCGCGGAACAGGCCGGCCCGCTTCTCCATCAATGAGGGGAAGGGACCGATACACTGAACCCCGGCCGGCAGTAACTGTTGCTGGTCGCTGAGCTGGCGCAGGCTGAGCAGAAAGTTCTCTGCCAGTCCCTGGCGGGTGGCTTCGGCGCGAATCAGCGTGTGGTGGGCGAACGGCGGCAGATGACCGCCCCGGCGCAGGCGCAGTTCCTCACGGGCGAAGGCGTCGTAGCCGGCATGCACCAGGGTTTTGAGCATCGGATGCTCGGCATTGAAGGTCTGCAGCACCACCTCGCCGGGCAAATCGGCGCGCCCGGCACGCCCGGCTACCTGCAGGATCAGCTGGGCGGTTTTCTCCATGCCGCGAAAGTCGGCGCTGAACAGTCCCGCATCCGCATCGAGAATGGCGACCAGTGTCACGCGGGGGAAGTGGTGCCCCTTGGCCAGCATCTGGGTGCCGACCAGAATGCAGGGTTTGCCTGTGTGTACCTGATCCATGATCTGATCCAGCGCGTGCTTGCGCTGGGTGCTGTCACGATCCACGCGCAGTATCGGGGTATCGGGGAAATGCGTTGCGAGGCGGTCTTCCACCCGTTCGGTGCCGCTGCCGGCCGGGCGCAGCTGCTGACTGCCGCACTGGGCGCAGCCGCGCGGAATCGGTGTCTGCCGGTCGCAGTGGTGACAGTGCAGGTGCGGCGGTTGGCGGTGCAGGGTCATGCGCGCATCGCAGCGGGTGCAGTCCACCGGGGTGCCGCAGTCGTGGCACACCAGCGCCGGCGAGAAGCCGCGCCGGTTGAGAAACAGCAGTACCTGGGTGTCGCGGTCAAGGTGTTCGCGGATGCGGCTGATCAGCGGTGCGGATAGTCCGGCGTCCAGCTGCTGCTGGCGGATGTCGAGCAGCTCGAACCTGGGCGGCTTGGCATTGCCTGCACGGCGGGTCAGGCGCAGGTGCTGGAAGCGACCACTCAGGGCGTTGTGCAGGGTTTCCAGCGCCGGGGTGGCACTGCCGAGCAGGATCGGGATGTCGTGCGCGCGGGCGCGAAAAATGGCCAGATCGCGGGCGTGATAGCGGAAGCCGTCCTGCTGCTTGAACGAGCCGTCATGTTCTTCGTCGACGATGATCAATCCCGGCGACTTGAGCGGGGTGAAAATCGCCGAGCGGGTGCCGATCAAAATCCGTGCGCTGCCTTCTCGGGCCCAGAGCCAGGCGTCCAGCCGCTGGCGGTCGGTCAGGCCCGAATGCAGCGCCAGTACCGGCACCCGAAAGCGCGCCTTGAAGCGGGCAATGGTCTGGGGGGTCAGACCGATCTCGGGCACCAGGACCAGCGCCTGCTTGCCGGCCTCGATGCAGTGCTGGATCGCCTGCAGATAGACCTCGGTCTTGCCCGAACCGGTAACGCCTTCCAACAGCATGGGAGTAAAGCCTTGTGCCTGGTGCACCGCGTTGACAGCGGCCAGCTGTTCGTCATGCAGTGTCAGTGGCGCTTCGCGTAGAATATCCAGGCCGGTGTCATTGGCGTGGAGCAGGGCCGGCTGGTGTTCAAACGACTCGGCCAGCCCCTTTTCCGACAGCGCCTTCAATAGTGCGGGGTTGCCGCCCTCGGCCCGCAGCGCGTCGGTGCTGATACCTTGTGGATGTTCCTGTAGCAGGGTCAGCAGCTCGCGCTGGCGTCCGGCGCGAGCGGAAAGCGCCTCGATATCGGCGGTGGCGCTGGCACGCCATAAGGTTTGATGCTGAAAACGGTCCGGCTGCCCCTGGCGCAGAAGTACCGGCAGGGCCTGTTGCAGGGCATCGCCCAATGGGTGTTGATAATAACGCGCCGCCCAGTGAGCCAGAGCAAACAGGTCCGGTGTCAGCACCGGTGCCGTATCGAGCAGTTCCAGGGCCGGTTTGAGCTTGTCGGGCGGCACCTCACTCTCGGTGGCTATTGCCACCAGCAAGCCGATCACCTCACGTCGACCAAAGGTAACGCGTACGCGGCAGCCCGGCTGTGCCGTTTCCGGGCCATATATGGGCGGCCGGTAGTCGAACAGGCGATAAAGCGGTGTCGGGATGGCAACACGGAAAATCAAATCGGAACCTCGACAAGGGCTGTGGGCAGGCAGCAATGGGTGCAGTCTAGGGGTTTTGGACGGGACTGGGAATGGCTGTTTTTCCTTGCCCGTCGCCTGGGGGGGGCGTATAATTTCGCGCCTTAGTTATACACACTGTGCTTATTAAAAGCGCACCATTAAATGTGCGGTGCCTGGCGTCAGATACGACCGGGTGGCGGCACGCCAATTTTATCGAGGTTCAAGATGAAAGCTGGTATCCATCCGGAATACACCGAAATCAAAGTTACCTGCTCCTGCGGTAATGTCATGAACACCCGCTCCACTTTGGGTGAAGACATGCTGGTCGACGTATGCAGCCAGTGCCACCCGTTCTACACCGGCAAGCAGAAGGAAGCGACTTCCGGCGGCCGTGTTGACCGCTTCAAAAAGCGTTTCGGTTCTCGTGGTTTCAAATCGTAAGCGATTGCGCTTGTACGATTCTAAAAAGGCACTCATGGCGAGTGCCTTTTTTGTATCTGTCGTTTGCATATCAGCTCTTATGGGCCTGGTGTCTGGGCGTCAGGCTCTTGCGGCCGAGTGCCCGCGCCTACCCGGTGGCTTCCAGGCCCGGGTCGAGCAGGTCTATGACGGTGATACGCTGCGTCTGAGTGATGGTCGCAAGGTGCGACTGGTCGATATCAATACGCCTGAGCTTGGACGTGATGGGCGTGCGGACGAGCCTCATGCCGAGGCGGCCCGGCAGTGGCTGCGGCGTGCGGTACAGGGGCGCCGGGTCTATCTGCTGCCGGGCGCCGAGCGCGCGGACCGCTATGGTCGGCGGCTGGCACACCTGTATCTGCCGGATGGCACGCTGGCGGCTGAGTTGCTGGTGGCGCGGGGGCTTGGATATGTGCTGGCACGCAGCGCCCGGCCCGAGCTGACAGCCTGCTTGTTCGCGGCCGAGACCTCAGCCCGGCGGGCCGGCCTGGGAGTCTGGCAGAGTGCGCCGCTGGCTGCGGAGCGGGTACGGCGCAGTGGCTTCGCCGTGCTGCAGGGGCGCATCAGCCGCATCACACCCACACGTCGAGGCACCTATATTGATCTGGATGATCATTTGGCGGTCTTCGTGTCCACATCCGTCATGGCCGGTTCGCCCCGTTGGCAAATCGGGCGGCGCCTGCAGGTGCGCGGGTGGGTGGTGGACCGCCTGCAGCGGCATAAATCCTTGCGTCCGGGCCAGCAGCGCTGGCGTCTTGATTTGACGCATTCGCTTCATTTGAGGGGCGACTGAAGTCGCATTTGGCATCGTCTGAAGCACGGTTGTTGTGGATATTGCTTTTATATATGATGCAAGTCCGTCTTTTTACAACCTTAGTTGGAAACAGCAACCATGTCTCAAGATTTTAAACAAGCTGCCCTCGATTACCACGAGTTTCCTCGTCCGGGTAAGATCAGTGTAGAGCTTTCTACCTCTGCTGAGACTTCGCGCGATCTGTCCCTGGCGTATTCGCCGGGCGTGGCCGAACCGGTCCGTGAGATCGCCAAGGATCCCGATGCAGCGTATCGCTACACTGCCAAGGGTAACCTGGTTGCCGTGATCTCCAACGGTTCTGCCATTCTGGGTCTGGGTGACCTGGGACCGCTGGCGTCCAAGCCGGTCATGGAAGGCAAGGCACTGCTGTTCAAGCGTTTCGCCAATATCGATTCCATCGATATCGAAGTGGACGCCGAGAGCCCGCAGGCCTTCATCGATACGGTTGCCCGTATTGCTGAAACCTTTGGCGGAATCAACCTGGAAGACATCAAGGCCCCCGAATGCTTCGAGATCGAGCGCGCTCTGATCGAACGTTGCCAGATCCCGGTATTCCACGATGATCAGCACGGCACCGCGATTGTAACCGCGGCGGGCATGATCAACGCGCTGGAACTGGCCGGCAAAACGCTGGAAGAAGCACAGATCGTATGTCTGGGTGCCGGTGCTGCTGCCAGTGCCTGCATGAAGCTGCTGATCAACATGGGTGCCAAGGTCGAAAACATCTTCATGCTGGACCGCAAGGGTGTGATCCACTCCGGTCGTGAAGATTTGACTCCGGAAAAAGCGGCATTTGCCACTGAAACCGACAAGCGTACTCTGGAAGACGCGGTTACCGGCGCTGACGTATTCGTTGGTCTGTCCGGCCCTGACCTGCTGTCACCGGAGAACCTGCTGAAGATGGCGGACAACCCGATCGTCTTCGCTTGCGCCAACCCGGATCCCGAAATCAAGCCGGATCTGGCACGCGCGACCCGTTCTGATGTGATCATGGCGACCGGTCGTTCCGATTACCCGAACCAGGTCAACAACGTGCTGGGCTTCCCGTTCATCTTCCGTGGTGCGCTGGACGTTCGCGCAACGGCCATCAACGAAGAGATGAAAGCGGCGGCCGTACGTGCCCTGGCCGACCTGGCGAAAGAGCCGGTCACGCCGGAAGTTCTAACGGCTTACGGCCTGCAGGAATTGTCCTTCAGTCGTGACTACATTTTGCCGAAGGCAACCGACTCCCGTCTGCTGGGTGCCATCTCCTATGCCGTGGCCAAGGCGGCTATCGACAGCGGTGTGGCACGTCTGCCGATGCCGGAGCACTATCCGCTGTAATCCCGTATTGGGGTCCAAAAAACCGCTGCCTCGCAGCGGTTTTTTTATGTCCGGCGGATGTGCCCGGCTGCCGCCAGGCACGGCTCAGTAGCCGAAGATGGCCTCGGTGGCTGGCGCCTCCAGCTGTTGTTCGGGGCTGCGAGCACGTTCACGCGGCACGTCTTCGCTGCGGAAGTATTCGTAGATCGCGTTTGTTTGGCCAGAATAGGCACGCTTGCCGCTGGCCGGATCGATGCGCACGCGGACCACACCCTGCGGGGCGGAAGGGCGGTTGTCCGGCATATCGATCAGCGCGTCTTCCATGAAATCCATCCAGATCGGCAGGGTGCGGCTGCCGCCGTACTCACCGCGCCCCAGTGGCGACGGCTGGTCGTAACCCACCCAGGTCGTGGCCACCAGATCCTGATTGAAGCCGCTGAACCAGACATCCTTCTGCTCGTTGGTGGTGCCGGTCTTGCCGGCCAGGTCCGAACGCTTGAGCACCCGGGCGCGGGTGCCGGTGCCGCGGTTGATGACATCACGCATGATGTCGTAGATCAAAAAGGCGTTGCGACGGGAAATGATGCGCGGTGCGGCCGTGGGCGTGGCAGCTTCCAGCTGTTCTGGAGGCAGCAGGTTGTTGAGCAGGACATTGTCGCCCGCGTTTTCGTCCCGGCTGGTATCGGGTGTGTTCGGGCTGGTCTCTGGCTCTGCCTCGGCCACCGTAGTGGCCTCAGGGCATTCCTCGCAGGCGCGCAACGGGTTGGCCGCCAGCAGTACTTCGCCCTGGTCGTTTTCGATTCGGCTGATCAGGTAGGGGTCAACCAGAAAGCCGCCATTGGCCAGGGCGGCATAACCGCGCGCGACCTGCAGCGGCGTAGCACCGGCACTGCCCAGCGACAGGGACAGGTTGGCGGGTACCTGGTCCGGATCAAAGCCAAACTTGAGCATGAAGGCGCGTGCCTGCTCAATGCCCAGTGCGCGCATCAGGCGAATGGAGACCAGATTGCGCGAGCGGTACAGGGCTTCACGCAGGCGGGTGGGACCATTGAAGGTGCCGTTGGCGTTTTCCGGGCGCCAGCTATCTTCCAGGCTGACATCATGAAACACGATGGGCGCATCATTAATGATGGAGGCCGGGGTAAAGCCGTTTTCCAGTGCTGCCGTGTACAGGAAGGGCTTGAAGCTGGAGCCGGGCTGGCGATAGGCCTGGGTCGCGCGGTTGAACTTGTTGTGATAGAAGCTGAAGCCGCCCACCAGCGAGCGAATGGCGCCATCGTGCGGGTCCAGTGCCACCAGTGCACCCTGTACATCCGGCATGCGGGTCAGGCGCAACTGATCCTTGTCATCCCGCATCACGCGGATGACATCGCCGGGTGAAAGCACGTCAGCCGGTCGTTTGGGCGCCGGGCCATTCCAGTATACGCTGCGGAAGGGGCGTGCCCACTTAATGCCCTCCCACGGCAGGCGGTCGTGACGGCCATCCGTGCGCAACAGGTCGGCACCTTCAGCGTCGACGGCCAGCACCAGCGCCGGCTCCAGCCCCGCGTAGGCGGTATGCTGGCGCAGGGCATTAAGCTGGTCTTCGGCGTTCAGTGTATCGAGTTCAATGCTGGCTTCGGCGCCACGGTAACCATGGTCCTCGGTGTAATCCAGCAAGCCGCGGCGCAGCGCTTGTATAGCTTCAGCCTGCATGTCGCTGTCGACCGTGGTCCAGACGCGATAGCCATCCGTGTACAACGCTTCACCGTACACGGCGAACAGCTGCTGGCGTACCATTTCGGCAATATAAGGGGCATCGAGCTCGATATCGCTGCGGTGATAACGGGCGGTCACCGGCGTAGCCACGGCTTCGTCGTGTGCCTGCTGATCGATGTAGCCCAGTGTCAGCATGCGGCCCAGGATCCAGTCGCGGCGCTCCAGCGCGCGTTCCGGGTTGGTGATCGGATTGAAAGCCGAAGGTGCCTTGGGCAAGCCTGCAATCATGGCCAGCTGGGCCAGGGTCAGGCTGTCGATGTCCTGACCATAATAGGTATTGGCCGCCGCCTGGATGCCATAGGCGCGGTGCCCCAGGTAGATCTGGTTGACATACAGTTCCATGATCTCCTGCTTGCTCAGCTCCTGCTCGATCTGCAAGGCCAGCAGGATCTCGATAAATTTGCGCTTGAAGGTCTGTTCGCGAGTCAGGAAAAAGTTCTTGGCCACCTGCATGGTAATGGTGGAGCCGCCGCTCTGAATGCTGCCGGTGGAGGCAAGTTGGAAAGCGGCGCGACTCAGGCCCTTGATATCAATGCCGAAGTGGTCGAAAAAGCGTGCGTCTTCAGCGGCCTGCAGTGCTTTGATAAAAGGATCGGGGATGGCCTCAAAGGTCAGTGGTCGGCGTTTCTTTTCCCCGAATTCGGCAATCAGCTTGTCGTCCGCCGAATATATGCGCAGCGGTGTTTGAAACTGTACGTCACGCAGGGTTTCGACGTCGGGCAGTTCCGGGCTGAAGTAATAGTACACTCCGGCAAAGGTCGCAGCGCCAGTAAAGACGCCGATCAGCGACAGAGTCAAGAGCCATTTAAATAACCGTTTCAGAATGCGCATGCTGACCTGCAAGAATCCGGTGGGAAAAAATAGAGCTGGATCATTATATAGGTGTAGAGTGCGTGGTCTACAGTGCACTGGCAGTTTAAATTGTCCTTGAATCAGGCTACATTGTGACCGTTTGCGGGACTTCACCTGACTGATATAAGGAAAATGTCGTGCTCAGCTTTTTAAAGCCGAAGACTGCCGGCTGGGTGGGAGTGGATATAGGGTCCGCTTCCGTCAAACTGGTAGCACTCACCCAACATGGACAGTCATATCAGATTGAAGGCTACGCGGTCGTTCCTCTGCCTCCGACCGCCGTGGTCGATGGCAATGTCGAAATACCGGATGAAGTCTCGGATGCCATTAAGCGCGGGCTCAAAATCTGTGGCATACCGCTGTCTCATGCCGTTACCGCGGTACCTTCTTCCGCTGTTATCACCAAACACCTCGAAATCAGCAATGCCTTCATGGGGATGGAGCTGGAGGAGCAGGTACAGGTCGAAGCGGATCAGTTCATCCCCTATCCGCTGGAAGAAGTCGCACTGGACTTTGAAATTCAGGGGCCGGTGGAAAAGGCGCCCGAGCTGAATGACATTTTGCTGGTGGCCTGCCGTCGTGATGACGCGGACAGCCGGGAAGACGCGATCAATGGTTCCGGCCTCAAATGTGAAGTCATCGATATCGATACCTATGCCATCGAGCGCACACTGCCGCTGCTGGAGCATGGCGAGCCCGGCGGGCAAGTGGTCGGTATCGTCGATATTGGTGCCGCAACCCTGACGCTGAATGTGTTCAAGGGCAAGACCATCATCTACAACCGTGAGCAGGCATTTGGTGGCAACGATCTGACCAACATGATCCATCAGCTCAAAGGCATTGAAGTCGCTGAAGTCGAACGCATGCTACATGCCGGTGAGCTCGGTGAAGAGATCATGAACGAGCTGGTGCTGCCGTTCCGACAGACCGTTGTGCAGCAGATCTCCCGTGCCTTGCAATTCTATTACTCGTCCGGCTCTCAGGGGCAGCTTGGCAAGCTGTATCTGGCCGGTGGTGTGTCCGGGATTGATGGATTGGCCGAGATGGCAGCAGAAGAAGTGGGTATCCAGACGCTGGTGGCCAACCCCTTCCTGAACATGCAGGTTGCATCCAAGGTGAATGCAACCCGACTGCAGAAGGATGCCCCCAGCCTGTTGAAGGCCTGCGGCCTGGCACAACGAAGCTTCGATATTTAGGGATCATAGGGATTATGTATGGCACGTATTAACCTCAGGCCCTGGCGAGAAGAACGGAACGAACGGCTGCATAAACGCTTCATCGGCAATATTGTCGGCGCAGCCCTGCTGGGTGGCCTGGTAGTGCTGGGTATCAGCTACTATTACGACGTTCAGATGGATCGCCAGAACGTACGCAACAATTACCTCAAGGGTGAGATCGTCAAGCTGGATCAAAAGATCCGTGAAATTCAGGAGTTGCGTGCCAAGCGCGAACGCCTGCTGGAGCGTCTCAATGCCATTCAGCAGCTGCAGGGTAACCGCCCGGTAATCGTGCGCAACTTTGACGAACTGGTGCGTGTATTGCCGGATGGCATGCACTATGACTCGCTGGTGCGTCGTGACGAAACCATCACCATCAACGGTGTCGCCGAACAGAACAACGACGTGTCCGAGCTGATGCGCCGCCTGGACAACTCGATCTGGTTCAAAGAGCCGGATCTGCGTCAGGTCGACAAGAACGAAGACGTCAAGAACTTCAACATGCAGGTCGGCATGACGCGCCCTGATGCAGAGGAGGCGAAATAATGAACAGTAATGCCTTCAAGCAAGCGTTTCAGGGGTTCGATATCAATAATGTCGACTTCAATCAGGCCGGCAGTTGGCCGATTGGCGTCAAGATCATCGTGTATCTGCTGGTGTTTGTACTGGTGGTCGGGGGTGGCGTGCACTTCATGATCAAGGACAAGCACGTTGCAGTGGAGCGTGAAATCGCCAAAGAGCGCGAGCTCAAGGACGAGTACCGTACCAAGGCGTTTCAGGTGGCCAGCCTGGATGCACTGCGCAAGCAAATGGCGGACGTTGAAAACCGCTTTGCCGAGTTGCTCAAACAGCTGCCGACCGACAAGGAAGTACCGGGCCTGTTGGAGGATATTACCGAAATCGGTCGTGCCGCTGGTCTGGAGTTCGATCTGATAGCGCTGCAGCCGGAGCGCAAGGAGCAGTTCTATGTCGAGTTGCCGATTCGCATCATGGTGCGCGGCAACTACCACCAGATGGGTGAGTTTGTCAGTGGTGTGGCTGCCATCAAGCGTATCGTGACCTTGCACGACTTCTCGCTTGAACCGGAAGAAGGCGGCCTGCTGTCCATGGAAATCAGTGCGAAGACCTACCGCTATGACGATACGAAATAAGATGCGACAGGGATTGCGGCTGGGGCTGGCACTGGCAGTGGCAGTGCCCATGTCCGGCTGTCTCTGGGTGGATGATACCGAAGACTTGCAGCGTTACACGCGTGAGCAGCAGGCACGCCCCAGCGGCAATATCGAGCCACTGCCGACGTTCAAGCCCTATGAGAGTTTTGTATATGAAGGGGCCAGCCTGCGTGACCCTTTCCGCATGCTGGTGCGCAACACAGGCACGCGTGAAGACATCACCGGAGACTCATCCCTCCAGCCGGACACCGAGCGTCCGAAAGAGTACCTGGAAGAATTCTCCGTCGACGAGCTGAACATGGTTGGCATTATCACCCAGCCCGGCGACACCACCTTGTGGGCCCTGATCAAGGACCCGAACAATGAAGTCCACCGCGTCATGGCCGGCAATTTCCTGGGCAACGACTATGGCGAAATTGTTGAAATCAGCGAACGTGGGCTGGAATTGGTAGAAATCATCTCAAACGGACGGGGCGGGTGGATGACACGCCCGCGGACGCTGACGCTTGAACAGCAGGATTGATAAGGATGCAGACCGTGAACAAATCTAGACGGACCGAAACCAACCGGATGCAGACCCGAAGCCCGGCGCCCAAGCGGCTCCTGCTGAGTGCGCTGATCGCATTGGCGGGCTCCCAGTCCGTGCTGGCCGCTGAACTGCAGGATGTGAGCTTTGCATCACTGCCGGGCAAGAAGGTCGAAGTGCAGATGCAATTTGACAGTGCTGCACCGGAACCCAAGGCCTACATGATTGAAACACCGCCGCGGCTGGTGCTGGACCTTTGGGATACCAGCAGTGATCTTGAGCAGAAAGTGCTGGCGGTCAAATCCGGAGACGTGGATAGCTTGCACTTTGCCGAGGCGAACGGTCGTACCCGTGTGGTGGCCAATCTGAATGAGGTGGCCGGCTACAACGTGCGTACCGACGGCAATAGCCTGTACCTGGAAATCGGTGGCGAAATGGCGGCCGTCGAAGCACCGGTCGCAGCTCAGGCCAACCAGGCACCGGCCGCACCGGCGGTCAATGATCAGGGCACCGAAACGCAGGTGAAGGGCATCGACTTCCACCGTCTGGAAGGCGATCGTGGTCGCATTACCATTGATCTTGGCACTGAGGCCGCGGGCCTGGATATTGTCGAAGAAGGCAATAACGTGGTGGTCAACCTGTCCGGCGTACAGCTGGCGGGTGGCCAACAGCGCCTGGATGTGCAGGATTTTGCCACGCCCATCAACTTCATTGACACCATGGTCGATGGCAACAGCAGTACCGTGCTGATCAAGCCGACCTCCGCGCCCTATGATTACATGGCCTACCAGAGTGGCAGTCAGTTGGTGCTGGACTTCAAGTCGTTGACGCAGGAAGACCGTGAAGCACAGAAGGACCTGTTCCCGTACGACGGTGAAAAAATCGACCTGAACTTCCAGAATGTCGAAATCCGTACCGTACTGCAGATCATTGCGGAAGTGGCGGAAAAGAACCTGGTGGTGAGCGACAATGTTCAGGGCGACATCACCCTGCGCTTGAAGAATGTGCCCTGGGATCAGGCCCTGGACATCGTGCTCAAGACCAAGGGCCTGGACAAGCGTGAAGCGGGTAATGTGCTGCTGGTCGGCACCGTGACTGAGATCGCCGAGCGTGAAGCGGTCGAAATGCAGAGCCAGCAGAACGAGATTACGGTTGCGCCGCTGGTGACCGATTTCATTCAGATCGATTACCGTAAGGCGTCGGATATCAAGGAACGCCTGATCGAGGCCAAGATGATTTCCGAGCGCGGCTTTGCCATGGCCGACGACGAAACCAATACGTTGATGGTACGCGAGACCGTCAAGCAGATTGAAGATATTCGTGAGACCATCAAGCAGTTTGACGTTGAAGTCGCTCAGGTGATGGTACAGGCGCGCCTGGTAACAGCGTCGGATACCGCGGCCAAGGAGCTGGGCATTCGTTGGGGTGCAGGCTACAAGGGTGATAACTTCAAGGTTGGTGGTTCTCCGAACGCTGACCCGACACCGTACGTTGATAATCCGCTGCTGACCAAAGAGGAAGCGGAGGCGGTTGAAGATGCCGATGCGTACAAGGAATCTATCAAGGTGCCAAGCAACCTGCTGGTTGACTTGGGTATCCAGAACGCAACCTCAGGTATTGCCTTTGGCTTCTTGGACGACAGTTTCCTGTTGTCGGCCGAGCTGCTGGCCATGCAGACCGATGGCAAGCTGGAAATCGTCTCCCAGCCGAAAGTGATTACCACCAACGGCAAGCCGGCCGTGATCAAGGCGGGTCAGGAGATTCCGACACGTACGGTTGATTCAGATGGCAAGGCAACCGTCGAGTGGAAGGAAGTGGTGCTGAAACTGGATGTCGTGCCGCAAATTATCCCGGGCGACAAGGTGCTGCTTGAACTGATTATCACTGAAGATACGGTTGGGGAAGTGTATGATGAGCTGGGTAACCGCCTGATCAACAAGCAGGAACTCAGAACCTCGATTGTCGTCAGTGATGGTGAAACGGTTGTGCTGGGCGGCGTGCTGCAGAAACAGAGCAGCGAGAGTGTCTCCAAGACACCGTTCCTGGGTGACCTGCCGGTGGTGGGCAACCTGTTCAAGAGCCGGACGGGCAGCAGTGAAAAGCGTGAGCTGCTGGTGTTCATCACTCCACAGATGATCCGCGACTCACTGAGACGATAAGTACAAAGAGCAGTAACAATTTGAACGTGTTCCTTATTGGCCCTATGGGTGCTGGCAAAAGCACCATAGGGCGTTTGCTTTCTCAGGAGCTGGCGCTGGCCTTTCACGATTCGGATCGTGAAATCGAGGCGCGCGCCGGCACCAACATTCCCTGGATTTTCGATGTCGAAGGCGAAGACGGCTTTCGCCAGCGCGAAGAAGCGGCCATTGATGAGCTGAGCCGGCTGGACAATATCGTGTTGGCTACCGGAGGCGGTGCCGTGCTGCGTGAAAGCAATCGCCGTCATCTGCAGAGCCGTGGCACTGTGGTCTATCTGCATACCTCCATCGATCAACAGCTGGAACGCACTGCCAAGGATCGTAACCGGCCGCTGTTGCAAACCGAAAACCCCAGGGCCGTGCTGGAAGCGCTGATTGCGGAGCGTGACCCGTTGTACCGCAGTTGTTGCGACCTGCTGATCAAGACGGATCGGCGCCATCCACGCGGTGTCGTGAACGACATTGTGCGCTTTCTCAAGCGACAGCAGCCCTTGAAAAACACCGATTAATGCGCCTTCGGAGAGCCTGATGCAAACGCTGAATGTTGATCTCGGGGAGCGCAGCTACCCCATCCACATCGGTCAAAACCTGCTGGACCAGCCTCTGCTGGGACCCTTCATCAAGGGTCGACAGGTCATGGTGGTCAGCAACGAGACCGTTGCACCGCTGTACCTGGACCGCCTGCGGGCACAACTGGGCGGTTTTCAGGTCGATACTGTCATCCTGCCGGATGGCGAGGCCTACAAGGATCTGGATCACGTCAACCGCATCTTTGACGCCCTGCTGTCCAAGCGCCATAACCGGACCACTACGCTAGTGGCGCTGGGGGGCGGCGTAGTGGGTGACATGACCGGTTTTGCCGCGGCCTGTTACCAGCGCGGGGTTGCCTTCATTCAGGTGCCGACGACGCTGCTGTCACAGGTGGATTCGTCCGTGGGTGGCAAAACCGGGGTCAACCACGTCCTGGGCAAGAACATGATCGGCGCCTTCCATCAGCCTCAGCTGGTGCTGGCCGATACGGCGGTGTTATCGACGCTGCCCGAGCGTGAGTTGTCGGCAGGGTTGGCTGAAGTGATCAAGTATGGTCTGATCCATGATGCCGATTTTCTGATCTGGTTGGAACAGAATATGCCGGCATTGCGTCAGCGTGATCCCGAGGCGCTGGCATGTGCGATCTATCGATCCTGTGAGATCAAGGCCGAGATGGTCGCTCTGGACGAGCGGGAGTCCGGCGTGCGCGCTCTGCTGAATCTGGGGCACACCTTCGGTCATGCCATTGAAACGGATCAGGGCTATGGTCAGTGGCTGCATGGCGAAGCCGTGGGCGCGGGGACCATGATGGCAGCTGACCTATCGGCGCGCCTGGGCTGGTTGGACCAGGCTGACCTTGATCGCGTGCGCCGGGTGCTGGAGGCAGCCGGCTTGCCGATTCTGCCGCCAGATAGCATGAGTGCCGACCGTTTTCTTGAGTTGATGGCGGTCGACAAGAAGGTGATTGACGGCAGCCTGCGTCTGGTACTGCTCAAGCAGCTGGGACAGGCGGTGGTGACCGCTGACTTCCCGATGGCGCAGCTGCAATCGACGCTCACGGCCGGCCCCCGGCTGGGACAAGGTTAAACGAGGGCCTCGTTGTGACAAGTGTACCCAGTTATTATCATGAGCCTGGCTCACGGTTGCAGTTGTCGGAAAAGCTGCAGCACCTGGTGCGCTTTTCCGACTTTCTGCTGTTGATCGTCGCTACGGAGGGCTGCGGTAAGAGTACGCTGCTGCACAAACTGGCCAGTGAAGGGGCTGCGGCCAGCGGTCGTGCAGCCCAGGTTGGATTCGAGGCGACGGCGGATGTGACCGGCCTGCTACAGGCGCTGACACATGCGCTGGATCTGGATGCGGACAACAATCAGGATCGCCTGTCGCTGCTGCATGCACTGGCGCGCCAGCTGTCCGAGGATGAGCGCTCACTGGTATTGCTGGTGGATGATGCCGATTACCTGACCAACAATGCCCTGGAGCTGCTGGTCAATTTTGCCACCATCGATGAGCCCGCGGCGCCGCGTATCATTCTGGCGGGCACGCCTGCGTTTGAGGAGCGTTTCAAGGCGCTGGAACTGGATCAGCGCATGGACGGTCATCTGCACATCGAGGCATTGGCGCCCTTTACGGCAGAGGAGTCAGCCGAGTTCATCGAATCCCTGTTGCCGGACGGGCTGGTGCTTAAAGAGCGCCAGTTGCGCCTGCTGGTCGAACAGTCGGCGGGTCGGCCGGCACGCCTGCGTCAGGCGGTGGCCGACGTGCTGCGCAAGGGGGAGCCCGAGCGCCCTGCTGCCCGCTTCAGCATGCCGCCGAAACATATCAGCGCTGCCTTTGTTATTCTGCTGCTGGTGTTTGCAATCGCGCTCTGGCAGTACCTGCCGGAGGATGAGGCTGATACAGCGGTGACAGAGCGTGTGACGCTGCCGTTGGCCGTCAATACGGTGGCGACCGCGCGACCTGAAGCGGAAGAGATTCGTGTGGCACCCGTATACCAGAGTACTCCGGCTGATGTTGTGCCGACGCCCCGGCCAGTGACCGAGCCGGAACCCAAGCCAGAGCCCAAGCCAGAGCCCAAGCCAGAGCCCAAGCCAGAGCCCAAACCAGAGCCCAAACCAGAGCCCAAACCAGAGCCCAAACCAGAGCCCAAACCAGAGCCCAAACCAGAGCCCAAACCAGAGCCCAA
>NZ_JAHQZT010000021.1 GCF_019061305.1 Marinobacterium weihaiense
CGGTATTCGGCGCAAACAGCGGATGGCTGCCATGGACATTGAGTACATGGAGAGGGTGATACATGCTTAAAAAATGTTCACGCTCTCGCCCTGGCTTTCACCCGGCGATAAACCGAGCAGGGCGGCGCCCAACGGTGAAAGAACCGATATGCGCTGTTGCTCTGGGGCCGCTTCTGCCGGTAGAACCAGCTGCAGTATGCAGGTTTCATCGGTTTGCTGGATACGGAGCAGCAGCCGAGAGCCCGGACGGGCGCAGTGTGCCTGGTTGCTGTGGCGCAGGCGCTCGATACGGCTGAATGTTGACAGCAGTTGCAGTGGGCTGGAAAAGCCGGCACTGCCCTCTGCCATAAAATGTTTGATCAGGCGTGTGGCAATGTGCCTGAACGATGTTCTGACATGAAGCATAAAACCCTCCTGATATCCAAGTACATGAATATATGCCGGAGAGTTTTTACTCTCCGGCTTAATTCGGGAAGGTGATGGGCGGGAGACTGTAATGACTGATAATCATGCTTGTTTTATTTAAAATGGAATTGGCATGATCATACCTTGGATAAAATAAAAGGCAAGCTGCATTATTTAAGGCTTAATGCCGAACCGGAATCGGCCAGTCGGCTGCATCGACATGGTCCAGCGCCAGTGTCTGGGCCTCGCCCTGCCAGCGGTGGATGAAGTCGCCCTGAGGATCGTACTGGCGGGTCTGCTTGGCGATATCGAAACGGCGCTTGCCACGCGGGTCGGCGCCGACTCCGGCTAGGTACTGCCAGTTGCCCCAGTTACTGGCAACATCATAATCCAGCAGTTCCTGCTCGAACCAGGCGGCGCCATAACGCCAGTCCAGCGCCAGCTCGTTAACCAGGCAGCTGGCGACGATCTGGCGGCCGCGGTTGGACATCCAGCCGGTTGCCTTCAACTGCTTCATGCAGGCGTTGACCAACGGCCAGGGAGTGCTGCCTTCACACCAGGACTTGAAGCGCTGTGGATAAAAGCTGGTCAGGGGCGAGCGTTGCTGAATGCCATGCAGATGGTACAGGCGGTGATCATGGTGACGCGCATACCACTGGAAATATTCGCGCCAGAGCAGTTCGAAGAAAATCCAGTAGGTGGACTCGTTGGCTGTCTCACGCTGTTCATACTGCTGCAGTTGCCGCATGACTCGGCGAGGGGACAGGCTACCCTGAGCCAGCCAGGGTGAAAAGCGGGTACCGTTGTCCAGTCCGTCCAGCTCGTTGCGAACCTGCTTGTAGGTCGCCGGCAGTGAGGAGCTGAAGTAACGCTGCAAGTGTGTCTGGGCTGCCAGCTCACCGCCCTTGAACCAGCCGTTGTCTGCGGTGTCCGGTTTCAGTATTGGGGCTGCCGCATCGATTGCCACGCGGGGCATGGGCGGAAAATCCCGTACCGGAGGCAGCGGGGCAGGCAGGGTCAGTTTCTTTTCGACCCGGCGGCGAAAGGCGGAAAAACTGACCGGGAAGGGGTCCAGCAGCTCTGCCATCTGGGCCTGGTCGAACAGGGTGTAGGCATCAGCTGTGACCGGCTGCAGATGCGGGAAGCGATGGCTCAGCTCACTCAGCTGGCGCTGTTCGTACCAGCCCACCGGGCGTGTGCAATACAGTCGATCAATGCCCAGCTGGCTGATCAGGTCAGTCAGTACGTCCACCGGATTGCCGGTCAGGCAGTGCAGCTGCTGGCCACAGGTTTGCAGCTGCTGGGCAAGATCATGCAAGCCTTCGATGAGAAAATGCTTGCGTTTGGAACCCAGACGCGCAGTGTTGAAGGTGTCGGGGCGCTCGAGGGAAGGGTCCTGAACGTATACCACTAACAGATAATCACACTGACGTGCTGCCTGTTGCAGCGCAGGATTGTCATCCAGGCGAAGATCGTGAGTAAACCAGTAAAGTCCTGTATTCATGGCAGCTCCTTGTGTCTTGCCGGGTTGTACGTATATGGGAAGGTGCCGGTTTGCCGATTCAGGGCATCAAATGCCGTGATGTCATATGCTTCATGTAAGCAAAGGAGAGGGTGAATGGAAAAAATTCCACATGATGAAAGGCTGTTGCAGTGGCTGGGGCGCCTGATCCGTTGGTCGGTGCGTTTGCTGGCTGTATTGATGGTATTCGTGATCATGATGGGCGTTGTTGATGTCGGCTGGACCCTGTACGAAAAGCTGATTACCCCTCCGAAGTACATTCTGACCATTTCCGATATGCTGGCGACCTTTGGCGCCTTCATGGCTGTACTGATCGCTATCGAGATATTCATCAATATCACTATCTACCTGCGGGATAATGTCATTCACGTGAAAATCGTGATTGCCACCGCCTTGATGGCCATTGCGCGAAAAGTCATTATCCTCGACCTTGAGACCACACCGCCTGAGTATCTATGGGGCATTGCGCTGATCGTGGTGGCCATGAGCGTTGCCTATCTGATCGTGCAGCGGTACGGCTCTGACGAGGGAGGGCATGGATGAATGCACTGGAGTTGAAAGTGCCGCCGCCGGCCATGGCGGCGGTGGTCGCACTGCTGATCTATGGCGGTGACTGGCTCTGGCCGGCGGCCTGGCTGGGTACTGCTCCGACCGGGCTGGTGTTGGGGGTAGTGGCGCTGGCTCTGCTGATCGGGGTGGCGGCGGTGGCCCACTTTTTTCAGGTCGGTACCACGGTGCACCCGCACTGCCCCGACAAAAGCCGTGTATTGGTGGCGCGCGGCGTCTATCGCTTCAGTCGAAATCCCATGTACCTGGCGCTGCTGCTGATGCTGGTTGCCTGGTCGCTGCACCTGGGCTGGCCCGGGGCGCCGTTGGGCTGGGCCTTGTTCGTGGCCTGGATTACCCGCTTCCAGATTCGCCCCGAGGAGCGCATTCTGGCGCAGGTGTTCGGCGAGGAGTACCGGGACTATTGCCGTCGGGTCAGACGCTGGCTTTAGCATGTTCCCGGTGGTTGCAGCCGGTCAGCCGGCCCAGCGCTTCCCAGGCTTCATACTGGCTCATGAAAACCTGTCCGCTGAGTTCATCGAGAAAGTGGCTGCGCTTGAGGCTGTCCATGACCGGTCCCTTAACCTCGGACAGGTGGAACTGGACTCCGCTGTCATGCAGGCGATGATTGATCGCTTCGAGGCTTTCCAGCGCGGAGGCATCAATCAGGTTAACCGCCGGGCACATCAGCACCAAGTGCCGTAAGTCGGGGTGGCTGGCCACCAGGTCATACACCCGGTCCTCCAGGTAGCGAGCATTGGCAAAATAGAGGCTTTCATCGATACGCAGGGTCATGATCTGCTTGCAGGTTTCCACCTTGAAGCGGTCGACATTGCGAAAATGCTGTGTACCGGGTACTCGGCCGACGATGGCGCTGTGCGGCTTGCTGGTGCGGTACAGGTGTAGCAGGATAGACAAGCCGACACCGGCCATGATGCCCAGTTCTACGCCTTCCACCAGAGTCAACACGATGGTGGCCAGCATGGCGGCAAAGTCGCAACGAGAAAAGTCCCAGGTGCGTTTGAGTGCGCCCAGGTCGACCAGTGACAGCACCGCCACGATAATGGTGGCGGCCAGCGTAGCCTTGGGCAGGAAGAAAATCAGCGGCGTCAGCACCAGCGTTGCAATGGCAATGCCTACTGCAGTAAAGGCGCCGGCTGCCGGTGTTTCGGCACCGGCATCAAAGTTGACCACCGAACGGGAAAAGCCGCCGGTTACCGGGAAACCGCCGGAGACTGCAGAAGCAATATTGGCGCTACCCAGGCCGATCAGTTCCTGGTCCGGTGCGATGCGTTGGCGACGCTTGGCCGCCAGTGTTTGGGCAACCGACACGGATTCGACAAACCCGACCACGCTGATCAGCAGAGCGGAAACCAGCAGTTGCTGCCAGAGCTCGGCATCGAAAGCGGGTAGCTGCAGCCCCGGCAGACCGCTGGGGACCTCGCCGACCACACGGACACCGGCGGTCTGCAGGTCCCATCCCCAGGTGGCCAGTGTTGTCGCGGCCACCGCCAGTACCGGACCGGCCTTGGCGATGATATCCGCCAGGCGGGCGTTCATGCCGGTGCGCATCAACAGCGGCTTGAGTTGCTTGCGTACCCAGAATAGAAAAGCCGTCGCCCCGACCCCGATAATCAGGGTCGGCAGGTTGATCTGGTGCAGCTGAGAGCCCAGTGCCAACAGGATCTCCAGCAGGTTGTGGCCACTGGCATCCACGCCCAGGATATGCTTGAGTTGGCTGGCGGCAATGATAATCCCTGAGGCGGTGATAAAGCCCGAAATCACCGGGTGGCTGAGGAAGTTGGCTAGAATGCCCAACCGCAGCAGCCCCATCAGAATCAGAATACCCCCGGATAGAAACGCTAAGGCGGTCGCTGCCGCCAGATACTCGGCCGTGCCCTGCAGGGCCAGGTTGCCGACCGCAGCAGCCGTCATCAGCGAGACGACCGCAACCGGACCCACCGCCAGCGTTCGGCTGGTGCCGAAGATCGCATAGGCCACCAGTGGCAGAATACTGGCGTACAGCCCCACTTCTGCCGGCAGGCCGGCCAGCAGGGCATAGGCCAGTGACTGCGGAATCAGCATGATGGTGACGATCATCGCTGCAACCAGGTCGCTGGTCAGCGTATTACGGTCGTATACCTTCAGCCACTGGAGTATCGGGAGGTAGCGTTCAAGCATGAGTGCGTCCTGTCGGGAGCGTTCGGGTTATTTTTTCTCGGCAAAGTCACAGGCCGCATTTGCCTCATGATCCGCCGGTCGGTGTGTCAGAATTTCAGGTTTGGCCAGCCATTCCCGGCCCTTGAGCATGGCATTCCAGTAAATCCAGGGCAGCATCTTTTCCTTCAGCAGCCAGGACAACCGGCTTGGGCGTGTCCCCTCGACCAGCCAAATCGGGAAGCTGGGCAGTAGCTTGCCGCCGTAACCGAATTCGGCCAGCACGATCTTGCCGCGCTCCACTGTCAGGGGGCAGGACCCATAGCCGTCGTACACGGCACGGGGCGGCTGGCCCTTGAGGGCCTGCAGCACGTTTTCCGCCACCACCGGCGCCTGCTTGCGCACTGCTGCTGCGGTTTTGGCATTGGGTGTATTGCCGGCATCTCCAAGGCCGAAGATGTCGCCATAGCGCCGGTGTTGCAGGGTTTCGGGATTCAGGTCGATCCAGCCGGCGGCGTCGGCCAGCGGGCTGTCGCTGATGAAGCGCGGTGCACGTTGGGGCGGGCATACATGCAGCATGTCGAATGACTTGTCGACCTCTTCGCTGTTGCCCTGGGCATCCGTGACCCGGAAGCGGGCCAGGCGGTTGTCGCCGTCAACCGCAATCAGGGTGTGCTGATAGGCCAGGTTGATACGATAGCGATCCACGTATTCCATCAGTGCCGGCACATAATCGGCAACCCCGAACAGGGCCGCTCCAGCGGTGCAGAATTCAACCTGCAGATCCGGCAGGGCGCCGCTACGACGCCAGTGGTCACAAGCCAGATACATCGCCTTCTGGGGGGCACCGGCGCACTTGATCGGCATGGGGGGCTGGGTAAACAGGGCGCGCCCCTTGCGGGTGCTGTTGATCAGTTCCCAGGTATAGGGCGCCAAGTCAAAGCGGTAGTTGGACGTCACGCCGTTGCGCCCCAGTGTTTCGCGCAATCCGGGGATGGCATCCCAATCCAGTGTCAGCCCCGGAGCCACAATTAGGGTACGGTAGCCCAGGCGCTCACCATCCTCCAGTACTACCTGTTGCTGCTCCGGGCGGAAGGCGGCCGCTGCGGCCTGGTACCATTTAACGCCCTCGGGCATGACATCGTGCATGGGTCTCAGGGTCTGCTTGCGGTCAAAGACACCACCGCCCACCAGCGTCCAGCCAGGCTGATAGTAGTGTTCGGCGCTGGGCTCGATGATGGCAATATCCAGGTCAGGTTGTCGCTGAAGCAGGCTACCGGTGACAGCTTGGCCCGCGGCACCGCCGCCGACGATCAGTACATCATGGCGCCGGGGGGCAGCCGACATGCGAGGTGTGCCTTCGCCGTGTTCGGCAAGCGCCGCAATGCGATCCCGTTGTGCGCTGAGATCATAGCCGGCCGCCGCCGTCGCCTTGAGGATAGCGTCTACATCCAGTCGTGGTGCTTCTGCAAGCGCCCACAGAGTGCTGCAGCGAGTGCCCGTGCGGCAAAAAGCCAATACCGGGCCGTGCAGACGGTTGAGCAGGGCGCGGAATTCCGCGACATCGGCGTCACTGATTTTGCCGGATACCACCGGCAGGTAATGCCATTCCAGACCGTGACGCTCGGCCGCTTCGCGAATCGCGTTGCTGTCGGGCTGTTCCTGGCTTTCATTGTCCGGGCGATTGCAGATGATGGCCTTGAAGCCCAAGGTTGCTGCAAGACCGACGTCAGCCGCCGTGATCTGCGGGCTGACGCTGAGAAATGGAGTAAGCTGATGAATGTCCATGCACGTGTTCCTTTTCGTATTGTTATTATGAATCCCTGGCGCGAAGGCGTTAAAACAGGTCGATCGGAATCTTCAGATAGCGCTGACCGTTGTCTTCGGCAGGGGGCATCTGTCCGGCGCGCATGTTGACCTGTACCGATGGCAAAATCAGGCGTGGCATGTCCAGCGTGGCATCACGTTCGCTGCGCATGCGCACGAATTCTTCCTCGCTGATGCCTTCCTTGACGTGAATGTTGTGGGTACGTTCTTCGGCGACCGTGGTTTCATAGGCAAACTCATCCCGGCCGGGCGCCTTGTAGTCGTGACACATGAACAGGCGTGTATCGCCCGGCAGTGAAAACACGCGCTGAATGGAACGGTACAGGGTACGGGCATCGCCGCCGGGAAAATCGCAGCGTGCGGTCCCGAAATCCGGCATGAACAGGGTGTCGCCGACAAAGGCGGCATCGCCGAACACATAGGTCATGCACGCCGGTGTGTGGCCGGGGGTATGCAGGGCACGGCCCTGCAGTTCACCGATCTGCAGGGTATCGCTGTCGTTGAATAGGGCATCGAACTGGCTGCCGTCACGAGCGAATTCGGTACCGGCGTTAAAGGCCTTGCCGAAGGTGTCTTGAACAGTAGTGATGTGGGCGCCAATGCCAATACGGGCGCCGGTCTGCTGCTGCAGATAAGGGGCGGCTGACAGGTGGTCGGCATGGACATGGGTTTCCAGAATCCATGCTACGTTCAGGCCCTGGTCGGCGATGAAGGCCAGAATGGCATCGGCCGAGTCGGTTCCGGTCTTGCCGGCGGCGTAGTTGAAATCCAGTACCGAGTCGATGATGGCGCATTGGCGCGAATTCGGGTCCTGAACCACGTAACTGTAGGTGAATGTCGGTTCATCAAAAAACGCGGTGACGATCGGGTGCATACTCCCTCCGTTGTTAAATCCTTTTATTATATTCTTATAACACTTTTGAATATTCTAGTGGGCCGTTGCCGCAAAGCCAAATAGGAAATGGTTATAAACATCCGTGTTCTCATGCAGTGCCGGTCAGAGGATGCCGGCTTGTGCCATCTCTTCGATGACCAATTTATGAATTTGCTGAACGGGTGTGGGGCGGCGGTCATGACCAAGGGGATCGCGGCTGTAAACCAGGTAGGGGTACCAGGCGGTGTTGAGGCCGTGGTTGAGCAGTTGCAGCTCGCTGGAGTCTGCTTCCTCCATGATCAGCAGCGGCTCGGGAACATAACCCCAGCCCAGGCCATCCTGAATGGCATCACGGATCAGCTCATAGCTGCTCAGGGCCAGAGTGTCACGACTGATGTTGTGCAGACGAAAGCGCTCCTGCTGGTCGCTGTCGAGGTAGGTCACCTGGGTTGAACCTGCCAGGTCACTGTCATTCAGATATCCGAGCCGGGCCAGCCTGTGCTGGCGTGCGGCCATCAACTGCATGCGGGTCTTGGTCAGAATACGCTGACACAGGCTGTCACCGGCATAGGCCGGGTTGAATGCCATGGCGTAGGCGATATCCAGTTGGCCCTGGCGGACCAGTTCCGGCAGTTCGTCCGAGCCGGCAAAGCGCATGCGTAGCTTGAGGTCTGGCAGGTGCGTGCGCACACGGGTGATGACACGACGCCAAAATGACTCGGTCAGGACATCGTCTCGGCCGATGCTGAGCTCAATACTGTCCTCTCCAGGCGGATTGGCGCAGCGGTAGCTGATTTTTTCCTGTAGTGCCAGCAGGCGCTGGCAATCATCAAGAATCAGGGTGCCGGTGTCCGACAGTTGCAGGCTGTTGCCGCGCCGTTCGAACAGTCGGCAGTTGAGTTCGTCTTCCAGGGCGCTGATGGCCATGCTGAGGGTGCTGCGGTTGCGACCCAGCTCGGCAGCGGCGGCGGCGATGGAGCCCCTTTCTGCTACAGTGACAAAATAGTATAGATGCTCGATTCTCATGGGTGTGCTCGCTGAAGGCGTGAGCGTCATGATAATTGATGCTCAGTGATTGGCCTATATTTTTAGCCTTCGCTAAAGTGGCGTTAAATTGGCAATGTATCGGTTGACGGTACAGGTTGAGGATTTAATGCATTGGGTATTTCTGATTCTGGCGGTTGTGGGTGAAGTCTTGGGCACAACCTTGATGAAGTATGTCGTGGAGGAGGGATACCTGCTGTACGGCACACTGATTGCGCTGGTAATGGTAGGGCTTTCCTATCTGTTTCTCAGCCGGGCAACGCTGCGCATCCCGATTACGCTGGCCAACGCCTTTTGGGAAGGGGTCGGCATGGTATTGATTGCGCTGGTTTCGCTGTTTTGGCTGGGTGAGCAGATTTCCACCACACAAATGGCCGGCTTGGTACTGGCGCTGATTGGTGTTGCCGTTACCAACTATGGTCACTTCCGTCAGGAACAGCAGGGGGCCGCATGAGTGTTGGTATGATGTATCTGCTCGGGTCGGTGGTGCTGGATATTATGGCCAACCTGTCGCTAGAGCGCTCGGCCGGCTTCAAGCATCGTGTTTGGGGGTGGCTGGCGGTGGTGGCGATCATGGCGGCCTTCGCGCTATTGGCCCTGGCCGTGCAGACCATGGACCTGTTCATTGCCTATGCCATTTGGGGTGTGCTCTCGATTACGGGCACGGCGCTGGCCACGTGGGCCGTATTTGGCCAGCGCCTCAACTGGATCAGCTGGCTGGGCATCAGCCTGCTGATCTTTGCCATTCTGCTGATGCGGCTGGGTTAATCCCGCTTGGGCCCGATCCACACCTGCTGCACGTTCACGAACTCCAGTATGCCGTGTGGCCCCAGCTCGCGGCCGTAGCCCGAGCGTTTGATACCGCCGCTGGGCAGGCGTGGATCGGTCTTGACGATACCGTTGATCACCACTTGCCCCGCTTCGATTTGACGCGCCATTGCTTCGCCCCGAACCCGGTCGGTCCAGATGGACGCCGCCAGGCCGTACTCGGTGTTATTGGCAATTTGCAGCGCGTGCTCGGCGGAGTCCGCCTGCAGGACTACAGCCACCGGACCGAAGGTTTCTTCCCGGCAGGCCGGCATGTCATTGGTTACATGTGTCAGCAGGGTAACCGGATAGAAAAAGCCGGGTCCATCCGGGATATTGCCGCCCAGCAGGCACTTGGCACCCGCAGCAACTGTTTCGTCGACCTGACGCGCCAGCGCCTGGCGCAGGTCATCACGCGCAATGGGGCCGATATCCGTGTCGGGGCTGGCCGGGTCGCCCATGCGCAATTTCTCCAGCCGTTCCTGTAACAGCGTTACAAAATGGTCGTGCACCGGGGCTTCCACAATGATGCGCTTGGCGGCGATACAAGACTGCCCGGCATTGATGATCCGTGACAGCGCAATGGCATCGGCGGCCTGCTCCAGGTCGGCATCGGCCAGCACGATGGCCGGGTCCGAGCCACCCAGCTCCAGTACAGCCGGCTTGATCTGCTCGGCGGCGGTTGCCGCCACCTTACTGCCCGCCTGGCTGGAGCCGGTGAAGGAAACCGCCTGGATGTGTGGATGCCGAATGGCACTTGCGACCTCCGCCGTGGCCAGCGGCAGGCTCTGCAGAATGGCGTCCGGGGCGCCGGCCTGGATAAAGAGCTTGGCAATGGCCTCGGCACAGGCCGGGACATGCGGGTCATGCTTCATAAGGCAGGTGTTGCCCGCCATCAAGGCAGGGGCGCAGAAACGGAACGCCAGCCAGAAGGGGGCGTTCCAGGGCAGAATGCCCAGGACCGGCCCCAGCGGCAGGTGCTGAACATAACTGTGCATGGCGTCGGAGTGGAGATTCAGCGCCTCAAGGTAGCTTTCGGCATGTTCGGCGTAGTGTTCGGCGCACCAGGCGGCCTTGAGTACTTCACCACGCGCTTCCTTATCCGGCTTGCCCATTTCCAGTGTCATCAGGTGTGCCAGTTCAGCTTCCTGCTCGCGCATCAGCGCCGCAACCCGGGTGAGCACTTCGGCACGCTCGGCCAGCGAACGCGTCCGCCAGTGGCGAAAAGCCGTGGATGCGGCCCGGATGCGGGCATCCATTTCGGTCGCATCCAGGGCCGGGTATTCATGCAGGGGCTGACCGGTGGTGGGGTTAATCACATTCAGCATCAGGTTTCTCCTCCCTGTTTGCGCGCAACCTTGGATTTGATTTCCTTGCCGGCCGAGGCAAGGGTGCTGATTGGTGTGGGCATCTTGCTGGTGTCGGCATCGGGCTTGAGTGCGAAGTCCTGGGGCACATCTTCAAAGAACGAGCCACAGCCGCGCTCGGTGATGTAGAAAGTATCGGAAATGCCACAGGTCTTGTCGCCATCCACGCCCCACATCCAGGGGATGATGTGGAACGTCATGCCGGGCTCCAGCACTGAGCTGTCGCCGCCTTTGAGGCTGACGATGTAGCCTTCATCCCAGCTGGGCGGGAAGGCGATGCCGATGGAATAGCCCGAGCGCGTGATCAGGCGGGCACCGACATCGTTGTCGGTGATGATCGTGCGCACCAGATGGTCGGCATCCGAGACCGTCAGTCCCGGTCGCAACTCGGCGCGCAGCTGGCGCAGCGCCAGTTTCATTGTTTCCTGTGCCTTGTACATGGAGTCGCTCAGCTCGCCACAGATGACTGTGCGCATGAGCGCGGTATGGTAGCGGCGGTAGCAGCCGCCGACTTCCAGAAAAACATGCTCGCCGGGCTGTACCGTGCGCCCTTCCCAGGTGGCATGGCCGATCATGGTGCGCGGCCCGGAGGTGACATAGGGCATCACCGCCGGGAAATCGCCGCCGGCCTTGAACATGGCGGCGCTGATGGCACCGCCGATCTCGTTTTCGGTGACGCCGGGCCGACAGGCTTCGATGCCGGCTTCCATGCCGGCGCGGGCAGCTCGGGCCGCGATGCGCATGACGTCAAGCTCAGCAGCCGACTTGCATTTGCGGCCCTCCTCGACGATCCCGAAGCAGTCCATCAGGCGACCGTCCTTGAAGGCGGTCTTGAAGTAGTCCTGATGATAGGCCGGGAAGAAGTAGCTGTTGCGCTCGTAGCCCAGTACCTTGTCCGACAGACCGAATTCGCGCAGTGCCTCGATCAGCATTTGGATGGCATCGCCGGTGTCTGAGTAGGGGCGTGTTTTCTCCACCCAGGTACGAGCGTGGACATTGGACTCCTCCATCATCCGCGTGATCATGAACGGCTCGTCTTCCAGCGGTACCACCAGCGCCTGAAAATAGGAGTAGCCGGTAGTCTGGTAATCGGTCAGGTACATCAGGTTTTCCGGGTCGGTGATGATCACCGCATCGAGTAGGCGCTTGGCCATGCGCTGGCGCAGCTCGCCCAGTCGGCGCTGGTACTCTTCTATCGGAAAGGTCATGTCATCACGTTCACGCATCTTCAGCCTCCATCACATGGTGGATTGCGTCCTCCAGCAGGCGCAGACCCTGTTCCAGGTCGTCACCGGGGATGGTGAGCGGCGGAATCAGTTTCACCACGCGGCCGCCGATGCCACAGGGACCCACCAGCAGGCCGCGTTCGAAGCATTCGCGCGCAATCGCCTTGGCACGAGTGCCATCGACCACATCCAGCGCTTGCATCATGCCCTTGCCGCGGACTTCAAAGCCGGCACTGCGGTACTCCTCAGCCAGCGCCTGCAGGCGGTCATGCACTTTGTCACCGTTGGCACGGGTCTGCTGCATCAGCGTATCGTCCTCGAAGTAGCGCAACGCCTCGCGTCCCGCCACGAATGACAAGCCCTGGCCACGGAAGGTGCCGGTATGTTCGCCGGGCTGCCAGTGGGCATCGTGCTCGGGCTTGACCAAATTCATGGCCAGTGGTGTGCCGAAGCCGCCGATCCCCTTGGCCAGGCAGATGATGTCCGGGTCCAGTCCCATGTCATCAAAGCTGAAATAATGGCCGGTACGGCCGCAGCCGGCCTGAATGTCATCAAAAATCAGCAGGGCGCCGGTATCACGTGCCAATTGCTGCAGTGCCTGCAGCCACTCGCGGCTGGCCACGTTGACGCCGCCTTCGGCCTGAATCGGCTCAACGATGAAGGCCGCTGGTGCATCCAGCCCGCTGGAGCTGTTTTCCAGGGTTTGGCGCAGGGTCTTCAGGCAGCCCATGCCGCACCCGTTGGGCGTTTCAAAAGGGGCGTGACTGACGTTGTTCAGCGGTACCCCGGCGGCGTTGCGGAAATATTGGTTAGCGGTACAGGCTAGTGACCCCAGCGTCATGCCATGGAACCCTTGGCTGAATGCGATCACGTGACTGCGGCCGGTCACGCGGCGGGCCAGTTTCAGGGCGGCCTCCACCGCATTGGTGCCGGTGGGCCCCATGAACTGCAGTTTGTAAGTCCAGTCGCGCGGCTTGAGGATGGTCTCCACAAAGGCGGCGATGAAATCGCGCTTGGCGCTAGTGGCCATGTCCAGGCTGTGTGCCACGCCATCCGATTCAATAAAGCGGATCAGCGCGTCCTTCATGCGTGGGTTGTTGTGTCCGAAGTTCAGTACCCCGGCACCGGCAAAGAAGTCGATATAGCTGCGGCCCTGTTCATCCGTTTGGCGGGCATTGGAGGCTGTGGTGAACACAGTCGGGTACGCACGGGAGTAACCACGAATTTCGGATTCCCATTGTTCGAACAGTTCCATACTGATCTCCTTCTGCAACAAGTTGTAGCAGCGTGTGCAGACGATGCCTGCCGCCTTGGTTTTGAATGTGTGGCCGGTACAAGACCGGAAGAGGTACAGCCGAGTTGGCGCGTGCGGCTCACGAGCCGGTTGAAGGTGAACGATACCTTCAACGTAGGAGACAAAAACCGAGTGGGCAAGCCGGAAACCAAAAATCTTTTGGTTTCCGGCAGTTAGGCGTTGCTATTCAGGTACGGGGGCGCTGCACAGCCGTGCGAATACTTCGACGACCTTCGGAATCAGGTCATCATTGAAGACATAGTGTGGACTGTGGCAAGGGGCCTGGTAGTTGTCCTCTCGGGCCATGCCAATCAAGGCAAAGGCGCCGGGCACCTCGTTCAGGTAATAACTGAAATCCTCCGACGCCATAATCGGCAGGTGAATGCGGTCATGTTGCCAGTCAGGCCCGAGCACCTCGGACAGCGCCTGACGACAGTCGGCGGCCGCCGATGTGTGATTGATGGTGGCCTCGTAACGCTTGACCGTTTCAACCTGCGCGCTGACGCCGTAACTGCGTGCAGTATCCACGCTGATTTCTTCGATCAGCTGGTTAATGGTCGCGCGCAGTTCCGGTTGTGCCAGGCGAATGCTGCCGCCGATCTTGACGCGTTCCGGGGTGACGGTTGGTGCGCTGATGGCCTCGAACTGAGTGACGCTAATGACGCTGGCGGACTGGGGGGGCAGGCGCCGACTGACAATCTGTTGCAGGTTGAGCGTGATGGCCGCCGCCGCCAGTACCGGGTCGCGGCAGAGTTCGGGTTGACTGGCATGGCCCCCCTTGCCGCTGAGCTCGATTTCGAAGGTGCCGTTGCCGGACATGACGGGGCCGTCAGGGCAAACGGCCTTGCCGTAAGGAATGGCGGGCCAGTTGTGCCAGCCGTAGATGCAGTCCACACCCTCCAGCGCACCGTCTTCGATCATGCTGCGAGCACCGTGACCGCCTTCTTCGGCCGGCTGAAACAGCAGTGTCACCGGGCCGGGAAGCTTGGCTTCATGATGCTTGAGCCAGGCGGCGGCGGCCCAAAGCGCCGCTGTATGACCGTCATGGCCACAGGCATGCATCTTGCCGTGCGTCTGTGAGCGGTAGGGCAGATCGGCTAGTTCGTTGATGGGCAGGGCGTCGATATCGCCCCGCAGAGCCAGGTGTCGGCCCTTGGCCTGGGGGGCAAGGGTTGCCACTGTGCCGTAGCGGGCACAGCTGCGCCAGGCAATATCCAGCGCATCCAGCTGTTCGCGAATCACTCGACTGGTGTTTTCTTCCTCCCAGCTCAGCTCCGGCTGGCGGTGCAGTTGATGGCGCAGGCGTACGGCCTGCTGCATGACGCTATGCCAAGTGTCCATGTCACCTCCGGTGTCGGTGGATATGTCTCCAGCTTGGCAGAGGAAGGCGTCGGGGGGCAAATCCTCCGACGTGGCTCTTTGTCGGTCACAGGCTAGACTGCAGGCTAGACATCATCAGGACCACAATCGAGGAGCATCGTCATGTCATTGGCAGACAAACGCTGTACCCCCTGTCGCGGCGGTGTGCCAGCCCTGACACGGGAAGAGATTACCCCGTACCTGCAGCAACTGGACGGCTGGGCACTGTCGGATAATGCCAGCCGGATTGCCCGCGATTTCGCCTTTGCCGATTTCAACACGGCACTCACGTTCGTCAACCACGTGGGCCGGATCGCGGAAGAGATGGGCCATCACCCCGAGGTCAGCTTTGGCTGGGGGCATGCCCGCGTCGAAATCTGGACACACAAGATCGGCGGCCTGCATGAGAATGATTTCGTGTTTGCTGCCCGAGTCGACCGGCTGCCGGAGGTTTAGGTCGTCATATTTGCACGCTTGGAGCGACAATAGGGCTATATCGCATATATCTAAATAACAAAATAATATTTATTTTATATATCAATAAAGAATATATTGCGCGGGTCTTAACTGTTTCAAACCCCAAGGAGGTCCCTGATGACACCCGCGCTGCGTTCCACACTGTTTCTGGCTCTGGCCGGATTACCCCTGGCTGCACAGGCAACCAATGGCTATTTCATGCATGGCAGCAGCGTCAAATCTCAGGGCATGGCTGGTGTCAGTCTGGCGCTGGCGCATGACAGCATCAAGGCGGCCAGCAACCCTGCCTCGCTGATAGCCCTGGGTAGCCAGTATGACGCTGGACTAACTTTCTTTGACCCCAGTCGTAGCGCCAGTATCGAAGGCAATGCCTTTTTGGATGGTCGATACGACGGCAACGGTGATGGACCCTTCTGGATTCCCGAAGCCGGTTTTGCCCGCCGCCACAATGATCGTATTGCCTATGGCCTGGCCATGTATGCCAATGGTGGCATGAACACCGATTATGCCCGAAACCCCTATGGTGGCACAGGCTCGGCCGGTGTTGATCTGAGCCAGCTGTTTGTGACCGGCTCGGTGGCCTACAAGCTCAACGAGCGTCACAGTATCGGTGCCGGCGTCACTTATGTTCATCAGCGCTTTGCAGCCCAGGGGCTGCAAGGGTTCGATAATGCCGGCTGGAGTACTGCCCCGGGTGCCGTGACCAATAACGGCCACGACAGTGCCGATGGCTGGGGGCTTAAGCTGGGCTGGCAGGGCAAGGTCAGCGACCGTTTGACTCTGGGCGTCAGCTGGTCATCGCGTATCGAAACCGACCGTTTCAAGGAGTACCGCGGACTCTTTGCCGAGCAGGGCGGTTTCGATGTGCCCGAGAGTTACGGTATTGGTTTTGCTTGGCAGTTGAGCCCGCGCTGGACGCTGGCCGGTGACTGGGAGCGTATCGAATACAGCGAGGTCAAGGCGGTCGGCAACCCGCTCGCATTCAATGCTCCGTTGGGGGCCGACCGAGGGCCGGGTTTCGGCTGGCAGGATATCGATGTGTACAAGCTGGGCGTGATCTATGCCGCCAGCCCCAGGGTCACGCTGCGCGCCGGCATCAGTCACGCTGATCAGCCGATCCCGGCCAGCCAGACACTGCTCAATATTCTGGCGCCGGGCGTGATTCAGGATCACGCCAGTGTCGGTGCCAGCTGGCAGATGGGCCCGGCGCAGTCACTGACATTTTCCTACACCCGTGCACTGGAAGAGAGCGTGAAAGGACAAAACGCTATCCCGGGTGTGCTGGGCGGTGGTGAGGCCGACCTCAGCATGAGCCAGGATATCCTGGGCGTTGCCTGGCAATACCGGTACTGAGTTAATATTCACCACAATCACATCATCATTATGGCTGGCGAATTTGAGCTTGCCAGCCATGCCTCATCTTGGCTCGTATTATGTATCTGTCCGGTGCCGGCCGTTGCTGTGCCGGTTGAGAACAGATCATGCACGGCAGCTTTCAGCGACTTGCTTGTGATGAGATCCGGTTATTACCTCAAAGGGAGTAGAGTTATTCAGCCATAGCAGGGCGTGGGCCAGGATACAGCCGCATGCTTGGCACATTGGCCAGTGGTTCCTGCGGCGATTGTTCCTCAGCCCGGTGTGTCCGGGGGACGCAGAGTATTCGCGCCGGGGCATGAAAGGCTGATGTTTCAGCTCAGTGCTCGGGGTCTGCTAAGATGCAGCGAACCCTTTGAAAATGCTGGTAGTGGACCCGATACCATGACCCTGGAAATACTACTTCCCACGCTGATGGCCTCTTGCCTGGTCGCCCTGTCGGTCTGGGCGCTGACACGCTGGCAGGCCTCGACGCGCCAGCAGCAGCTGCAGGCTGCCAATGAGCAGCTGCGCCACCAGGTTGACCGGTTGCAGGACGAAGCCGACATGCTGCGCGACCAGAGTCTTTCCCTGCAGCAGGAGCAGAGCCGATTGCAGGTGGAACTGGGGCGGCTGCAGACCCGTGCCGAGGAGCGCGACCAGACACTGGCGCAATACCAGGCCTGGTGGCAGCAGGAACAGCAGCGTTATCAGCAGCTGCAGGCCAACTATCAACAGCTGCAGGCCGAACACAGCGCCGTTGCTACGCGTCGCGATCAACAGGAGCTGCATTTCAAGGCGCAGCTGCAGCAGCTGGAAGACAGCCGCCAGTTGCTTAAAAAGGAGTTCGAACAGCTGGCCGGCGAGATTCTGGAGCGCAAGGGCAAGGCCTTTACCGAAATGAGTGAGCAGAGCCTCAATCAGCTGTTGAACCCGATTCAGACCGAGATGAAGGGCTTCCGCGAAAAGGTAGAGAACATCCATTTGCGTGAGACCGAGCAGCGCATCCAGCTGCGCACCGAGCTGCAGAACCTGCAGCAGCTGAACCAGGCGATTACCGATCAGGCCCACAAGTTGACCACGGCACTGCAGGGGCAGAAGAAGGTGCAGGGCAACTGGGGCGAACTGATGCTGGAAAACGTGCTCGACAATGCCGGCCTGCGTCTGGGGCAGGACTACAAGCGCGAGGTCAGCATCAACACGGAAGAGGGCCGTCAGCGCCCGGATGCCATTGTCTACCTGCCCGGCGACAAGCATCTGATCATCGATGCCAAGACCTCGCTGGCCGCCTACACCCGTTACGTGAACGCCGAGCAGGACAGTGAGCGCCAGCAGGCACTGCGCGAACATGCCCGCGCGGTCTCGGACCGCATCAAGGAGCTGGCCGAACGCCGTTATGACCGCCTGCCGGGGTTGAATTCGCCCGAGATCGTGATCATGTTTATTCCGGTCGAGTCGGCGTACGTGGAAGCTCTCAAGGCGGATGAAACCCTGTATCAGCGTGCGCTGGAACAGAACGTGCTGGTGGCCACGCCGACCACGCTGCTGACCAGTCTCAACATCGTGCGTCAGCTGTGGCGCTTCGAGGACCAGAACCGCCATACCGCCGAACTGGCCGACCGGGCGGAGAAGTTCTACACCAAGCTCAACAGCTTCCTGACCAGCATGCAGGATGTGGGCAAGAAGCTGGACGGGGCGCGCGCCAGTTATGACAAGGCCTTCGGTCAGCTGTATTCGGGGCGCGGCAACCTGATCAAGCAGGCGGCCGAGTTCAAGGATCTGGGCGTGTCGGTACAGAAGGAACTGCCCGCCGAACTGGTCGACAAGGCGCGACTGGAGCTGGATAGCGGCGTTTGAACCGGTCTGGCTTGATGCATGGCAAGCCGCACGTCCGGTAGCGTGTTGGCGTTCGCGGAACTCAGGTAGTATGGCGGCACCGTTTACGATGTTTTAAGGAGATCGGGAGTTGAAATTTTTTCGAGCAATCAGCGTTCTGGAAGGGTTGTCCTATCTGTTAATCCTGAGCGTTACACTGGGTGCGATCAGCCGCGAATTCGTATCCATGCTGGGTATGGCCCATGGTGTGCTGTTTATCCTGTATCTGGTGCTGTCACTGCAGGCATCGCACAAGAAAGGCTGGTCAGTGATGGTATGGCTGCTGGTGTTCCTGGCATCGCTGGTGCCCTTTGCGTTCATCGCGGTCGAAATGTTCCTGAAAAAACAGTCTGACGAGACCGATGTGGCGACGGCGGAAGCCGCACAGTAGGCCATGAATGTGTGCGTCAGGATGCGTCCCGTGGGCGAGCAGGGTGGCTCGAACACGGGCGCGGTGAAGGGCTCAACGGTCGCGGGCCGTCTCCAGAGCTTCCTGTACCCGGCGTGCCTTGCGCTGGTTAAGCAGGTCCTTGGCGCTGACCAGAAAGATGCCCGCCAGCACCAGCAGGCCGCCCCCCACGAAGCCGCGGCTGAGGGCTTCATCCAGAATCATGACTCCAAACAGCACACCCACCAGCGGTGTCATGAACACGAAAGTGGCCATGCGTGATGCCAGGTAGCGCTTGAGCAGCCAGAACCAGGTCAGGTAGCTGCCCACGGCGATCACGACAGCCTGGAAGGCCAGGTTGAGTGTGGTGTCAGGCGTCCAGTGCATGCGGCCGTTGCCCATGATGAAGGCAGCACCGATTAGCATCACGGCCGCGACGGCCATCTGATAGAACAGCGTCTTGACGGCCGGCGCCTCCGACAGGCTGGAGCCGCGAATTACCACCGTGGTAAGACCCCAGATCGCACCGGCCAGGAGCGCCATGGCATCCCCCGTCAGGCTGGTGCCGGCAACGTCACCTCCGCCCAGAAACGCGATGCACACACCGATGAACGCCAGTCCGATACCGCCCCACTGCAGACCGGCGAGACGCTCGTCCGCATGCACAAAATGCAGCCCCAGTGCGGTAAAGATCGGTGAAGTGTAAAGAAACACCACGACATGGGATGCGTGAGTACGGGCCAGGGCCTCGCCGACAAACAGGAACTCCAGCGCGAACATCGTGCCGGCCAACAGTCCTGCCTTGAGGGTTCCGTCCGCGAAGGCTTTCAGCCCCTCCTGTCGCAGCATCAGCAGCAACAGCACCGTGGCGGCAAAGGCCGAACGCAGGCCGATCTGCAGAGTCGGAGCGATGTCATCCGCCGCTAGTTTGATGGCAACCTGCTGGAACCCCCAGCCCAGGCACAGCATCAGCAACAGACTGACCGCCATGAGGTCGAGGTGACGGCGTACAGTACTCATGAAACAGTCCTCTAGCGGGTAACGTGAAAAGGTAATGTAGATTACAGACTGTAGCCCTCACATGCACTCCCGTCGCTGGAAAAAATCGCCGGCAGGCACTGAAAAAGTGCTTTGAGCCGGTCATCGGCCGCACTATTATTCCACTCTTTATTATGCTGGCAGGCAGCTATGAAATGTGTTTCCTTTGATGCGTTCCGCACACTGCACCTTCCTGGTGTACGCTATATCAAACCTGAGCATATGTTCCGCGAACGTGCAGTGATCGAGGCGGCCGAATGGGTACTTTTTCCAGAGTACTGGCAGGTTAACGCACTGGTGTTCGGGCTGAAAAAACGCATTTTTCCCGGTCTTTCCGCGTACCTGATCGGTCACGACAAGGTGCAGATGACCCGTGCCTTTCAGCTGGTAGCACCCGATCATATTCCCTGGACCCTGATCGAACCCAATACCCCTGACCATGCCCGGCAGGTATGGGACCAGATGCCCTTGCCATTCGTTGCCAAGATTCCCAAGAGCAGCATGGGACAAGGGGTATTTCTGATCGAAAACCGTTCGGACTGGGCGACGTATCTGGCGTGCACCCCGGTGATCTACGCACAGGAGCGACTGCCGATTGATCGCGACCTGCGCCTGGTCGTCGTGGGCGGTAAGCTGGTCGCCGGCTTCTGGCGCTGTCAGGGCCATGACGGTTTCCACAACAACCTGTCTCAGGGAGGCACTGTGGATGCGGACACTCCGCTGCCGCAAGTGGCGGTGGATCTGGTGCTCAGGGTCAGCCAGCAACTGGAGATTGACCATGCCGGTTTCGATGTGGCAATGGTGGACGGTTACCCCTACCTGCTGGAGTTTAACCGTCTGTTTGGCAATCGTGGATTGCCGGGGCTGAGTCAGCAGGTGTCAGCAGCTATTCTGGATTATCTGCAGGAACAGACCGAGCGGGATGATGATCCGATTGATCCAACCCCGCCACTGCCGGCTGCAATTTAACCTGTGACACTATGCCACATCCCTTGAGGGAGCTTTTTTAAATAGAATGGCGCCACTTCAAAACAGGGGAGGCGCCATGGAATTATTACAAAAAGGTGGTGCGGTTATATGGATACTGATGGCCTACTCGGTTATCGGTATGGCAATAGTCATATCCGGCTATCTGCGTTTTGTTGCCAAACGTCAACCCGATTTTAATCGTTCTCTGCCTCAAGATCCCGCCTGTGAATATGGGCGTATTTTCAGTCGTCTGATTTCCGCACAACAGTCCGGTGTGGATCAGGCTTCCCTGCGGGCCCTGGCCCTGCGCCTGATCGACGCGCATATTCGTCATTTTGAAACCGGCCTCAAGACATTGAGTTTACTTGCGAATACGGCTCCTTTGATGGGCCTTTTGGGGACTATTATCGGCATGATATCGGCATTTCGTGTCATTGAGTCCCAAGGGGCGGGAGTGGATGCGCAGATGCTGGCGGGGGGATCTGGGAAGCAATGCTGACGACCGGAGTCGGTCTGGCTGTGGCTTTGCCCTTGCTGCTGTTTTTGCATTCATTGGAAGCACTGGTTGAAAAGCGGCACTGGCGGCTTTATGTGGCGGTTTCTGAAGTGATTCACGAGCCGGTTGAAAACGACCGAGGCTGATTTTCGGGTATCGCCATGCAGTATTATCCACGCAAACAGTTATCAAGCCAGAGTATTAATATCACGCCGCTGATTGATATTGTCTTTCTGTTGCTCATTTTCTTCATGCTGACGTCCCATTTTATCAATGAGAAACAGTTTGAAATCAGTTTGCCTGATGCTGAAAGCGGGCAGGAAAAAAGCGTTGAACAGCCGAAGCTAATCAGTATACGTGCAGATGGGCAGCTGTTTCAGGCGGAGCAGTTAATCGCGGTCGAACAGTTGGACAGTCTGTTGCTGCAGATGGCCAGAGACCGGCAGCCACTGGTACTGAGAGTTGATAAGCAGGCACCGTTTGAGCCGGTCATGGCGCTGATGGACCGGGCGCGACAACAGGGTGTATCCGCCATCGGTTTTGCCGTGCAGCAACCGGTAGAGCATCAGTGAGCATGGTGCTGAGAGGCATGCTGTTGTCCTGCCTGGCGCACTTGCTGCTGGCTTGGGTGGTCTGGCAAAACGGCTGGATGAATGTTGCGGCATTGCAGCCTTCCATTGAAGCGCCCGAAGCGGTACTCATGGCGGTGTTCCAGCCGCTGGAGCCTGTTGCTCAGGCTTCGACGAAGACACCACCGTTAGTGGCAGCGGCCGCCTCTGAGCAGGCAAGGCCAAAGGAGGCGGCTGCTTCTGAACAGGCGCCGGTGCCTGCTCCAGTGCCCGCGCCATCGCCCGCCGTCGTTTCTGCACCCACCCTCGAGCCCAGTGCCAGGCACGTTCAGGTGCCACAGAAAAAGCCGATGGTACGCGCTGAGCCTGCCGCAACCCGGAAGCCGGCTACGGCGACTCGCTCTCAGGAAGTCACGGCTGCCGTTGCAGGTACAGCGGCGGTGAATGCCACGCCCCCGATACAGTCACCAGCGACGGCGGCGCCCCAGGCTGCCCCCATCGAGCACATGCCTCAGGCACCCCGGCGTCCCAGCTATGTCCAGCGACTGACACACAGAATTGAACAGTACAAACGCTACCCGCGCCGGGCGCGCGAGCGGGGGCTGTCAGGTGAGGTGCGTTTCAGCGTGAACGTGGATGATGCAGGCGAGATGCTGGCGTTCCACTGGCTGGAAGGACATCAGGTGTTTCGCCGCTCGACACTGCAGGCGGTACGCCGAGCCCTGCCTTATCCACCAGATCCTGGGCAGGCACCCATCAGTATTCAAATTCGCATGATTTATTCGCTTCAGGACAGGATATAAGGATGAAAGGAACCAACAGGCTTTGGGCTGCCATGTTGCTGGCCGGGATGACGGCGACCGGTGTGCAGGCCGAAGAGCAGGTGATCCGTGTGTATTCGTCGACCATCGAGGATCGTTTCGGCGAGGACAGAACCCAGCCCAGCTCCACGGTGTCGTTGTCACGGGAAGAGATTGAGCAGCAGCATGCCCAGAACCTGCAGCAGGTGTTGCAGGCGATTCCCGGCATCACCACCGATCAGTCCGGCGGTGAAGATATCAAGATCAAGATCCGAGGGGTCGAGAATCAGCGCTACATGGGCGAGCCGCCGGGCGTGGTGATCGTGATTGATGGCGTGCCGGTGTTTGAGCGCACCGGCAAGGTCAATATTGACCTCGACAATATCGAGTCCATCGATGTGGTCAAGGGCGGGGCCTCCTATCTGTTCGGCGAAGATGCATTGGCCGGCGCGGTCATTATCAAGACCAAGCGCGGCCACGCGCAGCAAGGGATCTCGCTGGAGCATGAGCGCGGCAGTTTCGGCTATGAACGCTCAGTGCTGCGAGCCGGTGGTGGCACGGATAATCTGCAGGCACATGTGCAGTATGCCGATCGCAGTGCAGACGGCTTTTATGCCCTCAGCGACAGCAGGGCGGAAACGTTGTCGGGCAATATCACTTGGTATCCGGATGATGTCAGTGATCTAAGCCTCGGGTTTGAAAAGTCGGATCGCTACCGGGACCGCAACGGCTCGGTCAAGGGGAAAACCCAGGCGGAGACCGACCCCGAAGGCAACACGGCCTCACGTGATTACACCCGCAACTTTGATGTGGATCTGGCTCGCCTCAATCTGGCGTATTCGCGTGAGTTGAACGACAGCTTGAGTCTGCGGGGGTTGGTATATCAGTACACCGATGACACCCGTTTCTGGTCCGGCCCGATGAATTATGACGGCATGGGGGCGCGCACCACCGCAGTCGATGCTTACAAGTATGATACCGATTATGCCCAGACCCAGCGTGGCCTGAAACTGGAACTCAACCATAGCGGCGATCGTCTGGGAACACTGCTGGGGCTGGATCTGCGCCGGGACCGGACCGACAATGAAGTCCGTGCACTGCGAGATTACCGCAGCTTTTCACGGGGTGAGACGACGATGGCCGGTACCTTGCTGAGCCAGGATGAAGGGCGTACGGATACACAGGCCCTGTTTGCCGAGCTGAAATACCAGCTGGCGCAGGACACCACGTTGACCGCCAATGCTCGCCATGATCGCATCGAGGTCGATTATCGGGATCAGCTGAGCGATCAGGACGCGGACAAGGCGTTCAACGTCAACTCCTGGCGTCTGGGTCTGACTCATGATTTCACGCCTGATTCCACATTCTTCGCCAGTGCGTCTACCGGTTTCAGAACACCGACCCTGTCGCAGCTGTACCGCACCGACCTCAGCGGTGATCAGGCCGTGGCCAACAACCCGAATCTTGAGCCTGAAGAGTCGCTGACCTATGAGCTGGGTTTGCGCCAACGCTTCAACCTGGGCGGTTGGCCCAGTGCTGTCAGTGCGTCCGTGTTTCAGGTTGAACGTGATGATTTCATTCTCGACACCAGTGGCCAGTACAGCCCGAACAGCGCCAGTCATGATGTGACGGGCGAAGCGGCCATGTACGACAATATCGGCGGCACCCGGACACGCGGCTTCGAGTTCCAGCTCACCACTGAACCGCATCAGGACCTGGCGCTTGATCTGTCCTATACCTGGCTGCATTCCGTGTTTACCCGCTACGACGATTTCTATCAGGCGTTGGGCAACCCCTACGGCCGCTTCGGCTATGTCGATCCGGCCGGTTTCAATGATCCTGCCAACAGCTACACCCTGGTGCACTATGACAACAGCGGTAACCGGGTACCGCGTGTTTCGCCACATCAGATCAATGCGCGGCTGCACTGGTACGGTATCGACAATCTGAAAGTCACCACCGAAGTGGACTATCGCTCTACCGCCTGGGCCGATGAAATCAATCAGGAAAAGTGGGCCGGGCGTACGCTGGTCAACCTGATGGCCGAGTACAACCTCAGGGTTGGCAGCGGTGAACAGGACAACATCCAGCTGTTCATGCGCATCGATAACCTGTTCGACAAGGAATACTGGATCATCGCCCGTGGCGTGAACGACAGCAACGGCAGTCCGGCCACCGGCATGCAGTATGACGGTGTCTATAACGCTGAAGACCTGTCCATCGTTCCGTCCACCGGCCGCCGCTGGCAGGCCGGTGTGCGCTATCGTTTCTGAGGGAGCTGAGCATGTTGTCGAGAGTGCTGGCCAGTGTGATGTTGTGTCTGCTGGCGACCGGCGTCAACGCGGGGGATGTCGTGCTGCTGACCACCGACTTTGTACTGGGGAAGAAGCTGGATCAGGTTGCGCAGGCAGCCAGGAGCGAAGGTGTGAATCTGAACTGGCATGATGTCAGCCGCACCGATGACGTTGCACTGGAAGCTGCTGTCAAGGCGGCCCGGCTGATCATTGTCGATGCCCCTCGGCAGGAAGATATCGCCGAGGTGGACAGTCAGGCAGGCGATTACTGGCGTCGTTTTGCCAAGCCGGTGGTGCATATCAACCGAATGAGCTGGATGAGCCGGCTGCGGGCCGAGCGGATCGAGTCCGATTTTGCCGAGCGCCTCTATGCCTATTACCTGGGCGGGCGTGAGCAGAACAGGGCCTATCTGGCCCAGTTCCTGGCACTGTGGCTGCAAGGAAAATACTGGGCGCAGGTGCCCGATGCAGTACCGATGCCGGATGGCGCCATCTACCACCCGGATGCACCGGGCGAGCTGTTTACCGATCTGGCTGATTATCTGGAATGGTGGCAGCAGCGTATGGGTAAGGGTTGGAAAGGCCTGCCGGTGATCGGCATGGAAACCAGCTCGACCTATATTGCTGATGCGCAAAATCGCATGCTGGATGAATTTATTCAGGGTGCTGAAGTGCGTAGCGCCGTGCCCATTGTGTACTACCGTGATGCACGCAGCCTGACGCCGCCCCGCCGTGAAGATCGTTCCGCTGGCGGGCGTCCGGAAGGGGGCCGGCCGGGAGTCGGCCAGCCGACGGCTGCGGCCGAGCAGGGCGAGCCGGTGATCGAACGCAATCCGGGCGATTTTCCCAATCCAAAGGAATTGGCACCGCATCAGCTGGACGAACCACTGATCACGCTGGACGGGCAACTGATCGTCGACGTGATGACCGTGAACACCTTTCTCGGTGTCGGGCCGGACCAGCGACTGGCGCGCTACCGGGCGCAGAACGTGCCAGTGCTGAACGTGATCAACTATCGCAACGGCACCCGCGAGGAATACCGGGCCGATCTGGCCGGTATCAGCACCTTTTATATCCCGTTCCGACTGTCGGTGGCGGAGTACATCGGTATTCAGGACCCGGTGGTGCTGTCGACCAATGAGGGGGGCGAGATGGTGCCGATGCCGGAACAGCTCGATCTGTTGCTGGGCAAGACAATCAAGCTGGCGCAGTTGAAGCGCCGGGCCAATGCTGACAAGCGGTTGGCGCTGGTGTTCTGGAACACCCCGGCCGGGGAACAGAACATCAGTGCGTCCAACATGAACGTGCCGCGCTCGGTCGCCAAATTGATCGAAGACCTCAAGGCCGAGGGCTACCAGCTGGAGAGCCGTGACGAACAGACGCTGATCGACAGCTTCGGTACGCTGTTGCGGCCTTTCTACCGTAAAGAAGCGTTGCAGGAACTGACGGCGACCGAGCATTGGGCCTTTATGCCGCTGGCGGACTACCAGCGCTGGTTTGATGCTCTGCCCGCCAGTGTGCGCAGCGAGATCACCGGGTTCTGGGGTGAAGCGGACAGCAGTGGCTGGCTGGTGGAAAAGGACGGGGAAAAGGGCTTTGCCATCCCGCGTATAAAGGCGGGCAATCTGGTGATCCTGCCGCAGCCCAAGCGCAGTGACCGTCCCGGTGACGAACGCGAGAAGGATCTGTTCCACGACACCAAGGTGCCGCTGCACCATGGCTATCTGGCCACCTACCTGTGGTTGCGCGAAGGCTTTGGCAGCGATGCCATCATCCACTTCGGTACCCACGGCTCCCAGGAGTGGACGCCGGGCAAGGAGCGCGGACTCTGGGCCTATGATTATCCCAATCTGCTGGTGGGCAATACGCCGGTGCTCTATCCCTACATCGTCGACAACATCGGCGAAGCGATCCACGTCAAGCGCCGTGGTCGCGGGGTGGTGGTTTCGCACCAGACACCGGCCTTTTCACCGGCCGGGCTGGCACCGGAACTGACAGCGCTGAACGACATGCTGCAGGAATACCACAGCGTGGATGAAGGTATGGTCAAGCAGGCCGCCAGGGCCAATATCATTGAGGCAGTGATCGAGCAGAACCTGCACAAGGACGTGGGGCTGGAGGAACAGACCTGGCGGCAGGGCTTCGAAACCCACCTGCGTCGAGTCGAAGACCATATCGAACTGCTGGCCGGAGCCCTGCAACCGTTGGGCCTGCACACCTTTGGCGACACCATGACGGACGAGCACCGGGCGATGAATCTGATGCTGATTCTGCTCAAGCCACTGGCCGCCGAGCTGGGCATCGATAACCCGGATGCCCTGTTCGTGGCGGATTACGAGCAGATCAAGCAGACCGAACCCTACCGCTTTGTACTCACGTATGTGGTGCAGCAGGCTGCAACGGATGCCTTGCCGCCCGCGCAGCAGCAACTGGTCAGGGAAGCACGGCAGCTGGCGGACAACTATGCCGCCGAAGCGGAAACCCGGGCGCTGAGCACCGGCCTGTCCAGTGGCTTCATCGACCCGAGCTATGGGGGCGATCCGATCCGCAACCCCGATGCGCTGCCGACCGGGCGTAACATCTATGGCTTCGACCCCAACCGGGTGCCCACCAAATCGGCCTATGATGCCGGGGTGAAGGCGATGCAGGAGCTGATCGACAACTACAAGGCGCAGCATGGTCGTTATCCGCAGAAACTGACCTTCACGCTCTGGAGCACCGAGACCATGCGTCATCTGGGCATGCTGGAGGCGCAGATCTTCTGGGCATTGGGGGTGAAGCCGGTGTGGGATCGCGGTGGCCGGGTGATCGCTGTTGAAGCGATTCCGCAGCAGGAGCTGGGGCGTCCGCGTATCGACACCGTCATTTCGCTGACCGGGCTCTACCGTGACCAGTTCCCGGTGGTGATGGAGCGTTTCAATGAAGCGGTGATGCTGGTGGCGGCGCTGAAGGAGCCGAAAGAACTCAACTTCGTCCGTGCCAACACCGAGCGTATTCGTGTGGAGCTGCTGGCGCAGGGCATTCCTGCCGAGCCGGCGGAAAATCATGCGCTGACCCGGGTGTTCGGCACCGAAAGCGGTGATTACGGCACCAATCTGCCGGAGGCGACGTTGGGATCGGACCAGTGGCAGGAGGGCGACGGCAAGCTGGAAGAGCTGTACCTGTCGCGCATGTCCTGGGCCTACGGCCCCGACGCCAGCCAGTGGAGCCGCAAGCTGACCGACGCCGAAGGCAAGGTGGTGAACACCTACGCTCAGCACCTGAAAGGCACCGACGCGGCGGTCTTCTCGCGCTCCTCCAACCTGCGCGGACTGCTGGATACCGATCATCCGTTCGAGTATCTGGGGGGGATCTCCATGGCGGTGAAATACCTGGATGGCGAGGCGCCCCAGCTCTATATCTCCAACATGCGTGACCCGCGCAAGGCACGGCTGCAGGATGCGGCCAACTTCATGGCGATGGAGCTGAGGTCGGTGTACCAGCATCCGAACTGGGTCAAGGAGATGATGCAGGAGGACTATGCCGGCACCCTGAACATGCTGAAAACAATCAACAACTTCTGGGGCTGGCAGGTGATGGATCGCAACGTGGTCAGGGACGACCAGTGGCAGGCCTTCCACGAGGTATACGTCAAGGACAAGTATGAACTGGGGCTGCGCGAGTGGTTCGAACAGTCCAACCCCACGGCGCTGGCGCAGATCAGCGAGCGCATGATCGAAGCGATCCGCAAGGGCTACTGGGAGGCCAGTGACGAAACCCTGCGTGAGCTGGTCGAGGTGTATACCGAGATTGCGGCCAAACATGACGTCTATACCGAAAACCGCACCTTTGCCCAGTTCGTGGCCGACAAGGCGGCGGGCTATGGCATCAGTGCTGCACCGGCGCCGGATCAGGCCAGCAGTGCCGCCACGCCACCGCCGGAAGGCGCCAATGAACCTCAGCCACTGGGCGAGCAGGTCAGCGGCCAGAAACTGGAAGAGGTGAGCCAGGAGGTGCAGGACAGCCCGCTGGACTACTGGCTGTTTGTGCTGCTGTTGCCGATTGCGGCGGGACTCTGGCATCAGGGCCGCCGTGTCCGTGCCTGACGTGAGTCTGAAGTGAATTTGATCAAAGGAGTCGAATGAGATGAATCAACTGGAACAATGGCTGTACAGCATCACCGGCATCTTCCTGACCCCGGTGTTGCTGGTGCTGATACTGATGTTTGTCTATGCCCTGTTCATGCTTGGGCAGTTCCTGATGGAATACCTGCAGCGTCGCACCCGGCCCGAACGCACCGGGCCGTTGACACGGGTGGCCCGGCGGCATGGCCGCGTGGATCAGGAGCAGCTGGAGCTGGCATTATTGAAGCAGACCGAATGGCCACGACTGATCAACCGCATTGCGCCCATGCTGGGACTGATCGCCACCATGATTCCGATGGGACCGGCGCTGATGGCGGTGGCGGCCGGCAACACCCAGAGCATGGCCGACAATCTGGTGGTAGCCTTCTCGGCGGTGATCATCGCGCTGCTGGCAGCGTCGGTCAGCTACTGGATTCTGTCGGTACGCAAGCGCTGGCTGCTGGAGGAGTTGCACCAGCTGCTGAGCCAGCAGGAAATGGCATCGGTGCCGCTCAAGGAGGCCGCATGACGACGCAGCGCCGCCCCCTGTCGATTCTGAATGACGACGAGGAAGATCCGATCACCAGCGTGGTTAACCTGATCGATGTGTTTCTGGTGATCATCGCCGTGCTGCTGATCGTCATCATCCAGAACCCGCTCAATCCACTGACCAGCGATTCGGTGGTGGTGGTGAAGAATCCGGGGCAGGACAACATGGAGATGATCGTCAAGGAAGGCGAGACGCTTAAGCACTACACCTCTTCCGGTGAGGTGGGCGAAGGCGAGGGTGTGAAGGCTGGCATCACCTACCGGCTGCAGGATGGCTCCATGGTGTATGTACCTGAGGGGTGAACCTGCAAGGCCAGTTGCCGGGCGAGCGTAACGGCGGCCGTTTGGATCGCAGGGGTGATAATCGCTGCGGGTGATTGCTTCGGGGGACTGATGCAGATAGCGCACAGCTGAAGGCTGGGGGGCAGAGCATCGAGACTCTGTCCCAGTTTCAGGGTATCCGCCAGGCCGAAGCCATGAGTGGAGGTGCAGGCCAGCAGGTGTAATTGCTCCGGTGTCAGCTCCAGGCAGGTGCCGGGCGGGTGCTCCTCGCTGTGCACGGCATCGATCAGGGTCACCCGCGCATGGCCCCGCATCCGTTCGATCAACTCCACGCCGGGTCGGTCCAGGCTCAGCAGCCGTATTTCGGGTGGCAGGTCCATTCGTTGCAGCTGTTCGACCACCTCCCAGCCTGCGCGGTCATCGCCGAAAGGGGAGCCGATACCGATAATCAGCTGCGCCTGTTCGCTTGGCAGGTTGGTGTTCATGTTTCTACCCTTTCCAGGGTCAAAAAGTGAGTGGCGCAGGAGATACAGGGGTCGTAGTTGCGGATCACCTGTTCGGCCCTGAGTCTCAGCGCCTCTTCGTCATGGTCCAGCCCGAAGGCGGTCAGCGAACGGTGCAGGTCAGCCTCGATGCGGGCCTGATTCTGGCTGGTGGGCGGCACGATGCGGGCGGACTTGATCAGCCCTTTCTTGTCCAGTTCATAGCGGTGCCAAAGCAATCCGCGCGGGGCTTCGCTCATACCGCAGCCGGTGCCAGGCTCGAGCGATAGAGCGGTATAGGGCGATGCTGGATATTCGTATTCTTCCAGCAGTCGGATCGCTTCATGCAGCACCAACTCGATTTCCAGTGCACGGGCGATCAGGCTGTGAAACATGTTGTCGGAGGGCAGTGTCAGGCCAATTTCGCTCAGGCGGGTCTGCAGAAAGTCGGGCAGCTGGCTATGGTTGATATTCAGCCGTGCCAGTGGGCCGGTCAGGTAGGGTTGGCCATCGAGATCGGACCAGAGCGCGGTGGAGTCCGGTTTATGGGTTTCATGGAAGTGCTGTTCGAACTGGTCGGCGCTGAGGCTTAACCCTGTGCTGGTGCGGATCTCACCGCTTTCGATGGCGTAGCGGTCGGGGTGATGCAGGGCGACACAGGTGAACGCCTGGGGATCATCCGGCAATGGCAAAGCGGCGCAGAAGCGGGTGAGCTCGCGTGCATCCTGCTGTGCGGCTTGCAGTTTGGCCACCAGTGCGGCGACCTCTTCGGGTGCCGGTGCATGATGAAAACCGCCCAGGCGGGCACCGACCGGATGCACCGAGCGGCCGCCAAAGAGTCGGATCAGGGCATTGCCCTGCCCCTGAAGTTTAAGGCCGCGTTTCACTTCATCCGGATGCTGCCCTGCCATGCTGATCGCACTATCGAAGCCAAGAAAGTCCGGCAGCGCCAATAGATGAATATGCAGAGCGTGACTCTGCAGCCATTCACCGCAGTAAAATACACGCCGCATCTGCTGCACCCAGGGAGAAGCCATCTGTGCCGACAGCGATTCCAGTGCATTGAGGGCGCTCATTTGATAGGCCACCGGGCAGATGCCGCAGATGCGGGCGACGATATCGACCACCTCTTTCGCCTCGCGCCCCTCCAGGAACTTCTCGAAATAGCGCGGTGGTTCGAAAATCGATAGCCCCAGCTCCACCAACTGGCCATCACGCACTTCCAGTCGGAGTGAGCCTTCGCCTTCGACGCGGGTCAGGGCTGGCACATCAATACGAATACGGCGGCTAGTCATCCTGATCACCTGCAGGCTGATCCTGAGTGGACGAGCGGTAAAACACCTGTCCAGTGTGCAGAAACGCCGGCGCCTGCGAGTTGATCAGCAGAAAGCGCCGGGCAATGGCATCGGGCAGCAGGCCAAGACCGGCAAAGCGGCGAGCCAGGGTATCCGCCTGTGCCGTTTCACTGGGGCCGTAACAGCCGTAACAGTCGCGGCCAAAACGTGGGCAGAGGGCACCGCAGCCAGTGCGTGTCACCGGCCCCATGCAGGGCGCACCCTGAGTCACCATCACGCAGACTGCCTGCTGGCGCTTGCACTCCAGACAAACGCGATCACGGTCGTCCACCGGGACTACACCAAAGAGCAGGGCGCGCACTGCCGCCAGTACCTGGGCGCTGCTGATCGGGCAGCCCCAGAGTTCAAGATCCACTTTCACTTCGGCAGCGATCGGTTGCACCTCCTTCAGCGTGTGGATGAATTCGGGCCGGGCATAGATGGCGTCGCGCCATTCATCATGACTGCCGTCCAGATTGCGCAAGGCCTGCAACCCACCGCTGGTGGCGCAGGCGCCGATGGTGACCAGATAACGGCTGTGGGCGCGTACCTGACGGATACGTTCCAGTTCGTCCGGCGTTGACAGGCTGCCCTCGACAAAGGCGATATCCACAGGTGCATCGGCGTCGCTCATGCCCGCTTCAAGGAAGTGCAGGATTTCCACCTGTGCGTTCAGCTGCAACAGCGCTTCGCCCAAGTTGAGAAAAGCCAGTTGGCAGCCGTCGCAGGAGCTGAATTTGTGGACCGCGATCCGTGGCTTGTCGGCCGGATCGGTCATTGGGCTGTTCATTAAATGCCCTCCAGGCCCAGACGGTCACGCAGCCGGGGGTAGGGCATGACCGGACCGTCGCGGCAGATGAAGTCGGCACCGAACTGGCAGTGGCCGCAGTGGCCGCTGGCGCACTGCATGTTGCGCTCCATGCTGAGCCAGATCGCCTCGGCCGGCACCTGCTGGCGGATTAGCTGTTCGGCGCTGGCCTGCATCATCGGCTCGGGGCCGCAACAGCAGACCAGGGTTTGTTCCGGCCTGAGCGGCAGGCGCTTGATTAGCTCGGTGACCCGACCGCTGTACCAGGGCCAGCCCGGGGCGGCGACATCGGCGGCCATCATCACGGTGGTATCGGGCTGTTGGGCCCAGAATTCATAGCGGCTGCGCCAGAGCAGGTCGGCGGAGTGCTTTACGCCCTGGATGATATGGATATGGCCGTAGCGGGTGCGGTTGGCAAAGGCGTGCTCGATGATGGAGACCGCCGGTGCACAACCCAGCCCGCCGGTAATCACGCACAGGTCTTGGCCTTCAGCTTGCTCAAGGGGCCAGCCCTGACCGAAAGGTCCGCGCAAGCCGATGCGCTCGCCCGGCGGCAGCGCAGCCAGTGCCCGACTGACTCGGCCGACGGCACGGATGGTGTGCTCCAGCACCGGCTGTCCCTGCTCATCCGCGCTGATTGCCTTGAACGAGATGGGAATCTCGCCCACGCCAAAGCGGTACAGCATGTTGAATTGTCCGGGCTGAATGCCCAGGCGCCACTGCTGTGCCGGGGCGGTCAGCTGCAGCTGCAGGGTAAAGATGTCTTCGGTTTCCTGAACCCGGTTCAGGATCAGGGCCTCGGCAGGCAGGGCCGGGTTGGTCATGGCGGGCCTCTGCGCGTCGTGTACGGTCGGGTGGCAAGGGCAGATCGAATCATGGACGGCTCCACAACAGCATCTGCTTTATACCCTAGATAGGGATGGGGCGGGGAACAAGTTCGCAGAGGGGGTAACGACGTGAAAAATGACCGTACGCAGGCAACAAGGTGCCCGCGTACGGATCCAGGGTGCGGTCAGGCGAACATCAAAGCGCTTCGATGTAGATGGCCGCCACTTCGTCGTCGGTCAGCTTACGCGGGTTGGTCAGGGCGCACACGTCCTTCTGGGCATTGCTGACCATGGTCGGGATGTCTTCCTCCTTCACGCCCAGTTCGCTCAGGCTCTGCGGGATACCGACATCATGGGACAGCTCTTCGATGGCGTCGATCGCCATGTAGGCGGCATCACGCTCGGACAGACCATCGGTCACTTCGCCCAGCGCAGCGGCGATGTCGGCGAAGCGCTCGGTGCGGGCCATCAGGTTGACGCGACAGACATGCGGCAGCAGCAAGGCGTTGCACACGCCGTGGGGCAGGTTGTAGAAACCGCCCAACTGGTGCGACATGGCATGTACGTAGCCCAGGCTGGCATTGTTGAATGCCATACCGGCCAAGTATTCCGCGTAGGCCATCTTGTCGCGGGCTTCCAGATCATCGCCGCGAGCAACCGCCTTGCGCAGGTACTGGCCGATCAGACTAATCGCCTGCAGGGCGCAGGCATCGGTAATCGGTGTGGCAGCGGTGGAGACATAGGCCTCAATGGCATGGGTCAGCGCATCCATGCCGGTGGCGGCGGTCAGAGCCGGAGGCATGTCGATCATCAGTTCCGGGTCGTTGATCGCCACGTCCGGGGTAACGCGCCAGTCTACGATGGCCATCTTCACATGGTTGGAGCTGTTGGTGATGATGGTGAAACGGGTCATTTCGCTGGCGGTACCGGCGGTGGTGTTGATGGCAATATAGGGCGGCAGCGGCTGAGTCAGCTGGTCTAGCCCTTCGTAATCCTGAATCTGACCGCCGTTGGTGGCCAGGATACCGATGCCTTTGCAGCAGTCATGCGCACTGCCGCCCCCCAGGGAGATCAACATGTCGCAGCCTTCCGCGCGATAGAGAGCGGTGCCTTCCTCCACGTTGTGATCGGTGGGGTTGGGCACGGTGCCGTCGTAGACCGCACAGGCAATGTCGGCTTCCTCCAGCAGCTTGACGATGCGCGCGGTGTAACCGAGCTGGGTCATGCCGCCATCGGCTACCAGCAACGGCTTCTTGCCGCCCAGCATACCGACACGCTCGGCCAGGGCCGTCAGACAACCTGCGCCCATCAGGGAAACATTGGGTACAAAAAACGCTTCAGTCGCCATGTTCAAATCCTTGCATTGGGAGAATGATGTACCGCAGATGCGGCAGCAGACAGCCGCGTATCCACAGCCCTCAGACTACTCCGCGAAGGTGACATGTAAACGCTTGTCCAGCCGATTTTGCATCCGGGTGATCCGGATCATGACTCGGGCGTGCAGGGGGGAACCCGGAGGACTTTTCAGGGTCATCATTTCTCTGTGCGTGCTGGCTCCCGCCCCAACTGCAGCAGTACCTGTAGCGGATCGATACCCACCGGACACCAGCTGATGCAGCGTCCGCAGCCGGTACAGCCGCTGCGGCCGTACTGTTCCACCCAGCTGCCGAACTTGTGTGTCAGCCACTGGCGGTAGCGGCCCTTGGTATCGGGGCGGAAGTGGTGGCCGTGAATGTAACTGTGGCCTTCGCTGAAGCAGGAATCCCACTGGCGCTGGTGATCAGAGCTGCTGCCATCCAGTTCTGGCACTTCACTTTCACTGAAACAGAAACAGCTGGGGCAGACCGAGGTGCAATTGCCACAGCTGAGACAGGCGTCGGCCACGGTGTCCCAGGCCGGGTGTTGGCCCTGCTGAATCAGCTGCGCCGGGTCAAAGGCGGGCAGCTGGCGCAGCTGTCGGCAGGCATGCCGATGCTGGCTGTCGGCCAGGCGATGTTGGTCCTCGCGGGAGGGCTGCAATGGCAGCGCCGTCATGATCGCACGGCCCCGGTCACTGCCGGCGCGTAGCAGAAAACCATCGTCCAGTTCGGTCAGGGCCAGGTCGTAATCGGCTTCGGCGGCTGGCCCGTCTCCGGTGCTGGCGCAGAAGCAGGTATCCGCGGGGTGCGAGCAGTCCACGGCGATCAGCAGCAAGTCATCCCGCCGCTGACGGTAATAGGGATCAGCGGCAAAGTGCTGGTCCTGCAAAGCCAGTGCTGCCAGATCACAGCCGCGCACGCCGATTACGGCGGTGGGACGGGCGTCTGCAAGGACCTCTTCGAAGCGCAGGCTGCCATCGGTCTGCAAGGTCGAGCGCCACAGGGTTTCGCGCGGTGCGAAGGTCAGCGGCTTCAACGCCTGGGGACCGTTGGCCCAGCTGAACTGGCGTGGGCTGTCGGTCTGGATCAGGCGATATTCACCGGGGCGTTGCACCTGTTCGATCCCTGTGGGCAAGACGTCGGTATCGGCCAATGGTCGGTACAGAATGGCGTTGTCCACCACCTGTGGCCCGAGCACGGTATACCCGTGCCGGTGCAGGTGCTGGATAAGCTGCGGCAGGGCCGCGCGTGGCAGGTAGTCGTGCATGCGTCGTCATCCACAGAAAGTCCCTGTCTTACGGTAGGCCCTGTCCGAGCGCCGCGCAAGCAGGGCTCAGCGACCCTTGACGCATACCCGGTTGCGGCCATCCTTCTTGGCGCGGTACATGGCACGGTCCGCGGCCTGGATCAGGCTGTCACCGGTGTCGGCATCCTCGGGGAATACGGCCAGACCAATGGAGACGGTGAGGCGAGGCATGTCGGTCCCCTGCCGGGTGGTCAGTCGCAGTGCCCGGATCCCTTCCAGCAAGCGCTGGGCGTAGGCTTCGGCGGCGTCCCGATCCGCTTCGGGCAGAATCAGGATGATCTCTTCTCCCCCGTACCGGCAGGCCACGTCACTTTCACGCACATGCTCGGCCATGTGGCGAGCCATGCCGCGCAGGGCCTGATCGCCGGCTTCATGGCCCAGTGAGTCATTGAGGCGCTTGAAATGGTCGATATCGATCATCATCAGGCTCAGCGGGCGCTGATGGCGGCGACTGCGCGCCAGTTCCTGTTCCAGGCGGTTGTGCAGGTAGCGACGGTTATAGAGCCCGGTCAGCGGATCACGGGTTGCCTCTTCCATCAACTGCTCGCGCAAGCTCAGGTTGGTCAGCGCCAGCGACAGGTGCTCGGTGAGAATCTGCAACACGGCGTCGACGGCAGTGTCGCCCTGTGGGGAGCGACCCAGCAGGATGACACCCAGCAGGTTATTGTCGGAGCGCAGTGGCAGCGCGCGATGGATATCATGGCTGCCACTGGGGTCGTACACGTTGACTCGGCTCCAGGCGCTGGGATCATCCGGCAGTTGAATGCGAGCGGCATGGTGAGAACCAATCAACGGAAAGCGCCCCCAGTGCAGCAGAATGTCCAGCTGGTGCTGATCGTCGACGCGGCACAGCACGCCCTCCACCTGCGGCAGCTGTTGAGGCAGGTACTCGGACAGAGCGTCAATGATGTCTTGGCTGCACCGTGCCGCATGCAAGCGCGCATCCAGTTGTGCCATCAGGTTCAGCATGTGGTAGCGCTGCTGCAGTTCGGTTTGTACCTTTTCACGCTCGCTGATTTCACTACTGAGTGTACGGTTGGTGCGTATCAGCATCTGATGTGACTGTTTCAATCGGGCAGACCAGTAACGAAACAGATAAATGCCGAACAGGGACATGGCCGCAATCAGAATCACCAGAACGGTCATCAGCGCGTTGACCGAGTCGCGCACCAGCTGGGCCATGGGTTGCCAGATCTGGGCATCGCGACTGTAGGCGGCCACCATGATGGCGCGCTCGGTCAGGTGGGCACTAAACCAGGTAAACAGCAGTGCCGTTGAAACCAGTACCAAAGCGACCACCAGAGTCTGGCGCAGGGCATTTTCGCTGTAGCGGCGTGCGACCCAGAACCCTGTCCGGTGTTGCCAGCGCCGCATGGTCGGGTCAAACAGCAGCAGCAGTGGCAGCACCAGCACTAGATTCTGCAACCAGAAGCCCAGCCACCAGCCTTCCCAGATCAGGTACAGGTCGGTTACATGGGCCTGGGTGGCATGGCTCCAGATGAAGGCCCCCACAGAGCTGAGGACCGCCGCGGCAAAGCTGATCAGGGCAAAGAGGGCAATATTGCCGAGGTGGCGGATCTGCATCGACTCCGGCAGCGAGCGATAGATCATGGCGATCAGAGCCAGCCCGAGTGGGTCTGAACAGGCAAACAGCATGGCCCATTCCACTGGCATCCCGTAATACACGGCGAGTACGAAGGTACTGCTCCAGGTGGGAATCGCTGCCCACCAGAAGCCGAACCAGAACAGCCAGAACATGCCCAAAATCAAAGGGGGGTAGAGGGTGACATGAAAGCGGTGACCGCTGAACTCGAACGGCATTGCACTCCAGTTCAGCTCTACGGCCGCCACGCCCAAGAGTACCGAGAGTCCCGTGCTGGTGAGCCACATCAACAGAATCAGGCGCATTAACATCGGGTCGCGGCCATGCAGCATGGCGGTCAGTTTCAGCTGACCGGTCAACAGGGTGGGGGCAGGGGTCGAGGGTGTAGTGTTCATGAAACCGCTCTTGCCTGGTGGGTCTTTAAGTTATAGCGAAATACGGTACGTTAATCACCCGTTTATTGGAGAAATTGTTTCCCATCGGCAACTCTAATGATCGGGACGGTGGGAGCCGAGTCCCACCGTCGCCGCTTTTCAGGGGTGCCGTGTGTCGGAGAGGTGATCGATAATGGCCTGATAGGCAGGCAGGCTGATGCAGTCGTTGGCCGCGTTGGCCGCGATCGGGTGGGAAGCGAAGCGGGCGATGACGATCTCATTCTCGGGATCGATGTACAGGCTCTGGCCATGTACGCCCCGAGCCATGAAGGCACCCTGTTCGTTGCCGGTGGCCCACCACATGCTGCGGAAGGACCAGTCGGCGAGGCTGTCATCCAGCGGTTGTGCAAAGGCCGGATAATGGGCCCCGCTGCGGATGTCCGGCACCACGTCCGGGTGCAAGATCTGCTCGTCACCCAGCTTGCCGTTATTGCGCATCAGCTCGCCGAAACGGGCCAGGTCGCGCAGGCTGGCATTGAGACCGCCACCGGAAAACGGTGTGCCCAGTGCATCCACCTGAAACTGGGCGGCACGTTCCATGCCGATGCGGCTCCAGATACGTTCTTCAAGATAGTCGGCCACCGACATGCCGGTGACGCGGGCCACCAGCCAGCCGGCCACTTCGGTGTTGGCCGTGCGATAGGTAAAGCCCTCGCCGTGTTTGCCCAGCTTGCGCACCTGTGGCAGGTACTCGTAATAGCCGTGCGGCCCCTTGTAGCCCTTGGGCTTGGGGAGCGGGTTGCCGGCCGCAGAGAAGGCCCAGATTTCCGATTTCGGGTCGGCGTAGTGCTCATCGAAATCGATGCCGGTGGTCATGTTCAACACCTGACCGACCGTGGCGTCACCAAAGCCGGATTCAGCCAGTTCGGGAATGTAATGACTGACCGGCTGGTTCTCGTCCAGCTTGCCCCGCTTGACCAAGTCCAGCGCCAGGGTGCCGGCTACCGCCTTGGTCATCGACATCATCAGGTGCAGATCGTAGTCCTTGAAGTCGTCGCGGTAGGTTTCGTACACCACCTGGCCCTTATGCAGGACAATAAGGCCGTCAGTGTAGGTTTGCGCCAGCATCTGCTCCCAGTTCAGGGGCGTATCGGAGCCCCAGGGCGTGATCGCCAACTCGGTCAGGCCGTCACTGAGCGCGTAAGACAATGCCATCGGCGCGGTATTGCGGCGGCTGACGCGGGTGACCGGCAGAAACTCGCTCATGTGGCGGACGCTGTAACGCAGTGCCGGGAAGCGGAAAAAGGAGCCGTCCGCCAGCTGTACACGGCGGTTTTCAGGTGGCGGGCTGCCCTGCATCCAGCCCATGTCGGTCGGGTTTGAAGCGGCGGCGGCCGGATAGGGGGTATCGGTCGGTGCCGCGCACTGGCTGGCCTGGGCAGGCAGCGCTGCAGCGCCCAGCAGGGCGGCCAGCAGCCAGCCGGATGTATTCAAGCGCATGGCGATTCCTCGGCTCAGAAGGTATTGGCGCGCACCATGGCGTCCATGCCGCCATCAATGAACAGTACCGAACCGTTCACGAATGCGGACTGATCGGAGAGCAAGAAATCCACCCCATCGGCGATTTCGTCCGGTACCCCGGCGCGGCCCATGGGTGCGACAAAGTTCTTCACGGCTTCACCGAAGCGGGCGTCATCCAGGGATGCCTTGTGCAGCGGCGTTTCCACGGCACCCGGCGCGATGATGTTCAGGCGCATGCCTCGCTTGCCCCATTCTACGGATTTGCGGCGGCCGAATACGGTCACGGCGTACTTGGAGGCGGCGTAGGCGGCGGAAGGGTTTGCACTCTCTTCGGCCAGCTGGTAAGCCTTGGCTTCGTCGCCTTCCAGCATGGCAGCGGCCATCGGGTGCGGTGTTGCCACCATGTGGCTGCCGGCTACGGAACCGATGATGACCGCCTTGCCGTTGCCACTGGCGGCCAGTGCGTCTTCCAGTCCGTCGAGGTATTCACTGACGCCGAAGTAGTTCACACCGACAATCAGGCCCACCGATGGTGCGGTCACGCCAACACCGGCACAGGCGACCACGGCATCCAGTCGGTTGTTGCAGGCACTCAGGGTCTGCTCCACGGCCGCCTGGCGGCCCGCGGCACTGGACAGATCGGCATTGACATCGGCATCGCGCAGGTCAACACGAATCAGCGTATGGCCGGCGGCTTCCAGGTGGCGGCAGACGGCAGCGCCAATGCCGGAGGCGGCACCGGTAACAGCGATGGTAGACATGGTTGAATCCTCTTTTTATTGGTGTTTGGCTCGACTATGCAAGCGTTAAAACAGGGGCTCGACGTCCAATTAGACTAGAGCGGCACGGGGTTCGGGCGTGCCCGGTCGCTGGCAGTATCCCACCATGAACAGCAGCCCCATGGCCAGTGCCGTGCTGATGCAACCGAGAAGCAGGGAGTAGCGCAGTGACTCCTCGCCCAACAGAGGCGCCATCAAATCGCTCAGCGCCCCCACGGCCAGGGGGCCGATGCCGACCCCCAGCAGGGTGACGATCACGGTTTGGCAGGCCATCGCCACGGCGCGGCTGTCCGGTGACACGATACGGGTGATCATGCTGAAACAGGGCCCGACCCACCAGACCGCAAAAAAGCCGTTCAGGGCGCACCAGATCATGGCGGTCGGAATGCTGTAGCCTGCCAGCATGAAGGTGCTGGCGGCCGGCCACAGCAGGTAGGTGGCCATGGCCAGAATACCGATGGCGTGGCCGACCTGCGGAATCAGCAGCTGCCAGCGCGGGTGGGCGCTGATCAGACGGTCGGTGAACCAGCCACTGAACAGCATGCCCAGGGCCGCCGACCCGCCGCCGACAAAGCCGGCCAGAATGCCCGCCTGTTGCAGCTCCAGCCCGTGTGAGCGGACCAGAAAGGTAGCATTCCACATGCCGTAGGCGTTGGCGCCCAGCGTGCTCATGCCGGCGGCCAGAATCAGGAAGCGGTAGGGCTTGAGTGCCCACAGCGACTGCAGCGTGGCCAGCAGTGACAGCGGCGCCTGAGGCTCGGCGACGGGATGATCCCAGGTACCGCGGCCTGGCTCGCGCATCAGCAGCATCACCACGGCAATCAGACAGGCCGGCAGGCCAACTACGATAAAGCCGGTGCGCCAGCCATAGAGATCCACCAGCCAGGCGCCGGCACTCATGGCCACAATGGCCGCCAGCGTCGGAGCAGTACTGTAGCAGCTGATGGCAAAGGCGCGACGGTTGACCGGGTACAGGTCGGCTATCATCGAAATGGAGCTGGGGGTGACTGCCGACTCGCCGATGGCGACCAGCATGCGCGCCATCACCAGCAACATGAAGCCGGTGGCAAAGCCGCAGATGATGGTTGTGGCGCTCCAGAGCAGTGCACTGACCGCCAGTACGCGGGTGCGCGGCAAGCGGTCAGCCAGCCGGCCGGCTCCCAGCCCGAACAGGGCATAGACCCCGGCAAAGGCGAGCCCGGATACCAGACCCATGGCTGTATCACTGGCGTTGAACTCCTGCTTGATCGGCTCGATCATCACCGCCATGATCTGGCGTCCGATGAAGGTGTCGGTGTACAGCAGGGTGAGCAGGAGCAGCAGGCCGTGGCGACGCCAGGCGGGAATCGAGCGTGAGGCAGCGTGTTTCACCACGGGTACTCTCCTTGTTGGTCAACAGGGCTGTCAACGGCAGCAACCGACCCTGTCCAGGCCGGTTGGTAGACGTTGTTCAGATCAGGCCCTTCTCCCGGGCCATGGTCAGTGCCAGATCTTCGATCATGTCTTCCTGACCGCCCACGGTGCCGCGACGGCCCAGCTCGACCAGGATGTCACGGGCCTGGATGCCGTACTTCTTCTCTGCGCGCTGGGCAAACAGCAGGAAGGAAGAGTAGACACCGGCGTACCCCAAGGTCAGAGCGTCGCGGTCAACGCGGATCGGCTGGTCCATGATCGGGAACACGCGATCTTCGGCCACATCCATGATTTTGTACAGGTCGATCCCGGTTTCGACGCCCATACGATCCAGCACGGCGCAGAACACTTCCAGCGGGGTGTTGCCGGCACCGGCACCCAGCCCCGCGACGGAGCCATCGATGCGGGACGCACCGGCATCGATCGCCGCCAGCGAGTTGGCGATGCCCATGCCCAGGTTGTGGTGGCCGTGGAAGCCGATCTCCACATTGGCGGGCAGTTCGGCACGCAGCAGGCCGATTTTGGCCGTCACTTCATCCGGCAGCATGTAACCGGCCGAGTCGGTGGCGTAAATGCAGTTGGCGCCGTAGCTGACCATCAGCTTGGCCTGCTCCAGAATCTTCTCCGGGCTGACCATGTGCGCCATCATCAGGAAGCCGACGGTGTCCATTTCCATCTTGGCGGCCATGCCGATGTGCTGCTCGGATACGTCCGCTTCGGTGCAGTGGGTCGCGACGCGAATGGTGGAGACGCCCAGATCCTTGGCCATGCGCAAATGATCCACCGTGCCGATCCCCGGCAACAGCAGGGCGGAGATTTTGGCGTTTTTCATCTTCGGAATGACGGCGCCCAGGTATTCTTCATCGCTGTGGGCGGGGAAGCCGTAGTTGACCGAGGTGCCGCCCAGGCCATCGCCGTGGGTGACTTCGATCAGTGGCATGCCCGCTTCGTCCAGGCCGGTGGCGATGTTGACCATCTCGTCCAAGCTGATTTGGTGACGCTTGGCGTGCATGCCGTCACGCAGAGACATATCATGCAGCGTGACTTTTTTACCGTTCAGATTCATATCGTAATTCTCCGTTAGCCACGCTCAGGCAGGGTGATGGCACCGTTGGCCGCTTCTTCGGCGAACATCTCGGCCGTACGCAGACCGGCGGCGGTCATGATGTCCAGGTTGCCGGCGTACTTGGGCAGGAAGTCGCCCAGACCTTCCACTTCCATGAAGCAGGTGACGCGGTTGCCGTCGAACACCGGACCGTTGACCAGGCGGTAGCCTGGCACGTACTTCTGCACTTCCTTCACCATGGCATGCACGGACTCGGTAATGGCGGCCTGATCCGGCTCGCCCTCGGTCAGGCAGTGGATGGTGTCGCGCATGATCAGCGGCGGCTCGGCCGGGTTGATGACGATGATCGCCTTGCCCTTTTTGGCGCCGCCGACCTTCTCCACGGCACCGGCGGTGGTGCGGGTGAACTCGTCGATGTTCTGGCGCGTGCCCGGCCCCACGGAACGGGAGGAGACGGTGGCAACAATCTCACCGTATTCCACCGGCTGCACGCGGCTGACCGCGGCGACCATGGGGATGGTGGCCTGGCCACCGCAGGTGACCATGTTGACGTTCATCTCCAGGTTCTTGGCGTGGTCGGCTAGGTTTACCGGCGGCACGCAGAAGGGACCGATGGCAGCCGGGGTCAGGTCGATCATGATCACGCCCAGCTCGTTCAGCTTGCGGCTGTTCTCGGCATGCACATAGGCGGAGGTGGCATCGAACGCCACGCGGATGTCATCCTTGATTACATGCTCCAGCAGACCGTCGACGCCGGTGGCGCAGGTTTTGATGCCCATCTCGGCGGCACGCTTGAGGCCTTCGGATTCCGGGTCGATGCCGACCATCCACACCGGCTCGATCCATTCCGAGCGCTGCATTTTCATCAGCAGATCCGTACCGATGTTACCCGGGCCGATGATGGCCGCTTTCAGTTTTTTGGACATAGTCAGTTCCAGTTATTCGTGTAGACCGGTTCGAACGCGGCAGGCACTCTCTATTTCGCGACAGCCAGTGCCTGCCATGCGTGAAGATTTATTCAACGAAGCTGATCGAGCAGCGGCCCAGGCCTTCGGCGGTGAGGCTGAAGTGGTCACCGGCTTGAGCAGGGATCAACGGTGCCAGCGCGCCGGACAGAATGATCTCGCCCTTGCGGAAGGGGATGCCGTACTCGCCAAGCGTATTGGCCAGCCAGGCCACCGCTTCGGCCGGATGGCCCTGCACGGCCGAGCCCAGGCCGGAACCGGCCGGTTGGCCATTCTTCTCGATCGCCATGGCCACGGCGGCCAGATCCAGAGTGCTCGGGTCAGTGTGGGTCTCGCCAATGACGAAGACGCCGCAGGAGGCGTTGTCGGCCACGGTATCGACAATGCTGATGCGCCAGTCGTCGATGCGCGAGTCCACGATCTCGAAGCAGGGCGCGACCCATTCGGTGGCGGCCAGCACGTCCTCGGCGGTGACACCGGGGCCGACCAGATCCGCTTTCAGGCAGAAGGCGATCTCGCCCTCGGCACGGGGCTGGATCAGCCCGGCCTTGGCCAGGCTCACAGCCGCGCCATCGGCAAAGTGCATGCGATCGGTGAGGAAGCCGAAGTCCGGCTGATGCACGTTGAGCATCTCCTGCACCGGCTTGGAGGTAACGCCGATCTTTTTGCCGATGACGCGTTCGCCATCGGCTTCGCGCAGCTTCAGCGTGTGCAGGGAGATATGGTAGGCATCATCAATGGTCAGGCCATCGTGGCGTTCTACCAGTGGCGGCAGGGTGTGGGCGCCCTTGAGCGCCTGATGCAGTTCTTCGCCCAGCTGGGCAACCAGAGATGTGGTCATGTTCAGCTCCTCAACCCCAGACACTGCCTTCGGCACCGCCATCCACTTCGATCACCTTGCCGGTGACCCAGGCAGAGGCGGGCGTGGCGAAATAGAGCGCGGCGGCGGCGATATCTTCCGGCTCACCGATGCGCTGCAGCGGCGTGTTCTTGGCCATGGTCTTGAGCATGGCGGCGGGGGCGGCATTTTCCAGCGCGGCGGTGCGGATCGGGCCCGGCGCGATGGCGTTGACGCGCACTTCCGGCGAGAAGTCCTGCGCCAGCAGCTTGGTCATATGAGTCAGGGCGGCCTTGGCGGTGCCGTAAGCGCTGAAGTGCTTCTGGATGTAACGGGCGGCACCGGAAGTGATGTTGATCACGTTACCGCCACCGGCTGCACGCATGTGCGGCACGCACAGCTGAGTCAGGGAGTAGGCGGAGGTGACGTTGAATTCGAGCACACCGGCAAAGTCTTCCGGGCTCATCTTGAGCGGGTCATTGGGGCCGGAGCCGCCGGCATTGTTGACCAGGTGCGTGATCGTGCCCATACCTTCCACGGCGGCGGCCACCAGGGCTTCGCGCTGGCTCTGATCGTTGACATCGCAGCTCACGGCCAAGGCGCGACGGCCCAGGGCACGGATCTCGTCGGCAACAGCTTCCACATCGGCCAGGGTGCGGGCCGAGCAGACCACATCGGCACCCGCTTCGGCGTAGGCCAGGGCGATGGCGCGACCCAGACCGCGGCCTGCGCCGGTGATGACGGCAACCTGACCTTCGAGAGTGAAACGGTTGAGAATGGACATGACAACTCCTTGTTTTTATACGTTATCGATGGTTCAGGCGGATACGGACCAGAGATCGGGCAGGCCCGGGTCCGTGCGTTCGATCAGGCGCTTGAGCAGCAGTTTCAGGGCCATGGCGTCACCCGGTCCCAGCGCCTCGACCAGCTCTTCTTCAATCGCCTTGGCCTGGGCAATCTGGTGCAGCGAAGCATCACGCCCGTCGGCGGTGAGGCGGAAACGCCCCTCTTCAATCACGACATGCCCGCCTCTGATCAGTACCTCCATATCGGCCTGATCCACGGTGTAGCCGGTGTAGGCGATGTATTCGTTGATGCCAGCCAGCGTGAGACGATCACGGATGCACAGCACCGAGAGGATGAAAAACTGAGCCTGCTCCAGTTGCTGCTGGTCGAGCAGGGTCTGCAGACGATTGACCATCTGAAAATGCGCACGGCCCAGCAGATAGCCCAGCAGGTCTTCGGTGTAACTGCACTCCGGCGGCGGCTCGGACTTGGCCAGACGAACCTCTTCGCGCGGCTTGCGTGCAGTCAGGGCATACTGGCCGCTCTGGAATACCAGCGGCGGCAGGTCTGTCTGATCAAAGCCCAGCACCTCGCCGATGAAAATGATGTGATCGCCACCATCATGCATGAAGGCGGTACGGCACTGGAAGCGGGCGGTGCAGTTGGGCAACAGTGGCGCTTCGGTCAGGCCGTCATCCAGATCCAGGCCGGCAAACTTGTCTTCGCCACGGGAGGCGAAGCGGCCGGACAGCGGTTCCTGCTCGACCGACAGCACATGCACGTTCCAGTGTTTGGCTTCGGTAAAGACCGGCAGGCTGTTGGCCGTCTTGGCCAAACTCCACAGCACCAGCGGCGGGTCCAGGGAGACGGAGTTGAAGCTGTTGGCGGTCATGCCCACTTTGGTGCCATCGGCGGCGGTGGCCGTGATGATGGTCACACCGGTGGTGAAGGTGCCCAGCGCGGAGCGGAAGGCTTTGGAATCGAAGCTGGTATTGGTCATGGCGTTGCCTCTGCTGGCCGGTGAGTCTGAGTCGAGTATTGCAGCGGGCACAAGGGGGATCATCGTCTTTATGGACTAAGGCGAATGTGGCGCTGTCGTCCATCTGGACGAGGTTTTCAGTGGCCTCAGGCGGTAGTAATGTGACAGCAATAACAAGAACTCAGGCAGTTCGGATGCTGCCGCCCAACTCAGGAGACACCCCATGGCCGAAGCCGTCACCACCCCCGCCGGAATACAGACGCTGTTGAGTCGCCAACAGCAGGCATTCAATCAGGCCGGTACTGTCAGTGCCGCCACCCGCAAGGCACGCATTCAGCAGGTGATCGATCTGCTGGTCGAGCACTGTGACGCCCTGGCCGATGCCATGGGGGCCGATTTCGGCGAAGGCGAAAACGGCGGCCGTCCCCGCGCCTTCTCGATCATGAATGACATCCTTGGCTCGCTGGGATCGCTCAAGCACAGTCGCGACCATTTGGAACAGTGGCTGCAGGTGGATGAGCGCACGGCGTTCGCACCCTATGACCAGTTGGGCGGCCGTGCCGAAGTGATGCATCAGCCCAAGGGCAGCGTCGGCATCATCGGGACCTGGAACGCGCCGCTGTTTACCCTGTTCAGCCCGCTGGCCTGCGCACTGGCAGCGGGCAACCGTGCCATCCTGAAACCCTCCGAAGTTGCGCCGCGCACGGCCGCCCTGGTGGCCGAACTGATCAGTGCCCACTTTGATCCCGAGGTTGTCGGCGTGGCGGTGGGCGATGCCGATATCGGTGCCGCCTTTGCAGCAGCCCCCTTCAACCATCTGGTCTTTACCGGCAGTACGGCGGTGGGACGCAAGATCATGCGCGCAGCGGCGGACAACCTGGTGCCGGTCACGCTGGAGCTGGGGGGCAAGTCGCCGGTGGTCATCGGTGCCAGCGCCAATCTGGACGATGCCTGCCGTCGGCTCGCCATCGCCAAGGGTACCAATGGCGGCCAGATCTGCATCTGCCCCGATATCGTCTATGTCCCGGCGGACAAGCTCGAAGGTCTGGTGGACGGGCTCAAGCAGCAGTTCCGCAGCCTGTACCCGACGGTGGATGACAACCCGGACCTGGTGGCGGCGATCAATGAGCCGCACCTGCAGCGGGTGGAAAGCTACCTGGCGGATGCCAAGGGGCGTGGTGTGCGCATCGAATCCAGTCATCCCGAAGCTTCCGGCACCAGCCGCAAGCGCCCGGTACGGCTGGTGATCGATCCGCCGGCTGACAGCCTGATCATGCAGGAGGAGATTTTCGGCGCCGCTCTGGTTATCAAGCCCTATACGGCGCTGGATAACGCCATCGAGGACATCAACAGCCGCGAGCGCCCGCTGGCGCTGTACTATTTCGGCACCGATCAGGATGAAGAGCAGCATGTCCTGACGCATACCCTGTCCGGCGGCGTGACCGTCAACGACCTGCTGATGCACGCGGCCATGCATGAAGCGCCCTTCGGTGGTGTAGGCGGCTCTGGCATGGGGCACTATCATGGCTATGAAGGCTTCCTGGAGTTCAGCCATGCACGCACCGTATTCCGCGCCCCCGAATATGATCCGCGGGGCGAGTGGGGCATGCTGCCGCCGCACCATGACCATTTCGAGGCGATGATGCGTGCCCAGGTAACCCGCGACTGAGGGAGGCAAGGTGAACATGAGCACATTGCTGCAATACCGGGAGGACGGCGTACTGCGCCTGACCCTCAACCGGGCCGACAAGCGTAACGCCTTTGACCGCGAACTCTATGCTGAGCTGACCGCGGCGCTGCAGGCAGCGGATGCCGACCCCGACGTGCGGGTGATACGTTTGGGCGCCGAAGGCGGCTGTTTCAGTGCCGGCAATGACATTGCCGACTTTCTGGCCGAGCCGGAGCAGGGGCGGCGGACCGATCCGCCGCTGCATCTGCTGCAGGCGATGCGGCGCTGCCGCAAGCCGATCGTGGCCGAGGTCAACGGCAAGGCCGTGGGCATCGGTGCCACGCTGCTGCTGCACTGCGATCTTGTCTATGCCGGTGAAGGCTCGGCGCTGATGTTTCCGTTCGTGGCGCTGGGACTGTGCCCGGAAGGCGGCAGTACCCAGCTGGTGCCGCAGCTGGCCGGACATGTCAAAGCCTTTGAATGGCTGGTACTGGGCCAGCCTTGTACTGCGGCGGATGCGGCCCAGTATGGTTTGATCAATGCGGTGCTGCCGCCGGAGCAGCTGACGGTACAGGTGGACAAGGCGGTAGCCCGACTGGCGGCGCTGGATCCCGAGGCGGTACAGCAGTCCCGTCGCCGTCTGCAGCAGGCCGCCGGCGCGCAACTGGAGGCACTGATGCGTGCGGAGATGGACCTGTTCGAGCAGCTGCTTGAGGGCGAGGCGGCGCAGCAGGCCTTGCACGCATTCGTGAACCGATGAAGGTATCAGGGTCGTGCCTTGACACCCCATGACGTAAAACGGCCGCTGATTCAGCGGCCGTTTTTGTTGGGGGCTAGCTGGCTCAGCAGCGCTCGATCAGGGTGGCGATACCCTGACCACCGCCGATGCACAAGGCCACCACGGCGTAGCGGCCGCCGCTGCGCTGCAGTTCGTGCAGGGCTTTCACCATGATGATGCTGCCGGTTGCCCCGATCGGATGACCCAGTGAAATGCCGCTGCCATTGGGGTTGAGGCGCTCGTTGGGCAGGTTCAGTTCGCGCTGAACCGCCAGCGCCTGGGCCGCGAAGGCTTCGTTTACCTCGAACAGGTCAATGTCATCGACGCTCAACTGATGGCGCTCCAGCAGCTCGCGAATGGCCGGTACCGGCCCGATACCCATGATCTGCGGGTCTACGCCCACCAGGTGATAGTCCACCAGTCGCGCCATCGGCGTGAGCCCCTGGCGCTCGGCTTCGGCGGCGCTGGTCATCAGCACGGCGGCTGCGGCGTCATTGATGCCGGAGGCATTGCCGGCGGTGACGCTGCCGTCTTGCTTGAACACGGGGCGCATTTTGCTCAACTGCTCCAGCTGGCAGTCCACGCGCACATGTTCATCGCGACTGAACAGTTCGCTTTTTCCGCGCTTGCCCACCTCGATCGAGACAATCTGTGACTCGAAGCGGCCCTCTTCCAATGCCCGCTGAGCGCGCTGGTGGCTGCTCACGGCCAGCGCATCCTGGTCCTCGCGGCTGACATTGAAGTGCTCGGCCACGTTCTCGGCGGTTACGCCCATGTGATAGAGGTTGAACGGGCAGGTCAGGACCCCGGTCATGGGGTCGGTCATCTGGGCATCGCCCATGCGCTGACCGAAGCGGGCACTGGGCAGGTGGTAGGGCGTGCGCGACATGGATTCGGCGCCACCGGCGACGACGGCATCGGCAATGCCCAGCTGAATCTGCTGGGCGCCGGTGACGATCGCCTGCAGGCCGCTGCCGCACAGGCGGTTGAGGGTCAGGGCGGTGGTCGAGTGCGGCAGGCCGCCGTTGAGGGCCGCTACGCGTGACAGGTACATGTCGGCGTTCTCGCTGTGCAATACGTTGCCGAACACGGCTTGTCCGACCCGCTGAGGGTCGCAGCCGGTCTGGTTGATCAGTTCACGGACCACCGCAGCGGCCAGGTCGGTCGGGCGCTGCTGGGCCAGAGCGCCCCCAAAGCCGCCGATGGCGGTTCGCAGGCCCTGAATGAATACGACATCTTGCATGGTCATGCTCCTTGACGGGTGCCGGAAAAAAAGCCGGCCTCAGAAGAGGCCGGAAAATGAAGTGAAGAAATGTTATCAGCCGCCCTGTATCAGAAAGCGTATTTCACCGACAGCGACAGGTTGTCACGGTCGGACAGGCTGAGCTGCTCGTACGGCTTGTCGTCCTCGTCGGCATCACCCAGGTAGGTCAGGTAATTCACGCCCACTTGCAGGCCGGTGCGATGAGTGAAATCCGCGCCGATGCTGAAGCG
>NZ_JAHQZT010000022.1 GCF_019061305.1 Marinobacterium weihaiense
GCTGTGCGCATCGGCAAGCGATTTGGCTTCGCCGCCAGTTGCTGTTGCAACTGGTCACCCCGATTAGCGATCAAAATTTTATTAAACATGGGAGGCCTCCGTGTCGAGATCGCCTGCATGCGTTGCGCGCATCGGCATGCGATTTGGCTTCGCCGCCAGTTGCTGTTGCAACTGGTCACCACGGTTGGCGATCAGAATTTTATTAAACATGACTTATTCCTCGATCCAGTTCGGTGTGCGCTTGCCCAGGAAGGCGCTGAGTCCTTCCTGGCCTTCTTCACTGACACGGATATCGGCAATGCGGTGAGCCGTGTCATCGATGACCGACGGGTCAATGGGTTTCTGGCTGACGGCAAAGATCAGTGCCTTGGCCGCATTCATCGCTTGGGGGCTGTTGCGGCGCAGGGTGTTGACGAAACGCTGACAGGCTTCGTCCAGCAGATCCGCATGGGGTACCACCTCGTGCACCAGACCGGCTTCGGCCGCGATTTTGGCGCTGAAAGGCTCGGCGGTGAGGAAGTAGCGCCGCGACAGGCGTTCACCGAGGGCGCGCACCACATACGGGCTGATCACGGCGGGAATCAGGCCGATCTTCACTTCGCTCAGGCAGAACTGGCTCTGTTCGGTGGCGATGACGATATCGCAGCAGGCGGCCAGGCCCACGGCACCGCCATAGGCCGCACCCTGGATAAGACCGATGGTGGGCTTGCTGTGGTTGTTCAGCACCTCCATCAGACGGGCCAGCTGAGCGGCATCTTCCAAGTTTTCCTGATGGCTGTTCTGCGCCATCCGCTTCATCCAGCCCAGATCCGCACCAGCCGAAAAGTTGCGGCCGTTGGAGCGCAGTACCAGCACGCGCACATCCGGATTGCGGTCGGTGGCCTCCAGTGCCTCGATCAATGCGGCGATGAGGCGGTCATCAAAGGCGTTGTGTACCTCCGGCCGGTTCAGCGTTAGCCTGGCCACGCCTTCGGCGGAGATCTCCAACAGCAGGGTATTATTGTTATTGTCCATAGCGCTTTCCTTATACCTGTGTTTGCAAACGCTGGCTTACATGCGGAAGACGCCGAAGCGGGTGTCGTCAATCGGCTTGTTCAGCGCGGCGGACAGGCCCATACCGATCACGTCGCGTGTCTGCGCTGGATCGATGACGCCATCATCCCAGAGGCGTGCACTGGCGTAGTAGGGGTGTCCCTGGTGTTCATAGGTATCGATGATCGGCTGCTTGAATGCGGATTCATCCTCGGCCGACCAGTCTTCGCCCTTGCGCTCCAGGCCATCGCGCTTGACCGTTGCCAGCACGCCAGCGGCCTGTTCACCGCCCATCACCGAGATGCGCGCATTGGGCCACATCCATAGGAAGTTGGGGCTGTAGGCGCGGCCACACATGCCGTAGTTACCGGCGCCGAAGCTGCCGCCGATAAGTACCGTCAACTTGGGCACATTGGCACAGGCCACGGCGGTCACCATCTTGGCACCGTGCTTGGCGATACCTTCGGACTCGGCTTTTTGGCCGACCATGAAACCGGTGATGTTCTGCAGGAACAGCAGCGGGATCTTGCGTTGGCAGCACAGCTCAATGAAGTGGGCGCCTTTTTGCGCTGAATCCCCGAACAGGATGCCGTTGTTGGCGACGATACCCACCGGGTAGCCGTGGATATGGGCGAAGCCGGTCACCAGGGTGGTGCCGTAGTACTTCTTGAATTCGTCAAACTCCGAGCCGTCAACGATGCGCGCGATCACTTCACGCACGTCAAACGGCTTGCGCAGATCGGTGCCGACAATGCCGTACAGCTCCTCGGCGGAGTAAAGCGGGGCTTCGGGCTTGCGCAGGTTAAGGTCATTGATCTGCTTGCGGTGATTCAGGTTCTTCACGCAGTCACGCGCGATCTGCAAGGCGTGCTGGTCGTTTTCGGCGTAATGATCGGCCACCCCCGAGGTTTTGCAGTGCACATCCGCACCGCCCAGATCCTCGGCGCTGACCACTTCACCGGTGGCGGCCTTCACCAGCGGCGGGCCGGCCAGGAAGATGGTGCCCTGGTTACGCACGATGATCGATTCATCCGCCATGGCCGGTACATAGGCACCACCGGCCGTACACAGGCCCATGACCACGGCAATTTGCGGAATGCCTTTCGACGACATACGCGCCTGATTGAAGAAGATGCGGCCGAAGTGGTCGCGGTCGGGGAATACATCATCCTGACGCGGCAGATTAGCGCCGCCGGAGTCCACCAGGTAGATGCAGGGCAGGTGGTTCTGCTCGGCGATCTCCTGGGCACGCAAGTGCTTCTTGACGGTAATCGGGAAGTAGGTGCCACCCTTAACGGTGGCGTCATTGGCGATGATCATGCATTCCACGCCGCTGACGCGGCCAATGCCGGTGATGATACCGGCGGCCGGAACCACCTCTTCATAGACGTTGTAGGCCGCCATCTGGGAAAGTTCCAGAAAGGGTGAGCCGGCATCGATCAGGGTGTTGATGCGGTCCCGAGGCAGCAGTTTGCCTCTCGAAACGTGTCGTTCCTGGTACTGGGGGCCGCCGCCCTGTTCGATCTGGGCAACCTTGTCACGCAGATCGCCCACGGCCGCTTCCATGGCGCTGTGGTTGGCACGGAATTCATCCGCGCGCGGGTTTACCTTGCTCTGCAGTTGAGTCATCGAAAGGCTCCTCGCTGCACCGGGCAGTCGGCTGCCCGGGAGGGTTCAGTTATTGTTATTTGTTGAGGAACAGCTCACGGCCGATCAGCATGCGACGGATTTCAGAGGTGCCGGCGCCGATCTCGTAGAGCTTGGCGTCACGCAGCAGGCGCCCGGTGGGGAACTCGTTGATGTAGCCGTTGCCGCCCAGCAGCTGGATGGCATCAAGTGCCACCTTGGTGGCCATTTCGGCGGAGTAGAGAATCGCGCCGGCGGCATCCTTGCGGGTGGTTTCGCCGCGGTCGGCGGCCATGGCCACCATGTAAACGTAGGATTTGGCGGCATTCATCTGGGTATACATGTCAGCGACCTTGCCCTGCACCAGCTCGAACTCGCCGATGGACTGGCCGAACTGCTTGCGGTCGCGGATATAGGGCACCACGATGTCCATGGCCGCCTGCATGATACCCAGCGGGCCGCCGGCGAGCACCAGGCGTTCGTAGTCCAGGCCGCTCATCAGCACCTGTACGCCACCGTTCAGTTCGCCCAGAATGTTCTCCTTGGGCACGATGGCATCCTGAAACACCAGTTCACAAGTGTTGGAGCCGCGCATGCCGAGCTTGTCCAGTTTCTGCGCCTGAGTGAATCCCGGGGTGTCGCGTTCGACGATGAAGGCGGTAATTCCCTTGGGACCCGCGCTTTGGTCGGTCTTGGCGTAGATCACATAGACGTGGGCGTCCGGGCCGTTGGTGATCCACATCTTGTTGCCATTGAGGACATAGTGGTCGCCGGCATCACGTGCACTGAGTTTCATGGAGACCACGTCGGAGCCTGCATTGGGCTCAGACATGGCCAGGGCGCCGATGTGCTCGCCGCTGATCAGCTTGGGCAGGTATTTGGCACGTTGCTCATCGGTGCCGTTGCGGTGTATCTGGTTCACGCACAGGTTGGAGTGTGCGCCGTAGGAAAGGCCCACGGAGGCCGAGGCGCGGCTGATCTCTTCCATGGCGATGACGTGCGCCAGGTAGCCCATTTCCACGCCGCCCCAGGCTTCCTTGACGGTAATGCCCAGCAGGCCCATGTCGCCGAACTTACGCCAGAGATCATTCGGGAAGGCATTTTCATGATCAATCGCCTCCGCGCGGGGTGCGATTTCCTGTGCGGCAAAGCTGTTGATCTGCTCGCGCAGCATGTCCAGGGTGTCGCCCAGTCCGAAGTTCAGTTCAGAGTATGCAGAGATCATCTAGTCCACCTTTTGTTGTTATTGTGCCGGGGGCCCGTGGGCGCCTACTCGACAGTCATCTTCTTCTGTTCCAGTTCTTGCAGTGCTTCCAGACAGCGCGCCTCGGCGCTGTCCAGTTCCAGTTGCACCATGGCAATGTCTTTCAGCTGCTGTTCAAGCTCGGCACGTTTGCCGTTGATGGTCTTGAGCAGCAATTGCAGCTGCTTTTCGCTGCCGCTGAGGGTCTCATCCCAGAGATCGAAGAGTTCGCGGGTTTCCGCCAGAGAAAATCCCAGGCGCTTGCCGCGCAGTATCAGCTTCAGTCGTACCCTGTCCTTGCTGCTGTAGATACGCGTCTGTCCACGGCGCGAGGGGTGCAGCAGGCCCTGGTCTTCATAGAAGCGGATGCTGCGGGTGGTGATATCGAACTCGGCCGCCAGTTCGCTGATGGAAAAGGTCTTGCTCATCGGGATGTTTAATCCTGTGTCATCGTTTAAATCGAGGCTAAAACAAGTTTACGTTAACGTAAAGTGCTGATTGTGTTTTTTATGACCACTTTTGCATGGGGGTTGCCCGCTCCAACTGATTGAATTTGTTGGTTTTAAGACGGTTTTATATATCAAATGTCAATAGGTGTTAGACCAAAGTAGTAATTGTATTCCCCTAAGGTAAATTGCTAGTTTTCTTCCGTGCCTTCCGTGAAGGTAAAAATTCGACGCCCAGTGCGAAAAGCCAGCATAAAAACAACAAGAGGCTTGGTTTACACATGAGTGCAGACTACGTTCTCGAAACCCGTAACCTTGTTAAAGCGTTCAAGGGTTTCACCGCGGTCGACGACGTCAACCTGCAAGTGACGCGCGGCCATATCCATGCTTTGATCGGCCCCAACGGCGCCGGCAAGACAACCGTTTTCAACCTGCTGACCAAGTTTCTGACGCCGACATCCGGCCAGATCCTGTTCAACGGCAGCGATATCACATCCATGAAGCCGGCGGCCATCGCCCGTGCCGGCGTCGTGCGCTCCTTTCAGATTTCCGCCGTGTTTCCGCACTTGAGCGTGCTGGAGAACGTGCGTATCGCCCTGCAGCGCAAGGAGGGCAACAGCTTCCATTTCTGGCGCTCGCAGAAGGTGCTCGACAAGCTCAATGATCGCGCGGTAGAGCTGTTGGACTCAGTGGGTCTGGCAGAATTCGCCGATGCTCAGACGGTCGACCTGTCCTACGGTCGCAAGCGTGCGCTGGAAATCGCCACCACGCTGGCGCTCGAACCTGAACTGATGTTGCTGGACGAGCCGACCCAGGGCATGGGGCATGAGGATGTGGGCCTGGTGGCAGACCTGATCAAGAAGGTCTCCAAGGGACGCACCATCCTGATGGTAGAGCACAACCTCCATGTCGTGTCCAAACTCGCTGACCGCATCACGGTATTGCAGCGCGGGGCCATCCTCACCGAAGGCGACTATGCCACCGTCTCCTCCGATCCACGCGTGCGAGAAGCCTATATGGGGACCGCCGCCAGTGAGGAGCAGGACCGGATCAACGAGGAAGCGGCAGCCGCCACGGCACGCAAGGAGGAAGTGGAAGCATGAGCACGCATCGGGAAAAGCTGCGCATCGACGATCTGCATGCCTTCTACGGCGAATCACATATCCTGCACGGCATCGACATGCACGTGATGCAGGGCGAGCTGGTCACGCTGCTGGGCCGTAACGGCTCGGGACGCAGTACCACGCTCAGGGCCATCATGAACATGGTCGGACGCCGCTCCGGATCGATCAATATCAACGGTACCGAAACCATCAACATGCCGGCGCACAAGATTGCCCACCTGGGGTTGGGGTATTGCCCGGAAGAGCGGGGCATCTTCTCCAGTCTCAACGTGGAAGAGAACCTGCTGTTGCCACCGTCGGTGCGCTCGGATGGCATGAGCGTGGAAGAACTGTACGAGATGTTCCCCAACCTTTATGAGCGCCGCTACAGCCAGGGCACCCGGCTGTCCGGGGGGGAGCAGCAGATGCTGGCGCTGGCCCGCATTCTGCGCTCGGGCGCCAACATTCTGCTGCTGGATGAAATTACCGAAGGGCTGGCGCCCGTGATTGTCCAGAAGCTGGGCGAGGTGCTGGTCAAGCTCAAGGAGCGTGGCCTCACCATTCTGCTGGTGGAACAGAACTTCCGCTTTGCCGGCCCGATTGCCGACCGCCATTACGTGATGGAGCACGGTCATATCGTCGAGGAGATCCATGCCCATGAGCTGGAAGCCAAGACGGAGCTCCTGAATACCTATCTGGGTGTCTGACGCCCGAGTGTGAGAAATAACAATAAAAATGCTCGACAGGAGAGTACTGATGAAAATGATGAAAAAAACCCTGCTGGCCGCGTCTGTTGCCGCGATTGCATCCTCTGCCGCCATGGCCAATGTGTCCGATGGTAAAGTGAAAATCGGTGTGCTGGCGGACATGGGGGGTGTATACGCCGACATCTGTGGCCAAGGCTGTGTGACGGCCACACAGATGGCGGTTGAGGACTTTGGGGGTGAAGTGTTGGGCATGCCGATCGAAGTCGTCAGCGCCGATGATCAGCTCAAGCCGGATGTCGGCTCCGCCATCGTGCGCAAGTGGGTTGAGAACGAGCAGGTGGACGCTGTGGGCGGCCTGGTTTCCTCGGCTGTGGTGGGTGCGGCCACCAAGGTGCTGACCGATGCCAAGAAGATTGCCCTGATCTCCACTGCGGCATCCAACGCCTTCACCACCAAGGCCTGCTCGCCTTATAACGTACACTGGACCTACAACGTAGCGGCGCTGGCCAACGGTACGGTGAAACCGATGGTGGAAGCGGGCAAGAAAAAGTGGTTCTTCATTACCGCCGACTATGCCTTTGGTCATGCCCTGGAAGGGGTGGCATCCAAGGTGATCAACGATAATGGTGGTGAAGTTGTGGGGGTTGCCCGTGCGCCGCTGAGTACGACCGACTTCTCCTCTTACATTCTGCAGGCGCAGTCATCTGGTGCGGATGTGGTTGCGCTGGCCAACGCCGGCAACGATACCGTCAACGCCCTGAAAGCAGCGGCCGAGTTTGGCCTGACCGACATGATGGATGTGGCCGGCCTGCTGGTCTTCACCCCCAATGCTCAGGCCATGGATGCCAACGTGGCTGGCGGCATGCGCACCACCACCGGTTTTTACTGGGACTATGATGACAAGACCCGCGAGTGGAGCGAACGCTTCATGGCGCGCCACGGTTCCATTCCGGCCATGGGTCATGCCGGTGCCTACTCCATGACCATGCACTACCTCAAGGCGATCGAGGCGGCCGGTACTGACGACTCCGATGCCGTCATCAAGAAGATGAAGGAGATGAAACCGGACGACTTCTTCTCGCGCAACGCAACCCTCCGTGCCGACGGCCGCATGGTCCATGACATGTACTATGTCGAGATCAAGAAGCCGGATGAGCGCCGTGACAGCAACGACATCATGAGAGTCGTCAGTGTCATCCCGGGTGATCAGGCCTACGCGCCCATGCTGCCCGAGTGCAACTTCAAATAACAAAAACAACAGGCGTTAAACCGCTGCGCATGTCCGCCTCTGCCTCTCTTGGCAGAGGTCTGGACAGGTGTTGCCGAGCGGCAGCCGCAGCGGCGGGAACGGGACAAGGCTATGGTGACTTTTCTTGGTATCAACCTTTTCGGTCTGTTCGGTCAGCTGCTGGTCGGGCTGATCAACGGATCTTTCTACGCGCTGCTCAGTCTGGGGCTGGCGATCATTTTCGGTCTGCTCAAGATCATCAACTTTGCACAGGGTGCCATGTATATGCTCGGCGCGTTTGCCGCCTGGCTGGCGCTGCAGTACATGGGCATCAACTACTGGGCGGCATTGATCATCGTGCCGCTGGCGGTGGGCCTGGTGGGGGTGTTGATGGAACGCTTCCTCATCCGCCCGATCGCCAATGAAGACCACCTGTACAGTCTGCTGCTGACTTTCGGCTTTGCGCTGATGCTGCAGGGGATCTTTACCCACATGTACGGTTCCTCCGGGCTGTCCTACAGTATTCCGGAAGCCCTTCGCGGCGGTACCAAACTGCCGTTCATGTATCTACCGGATTACCGCGCCTGGATCATCTGCGCCTCAGTGGTGGTGTGCGGCCTGACCTGGTGGATGATCGAGAAAACCAAGCTGGGGGCCTACCTGCGCGCGGGGACCGAAAATCCGCAGCTGATGCAGGCGTTCGGCATCAATGTTCCCCTGATCGTGACCCTTACGTTCGGCTTCGGGGTGGGGTTGGCCGGTCTGGCAGGCGTCATGGCAGCGCCGATCTATTCGGTCTCGCCGGACATGGGCTCCAACCTGTTGATCGTGGTGTTTGCCATTGTCGTGATCGGCGGCATGGGGTCCATCGGCGGCGCCATTTTGACCGGTCTGGGCATGGGGGTCATCGAAGGCCTGACCAAGTATTTCTATCCGGAAGCCTCCAATACGGTGATCTTTCTGGTGATGGTAATTGTCCTGCTGCTGAAGCCCGCAGGCTTGTTCGGCAAGGAAGCCTGAGGGGGTAATCATGAAAATCAACAAGTTCTATGTCGTCATGTTGCTGCTGGCCCTGGTGGCACCGTTTTTCCTCTACCCGGTGTTCCTGGCCAAGCTGCTCTGCTTCGCACTCTTTGCCTGTGCTTTCAATCTGATGCTGGGCTATGTGGGGCTGCTGTCCTTCGGTCACGCTGCCTTTCTGGGCACGGGGGGCTACATCACCGGCTGGCTGATGATGAATTCGGGCATTACGCCGGAGTTGGCCATTCTGCTGGGAACAGTGGTATCCGGCGCCCTGGGCGCACTGTACGGCAAGCTGTCAGTCAAGCGTGAGGGGATCTACTTTGCGATGGTGACGCTGGCCCTGTCCCAGCTGGTGTTCTTCATCTACCTGCAGGCGCCGTTCACCGGCGGTGAAGATGGCATGCAGGGGGTACCGCGCGGTCATCTGTTGGGTCTGATCGATCTGTCGGACAACATGAACATGTACTATTTCGTGCTGGCGATCTTCCTGTTCGGTTTCTGGCTGATTCATCGCACCATTCACTCGCCGTTTGGCCAGGTCCTCAAGGCCATTCGCGAGAATGAGCCGCGTGCGACATCGCTGGGCTACAACGTCAATGACTACAAATGGGTCGCGTTCACCATTTCCGCTGCACTGGCGGGCCTGGCCGGTTCCACCAAGACGCTGGTATTCCAGCTGGCATCACTGACCGATGTGCACTGGCACATGTCCGGTGAGGTGGTACTGATGACGCTGGTCGGCGGCGTGGGTACCATCTTCGGCCCGGTGGTCGGTGCCGGTGTCATCGTGACCATGCAAAACTACCTGTCCGGCGGTGAGCTGGGCAACTACATCCACATCATCATGGGCTTCATCTTCGTGGTCTGTGTACTGGCTTTTCGCAGCGGAATCGTGGGCGAATTCCAGAAGGTGTGGAAACGCAATTTCGGCTGAGGAGATGCGTCGAGCCTTTCGCCTGCCGGTGATGCCCCCGGCGGGCGTTTTTTGTTTTGCGCTGAACCGCTTGGCCGCCTGCACCGTATGGGCTAGGATTCGCGCTCAGCGCATCACTAATGGTCGGCATTCATAAGGAGTCATAATGGCGTATCGCGGGGTCGAAAACTTTAGTCACAATCAGCAGGACCGCACTGGCGTGCTGATTACCAACCTCGGCACGCCCGACGCTCCCACGCCTTCGGCACTGCGGCGCTATCTCAAGGAGTTTCTCTGGGACCCGCGCGTGGTAGAAGTGCCGCGCCCCATTTGGTGGTGCATTCTCAACGGCATCATCCTTAACATTCGCCCGCGTCGCTCGGCCGCTGCCTATAAGGAAGTGTGGACCGAGGCGGGTTCTCCGCTGCTGCTGCACACCCGCGATCAGGCTGATCGTCTGCGCGAGCGTCTGCAAGCGGAATATGGCGAGCACCTGGTGGTGGAGTTCGCCATGCGTTATGGCAACCCGTCCATCGCCAGTGCTATTGATCGCATGCAGCAGGCCGGCGTGCGTCGGCTACTGGTCATGCCGATGTACCCGCAGTATTCGGGTGCGACCACGGCATCTACCTTTGATGCCGTGGCCGAAGATTTCCGCAAGCGTCGCTGGCTACCCGAGCTGCGCATGGTCAATCACTACCATGATTATCCGCCCTATATCGAAGCCCTGGCGGCTTCCATCGAACGTCACTGGCAGGCCAATGGACGAGCCGATCGCCTGCTGATGTCTTATCATGGTGTGCCCAAGCGTTACCTGCTGCAGGGCGATCCTTACTTCTGTGAATGCCACAAGACCAGTCGCCTGCTGGCCGAGCGTTTGGGTTTGAAAGAGGGAGAATGGATGACGACGTTCCAGTCCCGTTTCGGTCGCGAGGAATGGCTCAAACCCTACACGGATGAGACGCTGAAATCGTTGCCCAGTCAGGGTGTAAAATCGGTTCAAATCGTGTGCCCCGGATTCTCGGCTGACTGCCTGGAAACCATTGAAGAAATTGGTCAGGAAAACTTCGAGTACTTCACCGAGGCTGGCGGTGATCGTTATGAATATATCCCGGCGCTGAATGCCGAGCCCGAGCATATTGATGCCATCGAGCAGCTGGTGCGACAGCATCTGCAGGGGTGGACGATCCCGGATGACCAGGACATGAATTTGCGCCAAAAGTTTGCGCAGGCTCAAGGTGCTGACAAATAAGGGGGCGATGATCGCTTCAGTTGCTTCAACCGTAAGAGTAAAGTCTTATCGGTTAACCCCCGACCAACGGATGGAGGGGGACAGGAGCCCCCGATGGATCTGGAACAGCTTTTAACATTTCTTCCTGATGCACTCTATGTCATCGATCCGGAGACGGCGAAGATCGTGGAGTGCAATCATCTTGCTTGCGAGTCGATGGGTCGTACTGCAGAGCAATTACGTACTCAAACCGTGCTTGACCTGCAGGATGATGTTCTGTGCCTTAGTCATTGGCGCAGCATCGCCGATACCATTCGTAAGCAACAACCCTATCTGTTTATCGGCCATCACAAACGACCGGACGGCAGCCGTTTCCCGGTTGAAGTCAGCACCCGCGTGCAATGGCATCGGGGGCGTGAGTTGTTTGTATCCATTGTCCGTGACATCAGTTCACGGGTAGAGAAGCTGACAGCCTGCTGTAGCGATACGCTTGAGCACTGGCAGGGGCTGCATGATACCGCCGATGGCTGCTGGAGCTGGCAGCCTCAGGCCCGTACGCTCTACTTCAGTCCCAACCTGAAGCGCATGCTGGGGTACGGGCCGGACGAGATGGAGCCGCACCTGCAAACCTGGACCGACAGCATTCATACCGAGGATGCCCCGCTGGTACTCAGTGTGCTCAAGGAGCACCTCAAGGGCACACGCCACCTGTACGAGGCGGAATATCGGTTGCGCAATCGCAACGGCCACTATCTGTGGGTGCGGGACCGTGGTCAGGTGCGGGAGCGGGACGCAGAAGGGCGCCCCACCCGTGTGGTAGGGATGGTGCACAACATTACTGATCTTAAACTGCAGGAGCAGGACCTGCAGCACAAGGCCGACTTCGATCTGCTCACAGGCCTTTTCAACCGCCGCCGTGGAGAGGTGCTGGCCGAGCAGATGATTGCGCTGATGCGACGTCAGAACCGGCCGCTGGGGTTTGCATTGCTGGATATCGATCACTTCAAGCGTATCAACGATGTATACGGGCATCTGTCCGGGGACGAGGTATTAAGGAAGGTGGCACGGTTTATTGCCGACTTTGTCCGTACCACCGATCTGGTGTTCCGCTGGGGCGGTGAAGAGTTTGTGTTGATGTGTCCTGACACGTCCCTGTCTGGAATGGATATCCTGATGCAGAAGCTCAGGGTGGGTGTTGAGTACCTGCGGTTCAGTAATGAGATGAGTGACCTGAAGGTAACGATGAGCATCGGAGTATCGGGTTTCCCGGGGGACGCAGGCGATATGCAGACTCTGATGGCGCGGGCTGATTCTGCGCTCTACAGCGCCAAATACAGTGGCCGCAACCAGGTGGTGTTTTACGGCGGCTGCAAATCAGCTTGTGTAGGATGATTGACCGAGACGGATGGCACGGTACTCGCTGGGCGAAATGCCCATCACTTTGCGGAATATGCGTGAGAAATAGTAGGCATCTTCATAGCCGACGGCCCAGGCGATCTCCTTGATGCCCTTGTTGGTAACGTCGAGCAGGTGGCAGGCGCGCTCGATCTTGAGCTGAATGAAGTGGTTGATCGGCGTAGTACCGGTCAATGCCTTGTATTTCTTGATGAAGTGAAACTTCGACAGACTAACTGCGTTGGCCAGGGTCTCCACATCCAGTTGCTCATGCAGCCGAGCCTGCATCAGGCTGTGTACCTTCTCCAGATCCATCGCCTCATCCTGCTGCAGCCGTGCCAGCGGTCTCAAAAGCGCAATATGTGACAGTAACTGTCGCAGTTGATTGGCGCTGTGCAGATAGGATTCCAGATGATGGCGCGCCTGTCGGGTATCCAGCAGGGCCTCGAAATCCGCCACCAGGCGGGAATGGATGCCCAGATGCAGCAGCGGCAGCTGCGGGTCCATATTGAGCTGATCGACAAAGGCCTGGCTCAGCGAGCCGTCAAAGTGGATCCAGTAGATGCTCCAGGGATCTTTCTGCTCCGTCCAGTAATGGTGGGGGGTGCCGCGCGGCAGTACCAGCAGATCACCGGCCTTGATCACCCGCCGTTTTTGACTCTCTCCAAAGGTGACGCGACCGCTGCCTTCCAGGCAATAGATCAGCAGAAAGTCGTCATGCCGTTCCCGGCGCATCTCGTGGCCACGGGCCAGCTGGTAATAGCCAATGCCCAGCGGATACAGCTGTTCGCTCAGCGGATGTGATGCCAGCTGCGTCACCATGCGGCGCGGCAGTACAAAGCGGATACTCTCTGGCGGTAATGGCCAGCGCGACGGCGTACTCATCGGTGTGATTAGACCTTGGTATCTAAGACCTTGGTGAAAACCCTTATTTGTGAACAATATAGTCCATCATCTGAGCAACATTATCAATCCTGAGGCCGCAGTGGCTGTGTTACAAAATGGTCAAGAGCTTACGTTGACGTAAACATCAGCAGCGTGGCTGTCAGGCATAACAACAAAAACCGAAGACTGTGAAGGTGAAACGAATGACTCAGCATGTACCGCTCATGATTGGTGGCGAATTTGTTCAGAGCGAAGCCAGCCAGTGGCTGCCGGTCACCAACCCGGCGACACAGGAAGTGCTGGCGCAGGTGCCCTGTGCGACTGAAGCGGAAGTCGAGCGTGCCGTTGAATCGGCAAAGCAGGCGTTTGAGACCTGGAAAGAAACCTCCATCGGCGACCGTGCCCGCCTGATGCTGCGTTACCAGCACCTGCTGAAAGAACACCATGACGAACTGGCCGAGCTGTTGGCTCAGGAAACCGGTAAAACCTTCGAAGATGCCAAGGGTGATGTCTGGCGTGGTATCGAAGTGGTGGAACATGCCTGCAACATCGCGTCCCTGAGTATGGGTGAAACCGTTGAAAACGTGGCCCGCAAAATCGACTGCTACAGCATCACCCAGCCGCTGGGCGTTTGTGTCGGTATTACCCCGTTCAACTTTCCGGCCATGATCCCGCTATGGATGTTCCCGATGGCAATCGCCTGCGGCAACACCTTCGTGCTCAAGCCTTCCGAGCAGGACCCGCTTACGCCGATGCGTCTGGCCGAGCTGTTCAAGGAAGCCGGTGCGCCGGATGGCGTACTGCAGGTCGTCCACGGCACCAAGGATGTGGTCAACCAGCTTCTGACCCACAAGGATACCCCGGCGATCTCATTCGTGGGTTCCGTCAACGTGGGCGAGCATATCTACCGTACCGGTACTGATCACATGAAGCGTGTACAGGCCTTTGCCGGTGCCAAGAACCACATGGTCGTAATGCCGGATGCCTCCAAGAATCAGGTGGTCAACAACATCGCCGGTGCCTCCGTCGGCGCCGGTGGCCAGCGCTGTATGGCAATCTCCGTGGCGGTCTTTGTGGGTGAATCCCGCGAGTGGATCCCGGAAGTACGTGATGCTCTGGCCAAGGTGCGCCCGGGCGCCTGGAACGATCCCGAAGCCGGTTACGGTCCGCTGATCAACCCTCAGGCACGTGAGCGTGTGCTGGGTCTGATCCAGGAAGGCAAGGATGCCGGTGCGGATTGCATTCTGGATGGCAGTGAATGTGTCGTCGAGGGTTACCCGGACGGCAACTGGGTCGGCCCGACCATGTTCCGCAACGTCACCCGCGACATGTCCATCTACCAGGAAGAGATCTTCGGACCGGTGCTGATCGCGCTTGAGGTGGATACACTGGAAGAAGCCATCGCCCTGATCAACGAGAACCCTTACGGCAACGGCACGTCCATTTTTACCTCCTCAGGTGCGGCGGCGCGCAAGTACCAGCACGAGATCAAGGTAGGCCAGGTCGGCATCAACGTGCCGGTGCCGGTGCCGCTGCCGATGTTCTCCTTCACCGGCTGGCGCAAGTCGTTCTACGGCGATCAGCACGCCTATGGCAAGCAGGCGGTGAAGTTCTACACCGAAACCAAGACCGTTACCGCACGCTGGTTCGAGGACGATATCGCCTCCGGTCCGAACATGACCATCCAGCTGAAATAAAACGCGGCTTTGATAGCCGAGAGCCCGGTGGAGGTGCATGCCGCAGCCGGGCCATAACAATAATAAAGCGTGTCCGAGGTATGGAATGGATTTTGAACTGAACGAAGATCAGATCGCCTTTGCCGACATGGCACGGGCATTTGCTCAGAACGAACTGGAACCGCACGCGGCCGAGTGGGACCAGGAATCCGTGTTTCCGGTTGATGTGCTGCAAAAAGCCGGTGAGCTGGGGTTCTGCTCGCTGTACACCCCTGATCGTGTGGGCGGTCTGGGCTTGAGCCGGTTGGATGCCAGCATCATTTTCGAGCAGCTGGCCATGGGCTGCACCTCCACCACGGCGTATATCACCATTCACAACATGGTGAGCTGGATGGTGGCGGAGTTCGGTGGTACGGCTGTGATCGAACAGTGGGCCGAGGGGCTTGCCAGCGGTCAGTTGCTGGGATCCTACTGCCTGACCGAACCCAATGCGGGTTCCGATGCCGCTTCGCTGAAAACCACCGCCCGCCGTGAAGGTGACGAGTACATCCTCAACGGCAGCAAGATGTTCATCTCCGGCGCCGGCAGTACCGATGTGCTGGTGGTGATGGCGCGTACCGGCGGCGAGGGTGCCGCCGGGATCTCTGCCTTTGCCGTCGATGCCAAAAGTGATGGCATCAGCTATGGCCGCAAGGAAGACAAGATGGGGTGGAATTCCCAACCCACGCGAATGGTGACCTTCGAAGACGTGCGTGTGCCGGCCTCACATCTGCTGGCGGAGGAAGGCGAAGGCTTCAAGATTGCCATGAAAGGACTGGATGGTGGCCGCATCAACATTGCCACCTGTTCCGTTGGTACCGCCCAGCAGGCGTTGAACAAGGCCCGTGAATACATGTTGGAGCGCAAGCAGTTCGGCAAGCGTCTGGCCGATTTCCAGGCACTGCAGTTCCGTCTGGCAGACATGCAGACCGAGCTGGTTGCGGCGCGTCAGATGGTACGCCTTGCCGCCAGCAAGCTTGATCTGGGTCATCCGGATGCCACAACCTATTGTGCCATGGCCAAGCGTTTCGCCACCGATGTGTGCTACAACATCTGCGACGAAGCCCTGCAGCTGTACGGTGGCAATGGCTATATCAAGGAATATCCGTTGGAGCGCTACCTGCGTGATACGCGCGTTCACCGTATTCTGGAAGGTACCAATGAAGTGATGCGCCTGATCATTTCCCGCCGCGTGCTGGCGGACGGCGCAGCCGAGCTATAAGGAGAGCAGGGGATGTCTGAACTGATTCGTGTCGAAAAACGTGGTCACACGGCATTGCTGACCATGAACAACCCGCCGGCCAACACCTGGACGGCTGATAGTCTGCAGGCGCTGGTGCAGATTGTCGAAGGTCTCAATGCTGACCGCGATATCTGGAGTCTGGTGCTCACGGGCGAGGGCGAGAAATTCTTCTCTGCCGGGGCCGACCTCAAGCTATTTGCCGATGGTGATCGCAGCGTGGCCCGTGATATGGCCCGCCTGTTTGGCGAGGCTTTCGAAACCCTGAGCCGTTTCCGAGGCGTGTCCATCGCGGCAATCAACGGTTTTGCCATGGGGGGCGGCCTGGAAGTGGCGCTGGCCTGTGATCTGCGTGTGGCCGAAGCTCAAGCGCAGATGGCCTTGCCGGAAGCGAAAGTAGGGCTGCTGCCCTGTGCCGGCGGCACCCAGAACCTGACCTGGCTGGTGGGTGAGGGCTGGGCCAAGAAAATGATTCTATGCGGCGAGCGTGTCAAGGCAGACAAGGCGCTGGAGATCGGCCTGGTGGAAGAAGTTGTCGAGCAGGGGCAGGCTCTGGAGCGTGCGCTGCAGCTGGCCGAGCAGGTCGGCGAGCAGAGCCCCTCGGCTGTTGCGGCCTGCAAGACGTTGATCCAGTCCGGTCGCAGCCGTCCGCTGGATCAGGGCTATATTATCGAGCGCGAGCTGTTCGTGGACCTGTTCCACACTGAAGATCAGCGCGAAGGGGTCAATGCCTTCCTCGAGAAGCGCAAGGCCGAATGGAAAAATCGCTAATCGCCGGCAATCAATCGGGAGTCCGAGCATGAGCTGTGTACTGTTTACCGAACACACGACCAGGGACGGTCAGATCATCGGCGAAATCCGCCTCAATGCGGAAAAGTCGCTGAACGCCCTGACCCTGGAAATGATTGACCTGATCCAGCCCAAACTGGATGCCTGGCGTGATGACCCCAATGTGGTGGCCGTCCTGCTGGACAGCAGTGGCGACAAGGCTTTCTGTGCCGGTGGCGACATCGTCAACCTGTACAAGTCGATGGTTGAAGGCGATACCGAGTTTCCGGATCAGTTTTTCAGCCGCGAGTACCGGCTTGATTACGCACTGCACACCTATCCCAAACCGGTCATCTGCTGGGCCAGCGGAATCGTCATGGGCGGAGGCATGGGTCTGATGAATGGTTGCAGCCACCGTGTGGTGACTGAAACAACCCACCTGGCGATGCCGGAAGTGACCATCGGCCTGTACCCGGATGTCGGTGGCAGCTGGTTCCTCAACCGTATGCAGTGCGGCACCGGCCTGTTCCTTGGCCTGACCGGCAATCCGATCAATGCCGCGGATGCCCTGCATCTTGGGCTGGCTGACCGTGCCCTGACCACCGACATGCGTGACGGCATGCTGGAGCGTTTGCGCGATGAAGAATGGGGCGAGGATGCTGGCGGTGTGGTCAGTCGCGTGCTGCGTGAACTCGAGGAAGAATGCCGCGCGACTTTTGCCGACATGCCGGCCCCCATTCGTGCGCACGAGGACCTGATCCGCGAGGTGACCGACCATGACTCCGTTGAAGAGATGGTCGAGGCCCTGCTGGCAGTCGAGTCCGACGACAAATGGGTCAAGCGGGCACAGAAGGCGATCGGACACGGCAGTCCGCTGTCGATCAAGCTGATCCACGAACAGCTGCGCCGCTGCCGCCATCTGTCATTGCGCGAGGTGTTCCAGCAGGAGCTGATTGTATCGGTGCAGTGCTGCCGTCACCGCGAGCTGCAGGAAGGCGTGCGCGCCCTGCTGATCGACAAGGACGGCCAGCCGAACTGGACGTTCGACAGCGTTGAAGAGGTTGATCCGGACTTCCTCAACGGCCTGTTCGAGGCCCCGTGGCCGAAGCACCCGCTGGCGGATCTCTGATATTTGAACGGGGCGGCTTTGGCAGCCCCTAAGGTATACTTTTACAATAACAACAAGGACTTACATCATGGCAACAATTGCATTCATTGGCCTGGGCAACATGGGCGGCCCCATGGCGGCCAACCTGGCCAAGGCCGGTCATGCCGTCAAGGCGTTCGACCTTTCTCCCAAGGCGCTGGAAGTGGCGGCCGAGCAGGGCTGCCAGATTGCCGACAGTGCCCAGCATGCGGCCAAGGGCGTTGATTTCGTTATCTCCATGCTGCCGGCCGGCAAGCATGTGGAAGGCCTTTATGTATCCGGTGACCAGCCCCTGTTTGACCTGGTTGATGCGCATACTCTGGTCATTGACTGCTCCACCATCGATGCCGAAACCGCGCGCCGCGTCGCCGCTGCCGGTGCCGAAAAGGGCATTGGCTTTATTGATGCACCGGTGTCCGGCGGTGTAGGCGGTGCCCAGGCTGGCACGCTGACCTTTATCGTCGGTGGCTCGCCAGAGCAGTTCCAGCTGGCACAGCCGATTCTGGAGTGCATGGGCAAGAACATCTTCCATGCCGGTGACCACGGTGCGGGGCAGATTGCCAAGGTCTGCAACAACATGCTGCTGGGCATTCTGATGGCCGGCACCTGTGAAGCACTCAACATGGGCGTCAAGAACGGGCTGGATCCGGCCGTGCTGTCCGACATCATGAAGCAGAGCTCCGGCAATAACTGGGCACTGCAGGTCTACAATCCCTTCCCGGGCGTGATGGACAGCGTGCCGGCCTCCCGTGACTACCAGGGCGGTTTCCAGGTGGATCTAATGTTCAAGGACCTGGGACTGGCCATGGAAGTGAGCCAGCAGAGTGCGGCGGCCACCCCGATGGGGTCGGCGGCCCGTGCACTGTTCAACCTGCACAAGTCGGCCGGTCATGGTGGACTCGATTTCTCCAGCCTGATCAAGCTGTATCAGGACGTCGACTGATACCCGGCTGAACCGGCGCATTCAGAACGCCGGGCCTTGAGGCGGTACTTGCAGGTGCCGCCCGTGATAACAAGAATAATACGAGGTAGAGCATGGATTATAACGAGCAGTACGCGGCTTCCATCGACAACCCCGAAGCCTACTGGGCCGAGCAGGCGAACAACATCGCCTGGTACAAGGCGCCCCAAACCATTCTGACCACCACCGACTGGGGCACCCACAGCTGGTACGCCGACGGTGAGCTGAACACCTGTTACCTGGCCGTTGACCATCAGGTCGAGCAGGGGCGCGGCGAGCAGGTCGCGCTATACTACGATTCACCCGTGACCAACACCAAGGAAGCGATCACCTTCAACGACCTTCAGGGCCGCGTCAGCCGCTTTGCCGGTGCCCTGCGCAACCTGGGGGTTGAAAAGGGCGATACCGTGGTCATCTACATGCCGATGATTCCCGAAGCGGCCGTGGCCATGCTGGCCTGCGCCCGCCTGGGGGCGGTGCACTCGGTCGTCTTTGGCGGTTTTGCGCCCCACGAATTGGCAATCCGTATCGACGATGCCAAGCCCAAGGTGATTCTGACGGCGTCCTGCGGCATCGAGTTCGACAAGCAGATCGCCTACAAGCCGCTGGTCGACAGAGCGATAGAACTGGCCGAGCATACGCCGCTGCATACCCTGGTGTGCCAGCGACCGATGCTGAAGGCCGAGTTGGACCCTAGCCGTGATCTGGACTGGTATCAGGCCCAGGAAGGCGTCGAACCGGCCGAGTGTGTGCCGGTGAAAGGCTCTGACCCGCTGTATATCCTGTATACTTCCGGCACTACCGGCCAGCCCAAGGGCATCGTGCGTGACAACGGTGGCTATGCCGTGGCGTTGCGCTTTGCCCTGAACAACGTATACGGCATGGAAGCCGGTGATGTCTGGTGGGGCGCCTCCGATATCGGTTGGGTGGTGGGCCACTCCTTTATCGTCTACGGCCCGCTGATGGGCGGCTGCAGCGCCATCTTCTATGAAGGCAAGCCGATCAAAACCCCGGATGCCGGTGCTTTCTGGCGCATCATCGAGGAGTACAAGGTCAACTCTATGTTCTGTGCGCCCACGGCGTTTCGTGCCGTGCGCAAGGAAGACCCCGAAGGTGCACTGGCCAAGCAGTACGACCTGGGCAGTCTGCGCCGGGTGATGGTGGCCGGTGAGAAGCTGGATTCCTCCACTTATCAATGGCTCAGCGACCTGTTGCAGGTGCCGGTGGTCGACCACTGGTGGCAAACCGAGACTGGCTGGCCGGTGACGGCACCGATGATGGGCTGGGACAACCCGTCCGCGCCGCGTCTGGGCTCGACCAATAAGCCGATTCCGGGCTATGACATTCAGGTACTGGACGGCGATGGCGAGCCGGTGGCAGCCGGTGAGGCGGGTAATATCTGTATCAAGCTGCCTTTGCCGCCGGGTGTCGCCTGGAGCATCTGGAACAATAACGACCGCTTTGTGAGCTCCTATCTGAGCACCTTCCCCGGTTACTACCACACCGGCGATGGCGGCCATAAGGATGCCGATAACTACGTGTATATCACCGGGCGCACCGATGATGTCATCAATGTCTCCGGCCATCGCCTCTCGACCGGGGAGATGGAAGAGGTCGTATCTGCCCATGCCGCCGTGGCCGAATGTGCCGTGATCGGCATTGCGGACGAGCTGAAGGGGCAGGTGCCGGTCGGATTGATCGTGCTCAAGGGCGGCGTCGAGATCGACGAAACGCAACTGGAGCAGGAACTAGTGGCGATGGTGCGTGAGCAAGTGGGCGCGCTGGCCTGCTTCCGTCGTGCCGTGGTGGTGCAGCGCCTGCCCAAAACGCGTTCGGGCAAGATTCTGCGTGCCATCCTGCGCAAGATCGCGGCTCAGGAAAGCTACACAACACCGTCTACCATCGACGATGAAAGCATCCTGGGTGAGATCGAAGACAAAATTAAAGCGGTAGGTATTGCCTGATTATCGCTAACGGGGAGCCGAAATCGGCTTCCCCACGCAGATCGATCTTATCGGATTGATACTCTCGGACTTGGGGGAAGTGACTTCCCCCTTTTTTATGCTTAACGGAAACGGGCAATTTCGTGGCAGGTATCTTCAGCCGTGTCATGATGCAGCAGCTCAACGCGATACTGATTGCCGGTAAGACGTTCGAGTGATTTCTCGATCAGGCCAAAGCCGAAAAAGCAGATGGAACGCTGGCCGACCGGTGACGATTCCACCTGGCCCAGGTGATTGAACTCACAGCCCTTGATTCGAATTTTGACGCTATCGCCTTCGGGTTCCATGTTGACCTTGTCAAAGGTACCGATATTGCTGAGTGCATCGGCGAGCAGGCTGCAGGCTTCCGCCGGCGGCAGCTGCTGGGGCCAGTCTGGCCACAATTCGCTGCTGCTGTGACTGCCCATGTCGCGCATGGTGGCATGAGCACCCATCTGGCCAAGCATCTCGCTCAGTCCGGTGGAAATACGGGCGAGAATGACGTTACGGGGGTCGACTGACATGGTTGCATCTCCTTGCATGAATGATCCTTTATTTGCCGTCAGCGCGGCAGTAATGGACATAAGCTAACACCCGTTTGGCATATCAACAATTGCTATCGGGGCTGGCCTTGATCTGGCGCGGGTTTGTGGTTGGGGTGGTGCTTGAGCGCACTCCTAGGCACAATAGGCCCTGAGCAGAGTCATTCCGATCTGCCGTCATAGAAGAGGGCATGCCATGAGCCAGAACACCCCCCATCCCAAGTTTATTGAAGCGATGCAGCAGCTGTCTGCCATGAGCGAAGAAGAGCGTCTTTCTGAGGCAAACAAGGAGTTGTTTGAACAGGCGATGAACTATGCCCCGCTGGATATTCAGCCTGCTTTAATGGCCATTCGTAAAAAATACGAGGAACCCTTGCACTGATATCACGCCCGATTCGGAGACCTGCGCCGGATGCCTGGCATCCGGCTTTTGCCCATGTCTGAAGCTCATACCCCCGCCACTACCGCTACACTGCCTGCCGTTCTTGTTGGCCCCATCCTGCGCCGGGTGACCCCGGAAGAGATCACGATCTGGTGCCTGACAACACGTCCGCTTGAGTTTGCGCTGCAGTTGAAGTCAACGCAGTCAACTCTGCTGGACCGTCCCCTGCATCCTGACGAATGCTGGTCATTGCAGGTCGGGGAACGGGCCTGGGTCTGCCTGCTGCACGTGACAACCGACCAGGCCCTGCCTCAGGGCGAGCGAATCGAATATGACTTGAGGACGCGGATCGATGGGCAGGGCTGGTGCTCACTGACCGAATGGGGGCCTGAACTGCTGTACCCCGGCGAGCGCTTGCCCGGTTTTGTACTACAGCCGCGCCTGACCTCGATTCTGCATGGCTCCTGCCGCAAGCCGCATCACCCGTCCAAGGACGGACTGGCACGGGCGGATGCCTGGGTTGAGCGCCACCTCGATGTACCGGAGCAGTTGCCGGCCGCGCTGATGCTCAGCGGTGATCAGCTGTATGCCGACGATGTGGCTGGCCCCATGTTACGAGCGGCACATTGCTTGAGTGACCGCCTTGGGCTCTGGGACGAGCAATTGCCGGGTGACGTGGTGGCCAATGGTGTGGCCCTGCGGCAGAGCCCGCACTGTTACTACGAACGTGAACAGCTGCTGCCGAAAGACCCGTTGAGTGAAGATGTGCGCGAGCGCTTCTTTGCGGGGGTGCGCAAGCCGATCTTCACCAGCGACTCGGCGCATAACCACCTGATTACCTTTGCGGAAGTGATCGCCAGTTACTGCCTGGTATGGTCGCCGCTGGCCTGGCAGAACCTGAAGCTGACAGCACCGCCCCTATCGCCGGGGCATGCAGCCCTATACGACAGCGAAGATGAAGCCGTCAGCGGTTTTCGTGCCCAGCTGCCGCAGGTGCGACGGGTCATGGCGCACCTGCCCACCTACATGATTTTCGATGACCATGATGTGACCGATGACTGGAACCTGTCGGCCGCCTGGGAGATGTCGGCCTATGGCCACCCGTTCTCGCGCCAGATCATCGGCAACGCCCTGATCGGTTACCTGCTGTGTCAGGGCAGTGGCAATGATCCCCGCAAGATCCGCAAGCACCTGGGTGAGCATGTCGAGTCATGGTTGGACAGTCAGGCGCCTGACGATCAACAGACGTTGATCGGTGAATTGATTGCTTTCCAGCGCTGGGACTACCTGATCCCGATTGACCCGGGCGTGCTGGTGCTCGATACACGCACCCGGCGCTGGCGTGCCGAGCGCAACCTGCGCAGCCCCTCCGGGTTGATGGATTGGGAAGCCTTGACGGAACTGCAACAACAGCTGCTGGATCGCAAGGCTGTCATTCTGGTATCACCGGCGCCGATCTTTGGCGTGAAGCTGATCGAGACCATTCAAAAGGCATTTACCGCTTTTGGCCAGCCGCTGATGGTGGACGCCGAAAACTGGATGTCGCACCCCGGTGCCGCTAACGTGATGCTGAACATTTTTCGTCACACGCGCACGCCCGAGCACTTCGTGATCCTCTCGGGTGATGTGCATTATTCCTTTGTCTACGACATCGAAATCCGTTTCCGCAAGGGCAGCCCCAAGATCTGGCAGATCACCAGCAGCGGCCTGAAAAATGAATTTCCGCACCGCCTGCTGAAAATTTTCGACCGCCTGAACCGCTGGCTCTACGCACCGTCGTCGCCGCTGAACTGGTTTACCCGTCGACGTCTGATGCGGGTGTCGCCACGCCGGCCCGAAGGTGCGGCGGAAGGGTGTCGACTGGTCAATAATGCCGGCATCGGCTTGGTACGTTTTGCTGCAGACGGCGAGCCGGAAGAGGTCTGGCAGCTGGGGGCGGATGGTCATGACGTACGCTTCGATCTGAGCGATGAAGAGGAGCATTGGGGCTGAAGCGGCGCTGGCGTATAATCCGCGGCCGTTATCAATTCCCATCGCATCTGTTGCGGAGAAGTGTTCACCATGAAGCTTTACTGGAACCGCCTGCAGGACAGTCTGGAACGTCTGCGCGCCAACAAGCTATTCGAGACCTTCGTCATCGGCGTGATTATCGCCTCGGCATTGCTGATCGGTGCCAAAACCTATGAAGAGGCTTCTCGCTTTGATCAGCTGCTGCGCTGGCTGGACCTGGGCGTTACCCTGTTCTTCCTGTTCGAGATCATCGTGCGCATGGCGGCGGAAAAACGCCTGCTGAACTTCTTCCGCAGCGGCTGGAACATTTTCGACTTCATCATCGTGGTGGCGAGTCTGGTACCGATCAATGATTCGGAAATGGTACTGGTCGCACGCCTGTTGCGCGTCTTCCGCGTGTTGCGACTGGTGTCGATGATTCCCGAGTTGCGCGTACTGCTGGCGGCACTGGTCAAGTCCATTCCGCGCATGGGCTATGTCGCACTGCTGATGTTCATCATCTTCTATATCTATGCCGCCATCGGCAGCTTCATGTTCAACAGCGTGGATCCGGTGCTCTGGGGCAATATCAGTATCGCCATGCTGACCCTGTTCCGCGTCGCCACCTTCGAGGACTGGACCGATGTCATGTACGCCACCATGGATGATTACCCCTACAGCTGGATCTACTACCTGACCTTCATCTTCCTGACGGCATTCGTGTTCCTTAACATGATGATTGGTATCGTGCTGGACGTGATGCAGAAGGAAAGCGCAGCCGAACAGCTGGAAAGCGGCGAAGGCGAAGCGGCCGAAGTCCACTGGATGCGTGAGCGTATGGTGCTGATGAGCGAACAGCTTGAGCGTATCGAGCGTCGTCTGGAGGAGCAGGGCAAAGGATGAAGCCGGGCCCGCTGCAGTACTATCAGCAGGCGTTGCGCCAAGGCTTTGCGCCCGATGCTGCCCAGTCCACCGCCGTGGATAGTCTGCAGCAGCTGCACGACCAGCTGCATGATCCATTACGCACGCGGGGTGCTGCGGTGCAGGGGCTCTACCTTTGGGGAGCGGTAGGCCGTGGCAAAACCTGGCTGATGGACAGCTTCCATAACAGCCTGAGAGTGCCTGCGCGCCGCCAGCATTTTCATCACTTCATGCGCTGGGTGCACCAGCGCCTGTTTCAGCTCAAGGGCACCGTCAACCCGCTGGACGCGCTGGCCTTTACGCTTGGGCAAGAGGTGCGGGTGCTCTGTCTGGACGAGTTTTTCGTCAGTGATATCGGCGATGCGGTGGTGCTGGGCGGGCTGGTACAGCGCTTGCTGGCGCAAGGTGTGGTCATCGTGACGACCTCCAACCAGCCGCCGGAGCAGCTCTATGCTGACGGCTTCAACCGTGAACGCTTTGTGCCCGCCATCAACGCGATCCAGGCCGGTATGCAGATACTGGCGGTGAACGGCCCTGAAGATCACCGCCTGCATCCGGGTGTGACGGTGCAGCGCTACTGGGTGCAGCAGAGCGGGCGGACGCCATTGGCAACCGCGTTCAATGCCCACCGGCAGGGTGAGCGTCGTTCCGAGCCTCTGACGCTGGGCAGCCGCCAGATCCACGTGGTGCAACAGGATGAATATCAACTCTGGTGTCGCTATGATCAGCTCTGTGAAGTGCCACTGGCGGCCAACGATTACATCCAACTCTGCGATCGTTTTCGCCAGATATTGCTCAGTGAGGTGCCTTGCCTGGTGGCCGAGCGTCAGGAAGCACGCATCGCTCGTGGTACCGAGGATGGTGCCAGTCGCGTAGTGGCAGGGGACCGTCAGCTGCCACGCATGTCGGTGCGTGATAATGGCGTCCGCCGCTTTATTGCTCTGGTCGATGAATGCTACGACCGCGGCGTCCCCCTGCTGATCGAGGCAGAGGTGCCGATGGACGCGCTGTACCCCGATGGGTATCTGGGCTTTGCCTTCAAGCGCACCCTTAGCCGGCTGCGCGAGATGCAGTTCGAACGCTTTGGCCGATCACTAAATGCCTAAGCCCTGAGCCGGGCGCAACACGGCTCATCACATCAACATGTGCAGCGTGGAAACCCATCGATGCTGCCAAGGAGGGAAACACAATGCTGCGATTACTGGGCAATATCATCTGGTTTGTATTCGGCGGCCTGATCATGGGGCTGGCCTGGTGGTTCTTTGGCCTGCTGGCGCTGATCACCATCGTCGGTATCCCCTGGGCACGTTCCTGCTTCGTGTTGGGGGCTTTTTCCTTCTTCCCCTTTGGCAAGGAACCGGTCAACCGCCGCGACCTCACCGGCCGCGATGACATCGGCACCGGCGTGCTGGGCCTGATCGGCAACATCATCTGGTTCATCTTTGCCGGCGTCTGGCTCGCCATCGGTCACCTGATGTCCGCCGTGGCCTGCTTCATCACCATCATCGGCATCCCCTTCGGCATTCAGCACCTCAAACTGGCGATGATCGCCCTGGCCCCAGTGGGGCAGACGGTGGTGGACAGCGATCGTCAGCGCTGGGTGGAGTGAGGTCGGTCACCCCTCACCAGCAGAGGCACTGTCGCTGGATGTTTTATTTCCATGCTCGACAAACTCGCGCAGGTGCTTGAATACATAGGGGTAAACAGTCGGATTACGGTGGCGTACATGTAACACCTCCAGCGACTTTAGATACCATTCCGGTAAGCCGTCCTCATCGTGCTGCAAACGGTATATGCGGCCAAAATTCATCATTTTTTTCTGAGGGGCGCCTTTCAAGCCGCAGAAGTACAGCTTGTGCGCATGGCTGAACCAGATACTGGTCATGCCTTCCAAAACCCCTCCTTTTGCTGCATAAGACCCCCGCAAAGGGTAGCCATGCTCATTGAGCCAGTCGTGGAAGACCTTGTGCTCATTTTTCTTGTAACCAATTGCTTTCAGTGTGCCGGGCTCAACTTCACTGTTGATGGCGTTTTGTATGGCCTGATTCAACTGTTTACTGAACGTTTGGCTGACCTCCTCGGCCTGATTCAGGTAGCGCTTGAGCAGCTCTACAGGAATGGCCTGCCCGGTCTTTTGCAGTAAAAGCTGCATCTGCTGATGCAGGCTCTCATGGTTGGGGAGTGTGACGGCGCCGGTATCATGAATCAGCAGGACGGTCTTGGTGTTCCGATTAAAAATAAAATGCGGCCGCTGATACCCCGTGCAAAGTGTTTTGATCTGGGTGTCATCCAGTGCCAGCATGATCTCTTCTACCAAGTCTTCAGTGGCGTAAAACAGATCAAGACGCTTGTGACTGACTTCAGCGCAGGCCCAGGGCCAGGGCGCGTCCCACTTGAGTTTAGGTACGTCCGGCTTGACCGGATAAATGAACACGAGTGCTTCCGGTATGTCAGGATAGGGAGCGAGCAGGCAGCGCTCCTTGACTTCCCGCTTGATCAACAGCTCCTTCAGCAGCACTTCGCAGATTTTAGGCGCCTGTTTCTTGCTGGCTTTCATGAGGCGACCGGCATCACAAAACTGCAGTAGCTCATTGGCATGTGATTGATAAAGCTCGGGGTAAGGATCAGTCAGCCCGTTTTCTTTGTAATAATCAGCGCTTTCAGCAAGCACAAGGTTGTACTGCCCCGGTTTTACTTGTGCTCCGATCACCGCGGTATGGCCCAGTGTTTTCAGCAGGGTTTGCAGGCGATGTGAAGCGGATGGGTCAACGGCAAGATCGACGATGTTGAGTGGCGTCTCTGCAATCAACGCGTGTAGCCCGGCGTACTGCTGATTCGCATCTTTCTCCGCGATACGGACCTGCTCTACATCCAGCGTTTTAAGTTGCAGAGTGGCAAGCCCGCTGTATACCTGAGTAAAGGTTTCCAGACACAGTGCCAATACACCCGCGCGCGATTCATAAAAAGCCTCTGGGTTGTTTTGATCGATATGCAGTGCTTTTGACCGGTTGCGCCTGTCGCTGTAACGGGGCAATTTGAAGTACTCGCCATCGTGCTTGCGCCCAACGTTTTGGCTCAACAGATCAAATGCAAAGCGGGGTTTGAATCTCGCCCTTGGGTAAGGTTGACCGTCGGCATCCAGATGCCAGTGGGCGGGGGTAAAACTGGCTGTTTTGAGTGCAATATGTTGCCAAGGGGTACCGGTTGCCCAGGATGGTTCGACCTCCACACAGATCAGTTCCTTACCCAGACGATTTTTGTAGTGTTTGGTTTCTACGCAGTAATAAAAACCGTTGGCCTCAAACCAGTCGTGAGTTGCACTCGGTTGCAGGTGTGGTAGGGCTCGTACCAGCAAAATACTGACCAGCCATTGGGGCAAGGTATCAACGGATTGGATCTGTCTGACCCCGACATCAGATAAATCAAACTCAACCGTTTGGCCTTTCTTGAACATCAGGACATAACATTTCTCCTTCCCGTACTGCGCCAGAGCGAGCATGTTGCCACCGGCGGCTCTGTAGACAGCCGAAACAAGTGTCGCAAGCGCCTGCTTATCAAGTCCCGGATACTGGATGGCAACAAGATCAAAACGTTCGTCAAAGGCATCAGCCTTGTAATCCATTGAATCGATGAGGCTGGTATGAATCAGAGTCATGCAATCTCTCCTGTCCATGTGATCAGCTGGTGCAGATGTTGGCTAATCGAAGCGCCGGTTTCGGTATCGATCAGGCCCGGCAGGCAGAGCACCTCGGCCTCCGAGGGCGGTGCCGGTTTCAGGTCGTGATCGAGCGTCTGCATCGGGCTGTCCAGCGCAATAGCGTTAATGTAGACGACATGGCGGATATCGCTATGGTGCTCAAGCTTGGTGGCTTTTACCCTGTGCCAACTTGCATCGCCGCTGTGTTGCCAGTGTTTGGCATCAATGGCAAGGCGTACCCCGTTTGGCGATGTTGCGATAAAGTCGAACACTTCATACAAATTTTCCGGCATAGGGGTAATAGTAAACCCCGCATCGGTCAGTAGCGCCCTGACACATTCTTCGCCAAGGGCGCCAAGATAAATATTGCTGAATGCCCCCGGCGTCATCACATAAGACGCCTGCAGCCATTGGCGTGCAAACCCCTGTTGTTCAAAGTGGGCCCGTGCAACCGGGTTGCGCATCAGCAAGGCCAATCGACTCTGCTCTTCACCCACCCAGCGCGGCTTTTCAACCTGATCAAACAGTTTGATATCCGCCGGATTCGATGCCTGCGTCGGTCCGTCCACTTCCAGTGAGCCTTGGTAGGCATAGGGCAATTCAGGTGAATACAAATATAACTTGGGGCAGCGGGTATCCGGTTCCGGCAGTGTCGGGTGACGTAATAGCTGATGCCGCAGGGCTTCCCAGTTATGAATGGCGTCACGGCGACCCTCACGTACACCGTTGAGCAACTCGCGTATCAGTGCCAGGGTATCCAGCGTGAATAGCCGCGCGCGGTTATACGCCTGTCGGGTATCGGGTGTCAGCTCAGGCGTGCTATTCAGCGCCGCGCGGCAGTAGTCACGTAGCGCCCTATATTCGTGGGATAGGGTGTGGTGACTACGGTGGTCATCCGCCAGTTTTGTTACCAGCGCCTGATCGAGCAGCAGATCAATCTGCGGTCGCTTGAACGCGGTACGTGCGGTGCGCCCAACGGCCTGTTCGATGATGCGGCGGATGGCGCGGTCCGCATCACCGGTACGATAATAGCGACCAAGATTACGCATCTGCTCCTGGCCTTGCAGGATTTGAAAGGACCATGAGCGGGCCTCTTCATGTGCGATCCAGCCGGACTCCTGCAGGCTCAATACCTGGTGCAGCAGTTTCAGGCGACGGCGATAGGGTTCTTCGGCGTCATCCATTAGCAGGTGAGTGGGTTGTGCCAAATACAGTGTGTCGATATCGGTTGTGGCCTGTGCGGGTGCCGGCCCTTCACCCACCCACACCAAGTTCTCAAGATCCGCTTGAACCCCAACGGGGTAATCGGGATTTTTGCCTTCGCCCATGGATGCATAGGTGGAAAAGACAACCACCTTGTCGGTGGTGGATGACAAATGGTCCTGTAGCGCCGTGAAGTGTCCTTCACGCATCGATTGCGCATCCATGCCGGCAAATATTCTGATCGGCCGTGTCGACAAGGGAGCAAGATGACACTGCAGTTGCTCGATAAAACCACTACTTTGCTGTTTTTTCAGTGTTGCCGGCAGCATGACCAACATATAGCGCCCATGCTTGCTGGTGGCAAAATACTCAACGGCCTGAATGACCTTTGAAAAACGTTCAAGCATCAGGTTGGCCTGGTTGTCCTTGAAGTCTTCCTTGCCAAGCAAGCCCATCAGAATGGCCCCCGGCCTTGGCGAGCTGGAGCCAAGAATTTTTTGAATGCAGGCCTGGGAGTGGCGTAATGATTGAACATTCACTTCAACACCGGCTGCGGTGTAGTTACGGCGGCTTCTATAGTAGTCATGAATACGCGTTTGTTCCTTGGGCGTCAGCTGGCGGTAGCCTTGCCCCAAACGGGTACGCAGGTACTGCTGATCAAAGTTGCCAATCACTGTCTCCGATGCCGCCGTAGCACTGATCCCCAGAATGGCAGCACCCGCACCCACCATCCGTGCGAGCAAACCGGTAGGCGACACGGTCAAACCATGAAAATGGCAACCTACACTATCGGTCACCCCTGGGGCGCGGGCGATATCGATCATTTTAAGACCGCTGTCATGATAACTGCGCTGTGCCATCCGTAACTGCTGGTCAGGTTTGCTCCCGCGGGTAGGAATCTGGCTGTCAAAGGATGCAAATACATCTTCGGCAAACTGGGACAGATTGAGCTGCGCCAGTAGTGACAGCACCGCTTCCTGAAAGGCACCATCGATGCCGGGAGCCTGATGTGTGGTGTTGCGTAGAATTAGCCATACAGCCTTGCGCATGCAGGTCAGAAAACCGCGATAAATCCAGTCGGCCTCGTTTACAAAGCGGGTCAGGCGGTCAAGATGGGCACCATCTTCGGTGGCGAGTTCACGGTCATGGCTGACAATCAGGTTTTTGCGTTTGACGTTGTCGGACTCAAGAAACAGACGGTGGGTATGGCTGTTTACATGCGTCAGTGTCCGATCGGAAAAAAGGCGCACCGGTTTGTCTCCGAGGCTGTCACCGGACACGTTGAAGGAAAAGGCGGTCTGCCAATGGGTCTCGAAGGCTTCGAGTTGCTGAATCAATGGCTCAAACAGCGCTTCCACATCGGTATAACGGGGCGAATCCTCAATGCGGTGACGGGAAAGGTTGGTGCTCAGTGTGCGAGTGACGTTGATCAGGTCACGCACTTGCTGCTGACACATCAGATCCAGCATGACCTCGTTCTGCCGGTCGATTTCATCAATGATCAGGAGCTGCCCGGCCAGTTTGCGCAAAGGGTAAATACGGTGGCATGCACTTTGGTAACCATTAAAAAACTTGTGAGTGGTCATAAACAGTGCATCGGCACATTGACGCCTCACCTTGTCGCCGGGCAAGAGCCTGTCAACAGCCTGTTGTTGGCGATGGTTTAAACACACCTCATGTTGTCGGTTCTGGCGCTGAATACCATCCACGATACGATGAAATAGCTGGCCCGCACGGCTGTGCAGTTCCTCACGCATCTCGGCTTTCAGGCGGGGATGTTCATCCAGATGGCTGCTCAGGTTCTGCAGGCTTTTCCAGTCCTTGGTCAATTGCGGTAACTGCCATAGGTCGAAAGCATCAAGCAGGATTTCGACGTCATCATGCTGCATCGTCAGCATCTGCTCGGATTGGGCCGGCAAATAAATAATCCTGCTCAGCAGATAAGCCTGTTGATCATTGGTAAATCTTGGCTTGTCATCCAGGGTTTGTGTTGAGATCAGCTGCTGTAACAAGCGAAAAGCGGATTGAACATTATCCACAGTGCTGGTCATGTAACTGACTGGTCCTGGCAGTTCCTCACCGGTCAATTCGGCTTCGATTCGCGCCAGCATGCGCTCAAGCATCAGCGCCGCGGCACTGTGGGTTTTGCCGATTCCTGTTTGTGCGGGCAGGGGAACGAAGCAGCCTGTATGCGTTTTATTCTCCAACGCTTCGGCCAACTCAATCTGCAGCAGTTCATCCAAGGGTGACAGTGGTGGTTTTTGGGTAAAGTCAAAACAGGCAAAAGGATGCATGGCGAGCCTCTTGAGGTGTGGGACATATCAAGCGTAGAAGGTTTCATACACTTTCCAACCGTCACATCCTGTCGTTTGCCGTTAAAAAATACCCGCCCCAACCCCCAGCCGAAGTGTTAGAATCCCCCGGCGAAAATTCAGGCCCGCAGGGATCGCAAGGGCTGTGCTACACGCCTCACCCGACACCCTGCTGTCACTCCCCGAATACAGGAAGCGCGTGTCATGTCTGCCCAGTTTATTCCCGGAATGCGAGTGGAAATCCGTGATGCCGAATGGCGTATTCAGCGGGTGGATCGTGCCAGTGATGGCGGCTTTCGGCTGCACTGCATTGGCCTGTCCGAGCTGGTGCGTGGGCGCGAATCCCTGTTTCTGAGCAAGCTGGAACAGAACGCCCGTATTCTTGATCCGGTCAGCACCGAGCTGGTGGACGATCTCTCCAGCGGCTACCGTGCCGCCCAACTCTATATCGGCACCGCGCTGCGGCAGACGCCGCCCACCGATGAGCGGGTGTACCTGGGCCATGAAGCCGCCATGGATGTATTACCGTTCCAGCTCGATCCCGTGCGTCAGGCATTGCAGCAACCGCGGCAGCGTATTCTGATTGCCGATTCCGTGGGCCTGGGTAAAACGCTGGAAGCGGGCATTCTCACCAGCGAACTGATCCGCCGCGGGCGCGGCAAGCGCATTCTGGTGCTGGCCACCAAATCCATGCTGGGCCAGTTTCAGCAGGAGTTCTGGCAGCGCTTTACCATCCCGCTGGTGCGGCTGGATTCCGTGGGCCTGCAGCGGGTGCGCAACCAGATCCCCACCAACCACAACCCTTTCCACTATTTTGATCGGGCGATCATCTCCATCGATACGCTCAAGCAGACGCTGGAATACCGCCATTATCTGGAGCAGGCCTACTGGGACATCATCATCATCGATGAGGCCCACAACGTGGCGCGCCGCTCCAACAACTCCCAGCGTCACCAGTTGGCCGAACTGCTGTCGACCCGTTCCGATACCCTGGTGATGCTCTCGGCCACGCCGCACGATGGCAAGCCGGAAAGTTTTGCCAGCCTGATGAACATGCTCGACCCCACCGCCATCGCCAACCCCGGTGATTACGCCCACGAAGACTTCCGCGACAAGGGGCTGGTGATTCGCCGCTTCAAGCAGGATGTGGCGCAGCAGTTGGCCACCGCCTTTCCGCAGCGCGAGATCAAACTGGAAAAAACTGTCGCCAGTGCCGCCGAAGAGCAGGCGTACCGCCACCTGGCCGAAGCCGATTTCCATTCGCTGGATTCGGGCCGTCAGACCGGCTCCGGCCTGTTCCGCACCACGCTGGAAAAGGCGCTGTTCTCCAGCCCGGCCGCCTGCATGAGCACGGTGGAAAACCGCCTCAAGCGGCTGCAGCAGAAAACGGACATCACCGACGAGATCGCCGCCGACATCAGCCAGCTGGAAGGGCTGGCGCTGGCGCTGCGGGCGATCACCCCGGAGCAGAATTCCAAATACCGCCTGCTGCTGGATATGCTCAAGAACAAGGGCGACGCGGCGCTGGGCTGGAAAAAAGCCGAAGACGACCGCCTGGTGATCTTCACCGAAAGCCTGCAAACCCTCGATTTCCTGGAGCACCAGTTGCAGCAGGATCTCAAACTGAAGAAGGGCGAACTGGCGATCCTCAAGGGCACCATGCGCGATACCGATCTGGCCGACATCGTCGACCAGTTCAACCGCCGCGAGAGCAAAATCCGCCTGCTGCTCTGTTCCGATGTGGCCTCGGAAGGGATCAACCTGCACCACCTCAGCCACCGCATGGTGCATTACGACATTCCCTGGTCGCTGATGGTGTTTCAGCAGCGCAACGGCCGTATCGACCGCTACGGCCAAACGCGCCAGCCGCAGATCCGTTACCTGATGACCGAATCCACCGACGCCAAGGTGCGCGGTGATCAGCGCATCCTTGAGGTGCTGGTACAAAAAGACGAACAGGCCGGGCGCAACATCGGCGACCCGTCCGAATTCATGGGCCTGTTCAGCCAAGAGGCGGAAGAGGCCAAAGTCACCGAAGTAATGGAAACCCGCCGCGAAGCCGAGCCGGATGCGGATGATCTGAGCGACCTGTTCGATGATCTCTTTGGCGATACCGCCGAACAGGCCGAAACCGCACTGGATCAATTCCTGCCGCACCAGCAGGTGACCACCCTGGCCGAACTGCCCGATGCCATCGCGCCAACCCCGCGCCTGTATCCGACCGATCTGGCCTACGCCCGCGAGGCGCTGAACTGGCTCAGCGAGCAGCAGGGCGGTGTCACCTTCAGCGTGGATGAGGCCAAACAGCAGCTCGACTTGACCGCCCCGGTCGATCTGCAACAGCGGATCAAATTCCTGCCCCGTGAAATTCAGCCGGAGGATCAGCGCTTCATCCTCAGCACCGACAAGCAGCGCGTGCAGCAGGCGATCAAGCGCCGCCGCGACGGGGACGACACCGCCTTCAGCGCCGTGCAATATCTCTGGCCGCTGCACCCGGTGATGGAGTGGCTGCAAAGCCGGGTGCAGGATGCCTTTGGTCGTCACACCGCGCCGGTGGTGCGCATGGGTGACAAACTGGGCCGCGACGAGCACTGGTTCATCGTCCAGGGCGGCTTCCCCAACAAGCGCGGCCAGGCACTGATTCAGGCCACCCTCGCCGTGCAGGTGCGCAGCAACCGGGTCGGCATCGTGCAGGACGCCATGGAACTGCTGCAGCAGCTCAAGCTCAACGGCACCCCCATCGCCAACCCCGCGCTTGCACAGGACACCCGCCGCCTGCAACAGTTGCTCAAGCCGGTGGTCGCCAGCGTGCGTCAGGAACTCAAACAGCGCCGCGACGGCATCGAACGCGAACGCCACCAGCGCCTGAACGAACACCTGGCCAAACTGGAAGCCCTGCGCAACAAGCACGTCAGCCAGCTGGAACTGCAACTGGAGCGCTCCGACCAGCCCGAAGCCTTCAAGCAGCGCATGAAGCAGGACCGCATGCACCAGATCGAAAAGGTATTCACCGAATACCAGCACTGGCTGGCCGAAACCCAGCACACCGAAACCGACCCCTACATCCAGATCGTCGCCGTTCTGACCGGGCAGCAGCAATAAGGAGCACTACACATGGCGTGGTTTGGCATCTCCAACGAAAACGAATTCTACTCCGAGCACTACCTCAGCGAGATTTTCCGCAGCGACATCACCGAGCGGCTTGATCGCTGGCAGGGCGAGGAAGACGCCGCCCGCGAGGCCCGGCGCGAGCAGGGCGATTCTTCCGGCCTGCCGCTGCATCAACTGGCCCCGCACAACGCCCTGAACCGTATCGCCCGTGATGCCCTTAATACCTTCAAGGAACTGGAGCGCGAGAAAACCCCGCACGACCAGCTTGCCCTGCAGCGCCCCTGGCTCAAGCAACTGCTGGCGCTGTTCGGCTTTGAGGCCAAGCCCCAGCGCCTGCCGCTGACCGAAGGCGGCACCGATCTTGAACTGCCGCTGCTGGCCGAACTCACCGACAGCCAGGGCCGGCCGCTGCTGTGGATTCTGGAAGCCCTGCCCGAAGGCGACCCCGATGCCGACCCGCTCACCCAGCCGGTGCAGCCGCGCCAGCTCGACAGTCTTGCGTCCACTCCCGTGGCCAAGGCGCTGAAAGGGCGCGACTGGCAGGAACTGATCGCCACCGGCGTGTTCAGCCAGCGCACCCCGCCGCGCTGGGTACTGCTGTGCAGCGCCCGCCAGTGGCTGCTGCTCGACCGTGCCAAGTTTGCCCAGGGCCGTCTGCTGCGTTTTGACTGGCTGGAACTGTTCAGCCGCCGCGAAACCGACACCCTCAAGGCCGTGGCCGTGCTGCTGCACCGCACCAGCCTGCTGGCCGATCAGGGCCAGGCGCTGCTCGATACCCTGGACGAAAACGCCCACAAGCACGCCTATGGCGTCTCCGAAGACCTGAAATACGCCCTGCGCGAATCCATTGAACTGCTCGGCAACGAAGCCGCCCGTCAGCTGGTGGAACGCGCCAAACAGCAGAAGAAGGGCATCTACTCCGGCCAGAACGAACTGGACCCGGCGCAGCTCTCGCTGGAATGCCTGCGCTACATGTACCGCCTGCTGTTCCTGTTCTACATCGAGGCCCGCCCGGAGCTGGGCTACGCCCCCATCGACAACGAAACCTACCTCAAGGGCTACTCGCTGGAGAGCCTGCGCGAACTGGAACTGGTTCCGCTCACCAGCGAACGCGAACGCAACGGCCGTTATCTGCACGACACCCTGAACACCCTGTTTCGCCTCATCCATGAAGGCTACCGGCCCGAGGCGCAAACCGACCTGGCGTTCGAGGCCATCGAAGCCGATGCCTTCACCCTGCATTCGCTGAAAAGCCACCTGTTCGATCCCGAGCGCACCAAAATGCTCAACCCGGTGGTCTTCCCCAACGCCCTGTTGCAGCGTGTGATCCAGCTCATGTCCCTGTCCCGCGAGGGCAAAAGCGGGCGCGGGCGCAGGCGTCGTGGCCGTATCAGCTACGCCCAGCTCGGCATCAACCAGTTGGGTGCCGTGTACGAGGCGCTGCTCAGCTACCGCGGCTTCTTCGCCACCGAAGACCTGTACGAAGTCAAACGCGAAGGCGACAAGCACAACGAACTGGACACCGGCTACTTCGTCACCGCCGACGAGCTGGAGGATTACAGCGACGAGGAGCGCGTCTACGACCGCGATGAGCAGGGCCTGCGCCGCCTGCGCGTGTACCCGCGCGACACCTTCATCTACCGCTTGGCCGGGCGCGACCGGGAAAAATCCGCCAGCTACTACACCCCCGAGGTGCTCACCCGCTCACTGGTGAAATACGCCCTCAAGGAACTCTACGCCGAACAGCTCGACCCCCTGGTAAACGAGCAGGGCGAACCGGACTGGCAGGCCCGCGCCGCGCGTATCCTCAAACTGAACATCTGCGAACCGGCCATGGGCAGCGCGGCCTTCTTGAACGAAGCCATCGACCAGCTCGCCGACCGGTATCTGGAACTGGCCCAGCGCGCCCGCAACGAACGCATCCCCCAGCACCAATACCTGCAGGAAAAGCAGCAGGTGAAGATGTACCTGGCCGACAACAACGTGTTCGGCGTGGACCTGAACCCCATCGCCGTGGAGCTGGCGGAAGTCTCCATCTGGCTGAACGCCCTGTCGAAAGACCGCTTCATCCCCTGGCTGGGGCTGCAGCTCAACTGCGGCAACTCGCTGATCGGCGCGCGCCGCGATGTTTTCCCGCTGTCCAGCCTCAAACTCAAGGCCAAACAGGACGGCTGCTGGCTCAACAGCGCCCCGCGCCCAAGCCCACTGGGGTTGACCGGGCAGAGCCAACGCGCAGCCGACGAGATCTGGCACTTCCTGCTGCCCGATAGCAACATGGCCAGCTACGCCGACAAGGTGGTGAAACAGCGTTACCCGCTTGAGATCAAGGCGATCAGTGACTGGCGCAAGGCGTTTTGCAGCCCGTTCAGCGCCGCCGAGCTGGACCGCCTTAAACTGCTCAGCCGCAAGATCGATGAACTCTGGCAGCAGCACACCGAAAGCCTCAAGCGGCTGCGCGACAAAACCACCGACCCTTACGATATATACGGCCACCAGGACCGTGGCCGCACCACCAGCCTCAGCTTCAAGGACGAGGCGCTCAGCGGCGAACTACTTTCAGAGCAGCTCAACAACGCCAGCGCCTTCCGCCGCCTGAAGCTGGCCATGGACTACTGGTGTGCGCTCTGGTTCTGGCCCATCGACCGCGCCGATGATCTGCCCGGCCGCGAAGAATGGCTATTCGACCTGGAAAACCTGCTGCTGGGCGATACCCTCAGCGCAGGCCCCAGCGGCGAAGTGCGCGATCTGTTTGCCGAAACCGCCGATGAAGCCGAGGGCAAGGCGTTTGTAAACAAGTTCGGCGTGGTCAACCTCAAGGTGCTCTGCCAACACTTCCCGCGCCTGCAACTGGCCCAGGAGATTGCCGACCGCGAACGCTTCTTCCACTGGGAACTGGTTTACGCCGACATCTTCGCCGCCCGTGATGAATCCACCCCCGGTGGCTTCGACCTGATTTTGGGCAACCCGCCCTGGCTCAAGGTGGAATGGCAGGAAGGCGGCGTGCTGGGCGACCACAACCCGCTGTTTGTACTGCGCAAGTTCTCCGCCAGCCGGCTCAACGCCCTGCGCGACGAGCTGTTCAGCGATTACCCCGAAGTGGAGCAGGCCTGGCTCACCGAATACCAGCAGGCGGAAGGCACCCAGAATTTCTTGAATGCGACGGTGAACTACCCGCAGCTTAAAGGCGTGCAGACCAACCTGTATAAATGCTTTTTGCCCCAGGCCTGGCGCATCGGTAACAGCAAGGGCGTGGCAGGCTTTCTGCATCCGGAAGGGATTTACGACGACCCCAAAGGCGGGGCGTTCAGGGCCGAGGTGTATCCGCGGCTTAGGGCGCATTTTCAGTTTCACAATGAGCTGCGCCTGTTTGCCGAGGTGCACCACGCCACCATGTATAGCGTCAATGTGTATGGCCCTGTGCAGGAAAGGGTCAGCTTTACACACTTGGCTAATATGTTCGTGCCCGGCTCTATTGATGCCTGTTTCGAACATGATGGCAGTGGCGATGTTCCCGGTATCAAGGACGAGCAGGAAGTGGATGGCAAGGTGAAGGTAAGTTGGAACATCAAAGGCCATCACGACCGTTTGATTCAGGTGCATGATCACGAACTGGCGCTCTTTGCCCAGCTCTATGATGAAGCGGGAACCCCGTCGCTGCAGGCCCGTTTGCCTGCGCTTCATGCCCGCCAGTTGACCAACGTACTGGAAAAGTTTGCCGCCCAGCCCCGCCGTTTGGGAGATTTGAAAGGGGAATATTTCTCCACGGTGATGTTTGATGAAACCTACGCACAGCGCGATGGCACCATCAAACGTGCCACTCAATTCCCGCAAGATGCCGGCCAGTGGATACTTTCCGGTCCGCATTTCTTCGTCGGCAACCCTTTCAACAAGACGCCGCGTGATCCCTGCAAGCTGAATAGCGACTACGACTGCCTCGACCTGCAAACCCTGCCGGACGACTACCTGCCGCGCACCAACTACATCCCCGCCTGCAGCGCCGACGAATACCGCGCCCGCACTCCCAAGGTCAGTTGGGTGGAAGAGGGCCGTACCGAGCCGAAGCGAGTGACGGAGTATTATCGGTTGGCAAGTAGAGGGATGCTGTCACAGTCAGGTGAAAGGACATTGATTTCAGCCGTTATTCCTCCTGGAGTTGGACATATGAATGGTGCACGTTCGTATGTTTATAGAAGTAAAAAGCTGTTGTTAGATCATGCATCTATGGTCATTTCTTTACCTTTCGACTTTATATGTAAGTCCACAGGGAAAGCCAATTTGCACCAGATGCTAGACGATTTTACATTTGTGAAATTTTCGAATGAAAAGCGTCAACGGTGTTGGATTCGTTTGGCTGCACTAAGTGCGATGACCACCCACTACGCCGACCTCTGGCAATCCTGCTGGCAGGACAGCTTCCGTCAGCAGCAGTGGGCACTGCTGCACGCCGCCAAGCGCCTGGCCCCCAACGGCAGCGCCGACTACCTGCGCCAAATGGCCCCACTGCTCGACGCCGACTTCTTCGCCAACCTGACACCCCACTGGCAACGCCACTGCGCCCTGCGCACCGACTTCGCCCGCCGCATGGCCCTGGTCGAAATCGACGTGCTCGTGGCCCAAGCCCTGGGCATGACCCTGGACGAACTCAACACCATCTACCGCGTCCAGTTCCCGGTGATGCGCCAATACGAAGCCGACACCTGGTACGACCAAACCGGCCGCATCATCTTCACCCCCAGCAAAGGCCTGGTCGGCGTCGGCCTGCCGCGCAAAGCCAAAGCCGCCGACCTCAAAGACGGCACCCGCTACCGCATCCACCGCTGCGATGGTCCGGCTGAAACCGACATCAACCTGGACGCCCTCAACGCTCAGGCTGAGAAAAAATCCCTCGGCTGGGACGACATCAAACACCTCCCCGCCGGCTACAAGGTCAGCAAAACCTACACCGACCACACCCAACCCGGCGGCCCCATCGAACGCACGTTGGACTACCTCGCCCCCTTCGTCAAACCCGACCGCGAACGGGACTACCAACTGGTGTGGGAGGTGTTGGCCGACCAAAACGCCGGTTGTTAAACGACTCGGACAAATCTATCATGTACAAAGTACACGGATGTACCCATGATTACATTTATTGAGCTGAACGGATTCAGCAAGCGCAGAAAAGAATTGCTCACGGATGAGTGCTTTCGACTTATGCAAGAAGCACTGATCGTCAACCCCGAGGCCGGTCGCCGTATCGAAGGCACAGGTGGCTTCAGGAAGTTGCGCTGGGCATTGCCCGGCATGGGCAAAAGCGGGGGTGTACGGGTAATTTACTACAGCCTTGTGCCCAAAACTGGGCGTCTGTATCTGGCGGTTATCTATGCGAAGAACGAGCAAGATACCCTCACCGACACGCAGAAAGCCATGCTTAAAGCACTCACCGACAAGCTTGTATAAGGGAGGCCACTATGAACGATGAACTCTTTGCCGATCTCCTCGCCAGTGCCGAAGAGATGGTCGCCATTGAAAAGGGTGAGCGCACGCCTGACGAAAAGTCCGTTCACCACTTCGATACGCCGGATGTGCGAAAGATCCGTGAAGTATCCGGCAAAAACCGCCAGGAATTTGCCCGTATCATCGGTGCCAGCGCTGAAACCGTAAAAAGCTGGGAAACCCGCAGGCGCAACCCGACCGGCCCAACACGGAAACTGCTGCAACTCATTGCAGCCGACCCTAAAGCAGCCATGCGGATTCTAGAACAAACCGGCCCTTAATACAGGCTGTCAAATACCGATGCCAGGTTCGGCCTGTCGGGTACTGGGAACGAACCCATCGCCATCCAACAAGGAAGCGGATGACCCAAGGTGACAAATATACTGAAACCCTGTTTTCGGCCTCCCATTGCTGAAATAGGGCAGGCCGCCGAACTGCTGAGTCAGGCTGTGGATGCACATCTGGCCGGTGATCGGTACAGGGCTGCGGTACTGATCCGCCAGGCCGATATGCCGGTGATTGCACAGTGGATTGAGTCGATCATCGGTAAAAGCAGCCCTTGGGTCAGGCTGGCGCCCGTGCTTGAGCTGGTATTACCCAAAGAGCAGCGCGAGCCCGCGCGTATGCCCAATGCGGCCGTGAAAGCGGCACTGCTTCAGCGCGATGGCTACCACTGCCGCTTCTGCGGCATCCCGGTGATCCGCCGTGAAATTCGTGAAAAAATCGGCAAGGCTTACCCGGATGCGCTGCGCTGGGGTAAACGCAACGCCGAGCGCCACGCTGCTTTTTTTGCCATGTGGTTACAGTACGACCATTTGCGGCCCCACTCGAAAGGCGGCGGCAATGAACTCGACAACATCGCCATAACCTGCGCCGCCTGCAATTACGGACGCGGCGGGTATAGCCTGACTGATGTCGGCCTGGAGCACCCGTTCAAGCGTCTGCCGGTTATATCAAACTGGGATGGGTTGGAGCGGTTTGAATAAAGTTTCAGGAAAACGGGCAAGTGCGTGTGTGGCAATGCGCGGTGTGATGCGTGCGCTTGAACCCACCTATCGTTAGGCATCGGTGGTGTTTTACGGGATCAGCTGCACGGAGCTGCAATAAAAAAACGGGCACTCTTTGCAAAAGTGCCCGCCAATGGGGGAGTGTTCGAGGTATCAATTACCGAAAGCGCGCAATCTCTTCGCAGGTATCCTGCTCGGCGTTATGGTGCACCAGTTCGACGCGGTAATGGTGGCCAGTCAGACGCTCCAGTGACTTCTCGATCAGGCCGAAACCGAAGAAACAGATGGAGCGTTCACCCACCGGGTTGGCTTCAATCTTGCCCAACCGATTGAATTCGCAGCCCTTAATGTCGATGCGGATGTTTTCACCTGCAGGTGTCAGATTAACGCTATCAAAGGTGCCTATGCGACTAAGTGCATCGCTCAGCAGGGTACAGGCGTCATCAATATTCTGGTTCTCAGGCCAGTCCGGCCAAAGTTCGTGACTGCTGTGGGTGCCCATGTCGCGCATGGTGGCGTGTGCGCCCATTTGTCCGAGCATGTCGGACAGGCCGGTTGAAATACGCGCAAGGATAACGTTACGGGGGTCTACGGACATCTAGCATCTCCTTTGCCAGTCTTCGCTTAATTAGTGTGCTCTAATGATCAGACGCTATCATGTCTGCTTTGGCGATCCAACCTAAAAGAATAAGATTATAACCTTTTTGTTGATATGGCGTGCCTGTCCACGGACAAGCCGTTACTGAGACCTGCGAAACGGTAGAGGGCAGTGGCTGTTATACGCTGGACTCTGGTGTTTGTGCTGATCAGCCGGTTGTTGTGTGGCTGGAGCCACATTGGTTTTGCCGGTAGGCTCAAGCCAGGATGATGATCTGCACAGGAGGCTTGTATGAGTGATTCGCTGTTTTCCGTTGATACCCCCGTGACCATCCCGGTACTCAATGCCATCGCCCATATGCCCACGGCCAGTTTGCCGGTGCTGCTCGATGATGCCTTTATCCGGCGCCTGAGCGATGCCGATTTCATGCGTATTGCCGTGTTGCTGGCGCAGAAAAGCCTGGACGAGGGCGGTTGCCCGATCGGGGCGGTGATTATCGATCAAAAGAGTCGCCGGATTCTGGGCAAGGGCCACAATACGCTGGTGCAGGAAAACCACCCCTATAATCACGGCGAGACCTCAGCCATTCGCGATGCCGGTCGTCAGGATTTCAGCCGCTGCACGCTGTTTACCTCGCTCAGCCCCTGTGAGGTCTGTGCCACACTGGTGTCTATGCGCGGTTTCAGCCGCGTGGTGGTGGGCGATGTCACCAGTGCCTGCGGCACCGAGGATCTATTGCGCCGCAAGGGTGTGCAGGTGGATATTCTGGAAGATGCTCGGGGCGTTGAGCTGTATGCCCGTTTTAGCCAGCAGCAACCGGCGCTGGAGCTGGAAGACTGGCAGGGTGTGGCGGCGGTTGCACGCAAGGCGTGAGGGAAATGATCGGTCAATAAAATGGATACAGGAGTATCTAAATGTCGCATCCCGGATGATCATATAAGCCAAAGGCGTTATCCTTGGTTCGTCGCTCGCGACATCATGTACCACGCCATTGAGCAATTCATCCAGCA
>NZ_JAHQZT010000023.1 GCF_019061305.1 Marinobacterium weihaiense
GCAGATGTGGTGGAATTGGTAGACACGCTAGCTTCAGGTGCTAGTGCCTTCACGGGCGTGGGAGTTCGAGTCTCCCCATCTGCACCATCCTTGGTTCGTCCCGAATCAGGACGCATTTCCCAAAAGCAGTCGGAATACAGTACACCCTAAAGGGTGTTTTTGTGTTTGTATTATTGGGCCCCGGCAGGCGGCTGCTGTGCTGTACGCGCTTTTAATCACAGCGCGGCCGCGTTCACTGGGTCATCAACAGATACAGCTGCATCAGCGCCGGAAAGATGGCAACCAGCAACCCTCCGACAACCATGGCAATAGACGGTACAACGCCGATGACTTCGTAGTCCTGGTCTTCGTGTGTATGGCTCATCGTGGCAATCCTCGTATGCTTGGGTCATGGCAGTGGTTTTATCTGCCTCTGTCTGTTTGTGCTTATGCTTGAGAGATAGCAAAGGCAGTGCCAATAGGATTAAGCCTTTAATAAACAAAGCCTTGTAATGTATTTGTCGGTTGTCCGGTCAGCGGTTGCCGGATGTGCAATGCCATATCTGTCATGGATTGGGATAATAGCTGCCATATGTGGCATGGGATCGATACAAAAAAGGTGGCCGTAGCCACCTTGTTCACAACGGGCGAAGTCTGCCTCAGCGGCGGACAATAAAATCGGTCTCGATCAGCTCGGCATCGCCGTCCACCACCTTGGCATAGGTGGTTTTGGCGCTGACTCGCACGACCTTGATCCGGGCGATCTTCTCCTCCAATTGTCCCAACGATTCGTTGGTGTAGGGATCGAACATCTCTTCACCGAGGAAGTACACATCCAGCAGGTCGCCCTTCTTCAGTGTTTTGCCGCCCTGGTTGAGCACTACGGTCTTGCCTTTGATCGCGACCACCCGCATCGGGTAGATGTTGGCCAGTGCTTTCTGCGCCAGCTGCTCGGCGAGTGTGGCCGTGATCCCGGTTTGGGATGAGCCATACTTTTTCAGCATGGCACGAATATCGCCATCGCTGAATTTCAGGCTGATCGAGTCCGACCACTTGACCTGACGGGTCGCCGCCAGAATGATCTTGTAGTCCAGCCGGGCGCTGCCGCTATAGCTGACAATCGTTTCACCGGTCAACTGCAGCGTCTTGACGTGCCGGGTACTGCGCATGCTGCGAATATTGCCCACGACTATGTAATCGGCCCCCAGTACGTTGCCGGTTTTGGCCTTTTCCGCCAAAGCCGCATCGTCACTTAGCCAGAGTGCTTTTTCCTGCTGGAACTCGGCACCGAATTCACGGTCCAGCACATTCATGCGGCGGGACTGGGTGAATTGATCCAGGATGCGGTTGCGCAGCTCGGACTCCACCTTGGCAGCCTCGGTGCGATCGCCGAGCAGCGAAAAGCTGCCCTTGTCACTGTGGAACGGCATGACCGCCAAGGTGCGACGGCTGTCAGCCGGTAGGCCCGGCTTGTCGTACTTGAGTACATGAACGGTCACATCGGCGCGGAAGCTACCGTCAGCCTCCTGCTCAACCGAATGTATGTCGTAGCGTGATACCAGCCCCCGGGTCTTCAGGCGCAGATCGCCACGCTGGGCCACTTCGAAGGAGCGGCTGAACGCTTCGCCGTCCTGAGTGCTGAGGCTGCTGCGGCCGGACAGGGTGCGCATGATTTCGTTACTGTCGATGCTTACCCCGGTTGCCTGTCGCAGCCCCTGTACCAGGGCATCGCTGATCGCCTGGTTGCGGTTGCTGCCATAGCCCTCCGCATCCACGACCTGCTCGGCAGCAACGCTGAAGCAGGTCCATGCCAGAGCGGTCAGCGCCACCAGTGTTTGCAGTAGTGATCGCATGGTTCCGTCCTTAGAAATCGTCGGCTGACATCAAGTCACGGCTCTGAGTTGCACCGGCGTTACCGTTGCTGCCATTGCGCTCCCGAGTCTGTGCCTGCTCAGTCCGCTTGGGCCTGAAGTCACGCATGTCGCGGGCGTTCTGTTCTGATACCGGGTGCCAGACATAGACCACACCGTTGATTTCGTTGCCATGCTGCGGATGTTTGGCGGTCCAGCGCATCAGCTGGCGGGTTCCGGGCAGATCGGAGATGCTGCCACGAGCGGAGATTTCGTTGTTGATCGCCTTGACCATCTCGATGCGTGTTTCTTCCGACTCCATCACGCCATCCTGTTCGGTACGCACCACGCCGTCGGTCACATTCATGCTCTTGCGGCTGGAACTCAACTCAGCGTTGCCGACTGAATTCAGCAGGTAAGCAAAGTTGGCATAGGCATCAGCCTTGGCGTACATGAAGGCACCCTTGCGGGCATTCATCTGACGGTTGAAATCGGTGCCGTTGTAGCCAGTACCCGCCTGGCCAAAGGACACCAGCACCGGGTAGCCGTTCTCATCGAACATTTTGCGAATACCGAACTCGTGGATCAGCGCGGCCTTGTTGCTGCTGAAGCGTTCCCGCAGGGAGGGGCCACCGACCTTTTTCGGGTTGGGCGCCATATCGCCTTTACTCTGCTTCATGTCGTACACGAACTGGCGCATCTTGTCGGATGCCACCACGATTACGGCGATGGCATGGCGGCCCTGGGCATCATTGGCCTCAAAGGTTTTGACCGGTATCAGGCCGGTCAGGCTGGCGCGGGCGCGGGTCGAAACCTGTTCGCTGATGGAGTTTTCAAACAGGCGGGCGCGTTTTTCCGGCGGTGCAGCATTGAATTCGTCCGGGTCGATACCCAGCTCGCTGAGCTGCTTATCCAGCTTGCCACCCGCCAAAGCGACAGCCTTGTTCAACACCTCCTCCAGCTTGTTGGAGCTTTGCAGTTCCTGCGGTGAAAAACGGGGCATTTGGCTCTTGTCTTCGAAGAACTTGTTGACCGTTTCGGCCCGGGTACTGATGCCTTCAAACTCGATGAACTGCGCCTGGGCGTTCATCAGTGCTTCCTTGTAAGCCATCAGGCGGTGATCGGCCCAGTCTGTCGCATCTGGGGTGACTTTGACAAAGGCGGTGCCTTCAGTCATGAAAATCTCGCCGTTATCGGCACGCTCACTCAACGCCGCACCGGCGTTGTATTTCCACTCTTCAATCTGCTCCATCAGCATCATGCCGGGGTCTAGCGGCGCGGGTTCAGCGGCATCCGCCATCGCAATCTCCACGGCTTCAGCCTGGACTGGAGCCTGTGCTACAGCGGTTGTAGCTATGGCCTGATGATCGCCCACCGGTGCAGCTGTGCCGTCCTGTGCCTGAACGCCCGGGGCCAGACTGCCAAGCGCCAGAGCCAGCGCGGTCTTTTTAAACAGAGTTGTCATGAATCGTCTTCCTTTACGTTACCAGGAGGTTCCCTTGGCGCTGCCCAGTTTGCGAATCGGTGTTTCGCCTTCCCAAATAGCCAGTCCGTTGGCCAGGTCGGTCAGCGTCAACTGAAAATAGTATTCGACCAGCTGCTGATTGCCATCAACACGGTTGTTGCGCTGGATGATCTTGCCGGACAGGCTCATGTTCGGTGCTGCCAGGCGCTGACGCACCAGTGTGGAACGATCCACTTTGCGTGACTGGCTCAGCTCGCCGTATGCCTGGGTCATTCGGTCTTCGGCACCGTTGAGGCCGATGGCGGTTGTGGTGAGTACTTTGCCGCTGCGCAGCAGGTCAACGCGGATCTTCTTCACCAGCTGGTCGGTATCGATGCGTTGCATGGTATCGTTGAGCACGGTCGAGACCACCATGATGTTCTTCTTGCCGTCACTACGGTCGACGGCACCGGATGTCAGCATCGACTGCACGGCGTCCGAGGCCGCCTGAGCAAAGTCGCTGCCGCTGAGGCCCATGGTCACGGGCTGATCAACGGCGCCCGGTGTCAGCAGTTGGGTTTTAGGGGTGCAGCCGGTGGCCAGGCCAAAGGCGGTGCTCACCGCCAATACCTTGATCAGGGTGTTGCGTGTACTCATCCGTCAATTCCTTGTGTCGAGTGTGTGGGGGCTGTGCGAGGATCGAATAGCTGAATGCGGTATCTGACCGCTTTGGGGCTGGGGGCGACACGGTCGATCATTACCGGTTCGGCCGGGCGCAAGGGGTGCTGCTCCCAGCGGCTTGCTAGACCCTTGAGCTCAAAACCATTGGCATCAAACCAGCTGAAGCGATAACGCAACGTCTGTTGCTGATTGCTGCGATTGTACAGGCGTACACCCGCTCTGAGCAGGTCGCTGGAGGCATAACCTTCCTGCACCGCTTCGATCTGGAGGTAGGATTGAGCACGGGGGCCAATCTGCAGCTGGGGATAATCGGTCGGCGGCTGGGGCTGTGTCTGGCAACCCAGCAACGCAAGGGCGGCTGCTGCCAGCACGCCATTACGAATCTGCATGGTTCGTCTCCTTACGAATAATCAGGCGTCAAAGCCTGCCACCTGATATACGGGCTTACTGCCCGGGGCGCTTGCCTTTACATAAATAACAGAAAAACGCGTATCTGGCAGTTCGACTTTCAGCGGTTGTGCCAGTCCGGGGGCGTTCAGTTCCAGTGTGCCGCCGGCCGGTTTGCGCACCCGCAGTACTTGAACTTCTTTCGGCAGGCTGCTCCAGCTGCGGGTATCAGCGCGTGTCGTCGTCGCCTGGTAGACACCTGCCAGCAGGCTGCCGGCCAGCCCCAGCTCTTTTTTGGCCTGGTACTGAATGAACGCCTTGGTCAACGTACTTGCGATGGCTTCAGTGACCTTGAGCGGAAACTCTCTTTTGAATTCGGTCTGGATGACCCTGTCCATACTCGCCAGCAGCTCGGTTTGGCCCAGGCGCTTGCCTCCGGCATGTGCTTCCAGATATGGATAGGCACGGTCGCGTTCCTTTAGTTTGGGGAGTGCAATCTGCGAGTACTCGACCTGGTCATTGAGCAGAAACAACGGCAACGGAATAAGGGTCTCGTCGATGGCCGGTGCTTCGCCGTTCTCGAAGATGACCCATACGGCGGGTCTCAGCTTGTGTTTGCGCCAGGCGCCGGTGCGCAGGTTGCTGATGACCTTGTAGTCGGTGCGCACGGCTGTATTGTCTGGTGCCATGCCGCGTACGCGCCGCAAAGACTGGCGTGCCTTGCCATAATCACTGCGGTCGGCACTTGCCAGCATGAAATAGAGGCCATGCAGGTAATCGGTATAGGGATTGACGAAATCCGGGTAAGCAGCCCACGCATTCAGTTCGGGAAAAGCGTCTGCAATGGCATTACGGGACTCGGATTCACTCTTTTTGAAGTCCAGCTGGGATGTCCGGGCCTGTTCTCCTTCGGTTTGCTGCCGTGTCTCAGCAAGCTTCTGCTTTTGAGCTTCAATCCGGGACTTGAATGCTTCCTCGGCCCGGCGCTGGCGGTCTGCGGCACGGTTGAATTCAATGCGGGCATTCTGCAGATCGTGCAGGAAGATGCTGTTCAAGGCCTTGTAAGTGTTGACCATGACGCCGTCATAGACGGTTGGAGCGTAGCGATTCAGATTGTTGTTGACCAGGGTGGCGGTCACCTTTTCCAGCCCCTTGCGACCGATATTTTCGGTGTCTTCGGCCTTCATCATTGTTTCGGCGTGGTCAAATACCTTGTTGCTGTAGTCGAACTGGCCGCTGGCGCTGAGTGCAGTACCGGCTTGCAGCGACCACATCAGGTTGCCGCCCTCTCCTTCGGCATCAATGCCGCCTGATTTCAGGGCAAATCGGGCGGCGTTCTGATAATTGCCTTGTGCGTATTGCTGGTTGAAATCTTCGAGGTTCTGTTTGCTTGACAGGGTCTGGCACCCTGCGAGGAGTACAGCCCCGGATATGATCAGCCCTCTCGCGAGGGTGGACGGGTTTCGCATAGATCTCTCCTTGTCTCCATGAAACCGCTTCTTGATGTGCGCTGATTGAACAGCGGGCGTCCAAATCTACCACCTTGGAGGCAAGCATCAAATCTATTGGGCTGCGTCATGCAAGATATGTGGATATAGCAGAAACATGAACCTGCCGGTAAACATATCCACATGACTTTATGCACAAGTCGAAAGAGTGCGATGCCAGCCCGCCATTGTGAATATTGTGACGTCGAGAGATGTGCTCGACTTCAACTGTGTACTGTCTGTAGACAACCTGTTTTATCCCATCAATTGGTTAAAAAACAACCTGTTTTTCAGATGCCTTCTGTCACGGGCTCTGCAGCGGTGTGTGCTGACCTTCTGCAATGGTTATGCACAGATTGGTGCAGAGAGGATGGGGATAGAAATGAAAGATCTTTATCCACAAGCCGTTCTGGTGGACAACGGGATTGTCTCGAGACTGTACCGCATCCATAATCTTATTGGCCCTGTGCATAAAGTATGTATGGAAAGATAGCCGTCTTCGGTGGCACAGCCAGCGGATGTATGGCGTTTCAGGAAGGCTGCAACTGGTCTGCCTGTCGTGTGGTATGAGACGAGTCGGACATGAGCACCTCGGCGCCGTCTGCGGGCAGGGGGCGGGCGTAGTAGTAGCCCTGGATCTGGTGGCAGCCTTCGGACAACAGAAACGCGACCTGTTCTGCGGTTTCCGCGCCTTCGGCAATGATCTCCAGGTTCAGGCTGTTGGCCAGCGCAATGATGGCACGGGTAATGGAGATATCCTCTTCGTCGTGAGGCAGGTCACGGATGAAAGACTGATCGATCTTCAGCTTGGTAATCGGTAGGCGCTTGAGGTAGGACAGTGACGAGTAGCCGGTACCGAAGTCATCCAGTGCAATGCGAATGCCGGCATCGTGAATCTGGCGCAGTACTTCGATGGTAGCTTCCGGCTTGGCCATCAGCTGGCTTTCGGTGACTTCCACCTGCAGCCAGCTGGCCTGACAGCCCGTTTCCGCCAGCAGTTGCTGCAGCGTGTCCAGAAACGCCTGATGCTGGAAGTGGCGCATGGTCAGGTTGACCGAAAGGATGCCGGGGTTCAGCCCCTGGCGGTACCACTGGGCAAACCGTGTCATGGCCTGGCGAATGATGCACAGATCAAGCTGGTGGATCAGGCCGGTGCTTTCGGCCAGCGGAATGAAGCGTGCCGGCGAGATCATGCCCTGGGTGGGATGATGCCAGCGCGCCAGAGCTTCGAATCCGAGCAGTTGTCCGGTTGCTGCATCGACCTGAGCCTGAAAATAGGGTGTCAATTCACCCTGTTCCAGCCCGGTACGCAGCTGGGTCTCCAGTGACAGGCGCTCCAGTGCCTGCTCGGTCAGATCGTGGCTGAAATAGCAGTAGTCACTGCGCCCTTCGCTTTTTGCCTGGTACATGGCGGCGTCGGCCTGCATCAGTAGGTCGTTGACCGTATTGCCATGATCCGGGAACAAACTGATGCCGATACTGCCGCTGATGTACACTTCGGTGCGTTCCACGCGCAGCGGCTGGCTGATGGTGTGCAGAATCTTGCGGGCCGCGGCTGAAACCTGTTCCACACTGTTCTGGCCCTCCAGCAGAATGGTGAACTCGTCGCCGCCTTGACGGGCGAGGGTGTCTTCCGCGCGCAGAATGCCCCGCAGGCGCTCGGTGATGATATTGAGCACCTTGTCGCCGGCGGTGTGGCCAAGCGAATCATTGATGGTCTTGAAGTGGTCCAGATCCAGAAACAGCACGGCGACCTTCTGGTGATGACGGACGGCGTGGGCAATGGCGTGGCCTAGACGGTCATTAAACAGCGTGCGGTTGGCCAGCCCGGTCAGGGCATCGTGATGCGCCATATAGTCCAGGGCATCCTTCTGTTCCTGCAGATCCAGCCTGGAAGCGCGAATGGAGGTAATCATGGTATTGATGCTGTGGGCCAGAGTACGGACTTCTCGCGGTCCCTGGTCCGGAACCGTGTTAACGGGAATACCAGTTTTGTCGGTGTGGCGAATGGTATTGATGATGCGTTCCAGCGGCGCCAGGATAAAGCGGCGGGTCATCAGCAGCAGAGCGAGGACCATCAGCGTGCAGATTACCAGAGTATTGATCAGCGAATCCCGAATAATGGCGGTCATTTTGGCATCAATGGCCGCGCTGGACGCATAGAGCGTGATGCGGCCGATTTCCTCGCCGTTGCGACCGAAAATGGCGGTACTGTCGCGGTAGTAGCACTGCTCCAGATGTTGCCAGTGTTGCGGATCGTTCGGGTTCAGCTCCAGCACCTGGCCGTCGGGGAGACGTAGAAAGCCGCTGGTATAGCTGGGCTGCCCCAGCACGCGGCCCAGATTGTAGTCCTCAACGCGCACGCCGCAGTTGGCATAGAGTTCTACTTCATTGGCCACGACCCGCTCGTATTCACTGGCGGCATAGGCTTCCATCTGGCCGGTGATGTTCTGCCGAATGGTCTCCAGACTTTGGGCGATGCCGGCATGCATGTCTTGGGTGATGCGCTGGCGGGCAGAAAAGTAATCGAAGGCGGCGCTGCTGGCGACCGTCAGAAAGACAGTGGGCAGAATGATGCTGATCAGCAGCAGATAGATGGACGGAGCCTTGTGGGGAGCGGCCATCAGTGTGTGCCCTCCAGCCCCAGTACATTGCGCCGAATGGTCTCGAGATTAACAGCAATGTTGTCAGCCGAAATGGCCAATACCGGCAGCTGCTGCTGGCGTGCCACGTTTTCACCCTGCAAGTGGCGGTGCAGCGTCTCGACGGCCTGCTCCCCCATCAGGAACGGCTGCTGCATGGCTGCCCCGACCAGAGTGCCATTGCGGATAAGGTGGATGAATTCCGGTTCGGCATCAAAGGTCAACAGCAGGATTTCATTGCCCTTGCCGGCGTCATCAATGGCATCCAGCGCGGCCTGGTAGCGATCGGACCCCTGCAGCCAGATGGCACGCAGATTATCAACATCGCGAATCAGTTCACGGGTAAATGTGTAGGTCTCCCGGTAGGAAAAATTGACCTGTTGGCGCAGTGCCGCGTTCTGGATATCAGCTTCATGCAGCGCCTGCAGAAAACCGGCCGTACGCTGCTGGCCGTTCAGGCGTTTCTGGGGAATGGCAATGATGCCGACGCGACCGTTATCCCAGCCGCGCTGCTGCAGGGCTTCAACCAATACCTGTCCGATATGATAAGCACCTTCACGGTTGTTGGCCGAAATAAAGGCAACGTAGCGGTCGGAGTCGGCACCGATATCGGCCACCACGACCGGGATACCCGCCCGGCCGGCCAGCTTGATCAGAGTTGCGCCGGCAGCGGAAGTGGTCGGTGAAATGATCAGCCCGTCCACGTCCGCTTCAAGGACCTTGGCCAGCTGCTCCAGTTCATGCCGGGCACTGTTATCGGCACTGTACACCTGTAACTGATAGCCCAGCGCCGTCGCCTTGTGCTCGATACCGCGTGTCATGATTTGCCAGAAGGGAATGCGATCATCCGAGGTGATGTAGGCCAGGCGTGCCGTATCCTGTTCGGCCAGGGTTGAGCAGGAAAAAAGCAGCAGCAGGACGCTAATGAGCCCGTGGCGTAAACGGCGAAAGGAGGGCTCCATTGTCATGCGACAGGTCTCCATGGAGTCGAGGTCTTGATGCTCCTTAGGTTACCATTATCCGTGCAGGGTTAAAGCGATAAACCGGACTCTGTTGTCGCCTGTCATGGCATGAGGATGGTTCGAGCGGGAGCTGAAAACAAAAAAGCCCCGCATGAGCGAGGCTTTTTTGAAGAATCTTGGTGCCCAGAGACGGAATCGAACCGCCGACACGGGGATTTTCAATCCCCTGCTCTACCGACTGAGCTATCTGGGCAACGGGGGCGTATTAAACCGGAAAGCCCCCCTGGGGTCAAGCCCCTTGCGCAATTATTTTTCCGGCGGGACGTAACCGTCAGCCTTGTCGTATTCTTCGCCGGACAGGAACTTCTCCATTTCCTGCTGCAGATACTTGCGGCTGTCCGGATCCATCAGGTTCAGGTGCTTCTCGTTGATCAGCATGGTCTGATGGTCGGTCCATTCCTGCCAGGCTTTTTTGGACACGTTGTCATAGATTTCCTGACCCAGTTGACCCGGGTAGGGCGCGCGTTCCAGTCCTTCGAGTTCCTGTTGGTACTTGCGGCAAAAAACCGTACGTGTCATGTCTCGTCTCCGGAGTTGCAGCTGGCGTAGCGTTCAAGCAGGCGCTTGACTGGCGCTGCCAGGCCGATATTTGCAGGTTGGTCCACGTTATACCAGAGTGCCGGCGCACCTTCCATGACAGAGTTTGTGGGGTCTTTTGCCGCCACCCGGGCCGGGGTGATGTCCAGGTGATAGTGACTGAAGGTGTGGCGGATCGGTTCCAGCACTTCGGTTGCAGCGTCATCCAGCGTCAGCCCCAGGGCCGCTTCGGCATCGCGCAGGTCGGCCACTTCGGGCAGGCTCCACAGCCCGCCCCAGATGCCACTGGGGGGGCGCTGTTGCAGCAGCACTTCACCGGCATCGTTATGGATCATCAGCATCAGGGTCTGCTTCACCGGCAGGGTCTTTTTCGGCCGGGGCGAGGGCAGGCGGTCGGTCAGGTTCAGGGCTCGGGCCTGACAGTGCGTCTGCAGCGGGCACAGCAGGCAGCTGGGCTTGCTGCGGGTGCACAGGGTGGCGCCCAGATCCATCATCGCCTGGGTGTAATCGCCGACCCGATGATGAGGCGTGTTGCGCTCGGCCCAGCCCCAGAGTTCCTTCATCACGGCTGGGGTACCCGGCCATCCTTCAACGGCGTAAAAGCGGGCCAGCACTCGCTTGACGTTGCCGTCGAGAATGGCGGCACGGTTGCCGGTGGCGATGGAGACGATGGCACCGGCGGTGGAGCGGCCGATACCCGGCAGGGCTTCCATCTCGTCAACGGTGACCGGAAACTCGCCGCCCAGTTCGCGGCTGACGATGCGTGCAGTCTTGTGCAGATTGCGGGCACGGGCATAGTAGCCCAAGCCGGTCCACAGGTGCAGCACCTCGTCCTGCTCGGCATTGGCAAGATCGTGTACCGTGGGGAAACGTTCGATAAAGCGCTCGAAATAGGGGATCACCGTTTTCACCTGGGTCTGCTGCAGCATGATCTCGGAGATCCAAGTGAAGTAGGCGGTCTTTTCGGCCTGCCAGGGTAGATCGTGACGGCCGTGCCGGTCAAACCACGCCAGCACGGCACCGTGAAACTGTTCAGGTGTCATCGGCCAAACAACCCCTGCAGGACTTTGCCTGCACCGTCTTCACCCAGTTTTTCCTTGAGCTTTTCTTCCAGCTGGGTGCCGACTTTTTCTTCCACCTTACGGCGAGCTTCGGCCTTGAGCAGGTCGCCAATGAAGCGGGTATCCAGGCGGCACAGCTTGGCGGGGTCATCGCTGAACGAGCCGGTACAGTTGACCGGGATCTCGACGCCTTCCAGGCGGTTGTTCACCGAGCAGCTCTGGTTGAACAGGTTGTCTTCGATGGTGGCACCGATGCGGTAATCCAGTGCCCGGGTTGGCAGGTTGATGCGGCCGCTGCCGGCGACGCGCATGGCATCCAGCTTGGCGCTGAGGTCGTTGTTGCTGACCATGCCATTGCGTAGGTTGAAGCTGGCGCTGAGATTGGCAAATGGCGTGGTCTTGTCGACCTGTTCGACATTGAGCCAGAGCGCAGACAGGTTGTTGATACCCTGGCACATGGACTGAGCGGCATCGATCCCCTTGATCAGGCCCTCGGACATATTCAGGCTGGCGCTACCGGTGAGTGAGTTGACCCAGGCGTGAACTGACTGGCCCCGCAGGTTCAGGTCGGCACGGGCGCTGAACGTGCCGGCCAGGCTGTCATTGTTGGCCAGGGTCTTGAGCAGCGGTGCCATGGCCAGCTGGGTCACCTGCAGGGCGATGTGCAGCTGCACCGGTGTTTGGCGAGCGTCCAGGCGTGCCGTGGCCTGAATTTGGCCATCAAAGGCTTGGGTCGAGAAGCGGGTAAGGTGTACCAGGCCGTTGGCGGCACTCACGCTCAGGCCCGGTTGACCCAGGACGATGCCGTTGATCTTCAGGCTGCCCAGGTCCAGGTTGGCGCTGAGATTGAGCGCGCGCAGCGGCGCCACGGGCAGGATTTCATCCTTTGGCCAACCCTGGGCACTGGCCTTGGCAGGGGGCGTGGCTTTGCTGCTGTCGGCCGCAACGGTCGCCGTGGTCGGCGGCAGGTAACGGTCGGCGTCCAGGGCGTTGCCCTTGAGGGTGACGGCAATGGCGCCGGATGCCAATGCCAGGCTGGCGTCACCGTCGAGGCGGGTATCGTCCAGCTGCAGGTTCAGCGGCTTGAACGCCAGGGTACCGGCAGGACCGCCCAGAGTGGCTTCGAATGCCACGGCAGTCAGGGCATCGGGGTCGGCCGTGGCCGGAACCGTCTGCCCCAGGGTGGTGAGCAACTGCTTGAGGTTGAAAGTGTTGCTGTTCAGCCGTCCACTCAGTTCCGGCTGGCTGAAGTTGCGTAATTGCAGCTCGCCGGCAATGGCAACCGGCTCCAGGTTGAGTGCCAGGTTGCGAACATCGACCTGCTGCTCATTGAGACGGGCGTCCACATCCGCATCCAGCGCCAACGTGATCGCTTTGGGCAGTCCGGCGCCCTGAAGAACGTTCAGACGGCTGCTCAGGTCTTCAAGCAGAATGTGGCTGTCGGCAAGGCCCAGGGTCAGGGTGGTCGTCAGGCTGGCGCTGCTGTGCAGCCGCAGCTGTTCGCCGGCAAACTGGCGCAGGGTGGCGTCCAGCTCCAGGGGGAAGGCCTGGCCGATGACGATCTGGCCCGTGGTCAGGTTCAGCTCGCTCAGCTCGACACGGTGGTCTTCGCGTGCATCGGTGTAAGTCAGCGCTGCGTCGCGCACCTCGATTGCCTCGATGTTCAATTTCAGCGGCTTGCGCGCGTCGCCGCTGTCCTGGCCGTCAGCAGCAGGCGTGCCCGCGGACGACGAGCGCGGTGCGACGGAAGCCGCAGGCGTCCAGTTGTTGCTGCCATCGGCAGCCTGAACCATGTTCAGCTGCAGGCGGTCGACCAGCAGGCGGTTCATCTGCAACTCGCCGCCGAGCAACGCCGGGAGGCTGATGGCCACCTCGGCTCGGTTCAGGGTGCCCAGCGCCGGGCGGTCCGGATAGCGTACGCCGACGCGGTTCAGCTCCAGTGCCAGCCAGGGGTACAGCGACCAAGCAATGTTGCCCTCGATGCTTAATTCAATGTCGGCCTGTTCCAGCGCGGCTTGCTGGATACGATCCTTGTAGTCATTGGGATCCAGCAGTGTGACGATGGCCACCAGAACGGCGCCAATCAGGAGCAGTGCACCCAGAAGGAGGGCGAGTATCAGCTTGATCGCTTTCATAAAAGATCCTGTCTTTTCCCTGAACGAGAGACTGACGAGGAGTATAGCGGATCTGCCGGGTGCAATGTCAGGGCGGCGGATGAACCTGCCGTTACGGCGCCGTTGGATGTATAATAACCGTTTTCGTAAACCCCATGGCGGAGAGAGAAATGGCCGAGCGTAAAGCCCAGGTAACCCGCAACACCCTGGAAACCCAGATCACTGTTGCAGTAAATCTTGATGGCACCGGGCAGCTGGATGTGGACACTGGTGTACCTTTTCTGGATCACATGCTGGATCAGATTGCCCGACACGGCTTGATCGATCTGGAGATCAGCGCGATCGGCGACCTGCATATCGACGACCACCACACCGTCGAGGATATCGGTATCACCCTGGGCCAGGCCTTCAAGCAGGCAGTGGGCGATAAGAAGGGAATTCGCCGTTACGGCCATGCCTATGTGCCGCTGGACGAGGCTTTGTCTCGTGTCGTTATCGACTTTTCCGGCCGTCCGGGGCTGGCCATGGATGTCGAGTTTACCCGCGGCCGCGTGGGCAGCTTCGATGTCGACCTGTTCAGCGAGTTCTTCCATGGTTTCGTTAACCATGCCATGGTGACCCTGCACATCGACAACCTGAAGGGCAAGAACACCCACCACCAGGCGGAAACCATCTTCAAGGCCTTTGGCCGCGCCATGCGCATGGCGCTGGAAGTGGATCAGCGTGCGGCCGACATCATGCCGTCCACCAAGGGGTGTCTGTAAGTCATGAGCAGCATTGCAGTAATTGACTACGGCATGGGTAACCTGCACTCGGTCGCCAAGGCGTTGGAACATGTCCAGCCCGGCGTCGAGGTGCGGGTGACCGCCGATCCGGCGTTGGTTCGCAGCGCCGATCGCGTGCTGTTGCCGGGTGTGGGCGCCATTCGCGACTGCATGGCCGAAATTCGTCGTCTGGGCGTGGACGCTGAAGTACGTGAGGCGATCACTTCCGGCAAACCCTTCCTCGGTATTTGCGTCGGCTATCAGGCGCTGATGGAGTTTTCCGAGGAAAACGGTGGCGTGGACTGCCTGGGCGAATTCGAAGGCCGCGTCAATTTCTTCGGCAACGACCTGCGGGATGCTGACGGTGAGCGTCTTAAAGTGCCGCACATGGGCTGGAACCAAGTCTACCGGACCCGCGAGCATCCGCTGTGGGCCAACATCGAAGATGGCAGCCGCTTTTATTTTGTGCACAGTTACCATGTGCAGGCGAAGCAGCGTGATCAGGTCACGGCGACCTGTCACTACGGGGTCGACTTCGATGTGGCCATTGCCCGCGATAACGTGTTCGCGGTGCAGTTCCACCCGGAAAAAAGCCAGAAGGTCGGGCTGCAGTTGCTGCAGAACTTCCTCAACTGGAACGGACGCCCCTGAGCCTGGCCTGTGCTCGAAACCCTTGACTGACTATTCTGGATTTGACTCGATATGCTGATTATTCCCGCGATTGACCTTAAAGATGGAGCCTGTGTCCGCCTGCGCCAGGGCCGCATGGATGACTCCACCGTATTCTCCGACAACCCGGTCGAAATGGCCGCCAAGTGGGTTGAAGCCGGCTGCCGCCGTCTGCACCTGGTTGACCTCAATGGTGCCTTTGCCGGCGAGCCGGTCAATGGCGAGATCGTCAAGCAGATCGCCGAGGCCTACCCGGACCTGCCGATTCAGATCGGCGGCGGTATCCGTTCGGCAGAGATCATCCAGGCTTACCTGGATGCGGGCGTGCAGTACGTCATCATCGGTACCAAGGCGGTCAAGGAGCCTGAATTCGTGGCCGAGATGTGCCAGCGCTTCCCGGGCCACATCATCGTCGGCCTGGATGCACAGGACGGCTATGTGGCCATTGACGGCTGGGCCGAGATCACCGACGTCAAGGCGGTCGAGCTGGCCAAGCAGTTCAAGAACGACGGCGTCAGCGCCATTGTGTACACCGACATCAGCCGTGACGGCATGATGCAGGGTGTCAACGTGGAAGCGACCGTGGAACTGGCTCGCGAAGCTGGCATCCCGGTCATCGCGTCCGGCGGCGTGACCAACATCGAAGACATCAAGGCGCTGGCCAAGGTGGCGGATCAGGGCATCCTCGGTGCGATTACCGGCCGTGCCATCTACGAGGGCACTCTGGACGTAGCCGAAGCCCAGACCCTGAGCGACACGCTTACCGGTAACTGAGGAAGACAGCAGCATGGCACTGGCAAAACGCATTATCCCCTGTCTCGACGTTGAAAACGGTCGGGTTGTGAAAGGGGTCAAGTTTCTGGATATCCGTGACGCCGGTGACCCGGTCGAAGTGGCCAAGCGCTACGACGAGCAGGGCGCCGACGAGATCACCTTCCTCGACATCACCGCGACTCACGAAGGCCGCGATACCATGGTGCATACCGTGGAGCAGATGGCATCCCAGGTGTTCATCCCGCTGACCGTGGGCGGTGGCATCCGCACCTGCGAGGATATCCGCACCATGCTCAATGCCGGTGCCGACAAGGTCTCCATCAACAGCGCCGCGGTGAAAAATCCGGACTTCGTGCGTGAAGCGGCCGAGCGTTTCGGTAGCCAGTGCATCGTGGTGGCGATTGACGCCAAGAAGGTGAGCCAGCCCGGCGAGCCGGACAAGTGGGAGATCTTCACCCATGGCGGCCGCAAACCGACCGGTCTGGATGCCGTCGAATGGGCGAAGAAGATGGTCGAACTGGGGGCTGGCGAGATCCTGCTCACTTCCATGGACCAGGATGGCGTCAAGAACGGCTACGATATCGGCGTGACCCGCGCCATCAGTGAGGCCGTGCACGTGCCGGTGATCGCATCCGGTGGCGTGGGCACTCTGGATCACCTGGTGGAAGGCTGTATCGACGGCAAGGCCGATGCGGTACTGGCCGCGTCGATTTTCCACTTCAATGAGTACAGCATTCCTCAGGCCAAGGAGTACATGCGCCAGCACGGCATCGAAGTACGCCTCTGAGGCGCCTGCCCGCGGCCCCGTACAAGGGGCCGCGGGGCCGACATGTTCAGGGTGCCGGTGTTGGTACTGGCGCCGCTTCCAGCAACTGCTCCAGCGCCGCAAAGCGCATCGGGCGATGCAGCCCGAAACCCTGTCCCAGACCCGCACCCAGATCGACCAGGCACCGGCGCTGGTGCTCGGTCTCTATGCCTTCCGCAACCACCTGCAGCGACATGGAGTGCGCCATGGTGATCATCGTCGCGGCCAGCGATGTCTCGTTGTCCGTTCGCAGCTCGCGAATGAAGCTGCGGTCGATCTTGATACCGTCAATCGGCAGCTGGTGCAGGTAGCTCAGGGACGAGTAGCCGGTACCGAAATCGTCTATCCAGATATTCATGCCGGCCGCTTTCCACTGCGTCAGCGTCTGGCGACAATCATCCAGATGCCGGATCATGCTGGTTTCCGTCAGTTCGATGCTCAGGCAGTGATCGGGCAGCTGGCGGCTGTGCTTGAGCTCGGTCAGGAAATCACGGGTGCTGCCCTGGTGCAGAGCCGCACCGGAAATGTTGATGGAGACCACGAATCCGGGTTGCAGGGCCTGCAGTGTCAGCAGGTCTGCCGTGGCTTGGCGTGCGACCCAGCGGGTGACCGGTTCGATCAGGTCCGATTCTTCAATGATCGGAATGAACAGCGCCGGCGAAATCGGGCCGCGCTCCGGGTGCTGCCAGCGCAGCAGGGCCTCGGCACCGCGAATGTTGCCGTTGCTCAGGTCAACCACCGGCTGATACTCCAGGTGGAAATGCCCCTGTTCCAGTGACGTGCGCACGCCCTGCAGAATATCGATGCGTTGCTGCAGCGCCTGATTCATCTGCATGGAGAAAAAGGTGTACTGGTTGCGGCCACTCTGCTTGGCGGCATACATGGCAATATCGGCGTGCTTGAGAATTTCGTTGCTGTTGACGCCGTCGTCCGGGTAAATGGTGATACCGATGCTGCTGGAAATGCGGAAGAAACGGCCATCGATCAGGAAGGGCTCCTCGAGTACCTTGGCAATGTGCTGTGCCAGCCTGGCGACCTGTGCACTGTTCTGCAGGTTGGGATAGAGCGTGACAAACTCGTCGCCGCCCAAGCGTGCCAGCAGCACTTCGTCGCTGTCGGCATCGGTCAACTCCATGCCCAGCAGCAGGCTGCGCAGCCGTGCCGCCGCTTCGAACAGCAGCAGATCCCCCATTTCATGTCCGGCGGTGTCGTTCACTTCCTTGAAGTGGTCCAGGTCGATGAAGATCACGCCCAGGCGTTGATCATGGCGTCGGGCATGCTGCAGCAGACGCTCCAGCGACTGCTGAAACCAGTGGCGATTGGGCAGCTGAGTCAGGTTGTCCAGGTAGGCCAGCTGGTGGGTTTGTCGGTGACTCTGTTCCAGACTGCGGCGCATCTGCTCCAGGGCTCCGCCCAGCTGACCAATCTCGTCCTGTTGCGGTACGGCAAAGCTGATGTTGCGGTCACCGTTGCCGAACTGCAGACTCTTGTCCGCCAGTGCCCGCAGCGGGCGGAACAGGTACAGGCTGAATCGATAGATCAGCCAGAGTGCTGCCAACAGTAGCAGCAGGGTAGCCATCAGCAGGCTGAACAGCATTTCTCGTGACTTGTCGGCGCTCAGTTGAGCGAGGCTTTGATTGTGCTGCTCCAGCTGTTTCCAGGCATCCGCGAAATTGACGGCCAGCGTCAGCTGGCCGGCAGCCCCTGCAGGGGTGACAACCGGTTGGCGCACATGCAACTGCCCTTGCTGCCAGGCCTGGCCATTGGATCCTGCCGGGAGTTGTTGCGGACACGCCAGAGGTTGTTCAACAGGCGCCTGCAGTTTGCCCTGGTGATCAAACAGGCAGGCGTACAGCAGATTACGGCGTTCACGTACCAGCTGCAGGCGCTGTTGCAGTGACGGTCGGTCCTGGTGTTGCAAGTCGATGGCCAGCTCGGCGGCCAGGGTGTTTGTCAGCAGGTGGGCATCCTTTTCCAGCCGGGTCTGCATGACCTGCTCCAGATGCTTGCGGCTGGTATCGATGGCAAACTGGCTGTAATGAGTGAAGCTGCTGACCAGCAATAGAAACTGAACTACGACAAGAATGATCATCAGCAGGGTGAAGCCTGCTGTCAGGCGTCGCGCCAGAGAGGTTTGCAGATATCGGATCATGGCTGTAGGGCGCTGAAAAAATGCTGAGTAGGCGAGTACAAAGGCATGTATGACGATGCATTTGTCGCTAAAAGGTTACTGATCCTACGCCAGTTGCCCCTTGAACACCACTAGAAGTCAGGCCTTGGTGGCCTGACGTCTACGCGTGGTGCAGCATTCAGTCTGGCCGTATGCGCAAAAAACGTGCAAAGCGGGGTACGCCGTGTCGGCTCAGGCCGTTGTAGCGGAAGGTGATGATGCTGCCGATGGCCGGTGGCTGGGCTCGCTCGGCATCACTGAATCCCGAGCCGATACGGAAGCGGGTGCCGTTGGCCTGCTCGACCAGCAATGATCCCATTAAGCCGGTGTACTTGCCCTTGCCGGGAGTATGGGCAATCACGACCGCTTCGGCATCCTGAAAGGGCTTCAGCTTGCGCAGGTCGGTGCTGCGCTGCAGCTGGTAGAGCGCTGTGCCACGGTGCAGCATCAGCCCTTCACCGCCACGCGCGGTAACGGCAGCAAACAGCGCATCCAGACCGGCGTGGTCCAGCCCCTTGTGCTGCGGAATCACGTCCAGATTGGCGGCTGTTGCCAGCGTTGATAGCTGGGCCTGGCGTTCGGCAAAGGTACCGGGCCAGCGAGGCAGGTCGAACAGCATGAAGCGCACGCGTTGCCAGTCTTTGACGGGGGCATCATGGGTGCGCACCAGTGCCGACAGGGCTTCGAACTGGCCGTAGCCGATCCAGAGCTCGCCTTCCAGATGTGTGTCGGGCCAGTCGCGGGTCATGCTGGCCGGAATATCAATCGGGTAGCCGCTGCGGCTCAGCAGGCGGGTACCATCCCAGTAGGCGCGCACGCCATCGAATTTCTCGCTGACCAGCCAGGCATCCAGCTGGGCGGGTAATGACAGGTCATCACCGATTTCCATGCCTTGCATGATCGCATGAGTAGGCTGCGGCTGAGCGGCAAGCGGCGTTGCCAGCCCCAGAAGCAGTAGCAGGGGAGAGGGTTTGAACATGGCTTTCATCCTTGAACGAGGCCGCGTCGCTATCCTTGGACGCGGACAATAAAAAAGGCTGCCGAAGCAGCCTTTATAGTAGAGTGCCGAGAATCAATTCTCCAGCATGTAGTCGATGGCTGCTTGGATGTCGTCATCAGAGCAATCAGAGCAGGTGCCGCGCGGCGGCATGGCGTTGAAGCCGTTGATGGCGTGCGACAGCAGCGTTTCCATGCCTTTCTCGTCCAGGCGCAGCTGCATCTCGTTGGTGCCGAACTTGGGCGCACCCAGAACACCGGACGCGTGGCAGGCAGCACACTTGCCGGTATAGATCTCTTCACCGGAGCGGGCACTGCTGGCGCCACCGGCCGGAGCGGCTGCGGTAGCACCGCCGCAGCTTTCATCACCCTGAATGCATACGGAGCCGACCGGCTTGATGCGCTCGATGATGGCTTCCTTGTCGGTGGCCGCCTGAACAGACGCGGTCAGCGCCATACCCAGACCGAATGCGCAGAGTGCGGATGCAGCTTTGGCAGCAAATTTTTTCACAGTCACGACCTCATCACTTTTTAGTTGTCGGGGCAGCGATGCCTGGCGGGCGGCCTTAACGAGCGGGCAGGGCCAGTGCAGACATGACTGCGCTCACAAAATCTGACGGCAGGATTATACCGGCAAAAAAGCCCATACGGAAATTGCGTACAGGCCGCATTTGTCTGTTTATAGGTCAATCTGCGACCAAAGGATCACCGGCAGCAGCGGGGTCGCCGGCCATTCGGGAACAATAATTTGCTTGGCAAAAGCCTGCGCGATCCGTAGTATATAGCTCCGCAAACACTTCTATTACGCGCCTGTAGCTCAGCTGGATAGAGTAGCAGGTTCCGATCCTGTTGGTCGGGGGTTCGAATCCCTCCAGGCGCGCCATTTTTTGTCGGGTTTGTGTGTCACGGGTCTGTTCATCATCGATGATGGCGAGTACAATCCGTGCCGTGTCTGTGAGCAGTCACAGCTGGTTACAGTGCCGGTATAGCTCAGTTGGTAGAGCAACTGACTTGTAATCAGTAGGTCCCGAGTTCGACTCTTGGTGCCGGCACCATATATCAGGGTATTCCTCGATAGCTCAGTTGGTAGAGCAGTAGACTGTTAATCTATTGGTCGCTGGTTCGAGTCCAGCTCGAGGAGCCATCCTGTGCGGAGCGGTAGTTCAGTTGGTTAGAATACCTGCCTGTCACGCAGGGGGTCGCGGGTTCGAGTCCCGTCCGTTCCGCCACTTCTTTTTCCTTCTCTTGTCACGTCCATGGTTCGGCTGCACTTGGCAGCTCCGGCAGCCTTGGGGTGTATCTGTTTTATGCCTGGCTGTCAAATAAGCGCAACACTCAGCAGTTATCCTGCCCTGTCGATGGATTGGAGCGAGGGAGAGCCCCGTGCGCATATTCAAGACGGCTGCTTTGGGCGGCCTGATGACCGTACTGACCGCTTGTACTACCGGCGACAAGACATCGCCGTCATTGGCAGCGGGCCTGAACAATAAAGATCTGTATGAAGTGCACCACGATGGCCGTATCCACGTGTTTGACGATCGTGCCACCTATGAGCACTTCCTGGAAGTGGGTGAAACATCCTATCGTCAGACCTTCATCGGTGCAGGTCCCAAAGGGGAAACACTGGTATTCGGAGTGACCGGTGCGGACAAGAAAAAGCGAATGGAGCAGGTTGCCGGCTACAATCTCTACCATGGCATGCTGCCGGCATCTCAGCCATTTTATGGTGAAACGCGCCTGGACGGGCGGATTTACGTATTTGATCGCCTGGAGGACATGGAAGCCGTACGCAAGACCGGTGAAGCCCCGCTGCGCTTCACTCAGATTGGCGCAGGGCCCGCAGGTGAAACGGTGGTTTTTGTGCTTAATAGTGACAACAAGAAGCACAAGCCGGACGCACTGATGGCCGCTTTCCGTCAGCACAACCGCTGAGTCCGGCACGGGCATCGGAGTCAACGATCGCCGCCGATCATCCTGCCGATGCCGCCCAGCACCGATCCCTCGCCCTGGTCCTTGCCGCCTGCGCCGGGAGCGTGGGCCAGGATGCGGTCAGCCATGCGCGAGAACGGCAGGCTTTGTAGCCATACGGTACCGGTGCCCCTGAGGGTGGCGAGAAACAGGCCTTCGCCGCCGAATACCATGGATTTCAGGCTGCCAGCACGCTGAATGTCGTAGTTGATACCGCCCGTAAAGCCGACCAGGCAGCCGGTATCCACGCGCAGGGTTTCGCCGCTCAGCTCCTTTTTGATCACTGTGCCACCGGCCTGAATAAAGGCCAGCCCGTCGCCTTCCAATTGCTGCAGGATGAAGCCTTCGCCACCGAAAAAGCCGGCGCCGATGCGGCGGTTGAACGTGATGCTGACCCGGGTGCCCAGCGCCGCGCACAAGAAAGCATCTTTCTGACAGACCACTTTCTCGCCCAGTTCAGCCATGTTCAGCGGTACGATATTACCTGGATAGGGCGCTGCAAAAGCAACCCGGCGCTTGCCGTGGCCCTGATTGCTGAAGTGGGTGGTGAAGATGGATTCGCCGGTGAAGACGCGCTTGCCGGCCGAAAACAGTTTGCCCATCAGGCCCTCGTCAGGGTTGGAGCCATCGCCCATGCGGGTATCGAAGGTGATGTCCTCTTCCATGTAGGTCATGGCACCGGCCTCGGCAATTACGGTTTCACCGGGGTCCAGTTCGACCTCGACCAGCTGCATTTCCGAGCCGATCAGTTCATAGTCCAGTTCATGGCAGCGCATGCGCTCGTCTCCTTAAAGGGGGGGATTGCCCGTGTTGACTGCGGGAGCGGCCGCGCGCCGTTCCCCGTGCTCAGTGCTGTTACGATTCGACCTGAGTCGATATACTGATCAGTCTGTACCCTATCACAGCAGCGTCAACAGCAAGGAGTCATCAGTGGCGTCGACCGGCTCGCAGATCATGGCAGAAGAACAGCAGCTTCAGGTATTGATGGCACGTCAGCCTGTTTATACCAAAAGTCAGGATGTGGTAGCGTTCGAGTTGCTGTTTCGAGATTCGGATGGCCGCTTTGTTGAAGGCCTGAAGGACGATGAAGCTACGCTGGGAGTACTGCTGGGCACCTACTCCAGTATTGCCAAGGGCGGGTCAGTCAAGGCGCTGCCCTGTTTCCTCAAGGTCACCGACAGCTTCCTGCTCAACAACGATCTGCCTGAACTGCCCAAACAGAGCTTTGTGCTGGAGCTGCTGGGCCACTCCAATGTCACGCCGGCACTGATTGCCCGGGTCAAGGATCTGGCGCGCCAGGGGTACCGCCTGGCGCTGGCGGACTACGATCCCCGTGATCCCAAGTTCGAGCCGCTGCTGAACATCGTGCACGTGCTCAAGCTCGACATTCAGCTGCTGGGGCTGGACAACATCCCGCCGCTGCTACAGAAGTTGCGTCCGTACCAGTTGGAGCTGCTGGCCGACAAGGTGGAGACCCAGGATGAATTTCGTCAGTGCCTGGAAATGGGGTTCGCGCTCTATATGGGCTATTTCCTCAGCAAGCCTGAACCGGTCAAGGGCAAGAAAATTACCGGCAACAAGGTGGTGCTGCTGCAGGTGTTGACCGAACTGCAGCGTCCCAATGCTACCGCTCAGACCATCGAACAGGTCGCGCTGCAGGATCCGGCGCTGACCTACCGCATTCTCAAGGTGGTGAATTCAGCCGCCTTCAATCTGCGCCGCGAGATCAGTTCTTTGTCGCACGCCATCACCCTGTTGGGGATCGATCAGATCAAGCGCTGGGTACTGCTGTTTCTTAGCGCCGCTGACAAGCGCAAGCCGGATGAGCTGACCCGCAACATGTTGCTGCGAGGCCGCATGTGCGAATTATTAGCGGAGATGATGGGCCGTGATGAGCCGATCAATCATTTCATCGTTGGCCTGCTGTCGCAGCTGGATGTGCTGCTGGACATGTCGATGGGCGACCTGATGGATCAGGTGCCTCTGCAGCAGGACATGAAGGAAGCGTTGCTGGAACGCAGTCACTCCTATGGTGAATTGCTGATGCAGGTGGAATATTACGAGCGGGGCGAGTTCGACAAGCTCAGCCGGCTGTTGGACCGGCCCTTCTACGAAGTGGCTTATCGTCATAGTCTGAACTGGTCTCAGCAGGTGCTGCAGGCCATGCAGGGCTGATGCTCGACGGGGCCGTCCTGCTGCCGCCGGAACTGGTGTCGTCTGAGGCTCTCTGGCTGGTGCTGTCCGCCGGCCTGACTTCACTGATGACGGCTACGCTGGGCATCGGTGGCGGTGTGTTGCTGCTGGTGATCATGGCTCAGTTGGTGCCGATCGCCGCGTTGATTCCCGTTCATGGTTTGGTGCAGCTGGGATCCAATGGCAATCGTGCTCTGATGACCCGCCAGCATATCGATTGGCCGCTGAGTCGCCGTTTTCTGTTCGGGGCCGCCGTCGGCGCCGGGCTGGCATCACTGGTCGTGGTGCAGCTGCCGCTGGAGCTGATTCAGCTGGCAGTGGGCGGCTTCATTCTGTGGATGATCTGGGGCCCCAAGCCCGTGGCGCAGGCGCTGACGCCGCTGAAAACCCTGCTGGCAGGCAGTTTGACCACGTTTGCCTCCATGTTTGTTGGCGCAACCGGACCGTTGGTGGCCGCCTTTGTGCACCGCCACAGTCACGACAAGATGCAGACCGTGGCGACGTTTGCCGCGACCATGACCGGCCAGCATCTGCTCAAGGGGCTGGTGTTTTCGGTGGTGGGGTTTTCCTTCGCCGACTGGCTGCCGCTGATCCTGGCGATGATTCTGAGCGGCATGCTCGGCACCTGGATCGGATTGAACCTGCTGCATAAGGTGTCATCGGTCTGGTTCAATCGGCTGTTCCGCATCGTCGTGACGCTGCTGGCGCTGCGTCTGTTGTGGCAGGCGGGCGAGACCTTACTCCCCCGCCTGCTCGGCTAAGTCTTACAGCGGCTGCAGGTTGGCGAAGCCGACCACCAGCCACTTACTGCCCACCTCTTCAAAGTTCACCTGTACCCGTGCCTTGGGGCCGCTGCCTTCAAAGTTGGTCACCATGCCGGCGCCGAATTTGGGATGCATCACGGCCTGGCCCAGGCTTAGATTGGTGCTTGGCACCTCGGCGCTGGACAGGGAAGAGCCGCCGCCAAAGAGGCTGCTGGGCGAGTCCTGCTGGGCACCGTAGGGGCGGCGTACGGTGGCATTCAGGCGCACCTCTTCGATCAGTTCGGTCGGGATCTCGTTGACGAAGCGGGATACCCGGTTGAAGGTTTCCTTGCCGTGCAGGCGGCGTGATTCGGCATAGGTGATATGCAGCTTCTGCATGGCGCGGGTGATGCCCACGTAGCAAAGGCGGCGTTCCTCTTCCAGACGGCCCGGCTCTTCCACCGACATACTGTGCGGGAACAGCCCCTCTTCCATGCCGGCCAGGAACACCAGTGGAAATTCCAGGCCCTTGGCTGAGTGTAGGGTCATCAGCTGTACGCTGTCGGTGTTGACGTCGGCCTGGGTTTCGCCGGCATCCAGTGCCGCCTGGTCGAGGAAGGCCGCCAGCGGCGAGTTGAAGCCCTCGTCATTGTCATCCTGCCACTGGCCCATGAACTGGCGGGTGGCGGTAATCAGCTCTTCCAGGTTTTCGAGGCGCGACTGGGCCTTTTCGCCCTTTTCCTTTTCATGGTGCTGGATCAGGCCGGAACGCTCGATCACATGCTCGGTCTGTTCGTGCAGCTCAACCTCTTGAGTGTCGATATCCATCTGGTTGACCAGGTCGATAAAGGTCTGCAGCGCGTTATTGGCCCGCGCCGGCAGGGTGCGCAGTTCGGTGATCTCGTTGGCGGCCCGCCACATGGAGATATTCTCGCCACGGGCATGTTCACGGATCGCTTCGATGGTGCGAGTGCCGATGCCGCGGGTGGGCACGTTGATGATTCGTTCCACGGCGGTGTCGTCGTCGCGGTTGGCGATCAGTTTCAGGTAGGCCAGAGCGTTCTTGATCTCCAGCCGGTCGTAGAAGCGCTGGCCGCCGTAGATGCGGTAGGGCATGCCGGCCCGGATCAGCATCTCCTCCAGTACCCGCGACTGGGCGTTGGAGCGATACAGAATGGCGGACTCGTCGCGGCGGTTGCCCTCTTCGACCCATTTCTGGATCTGATCGACGATGAAACGCGCCTCGTCCTGTTCGTTGAAGGCGCTGTATAGCGAGATCGGCTCGCCTTCGCCCAGCTCGGTCCACAGCTGTTTGCCGAGACGGCCGAAGTTGTTCTGAATTACCGCGTTGGCGGCCTGCAGAATGGTGCCGGTGGAGCGGTAGTTCTGCTCCAGACGGATGGTTTCGGTACCGGGGAAATGTTCTTCCAGGTGCTGGATATTCTCGATGCGGGCGCCGCGCCAGCCGTAGATCGACTGGTCGTCATCGCCCACCGCCATCAGTTTATTCTCGCCTTCGCACAACAGGCGCAGCCAGGCGTACTGGATGGCGTTGGTGTCCTGGAACTCGTCCACCAGCACGTAGCGGAAACGCTCGCGGTAGTGCGCCAGCAGCTGGGGGGCCCGGTCGCGCAGTAGCTCCAGTGCGCGCAGCAGCAGTTCGCCGAAGTCGATCATGCCGCCACGTTCGCAGGCATCTTCGTAGGCTTCGTACACCCGGATCATCATCGTCTGGTAGGGATCGCCGGTACGCTCGATATGGACGCTGCGCAGGCCTTCATCCTTCTGCGCATTGATGAACCACTGAAACTGGCGGGCCGGCCAGCGGCTGTCGTCCAGATTCATCTCTTTGCACAACCGCTTGAGCAGGCGTAGCTGGTCATCGCTGTCCATGATCTGGAAATTGTCGCGCAGACCAGCATCACGCCAGTGGGCGCGCAGCAGGCGATGCGCCAGGCCGTGGAAGGTGCCCACCCACATGCCGTGGGTGTTGATGCCCAGCAGGTGCTCGATACGCCCGCGCATCTCGCGCGCCGCCTTGTTGGTAAAGGTGACTGCCATAATTGAGTAGGGCGAGAGACCTTCAGTCTCGATCAGCCAGGCAATACGGTGGACCAGTACGCGCGTTTTGCCGGAACCGGCGCCGGCCAGTACCAGCAGGTTTTTCACGTCAGCGGTAACAGCTTGACGCTGGTGGTCGTTGAGCGAGTCGATGATGTGTGTAACGTCCATAGGGCCTGCAAGCGATTGAGCGTTGTAATGTAAAACGCCGGCCGCGTGGCCGGCGCCATGGTGACGCATCCCTGGGGTGCCGCCGGATGCGGCTGCGCCTGTTAGTCCTTGTTGGCCGGTACGGTTTCACCCAGGCGGTCGTACTTGGGCATTTCGTCCAGCAGGGTGATACGGCGGAAGCCGCGCGACAGCCGCACCGGACGCGCAGCTTCCCAGGCAACCTTAAAGCCGCGCCAGAGCATCTGCAGCAGATAGCACAGAATGCCGAAGCACCAGATCCAGAAATAGTGCTTCATGTCTTCCAATGTGACCGGGCGCTGGCGGTAATGACGCGCCAGAATGCCGATTACCAATACGGTGCTGAGAATCAGATAGACGCCCAGCAGGCCGCCGAAAATCTGTTCCAGTGTATGCAGAAGCATCGGGGTTCTCCTTCCTTGCAGAGTGAATGATGGCGTGATGCCGTTAGTGTCCCGTGGTTATCGCCAGGCCATTATACCCTGTCCGTCCCGGCTGTCAGGCCAGGGACGCGGGGTGGGCAATGCGCTGCAGCAGAATACGGCGAAACTCGTCCGGATCTTTCAACTTGGTGCTGATACCGCTGCGCGCTGCCTGTTCGATGCCCAGCCAGGGAATCAGCCGTGACAGCCAGAAACGCATGGCCGCGGTACGGGTCAGCGTAGGCCAGGCGGCGGCCTCTTCGTCGCTGAAGGGGCGAACATCGGCGTAGGCACGGGTCAGGGCCTGTTCGCGCCTCGGGTCGACCCGGCCCTGGGCATCGGTACACCAGTCGTTGGCCACGATCGCCAGATCAAACAGCAGAAACGCGGTGGCCGCATTGTAGATATCCAGAATACCTTCAAGCCGATCATCGACAAACAGTGCGTTGTCGTGGAACAGGTCGCCGTGGATGGTGCCCAACGGCAGGCCAAAGGGACGTTCGCGCAGGGTATCGAACAGCGCCACTTCCTGTTGCAGTAGCTCGGCATCTTCGGGGCTGAGGCGATGACGAATGGCCTGGCTTTCACGGCGCCACCAGAATACACCGCGCTGGGCCTGGCGGCGCAGATAGAAATCTTCACCGGCCAGGTGGAAGCGGGCCAGCGCTGCGCCGATCTCCTCGCAGTGGGCGGCACTGATCTGTTCGCGATCCAGGTGATGGCCGTGGAAACGAGGCTGGAAAAATGCAGGCTTGCCGCACAACTGCTTCAGCGCGATACCGTTGCGATCCTTGATCGCATGAGGCACTGGCACCTGGCGTGCTTGCAGCCATTGGCCCAGCTCGACGAAGAAGGGCGTCTCGTCCTGGCCCAGTTCTTCGAACAGCGTCAGCACGTAATCAATGTGCTGACCTGCCCGGTCCAGGGTAACGAAAAAGTTGCTGTTTTCGATGCCGCCCTCGATACCGGTGAAATCCACCAATTGCCCGAGGTCGTAGTCCTCAAGCAGAGCATCAAGCTGGGCATGTGTGATCTGAGTATAAACGGCCAAGGTCGGTTACCAGCGGAAGATGACCCATTTCGGAATCAGCAGCTGCGATTCCTCCACGCGAATGAATTTTTGTGAGCCCTCGGCCGGTACCAGATAGTAGGGCGCCCCTGCCTTGGGTACGACCTTGATCTCTTTCAACTGACCATTGATGGTGTATTCATAATAGGTATTGTCGCCATCGTGGGTGATGGTAATTTCCGGTTCGGTCAGGGCCGGATCGTCCACCACTTCGGCCTGGGCCAGTGGTGATAGCGCCAGCAGCGCAGCCAGCGTCAGTTTTTTCAGCATCGTTGCGTCCCAATTGGTTAGTCGGGGTCGAATTGTCTATGATTGTGGGCCTTGTCGCAGGCACGAACAACCCCTCGAAACAGATATATGGATACTCCCATGAGCGAACAGCACGCCCCAGTCATTCTGGTAGATGGCTCCTCCTACCTCTATCGCGCTTTCTTTGCCTCCCAGCAGGCGGATCTGCGCACTGCTGACGGTACCCCCACCGGCGCCATCCGTGTGGTGACCTCCATGCTCAAGCGGTTGCTCAAGGAGTATCCCGATAGTCCAGTGGCGGTGATCTTTGATGCCAAGGGCAAAACCTTCCGCGACGACATCTATGCTGAGTATAAGTCACACCGCCCGCCGATGCCGGATGACCTGCGCAGCCAGGTGGAGCCGATCCACGCCATCATTCGCGCCATGGGGCTGCCGCTATTTGTCGAGGAAGGGGTGGAAGCGGATGATGTCATCGGCACTCTGGCGCGGCAGGCCAGTGAGTCCGGCCGTGCGGTGATCATCTCCACCGGTGACAAGGATATGGCTCAGCTGGTGGATGAGCATGTCACCCTGATCAACACCATGAACGACAGCAAAATGGATGCGGCCGGAGTCGAGGAAAAGTTCGGTGTGCCGCCGCATCTGGTCATCGACCTGCTGGCACTGCAGGGCGACAAGGTCGATAACATCCCCGGCGTGCCGGGGGTCGGCGAAAAGACTGCATTGGCGCTGCTGCAAGGGATCGGCGGTATCAGCGATCTGTATGAAAACCTGGACAAGATTCCGGCACTGGGTTTTCGCGGTGCCAAGACCATGCCGAAGAAGCTGGAGGATAATCGCGAAGCGGCCGAGCTGTCCTACCTGCTGGCGACGATCAAGACCGATGTGCCGCTGCACATCTCCCTGCACGACATCGCCCTGCCCACGCCTGAACCGGCACAACTGGTGGAGCTATTCAGGCAATTTGAGTTCAAGAGCTGGGTGCGCGAGCTGGAGGCCGGAGATGCCGAGGAGCTGGGGGCCGATGAGCCGGTCGAATCCGCAGACGCTATCGAAACCGAATATGAAACGGTACTGACCTGGGAGGCGTTCGAAGCCTGGCTGGAAAAGCTCACGGCCGCCGGCGAGTTCGCCTTCGATACCGAGACCACCAGCCTGAACTACATGGAAGCCCAGCTGGTCGGCGTGTCTTTTGCCGTTGAGGTTGGCAAGGCCGCCTATGTGCCGCTGGCGCATGATTACATGGGCGCGCCGGAACAGCTGGACCGCGCTGAAGTGTTGGCCCGGTTGAAACCGCTGCTGGAAGACCCGGCGTTGAAAAAGATCGGCCAGCACATCAAGTACGATATGAACGTGTTGCGCCACTACGGTATCGAGCTGCAGGGCATCGGTGCCGACACCATGCTGGAATCCTACGTGCTCAACTCCACCGCCAGTCGCCATGACATGGATACCCTGGCGGAGCGTCATCTGGGCGTGACCACCACCAGCTTTGAAACCATTGCCGGCAAGGGCAAGAAACAGCTGACCTTCAACCAGATCGAGCTGGAACAGGCCGCACCCTATGCGGCGGAAGATGCCGATATCACCCTGCGCCTGCATCAGAAACTGCAGCCGCAGTTGGCCGCCGAGGGCGAGTTGCTGAAGGTGTTCGACGAGATCGAGCGTCCGCTGATCCCAGTGCTGGCGCGCATGGAATACCGTGGTGCCCTGATTGATGCCACTATTCTGGGCGAACAGAGCCGGGAACTGGAGCAGCGCCTGGGCGAAATCGAGCAGGAAGCCTTCGAGCTGGCCGGTGAGGAGTTCAACCTCAATTCCACCAAGCAGTTGCAGACGATTCTGTTCGACAAGATGGGCCTGCCGGTGAAGAAGAAGACCCCCAAGGGCGCACCATCCACCGCCGAAGAGGTCCTGCAGGAGCTGGCGCTGGACTACCCGCTGCCCAAACTGTTGATCGAGCAGCGCGGCCTGAGCAAACTCAAGAGCACCTATACCGACAAGTTGCCGTTGATGATCAACCCGGCGACCGGTCGTATCCATACCTCCTACCACCAGGCGGTGACGGCGACCGGTCGTCTGTCATCGTCCGAGCCCAACCTGCAGAACATCCCGGTGCGTACCCCCGAGGGGCGTCGCATCCGTCATGCTTTTATCGCGCCCGAGGGCTATAAAATCATTGCGGCGGATTATTCACAGATTGAGCTGCGCATTATGGCGCACCTGTCCGGTGATGAAGGCCTGTTGAATGCCTTCCGCCACGGAGAAGATATCCACAAGGCGACTGCGGCGGAGGTGTTCGGCACCACTGTGGATAACGTCACCAGTGACCAGCGCCGCAGTGCCAAGGCGATCAACTTCGGTCTGATCTACGGTATGTCCGCCTTTGGCTTGGCCAAACAGCTGGGTATCGGTAACAAAGAAGCGGGTACTTATATCGAGCACTACTTCACCACCTACCCGGGTGTGCAACGCTACATGGACGAAACTCGCACCCAGGCGCGTGATCGGGGTTACGTTGAAACCCTGTTCGGCCGTCGCCTCTACCTGCCGGATATCAACAACCGCAACCCGATGAAGCGCCAGGCGGCGGAGCGTACCGCGATCAATGCGCCCATGCAGGGTACGGCGGCGGATATCATCAAATGGGCCATGATTGCAGTGGATAACTGGTTGGAGCAGGGGACAATGGATGCACGTATGATTATGCAGGTTCACGATGAGTTGATCTTCGAGGTGCGCGAGAGTGAGGTGGATAACTTTTGTGCACAGCTCAAGCCGCTGATGGAAAATGCCGCCGAACTGGCGGTGCCCCTGCTGGTGGATGCCGGTATCGGTGACAACTGGGAGCAGGCGCATTGATCTTTTATTGATCACTGGTGAACTTTTCGTGCATGAAAGGTCACATTAAATGAGCCGTACGGTGATACCTATCGCTTGTGCCAGCGTGGCGTGCGGCTCATCTGTCATGACATCCTTTGCCCCGGCTGTGGTATCCCCTTCTCCAGCCGGGGCTTTTATGTTGTCGGCTCGGCGCCTCCTTCCGTCAGGTCTGCCAGCAGCCAGCTGTTGATGCGCTGGCGCAACTGATCGACACCGGTATTCTTCAATGCCGAAAAGGTCTGTACGCTGACCTTGTCACCCAAGCGCTCCTTCAATGTTTTCTTCACTTGCAGCAGGGTGTTTTTGGCCGGGCCACGCTTGAGCTTGTCTTCTTTGGTCAGCAATACATGCAGGGGTACGCCGGTGGCTTCGCACCAATGCACCATCATTTCGTCGAACTCTTTCATCGGGTGGCGTATGTCCATCACCAGCACCACGCCACGCAGGCTTTCACGATGCTGGAGGTAGGCATCCAGGTGGCGCTGCCAGTGCTGTTTCATCGCGACCGGCACCTTGGCATAGCCGTAGCCGGGCAGGTCGACAATCTTCAGGCCGTCGATGTTGAGGCTGAAAAAGTTGATCAACTGGGTCCGTCCGGGCGTTTTTGACGTACGAGCAAGAGCGTTCTGCTGCGTTAGCGCGTTGATGGCACTGGACTTGCCGGCATTGGAACGCCCGGCAAACGCCACCTCGGCACCGGTGTCGGGCGGGCACTGGTCAAGACGTGCCGCGCTGATCTCGAAGCGGGCGAGGTTGTAATGGATTACGGGCTCTAAGGTTGACATGATGCGGGACTCGCTGGCCACAAACTGAACATATCCGTTCCAGTCTGTGGGGATATTGGTTTATAATGACGCCAATTTTACCCGCGAACAGAGTCTGTCTCCAGTCAGGGTAATAGTGGAAATTGGCCATTTCCGTTGTTCTTGCGTTGAATAGCGGGGATAAATACACATTTAGTCAAGCAAGAGTCTGGGTTAGTCAATGAACAAACTACTGATCAGCTTACTGGTAAGCATCGGCCTCACCGGCGTCGCACATGCGGCAGGTGATGCGGCTGCAGGCCAGGCCAAGACTGCTGTATGTACCGCCTGTCACAGCACAGACGGCAACAGTGTTGTAGGTAACTTCCCGAAGCTGGCTGGACAGGGTGAAAAATACCTGCTGAAACAGCTGAACGATATCAAGAGTGGCGCGCGCATGGTACCGGAAATGACCGGCCTGCTGACCAATCTGAGCGATCAGGACCTGGCAGACATCGCGGCATACTACGCCAGCAAGAACGTGACCTTGGGTCAGACGGCTGAAGACCAGGTTGAGCTGGGGCAGCGCATCTGGCGTGCGGGTATCGCCGAGAAGGGTGTCGCCGCCTGCACAGCATGCCACAGCCCGACCGGTCAGGGTATCGACAGTGCCGCCTACCCGGCGCTGAGCGGCCAGCATGCACAGTACGTCGAGTCCACGCTGAACAAGTTCAGCAAGGGTGAACGCAACAATGACCCGGCTGCGATGATGCGTGACATTGCATCCAAGCTGAGTACTGAAGAAATGAAAGCGGTCTCCCAGTACGTTCAGGGTCTGCACTGACCCCGCGTTCTGATACCCGCTCAAGAGGCAGCTTCGGCTGCCTTTTTTATGGCTGCAGGTTAAGTACGCTGAACTAAACTGAAGCGAAAGTGGTCTATTCGCGGACGCAATAACACGACAACAGGAATAAGCGCATGTTGAAGAAACTGCTGATGACCGTGAGCCTGTCACTCATGGCCGCTCTTGCTTGGGCCGAAGAGTATCGTGCCGGCGAGCATTATTATGAATTGCCGTACCCGGTGAAAACCGTTGATGCGGGCAAAGTGGAAGTGACAGAGGCGTTTGGTTATCTCTGTCCGCACTGCAATACCTTCGAGCCGCTGCTGGAAAAATGGCGCAAGCAGCAGGCGGATGACGTCGCTTTTGTAGGGCTGCCGGTGGTATTTGGCCGCAGCTGGGAGCCGCTTGCCCGTGCTTACTACGTGGCAGAACTGACCGACACGGTTGAAGCGTCACACCAGGCCATGTTCAATGCCATCCATCTGCAGCGTCAGCGTTTTACCGGTCCTGATGCCCTGGCCAAGTTCTACGCGCCGCTGGGTATTGAGCCGGATCAGTTCCACAAGCTGTATGATTCCTTTGCCGTCAACATGAAGCTCAAGCAGGGTGATTCCAAGCTGCGTGGTTATGAGATTACCGGCGTGCCCGCGATGGTCGTCAACGGCAAATACCGGGTAACGGCCCAGTCTGCCGGTGGCCACAAGGCCATGCTCGACGTAGTCGACTACCTGGTCGAGAAAGAGCGCAACCAGCCCTGATCTTTTGCTTGATCCAGCATAACAAACCGCCTCTTGCAGGCGGTTTTTCGTTTCTATTCCGCGTCCAAACGCATATTCTGTTAAGAACATCCGTTCAAACAGATCTGGTTATAGAGGTAGCGTGTGTCCGACCAGGCTAACTGGAAGCGCAAGTACACTGACCTGACACTCGAGGTCGATCACCAACGGCAAATCGATGCCCGTGTGCGAGAAAATCTGAATTCGCTGGTCAGTCACCTGACATTGGGACTACAGGGCAATACCCCGGAACTTGATAGCGAGCTGGATGCGCTCAACAGCGCATTGAAGGCACAGGATCATGTCCGTCTGCCGGTTCTGAGTCGACAGTTGAAACAGAGCATTAGCCAGCAGGACCAAGCACGCTATCAGCAGCGTGAATCCCTTATATGGGTGCTGCGACGCTGGACCCAGCAGTTGCGCAAGCTTAGCCAAGACCCGGCCATTGACAGCCTGCTGGGTGAACTCAATGAGCGTATCAATGATATCGGGGAGCATGCCAGTGTGCTGCCGGGGCTAATGACCGAACTGGTTGAACTGCAGGACAGCCTGTTGGGCGGGCAGCCGGCAACGGCCAGTCATGAGTTTGAACTGGATGTCGGGGGGGAACAGGATCTGGAACTGCTGCAGGCCGAGGTGGCGCGTCAGCTGCTGAAGCTGCTGGAAGTGCTGCAGGTACCGGCCGAAGGGGTCGAGCGTGCCCGCAACCTGGTCATGCAGTTGGAGCGCGGACTGAGCTTCGTGCAACTGCCTGACATTCTGTTGACCCTGACCGAGCTGGTACGCCTGGCGGGCGGCAATACCCAGGAAGACTTTGAAAACTACCTGCTGACACTGAATTCCCAGCTGGCTTATGTGCAGGAGTTTCTGGAAGACAGCCACCAGGATGAATTGCAGGCTCGTGAGGCGCACAAAACCCTTGACCACGTCGTGCGCCGAGACGTGCGCACTATCCACCAGACCGTCAAGGATTCGGAAGACCTGGGTGTGCTCAAGCAGAGTGTCACTCGGCAGCTGGCCTCCATCATGCGCAGCATGGAGCACTTTCGCCTGCACGAGCAGGAGCGGGAAAGTCGTTTGAATCAGCGTTACGAACAGTTGCTTCAGAAAGTGGATCAAATGGAGCTGGAAACCAGTAAGGCCCGGGCTCGCATGCAGGAAGAGCAACTGCGTGCGCGTACTGATCCCTTGACTGGACTGCCCAACCGCCTGGATTATGAGCGGCACCTGCAGGCGGAAATGGATCGCTGGGAACGCTACCAGGCCCCGTTTTCCATGGCCGTTGGTGATATCGATTTCTTCAAACGTATTAACGACCAGCTTGGACACCTGGCCGGAGACCGGGTCCTGCGATTGGTGGCCAAGGTGCTGCGCCACAATCTGCGTAGTACTGATTTCATCGCCCGCTTCGGCGGCGAGGAGTTCGTGATTCTGTTCCCGTCGACCTCAATGGATGCGGCCGTACAGGCTACCGAGAAACTGCGCCAGGCCATCGAAAGCAGTCCATTCAATTTCAAGGGCGAACGGGTTGAGGTGACATTGTCGTTTGGTATTGCCGAGGTGCGTGGCAGTGATGATCTGGAATCATTGTTTACACGGGCGGATCAGGCGCTCTATCGTGCCAAAGAACTGGGCCGAAACCAGACACAGGCCACCCCGGCAGGCTAGAATAGTGAGCTTGTTGAACAGGACAGGACCTTGCTGGCCGTGCGGACTGTAATGCGCTCGATGAAGATCGCGTGGATCTTCGCCTATTATCGCCTCGACACTTTTTTTGATCAGCCGGTGCTGCCTTGGTACCTGCGGGCCTTGCTCTGGCTGCTGCCCTGGCGTTATGTGTTGCCGATACGTCGCCCCCAGGCCGAGCGCTTGCGCCTGGCGCTGGAAGCGCTGGGACCGGTATTCATCAAATTCGGGCAGATGCTGTCCACTCGGCGCGATCTTTTGCCGGACGACCTGGCAGAAGAGCTGGCGCGTCTGCAGGATCGAGTGCCGCCGTTTGCGGGTGCCCGTGCCCGTCAGATCATCGAGCGTGAACTGGGCCGGCCCGTTGACCAGGTTTTTGCCCGCTTTGAAGTCGATCCCATGGCATCCGCGTCTGTGGCACAGGTGCATGCAGCCACCCTGCATGACGGTCGGGAAGTCGTGGTCAAGGTGATTCGGCCCGGCATTGCACGTGTGATCCGTGGCGATGTGGCCCTGCTGTATGTGCTGGCGCGTCTGGTACAGGCCTTGTGGGTGGAAGGGCGCCGGCTGCGTCCGGTGGAGGTTGTGGCCGAGTATGAGCAGACCATCTTCGACGAACTGGACCTGCGCAAGGAGGCGGCCAACGGTTCCCAGCTGAGGCGCAACTTTGATCAGTCCGGTATTCTCTATGTGCCCGAGGTTTACTGGGACTACACGCGCCAACAGGTGCTGGTCATGGAGCGCATCCACGGTATTCCGGTGGCGGATGTGGCGCAGCTGCGCGCCCAGGGCACCGATATGAAAGCGCTGGCCGAGCGCGGCGTGGAGATCTTCTTTACCCAGGTCTTCCGTGACAGCTTTTTCCATGCCGACATGCACCCGGGCAATATTTTCGTATCGCGCAACAACCCCTCCGACCCCCAGTACATTGCCGTGGACTTCGGTATTATCGGTTCGCTCAATGCGGAAGACCAAAGTTACCTGGCGCGCAACATTCTGGCGTTCTTCAAGCGCGACTATCGTCAGGTGGCTCAGCTGCATATCGACTCTGGCTGGGTGCCGCGGGATACCAATGTTCATGCTTTTGAGACGGCCATCCGCAGCGTCTGCGAGCCCATCTTTGAAAAGCCGCTCAAGGACATTTCCTTCGGCATGGTGCTGCTGGGGCTGTTTCAGACGGCGCGCCGGTTCAACATGGAGGTACAGCCGCAGCTGGTGCTGCTGCAGAAAACTCTGTTGAATATCGAAGGACTGGGTCGCCAGCTGTACCCGGAACTGGACCTCTGGCAGACCGCCAAGCCGTTTCTGGAAAACTGGATGCAGGAACGCATGGGCGTCAAAGCGGTCTACCAAAACATGAAGCAGCAGGCGCCGGAGTGGCTGGAAAAGCTGCCGCACTTGCCACAGATGGTGTATGACAGCCTGGAGCAGCTGAAGCTGCACTCCGAATCTGATGCCCGCGTACAACAGCGGCTGTTGCAACAGCAGCAGCGACAGCAGCGACGCCAGCGCCGATACCTGCTTGCGGGGGCTGTACTGTTGGCGGCAGCGGTTGTGCTGGCGCGTCCGGAGTGGCAGCAGGCGGTGGCGGATTTGCCTTGGTATGCCTTGGCCAGTGCCGGTCTGGGGGGGCTATTGGTCTGGCGAGCCTGAGGTGGTCGCTGCATCCTGGATCGGTTATGCTTCGCGCAGTCTGTAACTGAACAACGGAACGCGCATGTCTGCACAATGGCTTGATCAGATTAAATGGGATGACCAGGGACTGGTGCCGGCGATCGCTCAGGATTATCGCACTGGCCGAATCCTGATGGTTGCCTGGATGAACAAAGAGGCGCTTCGGCTGACTGCTGAGGAAGGACGAGCGATCTACTGGTCCCGCTCGCGCCAGCGCCTGTGGCGCAAGGGTGAAGAATCCGGCCATGTGCAGAAGCTACATGAGCTGCGTCTGGACTGCGACAGTGATGTTATTCTGCTCAGTGTCGAGCAGCTGGGCGATATTGCCTGTCATACCGGTCGCGAGAGTTGCTTCTACCGGGTACTGCGTGACGACAAGCAGTGGGAAGTGGTAGACAAAGTGCGCCGTGACCCCAATGACATCTATGCAAAGAAGGCGTAATACATGACTGATACCCTCGCCCGTCTGCAACAGGTACTGGAAGCGCGCAAGCAGGCCGAACCGGACAGTTCTTATGTCGCTTCACTGCACGCCAAGGGTCTGAACAAGATTCTGGAGAAAGTGGGTGAAGAAAGTGTAGAAGCGATTCTGGCTGCCAAGGATGCCGCCACTAGCGGCGATAACAGTGATCTGATCTATGAAACGGCGGATCTCTGGTTTCACTCCTTGGTGATGCTGTCGCATCTGGGCGAAAGCCACGAGGCGGTGTTGAACGAGCTGGCTCGTCGCTTTGACCTGTCCGGCCTTGAGGAAAAAGCCTCGCGCAACACCTGAGGCTGCCGTCTCTGACAGGACGGGCAGAACAAACGGCAGGGTGGATAGCCCTGTCTCATAATAGAACGTAGTAAGAAGCTACTCCCGGGAGGCGACATGCTTGGTGGAATTAGTATTTGGCAGCTGCTGATCGTACTGGTCATCATCATCCTGCTGTTTGGCACCAAAAAACTGCGTAACATCGGTGGTGATCTGGGTGGCGCGTTGAAAAGTTTCAAAAAAGCCGTCAATGATGACGAACCGGAGCAGAAAAACGCCACTGATGAGCAGAAGAAACTGTCTGCAGAGCAGGATGCACAGTTCAAGGATAGCGACACCACATCCAGCAATACTGACAGCAAACAGCAGAAGTAAGTCGGGCTGCCATGTTTGATATTGGCTTTTTCGAGCTGCTGGTGGTTGGCGTCGTGGCGTTACTGGTGCTTGGTCCTGAGCGGTTGCCGATGGCGGCACGCACCTGCGGCCTCTGGTTGGGGCGCGTGCGCCGCTCACTGAATTCGATTCAGTCCGAGATCCGCGAGGAGCTGCGAGTGGAGGAACTCAAACGTACCACGGCCATGCAGAAGGAAGAGCTGGAGCGTGAGTTGTCCGAGATGCGTCAGCCGTTCCAGTCGCCGCAACAGCCGCGAGGGACTTCGACTGCACCGGACACCGAGACCGTCAAGCCACAGGCCCCCGGCTCTGAACCAGGCGAGCCTGATGCCCGTCAGGACACTGCCAGCAAGGACAAACCATGAGCGGCGAACACTTCGATCAGGAACAGCCTCTGATTTCCCATCTGGTCGAGCTGCGTCAGCGCCTGCTGTACTCGGTGCTGGCTATTCTGGTGATCTTCCTGGGGCTGTTTGCGTTTGCCAATGACCTGTACACCTGGCTGTCTGCACCGCTGACGGCGCTGCTGCCGGAAGGTACCAGCATGATTGCCACGGATGTGACCTCGCCGTTCTTTGCGCCCTTTAAGTTGACGCTGGTTGCGGCAGCCTTCCTGGCAATGCCTTTCCTGTTGCACCAGGCCTGGAGTTTCATTTCTCCGGGGCTTTACAGCCATGAAAAGCGCCTGGCGATACCGCTGTTGGCTTCCAGTATTTTTCTATTCTATCTGGGTGTAGCCTTCGCCTATTTTGTCGTTTTTCCGATTATTTTTGGTTTCTTTACCAGTGTCGGTCCAGAAAACATTGCGGTAATGACCGATATCAGCAGCTATCTCAACTTTGTTCTCAAGCTGTTCTTTGCTTTCGGCATCGTGTTTGAAATCCCCATTGCAACGCTGTTGCTGCTGTGGTCGGGTGCAGTTACTGTCGAAGGTCTCAAGGCCAAGCGCGCCTATGTCATTGTGGGATGCTTTGTTCTGGGTATGTTGTTGACGCCACCGGATATCATTTCACAGAGCCTCTTGGCTGTACCCATGTGGCTTCTGTTTGAGTTGGGCATTGTACTCGGACGTATCTTGATTAAACGTCCACGTCCTGATGTCGGCGATGAAGAACTGGAACATGCGATCCGGGAAGAAGAGGATAATCGTCGCGAACCGTGACAGGAGGCATGACGCAGTTCTCGTAGCAGTTCTCGTAATAGTGAAACAGGCGCCCCTGGTCTCAGGGGCGCCTGTTTGCGTTAAGGGGCGGTGGTTTTAGCTTGGTTTCATTTTTTGAAACTTTTACGCGCACGGGTGTTGACTCTGCATCG
>NZ_JAHQZT010000024.1 GCF_019061305.1 Marinobacterium weihaiense
TATCCACGCACCCGCGTGGGGTGCGACGCGGTAGAGCCTGCGCATCATTTCTTCTGAAGTGGGGTTTCTATCCACGCACCCGCGTGGGGTGCGACCAAGGTCTGACTTGCTGTAAAACTCGCCCTTAAAGTTTCTATCCACGCACCCGCGTGGGGTGCGACGTACGAGTACCAGGTGCAAAGGTGCCGATGGACTGTTTCTATCCACGCACCCGCGTGGGGTGCGACTCCAGCTCGGTCAGTCGCTCTTTGTCTTTGGCGTGTTTCTATCCACGCACCCGCGTGGGGTGCGACTCAGGGCGAATCCACAGGGTGCCGGTGGTGGGCGTGTTTCTATCCACGCACCCGCGTGGGGTGCGACGGCAGCGACATTGGACACAACTGATCGGGCAAGCTGTTTCTATCCACGCACCCGCGTGGGGTGCGACCGCGTCGCCACGCGGTTGCAGGATCGTTTATCTAGTTTCTATCCACGCACCCGCGTGGGGTGCGACGTGAAGGCGATGATGCGATTGAAAGCGTACTGCAGTTTCTATCCACGCACCCGCGTGGGGTGCGACTGTGACCACCCTGACTACCCGCGCGGCAAGCTATTGTTTCTATCCACGCACCCGCGTGGGGTGCGACGAGGCGACCGCCGAAACTCTGGGTCAGCAGGTTGAGTTTCTATCCACGCACCCGCGTGGGGTGCGACGGCAGAGCAGCAGCGAGTACGTGCCGAATCCGAGTTTCTATCCACGCACCCGCGTGGGGTGCGACGGGATGCCGGAGGCAGCGCCACCAGTCGGGGCTGTGTTTCTATCCACGCACCCGCGTGGGGTGCGACAAAGAGGACTTTCCGGAAGTAGCGCAGGCATTGGTTTCTATCCACGCACCCGCGTGGGGTGCGACGGTCAGGTGGCGATATGGAGGGCTACCTGATCATCGTTTCTATCCACGCACCCGCGTGGGGTGCGACCAGCTGAGGCTATCCAAATGGCGCATAGCCAAGGTGTTTCTATCCACGCACCCGCGTGGGGTGCGACGGCCAGCTAGAGCCGGTCGAGTATGACCAGGATCAGTTTCTATCCACGCACCCGCGTGGGGTGCGACGACAGGAGGTTGAGGACTTCTATTCTAGGGATGGGTTTCTATCCACGCACCCGCGTGGGGTGCGACATGCGCCGGGTGGCTGACTCTGATTCACTACTGCTGTTTCTATCCACGCACCCGCGTGGGGTGCGACAAACCCGGGTGGTGGATCTGCAGGAGCAGGCACAGGTTTCTATCCACGCACCCGCGTGGGGTGCGACCTCCGTTCAGCGTCTTGATGATCATATCCTGCCTGCGTTTCTATCCACGCACCCGCGTGGGGTGCGACTTGCTCTGCAACTGCTGGATCAGTTGTTCCTGTTCTTGTTTCTATCCACGCACCCGCGTGGGGTGCGACTGGGAAAAGTGGCGGTATTACGCCTAGAGTTGATAAAGTTTCTATCCACGCACCCGCGTGGGGTGCGACGTTGTGGATCGCAATATAGCCGTGCTTTGAGGCGTTGTTTCTATCCACGCACCCGCGTGGGGTGCGACATCCATAACGGTTGCAGCGCCAGACACCAGAGACAGTTTCTATCCACGCACCCGCGTGGGGTGCGACACGCAGACATAGTTCAAACGCTTCACCCACATTGCGTTTCTATCCACGCACCCGCGTGGGGTGCGACTATCGCCGGGGCGCCAGCCGGTGTGCTCGACTTTGTTTCTATCCACGCACCCGCGTGGGGTGCGACGAGGTTCAGTAAGCTGGCAATAGTCACCGGTGGATGTTTCTATCCACGCACCCGCGTGGGGTGCGACTTCCGGGGCGGTAATCGTTGTTTCGTATTCCTCAGTTTCTATCCACGCACCCGCGTGGGGTGCGACGCAGTGCGGCCATTACCACTCCTCCAGCATTTTGCGGTTTCTATCCACGCACCCGCGTGGGGTGCGACCGCCGGTTCCGGCTGCGATGATGGAGTCTACAGCGTTTCTATCCACGCACCCGCGTGGGGTGCGACCCAGATCGGCGACAAGGCCACGGTTGACCAGTGCGTTTCTATCCACGCACCCGCGTGGGGTGCGACAGCAGCAGTCTAAGTTGTTAAAGAACAAAGGAAAATAACCAATTTATCGCTATCGACAACTACAGATTGAAAAACGACAGGAAGCAGAACAGAAGGTGTTTTAAAATACCTTATTATTCAAACAGTTAAGATTCCGCCAACCCTCCCGGTATTTAATGAGAACCCAAGGGTAGCGGAATGCCATTCTTACAGGATAAGCGGCGAGGAATGAGGGTCGGGCACGATTTTAGCACCATAGTGCTCTATCTTTTGTCGCCCTTTTTTACCCAAATGATAGAACCGAAGGCTGTCTTCATCAGGATTGTAGATATCCATCAATTCTGCCTTTAAAACGACCAATTGTGCAGGGGTAACTTCGCATTCAAATACGGAGTTCTGCACCCGGGTCCCGTAATCCAGGCAGGTTTTGGCAATATTTCTCAGCCTGCGTTGCCCGTCGGATGTCACTACGCTGACATCATAGGTGATCAGCACCAGCATTATTTCAACGTCCAGGGTGGATAGTACTCAATATCTCCGCGAATATGCCGCGCCAGCAACATGGCCTGGCAATGTGGCAACAACCCGATGGATACTTTTTCCTGCAGATAGGGATGTACGAGTTCTTCCTGTTTGCGCTCCTGGAATGCAACCAGTACAACTTTTCGACCATTGTCGGTCAAACGCACGGCGCCACTGGCTTCAGTTACAAAATCCTGCTGTTTCAACTGTTGGCGATTCAATAGCGTAAGTACCAGCCGGTCAGCCCATCCGGCACGGAACTCTTCCAGCAGATCCAGCGCCAGCCCTGGACGACCTGGCCGGTCCCGATGCAGAAACCCAACATAGGGATCAAGCCCAACGCCCTGAAGCGCTGCCACACAGTCCTGAGTAATCATGGAATAGATAAATGACAGCAAAGCATTCACCGGATCAGTCGGTGGACGTCGTACACGACCATTGAATTGAAAATGATCCTTGCGCAAACGCTGCTGCAGCACCGAAAAATAGCAATTGGCCGCGTCGCCTTCTACACCCATCAGGCTGTCGGCTGTTTTGGTCTTCTGCACACTACGCAGGCTGGTTGCCAGCTTATCGACGGCCTCGCGCAAGGCTGTATTGTCGCCGTGGTTGCGCAGGTCCCGCTGAATGACCGCGCGGCTGTTGCTGATTTTGGCCGCGATCATCAGCCGAGCCACCGACATGGATTTGTCCGGGTCATCCGCCCAGCGATACTGGCTGCGTCTGAGCAGCACATTGCCGGATTCAGGCCCCTGAACCCGTGCCAGAAAACGGCCGTATTCGGTAAAGAAACCAAGGCCTATGCCCTTCTCCGACAGGTAGCCCATCAGGAAGGGTGATACCGATACACGTCCAAAACAGAGGATATTGCCCAGCGCCAGCGAAGGAAACTGTCCCAGCTTCTCATCTTTCTGTTTGATGACGATCGTTTCCCGCTCCTTGTGCAGGTAGGTTTCCTGACGCGTGATATAGAGCGTATTCAACAGTTTTTTCATGGTTGGAAAAGGTCCCGGATATACGCAGCGGAGTGGTCCTGACGCAAGGCATCAGGCTGGCACAGTTCATACAGAGAACAGGCCCTGCACCGTTTACGTTCTTCGGTGGGCGGTGGAGTCGTACCGTTTCGAATAAGGTTTCGGGCATTGACGATAATGGCTTCGGTACGCGCCCGCAGAGCGGTGTCGAACCGAACCTCTTCGCGCCGGCGCGTTTCCCAGTACCAGATGGCGCCCTCTTCGATATCAACGTGTCGCATCTCTTCCAGGCATAGCGCCTGAGCACACAACTGCAGCCGATCCCAGTCCTGGGTTTTCGAACGACCGCGCTTATACTCCACCGGAATGAGGCGATAACCATCCGAGGTATCAATCTCGAGCAAGTCCATTTTGCCAATCAGCCCCAGCCGTTCCGACTTCAATAATACGGTTCGTTCGTAGCGGACATGCCCACGCTGCTCCGGCTCTCCGCCGTCCACCCGCCGATGCAGCAACAGCCCCTCGGCGGTGAAACGGTTGTCATCCCAGACCTGCTCGACATGGATCAGCGCAAACTGACGCGGACAATAGGCGTAGTGCTGGATAGCGGAAATGTTGAGGGTGTCATCCATGACCTTATCCCTGGTTGAATCAGATCAACTCCTCGACTGACACGCCGGCCGGAACAGCTTCGGCATTCACCACAATGCGATAGTCATCAAAGGACTGTGCCGGACTGCCAGCAGCACCGTTGGCACGTTCAACCGTAACGGTTTCAAACAGCTTATGCGCAGGAGCATTCCCCAGCTCGGATTCGTGCTTGAACAACACCAGCTGACGGGCCGCCATCTCGCCACGGGCAGCCGAGCGGTCATGCTCGAACAGGTTGATCAGTGACTGCCACAGCAACTGTAGGTCATCTTCGGAGAAACCGGTTTTCTGCGCCAGCTTGGCAGACACGTAGCCATGCACGCGGTAAAGACCATAGGAAATAATATGCTTACGGCCCATGGTGCGTTCCTTTTCCAGATCCCTCTCGTTGGTGACCGCCATCCGCGTGATGGAAACTTCCAGCGGCACCACCGGATCAATGGAGCTGGCGAACGCCAATTGGACGGGGCCACGGACCTGACCGGCATTCACCTCTGTCGTCATCACGGCACCAAAGGTACGTACATCGAAGAAGTTTTTGCACATCCATTGTGTCAGTTCCAGTGCCTGTTGCTGGTCTTTTGGCAATTTTTTCGCCACCGGCTCGATACTCAGCGCCTCATAGGCCTTCTTGTGCTGGTTGTTCAGCACGGATTTTTCCTGCATGTAGATATCGAAACCGGGCTCATCCTCCCTGGCCATCTCAACGAAGTTGCGAATCTTGCGCTTCAGGCACACATCTGTCACCAAACCACGGTTGGTTTCCGGGTCGAGCCTGGGCATGTTGCCAGCATCGGGGTCACCGTTAGGATTTCCGTTGGTAACATCAAACAAAAAAACAAATTCATAACGGTTGTTAATGGCACTCATTCCGTGTCTCCTTCCTGGATATCTGGTGCATGCTTGTTGAAAACTTCGTTATGTTGGTGGTAATAACCGATCGCAAAGCGGCCCTGCTCTTCCAGCCCCAGCGTTTTCGGGAATTCGGCCGGCAATAACTCCACAATGGCACCGGTCTGCTTCTCCAAGTTAACCGCCAACCCGGGCTTTACCTTACGTGCCTTGCTGAAATGGTTTTGTGCATTACGCAACAGCACCGGAAAAATACTGGCCGGTGTCGCCGACGCTGCGCCATAATAACGATCTCTAATGGTCGCATTCACTTTTTGGCCCAGCGCAGCACGCTGAACAGACTCAAGTGTTGCGAACAAACGTCCGAGCACATAGCCCGGGTCCCTGTTGTCAATATCCAGACTCACGGGAATCTCCTTGTCTTTGATTGAGCCGAGGCGCTGATCGCGCACCAGTACCGCCTTACAGAGCGCGACGCGCAGTGACGACAAATGGCCATCGGCACGCATGCGCATGATCATGTGGGTCAAAAGGTGACGCGGATAGCGTCGCCCGGTCAGAATGGCACGGGCCAGCTCCCCGGCCAGATGAGGCGTAACATCATCCGCTTTCGCCCTTCCCCCCTCACGGTGGGGAACGGTTTCCAGCAACAGTCGCCATATGGAAGGCGGTTTTTTCCAGGGGACAGGCTGAAGCAACAGATCCCGGTAGTGCTCACCAATGCGTTGAGTAAACCGCTCCAGCGTATCCACCTCCCAAAAACGTACCGAAAGGCGAGCGGCGTTGGGCGCCAATCCCAGTATGTAAATACGTGTATCGGGGTTCAGTTGCAGATTCAGATTTTGCAAAGGCTCGCCTGCCGCCACCTTGTTCAGCGTTGCGTGCAGGCGATCCACTTCGGGGTTATCCAGATCTTCCGAATTGGTTGGCGGTGACAGCAAACCACCGAGAAAGTCTTCACTTGCCTCGGCCTCCTGCGGGCTCCCCGCCTCCGCCCAGAACACAACGGTGCTGTCACCAATCTGCAGCCGCTGCCGATTGTTCGGATCGCGCCGCAGCAGGTAATTCAGTGCCGTACCATAGCCAAAGGCAGCACGTTCGGAAACCGGCGCATTCATGCCCTGTTTCTTGCCATGAGACTCAAAGGCGGACAGGTTGAAAGACACCAGTGAAGCACCCGCTGTCTGTGCCCCGTTGACCCCCTTGATGGAAGGGTGCAGCGCCGCTATGGGCGCAGACTCCCCTGTTACCAGGCAAGTACTTGTGTGCCCATCCGGCGATGCCAGTTGTCGATCTCGAACCGCCTTTGTCGCATCACGCTGATGCAAAAAGCCCGGCTCTTCATCAAGTCGGAAAACCAGATTGGTATCCAGTGCATCAACGGGAATCAGACCGACGCAAGCCTCGTCCTCAGGGTCCCACCGGTCCAGAAAAGCAAGCAGTGCATGCAGTCCAAGATCATCCTCACCTTCCAGCCATTGGCGATGATACTCCTTGAAGGCCTCATGGGTTTGTCGGGCTCGGTGAATATCCTTGTCCTTCTCGCTGGCAGTCAGTCCCAGTACATAGCCCGACTTGTCCCACATAAAGCCTGGTGCAATATTGGCCGACCGCTTGGGTGGCTGAGGCACCAGATAAACCGACGGACGCGGTTTTTTCCCTGTGGTATCCAGCAGACTGACCACGTCAATCAAAGTCCCCTGGCGGTCAATAACGAGGCAATAACTGATCTTTTCGGGGCTATAGCCATAGGGAGGCACATCCGGATTGCCCTGCTCTACCAATCGGGCGTAGTAGTTGCTCAGTGCCGTCAGGATCATGCCTTCACCTCTTCCGAGCGGAACGGTGGCACCTCGATCACGCCATCACGCATCAGGGCGCGAAAATAGTGCGGGGTGGACTCTCGGCTGAAATCGAAGTCATGCAGCATCCAGCCTAGATCCTTCTCCCCTTCAAGCTCACCAGAAGGTGTGGGTATCTGTTCTTCCGCTTCGATCAGCTCGAAGTTGGCCGGAAACTCTCGCACGCCCAGGCAGGGGGCATGAAAGAACTGCCCCTTGCGAGCACGGCGGTTGAAGATATCCAGGTGCTTGCCTTCGCTGTCGGAAGTATCGGCTCGACTGGTCAGTTCGAAGTGCGCTTCGATCACATAGGCCACATTGCGCAGTACCATGGCGGCACGCTGCTGGCGATCCTGATCGACATAATTGACCAGCCCGGCGGTATTGCCCGCTTTCATCGCCTTCTTGATATTAGCGGCGGACAACTTGCTGCCCACCTCGTTACGGCGGATAGATTCAAATACGACGGGGTTGAGAACGTGGATTCTGTCGATGTGCCAGCGAATGGCGGGCTTCCAGTGGATGGCTTCGATAATACCCCTCGCGGCCGATGGCGTGATCACGTCATAACTGACACGCTCCACCTTCATCTCGGGGCGGGTGAAGCAGGCGCGTTCGCCCCATACTTTCAAGCGAATTCCGTATGCCATGTAACCTCCTGTTTGGGGAAAGCCTCCTTCCGTTAGGAAGGAGACTCATGCTTTATCGACTAAAGCCAATAGTTTCTACCCACGCTCTAACAACAACTGTAAAACATCCAAGGCACGGCCTTGACCAGATACTATTGCTGCTATTGCGACAATTGTCGATACAAACCCAAATCCACCCAAAATTTTCAGGCGAAAAGAGTGCTTCCCACGCCCAAGCCGTAGATCCATAGAGAACCAAGGATTTTGTTCCGGTGGCGCAGCCATTGCAGTTCCTTTAGTTGCATCGACACCCCACAGCTTACAGAAGAAAACCAAAAAATCAATTATCGATTAAAATCAATAGAACATTTGAATGTCATATCACTAACTTCTCTGCCTCGACAAAGCTTGGCTCTTCCCAGCTCAATCCACACTCGGCGTCATACAAACTGTTACTTACCAGCACCAGAAACTGATAACCATATTTTTCCTGAGCAACCGGTTGTACGGCACCCGCTGCCATCAGCGCCTTGAGTCCCTGCTCCGGCACCTGAACCAGATAAGGCTGCAGCTTGCGGGCAATGCCGCCTATCCGGTCAGCAAATGCCAGGCTATTAAGCTGGCTCCGAGCCTCTTCATCGTATGGCACGATGACCGGCAGCATATTGCTTTCGATCATGCGGAAGTCACTAGCCATCTGCTCGTAGGGAATACCTTCCAGTTGACGCACGCTGCCAAGGATACCGGGGGCATCCATCTGCTGCTCCTTGACCCAATAGACCTCGCTGAAATAGGCGCGAATCGCATCCAGTGACAGCAGGTTATCTGCATGTTTGCGATACACACGATGAAATGCCTGCGCATACTGTTCAAGCTCCGCCGGCATCGCCCAGTCATCGGCAACGGTAAAAACATTAACCCGACTGTCCGATTTATCGAACCGCCCCTCCCGGTTGCAACGTCCGGCTGCCTGGGCGATGGAATCCAGCCCTGCATCGGCACGGTAGACTGTCGGGAAACTGATATCGACACCCGCTTCAATCAAGGACGTTGAAACAAGCCTGACCGGCAGGCCCTCCAGTAGTCGCTCACGAATACGTTCCAACATAACAGAGCGGTGTCGAGCACACATCAGCGTAGTCAGATGGAAAGCCGCTTCCCCCTGTTGTCGCAGCTGTTCAAACAGGCTGCGTGCATGACGCCGATTATTGACGATACACAGCACCTGCTCCTGCGCCAGCAAGGCATCCAGCAGTTCTTCATCGGTCAGTGCCCCCACATGCGCTACGCTCACCCGCTCCAGCTCGGCATGTAGCCGCTGCGGATCCGGGGCCAGCTCGCGCACATTGGCTAGACCATTTTTAAAGCCATCAACCTCACGCAGGGCAGGCTGGGTTGCGGTACAGAGCACCAGACTGGTGCAATAGTTGCGTGCCAGTTCCGCCACCATAGCGACACAGGGCTGCAGCAGTTTTACGGGCAGGGTTTGTGCTTCATCCAGTATCACGACGCTGTTGACAATGTTGTGCAGCTTGCGGCAGCGCGACGAGCGATTGGCATAGAGGCTCTCGAAAAACTGCACGGCTGTAGTAACGACTATCGGTGCTTCCCAGTTCTCGGCAGCCTGGCGCAGCTTGTCCTTGCTGTTTGGGTCCTTGAATGACTGTTTTTCCTGATCATAGGCACTGTGATGCTCGATCAATGCCGCTTCGCCCAAGGACCCAAGCGCCTCCCGCCACACCCGCGCATTCTGCTCCACAATACTGGTGAAAGGGATCACCAGAATCACCCGCCTCTTCCCGTGTCTAACGGCATGATCCAGCGCAAAGGCCAGCGAGGCCAGGGTCTTGCCCCCACCGGTCGGCACATTCAGCGAAAACAGCCCCGGTTCCAACTCAGCCTGTCGACGGACATGGTTCAGAATGCGTTGGCGTATACCGTTGATACCATCGGTCGCGTTGAAACGCGGTTGGGACAAATAAGCATCGAGCTGCTGTTTCAACTCAACTATCGAAGGGAAAGAGCTGTCACGAAGAGGCGTATTTTCAATGCGATTATAGAAGGCTTCGGTATCCAGAAAGTCCGCATCAACCAGGCAGGAATAGAGCATCCGTCCCAGCACCGACATCTGAAACAACTTGCCCGTGTGCTCTTCCACCATATTCAGCGGTGGCGGCGCAGGCTTGGGCTTCAGAGTGATTTCAGATTGCCACGCCTCATCCAGTTCGGTATCGGGCGGTGCTGCCAACCGGTCGGCCAGGGGGGTAATCGTCTGCGGCTTATCCAGCCTCAAGCCATCCGCCAGGCCTGTATGGTGCCCTGCGATGGCGTAGGCCAGCAATATACCCAGATTCTTGTATCGTTCACAGGCAACCCTTGCTCCCCAGGTCGCGTGATCAACCCGGCGTTTGCTGCCACGCAGACGCTGCTGGAATTCGGGGCAGTATTTACCCAGATCGTGCAGCAACCCTTCAACTTCAGCCCATTCCTCAGCACCGAAGTGCGCCGCCTTGGCTGCCGCCAGCTCACCAACCGCTTGCAAGTGATCGGCCAGCGTTTGCCAGTCGGCTTCAGGGCGATCACAGGAGTGCGCGTAGTAGGTTTCTTTTGTCATCCTGACTCTATCCCTTCCTAATCAAGCATTGCGTTGTAAGACTGAACTCTCAACTACCCCTGCTGATACAGTTTTCTCAATGCCTGGCACTCGCACTGCAACCAATACTCGTCCTTGCGTTTGCGCACCCGGGTCTTGCTGCTGTTGCATTCGGGACAAGCGGTTTTCATTGATGTATTGGTCTCACACTGGCCACATTTGACGTAATAGCCGTACTGGCCATACATGGCAGTCAGGTTCTCTTTACTACCGCATTTTTTGCAGGTAACACCAATGATGTCGGTTTGTGCCGATGCGTTGTATGTCGGTGGCGTTTCGTTCAGCTGTGCAATGGCTACAGTTGTTTCCTTCTGAAGAGGAGGAGGCGCAGAGGCTACAGCTGTTTTTACGGGTTTGGGCGGAAGTTCAGGGATAGGCTTCTCTGTCGGGTGGAGAACAGTAGACCCAAGTTGCTGGTAATGCTCCAGTAGAAACGTACCTATGCGGCTCATCTCCTCAGCAGAAAAATGAGGTTTGCTGGAGAATGCCGCTGTGATTCTGGAGTATCCACCTATCCCCTGCACTTCATCGGCAATAAATTCACTTTTGACAACCCTTTTGCTGAGCTCTGAGGGCATGCTCTCACGATGCAGAATACAACTGCTGGAGACCGTACACAGCACATCCCATTCCCTGAACCTTACCTTTTGCTGCACCCTGCCCAGAAGCATTTTGCCCAGAAAATGTTCGACGTGAGCCCCCATAAAGTCGCGCAACAACTCCATCTGCAACTCGGCCTGACGGATGGGCGATGGCATGCCGCTCCACTGCCCCTTGTAACTGCGCGACCACTCGCCCTGGGCATTCACTTTGACTTCACCGTAAATGCTTTTGGATTCGATGACGATGAAGCCGGCACGGTGCACGATCAGATGATCGATCTGGGCCGTTTCATCATTGTGCGTAAAGCGGTAATCATTGAGTACCAGTATGTTGGGGTCGTTCTTGAAGGCACGGCGCAGGTAAAAGGCAACGTCTTGCTCCTGGCGCTCGCCCGCCGCACGGCGCGGATCGGTGGTCGCTGAAGGCTCCTTGTATTTCAGGATGGTCATTCGTCCTCCTTGGACAGAATTCTGTTTACATCCCTATGCTAACCATTTTAATCAGGCTTGGGCAGACGCGAAAAGTCGCAGATCCCCGACGACTACCTCCGCCGCTGCTTCGCGACCCAGGCCACATGTTTCTGCAGCTGCGGATCGGCCCTTAGCCGTTCAAGGGTGCTGTAATCCCGCGCCAGGGCCATTTCGTCGTGACGCTCGTGGATGCCGTTATGGCAGGCACGACACACCCAGATGCCTGCGTTCAGCTGCGCACGGGTATACTGTTTCTGAAAGCGTGGTCGGCGATGCATCTTGCGTGGAATCAGGTGATGAAACGTCAGGTCGATATGGCGGCCACACAACTGGCACGCCTCGACCGGGGCACGGGTTCGCATGGGCAGGCTCCTTTGCAACGTGCGGCTGATACGCGCGGCACGGGGGCCAGGATCATTCGTTCAAGTCCGCTGCGCGTCTGCCGATAACTGTATATTCTTCGATCAACCCCAACATGCCGAGCCGATCATGAAAGTGCAAACGCCTACCACACAGATTTACTCCTCCCGCCCGCAACCGGAGATGGACAAATCCAGAGCGGCGGCCCAACAGAACCCCACCCAGGTGATGCTGGGCAAGCTGGCCGAGCAGATTCCCGGCATGTCCGCGGACAAATTGTCGGGGCTGGATGCGGACAACTTCACCCCCGACAAGGTCGCCGGGCGTATCAGTGACTTTGTTGCCAAGGGGCTGGATGCGGCGCGGGCACGCGGTGCGTCGGACGAGCGTCTGAACCAGATGTACGACGCCGCCGTGAAAGGCGTGGAAAAGGGCTTCAAGGAGGCGCGCGAGATCCTGGACAGCCTCGACATGCTCAACGGCAGCATCGCGACCCAGGTGGACGAGACCGAAAAGCTCACCTTCGAGGCACTGACCGAGATTGCACCGGGCAGTCGTGAAGCCCAGGCACAAGCCGTCATGGGTGCAGCCGAACGTTACCGCAACGCCGAGGACATGTCGCTGACGGTGAAGACGCAGGATGGTGACGAGGTCAGCATCAGCTTCAGCCGCAACCAGAGTCAGGATATGCGCATGGGCGCCGGTGTGGACAGTGACGGCAACGCGGTGGCCTGGATGGATGTCAGCCGCAGCGAAAGCAGCCAGTACCAGTTCAGCGTCAAGGGGGAACTGGATGAGGGCGAGATCGACGCCCTGCAGCAGATGATCCGCGATATTGCCGGCGTAGCCGACGAGTTTTTCAACGGCGATGTACAAAAGGCCTTTGAGCAGAGCGCCGATATCAGCTTTGATGCCAGTGAACTCCAGTCCATGCAGCTGGACATGAGCTACAGCCGCAGCTGGGCGCAAGCCAGCACCTATGAACAGGTCGGCAATCTGGATCAGCCGAAGGACAAGCCGGGGCTGCGGTTGGGTCAGCTGATGAAGGATCTGGCCGAAAGTGCAGGCGCGCCCTCTTTGGGATTCCTGCAATCACCGGCCCAGGCCGGGCGCGATATTCTGGGTGGTCTGGTGGAGCAGGATACCCGCTTCCAGGATGCACTCGAAGCACTCAAGGCCAGCTACCGCGACAACTTGCAGCAGCTGGTGGATACGGTACTGCCGCTGCCTGAAGCCGAAGCCCCCGAGGAAGAGCCCCGCACAGACTGAGCCTCTAGCCGGTGAAAAAGCGGTAGAACTGCTGCAGTTGCCGCTGGGCGTCATGCAGCGGCATGGGCGCGAAACACACCTCGACATGGGGCTGACGTTGCGCCAGTGCGAACGCATCCAGTGCAAACACCGTGCCCAGTTTGGGATAGCCGCCGATGGTCTGACGGTCCTTGAGCAGGATGATCGGCTGGCCATCCTTGGGCACCTGTATGGCACCAAAGCTGACCCCTTCCGAGATAATACCATCGGCCAGCGGCGCCAGCGCCGGGCCGCTCAGGCGTACGCCCATGCGATCGCTCTGCGGGCTGATGACATAGGCCTCGCGGTAGAAGCGCGTCAGCACCTCGGCCGGGAACAGCGCGCTCTGCTGCCCTTCGATCACACGCAGTGTCAGCGGCTGGCTGTAGTCGGGTCGGAAACGGTTGGGGACGCTGAAATGCCGTCCCGGCGGCTGGGCCTGGCAGGGCAACAGATCTCCCGCCTGCAGTTGGCTGCCGCGGCCATCCAGCCCGCCGATCTGCTCACGCATCACCGTGGCCACCGAGCCAAACGTCGGTTCGATGGCGAAACCACCCTGCACCGTCAGGTAGGCGCGCATGCCCTGTTTGGCATGGCCGAAACTCAGTCGATCTCCCGGCTTCAGATTCAGCGTCTGCCAGTTATCCACCGCGTCACCGTTCAACGTGGGGTGCAGGTCGGCACCGGTCAGGGCCACTCGCGTAGCCAGCTGCGCTTCCAACTCCAGCCCGCCAAAACAGATCTCGATAGCGGCAGCATCCAACGGATTACCCAGCAAACGATTGGCCCACAAATAGGCGTGCTCATCCGCCGCGCCGCCTGTGGATAACCCCAGGTGTTGATAACCGAAGCGGCCCCGATCCTGTATCAGGGCAAGAATGCCGGGATTAACGATTTTCAGGCCGCTCATGACAGCTCCCCGCCTGCCGCCAGAAATTCACGGCGGCTGATCGGCACAAAACGTACCCGGTCACCAGCTTCCACCGGGCAGAGTCCGTCCAGCGCGGGGTCGAACATCTTCACCGCCGTGCGCCCGAGCAGATTCCAGCCACCCGGCGAAGCCAGTGGATAGACGGCCGTCTGCTGATCGGCCAGTGCCACCGAGCCTACCGGCACACGGGTGCGCGGCGTCTCCAGCCGCGGCGTTCTCAAAGCCGGGTCCACTTCGCCCATATAGGCAAAACCGGGCGCAAAACCGATGGCAAACACTTGATAGTCGCGTGCCGCATGCAGGCGGATCACTTCCTCTGTACTGATGCCGTGTAGCCGCGCTACCCGCTCCAGATCCGGCCCGACCTCAGGGGCATAGTACACCGGTATTTCGACCAGGCGGCCGGTCTCTGCTTGACTGACATCCAGGCGGGACAACAGTGTATTGATCTGCTGCACTAGATGGGCAAAGTCGCTGCTCAGGGGGTCATAAACCAGCATCAGCGTGGTGTAGGATGGCACCAGGTCGCGCAGTTGATCACCCAGTTCTCGGGACAGCCGATCCGCCGCCGCGCGAATCACCGGCACCAGCGCCGCGTCGATCTGCTGCCCAAAACGGATGATCAGCGCATCCGGCCCGACGTTGTCGATGCTCCAGTGGATCACGTCCCTTCACCTGCATAAAGTCGATCCAGTGCGGTGCGAATATGTTGCACCGCCATCACGGACTCGGCGTTGTCGCCATGCACGCAGAGCGTATCCGCCTCCAGCGCCACCTCAGTGCCCTCCAGCGTCGTGACCACACCCGTTTCGGCCAGCTGCAGCGACTGTTGCAGAATGCGCCTGTCGTCATGATAGACCGAGCCGGCCACGCTGCGCGGCACCAGGAAGCCGTGCTCGTCGTAGGCACGATCGGCAAAGGCCTCGAACATCAGCAGTGCACCGAACTCCTCGGCAATGGTCTTCACGGCGCTGTTATCGGCGGTGGCCATCAGCATCAGCGGCAGGGTGCGATCGTATTGGGTCACCCCTTCGAGCACGGCACGCAGGGTGTCGTGATCACGCATCATGTCGTTATACATGGCGCCATGCGGTTTGACGTAGCTAACCTTCATGCCGTGGGCGCGGGCGATACCGTCCAGCGCACCGACCTGGTACTGGATCATCGATACCACTTCCTGCGGGTGGCACTGCAGGCTGCGCCGGCCGAAGCCGACCAGGTCCGGGTAGCTGGGATGGGCGCCGATCAGCACCCCGGCATGCTTGGCCAGCAGTACCGTGCGGGTCATGGTCATCGGGTCAGAGGCATGGAAGCCGCAGGCGATGTTGGCCAGGTCCACCAGCGGCATCACCTGTTCGTCCAGCCCCATGTTCCAGAGGCCGAAGCTTTCTCCCATATCGCAGTTGAGCAGCAGTCGTTTAGGCATGACGTGCGTCTCAGTTCACCGGGGTGTCGGTCAGTTCAAACGCATCGGCATCCTGCCAGGAGGGAAACTTTGACCGAAACTGCTTCAGGTCCTCCCCATTGAGCAGACCGGTCTTGATGAAAGGTTCGCCAGCCGGGCCATCGAGCAGGGCCTGGCCCTTGAAGTCCACCAGCAGGCTGTCGCCGCTGTAATCCAGTCCCTTACCATCTTCGCCGACGCGGTTCACGCCCGCCACATAGCACTGGTTTTCGATCGCCCGTGCCAGCAGCAGAGTACGCCAGGGATGGCGGCGCGGCGCCGGCCAGTTGGCGACACACAGCAGCAGATCGTAATCGTCACGGTTGCGGCACCAGACCGGGAAGCGCAGGTCGTAGCAGATCTGGGGCAGGATGCGCCAGCCCTTGTATTCGATCACCAGGCGCGTCTGACCGGCCACGTAGTATTCATGCTCGTTGGCCATGCGAAAGAGGTGATGCTTATCGTAATGATGTACCTCACCTTCCGGGGTGACGAACAGCAGACGGTTGCGGTAACCCTCGTCTTCAATCACCACACTGCCGCACAACGCTGCACCCAGTTCACGCGCCTGCTGCTGCATCCAGGCCAGCGTCGGTCCCGGCATGGGCTCGGCCAGGTCGGCCGGTGACATGGTAAAGCCGGTGGTGAACATCTCCGGCAGCACGATCAGGTCGGTCTGCCCCGCCAGCGGTGCCAGCAGCTCGGTCAAGCGAGTCCGGTTGACCTCGGGCTGCTGCCAGTTCAGGGTCGTCTGCACCAGACTGATTCTCAGATTTTGCATAGTCGCTCCGCGGCCTGATCAAGGGTCTCTACATGTTTGGCAAAACACAGCCGGATTCGTTTCATGGCCGGCGGCTGTTCATAGAACACGGACAGCGGAATCGCCGCTACGCCGGCGTGTTCGATCAGCCAGTGTACAAACTCGGTATCGGGCAAGTCACTGATGGCACTGTAATCCAGTATCTGGAAGTAGGTGCCGGCAACCGGCGCGAAGTCAAAGCGGCTGTCGGCAAGCCGGGCATTGAGGCGATCGCGCTTGGCCTGGTAAAACACCGGCAGCTGTTGGTCGTGTTCCGGGTGCGCCTGCATATAGTCAGCCAGTGCCAGCTGCATCGGGGTGCTGGTACTGAAAGTGACATACTGGTGCACCTTGCGCAGTTCGGTGGTCAGCGGGGCCGGCGCCACGCAATAGCCCAGCTTCCACCCAGTGGTGTGATAAGTCTTGCCGAAGGAGGACACCACGAAACTGCGTTCGGCCAGTGCCGGGTAGCGGTGGACGCTCTGGTGGTCGGCGCCGTCGAAGACGATATGTTCATAGACTTCGTCGGCCAGCAGCAGAATGTCGGTGCCGGCCACCAGTGAGCTCAGGGCGTCCAGATCCTCGCGGCTCAACACCTGGCCGGTCGGGTTATGCGGCGTGTTGAGGATGATCATGCGGGTGCGCGGCGTAATGGCCCGAGCCACTTGATCCCAGTCGATGGCAAACCGCGGCGGCGCCAGCGGCAGGTGCACGGCGCAGCCCCCGTTCAAGGTGATCGCCGGGTCGTAGCTGTCATAGGCTGGATCAAACACGATCACCTCATCCCCGGCCCGCACCACGGCGGCGATGGCCGCAAACAGGGCTTCGGTCGCTCCGGCGGTCACGGTCACTTCGCTCGCCGCGTCCACGCGACGGCCATAGCAGCGCTCCACCTTGGCGGCAATGGCCGTGCACAGCGGTTCGACACCGCTCAGGGGCGCATACTGGTTGGCGCCCTGGCGGATGTAATGATCCACCCGGGACAGCAGTGCCTCGGGGCCGTCAAAGTCCGGGAAGCCCTGGGACAGATTGATCGCGCCGTGCGCTTGCGCCAGCGCCGACATCTGCGTAAAGATCGTCGTCCCGACGCTGGGCAGCTTGGTTTCTGGGTATCGCATGACATACTCGGCTTGTGATAAAGATCAAATACTACCGGACACGGCCAGAACTGCTCAACAAATGCACTGGTTTAACCTTGATCAACAGGTAGAATGCCCATGCTGGACTGGATTCTGGAGCACAACGGTTTCATTATCGAAGCGATCATCCTGGCGCTGGTTGTGCTGTATGTAGGACTGAAAATAAAATAACCCATGTCCGGAGCGACCATGGCCCGATATCTGCCCCCCTGGCACACACTTGCACTGTTTACCCTGCCGCTGCTGAGCCCGTTGAGCTTGGCTAACGAACAGCTGTACCTGAGCGAGCAGGCTTTCCTGACCGATATCCCCGAAATCACGTCTGCTACTCGCCTGTCACAACGCCTGACCGATGCACCAGCGTCCATCAGCATCCTCAGCCGTGACGTGATCACGGCCTCGGGGGCACGCAACATTCCCGACCTGCTGCGCCTGGTGCCGGGGTTCCAGAGCTATCATGTCGGCGCCAACACTTTTGCGACCACCTATCATGGCGCCAGCGACAACTTCCCGCGCCGACTGGAAGTCATGGTGGATGGACGCTCGGTCTATCTGCCGCTGTTGGCAACGGTGGACTGGACCTCGCTGGGACTCAACCTGCAGGATATCGAGCGCATCGAGGTCGTGCGCGGCTCCAACGTCCCGACGCAGGGCTCCAACGCCTTTATGGGCTCGATCAACATCATTACCCGCGAGCCCGCCTCCCAGCATGGCGGTTATGTCAGCGCCAGCGCCGGCAGCCTGAATACACGTGACCTGCAATTCAGCCATGCCGATGCCCTGGGGCTGTGGAACTATCAGTTGTCAGGCGGACACGAGCAGAACGATGGCCTCGACCGGTTTGATGATGGCCTCAACCGCAACTATCTGCGACTCAGTACCAGTTATACACCAACCCTGCAGGATACCCTGTGGCTGCAGGCCGGGGTTGACCGCGGCCACACCCATGCCGGTCAAGCCGGTGATGTGGATGACCGTTACTATCGGCGTGATCATGAAGCCCATTATCAGTACATCAAGTATCAGAACCTGTATTCCGATACCGGTACGTTGCAGCTGACGGCCTACCACAACTACTTGGATCTGTCGGTCAGGCGCCAGAGCTTCAAGGAGACCCAACTCCTGCTGGACGACAGCCTGCAGGGCATGCCCTTCTATGACAGTCTGAGCCCGGAACAGAAAACGGCATTTGTACGCAGCTTCATGGACCTGAATCCGTTGCGCGTCGACCCGGAGCACGGTACGACTCATACCTACGATACCGAACTGCAGCTCACCGACCGGTTGGGGCGGCTGGACCTGGTCGCCGGCAGCGGCTATCGCTACGAAACAGCAGAAAGTGACGTGCTGCTGCAGGAGGGGCCGGTCTCGGAAGAGCGCTGGCGCCTGTTCGCCAATGCCGGCTGGGACCTGACGCCACGCTGGCGTCTGGCCAGCGGGTTCATGTACGAAGACAGTTCGGAAGGAACAGATGCCTTTTCCTATCGTCACGCCCTGCTCCACCACCCAGACCCACACAGCAGCCTGCGCCTGGGCTATTCCCTCAGTGAGCGCCTACCTTCATTGCTGGAGCGGCATACCAACTCCACCATCTACCTGCCCTCATCCTCCGGCCCGGTGGTGGTGGACTACAATGCCCGTGCCAATAAAGCTCTGGACACCGAGCGCATGAACACGCTGGAGCTAAGCTACTACCGACACCTGGAAACGCTGGATGGCCACCTGGATATCCGCATTTTTCAGGAGGAGCTAACTTCCATGATTGATGCCTACTTTATTCCGCTGCCTCCCGGTATGGATATGGATGATCCGCCCCGTGTCGGCCAGGGCGATAACCGCTTCAGCTGGCAGAACCGTGGTGCCGAAATACGCTTCAGACACCAGCCAAGTGACAGCTTCTGGTACCTGCTGAACTATGCTTACATCAACACCCGTACCGATACTTGGGAGCGCGGCGCGAAGAAAATCAAAACCTTCGAAGATGCCACCACGCCCGAGCACACCGCGTCCCTGCTGTTGAACTGGCAACCTCGACCAGCCCTGAATCTGAGCCTGGGCCACTACTACATGGACCATGTGGACTGGTTCGAGGGTGACTGGCGTGATGCCTATCACCGCACCGACGTGCGTGCGGCTTACAACTGGCAGCTGACGTCCCGCAGTGAACTGGAAGCGGCACTGACGATTCAGAATGCATTCGGGCCAACCTATTCGGAGTTCTATCGCTACAACCAATTCGACCGCCGCACCTGGCTACAACTGACCCTCAGGTACCAGTGAGACCCATAATGATTGCCGGAGCCGCCCACCTCGCCGATCGTCCACGCCGCCGTGCTATCCGCTGCCTGCTGGCCAGTCTGCTATGTCTGTTACCACTGACGGCTCAGGCCACGCCTGCGAACGATGCGCCGTTGCTGGTACTGAGCGGCTTCAGTCCCAGTTACAACCAGGTCCGCGACGCCATTGTCAGGACGGCGCAGGTCAAGCCGGATATCATCACGCTGGACCAGCTGGCCTCCCGGCACCGCCAGGCGGGCCTGGTCGTGGCCGTCGGCAGCCGGGCCTGCGAGCAGCTGCTCAGCCAGTATGACCCGCAGACACAGCTGATCTGCACCTTTCTGCCGTCGACCACCTTCACGCTGCTGCAGCAAACCCTGTTGCCCAATAGTAGCCGTGCACGCATCAGCGCCATTTTCATCGACCAGCCGCTGCAGCGCCAGATTCATCTGGCCCGCCTGATCAGCCCGCAGGGGCAGGTACTGGGCTCCGCACTGGGCAGCAGTAGTCGTGCGCTGCAGCAGGCCTTGCAGACAGGCAGCCAGGCAGCACGGTTCGAGCTGTTGACCGCCCACCTGACGCCGCAGGACAACCCGATCGAAAAGCTGACCCCGGTGATCTCTGCCAGCGACGTGTTTCTGGTGATTCCGGACAGCAGTGTGTTCAACCGCGCCATTTCCAAGTGGCTGCTGTACCTGTCCCTGCGCAATCAGCTGCCGGTCATCGGCTTTTCCGAGCACTACACCCAGGCCGGGGCAACCGCATCGGTGCACTCCTCGGCAACGCAGATCGGCCGCCAAACCGGCGAGTGGCTCAACCGACTGCAGAGCGGCGCTGGCCTGCCGCCGCCCAGCCACCCGGCTTATTTCAACGTCAGCACCAACCCGGTGGCGGCACGCACCCTGAAACTGGATTTGCCCACGCCGGCCGAACTGGAGCGCCAACTGCGTACCGAGGCCACGGATAGATGATCCTCGGCAGCCGCCAGCTGGGCATACGCAGCCGCGTACTGCTGCTGTCCCTGGTTCCCATGCTGACCTTGGCCGGCATTCTGGGCACCTATTTCACCTACAGCCGCCTGGCCGACAATACAACCCGCCTGCAGGAACGCGGCCACCTGCTGGTAGACCTGCTGGCCTCAGCGGCCGAGTTCGGCGTCATCAGCGGCAACCGCTACCAACTGCGCATTCTCAGTCAGAAAACACGCCAGAACCACCCGGAAGTGCTCGATGTGCTGTTCTACGATGCCAACTTCAATCTGCTGTATCGCTCGGGTGACTTCACGGTCGAGCTGACCCCCTACAGCCCGGCCTATCAACCGCAGAACGGGCGCTGGCTGTTCTTTTCGCCCATTACCACCAGTGCGCTGCTGATGGAGCATAATCCCGAGCTGATGTTCGACGTCATCCAGCCTGATCAGACCGGCTGGGTTGCCGTTGTCCTATCCCCTGAACATGCCACCGGCACCCGGCGTGACATGCTGTTCAGCAGCCTGCTGCTGATTGCGCTTGGGTTGCTGGTAACTGCGGTGGTGGCTGGACGCTTCGGCCAGCGCATCACCCGCCCCATCCAGGCACTGGGCCAGGTGATCGAACGGCTGGAGGCCGGCCAGCTGGATACCCGCGCCATGACCACCCAGGCTTCGGGCGAGCTGGGGTTGCTGGCCCGTGGCATCAACCGCATGGCTTCCCGTATTCAGACCTCCAGTCGTGAACAGGCCGAGCAGATCAGCAAGGCTACGCGTCAGCTGACCACAACACTGCGTCACTTGGAACGTCAGAACGAAGAACTCTCCCTGGCCCGCCGCCAGGCCGACGATGCCAACCACGCCAAGGACGAGTTCCTGGCACGCATGAGCCATGAGTTGCGCACGCCCCTGACCTCCGTTCTGGGCTTTTCCGAATTGCTGCAGGGCACGCGCCTGACCGCCGAGCAGCAGCAGTACTGCCAGATCATCGATCAGAATTCGACCCTGCTGCTGACCATCATCGATGATATCCTCGACTTTTCACGCCTGCAGTCCGATGCCATCGAGCTGGAACAGTTGCCCTTCGATCCGCGCCAATGCCTGCTCAACCTGCTGGAAATGCAGGCGCCCATGGCACAGCAAAAGGGGCTGACACTGATCGAAGAGCTGGATACGGATCTGCCCCCGACCGTGGTGGGCGACCCCACCCGCCTGACACAAATCCTGACCAATCTGCTGGGCAATGCCGTCAAGTTCACGGATGCCGGCGAGGTGCGCCTCAGTGCACGCGCCGTACGAGCCGGGCGTCACTGCAAGCTGGTGCTCAGCGTCAGTGACACCGGCATCGGTATTTCGGCCGAACGCCAACGTTACCTGTTTCAGGCCTTTTCCCAGGCCGACAACACCATCAGCCGCCGTTATGGCGGTTCCGGCCTGGGGCTGGTGATTGCCCACCGCCTGACACAGATGATGGGCGGCACTCTGACACTGGAAAGCCAACCCGGCATCGGCACCCGCATCGGCCTGACGCTGACCCTGCCGCTGGCCAGTCCCGACGTCGGCACCCCGGCACTGCCGCTGTCTCCGCCCGAGCAGCCATTACCCGCCGCGGCCGGTTTTACTCTCAGCTGTCCATTGAAGGTTTTGCTGGCAGAAGACAACGACTTCAACCGACTGCTGATCTACAAGGTATTGACGCAAGCCGGGGCCCGGGTCGTCACGGCCACGACTGGCCAGCTGGCGCTGGACGCCTTTGCCCGTGAGCGACCGGACATGGTGCTGATGGATGTCCACATGCCGCAAATGGACGGTATTCAGGCCACCCGAGCAATCCGCCGCCAGGATCGCCGGACTCCCATCATTGCGCTGACCGCCAGCGTAATGACACACGAACATCAGGCTCTGCTGCAGGCCGGAGCCAATGAGGTGATGCTCAAGCCGGTCAAGCTGCCCGAGCTGTTCACCCACCTGGATCGGCTGTGCCAGCAGTCCCAACAGCCGAGCAGCATAGCCGGCACGGCTCCGTTACAGGCCCACGTGGATCCAGACGCCCTGCATCAGGAATTGCTGCACCAGCTGGCCACGCTGGCACCGGCGATCCGGCACAACCAGCTGGCAACCGTGCGTTCACATGCTCATCAACTGCTGGGGCTGGCGGGGTTGTATCAGCTGCCCGAACTGGAAGCGGTGGTAGCCGAACTGCATCAGGCCGCCGTTGCGGGCAACATTCCCCGCTGCTGGCGTCGATGTCATCAGCTGCGCCGACTGATCGAACATCACCAGTACTGCTGATCAGAAACGGCGGAAGAAGGGTTCGCTGGCGATCAGGTGCTCCAGTTCGACCTGGACCGCTTCCAAACGCTGGCGGGCCGCCCGGTCATACAGGTAGGGCGCCAGCCCATCGGCGGCAGGCGGATGGTGCTCATCACCCTCGTGAATGGCGACACACTGGCGGCGGATCGCTTCCAGTTCGGGATCGTGCAGCACAGGCAGACCCACAAACATCTCCCACTCGTCACGGCGGGCTTCCCCGGCCTGCAGCTGCTGCATCAGTGTCAGCACCTTGCGCCGATCGGGTCGCCAGGTCGGGGCACGGCCCCAAGTCAGCGCCAGCACCAAGCCGCCGATAAGAATCAGTGATACCGTGAAAACGATCAGGAACTCCGCCATGACACTACTGCAACGGCGTGCCGCTGCTCAGCTCGCGGGCAATGCCATGTACGGCGGTTTCGTACTCCTGCTCCAGCGCCTGCATTTCCTGTTGATAACTGCGCTTGAGTTTTTTCGGCAGTGCCTGCCATTCGTCCTTGATCGGGATGTGACTGGTCTTGTCGTGCACCTCGGTAATCACCGCGTAAGCCTCCTGCTGCAGCAGCTGTGGCCGGTAGTTTTCCAGCAGCACCTTGAGGCGGATACAGCCTTCGGTCAGGGTCATCTTGTCGTCATGCAGAATGGCGCCCGCCACCAGGCGGATGCTTTCCTGCAGATATTGATGGCGCTCTTCCAGTGCCGCCACGGCGGCCGCTTCCCGACGCGCCTGTTCAGCCTTGCGGGCCTGTGCCTGACGCACCTGACGATGGATGACAACGGACAGAACGATAATGGCCAGGACGCCCAAGGCGGTCAGGCCGTAAATCAGAGTGGTGCTCATGCTTACCTCTTGCACTGTTAGCTGCTGGGGCATTATGCCAGACGTGGTCGTGCATGCACTCTTTACGCAGAGCAGAGCGCAGAGGATTGATGGGGCGGGAAAAACGGCGGGGGCAGGCCCCGCCAGGGTAGACGTTTACTCGAAGGTGCGCGGTTTGAGGTTGGCCGGCTTGAGGAACGGCTTTTCGCCGGTGTTGTTATGCTGGCCCAGCACCTTACCGTTCACTTCGGTGCCGTAACGGGTGTGCTTGTGAAAACCGATGAACTGCTCGCGGGTGTCGCGGGCATCGCCGGTATAACGCGGATCCTGCGGGCGCTCCTGGCTGTTGATGTACCAGGCCACGTTCCAGGCCTCGTTGTCGGTCAGAGAGCCGGGCTTGCTCAACGGCATGTTGTTCTTGATGAACGATGCTGCAGTGAAAATGCGCGTCATACCGGCCCCCCAGTTGTAGGCGCCGTCACCCCACAGCGGCGGGAACACGACCTGGCCATCCTTTTTCTGCCCGGCGCCATCGTCACCATGGCAGATGGCACAATTGGCCTCATACACGGCCTGGCCCTTGTCATAGCTGACATCATCTGGAATCTTGTTGCCCAAATGGCGGAAACCACGCCCAGCGATGTTGGTTTCGTACACCTCAGCGCCCTTGGCCAGCCACTGGTGGTAGGCGACCATGGCCAGCATATCATCGCTGCCGTAGGCCGGTGGCGTGCCGTTCATCGAGTAGGCAAAGCAGCCCGCGATACGCTCTTCCACCGAGTTGACATGCTTGTTCTTGCCACGGAAGTCCGGCAGCGTAGTCACGGCGGGCCAAACCGGGCCGGAGCCGTTCATGCGGCCTTCACCCATGTGGCAGGTTTTACAGCTCATGTCGTTGAACACGTACTTGCCACGGTACTGCTGGGTGTTCATGAACATGTCATAGCCTTTGAGAATCACCTCGCGCAATTGAGGCTTGATCGACTCGTCGGCCATCAGGTCATCAATAGTTGGGGCCTGGTGCACGTACTGGCCTTCCTTGGGCGCCGGCAGGTTGATCGGCACCTTGGGTTCACTGGCCATGACGGGGGCGCTCAAGGTGGCGGCGGCCATCAGTATCATCAGGTTGCGTGTCATGTTACTGCCCTCCCTCGGCTGCCACGGCCTGTCGAGACCCCAGGTAGGCCGCGACCGCTTCAATCTGTTGTTCGCTCAGGCGTTCGGCGACGCCAGTCATCAGCTGATTGGGGTCGTTGTGTCGCGCCCCGCTGCGCCAGGCATTCAGCTGCTGCTTAATATAGTTGCCATGCTGGCCGGCCAGTCCCGGGAAACTGGCACCGACGCCCTGGTTGTCCGGCCCGTGACAGCTCTCGCAAGCCGGAATGTAGTTATCCCAGTCACCGCGCTTGGCCAGCTTTTCACCCAATGCCAGCAGCTCGGCATCGCCCCCAGTCTGTGCCTTGGGCACCGGTTGAGCCGCGTAATACGCCGATACATCCAGAATCTGCTGTTCGGTCAGGTTATCCACATTCGGCTGCATGACGCCGCTGACCCGCGTACCCGCATTGTAATCGCGGATCTGTTTGGCAATGTACGCGGCATCCAGCCCCGCCAGACGCGGGAAACCGGCCGCGTTGTTGCCGGCACCATCCATGCCGTGGCAAGCCATGCAGGGCGCACCACTGCCATCCCCCTGCATCGCTACCTGCTGGCCGTCGGCCGCCACTCCCTGTGCCTGAACCGCGCTGCTGACCAGCAGGGCACCGGCCAGCATCAGTCGTCCATTTCGTTTCAACATGGCACTCTCCCCATATTGCACCTGCCTAATTAAGTTTATGCTTAAAAGACAGCATTTTATTCCATTAGGTAACTACAGGGACAGCCTAACATCTGCCTCAAACGTTGTATTGATCCGGCACAAGGTCGGTGCCGGTCAGGCGCAGGCGCAAGCCGCTCGCGCGGCGTACCCGTGCCCGTACGGCGTCGTCCAGCCGTGCCGGATGACTCAGTACCAGCGTGAACCACTGGCTGGCCCGGGTGATCCCGGTGTAGACCAGCTCCCGCGTCAGCACCGGATTGACGGCGGGCGGCAGCAGCAGTGCAGTATGGGCAAACTCGGACCCCTGTGACTTGTGCACCGTCATCGCATAGACGGTCTCCACCGCCTGTAGCCGGCTGGGCAGCACCCACTTGAGGCTGCCATCCGCCAGCGGAAACACCACCCGCAGCACGGTTTCGCCCGCATCATCGGGACGAGCCAGGGTCATGCCAATATCGCCGTTCATCAGCCCCAAGCCGTAGTCGTTGTGGGTCACCAGCACCGGTCGGCCTTCATACCAGCCTTCGGTACGCTCGATCAGGCCGGCCTGTGCCAGCGCACCGGCAATGCGCGCGTTCAGGCCCTCCACACCCCAGGGCCCACGGCGCAGCGCACACAACAGCTGGAAGCGACCGAAGGCTTCCAGTACCTGGCGCGCCCAGTCATCCAGCGCCGCCGCGTCCGCCTGTGACGGCCGCTCCGCCTGCAGCCGCTGCAGATAGTGACGATACCCCTGCGCGGCCGCATCCTGTGGTCCGCCCTGCATCACCAGTCGCTCCAGGGCACGGTCTTCCGCCCCTTGCAGGCGCAGTTGCGCCAAATCGGCAAAGCCCTGTGCCAGCACGCGATGCACGTCCTCCGGCTGGCCGCTGTTGACGGCCCGCGCCAGCGAGCCGATGCCGCTGTCCGCACCAAAACGATGGCTGTGCCGCAACATGGCGATGGACTGCGCCAGCGGCTGCGTCGAGGCCTCTCCTTCGGCCGCCTGCCAGGCGGCCACATCCAGCCCGGTCAGACGCTGCAGGCGCGCCAGTGTCTGCGCGTCATAGCCGCCCCGATCGGCCTCGGCACAGAGGTCACCCAGTACCGAGCCGGCTTCCACCGAAGCCAGCTGATCCTTGTCGCCCAACAGAATCAGGCGCGCCTGGCGCGGCAAGGCCTGCAACAGCTGATGCATCATTTCCAGGTCGATCATCGAGGCTTCGTCCACCACCACCAGGTCGGCATGCAGAGGGTTATCGGCGTTGTGGACAAAACGGCGCGTACCCGGCCGTGCGCCCAGCAACCGGTGCAGAGTAGTCACCTCCCGCGGTATGCCCTGCTGCAGGGGTTCATCCAGACTGCCGACGGCACCGCTGATGGACTCGGTCAGACGCGCCGCGGCCTTGCCGGTGGGCGCGGCCAGACGGATGCGCAGGTTGCGCCCGCCCGCACGGGCCTGGCTCTGCAGCAGGGCCAGCAGGCGCACGACGGTGGTGGTTTTGCCGGTCCCCGGTCCGCCGGTGATGATGCCAAAACGACGCCCCGCCACCAGGGCGCAGGCCAGCTGCTGCCAGTCCAGCCGTCCCTCCACGCCGCCGAACAGTCCCTGCAGCTGACGCCGCAGTGCCGGCTCGTCTACCGGCAGAGCCTGCAGGCGGGCATGAAGGCCTGCGGCCACCTCGACTTCGTAGCGCCATTGGCGATACAGGTACAGGCGGGTACTGTCCGGCTCCAGCCGCAGGGGTGCGGCAGTATCCTCGCGACTGACCAAGCGGGAGGCCTGCAGAGCCGCCAGCCAGTCCGTGCGGTCCAGCCCCTGCAGCAACTCGGCCGGCCGATCCGGCAGCGCTTCGCCGAACTCGCCATCCGGCGGCAGAGACAGCGCCGCGTCCGGCGCCGACAGCAAGTTATCCAGGTCGGCACAGATATGACCCCGGCCCAGCTGGTGGCTGGTCAATACCGCGGCCAGCAGTACCAGCGGCGATGCGTCGGGATCGAGCTGGCGTAGGAAGCGTGCCAGCGCCAGGTCCAGCGCCCGAATCCAGTTGCGCTCCTGCCAGCGCTGCAGCAGGGCCTCCAGGGCTTCAACCTGCAACAGCGCCGGGTGCCGGCGCGGAACGGCGAAGAGATCAGTCTGCGCGCTCATGGAAATCCTCCTCGCCTGCCAGCAGACGGTCCAGTGTGTCGATCAGGGCGGCATCCGGCCGCTCAATGCAGCAGCCGTGATACTCGGGTTCGTCGATGCCACGCAGAAACAGATACAGGGCTCCGCCGACATGACGTTCGTAGCCGGCACGCGGATCGGCTGCATAGCCCGGCAGGCGCGCCTTGAGCAGCCGGTGCAGCGCCAGCAGGTAGAGCACGTACTGCACGTCATAGCGCTTTTCCAGCACGGCGTCCTGCATCGCCTCGCGGCTATAATGGCTGTTGTCAGGCCCCAGCCAGTTGGACTTGTAGTCCGCTACCCAGTAACGCCCCTCATGCACGAACACCAGATCGATGAAGCCCTTGAGCATCCCGCCCAGCATCTGCGGCGCCAGCGCCGGCCGCGGCTGTCCCGGCAGCACCTGTTGCCGGATCAACCGATCCAACCGGCTGACCGGCACGTCAGCCACGGCAAACCAGAACTCCACCTCCGGCTGACAGTGCTGCAGGTCGGCCAGCGCCAGCGGACGCTCGGCCAGCGGCAGTACCAGCGGCGTCGTCAGCAGCTGCACCAGCCAGGCATCCAGCACCGACAGCCAGGGCTGCCATTCACGGCGCTGGCAGCGCGGTGCCAGATAGGCCTGGCGGGCAGGCGCATCCGTGGCCGCACGGGCAAAGCCCTGCTCGGCCGCCCATTCCAGCATGCTGTGCAGAAACACCCCCGCCTGGGGGCCTTTCCAGAAGTGGTGGGGATCGTAGGCAAACTCGACCACGGCCGCCGCCACCTTCGGCTCGTCGCGGCTCTCGCGTGCGGTCTCATCCCGAGCCGTATCCGCCGCCTCGGCCGTCGCTTCCACCTCCGGCGCTACTCGCCCCTGCAGCTGGCTGATGGCACTGTAACTGGCGATCCACCAGCGCTCGCGCGCCACCGGCTGCAGACACTGTCGGGCCGGATGCAGGCCCTGCTCGTTCGTCACGGCTGCCAGGCGCTCGGTGCTGACCGATGGCGGCGCCGTGACCAGGATCTCGTTGTCCCGGGCCAGTGCCTGCAGGCGCTCTTCCAGCCGGGCACTGTCGGTCTTCGGTTCGCAGCCCAGCAGCTGGCCAAAGGCACTCTTGTGTACGCTGAGTGAGCGGCCGTGCCGAATGGCGGCCACGCCAAGCCAGCAGGCATGCACCGGCCGGGTCAGGGCCACATACAGCAGGCGCAGGTCCTCCTGCAGACGTTCGGCCTCGGCCGCCGCCTTGGCGTCGGCATCCTGGCTGTCGAGCTCCAGCACGCTGATGGCGCCGGACTGATAGCGGTAACTGCCGCTGTCGGCGGTGACTTCGCGAAAACTGCAGATGAACGGCAGGAATACCAGCGGATACTCCAGGCCCTTGGATTTGTGAATGGTCACCACCTGCACCAGGTCGGCGTCGCTTTCCAGGCGCATGATGTGTTCATCACGGCTGTTGCGACTGTCGAGGATCTGCTCCTGCAGGTAGCGAATCAGCGCCAGCTCCCCTTCCAGCTGGGTACTGGCCGTTTGCAACAACTCCGCCAGATGCAGCAAGTTGGTCAGCACTCGCTCACCACCGGCATCTTGCAGTAGGCGGGATGGCAGCTCAAATTCGTCCAGGAGATGACGCACCATCGGCAGCACTCCCTGGCGCTGCCAGATGTCGCGCAGCAGGCGAAAACGCTCCACCTCCTGCTCCCAGTGCTGCTCGTCGCGGTGCAGCCGCTCCAGCGCGCCATAATCCAGCCCCAGGGTGCCGGTCGCCAGGGCACTCTGCAGGCGACCGCTCTGTTCGGGCTCGGCGCAGGCCCGCAGCCAGCGCCACAAGTCCTGCGCCTCGGCACTGGCGTACACCGAAGCCTGATCGGACAGGTACACGCTGCGGATGCCACGCTGCTCCAGCGAGGCCCGTACGGTGGCGGCTTCGCTACCACTGCGCACCAGGATGGCAATATCACTGGGCTTGAGCGGCGCCAGCGCGCCGTCCGGGGCGCGAAAACCGGCCTGCTGACGGGCTGACAGGCGCAGCAGTCGGCCAATCTCGCTGGCACAGTGCTCCGCCTGCTGCTGACGGTAATCGCCGATATTGATGCCGTCATCCTCACCGCCGATCAGCCAGTGGGTCAGTGCGGGCGGCGTCTCACCCTCGACTTCGAACACGTCCTGACGCCCGTTGGCATCCACCGCCGTGAACGGCAGCGGGTTGTCCTCGGCGCGGGCAAAGCGAAAGGCTCCGCCGGGCTGCTCGGCTTCGGCATAACTGAACAGCCGGTTGACGGCGGCCACCAGCGGTGCGGCGGAGCGGAAGTTGCGCCCCAACGTGTAGTGATGGCCGCGGGTATCCTCGCGGGCCTGCAGATAGGTATGAATATCGGCGCCGCGAAAGGCATAGATCGCCTGCTTGGGATCACCGATCATCAGCAGGGCCCGGCGCGTGTCCGCCGCATGTGCATCGGCATAGATACGGCGGAAGATCCGGTACTGCAGCGGGTCGGTATCCTGAAATTCGTCAATCAGCGCCACCGGGTATTGCTGACGAATGGTGTCGGCCAGGTGGTCGCCTCCCTCGCCCTGCAGGGCCGTATCCAGCCGGCTGAGCATGTCGTTAAAGCCCAGCGTGGCCGCCCGCTCGCGGGACTGCTCGAAGCGCCGCTGAATCCAGCCGGCGGCATGTACCTGTACCGGCTGTACTGGTGGCGCCTCCTGCAGGTAATCCACCAGCTGCTGCAACTGCGTAAATACCGGGTGATCCGGTGTCTGCCCCTGCTTGGCCTTAGCCGTCTTGGCGGTCAGCTTGGCAGCACCAAAGTGGGCCAGCCGGTCTGCCGACAGCGCCTCCCCCGCCGCCCAGGCGGCCATTTCCGCCAGCTTATCCGGCAGGGACGCGGGGCGGTAGCTCTGATTGTTGAGTACCTTGGTTTCGATGGCACGGCTCAGCATGGCCTCGATATCGGCCTGCTCGGCGGCCCAAAGCGCACGTGCCTGCTGTTCCAGGCGCCGCTTGTGCGGCAGCCAAGCCTGCAGACAGGCGGCATAGTCGGCCGGAGACTGGGGCGTCGAGACCGGCTGTCCTTGATAACGCACTTCCTGCTCGCCGGGCTGCAGCAGGGGACGAACGCTCTGCAGCAGACTGTCCGGGTCCGCCGCCAGTTCGCTCAGCGCCTCGGCCGCTTCGCTCGACAGCGCATAGCACCAGCTGCGCCAGTAATCACGTGCCATTTCCGCCAGCAGTTCGCTGTCATCCTGTTCCAGCTGCTGGTGAAACAGGCTGCCGGTGTCGAAGGCGTGCTGGGTCAGCATACGCTGGCTCCAGCTGTGAATGGTGTACACCGCCGCCTCGTCCATCCATTCGGCGGCCTGTTCCAGCTGGCGCGCCCCCCGCGACCGGGCATCAGGGTCGGCATAGTCCGGTGCCTCCAGCAACTGCTGCAGGAAGGGGTCGGGCCGGGCATTGCCGCGGAAGACCTGTGCCGCTTCCGCCAGACGCCGCCGGATGCGGTCACGCAGTTCACGGGTGGCGGCATTGGTAAAGGTGACCACCAGAATTTCGGGCGGCAACAGGGCCCGGCCGAACCCGGCTGCCTCGCCGCCATGTCCCAAGACCAGGCGCACATACAGCGCGGCAATGGTAAAGGTCTTGCCGGTACCGGCACTGGCTTCAATCAGGCGCTGCCCCTGCAACGGAAAGGTCAGCGGATCCAGCGCCTGCGGGCCATCGACAATAGGGGATGTGTTCATGCGTCTCCTCCCTGAAGCAGTTCGCCCTGATCAATCAGGGGCTGATACAGTGCCTGTGCCCAGTCCTCCAGCCCTGCGTTCAGCAAGGCGTCAAAGTCGGGCCAGGCCCGTTGCAGGCAGGGGTCGGTGCTGCCTTCACCCGGCATGCGAGCGTTGCCTGCATACACCGCGCGGGCGGCGTCAACCGGATCCTTGTCGACCGGCGCCGTCAACAGTGCCAGGCCGGCCCGACAGGCCAGGGGAGCCGGCGCCTGCAGTGCCGACAGGTAGCGTGCCAGCAGGCCATCCAGCAGAGCCCGGGCCTGGTCTGCCGGCAGTGGCCGTACCCGTGCGCAGGTATCGGGCCCGACGAGAAAGGTTGTCAGTGAGTACCCACTTGCACTCAGAGCCAGGTGATCGACCCAGGCGCGGACCAGTCGATGCCAGCGGGGCTGGCCCTTGTCGCTGATCGCCTGGGGCGATGACAGAATCAGGGCGTACTCTTCACCCTCGCGCTGGTGCAGGCCGCCGACCCAGTCTTCGAGCATCACCGAGTGTTCACCGGCCCGCAGTGTCAGGCCGATCTCCACGGGCGCCTCGCGCGGCTGCCAGTGTGCCTGCAGCTGCTGCAGATGACGCAAGGTCGAGGCCGCCGGACTGACGATCTCGCGCAGGGCTCGATCGCCATAGGGCCCCAGCGGCAGCTCGCCGGCCCGTCGCCAGCGGGCCAGCTGCGCCGCCATGCCGGCCTCGTGACTGTCGGCCTTGAGCCCGGCCGCGATCAACTCCGAGCCCAGCCGGAACTGGTCCAGACGATCGAAGCGGAAGGGCTCGTGCTCAGTCTGCACCTCGTCCAGGGTGTCGAACCAGACATTCAGGCGCTGGTTGAAGAAGGTACGCACCGGGTAGCGCAACAGGCGCTGCAGCATCTTCAGCGACAGTGTCTGCGGCACTTCAGGCGCCGCCGACAGCCCGACCGTAGCGGCTGGCGCCGGCTCATGCACCTCTCGCCATTCATGAGCATAGGTAAACAGCCGCGGATTGTTCTCGAAATAGCGCGGGCTGAACGGCTGCAGCGGATGCTCGGTGGTCAGCGCAGGCAGCAGCGGCCCGCCATCCGCCGTGCACCAGCCCTGCTCCAGATGATCCCGCAGCTGCGCCACCAGCACCGAGGGCGGCTGTTCGGCGTTGTCTCGCACGCTGCGACCGACCCAGCTGATGTACAGCGCATCCCGTGCCGACAACAGGGCTTCCAGGAATAGGTAACGATCATCCTCGCGTCGGGATCGATCGCCCGGGCGATAGCGACCGGCCATAAGGTCAAAGTCCATTGGTGGCTGCACTCGGGGATAATCGCCATCATTCATGCCCAGCAGGCAGACCCGCCGGAACGGAATGGCACGCATCGGCATCAGCGTGGAGATGTTGACCGCTCCAGCCAGGAAACGCTGGGACAGGCTTTGCTCGTCGATGCCATCCAGCCAGCTGTCCCGCACCACCTCCAGCGGCAAGGGGTCATCCAGTGCCGCTTCGCTGCAGGCCTCCAGCCACTGCTGCAGCCGCTGGGTCAGGCGCTCCATCAATATCAGGTCCTGATCGCTGACCGGTACTAGGAAGCGCTCCAGCAGTTCCGCTAGCACCACGCCCCACTCCGGCGCTTTCTTCGGGGTAAGCAAGTGCTCACGCAGGTGCAACAGTGCCATGACCAGCTCAGCCAGAGGCCCCGCCTGAGCCGCTTCCAGCCCACCCACCTCGGCGTAGGCCTCGATCTCGTCAAAGGTGGCGTCTTCACCCATCAGGTAGCCCAACAGCATGCGCTTGAGCCCGAACAGCCAGGTGTTCTGCTCCAGCCCTTCGGGCAGACCCAGTCCGGCGCGTTGGGCGCCATCCAGCCCCCAGCGAATGCCGGAGTCGCGAATCCAGTGCTGTAACCGGGGCAGGTCCGCCTCGTCCATGCCGAAACGTTCGCGTACCGCCGGCACTTCCAGCAGATCGAACAGCTGGCTGGTACCGAAGCGTTCCTGTGGCAGCAACAACAGCAGCTCAAGGGCAATCAGCAAGGGCGCCTGGCCACGGTTCTGCTGATCATTGAGGGTAAAGGGAATGAAGCGAGGGTCACGGCGCGACAGGCGGCCGAACACGGCACGGATATGGGGAGCATACTGGTTCACATCCGGCACCATGACCATGATGTCACGCGGTCGCAGTGTGGTGTCATCCTGCAACCACTGCAGCAACTGATCGTGCAGTATTTCGACTTCACGTTGGCGGCTGTGGGCGACACTGAACAAAAGTGAGTGATCACTTTCACTCAATAGCCTGGCGCTGCAGGGCAGCGGTTCCAGCTCCAGAATGTCCTGCTGGATCTGCTGCAGCATAGGCAATCCGGTCGACTCCGCCGTCGGTTCGTCAAACAGGTCGATGCGCTCAAACCAGCTGCGGTATTCCGCGGTTTCGTCAAACTGGTCCAGCAGACGAATATAGTCACGCCCCTGCTTGCCCCAGGCTGCCAGCAGCGGCTGGGCATGCAGATGCAGATCCGCATCGCTGACCTCGGTCGGCATGCCGGGCTTGAGCACCTGGCGCCGGCGACTGCTGCGCAGCAGCTCCTTGCCGTCAATGATGTCGGCCCAATAATGGCGACAGGGGTTGTGGACGCACAGAATCACCTGCGTGTGACGGGCCATGGCGGCCAGGGCCTCGATGAACTGCTGCGGCAGTGCCGAGATGCCGAAAATGATGATTCGCCTGGGCAATGCCGTCGGGCGCGACCGCAGAGCCGAGCAGGCCTGCAGAAACTGCTGGTGCAGATCGGCACGACTGAGCCCGCGTTCGGCGTCGGACAGGTCGGCACGAATGGCACGCCACAGCAACGGCTGCCAGCGCTGATCCTCCGGCAGTGGCTGTGGCTGGCCCTGTGCATCCAGCAAATAATCGTCCCCGCGGGCCCAAGCCTGCAGCCAGTCGGCCCGGTACACCTGGTACTGATCGAACAGGTCGGCCAGGCGCTCGGCCAGCTGGTAGGCCTTGCGCTCGGTGCGATCATTCGCCAGAAACTGACGCAGCAGTGCACACTCGGGCTGCTCGATCAGTTGAGGCAGCAGACGCAGCAAACGCCAGCTCAGGCGGGACTTGTCATAAGGCGAGGTTGGCGGGACGCGCTCCTGCCCCAGTACGGATCGATATGCCTGCCACAAAAACGCCGAGGGCAGCTGAATATCCAGGGCCGCCGCAATACCACAACCCGGCTGTTCCGGGTCTTCAGGCGAGCGGGCCAGTGCCAGCTGCAGCCACTGGGCGATGCCGTTACTCTGTACCAGAATGGTTTCGTTCTCCAGCACCCCCAGCGGATGCTGCTGCATCCAGTACACCAACACCTCGCGCAGTGATTCCAGCCGGTTGCCGTGGATAATAGCTAGCCCGTTGGGCAACGCCCCTGTACCCTGTTCTGTCACTTCATTGCTCCCCTGCCCTGTCTGCTGGCAAGCATACTATTGGTGCCCACGGATTGCATGAGTACGCGCAAGCCACTTCATCCTGCTGTCACCTGCCGGGGATAACATCCACTGAAACACGAATCGGAGAACTGTCCATGCTCGACCTGACAGGCAAGAAAGGGCTGGTGTTCGGCGTTGCCAATGACAACAGCATCGCGTTCGGCTGCGCATCGGCACTGCGAGAGCAGGGCGCGGAGCTGGCGTTGACCTATCTGAACGAAAAGGCACGGCCTCACGTGGAACCCTTGGCCGAACGTCTGGGGGCCGCACTTTTGTTGCCGTGCAATGTGGCCAATTCAGGCGAACTGGGGCAGGTCTTCGAACAGGCTGGAACACTCTGGGGAAAGCTGGACTTTGTCATTCATTCCATCGCCTGGTCACCACTCGATGACCTGCATGGTGCGCTGGTGGACTCATCAGCGGACGGGTTTGCGCAAGCCATGGATGTCTCCTGCCACTCGTTTATCCGCATGGCACGCCTTGCACGTCCCTGGATGAAACAGGGTGGAACGCTATTAACCATGAGCTATCAGGGCGCTGAGCGGGTCGTCGAACACTATAATCTGATGGGGCCGGTCAAGGCCGCTCTGGAATGCTCGGTACGCTACCTGGCTGCCGAACTGGGGCCGGAACAGATTCGCGTACATGCGCTTTCACCAGGTCCCATGCCGACACGGGCAGCAAGCGGAATCACGGATTTCAATCAGCTGATGGCCGAGGCAGAGCGGCAGGCACCACTGCGGCACCTGGGTACCCCCGAAGATGTGGGTCACCTGGCCGCGTTTCTGATCAGTGATCGGGCGCGCAACCTCACGGGCAGCCTGATTCATGTTGATGCCGGCCAGCATGTCCTGGCATAAGGCGCAATGACAAGGCCCCGGCAAGGATTGCAGAGGGGCCCTCGGACGTAGCCGTGTGCAGCGGTCGTATTGCCGTGGGCCCCGGCCCCAAACGCAAAAACCCCGATCTCAACGAGACCGGGGTTTTCACTGAATAAATGCTTGGCGATGACCTACTCTCACATGGGGAAG
>NZ_JAHQZT010000025.1 GCF_019061305.1 Marinobacterium weihaiense
GACTCCAAACCACCCATCATGGCGATGAAGGAGTGGCATAAAACCCATCCGGAACTTTTTAAAAAGCGACCTTATAATCATGCGGGACTTGACAACTAAGGACTGCGCTTTCTTTAATTAAATCCAATTTTCTCTTTATAATTAAGTGATAGTCATCTGAGAAAGGTATAGAAGGGTCCAGTGGTTGACAATACCGCCTGATATTCCATATGGCATTGTCAAGTTGGTTCAATACAGGACCATAAATATGATGAGATGATTCTAGGTAACGACTTGTTCCAAAATCGTCGATAAACTCTATAAATTTGACTGTATATTGATCGACTTCAAAGCTAAAAGGTAATTTTTCAGTCCTTTTGTACGAAAGCCTTAAGTCATGCCCAAGATCTTTCGCCGGAATTCTATTGTACAATAAAATACCTTTTAAATATTTTTCAAGAGCTTGCTGTGATTGCCATAAAAACTGATGATATAAACTGTTTCTGAAGAGAAGGCGAGCGGCAATATAATCTTTATCAGCTACATCCCGAAAGCAGCGATCAGCAAAATTATTTAATTTTCGCTGTTTTTTTATATTCATTTCGGACAATGGCACTTAGTCATTACTTTTGCTTTTTCACTGCCAGTGGAACGCAGGTTATCCATCCAGAATTGGCACTTTGGGTCTGAGAGCTTTTTCATGTACTCGGCACGGTCCCGACCGGCTTCAAACTGTGCTTCCCGCGCAATGCGTTCCTCTTCCAACCTGAGGCGTCGCTCTTCTAAACGTTGCTGCGGGCACGGTTCTCGGCTTCAAGGCGCTGACGGGCCTCTAGGGAGGCTTGGCGGGATTGTTCGCTGATGCGTTGCATGCTCTGCTGAAATCCTTGCGAAGCCGCTTCTATGGCTTTGGTAAGGCGGTATTCCTGGTACTTGTGATAGCCAAACCAGCAAAGGAACAAAACGACACCGCCCAGCACAATGCCAAGGGCAATCTGAGTCCACAGAGGAAGATTCGAAGTGGCAGCGGAAGGGGAGGATCTGAACGTGATAGGTTCGGGGTTGATACGTTCACTGGGATCAAGACGCATAGTACCTCCGTGTTCTGCCCGATCTGTATCCATGTGGACACATCGTGGACACTTTCGGTACTACTCACAATCCGGAAGTGCGTAACATCTTGATGTAGTTGGTGGGCCCACCAGGACTTGAACCTGGGACCAACGGATTATGAGTCCGCTGCTCTGACCAACTGAGCTATAGGCCCGAAAAGAAGGCGCCAATGATAGCATGTCCTGTCATTGGCGCAATACGATGAATCTGAACGATTATTCGTCGATGAAGGTGCGCAGGTGATCGGATCGGCTCGGGTGACGCAGCTTGCGCAGGGCCTTGGCTTCGATCTGACGAATACGCTCACGGGTCACGTCGAACTGCTTGCCCACTTCCTCAAGGGTGTGGTCGGTGTTCATGTCGATACCGAAACGCATACGCAGGACCTTGGCTTCACGTGCGGTCAGACCGGAGAGGATCTCCTTGGTGGCTTCACGCAGGCCTTCGCCGGTAGCAGTATCCACCGGTGAGGACAGGGTAGTGTCCTCGATGAAATCGCCCAGACTGGAGTCTTCGTCATCACCGATCGGTGTTTCCATGGAGATCGGTTCCTTGGCGATCTTCAGCACCTTGCGGATCTTGTCTTCCGGCATCTCCATGCGTTCGGCCAGCTCTTCCGGGGTCGCTTCGCGGCCCATCTCCTGCAGCATCTGGCGGGAGATACGGTTGAGCTTATTGATCGTTTCGATCATGTGTACCGGAATACGGATGGTGCGCGCCTGGTCAGCGATGGAGCGGGTGATCGCCTGACGGATCCACCAGGTGGCGTAGGTGGAAAACTTGTAGCCACGGCGGTATTCAAACTTGTCCACCGCTTTCATCAGGCCGATATTGCCTTCCTGGATCAGGTCAAGGAACTGCAGGCCGCGGTTGGTGTATTTCTTGGCGATAGAAATAACCAGTCGCAGGTTGGCCTCGACCATCTCCTTTTTGGCACGGCGGGCACGGGCTTCGCCGATGGACAGGTTGCGGTTGACTTCCTTGATGTCGGCCAGGCTCAGCATGGCGTTTTCTTCGATCTGTTTCAGGCGACGCTGGGCGCGCTGCAGATCGGGCATGCTGCGGCCGATAGACGCGGCATACGGCTTGCCGCTGTTGGCAAGGGAGTCGAGCCATTCCTGGCTGGTTTCGTTACCCGGGAAGCTCTTGATGAACTGAGCACGCGGCATTTTGGCGCGCTGGGTGCAGATGCGCATGATGGTACGCTCCTGCTTGCGGATGCTGTCAATGCAGTCGCGTACGCGCTCGACCAGTACGTCATAGAAGCGCGGCGACAGTTTGATTGGTGCAAAGGCATTGGCCAGTGCCATGGCGGCAAATTCGATCTCGTCGACTGAGGCGTAACGGTCACGGGCGTCGTTCAGCTTGTCCAGGCACTCCTGGATCAGGCCGAAGCGCTGACGAGCTTCTTCCGGGTCGGGGCCGCGCTCTTTCTCATCGCTGTCGCTGTTGTCGCTGCTGTTCTCGTCGTCATCTTCGTCCTCGTCGTCCTGGTCGTCTTCTTCGTCCAGTTCGACCGGGGCTTCCGTTTCGGTCTCGGGCACTTCGGCGTCGGGGTCGATGTAGCCACTGAAGATGTCGCTCAGGCGACCTTCTTCCTGCAAAACCTGATTGTAGGCCTCAAGCACGATTTCTACACTGCCGGGGAAACGAGACAGCGCCATCATCACTTCGCGGATGCCTTCCTCGATGCGCTTGGCGATGTCTATTTCGCCTTCGCGTGTCAGCAGCTCCACGGTGCCCATTTCGCGCATATACATGCGCACTGGGTCGGTGGTGCGGCCGGCATCCGATTCCACGGCGGCCAGGGCGGCCACGGCTTCATCATCGGCTTCGTCGGCGGAGTCGCCGCCGGTCAGCAGAAGGTCTTCGGCATCCGGTGCTTCTTCGGCAACACGAATACCCATGTCATTGATCATGCGAATGATATCTTCGACCTGATCCGGGTCGGCGATATCCTCCGGCAGGTGATCGTTAACCTCGGCATAGGTAAGATAGCCCTGTTCTTTACCCCGGGCGATCAATTCCTTGAGACGAGACTGCTGTTGGGATGTGTCTGACATAGAGCCCCTGCAACGAATGAATGCTGATGTGACTGATGGCGGAAAAACGAGCGCCGTATTATACCGAACCAGGCCGATTGCGGCTACAGCAGGGCCGTAAAGTACCGGTAGTTTGCGCTATTTCGCTAGAGAATAGACCAGAAATCAGGGCTTTGCCTGAAAACTGATGAATATCTTAACGATGCTGTTCAAGCAGTAGCCGCTGCAGATCCCGCTTCTCCTCATCGGTTAATGGGGTCTGTCTGGATTTTTTCAATAGCTGGTCCAGTTGTGCTTCCTGTCGGCGGGCCAGCAGGCGCGTGAGAGTGTCATCCAGCAGTGAGGCGGCATCGACATCGCCCATGATCGGGTCCAGGTGGGCAATTTCGTTCAGTAGCATCAGGTCGGCACGGTGTTCCTCTGCGTCCTGCCAATCGACCAGCAGGGTGCCCAGTGAGGTGTTCGGATCGTTCTGCAGATAGTCCAGCAGGTTGATCAACACGTCGATGTTGGGTTCCAGCAGGGTGCGGAAGCTGTCAGCCTTGGGGGCGCTGCGGGCCAGGTCCGGCTGGTGCAGGATGATGGAAACGGCCTGGTTGACCAGGTTGCGCGAGCCGCTGCCTCGGCCGGCACGGGCGGTGCCTGGTGCGGGTGTCGGCGGGTAGGGTGCGTAGTCCTGCGGGCCGGATGCGTAGTCGTCATCGCCCTGGTCCTGGCTCGCAGCGGCCTGTGGCTGGACCGGAGGGCGCTTGGTCGGGGTCGGCTCGTGCGTGGCCCGGTGCAGGTCGATGACGCTGCCCAGCTGCTCCAGGCTGAGGCCGGTGATCTCGCAGATGCGATCCAGCATCATCTGCTTGAGCAGGCTGGGCTGCATGGAGTTGATCATGGGCAGGGCGGCGTTGCTGAAGCGGGCGCGACCATCCATGCTGCTCAGGTCAGCATCTTCACTGAGCGACTTGAAGAAGAACTCGCTCAGTGGCATGGCCTGGGTGACGCGTTCGGTAAAGGCGTCTTCGCCTTCCTGGCGTACCAGGGTGTCCGGGTCTTCGCCGTCCGGCAGGAACAGGAAACGTGCTTCCTGGCCGTCCTTGATCACCGGCAGGGTGGTGCGCAAGGCTCGCAGGGCGGCCGTGCGCCCGGCCTGGTCGCCATCGAAGCAGAAAATCACTTCCGGCACCAGCTTGAACAGGCGCTCCAGGTGCTGCTCGGTGGTGGCGGTGCCCAGGGTGGCCACCGACCAGTGAATGCCGTGTTGCGCCAGGCTCACCACGTCCATGTAACCTTCTACAATCAGCAGGCGGTCGAGGTGGTTGCTGTGCTTGCGGGCTTCGTACAGGCCGTAGAGTTCGCGTCCCTTGTGGAAGGTGGGCGTCTCCGGCGAGTTCAGGTACTTAGGCTTGTCATCGCCCAGGACGCGACCACCGAAGCCCAGTACGCGGCCGCGCACATCGCGAATCGGAAACATGATGCGATCGCGGAAGCGGTCGTAATGGCTCTGCTTGTCTTCGTTGTGGATTACCATGCCGGACTGTTCCAGCAGGGCGGTGGCACTTTCGACGCCATCGAAGTGGCGCATCAGGTTATCCCAGCCGGGCGGAGCATAGCCGATGCCGAAGGCGGCGGCGATCTGGCCGCTCAGGCCACGCTGCTTGAGATAGTTGACGGCGCGTTCGCGCTCGGGGGACTGGCGCAGTTGCTGCTGGAAATAGGCGTTGGCCTGCTCCAAAGCTTCAAACTGGCGCTTGAGTTGCTGTTCGCGCTGGTGGTCGACCTGACGTCGTCCCTCTTCACGCGGCACTTCCATGCCGGCGAGCTTGGCCAGCTCTTCAACGGCTTCGGGGAAGTTAAGGCGGTCATATTCCATCAGGAAGCCGAGCGCGTTGCCACCGGCACCGCAACCGAAGCAATAGTAAAACTGCTTGTCGGGGCTAACCGAGAATGAGGGGCTTTTTTCCTTGTGGAACGGGCATAGGCCGGAGTAGTTCTTGCCGGCGCGTTTGAGCTTGACGCGACCATCCACAACATCAACGATGTTGATGCGGGCCAGAAGGTCGTCAATGAAATGCTGGGGTATTCGACCTGCCATGTTCGCTCCGCGGACAGGTCAGCGTATGCGGACCCTTAAAGTTTTTGCTTCACCAGACCGGAGATCTTGCCGATGTCGGCACGACCTTGCACCTGGGGTTTGACGATTGCCATCACTTTGCCCATGTCCTGCATGGAGCTGGCGCCGGATTCGGCGATGGCGTCATCAACAATCTGAGTGATCTCAGCGTCGCTGAGTGGCTGCGGCAGGAAAGTTTTAATCACCTCCAGCTCCTGCTGCTCCTTATCTGCCAGTTCGGGTCGCTCAGCCGCCTCGTACTGGGTAATGGAGTCGCGTCTCTGTTTGACCATTTTGTCCAGCACCGTGAGGATGCGATCGTCATCGAGCTCGATGCGTTCGTCCACTTCAATGCGCTTGATCTCCGCCTGAATCAGGCGAATGGTGCCCAAACGGACTTTGTCCTTGGCGCGCATGGCATCTTTCATCTGTTCTGTGAGGGTGGCTTTCAGATCAGACATGGGATGCTCCTCGAAACGGGCTGTGGTCAGTTACAGAGTAGTCGAATCAGTACAGGCGTACGCGGCGAGACTGTTCACGCTGCAGCTTCTTGGCGTGACGCTTGACGGCAGCAGCAGCCTTGCGCTTGCGAACAGCTGTCGGCTTTTCGTAGCACTCGCGACGACGCACTTCAGCCAGGATGCCGGCTTTTTCGCAAGAACGCTTGAAACGACGCAGCGCTACGTCGAACGGCTCGTTATCTTTAACTTTAACCTGAGGCATTGAAAATCTCCCAGTTGGATTGATGTTGGTTGCCTTTCTTGAGTATGGACCCGAAACAAAGATCAAGCCCGGATACAAAAAGAAGGTCGCATATTTTAGTCAGGGCGCCACGGCCTGTAAAGACAGAACCTCGTGAATTTTGCTGTCATCTGAAGGATAATGGCATCAGGTTGAACCGCGCGCGTGGCGCGCGTGTTAAGAAGCGATTGTACCGAGGGGCCGATATGCGAGTGCTGGGCATAGAAACATCCTGTGACGAAACCGGTGTGGCGCTGTATGACAGCGAGCGGGGCCTGCTCTCCGATGCGCTTTACAGCCAGGTGAAGATGCATGCCGAGTACGGTGGTGTGGTGCCGGAGTTGGCATCCCGTGATCATGTGCGCAAGCTGCTGCCGCTGATCCGCGAAGTGATGGCCAAGGCCGAGCTGCAGCTGAGTGACCTGGATGCCGTTGCCTATACCGCGGGCCCCGGCCTGATCGGGGCGCTGATGGTCGGTGCGTCGACCGGACGGGCACTGGCACTGGGCCTTGGTGTACCGGCGATCGGCGTGCATCACATGGAGGGTCATCTGTTGGCGCCCATGCTGGAAGAGAACCCGCCGTCCTTTCCCTTTGTGGCATTGCTGGTGTCCGGCGGCCATACCCAGCTGGTGAGCGTGACCGGTATCGGTGAATATGCGCTGTTGGGTGAGTCGCTGGATGATGCCGCGGGTGAGGCCTTTGACAAAGCCGCCAAAATGCTGGGGCTGGACTACCCGGGCGGCCCGCTGATCGCCAAGCTGGCGCAGCAGGGCAACCGCGAACGTTACCGCTTTCCACGGCCGATGACTGACCGTCCGGGGTTGGACTTCAGCTTCTCCGGTCTGAAAACGTTTACCCTGAATACTGCTAATAATGCCCGAGATGCCGAGGGCAATATCGATCCGCAGACCATGGCCGATATCGCCTGTGCCTTCGAGGATGCGGTGGTTGAGACCCTGGCGATCAAGTGTCGCCGTGCCCTGCAGCAGACCGGTATGAAGCAGCTGGTGATCGCCGGTGGTGTCAGTGCCAACCAGCGCCTGCGTGAGCGTCTGGCCGAGGTGGTCAAGAAGGAGCGTGCCGGGCTGTTTTATGCGCGTCCCGAATTCTGTACCGACAACGGTGCCATGATCGCCTACGCCGGTTGTCAGCGTCTGCTGGCCGGGCAGAGTGCGGATCTGACCATTCTGGCGCGGCCGCGCTGGCCGCTGGATACGCTGGACGGGCTCTGAAACGTTATCAGAAGCGGTGTTCGCGTCCGGCGATCAGTTTGCGAATATTGCTGCCGTGTCGAAGGATCAGCAGTAGTGAGGTGATCGAAAAGGGCAAGAGCAGCGCCGGTGCCAGCAGATAGCAGAACAGCGGCGTGACGGCGGCAGTGGCGATGGAAGCCAGCGACGAGATGCGGCCGAACAGAAACATGATGCCCCAGAACAGCAGTTGACACAGGGCCAGCGGCCAGGCCAGCAGCAGTGAACAGCCCAGCGTCGTGGCGACGCCCTTGCCGCCATGGCGCGGGCTGCACCAGGGCAGCAAGTGGCCGCATACGGCCGCCAGCATGACCCAGCCCTGCATCAGCAGCGTAGCACCCAGGTTGATGGCCAGCAGGATGGCGGCAGCGCCCTTGCTCAAATCTGCCAGCAGGGTCAATCCGGCCGCCCGGTGCCCACCCAAGCGGAGCACGTTGGTGGCACCGGGATTGCGCGAACCGCTATGGCGGGGGTCGTTCAGGCCCAGTGCGCGGCAGGTCAGCACGGCACTGGGGATCGATCCCAGCAGGTAGGCACTCAGCAGCAACAGGTAATCGGGCATGAATACGTCCGCAACAAGGCCAGCCGCGACGTTACGCTGTCAGAGGATGGCGTGATAAATTGACCGGCTCTGCAACTAGCATATACAAGCGCGCACGGGGTCACAATCAACCCGGACGCATCAGGCACAGTACAACAGGAGGCAGGATGGATATCGTCTATATACGAGAGCTGGAAGTCGAAACCGTCATCGGCATTTATGACTGGGAGCGCGAGGTGCGCCAGACGGTGAGCCTGGACCTGGAAATGGGGACCGATATCCGCGCGGCGGCCGCCACGGAAGATATCGACAACACACTGAATTACAAGACAGTGGCCAAGCGTCTGATCGCATTCATCAGTGAAAGCGAGTTTCTGCTGGTGGAGACAATGGCGGAGGAGATTGCCCAGATCGTGCAGACCGAATTCCCGGTGCCCTGGCTGCGCCTGCGCCTGAGCAAGCCCGGTGCGGTGCGGGGCGCGCGTGATGTGGGCGTGATTATCGAGCGCGGGACCCGTGACTGATGGTATCAGTGTATCTGAGTCTGGGCAGCAACACCGAGCGTGAGCGCTACATTCGTGCCGCGCTGGATGCCCTGTCCGCGCGTTTCGGCGAGCTGCTGATCTCGTCCGTGTACGAAAGCGAGGCCGTGGGGTTCAGCGGTGACAACTTCTATAACCTGGTGGTAGGGATCGAGACCGACCTTGGGGTCAGTGAGTTATCCGCCTGTCTCAAGGGCATCGAAGACGACAACGGGCGCGACCGTAGCGGGCCGCGCTTCAGTGGCCGAACTCTGGATATCGACATCCTGACTTACGGCGACCTGGCCGAGCCGGTAGACGGGGTGCAGCTGCCGCGCGACGAAATTCTGCACAATGCCTTTGTGTTGCGACCGCTGGCAGAAATCGCGCCGGAGGCCTGTCACCCGGTGCTGGGTACGGCCTATGCCGCGCTCTGGCAGGCATATGACCGCAGCCAGCGGCTGTGGCCGATCGATTTCGATTGGCAGGGCCGCTGTATTTCCCGCGCCGCTCAGCTGTAAAGCGAGCGGCCCCCATCCACGGCCAGGATCTGGCCGGTCACGTAGCCCGCCCGGGACAGGTACAGCACGGCCTCTGCGATATCTTCCGGTCGTCCGGTCCTGGCCAGCAGGGTCTTGTCCAGCACCGCCTGGCGTGCTGTATCGCTGAGGGCGGCTTCGGCCTCCGGCCACAGGATCGGTCCGGGGGCAATGCCGTTGACGCGTACCTCCGGGGCGAGCTCGCGCGCCAATGTCAGTGTCATCATCTTCAGTCCCGCCTTTGCGATGGAGTAGACCGGATAGCCTACTAGGCCACGCTCGGCATGCACGTCAACCAGATTGATGATGTTGCCCCCGGTTGCCTTCAGTTGCGGGTACAGGGCCTGAGCCAGAAAAAAGGGCGCGCGCAGGTTGCTGTTGACCAGGTCATCCCAGTGCGCCTGATCGATGTCGCCCACCGGGGTGGGATAAAAGCTGGAGGCGTTGTTGATCAGCAGGTCGAGTCGGCCGTCTTCGGCAGCGGCGGTCGCCAGGCCGGCCACCGCATCCATGTCGGTCAGATCGGCCTGCAGGCAGCGGCAGCTGCCGGCGCGTTCGGCATTCAGGGCATCGCGCAGTTGCTCGGCGTCAGTGGCCGAGTGGCGGTAATGCAATATCAGGTCGTGGCCCTGCGCATGCAGCTGGCGCGCGATACAAGCGCCGATGCGACGGGCGGCTCCGGTGATCAGGGCGCGTGGTGCCTGGCTCATGTCATGCCTCCTTGGTTGGATCGGTCAACGGGTCAGTCAGCGTAGTCGGCGCAGAGCTGCTGCTGGTGTTGTGCCAGCGCCTGCCCCAGCGCCTTGCCCTGATAGCCTTGTGCCATCAGTGCACGGCTGTCGATCGCCTTGATGGCGGCCAGCAGTGCCTGCAGCGATGCCAGACGTGCGTCGGGCTGGTCGGGCTGGATCGCCCGGCTGATGGCCATCAGGTCCGGCAGCGTTTCCGGGCGTCGCAGCAGGTCGAGCCCTTTCAGCAGGGCCAGGCGCTCAGTCCCCGACTGTTGATCAAAGCGGCTCAGGCCATCGCCATATCGGCGCGCTTTAAGTGCCAGGTCGCGGAAGCGGTTGGGGATGCGCAACTGTTCGCACAGCGCGACGAGCTGGGTTTCGGCCTCGGTGTCTGACCGGCTGGCTGTCAGTACCCAGGCAAACAGGGCAAAGATACGCTCGGCGCCGTGTGGCGGCATGCCGGGCAGCTGGTCGATCAGAACCTGCAACCGGTCGGTGTCGAGCGAGGCGCAGCCGGGCATGACCCGGTCGAGTGCCTCGACCTGTTGTAGCAGGCGGAAAAAGCACGCCGGCGAGCGGGTGGCCAGCGCACGCTGGCACTCCTGCCAGACCCGTTCCGGGGTCAGGTGATCCAGCTCGTCCCCCGTGCTCAGGTCATGCATAAGAGCCCGAGTCTCCTCGGCCACTTCAAAGCCCAAGTGCGCGAAGCGGGCGTAAAAGCGGGCCACGCGCAGCACCCGCAGCGGGTCTTCTACGAATGCGGGGGATACATGGCGCAGCACTCGCTGCTTCAGGTCCTGTTGGCCGCCGCAGGGGTCGTGTAGACGACCGTCTTCACTTTGTGCAATGGCATTGATGGTCAGGTCGCGGCGGATCAGGTCATCTTCCAGCGTCACGTCGGGGCTGGCATGGAAGGTGAAACCGGTGTAGCCCTTGCCGCTCTTGCGCTCGGTACGGGCCAGCGCGTACTCCTCGCCGGTGTCTGGGTGCAGAAAGACCGGAAAATCCTGGCCCACCGGCTTGAAGCCACGCGCCCGCATTTCATCGGGGGTGGCGCCCACCACGACCCAGTCATGATCCTTGACCTCAAGGCCGAGCAGTCGATCACGGACCGCGCCGCCCACCAGGTAGATGTCCATCAGCGTTCACAGCGATCCGGGCACTGGGCGCGCCAGGCCTCGAAACCGCCGTCCAGGCTGTATACCTCGTCAAAACCCTGATGGGCCAGGTAGGCCGCGGCTGACTGGCTGCTGATGCCGTGGTAGCAGCAGACAATGAGTGGCTTGTCGAAATCGGCCTGGCCGACGTACTCCGGCAGATTATGGTTGTTCAGGTTGTAGGCTCCGCTGATGTGCAGTTCGCCATAGCTGCCTTCATCGCGAATATCGACGATCTGGGCGCCCTGGTCGATCAGTTCACAGGCCTGTTCGGGGTTGATGCATTGGTAGTCGGTCATGACGTTGTCTCCGATGTCGGGGTGGCGGGGCAGGGCAGGCTGAAGTGGCTGCCGTCTTCCAGTCTGAGGGCGGTCAGGGCGTTGCCCCAGACGCAGCCACTGTCCAGGGCCGTAATGCCGGGCAGGCAGTTGAAACCGAAGGCAGCCCAATGGCCGAACAGCTGATGGCGCTTGAGCGGTTTCACACGTGGCTGCTCAAACCAGGGGGCAAAGCCCTTGGGTGCAGCATCCGGGTGGCCATTGCCCTTGAACTCCAGTGTACCGCCACGGGTAATAAAGCGCATGCGAGTAAAGTAGTTGGTGATGGCGCGCAGGCGGTCGAGTCCTCTCAGGTCATCGCGCCAGCGGTCGGGGTGGTTGCCGTACATGTGGGTAAAGAAGTCGCAGGCCTCGTCGCTGCGCAATACCTGTTCCAGCTCTTGGGCGTATTGCCGCGCATCCTTGAGCGACCAGATGTGCGGAATGCCGGCGTGCGTCATCACGTACCCCAGTGCCTTGTCATCATGCAGCAGCGGTCGGCTCTGCAGCCAGGCCATCAGCTCGTCGCGATCCGGGGCTTGCAGGATCGGGGCCAGGGTCGCGTTGAGCTTGCGGTCCCGGCCATGATGCAGGGCCAGCAGGTGCAGATCATGATTGCCCAGTACCGTGCAGGCCCGGTCGCCGAGCTGGCGCACGAAGCGCAGAGTGTCCAGTGAGCGGGGGCCGCGGTTCACCAGGTCGCCGGTTAGCCAGAGACGATCTTCATCGCTAAAGCCGATCCGGTCAAGCAGCTGCATCAGTTCGTCGTAGCAGCCCTGAATGTCGCCGATTGCGTAGGTTGCCATCAAGTTGCCTGTTCAAAAGGCGTTGATGATAGCTCAGGTGACCGGCAGGGGTGAACCGGCAGGTGCACAAGCATCAGGCGGGATGCTGGGGGAACTGAGTGTTGTCGGGCATTGTTGCTAGGCAGGCCGTGGAGGTCTATGGGACAATTGCCGCATAATCATCTGTATGAAATCTTTGTTTTAGGATGATATTTCATCCAGTATTTTTCCCGGTAGTGTTTCTACCTGTCTGGTGGCGGCTTCTGGCAAGGATCTGAATAACATGTCTCCCGGTTCTTTGATAAGCGCCCGTGCCCTCGGGCCCGGGTTGTTGGTGGTGGCTTGGGTATTGGTGCTGATCGGGTCGGCACTGGGAGCCTTCTCACTGCCGAATGCGTGGCTGTATCGTCAGTATCATCTGATGTCACCGCAAGTGCCGCCGGCGCCGCGTGTGGTGCTGGTGGAAGTTGAGCGATCCGGACTGACGCGTGATGGCTGGCTGTCATTAATACGCCAGGTGAACCGCGCAGGTGCGCGCGCCGTGGCCGTGCTGGAACGTCCGCCGGCATTGTCGGAGGCGGATGAACATCAGCTTTTGCAGCAGCGGGTGCTAATGGGGCGCAGTACGGTGCAGGCGAACAACCGCTACCCGTTTTTGGTGCTGCCGCCTTCCTACCGGCCCGAACTGAACGGCCTTCACCGCGTGCGCATCGAGCTTAACGGTCATGCCTTTGTCAGTTTGGAGGCGGCACTGGCCAGCACGGTCATCGGGCGGCCCGCTGATCCGGCCCCGTTGCTGATCGATTTTCGACCTGGGAGCAACTATCTGCCCACGCTGCAGGCTAGCCGTATCCTGCGCGGCGATCTGACTCGCGATCTGCTGCATGACAAGGTGGTGCTCATTGGTTTGGCCCCTGATCCGATTGCCCCCCCAATCCTGACGCCGCTGCCGGTGGATGCTCCTATCTATCGGCTGGATCATGCCGGCTATGCGGTCGAAACCCTGCTTCAGGGGCGGCCAGTGCAGCCGATGCCGGCCTGGCAGAGTGCCCTGGTGCTGCTGTTGGGACTGGTGCTGGCGGCCGCTATCCATATGCGTTTCGGTGTGCGCCATGCGCTGCTGTTCTGCGTGCTCGGCACTGTCCTGCCGCCCATGGCCGGATGGTGGGCGCTGCACTTTCTGGGACAGGTCTGGCCCGTGACCGAAATGATGGTGTTGACATGGGCGGTGTGGCTGTTACTGGTCCGGCGCGAACAGCGGACTCAGTCGTACACGGTTGGACGCATGTTGCGTGAAGCCAGTCACCGCCTGCAGGAACGTCTGCAGCCAGAGGATTTCAATGCCAGTGCCGACCCTTGGGGACAGATTATGCTGCTGGTAACCCAAGTGTTGAACCTGGAGCGCGCCATCCTGCTGGAGCGGATTCCACAGGGGCGCCATGTTCGCGAAATCAAGGCGTATAACTGCTCCATCGATGACATTGATGAGCGTCGTCGAGATTTTGGGCGCACGCCCTACTCCACGGCACTGCGTGAGGGCGGGCCGATTTTATTGCAGCGCACCTATTTGCGGGAGCGAGAAGGCGATGGTCGCCAGTTTTTGGCACCGCTGCAGTTCAACGGTCAAGTGCTGGGGTTCTTCAGTGGCGAGGTCTCGGCCCGCAGCCTCGAGCACAACCCCATGTTCATGAGCATGCTGCAAAGCTTTAGCCTGCAGATCAGCGAACTGCTGTATCAGCGACAGCAGTGGCAGGCTCGGCAGCGGTTGGAGTCCAGTCGCTGGATGCGGCTGCTGCGGCTTGAGTCGGTCGACACGGAATACCGGGCGCTGCAGCAGGCCTCCAGCATGATGGAGCGCCGCCTGACACTGCTGGAAAAAGTGATCAACGGCTTGGAAACCGGCACAGTGATGTATGACCCCTTTGGACGGGTGCTGCAGGTCAACCGACGGACCGAAGCCCTGATCAGCCGCGCCGAGTTGCCGATCTTTTCGTGGACGGCAGCGGACTTTCTGGCTGTGCTAGTCAGTATCCCCATTGAAACGGCGCGCCAGTACATGCAACAGCTGGTGCGTGACGATCAGCCGCTGGTGCTCAGCGCACGCCTGCCCAATGGCCAGGGCAGTTTTCTACTGTACGCGCGTGCCCTGCGGGAGCAAACGGATACGGGTGACAGTCAGCGGCCGTTCAACCTGATCGGGTTTCTGTTCGAGTTGGTGGATACCCGTCATCTGAATGTGCTGGGGGAGCATGAAAGCCGCGTGATCGAGCATGCCCTGAACGAGATCGAGCAGGACCTGACGCGTGTGCCGGGGACCGCTGTGGCGCCGGTGGTGCGCAAACTGGTCAGCCTGAGAACCCTGCAGGCTGAAATGCGTCAGCGGGCACGCCTGGAATACTATCCGATCAGCGTGTTGGGTCTGCTGGGAAGTCTGCAGCAGCGTTGGCAGCCGGCGCTGAGTGAGCAGGGCATGACGGTGCAGTGGGAGCTGCTGGAGCAGGATGTGATTGTGCGGGTCGATCTGATGCGCGTGGATGGCATCCTCGACGGGCTGATGGCGCTACTGCAGCAGGATGCCCTCGAGGGTAGTTGCATACGGCTGACGCTGATGCTGATCGATGCGGAGCGTGATACGCCGAACACTTGGCTGACACTGAGTCTGAACAACCAGGGCTATGGCATGCCGAATGACCGTCTGCAGGCTGCGCTGACCGCCGAGGTGGCGGATAGGGCACTGCAGGCGGTCAGCCTGGCGTCACGCGCGCTGCAGGAGTGGGGCGGCGAGCTGACGGCGAGCGCGGCGCTCGGGCATGGCCTGGCATTCAAACTGCACCTGCCCTGCCGGCGCCTGGATCAGATTATGCCCGGATCCTCATCGCCCTTGTCGGCTGCAGCACCTCACCTCAGGGATGCCATTTCGGAATGATTGCAGATCTGTTGCCGTTGACCCTCTTTCCCACAGGCAGCCTGGACAGCTCCGTCATCACCACGGTCTGGGTGGGAGTCATGGTCGTGGCCTTTTTCAACATGCGCTTCGGCTGGAGTCTGGCCGGACTGGTGGTGCCGGGTTATCTGGTACCGCTGCTGCTGATCAAGCCCTGGAGCGTGGCCGTTATTCTGCTGGAAGGGATGGTGACTTACCTGCTGGTAAGAGGTCTGTCCAGTGCCGGTGGACGCTGGTTCGGGCTAGCCGATTTCTTTGGTCGCGACCGCTTCTTTGCCCTGGTGCTGGTCAGTGTCCTGGTACGACTGATTTTTGATGCCTTTTGGCTGCCCGGGCTGGGGCGCTGGCTCAACGACGAGTTGGGCCTGCACTTCGACTACCTGGGCAACTTGCACAGTTTTGGCTTGGTCATCGTGGCCCTGATCGCCAATAACTTCTGGAAGCCCGGACTGGTGCGCGGCACCGGTTGGCTGCTGACGACGCTGCTGCTGACTTTCGTGCTGGTGCGTTTTGGTCTAATGGAGCTGACCAACTTCTCGGCCAGCAACCTCAGCTACCTGTATGAGGATATTGCCAGCTCGTTGCTGGCCAGCCCCAAGGCATACATTATTCTGCTGACGACCGCCTTCATTGCCTCGCGCCTGAACCTGCACTACGCCTGGGAATTCAACGGTATTCTCATTCCTTCGCTGCTGGCGTTGCAGTGGTATCAGCCGGCCAAGCTGTTAACTACCTTTGTGGAAGTGGGAGTGATTCTGGTTGTCGTCAGGTTGCTGCTGGCCTTGCCCTGGCTGGCCAACCTGAACCTGACGGGGGCACGTAAGCTGATGCTGTTCTTCAACGTGGCCTTTGCCTACAAGCTGCTGCTGGGGCTAGTGCTGCAGACCTACTTTCCGCACGTCAAGGCCACGGACTACTTCGCCTTCGGGTATCTGATCGCCACGCTGCTGGCGGTCAAGATTCATGACAAGGACATTGGTGTTAGAGTGACGCGTGCCACGCTGCAGACCTCGCTGATGGCGGGGCTGGCGGCGAGTGTGGTTGGATTCGCGCTGACCCTGCTGCCGCTGCGCCTGGAAACGGTGCGCCAGGATGACAAAATTGAATATCGGCTGCCTGAAACCGAGCAGACTCTGGCGGCGCTGCTGCGGCGGCAAAAAGTCGAGGACTATGGTGCCTATGAGTCCCTCTGGCGGCCTCAGCCCTCCGGTCTGGAACTGAGCCATTTCCATGACGCACTGGAGTACCTGCAGGAGTACCGGCGGCGGCATGCGCCACGTCTGCTGCGTCTGGCCCAGCAGAGTCTGGCGGCGCTGGCCTATGAAGTGGTACGGGTCGAAGGACACTTTCTGGTGGTGCGTGCACGTGAGGCCGATCCTGGCTGGGGCACCTTTGTTCTCGATATACGGCGCCCGGTCGGGCTGCAAATTGCGGTTCCAGAGAGTGTGCGAGAACAGGGCATGGCGGAGGTTGGGCTGGCGCTGTTCAAGAGACAGCAGGCGTCCACGCTGGCACTGGGCGGCACGGGCGGGGGACTGGACACCGCCCTGCCGGGCGGTGTAACAGCCGCGCCGGGTAGCCTGTTCCACCAGTTTCATCAGGTGTTCGGGCGCAACAACAGCGTGCAGGTGCGGCGGATCAACCGGCACGCCACGCGTCAGTTGCAGCGCCTGCTGGCGCGCGCGGGGGCACCTCTGCGGCGCACCAATTATCTGCTGGTGAAGCAAGCCTTGCCACCGGGCTTGCAACTGGCGTCGCTGCAACAGGGGCTGGAGCAGGTGGTGGTGCATTGGGGGGAAATTGGCCGCCACAATGTTCAGCGTCTTAGTGCGGATACCGGGTTTGCCGAGCTGTATATCCAGCCTGACAGCGCTCGCCTGCTGCTGGCACGTGTATTGAGAAGCTCCGTAGAATCTGAGCCGGTGCAGGTGCGCCAAGACCGCCTGGAACACTATCTGCAACCGGATGTACCGCCGACATCCGTTCAGGCCTTCCAGCCGCCGCGTTTGAATCAGCTAATCTTTGCCGATCATGAAGTGCTGGCGCCGCTGCTGCGCCGGGTGCGCGGCGGGGGGGCGGATGACCGCTTGCTGTGGCCGGCACAGTTGCGTTATCTGAACGACCAGGCCGGCAGCATCGGGTACCGCATCGTGCAGCTGCGCAGTGCCGAGGGACGCTTTCTGGTGCTGCAGCCGCAGGCATCCGGCTCTCGGGACTGGGGCACGCTGGTGCTGAACCTGGACCGGCCGGACGCGCCGCATGTGGTGCAGGTGCCGCGTCCGCTGGCCGAGCATAATACCCTGGCCGCGGGCCTGAAAATGTTCACCGGACTTGATGCGCGGGCCTTGATGGTCGCCAGCCGGGTGCGGCAGCCGGACCCGCTGCAGGCGGCCAATGTCCTGAAACCAAGCAACCGCGACACCCTGTTTAACCTGATGCACCAGGTGCTGCTGCGGGAGGCCCACGACGAGCCGATCACGCTGGTGCAGCTGCGTGGGATGCGCGACAGCCAAGAGCCGCGTGCGCCGGTTGTGCTGGCCTACCCCGTGGAAGAGGGCAATGCTGCCGGGCTGGAGGACGTACGTTCTCTGTTGGCGCGGGCCGGAATCCCTTATCAGATGGCGGACGAAGCTGCGACCGGTGCCGACTACCGAGCGGAGCGTGATGCCCTGAGTCGTTATCTGCCGGCAGCGCACCATGCGTCGCTGGCGCTGGTCTGGGTGGCTGCGGATATTCGCCGCACCTTCGCCGGAGGGGCTCAGACAAGGCGTGTGCAGCAGTACCAGGCCCTTGGCATCAGCCGTCGACAGCTGTTGATGGATGCGTCGGAACTGCAGCCGGGCACGGCGGCGCTGCCTGCTGCGGTCGTGCGCCTGTTGTCCCATTACGCGCAGAGTGAAGACATCCTGGCGTTGGTGCAGTTGATGCGTGAAGGCTGGGCGCTGGAGCATCTGGAGTCGGTGGACGGGCGTCACGCTCTGCTGCTGATCAGCGGTACCCCCGGGGGCAAGCCGGTCCGCGCGCTGATCCGGCCGGATGCCTTGAATATGAAGGTGGTACAAGCCGGGCAGTTGTCTTCAGCGTCTCTGCAGGATTTTCTGGAACAGAACGCGTTGATTCTTCAGCTGGGAGGTGAGGCATGAGGTGGATTGGGCGCGCCCTGTTACTGATGCTGGCCATGCTGCTGTGTTGGCTGGCATGGCAGGGGGTGGTCGCACGCGGACAGGGGGCGGTGGATCGTGTGCCCGCGCTTGTCGACAGGCTGCAGCTGCAAAGCCGCGCGGTCAGCGTCTATGAGATGTCGCCCGGACAATGGCTGACTTTTGCCATTCCGAGTCGTACCCGGCACATGCGCCTGCTGAGCAATGCCGCAGCCGCGGGCAATGCGCGTGCGGGTACCGCATTGAACTATGTCGTTGAATATGAACTGCTGGATTCGGCCGGGCAGGTGTTGCATCGGAGCGAGCAGTTTCACGGCAGTCGTATTCCCGAACCGCGCTGGTTGGATGGGACCGCGGTTCCGCCGCTGATGTTTGCAGATACGCCACTGGCCGTGGCTAGTGGGCAGTTCGTCAGGGTAGCGCTGACAGGCTGGCCTGAAGCCACCCATATGCGTGTGCGCTGGCGCCAGCCTCGGGCCGGCATCAAGCGTCTGGTACTGAGAACCTATCGTGAGGAGCGTTTCTCCCCGCAACAGGCAGTGGACCGCTGGGAGCGTCTCAATGCACGCCAGCGGACAGCCGTGACGGATGCACTCATTGCACCGGCCGAACTGGTCAGTGAGCACGAGCGCCTTAACTTGCTGACACGCCAGTGGCAACCGGTCGGCCCGCAGGATGTGGCCGTACAGCGCCAGCGGCTGTTCATTATCGAAGATGAGCGCCTGCAACTGCCTTCTGCACCGCCGGTAGGGCGCTATCTGGGGCCTGAGCGAGACCTCGTGATCCCGGTTGCCGAGGCGGCCCGGTATCGGTTGCTATGGCAGCCCGAGCAGCCGGATGGTGTGCTGGAATGGCGTCAGCATGACGATCGCTACCGTATTCCCTCCTGGCAGTTACTGGATGTGGAAGCGGGCGCTTGGCTGGCATTGACACCGGGCCTGGTGGAGCTACGCGCCAGTGTGCCGGGACATGTGGATCTGGTGACGCAGCAGCGCCCGGACCGCAGCGCCCTGCCACCACGGAATCATCTGAGCAGCCACCCGCTCACACCTGTGCAGCCGTTGCGCTTTGCCCTGGCGCCCGGTACGGCGGAAGCACGGCCATTGCGGCTCGACTTGAGGCTGCATATGCCCCAGGTGCCTCTGCCGCCGCAGGTTGATGTTAGCGCGCATTACCGCATTCTGGGGCCGGCCGGCAGGGAACTGAAGCAGGGCATGCTGAGTGGTGAGGTGCTGCCTTCGCGTCTGGACCGGGCTGCGGATCCATCGGTGCCTGACCTGTCGGACCCGCTGCGCTTTTATCTGCAGCTGCCGCCCGGCGCCACCGCGATTGAGGTGACTAGCCGGCATCCGCTGTTGGCCAACGCCTATACACGGCCGCTTGGACTGGCGTATCGGCGTCAGCTCCCGGCAAACGACTATGCCCGGCGCGAGGATGAGCCGGGCTGGTTCCTGTTAAAGCCAGAGCAGGCGCCGTCGACACCGGTCGTGCTGCAGCTGCAGTCGCGCTTGCCCGAGCGCAAGCCGGCGATTGTCCAGGGGCGCTACCTCTGGCGTGCAGTGGCGCTCCCCGGTGTGCGCAGTGCCCGCTTGCTGACGCCTTTGAGGAGTGATGACAAGATCAGGGATGAGGCGCTGCCCGCCTACTTCAGGCCGCTGCCGACTGCACGCGATCGGGTGCAGCTGGCGGTACCGGCATCGCATTATGCGGTGCGTCCGGAGCTGGTCTACCTGCGTACCGCCAAGGCACCATTTTCGCTGCGCCTGACGCTGGATGACCACGTGCTGGAATCGTCATTGAGTGGGCGGATGGGCAGTGTGCGTCTGCCCCATATTGAGCCTGGCGAGTATCGTTTGCGGGTACAGGCGCCGGAGGATGTGCAGTGGCTGCTCAATTATCAGCCGGCAGAGATGGCGGATGCACCGGGGTTCACTGTGCGGCGTGCCTACTGGCTGGACGATAGCGAGGGGGTGCGTGTCAACCTTGACAAGCGCGCAGATCTTGATCAGTCCCTGGGGGCGCGCTTCTATCCGTTGGCCGGGGAGGCGGCGCCCGTGATACGCCTTCAGGTGCAGTCTGCGCTTGCGCACGACCGCACCCAGCCCCAGCAGGCGTGGACCTACCGCACACGCGAGTATTACCTGCCGGCTACGCAGCCGCCGGAAGGGTATGTTTTTGGCCAGCCAGAGCAACGCCTGGCGGCGCCCCAGTCCTTGTTTTTCGCGCTCGAAGAGGATATTGCCGATGGCCCGGTCGGGTTGCACTTTACCCTGTTGCAGGGGCAGGGCTATCTGGAAGTGTTTGAACTGCTGCCGGGGGACTACCCCTGGGCTGATGCATTCGAGGAGCTACAGCCATGAAACCATTGTTCGGACTGATGCTGCTGGCCGTCAGCACGGCGCTGCAAGCGGCGCCAATGACGCTGGGGGAGCATTTACAACGGCTCCGGCGCGAGGTATGCCAGGCGCCCACGGCTGTACAGATGGCGCAGGTTCAGGCTGCGCTGACCGCCTTTTGGCAAAAAACGCCCGGAGTGTTCCGGGTGGAACGCCTGCAACTATCGCGCCTGCCGGGGAAGGATACCTGGCTACTGCACGAGCCGGAACAGACCGCTCGGGGGGGGCGGGGCGCTGTTGTTGAACCGGTCGGGCCGTCGCGAGATCTTTCTGCAGGCGCCACACCAGTATTATGACCTGCGCACCGGGCGACTGGTCGCACGCTTACAGGCCGAGGGCGATATGATGGCGGCTTTCTGGAATACGGCACAGCGCCATGTTGCCGCCGGGTGTGATCTGGTGCATGTCGACCACACCTATCTGCATGCCTTCACGCGCGCGTTTCAACAGGCCCGGCCGCAGGGGCTGATCGTACAGATACATGGCTTTGCGGCTGACAAGCGGGACACTCTTGCTGGCCGCACGGCGGACATGATCATCAGCGACGGCACGCGCGAGCCTTCCCCCGAAGCCAAGGCATTTGCACATTGTCTCAGTGAGCATACGCGCTGGCAGGTGCGCCTGTTTCCGCATGATGTTCATGAGCTGGGTGCCACGACCAACACCGTGGCGGCGGATTTGCGCCAGCAGGGTAACAGCCGCTTCATTCACTGGGAGCTTAGCGCACAGGCACGCCGTGAACTGGTAGGCAGCGCCGTACGTCGTGGCGATGTGCTGGCGTGTCTGCAACATGTACAGGGAGAGAAGCCGCGATGAAGGGGTGTGGTCTGAGCCTGATAGCAGGGTGGGGGCTGACGTTGGCTGTGCAGGCCGATCCCGGTGCGCCACTGACGACCCTGCCTCCCTGGGCGCAAGCTACGGGGGAAGCCGCGCTGGTCTGGCAGCCGGTCCAGACGTTGGCGGCCGATCTGTATCAGGTGCCAGCACAGACATGGCTCCAGGTCGATGCAGCGTCGGCACCGGCGCCAATCTGGCGCTCGTCCGATGGCCTGCTGTGGTACCAGGCGCCGTGGCAGTCGGCCGGTTCGAGGGCCTGGGTCAGCGGGGATGCACGCGCGCAGGATGAGTATGCCTGGTGGCCGCAGGTGGAGGGTTCGCACGTGGTTGAATCGGCCCTTGGGGGGTGGCAGCGGCAGGCCTACAGGTTGCCACGCCGGTTTGAATCCCTGACGCTGAGTTCATCACAGGATACTCTGGCGCTGCGGGACCTGGCGGGTAGCCTGCACCGCCTGATGCGTGTACGGCCAGGTCCGTTGCCGCCGTTGAAGGTGAAGGGTCCTGCAGTGATCCGGCTGACGTCACGCCCGGAGGTGCACTGTGATGGGCAGGCCGAGCCGGTGGCGATGGCGTACCGGTTGCGGTGGCGCTTGAATGAGGCACCCTGGAAGGGTGTAGAGGTACGCCGGCGTCAGTTGAGCGAGTCCATGCAGTGGTGGGGTGACTGTGCGTTACCGGGGGGCTTTGAACATCATTATGTCCAAGTGCCCGCAGGTGAGCAGCAGCTGCAGGTGGCTGTGGATCAGCCGTTGCTGTTGGCCATCGAGCAGTATCGCCAGGACGACTTTGTCCGGATCCGCCCGGCTGCCAGCCTGACTCCGCAGGTGGCCGATGCCGATATACAGGCCGCGCGGCAGCAGGATGCAGACCGTCGTAGCAATCACCGTACAGAAACGGCGGAAGCGGTGCTGGCCGAGCTGGATAAGGCGGCACCTCCGGCGGCACTATCTCCGTTGCAACGCGTACTGCGTACGGCCATCGAACATGATCAGCGGTTCTACCGTGATCTTGTGCCGCAACCGAGCCTGCAGCCGCACCGATTGCGCACCCGGGCGTTTGCGCCGGGGCGTGTTGAGGGGGCTCAACCCCCGTGGGCACCCCGTCACTATCTGTCTGCAGGACAGGCCTGGAGCCATGTGCAGACCGGCACCTTCACGACCCTGACGGATCGGGCACTGACGTTCGCACTGCCGCCGCGTGTTGCGGATACACAGCTCAGGGTCAATGTGCTGCTGCCCGACGGTCAGGCTCTTGACGGCGATCTGCAGCTGCATTTCGACAGCGGTGGTGGGCACCAGCTGCGGCTGGCTGCGCCTCTGTCAGCTCCCGTTCGACCCGGTGCCGCGGCTTGGGTCGCCTGGGCGGAGCAAACGGCGGCGCGCCATAACGTCATCCTCGCGCCCGGCCTGCCCGACGCCCTGCAAGGGCTGGCGCTGGAGCGTAGCGCCAGCGTTGAGTTGTCGCTGCCGGTCGACGCGCAGCGCATTGAATTGAGTGGTCCTCCGGGGCTAGCGGTATCCCTGCAGTACCGAACCAGTACACCGTTCCGGCTGGGAGAGTCGGCCTATCGTGACTTGCTGAGTGCGCTACAGCCAGAACACCGCCTTCAGCTGTGGCAACAGCAGCTGAAGACGGTGCCGGAGGCGGATGCCTTGACGGCCTCTGCAACCGCATCGCATCAGCTGGCCCATCAGTGGCTGCCCCTTCTGCGCGAGCTGCACGCGCAAGCGATGGCATTGCGGGTGGCACTGGACCCCGAGACGAAGCCAGAGGCCATGACTGATGTTGACTTCCGGCTGGCGCGGGCGCATGAGCAAGCCCTGAACCAGCAGTGGGCGGCGGTGCTTGCCACCCTGGGCACGCTGGAGTTCGAGCGCATCCAGGCGTTCGATCTGGCGCAGTCCGCGCGGCAGGCTCTGGGCGAGACCGCGTTAAACCAGCGCCAGTGTCTGGCCGTGTCGCTGTTCGGGCGGACACCGGCGTTGCGACGCCGCGCGCTTGAGCGGCAACTGCACGCCTATGCCCGTGAGCAGCGCTGGCAACAACAGCAAGCCCTGTTAGCGGCCGTCATGCTGCAGGAGATGGATGCCTGGTTGCTCGAACAGCTGGCACAGAGCCTGTATCACCAGGGCGAAGTGCTGTCGGCGGTACAACTGGGCATGCTGCTGCCCGAATCAACACAGCCTCGAGTGTGGCTGGTGAAGGCGGCGCATCGGGCGGAGTGGCGGCAAACAGCACGCCACTTGCAGGCCAGGCTGCCCGAGGCGCTACAGGCTCAGTTGACGTTGGAGAATGCGTTGCAACAGGGGGCATATTCGCGGGCACGCTCCGCCGCCCGTACGGAGGAGCAACGGCAGCAGGTTGAGCAAACCCATCGCCTGGTGCAGTCACTACACAGTGAGGATGCGTCAGCGCGTGTACACGCGCTGACGCAATGGTGGCGGCAAGCGCAGGCGCCAGGCCCTTATCACTGGCGTGCCATCCATGATCAGGTCGTCCGGGCACCGGGGTATCAATGGATATACAACCGGACCCGAGGGCAACCCTTTGCTCGCTTACGGGCTACGCCTGAGCAGCCGGTCGAGGTTGAAGTTTTGGGGCCCCGTGTACTGCGCGTTCAGGCGCGTGCCGTCGAGCCGAGCGGCGTTGCGGAGACATTGGACTGGCTGGTCGCTGAGGTGGATGAACAGGTACTGCATTATCCACTGCTTCCGGCACCGGCCAGCCTGACGCTGCAGCAGCAACCTTCGGCGGCCCCGATATCTCTGGCACGTACGTTGCTGCTGGAGGTGCCGGCCGGTTTGCACAGAGTGCGTCTGGCGCCACGACGTCAGGCACAGTTGCTGGCCATCGATCAGTGGGAGAGGCAGCCGCAGCCCGGCCTGCCGCGGCTATCACCGGCCAGTGTGCGTGCACTGCTGTCGCCTGCCGGCACGGCTGCCGCGGCCAAATCGTCAGATACCCGAGTGGATTCGGTGATCCTGGCTCACGGCCAGCGCAGACCGGTCACGGCGGCTACGATCGCGCGGGTGTTTGCGGCGGCAGCACCCCCGGTGGAGATGCCCGCATCGCTTCTGGCCGATCAGCCGATGGTGCGCCCGCCAGGCTGGCGCATGGATCAGTATGCCGTAGCCGTGGACATGCCGTCACGTACACCGGTACAGCAGGCGCTGGCGGTTTTGTGGCAACTGGATCGAGCCACTGGCCCCGACCAGGTGGCCGCGCCGCTGAGCCGACTGGTCCAGCTGGCACGGCAGCAGGATTCGCTGAGCGAGCTGTCACGCTGGGCGGATCATGCCCTGCGTACCTCCTCCTTTGACTGGCAACTGTTGACACCCCAGGTGAGCGCCGGTGAGGTTGATGTGCCGATGTCGGCAATGCCGCTGGGAACGTTCAGCGAAGTGCGGCGTGCGCTGCTACCGCAGCCGGCAGATGATGCGCGCTGGGTCAGCGATACGCGGGTCGAAGGCATGGCGCTGAGGCTGCCCTCGGCAGACACCCTGACACTGGTACTGGATCCGGCCGTGCTGCCGCACGTGCAGGCGCGGCCCATGATTGTCAACCTGCAAGTGGACGACCAACCGGTGCAGTCAATACGCCTGCTGCGCCAGCCGGTGCGGCGTGTCCTGACATTACCGGCCGGAGCGCATGCGATTCGGGTCTGGTTGCAGACGCCCTGGCAGGATCATTACCTCTGGGTGCGTTTTCTGGACGCGAGCGGACAACCGTTCGAACCGCCCGCGAGCGACTGGCGCTACCAGGTGGCGCTGCCAGAGCAGCCGCTGGAATATGCCTTGCAAGGGCCTGCGTTGTTGCGCATTGATGAGCGCACTCGGCAGGGCAATCGACGCTATTACCATCACCTGCCATCCGGTTGGCAGACCCTGAAGCTGCCGGCCGGTCTGCACCATGAACGGCACTATCGGGTCGCTGTTCTGGCCTATCGGCCTCCGTCGCCGAGTCCTGAGCTGCCCCCGCGCTCGCTTGTGTTGCCGGACAGCGTGCAGGCGCCGTTGTCCACCGTTTCGGTGGTCCCGGCGCCCTGGCTCCTGACCGAGCGGCAGTCGCCCGATGGCGGGCTTGAGCATTTGGGGGGCTATCTGGCATTGAGTGGACCGAGTGACGACGTGGACAACCGGCGAGCCGGCACCCGCCAGGAGGTGGGTCTGAGATACCATATTCGCTTCCCTGATGCGCAGGCCTATGCGCGTACGGACCTGTTGCTGCGTCGCCAGCCTGGAGGAGACCTGCTGCTGGGGGGGCGCCAATGGCTTGATCTGTATCCGCCGCAGAGTCCATGGCGCCTGAAGGCCCATGCAGGGGGGTATTTGCAGCCGGCGGTGGAGGCAACGGGCGCCCGCCACCCACACACGGCGCTGCAATTGCAGGCAGACCTGGCGCACAAGGTTGACGTAAGCCCGACAGTGGCACGACGGTTCGAGCTGCGCTTGGCGCAGCACTGGAGCAGCTTGGACAGCGCCTCCGATGCGGCGTTGAGCCAGTTGGATCCGCTGGTCTACTCCGAGTATCGCGTACAGCACCCCCGCTACCTGCGGCTGCGTCAACAGTTCGATTGGCGCCCCTGGCTGGATCAGCGCTGGTATGCCCGCGCCGATCTGGTCAGTAATGAAGAGCTGGATCCGTTCAACCCGGATTATCTTAGCCTGACCACGGCCGTGGAACAGTTGTTGACGCCTCGACTTTCTGCTGCGGCTGGCATTCGCTGGCGGCAGTATCGTGCGGATGAAGACCGCCCTGATGCACTGGACCGAACCCGTGTCTTCGTGGCAGGCGACTGGTTGAGCTGGCGGCATAGCGGCAATGCCTTGGCACTGGGCGGACGACTGGATTATGACTTGGAGCAGGGGGATATGAGCTGGCGACTCGAATTTTCCTACACCCGGGCACAGGGCGGCATGCTGCCGGCCATGCGCCCGGATACACACGACTTTTTCTCCGTGCGCCGTGCATTGCAGCGCGATGTATTGACGCTGAACCCGATCGACAGGGACGATCATGACTGAAATGCTTACGGCCGAACGGCGGTTGAATCTGGGGCTGATACCTCACTGGCAGCGCTTGCACCGGCGACAATCGACGGCGCTGTTGGCGCGGCATCGCCGTGCCGACCGCCCTTGGCGGGGTACGGCGGCTGAGCTCGACCAGCCATTGCTGGATACCTTGCTGGAATGGACCGAGGAGCAAAACCGCCTGATTGGACAGTTGCACACGCAACAGCAGGTGTTCAGTGGTCGTCTGAGTCGTGCGTTGACCGAAGCGGATATTCAGGCACATGTGCTGGATTACGCACGTGTCCTGGGCGCCGGGTATTGGCAGCTGCGAGCCGACCGCAAAGCGTTTCGGCGCTGGTTCGGCGTAGATGCGGTGGTCGAGCGTTATCAGCAGCGGGTGGCAGATGCCGAGCGTCATCTCGCTTTCGCTCTGCAGCAGACCGGCCGGCTGTCACAGGCCTACCTGCAATCGGCCGCACAGGATCCGCATGAGCTGGGGATTCGCTGGCGCCGCCTGAAACTGGAGCGGCAGCTGGGGGAGCTGCTGCGTTATGACGGTGACCTGCGGGTTCGTCTGGCAGCGTTCAGGGCGCTTTCGGCTGCGATCCAGGCCTTGCCGGTCAGTTGGCATGCCCAGCTGCTGTCGCTGGATATGCGCAACTATATTGACCGCCTGGCATTGGATACCCATCAGCCGGTCTGGCTTCAGGCCGAAGCACTCAGTCTGCTGGATGCCGTCGATTATGCTGAGCTGACGTCGATCGTGTCGCAACGTCTGCAGCGCAGGGGCGGGGCGGATGATTTCTTTGTGCGTGAGCATGCAGTGGGACTGCTGGGAGGATGTCAGCGGCGCACCCCGGACCAGACTCACGCCCTGTGGCCCTTGGTGCTGCAGGATCCCAGTGAAACGGTGCGTCAGGCGTTGGCCCGACAGTTGGTCCAGGTACGCCCGGCCCAGATGCAAGCACTGTTGCTGCAGCTGATTCAGTCCGATACTGCTGCCTGCGTGCGTGGGGCCAGTGTGCATGCGCTGCTGCGGCTATTAGAGACAGCACCGGACTGCGTGCCTTGGGTGGCGGAGCAGGTGTTGCCCCTGGGGCAGCAGGAGACGGACACTCAGGTGCTGCGGCTGTACTGCCATCTGACGGCGGCAGTGGCGGCTCTGCCCGAAGTGGTGGCAGAGCCGTTGCGGCTTGCGCTCTGGGCCGAGCACGGCATGGCGCTTTTGAATACCCTGCATACCCAGTCCAAGTCGGTGAAGGTACGGCGCTGGGCAGCACTGTCACGGGAAAGTCTGTGGGCACTGGCGAATCCGGAAGCGCGGCGGCTACGCGAGCAGCTTGCGCCCTGGCTAGCTGCGCAGCCGGTGCAGCGGCGTAAGCGTCTGCCCGAGGTTGCCCAGAAAGCGGATCCGGCCCTGTTGGGGCGTGTTCTGAGTGAGTTGGTACAGGCCGACTTCAGTCTCGATATTGACCTGTCGGGACGGCGTCGAACGGTGCGGCGCTGGGAGGTTTTCGGTTTTCGGTTCTGGCGGGCTTGGCATGAGTTCTGGCGGCCGGCGACGGACAAGCGCGAGGCGGGGCGGCATACGATTGGTCGGTTGTACTACGGTCTGCTGCAGATACCCTCGGCCCGGCTGGCAGAACTGAGCCCCACCCGGGTTCCGGGTGAGCCGTTGCATATCAGTGATGAGGATGGTTGGCGGCCCTATCTGCCCCTGGTGGATCAGTGCATTTCTTGCCTGGATCAGGGCTGGCCGACCCGCCCCATGCAAATCTTCTCCAGCGAGGGTGTGACGGAGGTGATGCCGCCTGCCGGTTTCTGGGGACGTCTGAAGGCCCGCATTCGCCTGACGCTCGGGTTTGCACGCTTTGCCGAGCGGCGTAACTGGCAACCCGGCAGCGAACGAGAGGCCAGCCACTATATCCTGTCGCTGCAGACGCTGGGGTTTCGAATTCGATTTCGGCCGCACACCGGCCTGGATCAGCGTCCTTTGCAAGCCGACCCCTTGGTACAGCGTTTCTTTCCCGCTTTTGCACTGCCACCTCTGATTCTGGAGCTGTGGGGGGAATACAGCCGCTACTTTGTATCCTTGTATCAGAATACCCTGCAGCAGCTGGTGGTCTTCCTGGGCGGGATGCTGACCCTGTTTCTTGGGCGGCACCTGGCTGTCAACTGGCTGACCCGCCGCGCGCGTAACGCCTTGCCGCTGGTCATTGGCGGCTGGGGTACCCGCGGCAAGTCGGGCACCGAGCGGCTCAAAGCCGCACTGTTCAATGGTCTGGGCTATCATGTAGTGTCCAAGACCACAGGCTGTGAAGCCATGTTCCTGCACAGTTACAGCCATGGCGAACTGCGCGAGATGTTCCTGTTCCGGCCCTATGACAAGGCCACCATCTGGGAACAAGCGGGGCTGGTTCGGCTGGCGGCTCGACTGAAGGCGGATGTGTTTCTCTGGGAGTGCATGGGGCTGACGCCCGCTTATGTGCGCATCCTGCAACAGCAGTGGATGCGCGATGATTTGGCTACCATCACCAATACCTATCCCGATCACGAGGATCTGCAGGGGCCGGCGGGCATTGACATTCCCATTGCCATGACGGAATTCATTCCGTCCAATTCGGCCCTGATCACCACCGAGGAAGAGATGCAGCCCATTCTGCAGCAGGCAGCACGTAATCGGCAGACGGTTTGCCAGCCGGTCAGCTGGATTGAAAGTGCGCTTCTGCCGGGCGATATACTGTCCCGTTTCCCTTATGAGGAACATCCGGCCAACATCGCGCTGGTGCTGAGGTTGGCCGAGATGCTGGATATTCCAAGGCCATTTGCGCTCAAGGCTATGGCCGATCATGTGGTGCCCGACCTCGGTGTACTGCAGGTCTATCCGGAAGCTCGGCTACAGGGGCGGCGCCTGGAATTCACTAACGGCATGTCAGCCAACGAGCGGCTGGGTGCACTGGGCAACTGGACGCGGTTGGGGTTTGATCAACAAGATACGGTGGCCGAGCCGGGTGTGTGGATAACCACGGTTATCAACAACCGGGCCGACCGGGTAGCGCGCTCACAAGTGTTTGCCGATATTCTGGTGCGTGACATCACGGCGGATTGTCATGTCTTGATCGGCAGTAACCTGGAGGGCTTCATGGGCTATGTCGAAACGGCGTGGGAAGAGTACCGCCCTCAGCTGACGCTGTGGCCCCAGAATCGCACGGCCGCCGGCCCGCTGGCGCACTGGCAGGCGCATGCCGAACGTCTGCGAGTGCCGGTCAGTGAAGACGCGGTGAGGCAGAGGCTGCAGGCAATGCTGGCCGGACTGGGTCACGCGATGACAATCGAGACGCTTGACCCGGAACATCTGCACTGGCATTTGCCGGAAGCACTGGCGCCTTATCATCAGGCTATTCAGCAGGTGTACGCCCGTTACCACCGTGAGTGGCGTGAGTACGCGGCGCTGGCGGCGCGTATTGAACAGGTACAAGAGCCTGATGATGTGCTCGATCAAGCGGCGGCTACACAATTATGGACGTGGTTACAGGCGCGAATTCATGTCGTGCCAGTGCTGACCATCAGTGGCGAAGAGCTGTTGCAGCAGGTCTGTGCAGCTACGCCGCCGGGCTATCACAACCGCATTATGGGCCTGCAGAATATCAAGGGTCCCGGTCTGGACTGGGTATATACCTGGCAGGCTTGGGAAAAACTGCATGCAGCGGCCATGCGGGTCCTGTCAGCCAAGGCTTCGGATGCGGGCTCCGCGTTGCAATTCCTGGCTAACCTGCCGCACTATGGAATCCTGGCGCATGACTTTCTACTGGACTGGCTGGCGCAGGTACGTACCTTGCCACTGACTCAGAACGAAGCCATGCAGGCTGAAATACGCCTGATTGAAATCCGTCTGCAGGCCGAGCGGGAGGAGGCGGTTGCAACCCGTGGCAGCCGCGACCAAGAGAAGGCGTCCAGCGGTCTGTGGTCGGGTTTGCTGCAGTTGCTGGAGAACTTTCTTGATGTGGGGGATGCCATCAAGCGCCGGCGCACGGCCAATCGCATCTACCGTGACCTGAGCCGGCAGCAGATCAGCAGCAGCCGTGCGGCTGAGGAACTCAAGGCATTGAACCAGCGGCAAAAAGGGGGCTGGTTGCTGCGTCGTCTTTCTTCAAGGGCGTGAGGATCAAAAAGGAGCCCTTGAAGGGCTCCAATCACGACGCATGTTGAAGTCGTTAGGTCGGTCAGAGGTCGAAGGTTTTACTCAGCGTCAGGATCAGCTCCTTGTCTTTCTTGCCGTCACCGCTAAGGTCATCCAGTTGGTGAACGTAGGCCAGGCTCAGATCCACACCCTGAACACTAAGGCCATAACCGGCTTCGGCGTAGTCACCATCATAGTCTTTGCCGAAGGAGCCATAGGTCAGATAGGCGCCCTTATATTCGCCGGTCAGGCTGAAGAAGCTGTAGTCGGCTTCATCGCCATGGCTGGCGTCTTCGGTGCCGAGCACATACTGCGCACTGATCGGGCCGTAGCCACCATTGAAAATGACTTCATGAAAGTCGGTGGCGCCGTCTTCACTGTAGAAGTAACCGGCATACCCCAGGTCGTAGCTGAAGCCCTGTGCCTCGGCTGAATAGCTACCATAGAGGTCATACTCGAACTCCGAGCCGTCCAGCTGTGCGGCCCAGGTGCCGATGGCAAAGCCGTTGCCGAAATTGTAGTCGGCCCCGGCCGTCAGGCTGCCGTTGTCAGCGGTCTGATCGATGCCGCGGAAATAGTAGTCGCTCATGGCGCCGAGGTTGACTGAGAGTTCGGCGCTGGCCGAGGTCGAGGCCGCGAGCAGGGCGGTGGCCAGTAGATGTTTGGTCATGGTCTTCATTTTCATCCCCTTTCAGATAGTCGATGCCAGCATGTGATGGCATGTCGTTGCTGAACCGGTTAAAGCGAAACCTGTGCCACACAGGATAAAGTTCTTTTTGTACAAGGCGTTAGCCTTATGGAGAGCGGGCTTCTGTGGCATGTGATGCACCATGAGCATGCAGTTGCGCTGTTTTGAGGCAGGTTAGCGTGGCATGATCGTCTGACGCACAGGATCGCCCCCTGCGGAAACGAAATACCGCAAAAACCTTGTGGTCAATAATCGAGCAGATCGATATCATACGTTTGTTCGTACATGTCGGCGGTACTTTAGTGGCAGGTTTGATCCACAACGTACTTTGATCAACAGGCTGGCATATCGCCAGGGACAGGACAGGAAATGGAACAACAGAAACAGTTTCTGGATCTGACCGGCGACTTCGTTGCCAGTATTGATCTGCAGAATCGTATTGAGTACATCAACCGTTCGGGCCGCCGCCTTCTTGGGATTGCCTCTGACCACGACCTGGCCGCGTCTCCGTTGCATGTTGATCAGTTTCATGATCCGGATACCTGGCAGTCATTGGCCGATGACATCTTTCCTCAGGTGCTCAAGCAGGGGCATTGGAACGGGCAGTTGACACTGCGTGCGCTGGACGGACGCCCGGTGCCGGTGATGTTCAGTTTGTTGCCGCACCTGGATCCCCAAGGGCAGGTGTGCGGGTTGACGGCAGTCGGTGAAGATCTGCGCCTCAGGCAGGCGCTGCAGACTCAGAAGGATATGGCCGAGCGTATTCTGGACAGCACCATTGAAGGGATTATGGTGACGGATGCGCATGCACGCATTCGGCGCGTTAATACAGCCTTTACCCAAATTACCGGTTATGCCGCTGAAGAAGTCATCGGACGAACACCTAAATTCCTGCGCTCAAGCCACCATGATCAAACATTCTATGACGACATGAATCGGCGTCTGCATCAGCGTGGCTGTTGGCAGGGCGAAATCTGGAACCGGCGCAAGTCCGGTGAACTGTATCTGCAGTGGATGTCGGTCAGTGCCTTGCGCCGTGACGATGGCAGTACCAGTCACTTCGTCTCCATATTTCACGACTTGACTGAGATGCGTGCCAAGGAAGCCGAAATCGAGCAGCTGGCCTTCAGTGATCCCCTGACCGGGCTGGGCAATCGCCACAAACTCAGTCAGACCCTAATGCACCAGTTGAAAGCCATTCATTCCGGCGGAGGCAAGCTGGCTCTTTTATGTATCGATATCGGTCAGTTGTCCCCTATCAATGATCGCTTTGGCATGAAAGGGGGAGACGAGCTGATTCAGCATCAGGCACAGCGGCTGCAGCAGGGACTGGCCAGGCCCCTGCATCTTTACCGGCTGGTGGGGGATGAATTGGTGGCGATGATCACGGATGCGCCGGAGCCGGCGGAAGTGGCACGTTATGCGGACGACTGCATTCATATTCTTCAGCAGCCCGTGCACCTGCATGGTGAAGTCATTCAGTTGAGCCCTTCGGTTGGTATTGCCCTGAGCCCCAAGGACGCCGAGGACGGTGATACGCTATTGGCTAATGCCCAGACGGCGTTGCTGGCGGCCAAACAGACGGGTCGGGATGGTTACCATTTTTATGACGCGGCTTTGAGCAGCGAACTGCGCCAGCGGCTGATGCTGGAGCAGCAGTTGCGCATGGCGATACGACCAGGGGCTGATCTTGGACTGCAGTTGTATCTGCAACCCAAAGTCGATCTCAGGTGTGAGAGTGTCGTTGGAGCGGAGGTTCTGTTGCGCTGGCACCACCCGGAAAAGGGTATGATCTCACCGGCAGACTTCATCCCGTTGGCTGAAGAGAGTCGTTTGATCATCGAGCTGGACCGTTGGGTTTTCCAGCGTAGCTGTGAACTGTTGCGTGACTGGCAGCGTGCAGGCAGGCCGGTGCCCAGTATCAGCATCAACCTGTCGGCACGTCAGTTGCAGGAGCCGGATCTGGTGGACTGGTGCCTTGATCAGATCAAAATATTTGGGCTGCAGCCTGCCATGCTTGAGCTAGAGATTACTGAAACGGCCTTCATCAATCTGTCCGACCAGGTGCTGGAGCAACTGCACGCCCTCAAGCTGGCCGGCTTCCATCTGGCACTGGATGATTTCGGAACTGGCTACTCCAGCCTGACATACTTGCGGCGTCTACCACTGGATGTGGTCAAGATCGACCGCAGCTTCGTGGCGGATCTTTGCCAGGATCCTCGCGCAGCGACTCTGCTGAAAGGGGTGATGCGATTGCTGGACGAAATGGGGTTTGGTGTGGTAGCTGAAGGAATAGAAACAGCAGACCAGTCCAACTTACTGCAACGCATTCGCTGCCAGCTAGGGCAAGGGTTCCTGTACCACCGTCCAATGCCGGTTGGTTCTTTTGTAGAGTTGTTGGACAAGGCGCCGCCGGCGTCAGCGTCCTGATTGAGTGGCCATTGATATCCAGCTGAAATGGTGTTTCAAGAATACCGTCAGGCTGTGTAGGCGGTGATTGCACCTCGGAGTTGGGTTCGTGTGCAACGTTTCTGAAACTTTTACGCGCACGGGTGTTGACTCTGCATCGGGGATGCGTAGAATACGCCTCCTCGCTTGAGACGACAGGGTTCGCGAAACGCTGAAGCCTCTTTCGAGAAGGAAACAAGTAATTGAAATCGCTAAGGTTTCTGATGTAGACTTAGCTTCCTTGGTGCAACCGGTTCGGCGTTTGAGTGTTTCGACACTGAAACAAAAAACGAAAATAACGGTTGACATCGAAAACGGGTGCGGTAAGAT
>NZ_JAHQZT010000026.1 GCF_019061305.1 Marinobacterium weihaiense
TTGAGTTCATGATGGATTCCTCGCGTAGGTGACGATGGAATCAGTGTGCGGCGGTCAGTGGCTGGAAAAAAGGTGCTGATTTATTGGCGCATACGAAGTGCGCGTCCCTGATGACAGCAAGGTGGTTGGCATGTCACTGCATGCTGTGGAGTCCGAGTTGGAAGATGCACTGATCGTGGGACTGATTCGCAACAATGTGCACATGCACGCTCCGGCGCCCAACCGCCGTATCCGGCAGGGTGACATTCTGGTGGTCGAGGCAGATGTCGAATCGTTAAGCGGCATGCTGAGTGCACTGGGACTGGCGCTGGAGGAGGCGGACAACACAGCTGAGGATGGCACCGGCACGACAACCGTGACCCACACGGATGTAGAACAGCCTCCACCGGATTCGACGGCCGAGCACCAGGGGGACGGCTTGAGCCTGATGGAGCTGGTGGTCCGTACGGAGTCACCGCTGCAGGGCCGTTCGGCACGGGGTATTCAGCTGCGTGAACGCTACGGCGTCAACCTGCTGGCCCTATCCCGTGAGGGCTCCCGTTTCAATGCCCGCCTGCAAACCCTGAAAATTCGCCCCGGTGATTTGCTGCTGGTACAGGGCACTGAAGGCGCCTTGAATGAATTTGCAGCGGACAGCAATTGCATTCCCTTGGCCGAGCGGGAACTGCGGCTACCGGAGCCGGGCCAGGCACTGAAAGCCAGCCTGATCATGCTGGCGTCGGTGGGAGCCGCCGCATTTTCACTGCTGCCCACGGCCATTGCCTTTGCAGCCGGTGTACTGGCCTCCATGGCCCTGCGCACGCTGCCACTGCGCAGCGTCTATACGGCCATCGACTGGCCGGTCATCGTGCTGCTGGGCGCGCTGATGCCCGTGGCCGCGGTAATGGAAAGCAGTGGCACCGCCCAACTGATCTCCGAGTCCCTGCTGCAGCATGTTGCCCAGGGCAGCAGCCTGGTCGCGATCGCCCTGATTCTGGTCTTGACCATGCTGATCTCCAGCGTCGTCAACAATGCCGCTACGGCCGCCGCCATGTGCCCCATAGCGCTGGGCACGGCGGCCAGCCTGGGCGTCAACGCCGACGCCTTTCTGATGGCCGTGGCCATCGGCGCGTCCTGCGCCTTCCTGACGCCCATCGGACATCAAAACAATACGCTAATTCTAGGGCCCGGCGGTTTTCGTTTCGGTGATTACTGGCGCTTGGGGTTACCTGTTTCGCTCATTGTGGTCGGCGTCAGCCTACCCCTTTTGTTATACGTCTGGCCACTGTAGCCTGACGACATTCACCTTTGCACGACAATGAGGTCTGCCATGAATACTCTGACGCGTTTTGCCGCTGCCGGTCTGGCACTGGCATTGATACAGCCGGCCCATGCAGGCCTTGAAGATCTGCTGAAGCAGGGCGAAAAGATACTACAGGAGCAAACCGGCACCCGCAGCAGCGGTACACAGGTACCCTCCGGTCTGGATACGGCTACCCTGGCTAAGGGGTTGAAGGAAGCCCTGCGTGTCGGTGGCGAGCGTGCCATTGAACAGCTGGCCAACCGTGGCGGCTATGCCAACCATGCAGATGTCCGTATTCCGCTGCCAGGCGTGCTGAACTCGGTGGCCGGTCTGATGCGCGACTATGGCCTGGAAAGCCAGGTGGATGCGTTCGAGGCCAGCATGAACAGCGCCGCCGAACAGGCCATTGGCGTTGCCACGCCCGTATTCGTGGACACGTTGGAACAGATGACGCTGGACGATGCTAAGCGCATCTACTCTGACGGGGATACCGCCGCCACCGAATACTTCGAGGAAAAAACCCGCGCCGAGCTGAGTACACGCCTCACACCACTGGTGGAACAGGCCATGGGCCGCGCCGGCGTCACCCAGGCCTACCAGCTGCTGGTGGAACAGGCCGAAGTACAGATTCCGCTGTTCAAGGGCATGAGCCCGAACCTGGGCAACCATGTTACCGACGCCGCACTGGACGGCTTGTTTCTGCGCTTGGCTCAGGAAGAAAGGAAGATTCGTGAGAATCCGGCCGCACGTACCACCGATCTGTTACGCGATGTCTTTGGCCGATAGGCCATCAGGCCCCTTGGCAGGCATAAGCACTACTCGGGTTGCAAGAGAACCGTCTTGTTACGGCCCTCGCCTTTGGCCTGATACAACGCCTCATCCGCCCGCTTGATCAGCTGCTCGTAATGGCGATCATGCGGCTGCAGCTCACTGACGCCCAGGCTGACGGTCACGTCCATACCGGCGTCCATTTGGGGCGGAACCCGCTCGGCGATGGCTTCACGCAGACGCTCGGCCATTTGAAAGGCCTGTGGCGCGGCGGTACTGGGCAGTACAAGAATGAACTCCTCCCCGCCAAAGCGCGCCAGCAGATCCGTTTCCCGAATCATGTGGCGGCAAAGTTCACACACATGGCAAAGCACCTGGTCCCCCGCCAGATGACCAAACCGGTCGTTGAGGCGTTTGAAGCGATCCAGATCAAACATGATCAGCGACAGCGGATGCCCGTAGCGCTGATATTCGACAAAATGACTCTGCAGCGCCTCCAACAACTGACGCCGGTTGGCCGTATGCGTCAGCGGATCCGCCTGGCTGGCGTCCAGCAGCTCCTGCTCGAGCATTTTGCGGCGGGTAATATTGCGGGCCACCCAGATAACGGTGCGTTCACCATTGACTCGGTGCGGAAACGGCTGAACGTGGCCTTCAAACCAGAGCATGCCCTTGGGACCGGGGCGAGCGGCATGTCCTTCGATCAGCGCCTCCGCCAGCGGGTATTCAACCTTGACCAGGCCGTTTTTCTCCAGCGCCAACCGGATATGCTCCATCACCAGCCCCGTGATGGATTCCGGCAATACGTCCTGTATCGAACGGCCGACCAGGTCATGGCCGTCATGATAGAAGCGAGGATCGGCATTGCCGAACAGGCCAACATACAGGCCGCTTTCCGTCAGCACAAACACCGGATCCGGCAGCGCATTCAGCACCATCAGCATCTCGTTGCGGTCAAGGTACACGATGTTATCTCCGGTGCGCTCGTTCTTTACTAGATCATAGCAGCCCCTCAACCGGGCATGGCGCCGCCGTAGACAATAAAGTGCGGGTTGAGCGTTGCCTCGGGGTTGGCATAGCTCAACTCCTGCCCTTCAGGGGTCAGCACACGGCCCCCGGCGGCATTGATGATGGCATGAGAGGCCGCCGTATCCCACAGACAGGTCGGTCCCAGGCGCGGATAGAGGTGCCCTGCCCCCTCGGCCACCAGGCACAGCTTGATCGAGCTACCCATGCGGATCAGCTCGTACTCGCCCAGTGCTTCCATCCACGCCAGGGTATGTGGCCCCAAGTGGGAACGACTGCCGTATACTTTCCAAGGTGTACCCGGCTGGTGAGTGCTTACTGTTATAGAGCGACGAGCACCTTCGCCATCGATCCGAAAAGCCCCCACCCCCTCGGCGGCCAGCCAGAGCGTATCCAGTACCGGCGCCAGCACGCCCCCCAGCACAGGACGTCCCTGCTCGATCAGGGCAATGTTGACAGTAAATTCGCCGTTGCGCTTGATGAACTCCTTGGTACCATCCAGCGGGTCCACCAGCCAGTAACGCCCCTCGGCATCAGGACCAGCAAAGGCTTCCACCGCCTCCTCGGTCAGAATCGGCAGGCGCTGTTCCAGAGCCTCCAGCCCGGCCACGATCACCGCATTGGCCGCGAGATCGGCACGGGTCAGCGGCGACTCATCGGCCTTGTGCTCAACGCCGAAATCCTCCTCGCCATAGACCTTCAGAATGGCGGCTCCGGCTTCGCGGGCGATGGTTTCAACCTGTTGCAACAAGGCTTCCAGGGGCAAGGATGTGGCAGACATGGGCGCTCCAATGGACAGGAAAGGACAGTGCATCACTGTACCACGAAGCCCTAAGGGGCTCAGACCTCGGATGTCAGCTTCGACAGCCGGTGCCAGCGCAACCAAGTGATGCCCGGGGCAAAGGCCGATATACTGCCCGGCCGTGCTTGGTACCTGTCGTATCCCGGTTGTTCATCCCTGGTCCGCGGCTCTTCCTGCCACGGCAACACTCGGCAAGAGGCGTTACTCATCCGGGTCCTGCTCGAGCAGGGCGATGCAGCCTTCAACCACCAAAGCAAACAGCGGAATCCGAAGCAACGCCATCGGCAGCAGGAAGAACCAGGCATAGGCCATAAAACCCAGCACCACCTCGGTATCAGCCAGTGCAGACCAGCCACTGCCATTGAAGGTATGGCCACTTGGCTACGGACATTAGGCGCCAGTATACAGAAGACGGCTGTTGCCAGGCGCCACGACCGGGGATCCCCCTGACGCTCTGCATCGAAGGATGGGGCTTTGCCGCGTGACGGCACTGACACACGCCGGACTGTCCATGTTGTTCCCACTGTTGGTCGTCGTTATGCTGGGCATGCTTGTCGCCGCCATGGGGGATGCTTGCGTCATGCGACGGCAACGGCCCGTCTTGCGACCGGCCTTTCAGCCGCCGGCATTCGCCAGCAACACGGGCACCCTCAAACCCGTTGGCTGCGGTGACTCATCAAGGAGGAAAACAGTCAATGTCACGTGAAATTCTGGTTCTGGGTGCCGGCATGGTCGGCGTATCGATCGCCTGGCATCTGCAGCAGCGTGGCCACCGGGTCACTCTCGTGGATCGGCGAGAGCCGGGGCGGGAAACCTCGTTCGGCAATGCCGGGTTGATCCAGCGCGAGGCGGTGCGCCCTTATGCCTTTCCACGGGACCTCGCTACCCTGCTGCGGGTTCTGCCCAACCGGGCGGTCGATATCCGCTATCGACCGGGCGGCATGCTGCAGTCGGCACGGCCGCTATTTGACTACTGGCGCAACTCGGCACCGGCGCGCTACCGGCATATTGTGCCGGAATATGCCGCCCTGATCAGCCGCGCCCTGGATACGCATGCACAGATGATTGCCGCAGCCGAGGCCGAAGCGCTGATGCGTCGACAGGGCTACCTGGAGGTGTTTCGCACGGCGGCGGCACTGGATGCCGAGTGTCGTCTGGCCGAGCAGGATGCCGCCCGCTTCGGTGTCGAGCATCAGGTACTGAGCCCGCGCCAGCTGTGGGAACGAGAACCGGACCTGCAGGCGGACCTGGCCGGCGCCATCCACTGGACTCAACCCTGGAGTGCCGTTTCACCCGGCGATCTGGTCACCGCTTATGCCCGTGCCTTTCAGGCCGCTGGCGGGCGGCTGCTGCAGGCCGAACTGCAGTCGCTGTCGACTGGTCAGCACGGCTGGCAGGCCCGTGTTCAGGGTGAAGTTCTGGACGCCGAGCAGGCCGTGCTGGCACTGGGCCCCTGGTCGGCGCCCTGGCTCGCTGCCCAGGGCATCAAGACACCGCTGTTCGTCAAGCGCGGTTATCACATGCACTATGTCCCCGGCGACGGCGCCCGCTTGAACAACTGGCTGATGGATGCGGAAACCGGCTACCTGCTGGCGCCCATGCAGGCCGGAATACGCCTCACCACCGGGGCCGAACTGGCACGACTGGACGACCGGCCCTGTCACCAACAGCTGGAGGCGGCCGAGGCCGTGGCACGCACCTTCTTCCCGCTGGGCAAGCGGCTGGAGCCCGCCCCCTGGCTGGGCGGCCGTCCCTGTCTGCCGGACATGAAACCGATCATCGGCCCGGTGCGCAGCCGACCGGGCCTCTGGGCCGCCTTTGGCCATGGTCATCAGGGCTTTACCTTAGGCCCACTGACCGGGTTGCTGCTGGGCCAGATGATGGATGGTGAGACACCCGAATTGGACATGCGCCCCTACCGGCTGGAACGGTTCTGACGCCAGTGACAAGGTCGGCGACGGCACGAAAGATGTTGCTTTTTGGCTTCACTGAAGATCCAATGAACAGGCGTTACGTACACTGATTCCTGCGGCCCCCTCGCACAAGGACACTGCATGCGCGCTCTGCGGTCATACCCGCCACGTTTCTGGTTCAGTCTCGTTCTGGTCGTTGCCTGGAGCCTTGCCATGGCCTGTGCTTTCTGGTGGTTTCAGCTACGCTGGTATCAACCGTTGGAGCATTTGACCGGTGATGCCCTGTTTGACAGTAGTCGACTTCAGCTGAGTCGGTCTCGACCGGACCAGCCGCTGGAGATCGTGCATTTTTACGACGGCAATTGCCCCTGTACCCGCTTCAACACGCCGCATGTACAGTCGCTGGCACAGCAGTACGAAACGCATGACGTGCAGCTGAGGGTGCTGGTGCCTCACCCGCGTCAGCTGGATGAGGTCAGGCAACTGTTCCCCGGGGCAGTGCACGAGGTGGCCACCGCTGCGAATGCGCCCGTGGCCAGCCCCAGCGCCCTGGTGCGCTCGCAGGCGCTGGGCACCCAATACCACGGCCCCTGGAGTCCGGGGGCCGTGTGTGCGGCCCGCAGCGGTGATTATGTCGCTCAGGTACTGGATCGTCTTTTAGCAGGGAAGCGACAGGATCAAACCTTTCAAGTGGCACGCGGATGCCTCTGTCCGTGGCCGGATTCGCTCTCTCTTGCACAGGCTGGAGTACGTCCATGACTGCAAACACACAACTGTTTTCGATGACCAGACTTTACTGGCAGGGTGACCGCCTGATGACCGGTGTGCAGGGATTCCTGCTGCTGCTCAGCCTGGGGCTGGCCAGCTGGTACGGTACCTGGACCGAGGCACTGGTGATCGGGCTTCCCACCACGCTGGTCTGCGCCGTGCTGACCGGGTTGCAGCCGGGCAGTCGGCTGACCCGCGTAACTCAGGGCCTGGGGTTCATGGTGTTCTCCGCACTGCTGATCCATCAGAGCCGCGGCATGATCGAATTTCACTTTGCCATCTTCGTACTGCTGGCATTTCTGCTCTATTACCGCGACTGGCTGCCGATTCTGCTGGCCGCCGGTGCCATCGCCGTTCATCACCTGCTGTTCAATTACCTGCAGCAACAGGGCTCCTCGGTCTACATCTTCGAACTGCGCACCGGCTGGGGCATCGTCTTTCTGCATGCCGCCTTTGTGGTATTTGAAACCGCTCTGCTGATCTACATGGCACGTCTGCTCAAACGTGAAGGCGAACAGGCCGAGGAGCTGTCCAGCATTGTGTCGCACCTGGCCGTGGACGACGGCAACATCGACCTGCGCCACGAACTCAAGGATGCGCACACACCGTTGGCACAGGGCCTGCAGACCTACATTCGCCTGGTGCATGAGGCCATCAGCCAGACCCAGAGCAGCAGCCAGGAGCTGAATCGCCAACTGGCCGCCACGTCAGAGCGCAACCGGGATGCCAGCCGCAAGACCCGCCAGCAGAGCGAACAGACCGAGCACCTGGCCTCCGCCGTCACCGAGCTGGCCAGCTCATTCAAGGAGGTCAGTCACAACGCCCAGCATACCGCCGCCACCACGCAGGAAGTCGGCGACAAGGCGCGCGAAAGCCTGCAGACCATTGACGCCGCCAGCGAGGCCATCAACGCCCTCGCCGCAGAGGTCCGCAGCGCCAGCGAGCTGATGCGCGCACTGGAAGAAGACAGCCGTGAGATCGGACAGGTGACCGAGCTGATCAGCAGCATTGCCGAGCAGACCAACCTGCTGGCACTGAATGCCGCCATCGAAGCGGCCCGTGCCGGTGATGCCGGGCGCGGCTTCTCGGTGGTCGCAGATGAGGTACGCCAGCTGGCACAGAACACGTCGGCCTCCACGCAGCGGATCCAGCAGACCGCTCAGCAGTTGCAGAACCGTACCCGTCAGGCCAATGCCGCCATGCAGGCGTGCAGCCAAAACGCCGCCGGCAGTGTGGATAACATGCAGGAAGCCGCACAGATGCTGAGATCCATTGCCGACGCGGTTGTGACCATCAACGACATGAACACTCAGGTCGCCTCGGCCGTGGAGCAGCAGTCGGCGGTTGCGGAAGAAGTGAACGCGAATGTCAGTCGCATCAGCGACCTGTCACGGGAGGTCGACCAGGTGGTCAGCGAGACCAGTGTCAGCACCGATCACCTGGCTGAGTTGAGCGGTCAGCTGTCGTCTCAGGTCGAACGCTTTCGGACCTGAGCGACAGCGTCAGATACCTCAGTACTGGGACTGCTGTTCACGGATGGTGGCATAGATTTCATAGCCACCGCCCTGTTTCATCAGCAGGACATGGTAAGGCTCGAAACGGTCGCCCATTTCCATGCCGGGACTCCCCATGGGCATGCCCGGCGCGGTCAGCCCAAGGGCCCCCTCCGGCGGGTTGGCCAGGAACTGCTTCACCAGCCGTGCCGGCACATGGCCTTCGAACAGGTAGCCGGACTCGGTGACCGCGGTATGGCAGGAGTGGAAGCGCCCTTCGATGCCCATGTCCAGTTTCATCTGGGTCAGGTTCTGCGGGTGGAACGCACGGGTCTCGAAGCCGTTTGCCTCGGCATGCTCGATCCACTCCTCACAGCAGCCACAGGTCGGGCTCTTGTAAACCTTCAGTGTCTCGCTCTTGGCCGCCTGCAGCAACTGGCCGGCAGCGGTGGCTTGGGCCGCCTGTGCTGGCGCAGCGAAACCGGCCAGCATCAGGCCGGACAGAGCAGAGGCAAGCAGGGTCTTGTGCAGTGTCATCATGGTGTATCTCCCGTCGAGGATAGGCGCGCCATGGCGCCTTCTCGCATGTAAAATCAGATGGTCAATCGCCTGTGAATTCCGTTTTGGCCGACGCGGTCAGCCGAACGCAGTCCACCGGGGTGGCTGGTAAGGCGGCTCAGCCGGTTGCTCCGGCCAATGCTGATCGACGGGGGGTGGCAGGGCGCGCACTAAGGCCAGGACGACCGATAACGGGCGGGTATCGAGCCAGGCAGTGCTCTGGGCACACTCCAGCAGGCAATCGCTGAGGGTGTCGGCACAGCAATCGGCCATCTCGAGGGCAGCACAGGGCATGTCGCTGCCACAGTGCGGATCATGCACGGTCTCGGCCGACGACGGCATGGTCATCGCGTGCAGGCTCATCGAGCCTGACAGCTGCGCCAGCAACAGCAAAGCACTCAGCAGTAACAATACCGAAGCCTTGCGGGCAGGTTGCAGAAAAGGACGTGTCACGTCGGTCGAGATCCTGAAAGAGTGAACATTTACAACAGGTCGGCAGTCTTACTATCCGAGACTGTGATCATTATGAACATGAAAGGTGGATATGGTTCCTGATTCAACGCAAACAACAGTACTGCCGGAAGCCTTCAACATGGATTTCAGCCAGCGCCTGGTGATCGAGACCGGCCAGCAGGACTGGCTGCCCAGCCCGGCGCCGGGCGTTCGTCGCAAGCCGCTGGAGCGCGAACACAAGGAAGCCGGGCACACCACCAGCATCGTGGAATACGCCCCCGGCACAGCCTTTTCCGAGCACCCTCACCCGCTGGGCGAGGAAATTTTCGTGCTGGAAGGCGTCTTTTCCGATGCCAGCGGCGACTATCCGTCCGGCAGCTACCTGCGTAACCCGCCCGGCAGCCGCCATGCACCCTTCAGCCGCGAAGGCTGTATCATTTTCGTCAAATTGAACCAGTTTGACAAAAATGACCTGCGCAGCGTCCGCATCCAGACCCGCGAGCAGCCCTGGCGGCCCGGCGTCGGCGGCCTTGAGGTCATGCCGTTGCACGACTTCGAAGGCCAGCACACCGCGCTGGTGAAATGGCCGCCCGGTGAACGCTTCCAGCCCCACCGCCATTTCGGCGGCGAGGAGATTCTGGTGCTGTCCGGCGAGTTTTGTGACGAACATGGCCGCTACCCGGCCGGTACCTGGCTACGCAGCCCTCACCTCAGCCAACATCATCCCTTTGTGGATAAAGAGACCATTATTCTGGTCAAAACCGGTCATCTGCCGTTGCTGACCGATTAATAGTCAGTCCAGTCAGGTGAAAGCCGGCATTCCCTGACGTCCCAAGACGTCAGGATTCGACTGGCCGTTCAGACAAACCGGCGGTATATTGCGACTCCCGCCCACGCCCCGCCACAAGCCCGCGTGTCGCGGTCTCCTGCACGCTGTGATCCAGCGCCCATGCCACGGCTTCGGTCGTGCCCCGTTGTTGACGAATGTCGCGCTTTATTCTGCTTGAGGTTCCCCATGCTTAATCGCATTACCCAACTTTTTCCCGCCTGGGCCATTCTGTTTTCGGTCGTCGCCTACCTGCAACCGGCCCTGTTTACCGAACTCAAGAGTTCGATCGTGCCCCTGCTGACCGCCATCATGCTGGCCATGGGACTGACGCTCACGCCCATGGATTTCCGCAACGTGCTGCGCTTTCGAAGTGCCATCGGCATCGGTGTGCTGCTGCAGTTCAGTGTCATGCCGCTGCTGGCACTGGGCATCAGCCTGGTACTGGGGTTTGATACCGACCAGACCGTCGGCATGGTACTGGTGGGCGCCGTGGCCGGCGGCACCTCTTCCAACGTGATGACCTTTCTGGCGGGCGGCAACCTGGCACTGTCCATTTCCATGACAGCCCTGTCCACGTTGCTGGGCGTGGTACTGACGCCACTGCTGACCGGCCTGCTAGTGGGCCAGACGGTCGACGTGCCGATCAGCGGCATGCTCATGAGCCTGGTCAAGATCGTGCTGATTCCGGTGGCCATCGGCGTTGCCATCAACGCGGTGGCCCGCGAGCGTATCAAGCGGATCGACCCGGTTCTGCCGCTGGTGTCCATGGTCAGCATCGTGATGATCATTGCCATTGTCGTGGCACTGAACAAGGACAACCTGGCCAGCCAGGGCGCCATTATCGCACTGGCCGTGATGCTGCATAATGGCCTGGGCCTGGCTGCCGGCTATGGTGCCTGCCGTGCCTGCGGCTTCGACAGTACCATCAGCCGCACCATCGCCTTTGAAGTCGGCCTGCAGAACTCCGGGCTGGCAACCGCACTGGCAATGAAATTCTTCACACCGATCGCCGCTATTCCGGGCACGATTTTCTCAGTCTGGCACAACATCTCCGGCTCCATCCTCGCCGGTTACTGGTCGCGCAAGCCGGTTATCCCGGCGCCTGCACGCGAGACCGAACGCGCCTAGTGTGCCCCCAGGCCTGCTTGCCGATGGGCAGGTAGGCCGTCATACAGCCGAGATGCGTGGATTTGGCATAAGCGGCCTTCAACCGTCGTTCAGCCACTCGCCAGCCCCCTGGCGCAACCGCCATTGGCACTGAACAAAGCCGATTGACAGCACCTGTACCAGGCTCTTATGGTGCCTGCAGAGTCCAGTATTGCCCGGATATTCAAGGTCCATAACAATAATCAGAAACGGGCCCCGTCAAACGCACCCTGCGCACGGGGCCAGATGCCAGAGGATTTGGCCATGCAGAACAACTCTCCCGACCGTCACCCCACAACTGCCACTTTGTCTGCCGGCATCATCCTGCCCCGTATCATGCAGATCGGCGCAGGTGCCAGCGACGCCATTGGTGACGTTCTCGGTCGCCTGAACTGCTCACGTCCACTGATCATCACGGACCCGATGATGGTACAGCTGGGATACGTCGACCGCCTTCAGCAGCAGCTGCAGGCCAAGGCACTGGTAGCGGATGTCTTTGCCAACACGGTGCCCGAGCCAACGGTCGCGTCCATCATGGCCGGCGTCGATCAGGTCCAACGCGGCGACTACGACTGCATCATTGCACTGGGAGGCGGCAGCCCCATCGACAGTGCCAAAGCCATTGCCATCCTGGGGCGGCACGGCGGGACCATGCGTGATTACAAGTTTCCTCGTCAGGTGGACGAGCCGGGGCTGCCCCTGATCGCCATTCCCACCACGGCCGGAACAGGCAGTGAGGCGACACGCTTCACCATCATTACCGATGAGCACAACGACGAAAAAATGCTCTGTGCCGGGCTCGGTTTCATGCCGGTGGCCGCGCTGATCGATTACAGTCTGACCCTGAGCCTGCCGCCACGCACCACCGCAGATACCGGCATTGATGCACTGACGCATGCCATGGAGGCCTATGTCAGCCGCAAGGCCAATGCCTACAGCGATTCCCAGGCCATGGCGGCCATGCGTCTGCTCGGCCCCCACCTGCGCCGCGCCTATCACGACGGCGCAGACAAGCAGGCTCGTGAAGCAATGATGCTGGGCTCGACCCTCGCTGGCATTGCCTTTTCCAATGCTTCGGTCGCACTGGTGCACGGCATGAGTCGTCCCATCGGCGCCTTTTTCCATGTTCCCCACGGCCTGTCCAATGCCATGCTGCTGCCCAGCGTCACGGCCCATTCAATCCCGGCCGCGCCGGAACGTTACGCCGAATGTGCGCGCCTCATCGGCGTGGCTGGCCCGGCCGACGATACGGCCACGGCCAATGACAAACTGCTGGCCGAACTAACGGCGCTGAATGACGAACTGCAGGTCCCCACACCGGCACAGTTCGGCATCGACCGGGCGCATTTCATGTCGGTGACCGAAGAAATGGCTCGACAGGCGCTGGATTCGGGCTCCCCTGGCAACAACCCCCGTATTCCGACCCGGGATGATATCGTGGCCCTCTACCGAGCATTGTGGTGAAGATGATGCATTCCACTCGATTGGCAGCAAAATAGGAAAAATTCCTATATCCATGTCACTGCTGGGGTTTCTATAATGTGTTCAAGTTCAGGGCTGCAAGGGATCGGCAGCAGAACTCGGCGAGGGTAGCAGCACGGATAGCAGGATGCGACGCTACAAGGAAATGGATTGCTGAAGAGAGGGCGTACTCAGGATGATACGCCCTTTTGTTTTTTATACCCTCCGATCCCCCTGTCACCTCACTCGACTTTCTGTTGGCCGGATCATAACCGCCCCCGCAACCTATCGCTCTGCAAAGATCCACAACCACAGCCGACACGTAATTGACTCTGTTGTTAACTGCCGAGCCGTTTCGCCATGCCCCATGTCACGCCACCTCCCCGTCGACTCAATCCGCGCAAGCTGATGCTGAGCAAGTGGACCGCCATTCACCCGGTGAACCGTGAAAAGCACTTCATCGTGACGCGCGTGGTCAAACCCGAGCACCCGGATGATCCGATTGAGTGGATCGACCTCCAGGCCGTGCATTCCAAGCGTACCCAAACGTTGCGCTGGCAGACCCTGCTCGATACCGAGACCTGGTTGCAGGGCTGGAAATAGACTCAATCACGATGCATTTCAGGTACCTAATTGGACCAGCACAACACTATTTCAGGCTGATCTTTACGCCTATCGCTCACTCTTCTTGCCGCAACACCATGATTTTACAACCAACCAAGCCGATTTCCCGGTAACAAACACCGGTATGTAACCGATCGATTTGATTTTTGGTGCCAACATGAATCATAGTAATACGATGGAATTTGGCGACGCTCGGTTCTGAGGGGGCGAGCGCCAAACGATACATGGCGGCACCTGCTGGGCGACACTCCCCGGGCCGCTAAGGACAACAAGGAGCAAGCATGACGATGAAATGGCTGAAAACCCTGGGCGCCGGCCTGGCCCTGTCGGCGGCTGCAACGGCCGCCCATGCCGACACCCTGCGTGTCGCCACCGACCCCAGCTTTGTCCCCTTTGAAATGATGGATCAGGCCACCGGCGAAATGATCGGCTTCGACATGGACATTCTGGCAGAAGTCGCCAAGCGCTCGGGATTCGAGTACGACCTCAGCACCATGGACTTCAACGGCATCATTCCCGCCCTGCAAACCGGTAACGTGGACATGGCACTGGCCGGCATCACCATTACCGAAGCGCGCGAGGAAATCGTCGACTTTTCTAATCCCTACTACGACTCCGGGCTGCGCATTCTGGTGCGCGCCAACAACCAGGATGTCAGCAGCATAAGTGACTTGGAAGGCGCCAAGGTCGGCACCAAGATCGGCAGTACCAGCTACAACTTTCTGCAGGCCAACCTGGAGCAGGACGAGAACGTGACGCCCTATCCGGGCAGCTCGGACATGTACATGGCACTGATGTCCGGTGCCGTTGACGCGGTGTTCTACGACGCGCCCAACGTGGGCTACTTCTCCAGTACCCGCGGTCAAGGACGCACCAAAACGGTCGGTCCGCTGTATGAGGGGCAGCAGTACGGCATCGCGCTCAAGCAGGGCAGCCCCTGGCTGGATGAAGTCAACGCGGCACTGGCCGGGATGAAGGCCGATGGCACCTACCAGAGCATCTATGAGAAGTGGTTCGGCACGATGCCGGGCAGCCAGTAATCGCCCGCGGCCGGCCCTGCAGGGCCGGTGTTCCCCGCCTGTACATGACGGAGCCTTGATTCGTGGAATCCACGTTCAGTTTCAACTGGCAAGCAGCCATTGATGCCATCCCCTTCCTGCTCAAGGGGGCCCCCTACACCCTGATGATCTCGTTCGGAGGCCTGTTGGCCGGCTTTGTGCTGGGCATCCTGTTCGGCCTGCTCAGCCTCAATCGCCGCTGGTATCTTCGCTGGCCGGCAACTGCCTATATCGAAATTTTTCGCGGCACACCGATTCTGGTCCAGGTGCTGTTCATCTTCTACGGCCTGCCCGACCTGCTCGGCGGCCCTATCGAACCGGTTACCGCCGCCATTGCGGCCATCGCCCTCAACTCCGGTGCCTACATCTCCGAGGTGGTGCGCGGCGGCGTACAGTCCATTGCCAAGGGACAACGCGAAGCCGGTCTGTCCCTGGGACTGTCCCGTACCCAGACCTTCTGGACCATCATCTGGCCCCAGGCCCTGCGCCGCATGATCCCGCCACTGGGCAACCAGGCCATCGTCAGCATCAAGGACACCTCACTGTTCTCGGTGATCGGCGTGGGCGAACTGGTGCGCCAGGGCCAGGTGTACATCGCCAATACCTTCACTGCCTTTGAGGTCTATTTCGTGGTCGCGATCATGTACCTGATCATCACCCTGTCCCTTTCCCTCCTGCTGCGCCTGTTCGAGCGCCGTGGCATCAATGCAGTCTGAGGAGCGGCCCATGTCCAACATTGTTGAAATCAAGCAACTGAACAAATCGTTCGGTGAGCACCATGTGCTCAAGGATATCGATCTGCAGGTCAAGACCGGCGAGGTCGTGGTCATCATCGGGGCCAGCGGCTCGGGCAAGTCCACGCTGATCCGCTGCATCAATGGGCTGGAGGAATACAACACCGGCACACTGGTGGTGGATGGTCACGGCCTGGAGCCGCATGGCGGCAGCCAGAAGGCACTGAACACCATTCGCAAGGAAGTGGGCATGGTGTTTCAGCAGTTCAACCTGTTCCCACACCTGAGCGTGCGCCGCAACATCATGCTGGCACCGATGAAGGTCAAGGGCATGAGCCAGGCACAGGCCAGCGACAGCGCCGAGCGCCTGCTGGAGCGGGTCGGTATCGGTAATCAGGCCGACAAGTATCCCAACCAGCTGTCCGGGGGACAGCAGCAGCGCGTGGCCATCGCACGCGCGCTGGCCATGGAGCCGCGCCTAATGCTGTTTGATGAGCCAACCTCGGCACTGGACCCGGAAATGGTGGGCGAGGTGCTGGACGTGATGCGCGAACTGGCACGCGAAGGCATGACCATGATGGTGGTGACGCATGAGATGGGCTTTGCCCGCGAGGTGGCAGACCGGGTGATTTATATCCATGAAGGCCGCATTGTTGAAGAAGGTGCGCCGGACCAGGTCTTCGACACCCCTCAAAACGAACGTACCCAGGCCTTCCTGTCTCGCGTGCTGTCGCACTGAACACCGCTGGCTGCGGCAGCCCCCGGCCAGTGATGCGGTGTGGCTGCCAGGGCCGTTTTTTGCTATAAATCGCGTTCCAGTTGAGCCATTGAACTAAGGACCAAACATGAAAAGGACTCTTCTCTCGGTTGCGGCTGCTCTGATGATCGGCACCTCTCTGACCGGCTGTGTTGACGGCAATCTGAACACGACTTCACTGTCTGCGCTGCAGGATGCCGCGCGTGCCGCCACCCTGAGCGAAAGCGACGCCAAGGCCATGGCCGCACAGGCCGCCGTGCAGATGGATCAGCAGAACGACGTCATGCCAGCTTCCAGCCGCTATACCAAGCGCCTGAACCGTCTGGTGCGAAAATTCCGCAACGAAGATGGCCTGGCTCTGAACTTCAAGGTATATGACAGCCCGCAGATCAACGCCTTCGCCATGTCGGACGGCACCATCCGCGTGTATCGCGGCCTGCTGGACACGTTTTCCGATGATGAAGTCCGCTTCGTTATTGGCCATGAGATCGGCCACGTCAAGCTGGGACACTCGCTGAAGGCCATGCGCACCGCGTACGCCACATCCGCGGTACGCAAGGGCGTTGCCAGCCAGGGCGGGCGTGCCGCTCAGCTGTCCAGTTCGCAGCTGGGTGCGCTGGGTGAAGCCCTGGTCAACGCTCAGTTCTCCCAGTCACAGGAGCGTGATTCCGATACCTATGCCGTCAGCTTCATGAAAAAGCACGGCTTCGACCCGCGTGCAGGCTTGAGCGTGATGAAGAAGTTTCAGCAGATGGATGGCGGCAAGGGCAGCATGCTGTCCAGCCACCCGGCTTCGACCGAGCGCGAAGACCATATCGCCCGCCTGCTGTAATTCTACGTTCCAGACGGGCCGGCCCACGGCCCGTTTTCAATGTGCAGGTCGATCAACGGCCTCAAGACTGGTTTCCATTCGGTTGATCAGATCGATCTTGGGTGTCGCCATGTCACAGTCAACCCGCACCGGCCGGTCTGTTGTCCGGCGCCCCATGGGGTTGGCATCCCGGCTCTCAAAACGACGCCGCTTGTCATGATCGCTGCGACGATCAATGATCGAGCAACGCCGCTCCGGCCCTTCATACTGTGAAAACTGAAAGGCTGTCCACCACTCCGCCGCTTCCTGTAACGTTGCCATCATCGGGCTCAGCAATGCCCCGGACTGACTGGTCCAGTAGAAGCGGATGCGCCCCTCGACCAGATCCTTGCACAAGGTCATGGTGATCACCGCTGTTGTATGCTCGACTGCTCTGTTGCAGCCCTCGTTCGGGCACCGGATGCCCGCCCCGGCCAGCAGCTCCCGCTTCAGGAAGATAACGGCTGGCTATCGATGCTGTCAGTATAGTCAGTGCTCCGGACGAGGCCACTAAACCGCATCAAACCGACATCTTCACCTCGGCGGCGGTAGCGGCTCAGCAAGGTCTGGAGACGCGGAGCGACATGCTCTTCGACCGCTACAAAACCAATGCGTGTATAGAAAGCCGCAAGCTCGCGGTAGGGGTAGCAGTAACAGGGCTGTGCCGACCACTGGACCTCACAGCCCTGGAGTAACTGACGTCCAAGCCCCTGCCCGCGCCAGTTCCGGTGCACCCATAGCCCGCGCATCAGCCAACCTTCAGCCATGACCTCAAAGCGAACGCCAGCCAGCACCTGACCATTCAGGTGCAGCACAAAGGCATGATCACCCGGCCGGGCTTTGCCTTTGTGGCCGTTGCGCTTATAAAAACGATTCAGCACATGCAGTTGATCCATCTCAAGTGCAACGGTCTCAACGGGCATCGCGGTGGGTGGCTGTGTCGTCACAGCAGCGCCTGCCAGAGCGAGCGTCCCGGTGCACTGGCCAAATAACCAAGCACAGCCAGATGAATGCCGACCGTCCACCAGAAGGCCACCCGAAACGCGGCCTTGACCGACTTGTGCCTGAGCAGCTGCTGGGCACACCAGGCGCCTGGCCAGCCGCCCAGGACGGCCAGCATATGCAGCGTCGCTTCGGGCGTACGCCGACGATCATTGCGAGCCGCCTCCTTGTCCCAGGCATACACCGCAAATGTCCACACACTCATGGCCGCCATCAGCAGCGGTATGTGCCAGGGCAGGTATCCGACCAGTGCTACGATGCAAACGAGCACCAGTATTGCCAGGGCCGGCAACAGGACCGGCGCAAGCGGGCGGGCATTCCGCTCCTCACGACGCACACTGGTCCCGGCCAACATGACTGACTCGGCTCGGGGTCGGTTGTTCTTGTCCGTACTCGACTCGTAGGTCACCAGCTGATTGATTTGCGGTAACAGGCTCCGGTCACGCAGTGCACTGACATGAAAGAACAGATCGCCGCCCCCGTCCAGCGGCTGAATGAAACCGAATCCCTTGTCGGCGTTCCATTTTTTAACGCGCCCCTTGGCAGTCATCAGTGCACTCCGAGTAGGTATGAAAACATGTGCACGCAGGCAGGTGGACGGGCATGACGGCGATGCTTGAATCGCATGAAGCACTCCTTGCAGGGCATCCGTTCGGAGGGGATACGGATGCGACGATGAAAGTATCATGATAACAAAAACCGGCGTCACCCGGTGGGCAGGTGTCCCTGCTCGGCCTGTTGCAGTTCCTCCGGGGTGTTCAGATTGCCGAATGCACCCGGGCAATCAGTAAAATCCGCATAGATACACGCCTGGGCAACCAGCCAGGCGCCCGCGCTGCGAACACCGCTTGCCAACGCCTGCTGCAGGGATTCTCGTTGTGCATGGTGCACCAGACAGCACAGCCAGTGCGTCTGCCCCCCCTCCCGAGCCACCACTGCCTGCACTGGTGTGCCGGCAACGGCCCGCCACAGCCTGAATGCCAAGTCAGGCGGCAGCCAGGGGGTGTCGCAGGGGCTGAACAGGACCCACTCATGCCGCGCCTGCTGCAGCCCGGTGAGCATACCGGCCAGCGGCCCCGGCTGACCCGGCAGGCAATCCGGCATGACCGCCAAGCCTAGCTGTCGGTAGGCCGGCAGTGACCGGTTGGCCACCAGACACAGTTCACTGACCTGCGGCACCAGTCGTTGACGGACGTGTTCGGCCAGTGGCTGTCCCTGAAGCGGCAGCAGGCCCTTATCACAGCCTCCCATGCGCCGGCCGCGCCCTCCGGCCAGAATCACCCCGCTGATGTCAGGAAAAACCGGTTGATCGTGCATTGCCCCACCCCATGATGAAAAGTCTCTGATTTCACCATAGACGGTTTGCGAGCCGACACAGGCACGTCTATGGTTCTATACATCCTGAACAGAACGGGGAGCCCGCCATGTCCTCCCGGCTTGTAGACCGCTTCGGTCGCCATGTCACTTATTTGCGCCTGTCGGTCACCGACCGGTGCGACCTGCGTTGCGTCTATTGCATGACTGAAAAGATGCGCTTTCTCCCCCACGATCAGGTGCTGTCTTTGGAAGAGCTGTACGATGTCGCCCACGCCTTCACCCGCCTGGGCATAAACAAGATCCGTCTGACCGGCGGCGAGCCGCTGGTCAGACGTGACGTGATGACCCTGGTCGAGCGCCTGGGCCAACTTCCGGCCGAACTGGTCTTGACGACCAACGGTTCACAATTGAGAAAGCGAGCGCAGGATCTGGCCCGATTCGGCGTGCAACGCCTCAATATCAGCCTCGATTCACTGCAGTCAGAGCGCTTCGCTCATCTGACCCGTCACGGCCGTCTGGAACAGGTGCTTGACGGCATAGAAGCGGCGCGCAGTGCCGGATTCAAGCGTATCAAGCTCAACACCGTTGTCCTTAAAGGGCGCAATGATGACGAGGTACTGGATCTGGTCGAGTTTGCCCGCCGCTCGGGACTAGACATCAGTTTTATCGAGGAAATGCCACTGGGCGTGATCTCCGAGCATGGCCGTGCCGAGTGCTTCTGTTCCAGTGACGAGCTGCGCGAGCGCATCAGCAGCCGCTACCCGCTGACCCCCTCCACTGATCGCACCGGTGGTCCTTCACGTTACTTCCGCATGGCTGACAGCGCCATCCGTGTCGGTTTCATCTCGCCACACAGCCATAATTTCTGCAGCGAGTGCAACCGGGTACGCGTCACCGTGGAAGGCCGCCTGCTGCTATGCCTGGGCAATGAGCACTCGGTCGATCTGCGCCGAATATTGCGTGAGTATCCCGGCAATACCGAGCGTCTGCATCAAACACTGGTTGACGCCATGGCCATCAAGCCGGAGCGACACGAGTTTAACCTGGATGAAGCCCCCCAGATTCTGCGTTTCATGAACATGACCGGCGGCTGAAGCCGCCTGACGGAGTCACCATGTCCAAGACCACGACCTCGACTTTCGTACCGTTGAACATCAGTGTACTGACCGTATCCGACACGCGCACGGCAGCCAATGACACGTCCGGTGACATGCTGGTGGAGCGCCTGCAAAGCGCCGGGCATCATCTGGTCGCGCGCGACATCGTGCAGGATGACATCTACCGGATGCGAGCCCGCGTATCGGAATGGATTGCTGATATTGCCACACAGGTGGTCCTGGTGACCGGCGGTACCGGCTTTTCACATCGAGATTCCACACCGGAGGCCATCATGCCGCTGCTCGACAAGCAGGTCGAAGGCTTTGGTGAACTTTTTCGTCAGCTCTCACATGAGGAAATCGGCACCTCCACTATTCAGTCACGGGCCCTGGCCGGGCTGGCCAATGGCACGCTGATCTTCTGCCTGCCTGGCTCGACCGGTGCCTGCCGTACCGGCTGGGACCAAATCATCAGCGAGCAGCTGGATGCCCGCTACCGCCCTTGCAACTTTGTCGGAACATTGCAGCGTGCACTGGAAGATCGCTTGGCACGTCAGGAAGGCGGCGATGACTGACCCCTGCTCCCAACCGGGCCTGATACCGCTGGGCAGTGCCCTTGAGCTGCTGCTGGCCGGCATCGAGTGCCGCCTGCCACGCGAGCCCTGTGCCCTGCTGCAGGCACACGGGCGGGTGCTGGCCCGTGAATGCTGCGCGCCGGTTGATGTGCCGCCGACCGATAACAGTGCCATGGATGGCTATGCCCTGCGTCATGCCGACCTGATACCCAATCAACCGACCCCCCTCCCGGTCAGCCAACGCATTCCGGCCGGCACGGCACCGCCTCCCCTGACTCCAGGGACAGCGGCACGCATTTTTACCGGCGCCCCTATCCCCGCCGGGGCCGATACGGTGGTAATGCAAGAAAGAACCTTGCTTGAAAACAACCAGGTTCTCATTGCCCCCGACACGGCAGCGGGCAGCAATATTCGTCCGCGCGGACAGGATATTCGCCGGGGGACGGTGGTCATGCCGGCCGGTACTCGGCTCAATGCCACGGCCATTGGTGTCCTGGCCTCCATCGGTCGGGCGGAGGTCGAAGTGTATCGACGCCTGCGGGTGGCAGTGCTGTCGACCGGTGATGAACTGGCTGATCCAGGCGTCGCCTTGAAGCCGGGGCAAATCTATAACTCCAACCGCTATCTGGTACTGTGCCTGTTGCGCCAGCTGGGGCTGGAAACACTTGACCTGGGCCCCGTGGCCGATAGCCGGGCCAGTACGCGTAACGCCCTCAGCCAAGCCGCCGAGCATGTCGACATCATCCTGACCACTGGCGGTGTTTCGGTCGGTGAGGAAGATCACGTCAAGACCGCCATTCAGGATCTGGGCCAGCTGGATCTCTGGCGAATTAACCTCAAGCCGGGAAAACCCTTCGCTGCCGGCAAGATTGGCCGTACGCCTCTGTTCGGCCTGCCCGGCAACCCGGGTGCGGCACTGGTCACCTTTGCCCTGCTGGTACGCCCCTGTTTATGCAAGGCACAAGGACTCCACACCACCGACCAGAGGCCTTGGGTACTGCAGGCCGCCTTTGCGCGCGAGCATACCAATACCCGTGAAGAGTACCTGCGCGCTCGGCGCGGCCTGGACGGCACTGTCAGTCTGGTCGAGCCGCAGGGCTCGGGTACCCTATCCTCGCTACTGCAGTGTGACGGCCTGATTCGAATTCCCCCACGGCAGCCGGTTCGCGAAGGCGAGCCGGTTGAGTTTTATCCATTACATGAGCTGCTTGATGGATAAGACCAAGCAAAATGCATTAATTTCACGCCAGAGTAAAAAGTCAAACAGATGAGCATGATACAAGTCAAAACCCGATTGATTTAAACAAAGGCAACTCGGTTTTTGTACGCCCCCTCTCAAATCGACTGCTATTTTTGGTTAAAAAATGACCAGAATGACCGACTCTCCACAGGATGCCCGGGCCGGTCTACGAGGAGGGCATGAACATGCACATGTGGAAACTCAAACGCCGCAACTTCCTCAAGGGACTGAGTCTCACCACGGCAGGGGCTGTGGTCAGCGGCAAGGGCTGGGCCCTGAACCGGCTCGAACCGATACGCAACACCCTATCCAGTGAATATCCCTACCGCAGTTGGGAAGACCTGTACCGCAGCGAATGGGACTGGGACCATATCGGTCATGCCGCTCATTGCATCAACTGTATGGGCAACTGCGCTTGGGACGTCTACGTCAAAGACGGCCTGGTGATTCGCGAAGAGCAGATCGCCAAATACCCCATGGTCAATCCAAATGTCCCTGACGCCAACCCCCGTGGTTGCCAGAAAGGCGCCGTGCACTCCACTTCCATGTACGAGGCCGATCGCTTGCGCCATCCGCTCAAACGCGCCGGCGAACGGGGCGAGGGCAAATGGCAGCGCATTTCCTGGGACCAGGCCACCGAAGAAATTGCCGACAAGGTGATTGATATTTTCGAGAAGTACGGCCCCGGCAAACTGAAAACTCACCAAGGCTCGGGCAACCAGACCATGGTGCGACAGTCCGGCCCCAACCGCTTTGCCTCGCTGGTGGGCGGCATCCAGCTGGACGGCTTCACCGTGGTAGGCGACCTCAACACCGGTGCTCACCTGGCCTACGGCAACCCGCTGGAGAGCTTTACCTCCGATGCCTGGTTCGATGCCGATTACATCATGCTCGGCATGATCAACCCCAACGCCACTCGCATACCCGATGCGCATTACATCTGGGAAGCCAAGTACAACGGTGCCCGCATCATCAGCACGGCACCGGACTACAACCCCAGCTCCATCCATACCGACCTGTGGATGCCAATCGAGCAGGGCTCGGATCCCTTCCTGGCGATGTCCTTTGTCAACGTGATCATCGAAGAGAAGCTGTACAAGCCCGAATTCATGAAGGAACAGACCGACCTGCCGATGCTGGTGCGCCGCGACAACGGCAAGCTACTGCGTGAGAGCGATCTGGTTGATGGCGGCTCGGACGAGGTGTTCTACCACTGGGACCTGAACACCAACCAGGCGGTCATGGCCAAGGGCTCCATGGGCAGCGAAGACAAGGATCTGAAACTGGGCGATGTAGACCCGGCGCTGGAAGGCACCTTTGAGGTCAACGGCATCGATGTCACCACCGTATTCGAACAGGTTAAGAAAGAGGCGGCCAAATACCCGCCGGAGAAAACCCGCAAACAGACCGGTCTGAATGCCGACGTGGTGCGCAACGAAGCTCGCCTGATGGCCAAGTCACGCAAGGCGATCATCATGCTGGGCTACATCACCTCCAGTTACTCCAACTGCCTGTATATCGGCTGGGGGTATGCCCTGGCACTGGCCCTCACCGGCCATGGTGGCCGCACCGGTGGCTTGGATACCTCCTGGGTAGTATGGAATCACCCGAAATGGACCGAACTGGCCACCTTTGACGGCAAGAAGTCCGCACGTTACGAGCCCGGCGGCCTGGGTGAGGTGCTTCGCGGCGATATGATGGACGGTATCCGTCGTCACTTCGACAACAAAAAGCTCAAGGAGCGGGTCGGTTTCGATGTGGACGAGATGGAAGAGATGATGCAGGAGTCCATCGACGAGGGCTGGATGCCGTACTACGGCGAAATCAAGGGCATGATCTCCATCGCCGACAACACCTTCCGCCGCAACAAGCTGGCCGAGCACTACCGCGATGAACATTTGCGTCAGGCCAGTGAACTGTACGTCAACGTCAACGTGCGCATGGACTCCACCGCCGAGTGGGCCGACTACGTACTGCCAGCGGCCAGCCACTACGAAGCCTGGGATCTGCGTACCCAGGGCTACCACCGCTTCTGCAACGTGTTCACCGAATCGGTGCCGCCGGTGGGCGAATCCAAGCCCGACTGGGACATTATGGCGCTGCTGACCAAGAAAATTCAGGAACGTGCCATCGCCCGCGGCATCGGCCCGATCCAGGACGGTGACGTCACCCGTGACCTGCATACGATCCACGACGACTACACCATGAACGGCAAGCTGAACACGGCACTGGATGCCTGCCGCTACATCGTGGAGAACTCACCGGAGTTCGACGGCGTAACCTTTGAGGAAGCAGCCGAGCGTGGCTTTATCGTCATGAACGAACATGCCGGTACCAACCAGCCGCTACAGAAGGATCAGCCTTACAACCCGTTCACGGCGCAAACCGATGGCAAAAAGCCCTATGACACACTGACCGGTCGCATCACTTTCTATGTCGACCATCCTCGCTTTGAACGGCTCAAGTCCACTGTCCCTACAGCACGGCTCTATGCCGGCCCCGAGGCGTCCAAGTTTCCGCTGCACTTCTACTCGCCGCATGCGCGCTGGGGGATTCACTCCAACTGGCGCAGCAACAAGTACTTGCTCCGCCTGCAGCGTGGCGAACCCAACATCTACATCAACCCCAAACTGGCCGAACAGCGCGGCATCAAGGATGGCGACCGGGTCAAGCTGTTCAATGACAACGGCGAATTCTTCGCGCAGGCCAAATTCTACCCCAGCATCCCGGTCAACTCGATCATGATGGAACACGGCTGGGAGCCGCACCAGTACATCCACCGCAAGCCGATGAACAACTCTCATGCCACCCTGCTGCAGCCGCTGGAGCTGGTGGGCGGCTGGGGCCACCTCAAGTTCATCTACGCCATGTGGAACGCCAACCAGGTGATCCATGAAAGCAGCTACGACATCGCGCTGGCCACGGCGGATGAAATCAGCGACCCACGGGCCGTATAAGAGGAGATTGTCATGGCTGTCAAACGTCAACTGAGCATGGTACTGGACCTGAACAAGTGTATCGGCTGCCAGACCTGCACCGCGGCCTGCAAACTGATGTGGACCAACCGCAACGGCCGAGAGTTCATGTACTGGAACAACGTGGAAACACAACCCGGCAAGGGCTACCCCCGCGACTACCAAAACATGGGCGGCGGCTTCGATGAAAACGGCGGCTTGCGCCTGGGGCGCCAGCCCAGCCAGGACGACTATGGTATTCCTTGGGAGTACAACTACGAAGAAGCGCTGATGACCGGCACCGATCCCTGGCTGCGCCCCAACGTCAAACCCACCTGGGGCGCCAACTGGGACGAGGATGAAGGGCTGGGCGAATACCCCAACAGCTACTATTTCTACCTGCCACGGCTGTGCAACCACTGCGCCAACCCGGCCTGCCTGGCAGCCTGTACCCGCAACGCGATTTACAAGCGCCAAGAAGACGGTATCGTGCTGGTGGACCAGGAGCGCTGTCGCGGTTATCGCTACTGCGTCAACGCCTGCCCCTACAAGAAGGTGTATTTCAACGAGCAGATCTCCAAGTCCGAGAAATGCATCTTCTGCTACCCGCGCATCGAGAAGGGCCTGCCCACCGCCTGCGCCCAGCAGTGCGTCGGCCGTATTCGCTGGATCGGCTACCGTGATGACGAGGAAGGGCCCATCCACCTGCTGGTGGAGAAATACAAGGTCGCTCTCCCCTTGCATCCGGAGTGGGGCACCCAGCCCAACGTGTTCTATGTGCCGCCCATGTCACCTTCCAAGTACGGACCGAATGGCGAAGCCCTGGATGAATCACGCATTCCGCTGGAGTATCTGGAAAGCCTGTTCGGTGATCGGGTTGGCGAGGTGCTTGCAACACTCGGGGCCGAACGCCAGGCCAAGGCTGAAGGCCGTGACAGTGAGTTGATGGATACGCTGATCGGCTACAAGCATGCCGAAATGTTCAAGCTCAGCTGAGGAGGCCGGTATGAATCACATATCTGAGGTACCGGTCGAGTTGGAGTGTGTACACGCCCGCGGCGTCCTGTTTCGCCTGGCAGCCGCCCTGTTCGATTACCCGCTGGCTGAAACCCAGCAGGCCATCGAATCGGGTCGTGTTGCCCATCTGATGGAGCAGGCGCTGGCCACACTGGGTGAGCCAACTTGCCCCTTGCTGGCCGCCAGCGCCAGCCAGACCGACCTGGAGGTGGGCTACATGGCCACCTTCATCCATGGCCGGCGCGGCAAGCCGCGGGTACCGCTGGTTGCCAGCGCTTACCCGATTCTGCTCAAAGGTGAAGCCCAGGCCAGTTACCTGCTCAATGTACAGACGTTCTACAAGCATTTTGGTCTCAAGGCTGCGACGGAAGATGAAGGCATGCTGGATGAGCCCGATCATCTGGTCGCAATGCTGGAATTCTGCGCTCTTCTATGCCATCTGGAAACCCAGGCCCTGAACAACCGACGAGACCCATCCCACTGCCGACGCGCCCTACGCGATTTTCTGACCCGTTACCTGATACCGCTGCTCAATGCACTGCGCAGCCGTTATCACAGCGAGCCGGAACAGGGGCTCGACGCCACTCTCGCACACCTGATCGAGGTATTACCAGAGCTGGCCGAGCATCAGCGAGATGCGCTGGAAGAACAGGTCGGGCCCTGCCCTCAGCCCGGCAGCCAACGCATTCCGATGACTAACCTGCCCCAGGGGCTCTGGGACTAGACCGACGCGAGGATTCTGTCATGACCATTCACTCTGCCTTCCGCCATGCCTGCCTGCTGGGCCTGGTGATGGCCTTCGGGCTGCCGGTGCATGCCGACCACAGCGAACTCAACCCCAACGCGATGGACGTCAAACCCGGCGATACCGTCAAGGTGTCCCGAATTCCCGGCACCATTTACCTGCGCACGCAAAATGACCCGGACGACTTGATCTGGGACCGTTTGCCGCTCTACCGCATCGAACTGATGCCGGCACCGCCGGTACACACCTCGGTGATTCTGCGCATGGACCCGACCGCCAATACCCCCAAGCACCTGTACTTCCAGGTGGCACGCTCCGACGAACGCTTTTATGTACGGCTGCGCTGGAAAGACGCCACGGAAAATCGAGCCACCGCCGTCGACCGCTTTCGTGACGGAGCGGCCGTGCAGTACGCGCTCAAGGGCTCCGATACGTCATTGATGATGGGAACCGGACCTGATAATGCCGTCAATATCTGGTACTGGCGTGCCGACGAGGAACAGGCAGAAAACCTGGCCGCCGGCGGTTTCGGCAGCACCACCCGCCTGACCGAACAGCCGGTCTCCGGCGCCAGCGCCTACATCCGTGAAGCCATCGCGCAGGACAGCGAGTGGCATGTCGTCATGTCCCGCCCCCTGAAAGTGGACGGCGAGCATCAGGTGGACCTGGAGCGCGAGGCCGTACCGGTCATGTTCGCCCTCTGGCAGGGCGACACCGCTCAGCGCGATGGCGACAAGCGGATCAGTCAAAACTGGATTATGCTGGATACGACCACCGCCCCTTGAACCGGCTTGGGAGATGCCCTTATGTCTGTATCCCAGTTCACCCCCGGCAGCACGGACCCGCTGACCCTGCACCCGGCCGACTGCGGCCGGGGCCATGCCTGCCAGTTCTGTCCGCAGGAAGCGGATTGCGCACTGGACAAATCGCATCATGAACAACAGCTGTTGCAGCACCGACTGGCGCGCATCGGCCAGATCATCCTGGTGATGGCCAACAAGGGCGGTGTGGGCAAAAGTACCCTGACGGCCAACCTGGCCGCAGGGCTGGCCCGTGAAGGCTACCGGGTCGGCGTTGCAGATGCCGACATTCATGGTCCCAACCAGAGCCGCTTCTTCAACCTGGTTGGCCAGCGGGTTCACCTTACCCCGGGCGGGCTGGAAACACGCCAGTGCCATCATGATCGGCTGGCACAGCCGATTCGTGTCGGTTCACTGGCCTTTCTGATGGACCGGGACGACACCCCTATCGTCTGGCGCGACGCCTACAAGCATGACTTCATGCACCACCTGATCGGCAGCTTCGACTGGGGCGAGCTGGATTTTCTGCTCATCGACATGCCACCGGGAACCGGCAACGAGCTGATCACCCTGGCCGACCTGCTGGAGCATCAGGACGTTGCCGCCCTGATCACCACCACCCCGCAGGAAGTGGCGCTGATGGACAGCCTCAAGGCGGTCCGCTTCTGCCAAGAGCGTGGCCTGCCCTTGATTGGCGTGGTGGAAAACATGGCCGGGGTGACATGCCCCCATTGTGGCGGCGAGTTCCATCTCTTCCCGCGGGCTCACCTGGCGCAGGCCCTGGCACAGCTGGAGGTCCAGTCCATTGCACAAATCCCGCTGTCCCCCGCACTGGCCACGGCCTCGGATAGCGGCCAGCCGCTGCTGCTGGATGCTCCGGACAGCCCGGAAGCGCAAGCCTTTCAACCGGCGGTACACGCCTGTATCGCACATGCCCGCCAGATACAACAACAGGCGGCTACCAACGCACTGCTGACCGTTATGCAGACTGCGGGCGATGACAGCCTGGCCGGGCTGGATCCCCGGGACCTGCCCGACGGTATTCACCCCGACGATCTGGCTGAACTAATGCAACAGGAACAGGCCCGCCTCAACCGTCGCTGACCCAGGCACAACCGCGCCCCGGCGCCAGGAGCTCTGCATGAACTCACCCATCAACCCGTCCCGCCGTCGCTTTTTTCGCCAGCTGACCGACCCCTTCGACGCCCAGGCGCCCGGCGTGGCTCCCTGGAAGCCGGTGCCGGGCATTATCGCCGGTGACGGGGAAGTGCTGTGGTCCGGCTGGGCCAGCACGGATGAAGTCTTTGTCGTCGGTGACGAGGGGCGCATCTATCACTTTGACATCCGTGGTGATGGCCCCGCCGAATGGCAGCTGATGGACACGCCGGTCACCCTGCCACTGCATGGTATCTGGGGCCGCTCACGAACCTGTCTGCACGCTGTCGGCTGGATGGGCTGCATACTGCAGTTTGATGGCGAGCGCTGGCAGCACCTGCACGGCGGCGTAGTGGATGAAGCCCAGGGCCGCTATACCGCCTGTGCCGAAAACACGCCCCTGTTTGCCATTGATGGCAACGCACAGGGTGAAGCCTGGGCCGTCGGCGATGAGGGGCGTATCCTGCACTTTGATGGTGAACGCTGGCAGCCGGAAACATCCGGCACCTGGGTCAATCTGCGGGCAATAGCCTGTGGCCATGACGGCAGTGTCTATGCCGCCGGCAACGAAGGTACAGTACTCAAGCGGGACGCACAGGGTCAATGGCACAACCTGGAGTGCCCCCACAGCTGCGGTTTTCATAGCCTGCTACTGCAAGGCGAGGATGAACTGCTATTAGCCGGCGGCCGCTATTTTGTCGATCAGGGCGGTTTTCGCGGCGAGCTCGTGCGCTACCGGGATGGCCATTTCAGCCGCCTGGACACAGAGCTGAGTCTGCCGCGCCTGCGTTCACTCAAGGCGTACAAGGATGGTGTGTTGATGGTCGGCGACCGGGGCTACCTGCTGTATCTCAAGGACACCCGCCTCAAGCAACTGGAAAGCAACACCCACCACGATCTAATGGACATCACGCCCCTCGCGTCAGGCGAAGCCCTGGTGACCGGTGATTTCGGCACCCTGATGACCGCCGCGCCCGAGTTTGTCGATGCACTGGCCCCCTTGCCCGGCGCTGAGCACGCCACCTCCCGCTGGGAGGTCATGGCCAGCCCCGTCAAGCGCCAGCTCTGGGGCATCTGGCAGGCCCATGATGGCCAATGCTATGTCTGCGGCGAGAGCGGCACGGTGCTGCGACGGGAAGAGGAGCACTGGGTTGCACTGCCGCCGCCCAGTGAATTGGCCGTGCACTGCCTATGGAGCTGTCCGGGCAGTGGTCTGTTTGCTGCCGGCCAGGAAGGCCGTATCTATCGCTTCGATGGCAAGCAGTGGCACCTGCACCATGATCTGCATCTGAATCTGACCATTCTGGCCCTGTGGGGCAGCGCACCGGATTCCATCTACGCCGTGGGTGACGAAGGCCTGATCCTGCACTTCGATGGCCTGCGCTGGCAGCGCATGCCCAGCGGTACCGCCTCGGCACTCTATGACCTCTGGGGGCTGGATGATCAGCATCTGCTGGCCGTGGGCGACTTCGGCTTGATTCTGCGGTACAACGGGGACAACTGGAAAGAATTCAATGCCGGCAGCGAGCAGTTCATTTATGGTGTCTGGGGCAGCAGCCTGGAAGACATCCATGCCGTGGGACTGGCCGGCACCCTGACACACTTCGACGGCCGCAGCTGGCAGCCGGTGGCCGCCCGGGTGCAGGATGATGTCCTGGCCATTTCAGGCTCCGCCGCTGCAGGCGTGTTCGCGGTCGGCACCCGGGGCTGCATCCTGCACCTGGAGCACGGGCGCTGGCAACGCGAGTCCTCCCCCACCGAGGAAGGCCTACGCGCGGTCTGCGCGACCGCGGAAGGGGATGTGTATGCGGTGGGCGACCGCGGCATCATTCTGCGCCGCCGGTCGACGCCCGCTCCCTGATGTTCAAGGGGCGGGGCTTTGGCTCAGGCGTGAGCCACCAGAGCCCGCAGAGCCCGCATGTCTTCGTTGTCATGCATCTCGGCCGCAAGTTCACGCTGCTCGTCCAGCACTTCGCGCAGCACCTCATCGGTGGTCAACGGGTTGGCCAATACCACTCGGAACACCGTAATCGCCTGCTGGTCATAGCACTCCGGCGTCAGCCGCGTGCGGGACACAAATGCCTTGCCCCGTTCGCGCTGCTCTTTCTGCAGGGTCTGGGTGATTCGGCTCAACACCTCATTGATTTCATACCGCAGCTCGGCCTTCGCCTCCCGCAGCCGTGCCTGCACCTCGGCCGGCACCCAGCGATAGGTGAAGATGTTGAGTTCGGGCTCGGAGACCAGTTCAAAATCGTCCAGCGTCGCAATGCGGTCGGCAAAACGGCGGGCCAGCTCAATGCCGTTTTCAATCAGCATGGCATAGCCGCGGCGGCTGATGATCTTGAGACCGGCATGCACCAGCATTGCCATGCCCGGACGCGAGCCCTCCAGCGTGGTACTGCCCAGATCCTTGGAGCCCTGACGAATGATGTACTGGGCATGGTGCTCGATGCTTTCCAGCATCGACGGATCCCGGAACAGCACCAGCCCAACCCCCATGGGCACATACAGCTGCTTGTGCGCATCGATGGTCACCGAATCGGCCCGCTCGATGCCCTGCATCAGCGGTCGGTAGCGATCGGAAAACAGCGTGGGGCCACCCCAGGCCGCATCCACGTGGAAGTGAATGCCGTGGGCCTCGGCAATGTCGGCCAGCTTGTCCAACGGGTCGATATTGCCGGTTTCAGTGGTACCGGCAATGCCCACCAGGGCAAAGGGCTTGATCCGGCGCCGCTTCAGCTCTTCGATCTTCTGTTCGAGCAGATCCAGACGGATGCGGTTATGACTGTCGGTCTCGATGGAAATCAGGTTTTCACGGCCAATGCCAAGCACATCCGCCGACTTCGACAGCGAATAGTGCCCCCGGTCTGACACCAGTACGGCTGCGCCTTCGCAGCCATAATGACGCATGGCACCGAAAATGCCGCTGTGATTGATACCGGGAAAATCGCCATCCGGCCCAAAGGCGCGGTTGCGGGCTGTCCACAGGGCGGTAATGTTGGCCACCGTACCCCCGGAGCAGAAGGCACCCAGACGCTTGCGCCCATGATGCAGCCAGGTGTCGTAGAATGCACTGGACTGACCATAGGTCAGGCGGTGCAGCATACCCAACACCTGACGCTCCAGCGGCGTAAACGCCTTGGAGGTTTCCGTTTTCACCAGATTCTGGTTCAGGGCAATCATGATCTTCGAGAGCGGGATCATGAAATAAGGCAGCGCCGAGGTCATGTGACCGACAAAGCTCGGCGATGAGGTGTGTACCGACTGCGCCACCACCTTGTCGAGCAAAAACTCGGTATGCTCGGACACGAAGATCGGGTCTTCGGGAATACGCGTCTCGTTGAAGTCCCGCTCGATCTTGACCAGATCGGCCTCTTCCGCAACGATATGCTCTTGCAGAAAACCGGCCAGATTGGCTGATATGTCGTTATCCAGACGGTTCAGCGTAGAGCCTGGCGCTTCCGGAACGGTGAAAATCCTCAATAGGTTTTCCATGCTGATTTCAGCCACGCTGTTTTTTTTATGCACTTCTACCATGAACCTGTAGTCAGCCTGAACAACCGGAAAGGCATTGCCACCGCACCGATCAGACTCAACACCCTCTTTCGTTACTTCACATGGTGGCTGCCGACGCATGCCGCTTTTGTCAGCAGACACTAGCATTGATTCAGCCAATCTGGCCATTCTACGTTAAGCCAGCCGGCTCACGCATCATGAATTTGGCGCTTGACTTTTGCCGTGCAGTTCCAATTTGAGACCGTGCCGTGGCGGGGTTTCTTGCCAAGCCGACTGCAGAACCGGATACTGCACTCTTTGCCCACTGATGCACGAGGTACTGGCGTTGACACAGATTTCCGATAATACGGTCGTTCAGTTTTTCTACACCCTGACCGACGCCGATGATACTCAGATCGAGACCAATCACGGCGCGGATCCCATCGCCTACCTGCATGGCCATGACGGCATGATTCCGGCGATCGAAGAAGCCCTCACCGGCAAGAGCGCCGGCGACACCCTGCACCTGACACTGACACCGGAACAGGCCTACGGCGAGCGCCAGGAAGGCCAGCAGCAGCGCGTACCGATCAAGCACCTGCAGGGCCTGCCCAAGGGTGTGCGCAGCTGGAAACCCGGCATGGTCGCCGTGGTGCAGACCGAGCAGGGCATGCGCCAGGTCACCGTCATCAAGCCGGGGCTTAAAATGGTGCTGGTGGATACCAACCATCCGCTGGCCGGCAAGACACTGACCTACGACATCGAAGTCGCCGACGTGCGCGCGGCTACGGATGACGAAATCGCCCACGGCCATGCGCACGGTGTTGGCGGCCATCAGCACTGATGGCTGACCGGCCTCCAACCGCTCACATACACTGGCCACTATGCTTAAACTGATATCCCAACTGTTACGGAGAAAACCCATGGCACGCGCAAGCGCACGTCACATACTGGTTGCAACTGAAGCCGAATGTCAGGCTCTGAAGGATCAAATCGAACAGGGTGCCGATTTTGCCGCCCTGGCCAAGGCCCATTCCCAGTGCCCGTCCGGCCAACAGGGCGGCGAACTGGGTAGTTTCGGCCCGGGTCAGATGGTGCCCGCATTCGACAAGGTCGTCTTTAGCGCCCCGATCAATGAAGTTCAGGGCCCTGTACAAACCCAGTTCGGTTACCACCTGCTGGAAGTTACCAGCCGCGACGACTGATCACCCTGTAGCAACACTCGTCCTCACGGCCCTGCTTCCGTTTCTGGCGGAATCAGGGCCGTGTCATTTGTGACCAATGCGGCAATGCTCGCAGCCACACAGCAATGAATAACACCAGGAGTACCCATGGCCGAATGTGAACAGCTGATTATTGAAGACCTGATCGAAGGGACCGGCACCGAAGTGAAAAAAGGCGGCGCACTGATTACCGCCCAGTATCGCGGCTTTCTGGAGGACGGTACCGAATTTGACTCATCCCACGACAAGGGCCAGGGAAGGTGTGATCAAGTTCGCCACATGGGATAATGCTGACTGCACATGATCGAGGACGTATCAGATGGATCAGCAACTTACATTCGCGGACAG
>NZ_JAHQZT010000027.1 GCF_019061305.1 Marinobacterium weihaiense
GGATGAATTGCTCAATGGCGTGGTACATGATGTCGCGAGCGACGAACCAAGGATAACGCCTTTGGCTTATATGATCATCCGGGATGCGACACTTAGTGAAAAAAAATTCTTTCGTATAGATAACGGAAGAATTGAACAGATCATCGACAACAAAAATGAAAAATCCAGAGACGCACTTATTTGGCAGAATCTCTTCTTTGGTAAAAGAATAATAAAAAAGGTTAAACACCCCGATGTCTTTATGGCTAGTAACTCACCTCTTTTTAATTACCCAGAAATAATAGATGATGTACTAAAGTATGTTATTATCCCTAAACCATTAGCGAATGAATATAGAAAACAAATAAAGAAAAATTCATAAATTCGGTAGAGAGTTATACTTTATTGCTTCATTAATATGTTCAGGCACTAAATGAGCATACCGCATCGTCATCTGAATAGATGCATGGCCCTGTGCATTGTGAAGCGTTAGCACATTTCCACCATTCACCATTAAATGACTGGCGAATGTATGCCGCAGGACGTGGGTTCTCTGCCTTTCGGCACCTTTATCCCAAGCTCCTACCGTACGTTAGTGAATAACTGACAACAGTCAATGAGCGGCCATCTACTCTCCTGGGGTTGTATCTGTTGGTAAATAAAGCCCCGCTGCGATCGAAAAGGACGATACCCTTCCCGCTTTGGGTTCGGTACCCGGTGGCCGGATTGCTTCGGATCTAAGAAGCAGGGTAGAGTCCTTCCGCACCTCGCGCACCAGCGCCAAAGGTATTGTGTCACTACATACCTACAGCAGAACCACCCAACTGACACCAAAATCGTCACCGCCCCACGCTCTGGATACCTTTATTTACGTGCAGAATCGCCACCAAAGCCACCTTAATACAGGCTGAATTCGTGATTTTATGGAACGCTTGTTTTGGTCGCAAAACGGTAACTGTCTGCAAACAACTACACACAATAAATATGTGGGAATTATTCCTGTCACGCTATTGTCATCGCCGCTCAGATCGTCTAAAACCGTAACGGAATTGCATTATTTATCTGCTTGAATATGCATCCATTCCGACCCTTGCCTGCCGCCCGCTGCGGCGGGGCATACTGAACAGGGAAGACGCATGAAGATTGGGACACTGGGTTTCCCGGACGATCAGCTCAAAAAGCTGGACAAGATTCTGACACTGTCCAAAAGCCGTACCATGGCTCTGGTTGAATTTGATCCTGCCTGCCTGCCGGATCTGTTACTGGTAATGGGCGACACCCTGGACGCCCATACCGAGGTCGCAAGCCTTCCTGACGATTACCGTGCCCGCCTGATACTGGTCAACAAACAGAAGCCGGCCAACAGCGACCCTGCACATATCAAGCTGCCGTTCATTTCGTCGCGAGTGCTGCGCACACTGGAAGCCTACGAGCCCCTGCCGACCGACGATGACAAAAGCATCGAACAAGAGGTTATGCAGGAAGCAGCTGTAGCCGAAACGTCTGCCATCGATCAAGCTACCGCCCTTGAACAGGAACGGGCGTCACCGGTTCCAGCCGCTCAGCCGGGTACACTCGAAGCCGACGCACAGGAAGCCAACGCCAGCACCAAAGAAAATCCCTTCAGCAAGTACGATGCTCAGATCGAGGAAGTCCGTCGTCAGCAGGCCGAGCGTGAAGCACAACAACAGGATCAGCACTATGCCGTGCTGGTGGTGGACGACAGCCACCCCATGCAGCAGATGCTGGCGAAAGAGCTCCAGCAGATGGACCAGCCGGTCAACATCGACTTTGCCGATGACGGTGAAACCGCCCTGGAAAAGGCTGAAAGCAACCACTACGACTTCATCTTCCTGGATATCATGATGCCGGGCATCGACGGGTTTGAGACCTGCACTCGCCTGCGCCAGATGCCCGCACTGAAGAAAACACCGATCATCATGCTATCGTCGAAAACATCACCACTGGACGAGGTGAAGGGGATAATGGCAGGATCATCCACTTATCTGACCAAACCCATCGATCATGTCGAGTTTCAAAAGGTGATCAAGCGAGTTTCTCGCTGGGTCAGCGAGTTCAAGAAATAGCTGGATCGATACACAACGAAAACTGGAAATATAATCACATGGCAGTCAACAAGATTCTGATCGTAGAGGATGATCCGGTTCAGCAGCAGCGTCTGCGCGATATCCTGGTCGCAACAGGTGCTGAAATCGTGGTCGGTTCGAACGGCCAGCAGGGCATTACCCTGGCAGCAGAGCAAAAACCCGACTTGATCTTCATGGATATTGTCATGCCCGAAGTTGATGGTTTTTCTGCCTGCCGCCAGATCACCAATGGGGCAGATACCAAGGGCATTCCGGTGGTTATTGTCTCCAGTAAAAACGAAGATGCCGACCGTGTCTGGGCACAGTTGCAGGGTGCCAGTGCCGTTGTGGCCAAGCCGTACACTGAGCAGGAAATCCTGGATCAGGTCAAGGCTTTCAGTTAAGGAGAACCACGTGCATGGATGACCTGATCCAAGGCGACCAGACGGACCTCCCTCACCTTCCGGGTCAGGAAGAGATGCCGGATTTTGACGAAATCCGGCATGGTTTCGAACTCAATGATCGCTACTACATGTTGTCGGCGGATACCTTTTCCGAGCTGGCGGCTCGCAGCCGCGTTTGCTCATTGCCGGACAGCCCACCCTGGTTCAGAGGTTTCATCAACCACCGAGGCCATACGGTGCCGGTATATGACCTGCCCTACATGGCAAGCCAAGAGCGTACCGATCTGCGCAAGCCCTACTGGATTCTGCTGGTGGATCAACAGCCACACACCGCTGGCTTTATCCTGACGGAGTTGCCGACGGCCATTATCGATCCCGTGCACGAATCCAACCGGCTGAACGATGATGCCGAGGTACCTAAGGCATTGCATCCCTTCCTGGTGGCAACCTATCAGGCCCAGGGACAGCATTGGTTCGAGCTGGACCATCGCGCTCTGCTGAAGCAGCTGAAAAAAACGTTCTACCAACCGGCTGCATTGTTCGAATAACCCGTATTCGTCATCCATATTGCTGAAAGGAACTACACATGCCTCTTTTCTGGGAACTTCAGAACATTCGGATGGGGATCAAGTTTGCCATCTCCGGTGTCCTGCTGGTTGCGGGCATTATTGCCATCGCCGTCGCCTACTACCAAACCATCGTGATTGACGAAAAGTCCCAGGCGATCAGCCGTGAAACGCGCCAGCTGGCTGAAGACACCTCGCGGCTGGACTTCCTGCTGGTCGATGTACAACAAAGCCTGACAGAGGCTCGCCTGTCGCCCAGCAGCAAGAACCTGACCGAACTGGTCGTGGCGGCACAGAATTTCAGCAATGGCCTGGACTCCCTGTTGCTACGCCTGCGCAGCGACGAAGACCGTCGCAACGTTCGCAAGCGTCTGGAGAGCTTAGGTTTCAACGAGAAAATGGAACGCCTGAAAGAGATTCGCGAACAGGGCGCTGCGCCGACGTTACAGGCCGCACTGATGCAGCAGACCGTCGGTACGCTGCTGGCCGACCTACGTGAGGTTAACGCCAGCCTGCAGTTGCTGACCCGCGTTTATGCCGATCAGGATATCGCCAACCGTACCGAAGCCATGGCACAGATGGTCAAGCTGTTCTTCGCATCGCTGGTGGTATTGGGCCTGGCCATGGCCGTTGCACTGGCGATCGCCAAGTACGGCGTACTGGACCCGGTTCAGCGCATTCAGGATACCGTTGATGCCGTGCGCGCCGGTGACACTGAAGCACGCACCCGCTTGGAGAGTAAGGACGAGCTGGGCCAGATGGCCACGGTACTGGATACCCTGCTGGACGAGAAGGAAGAGGCACTCGCGCGCCAAGCGGCCGAGAACAAGAAGTTGAACGCGTCCATCATCGAGTTGATTCAGAGCGTCTTCAAGATCAGCCAGCGAGACCTCACCGTTCGCGTACCCGTAGCCGAAGACATTACCGGTGCGGTTGCCGATTCCATTAACCAGTTGACCAACTCCATCGAAAACGTACTGCGTGAAGTCAGCGCCGTTACTTCCGAAGTTAACACCACCTCGGTACAGGTTAAGACCCAGTCCGAAGCGGTACTGCTGCAGGCCACCAAGGAGCAGGAAGAGATCAACGAGACTCTGGAAGGTCTGGACTCCGCCATCCAGGCGATGCAGCTGATCGCCAAGCTGGCCGCGGTCACCAACAGTGCCTCACAAAAAGCCATTAATACCTCCGAGAACGCCCGAGAATCGGTGTCCGCAACCATCGACAGCATCAACAAGATTCGTCAGACCATCCACGAGGCCGAAAAGCGTATCAAGCGACTGGGCGAACGTTCACAGGAGATCGGCGGTATCATCAGTCTGATCAACAACATTTCCGAGCGTACTCACATTCTGTCCCTGAACGCGAGCATGCATGCGGCCTCTGCCGGTGAAGCTGGTCGAGGCCTGATGGTGGTGGTAGACGAAGTACAGCGTCTGGCGGAAAACTCGCGCGAGGCGACCTCCGAGATCGAGAGCCTGGTCAACAACATTCAGCTGGAAACCGCTGACACCATCCACGTTATCAATACGGTAATCGAGGACGTTGTAGCCGGTACTCGCCTGGCAGAGCAGGCTGGTGAGCGTATGGAAGAAACCCGGGACACCACCCAGTCGCTGGTTGAGTCCGTTGTGCGTATCGCACAGAACGCGACCGGTCAGGCGAAGCTGGCCCAGAACCTGCGCCAGCGTGCTGGCAGTATCAATGAGTTTACACAGGCTACCAACACCGAGATGCTGCAGCAGAAACAGCTGTCCGAGCGTCTGGTAGGCGCCGCCGATGAGCTGCAGCGCTCCATCAGCGTGTTCAAACTCAAGCCTTCAGAGTAATTAAGGGTGACAACCGATATGGCGCAATGGTCAGACGCACAGACTCGGCTTGCCGCCCTGATGCAACAGCTGGACAGTCCCGATGCAGTTCTGCCCGCAGCCCTTGCAGAACAGCTGCAGGCACAGGCCGACCTGTGCATGGAAGCCGACTTATCCGGCAGCGCTGACCTGCTGGCCCTGGTGGCTGAGCTGGTGGACGGAGAAGCACCCGACGCAGCCCTGGATGAATATCGCTGCTCACAGCTGCAGCAGGTACTGATGCAGCTACCGCTGATCAGTCCACAGATACCAGACCAGGAGCAGGAGGTGCTGGCTACCCTAGCTTCTGAAACCTGGCAGGCCCCTCTGGAGAGCGATGATCTGGATGCCCTCACCGAGATGCTGGCAGCCGACCGGGAAATGCTGGCAGCACAAGCCTCGGAAGCAGCCGACACAGCACCGCTCCAGGGTTCCGTGGATGTGCCCGAGGCTAACGCCTCGTCTGTCGTCGATGTAGGCACCGACATGGCTGCCGACCAACCGATTCATTTGGCTGAATCCCCGGAGGCCCTGGCCGAGCAACTACAGGCCCTGGCCGAGCCCCTGGCGGAGTCCGATAACCCGCTGCCGGCAGATCTGGCAGCACTGGGCTGTGAACTGATCGGCAGCTGCGAAGAACTGTCACACCCGGCTGTCGCCGCCATGTACGACGCTCTGCAGGCACTGATCGATCAGCCAAACCGGGCCCATGCCAGTGCCGTGATTGAACGATTGAGTGATGACCGCTGGCCGGAACCGCTGGATGACGAAGACATCGAGGGCCAGCGTGAACTGCTGGACGAGGTATTCCCCGCTGTCGAAGCGCATGCCGAAACGAATGACACCGAGAGCGCCGACGAACCGGCTCCGGCACCGGCGGCTGCAAAGAATGTTGCAGGTCTCGATGCAGTGCCGGACGCACAGGCCGATGCCGATGCCGATGCCGATACCGATACCGCCATGGAAGCCACCGTATCAACCGAGTCAATCGCCGAACAGCTGGCAGAACTGGCCGATCCCCTGAGCGATGGCGACACCCCTGTCCTGGCCGACCTGATCGCATTAACCGCCGAGCTGGTCGGTGCCTGTGACGATGCTGACCACCCTCTGGTCACTCGCGCCCAGAACGTGGTCCGGGCGCTGCTGGCGGCCCCCGGCCCGGATACCGCCAATGCCTTGCTTGAACTGATGGCCGATTCGCAGTGGCCCGAACCGCTGGACGAAGAGGATCTCCTGGACCAGCGCGACCTGCTATCCGCCGCTTTCGCAACCGATGCTCCGGCAGACATTCCGGCCGCCACTGTCTCGGCTGACGAAGCCTCGCTGCTGGATACCGCCGACACGCCCGAAGCCCTGGCCGAGCTGCTGGCGTCTCTGGCCGAGCCGCTGAGCGATGGTGACAACCCGGTTCTGGGAGATCTGGTGGCGCTAGCCACCGAGCAGATCAGTGCTTGCGACAGCCTTGATCATCCGGCCATTCTCCGGGTCAAGCCGTTGCTGCACGAACTGCTGGAAAGCCCCGAACACGATACCGCAATCGCCCTGCTGCAACAGCTGGGCGATTCTGCCTGGCCCGAGCCGCTGGAACAGGACGACCAGGATGACCTGCGTGTCCTGCTGGACGAAACCCTGGCACCGGCCGAGGCGTCCGTAAACCTTGACGCCAGCACAGCGGAAACATCACCATTCGCGACTTCTACGGCAGAAACGCTACCACCGGCCATGGCAGATGCCGAACCACCAGCGTTCTGCGATGTTGACATGACTCTGCTCGAGCAGGCTGGTCCCTCGGTAGACCCGAGCATCCTCGGCATGCTGGTCGGCTCTCTGCAGGCACTGCAGGAACAGTGGCAGGCCGATAGCGGTGAACAGCCCGAAGACCTGCTGAACAGCAGCCTTGACGCCCTGACGCCTCTGGCACGCGCCTGCGCTACCGTTAACCTGACCGGCCTTAACCTGCTGCTGACCGGCCTGAATCACAACCTGGAATGGTTCCTGGAGCACCCCGCCAGCTTCAGGCCCGAGGCCCGCAGCCATTTTGGCAGCTGCCTGCAGGCAGTACATGTGTATCTGGACGCACTGGCGGACAAGCATGCACGCGAAGACCTCATCGATGTTATCAGCGATGACCGACTGCCGATCCATGCTGGACCCCAGCAAGCCGCCTTCATCTCCGGCCTGCTGGCACTGGCGAGTATTCAATCGCCGGACGATATCGAGTGTGAAACGGCCACGGCCGAGGATGTTGCGCTGAGCGTCGGTGACGATATCGACCCGCAGCTGATGGAAATGCTGTATGACGAACTGCCGGTGCTGGTCGAGGAGTTCCAGCAGCAGTTGCAGGCCGTCATGGTCGACCATGAAGCGGACGCCCTGCTCAGTGCGCAGCGTGCGGCACATACCATCAAGGGCCTGGCCAACATGGCCGGCATCAAGGGCCTGGCCAACCTGACCCACCACCTGGAAGATATTCTTGAGGTTCTGACCGACGCCAAGCTATTCCCCGGTGACAAGCTCAAGCGCGACCTGACACTGGCATCCGACTGCATGGCCCAGATGAGCGAGAGTATCACCGAAGAGACTGATGCGCCGGACAATGCCCAGCAGCAGTTGCAGTCCATGATGACCTGGTTCTACCGTTTACGCACCGAGGGCATCGAATGCGCCAGTGAACCGCTTGGCAAGGATGATGCTCCGGCCCCAGTGCCGTCAGTGTCTGCACCGGCAGCCAAATCTTCGCCGCGCCCTGCACCAGCCCACGGCGGCGAGGAGAAGGAACACGCCCATCTGCGTGTCGGCGTCAGCATTCTGGACAACCTGTTCCGTATTGCCGGTGAGTCCAGCACACTGAACGCGCAGCTAGATGACGCTCTGCAGCAGCTGCGCCGCTTGAGCCGTTCCAACCGTGAACGCCAGCGTGTCTTACAGAAAGTGCTGTTCGACCTGGAACAGCAGCTGCACGATCATTTCACCCTCAATGCGCACCTCCATGAGGGTGACAGCGAGTTCGACCCGCTGGAGATGGACCGCTACAACGCCATGCACACCACTCTGTCGCAGTTGCAGGAAGCCGTGGCCGATGTGCGTGAAGTAGATCAGGAAGCCGACCACCAGCTGCGCCAACTGGCCGAGTTGCACGTGCGCCAAAGCAACCTGCAGAAAGAGTCTCTGGACAACGTCCTGCATACGCGGCTGGTGGCTGTCAAAACCATCAGTTCACGCATGCAGCGCATCATGCGTCAGGCCTGTACTGCTGCCGGCAAGGAAGCACGCCTGATCATCGAGGGCGAAGACGTACTCATGGATAGCCAGATCCTCAACCAGCTGGCCGACCCATTGATGCACATTATCCGTAACGCCGTCGATCATGGCCTGGAAACGCCACATCTACGTTTCGAAGCCGGCAAGGATGAAACCGGGACCCTCACCATCCGTTTTGAGCAGCGCGAAGGCAAGGTACATGTCAGCTGTGCAGATGATGGCGCCGGCATCAACCTGCAGCGTGTGCGCAAGATTGCCGAGGATAAGGGTATTGTGGCTCCGGACGCTGAATTGAGCGACCGTGACATTCAGCGCCTGATTCTGGTACCAGGCTTTTCCACCCGCGACGCCATCAGTCAGCTGTCCGGGCGTGGCATCGGCATGGACGTAGTCCATCAGCAGCTGACCCGCATGCAAGGCAGCCTGAATATTCATTCCGAGTTTGGCGTCGGCAGCCGGTTCGAATTGACCATGCCGGCATCGTCACTGCTGGTCCAAACGCTGCTGGTACGCTCGTCCGGACGCCGCGAGTATGCTCTGTCCAGCCACACCATCGAGCAGAGCCTGCTGTCAATTGATGGCGAGTTCCAGACCACCGACAACGGCATGAAGTTTGTCACTGCCGATTGCTCCTATCCCGCCTATACACTGGAAAGCCTGGTAGGCGAACCGCCGGCGGATTATCAGAACCTGCGTATTCACCCGGTTCTGGTGGTCAATCTGGATCAGGGGGAAAAGGCGGTTGTGATGGTACGAGAAGTCATTGCGCACCGCGAACTGGTGTTCAAGCCCTTGGGCGAGCATATTCCCGATATTGCCGGGGTCGCCGGGGTGACTATCCTGGCCAACGGTGATGTCGCGCCGATTGTCGACTTGCCAGCCCGCATCCTGGATCGCAACTCGGTCCTGGCTGCCGCCCACGACAGCTTCGAGCCCGCGTTCGAATTACGCCTGCCACACCTGCTGGTGGTCGATGACTCGCTCAGTGCACGCAAGACCCTCGCCACCCTGCTCAGCGACAGCGGCTACCAAGTCACGACCGCAATCGATGGCCTGGATGCGCTGGACAAGGTCCGCTCCGACCCGCCGGAGCTGATTCTGACCGACCTGGAAATGCCGCGCATGACCGGCATGGAGCTGGCAGCCATTATTCGCAATAGTGAAAAGTACAGTCGCATCCCGGTGGTCATGATCACCTCGCGATCCACCAGCAAGCACCGTGGCGAAGCAGAAGCCGCGGGGGTCTCCGCCTACCTGACCAAGCCCTGGACCGAAGCGGGCGTTCTGGAAAAGGTCCAGTCCCTGCTGTTCTGATCCATCCTGCCTCCCGGCCGGCCTCGCAATGCGAGTGCCGGTACGGGTTTACACCCATTTGTCAACGGTGGACGCGCCGTTTTCCACAGGGTATAAATGACCCTTTTGGTCGGTTTATATCGGCCGTCGCTAATACATGTCCCGACAACGATTGACCGGAGTCTGACCCGCTGATGAGCCTATTCTGGATCCCGCTACTGCCGCTGCTCGGTACCTTGGTTCCCCTGCTCAGTGAGCGCTTTGGCCGCAGCGCCTGTGCCCTGTTCACGGCATTGCTGCCGGCAGGCGCGCTGGCTTTGGTGTTGAGCCATGCCCCGGAGATTTTCGCGGGTGAAACCCTGCAGCAAAGCTTCAGCTGGATTCCGGCCATGGGGCTCGATCTGGCCTTCCGCCTGGACGGCCTGGCCCTGCTGTTCTGCCTGCTGATCCTCGGCATCGGCCTGCTGATCATTCTGTATGCCCGCTATTACCTGTCGGCGCAGGATTCCATGTCGCGCTTCTATGCCTATCTGATCCTGTTCATGACCGCGATGGTTGGCATCGTCACCGCCAACAACCTGATCCAGCTGTGGCTGTTCTGGGAGCTGACCAGTATCAGCTCCTTCCTGCTGATCAGCTTCTGGAACCACAAGAGCGAAGCACGCAAGGGCGCCCGCATGGCGCTGACCGTCACTGGCGCCGGGGGACTGGCCCTGCTGGCCGGTCTGTTACTGATCGGTCATATCGTCGGCAGCCACGATCTGGGCGTGGTGCTGGCCAGCGGTGATACCCTGCGTGAGCATGCCGCCTATCCGGTGGCGCTGGTACTGGTACTCCTGGGCGCCTTCACCAAGTCGGCGCAGTTTCCGTTTCATTTCTGGCTGCCCCACGCCATGGCGGCGCCGACACCGGTCAGCGCTTATCTGCACTCGGCCACCATGGTCAAGGCTGGCATCTTTCTGTTGGCACGCTTCTACCCGGTCTTGTCCGGCACCGAGCTCTGGTTCCTGATTGTCAGCCTCACCGGTCTCGCCACGCTGCTGCTGGGCGCCTATATTGCGCTGTTCAAACACGACCTCAAGGGGCTGCTGGCCTACTCCACTGTCAGCCATCTCGGCCTGATCACCCTGCTGCTGGGGATGGACACCCAGCTAGCCGCCGTGGCCGCCGTATTCCACATCATCAACCACGCGATCTTCAAGGCTTCGCTGTTCATGGCAGCCGGCATCATCGATCATGAATGCGGCTCCCGTGACATGCGCAAGCTCAATGGCCTGTGGAAGTACATGCCGCATACAGCCACCCTGGCCATGGTCGCAGCTGCCTCCATGGCGGGTGTGCCACTGCTGAACGGCTTCCTGTCCAAGGAGATGTTCTTCGCCGAAACCCTGCACCAGGTGTCTCTAGGCTCGCTGTCGTGGATGGTGCCGGTACTGGCGACCCTGGGCGGCGTGTTCTCGGTCGCCTACTCGACCCGTTTCATCCATGACGTCTTCTTCAACGGCGAGCCCGTCGACCTGCCGAAAACACCCCATGAGCCGCCGCGCTACATGAAGGTACCGGTCGAAATTCTAGTGGCGCTCTGTCTGCTGGTGGGCATTTTCCCGAGCGTTATTGCCGGTGGTCTGCTGTCGGCCGCGTCCTCTTCCGTGCTGGCCGGCAATCTGCCCGAGTACAGTCTGTCAATCTGGCACGGCTTCAACCTGCCGCTGCTGATGAGCGTCATCGCCATGGTGGGCGGCTTGATCATCTACTATAACCGCCGCCACCTGTACCAGTTCCAGGCCCAGTTCCCCGAGAGCGATGCCAAGCTGGTGTTCGAGCGCATGATCCAGTCACTGGTGGCAGGCGCAGCCCGTGTGCACAAGTTCTGTGAAAACGGCTCGCTGCAGCGTTACATGCTGTTCCTGCTGATGTTTGCACTGGCTCTGACCGCCGGGCCGCTGATGGATCTGAACACCACTGCTGGACTGCGACCGCACCTGCCGGTCGACGGCGTCGAGATCACGGCAGCAGTACTGCTCTGTCTCAGTGCACTGGCAACGGTGATCTGGCACCGCAAGCGCATGATCGCCCTGCTGACCCTGTCCGTGGTCGGCCTGATCGTGTCCATCGCCTTTGCCCGTTTCTCGGCCCCTGACCTGGCGCTGACCCAGCTGTCGGTCGAAGTGGTCACGGTGATTCTGCTGATGCTGGCGCTGTTCTTCCTGCCGCAGAAGACGCCGAAAGAGTCCTCGCCGCGCCGCGTGGTGCGTGACCTGAGCATTGCCGCCATCATCGGCGGCATCATCGGCACCATCAACTACGCTTTGATGACCCGTCCGCTGGACAGCATCTCCGACTTCTTCCTGGCCAACAGCAAGGTCGGCGGCGGCGGTACCAACGTGGTCAACGTGATTCTGGTCGACTTCCGTGGCTTTGACACCCTGGGCGAGATCACCGTACTGGGCATCGCCGCGCTGGGCATTTTCAAGCTGATTGCCCGCATGCGCCTGTACATGCCGGCCGGTGACGAACACGGCCGTCCCTGGGCCCGAGACCGCCACCCGGTCATGCTGGCCGTCATTTCCCAGAGCCTGTTGCCGCTGGCGTTGCTGGTCTCGGTGTATATCTTCCTGCGCGGCCATAACCTGCCGGGCGGCGGCTTCATCGCCGGCCTTGTGACCTCGGTGGCGCTGGTGCAGCAATACGTGGCCCACGGGGTCGACTGGATCAAGGAACGCTTGAAGGTGGATTACCAGTGGCTGATCGCCAGTGGCGTGCTGATCGCCGCCCTGACCGGGGTCGGCAGCTGGGCCTTTGACCGCCCGTTCCTGACCTCCTGGTTCGACTATTTCAGCCTGCCCTGGATTGGCAAGTTCGAGCTTGCCAGCGCCATGGTCTTCGACCTCGGGGTCTACCTGACCGTAGTCGGCGCCACCCTGCTGATCCTGGCTAACCTGGGCAAGCTCACCACCAATCATCGTCCTACTCAGCCGGAGTCTGAATAATGGAAGCCGTTTACGCCATCTGTGTCGGCCTGCTGACCTTCTCGGGCGTGTTCCTCTGTCTGCGGGGGCGCACCTTCCCGGTGGTCATGGGGCTGACCCTGCTGTCCTATGCCGTCAACCTGTTCCTGTTCTCCAGCGGCCGTCTCAAGCTGGATGGCGCCGCCATTCTGGGCACCTCGTACAGCTACGCTGATCCCCTGCCTCAGGCACTGGTGCTGACCGCCATCGTGATCGGCTTTGCCATGACCGCGTTCATCGTCATTCTGGCCATGCGTGCCCGTGCCGATCTGGGCAACGACCATGTCGATGGTCGTCTGCCTCCGCAGCCTGAAGCCAAGCCGCGCCGCAAGAAGGAGCACGCATGAGCGAACACCTGACCATTCTGCCGATTCTGCTGCCGCTGATCGGTGGCCTGCTGCTGCTGTTGCCGCCGCTGGGCACCAATCTGGTGCGCCAGCGCGCAGGCGCCCTGGTCGTGGCCGTACTGACGTTGGGATGCGCCATCGCCCTGTTGCTGCAAAGCCAGCAGGCGGGTATTCAGCTGTATGTGCTGGGCAACTGGCAGCCGCCGTTCGGTATCGTGCTGGTAGCCGACCGCCTGTCAACCCTGCTGGTCTTGCTCACGTCGGTGCTGGGGCTGGCCTCGCTGCTGTATGCCAGCGCCGGTGACGACCGCACAGGTGCCCATTTCTACCCGCTGATCCTGCTGCAGTTGATGGGCATCAACGGTGCGTTCCTCACCGGCGATATCTTCAACCTGTTCGTGTTCTTCGAGGTGCTGCTGATCGCCTCCTACGCGCTGCTGATTCATGGCGGCGGCAAACAGAAGACCCAGGCCGGATTCCATTACGTGGCGCTGAACCTGGTGGGTTCCAGCCTATTCCTGTTTGCACTGGGCATTCTCTACGGCACCCTCGGAACCCTGAACATCGCCGACATGTCCACCAAGGTCGCCACCCTGTCCGATGGCGAGAAGGTGCTGGCTCGCGCGGGCGGCCTGCTGCTGCTGGCCGTGTTCGGCCTCAAGGCCGCCATGCTGCCGTTGCATTTCTGGCTGACGCGCACCTATGCTTCGGCCTGCGCACCGGTGGCGGCACTCTTCGCCATCATGACCAAGGTCGGCATCTACAGCATTTACCGCGTTCATACCGTAATCTTCGGCGCCAATGCCGGTGATCTGGCCTTCATGGCCCAGCCCTGGATCTGGCCGCTGGCCCTGCTGACCCTGCTGGCCGGAAGCATCGGCGCCCTGGCCAGCCCCAATCTGCGCGAACTGACAGCCAACCTGGTGATTGTTTCCGTGGGCACACTGCTGGTGTCGGTTGCACTGCAGAGCAAAGCGGCCACCGCGGCTGGCTTGTACTACCTGGTGCACAGCACCCTGGTGTGTGCCGCCCTGTTCATGATTGCCGACCTGATCGGTCAGCAACGCGGCAAGGCCTGCGACCGCTTCGTGATGTCACGCAAGGTCCGCCAGCCGGCTCTGCTGGGCATCATGTTCTTCGTTGCCGCCATGGCCGTGGCCGGCATACCACCGTTTTCCGGCTTTGTCGGCAAGGTCATGCTGCTGCAGTCCGCTGACAGCACCAGCGAGATGTTCTGGGCCTGGCCGGCTATTCTGATAAGCAGCCTGGTGACCATTGTGGCCCTGTCCCGCGGCGGTACCACCCTGTTCTGGCGCCGCAGCAGTGACAAGACCCAGGCCGACCCCGCATCACCCTGGCATATTGCCGCCGTGGTCGTACTGCTGGCCGCAGCACCGCTAATGGTGGTGCTGGGCGGGCCGATCACCGCGTACACCGCCGCTGCCGCCGAGCAGCTGCACCAGGTGCCTGCATCCCTTGATCTGCTGCTGCCGGGAGGTTCGTCATGAGTCGTTTGCGCTGGCTGCCCATGCCACTGCACAGCCTGTTGCTGCTGGTTGTCTGGCTGTTGCTCAACAATACCGTCTCGCCGGGCCACCTGGTGCTGGGCACGGTACTGGCCCTGATCATTCCGCTGCTGTGCGCCCCGCTGCAGACCACCCAGCCGCGCGTGGTACGCCCGCTGCTGGCCCTGCGCTACACCCTTAAAGTGCTGGTCGACATTGTGGTGGCCAATATCGAGGTCGCCATTCTGGTACTGGGCCCCATGCGTCGACTGCAGCCGGGGTTTGTCGCCGTGCCGCTGGAGATCACTGCCGATCTGCCGGTCACGCTGCTGGCCAGCACCGTTTCCCTGACGCCGGGTACGGTCAGTGCCGAGGTATCGGAAGACCGTCAATGGCTGTACGTTCATGCGCTTAACCTGACCGATGAACAGGCCCTGATCGATACCATCAAGACCCGTTACGAAGCCCCGTTGAAGGAGATCTTCGCATGCTGAACACCGCCATTCTGTTTGTCAGCGGCGTGCTCTGTGTGGCCCTGGTCCTCAACCTGTGGCGTCTGCTGCGCGGGCCGGACCTGTCGGACCGCATCCTGGCGCTGGACACCATGTATATCAACAGCATTGCCCTGATTTTGCTGTATGGCATGTACATGCGCAGCGCACTCTATTTCGAAGCGGCCCTGCTGATCGCCATGCTCGGCTTTGTCAGCACCGTCGCGCTGTGCAAATACCTGCTGCGCGGCGACATCATTGAATAGGACTTGCCATGAATTTCTGGGTTGAACTGTCGATAACCATCCTGCTGCTGATCGGTGGCGTGTTCGTGCTGGTCGGCTCCATTGGTCTGGCGCGCCTGCCAGATTTCTACACCCGCCTGCATGCCCCGACCAAAGCCACGACCGTCGGCATGGGCGGCATTCTGATCGCCTCCATGCTGCTGATGAGCGCCGAGCAGGGCTATCTGAGCCTGCATGAGCTGTTGATCACACTGTTTCTGCTGATCACGGCACCGATTACAGCACACATGCTGGCCAAAACCGCGTTGCACCACGAAACCCGTGCCCTCAAGCGGACCCGCTCCATGCACTTGATGGCGCAGGCACGCGAACAACTGCCGCCCACGAGCAGCGATGACTGAGCCGCTGCAGACGGCCCGCCTGAACTGGCAGGGTGAAGTACCGGAGTCCGCCGCTTTCGGCGACATCTACTTCAACCGTGCCGGCGGCGTGGCCGAAACCGAACATGTTTTTCTGGCCGCCAACCAGCTGCCGGAGCGTTTTGCCGCCGCACATCAGCGCCCCTTCGTCATTGCCGAAACCGGTTTCGGCACCGGTCTGAACTTCCTGTGCGCCCGCCAACTCTGGTTGCAGCAGGCACCTGCGGATGCTCAGCTGCATTTCATCTCCTGCGAAAAGTTCCCGCTGAGCCGAGATGATCTGGCGCGCGCCCTGTCGGCTTTTCCCCAGTTCAGGGACGGTACGGCACAGCTGCTGGAAGGTTATCCGGCGCCGATACCCGGTTTCTTTACCCTGAGCCTGGACGGCGGCCGTGTGCTGCTGACCCTGTTGCTGGGGGATGCTCTGGAAACCCTGCCCCAGCTCGATGCCCGGGTGGATGCCTGGTTCTTGGACGGCTTTGCCCCCGCCAAGAACCCGGAACTGTGGAATGATCACCTGTTTGCCCAAATTGCCCGCCTGAGCGGCCCCGGCACCAGCTGTGCCACCTTTACCGCTGCCGGTATCGTGCGCCGAGGCCTGCAGGCCGCCGGTTTCGAGATTCACAAGGTACCCGGTTTTGGCCGCAAGCGGGAGATGATCAGCGGCCGTTTCGGGGCTGACCATCCTGTCTCTGCGCCGCCGGAAGACCCGATCTGGTTCAAGCGTCCACCACCTGCCGATACCGGTGCGGGTGTCACGGTCATCGGTGCGGGCCTGGCGGGCGCCAGCACGGCCCGGGCGCTGGCCGAGCAGGGCATTGCCGTGACCGTCATTGAACGCCACCCGGCACCGGCCTGCGAAGGTTCGGGCAACCCTCAGGGCGCGCTCTATGCCAAGCTGCCGGCCCAGCCAACGCCGCACAGCCGCTTTCACCTGGCCGGGCTCTGCCATACCGCCGCCCGGATACAGCCGTTACGGCAGGCACGGCCGGACGTCGGCCAGCTCTGCGGCGTGCTCCAGCTGGCACCCAACGACAAGGAATTGACCCGGCAGCAGCAGCTCATTGACACCGGCGCCTACCCGGAATCCCTGGTACAGGCTGTTGATGCCGAGCGCGCCAGCGCCCTGGCCGGACAGCCCTGTGCCCGCCCGGCCCTGTTTTTCCCCACGGCCGGCTGGGTCTCACCGCCGCGCTTCTGCCAGCAGCTGCTGGACCATCCGCTGATTCGCTGTCATTACGGCGTCGATGTCAGCGGCCTGGACCACCGTGACGGCTGCTGGCACCTGCTGGGCACGCCTTATACCGCGTCCACACTGGTCATCTGCTGCGCCACCAATGCACTGCGCTTCACCCAGCTGGCCCATCTTCCGCTCAAACCGATCCGGGGCCAGACCACCCAGACCGCCGTTCCAGCCGAGGGCCCACGGCTGCAGACCGTAGTATGCGGCGAGGGGTACATTTCACCTCCGCTGGCGGGCGAGTACTGCTTCGGCGCCTCGTTCAAGCTGCGCGATACGGCGCTGGATGTACGCGAGGAAGAACACCGCCACAACCTGGCCATCTTGGCTCGGGCTTTGCCGACATTGGGCGAGCAGCTGGCACAACAGCCGCTGCAGGGGCGCGCGGCCCTGCGCTGCAGCAGTGCCGACTACCTGCCGCTGGTCGGCCCGGTGCAGGATCAGCCGGCCTTCATCGACACCTATGCCAAACTGCGCGACGATGCCCGCTGGCCCTTCGACACACCGCCCCCGCTGCTGCCCGGCCTGTTCGTCAACTGCGGCCACGGCTCCAAGGGTCTGATCACGGCACCGCTCAGTGGGCAGTTGATCGCGGCACAGATTACCGGCGCTCCCCTGCCGATGGAACGGGAACTGGCGCGTATCCTTCACCCGGCACGATTTACCATCAAGAATCTGATCCGCAAGTCGCTATAATAAGAAAGACCGACCCGGCCATGCTTGGCCCGGTTGTACAGGGCGGGAGGTAGGCTTATGGCGCTTGTTATCTATGATCAGGGGTACCGTATTCAAACTCCGGTCGATTCCCTGTTTCGCCAACGGGGGGTCGAGGCGGCCAGTGCGGGCCAGGCGGCGGCAGCCACACCCGGCAGCGAAGATCCGATTCGCCAGCAGCAGGAACTGGAAAAGCGTATCGAGCTATCACAGGAACGCTTCCGGGTACCCGGAGAACCGACTCATTCAGCGCCGCCGCCCTCAGAAGACAATTACAAGACCTACGAGAAAAGTGGTGCCGCTGAACAACGCCGCGGCCGCCCCGCCCTGCGGGCTGCACAAGTCATGACCAGTCCGGTGCTCACCATTCCGCTGGAAACCAGTCTGCGCCAGGCCTGGAACCTGATGCAGGCCCAGGAAGTCTCACATCTGGTGGTCGTGGACGGGGAGCAGCGGGCACTGGGTCTCCTGGCACGGGAGGATATCATCAGGCGCGGTACCGACTCGCCGATCAGTGTCAGCCAGGCCTACCGCACCCGCATGGTGGTGGCTTCTCCCGATACCACCGTGACCAGCATCGCCGCCAGTTTTGTCCGTTATGCCATCAGTGCCATTCCGGTTGTGGCAGCAGACGATCAGTTGGAAGGCATCATTACGCGCACCGACCTGATTCGCATTCTGCTCAATGAGGAAGGACTGGACCGCTGGGCCTGAAGCCCCCACTGTCCGGATGAGCGTCAGGTGGGTGGCAGCCTGCGACCGGCGGCCCGTGCCGCCGTCTCCTGCAGCGGGTCGGATTCGGAGCCGGACTCACCCTGAAAGAAACGAGCCAGGGCACTGAATACCTTGCTAATAGCACGCCACAGCCGCGGCAACAGCCAGATCAGCAGCACCACGAACGCCGCCAGCACGGCCAGGAACCACAGCGGGTGATTGAGCGCGGCCCATAATCCGCCCAGCACCAGCAGATCCTCGCTGAACGAGGCCGTCCAGTTACTGAGCGGCTCCGGCGAGGTGTTGATCAATACCCGCGTGCCGGCCTTGAGGGCATGACTGCCGGCCGCCAGCGAAGCCCCGGTCAGCGCAGCGGCCAGTTCAACCGCAGGGCTGAGTTCACCCACGGCACCCGCTGCGAGAGCGGCACCGGCCGGAATACGGATGAAGGTATGCAGACCGTCCCAGCCAGTATCGACGCCGGGCGTCTTGTCGGCAAAGAACTCGACACAATACATGAAGCCTGCGGCCATCAGCACCAGCGGGTCGGACACCACTTCCAACCCCGGCGGCAGGCTCAGATGCCCCAAGTTGGCCAACACCCCCAGCATCAGCACGGTGGCATACAGGTTGATGCCACTGGCCCAGGCAACGCCCATGAACAGGGCAATCATGGAGGTAATCTGGTCCAGTTGCTCCACTGCGGCTACCTCATTCCTCGCTGTCGTCCCAATCGCTTACCCGGTCGACCGGCACGATATTGCACTGGCCAAGGCGCTGGCTGAAAATCAGCACCGCTTCGCCACGGGCCAGCGCCGCACGTACCTGCGCCTGCTTCTGTTCCAGGCTGTACTCCTGTTCACCATAGTCGGTGCCATCACGGCTGACAAACTCGGCAATCAGGTTATCCAGTGTCTCCGGGGCCAGCTCCTGCCAGGGAATGATCATGCCGACTCCCACTGTGCCAGTTGTGCAATGAAGGCGTCTTCATCCAGCACCGGCACGCCCAGCTGCTCCGCCTTGGTCAGCTTGGAGCCTGCGCCCGGCCCTGCCACCAGGGTATGGGTCTTGCCGGACACGCTGCCGCTGACCTTGGCACCCAGCGCCAGCAGGCGTGCCTTGGCCTGATCACGCGTCATCTGCTCCAATGTCCCGGTCAGCACCCAGGTTTGTCCTGTCAGCGGTTGAGCACCGGTCTGGGGGACAGCGGCGGCTTCACAGCGCCAATGCATGCCGAACGCCAGCAGCTGCGCTTCCAGCGCTCGCGCTTCCTCAACCCATTCCGGCTGCTGCAGGCAGGCCAGCAGACCTTCGCGTGCCTTCTTGCTGAACTTGGGTACCTCGGCCAAGGCGGCAGCATCGGCCTGAAGCACGGCATCCAGACTGTCGAAGTGACGTGCCAGCGCCTGGGCCCCGGTCTTGGCCACGCCGGGTATATCCATGCGTAACAGCAGCTGGTCGAGGCTGATGCTGCCCTGCAGCTCCGGCGCCAGCTGTTCGTTCTGCTGCAACTCGATCCCCTGTACCAGCAGGTCGTCAATAACCTGACGGTTGTGAGCATCCTGCATGAAGTTGTGGATCTCGTGCGCCACTTCCAGACCGATGTCCGGCAACCAGGTCAGCAGGCGCGGACGCGCCTCGCGCAAGCGTTGCAGGCTGCCCAACTGGGCCGCAAGCGCTCGCGCGGTGCCCTCGCCCACTTCGGGGATACCCAGTGCGTAGACAAAACGGGCCAGTGCCACCTGACGGCTGGCCGCGATGGCATTGAACAGATTTTCGGACGACTGCTGGGCAAAGCCGTCCAGCGACAGGAAATCCTCGACCTGCAGCCGGAACAGGTCGGCCGGTGAGCGCACCATGTCACGCGCCACCAGCTGTTCGATGCTCTTCTCGCCCAGACCGTCGATGTCCATCGCCTTGCGCGACACGAAATGAATCAGGGCCTGGGTCAGCTGGGCCCGGCAGGACAGGCGGCCCACGCAGCGGTAAATGGCACCCTCGCTGACCTGTTCCCGGCCCTTGCCGCGCTTGATCAGCTGGGTGCGCTCCACATCGGCCCCGCACACGGGACAGTGCTCGGGAATGGACACCCGGTTTTCCTCGCCGGTACGGCGCTCCTCGATCACCTGTACGATCTGCGGAATCACGTCGCCGGCACGGCGCACAATCACCTGATCACCAGCACGGACACCCAAACGGGCAATCTCGTCCATGTTGTGCAGGGTGGCATTGCTGACCGTCACGCCGCCGACAAACACCGGCTCCAGCCTGGCCACCGGGGTAATGGCACCGGTACGCCCGACCTGAAACTCGACCGCCTTGAGGCGGGTGATCTCTTCCTGGGCGGGGAACTTGTGGGCAATGGCCCAGCGCGGCGCGCGGGCCACATACCCCAGCGCCTGCTGCTGGTCGAGGCGATCCACCTTGAACACGATGCCGTCGATATCGTAGCTCAGGGCATCACGGCGCGCGGCCAGATCAGTGTAATAGTCACGACAGCCCGCCAGCCCCTGAACCCGGCGCATCTCTGCGTTAATCTTCAGTCCCCAGGCGTTGAGCTGCCGCAAGCGCTCGGTATGGGTGTCCGGCAGGCTGCCCCCTTCTACCACCCCGGTGCTGTAACAGCAGAACTCCAACGGTCGGCGTGCCGTCACGGCCGGGTCCAGCTGACGCAGACTGCCAGCGGCGGCATTGCGCGGGTTGACAAAGGTTTTCTCGTTGGCGGCCCGAGCCTGTTCGTTGAGCCGCTCAAAGCCAGCACGGGGCATGTAGATCTCGCCACGCACCTCTAGCCGTGCCGGCCAGCCCTCGCCCAGCAAGCGCAAAGGCACCGAATGCAGGGTACGCACATTGAGCGTGATGTCTTCGCCGGTATAGCCGTCACCACGCGTCGCGGCACGCACCAGGCGGCCCTGCTCGTACATCAGGCTGACCGCCAGTCCATCGAGCTTAGGCTCGCAGGCAAATGCAAGCTCCGCCTCCGGTGGCAGTTCCAGGCGCTCGTATACCCGGCGCACGAAGGCGTCCATATCCTCGGCGCTGAAGGCGTTGCTCAGTGACAGCATGGGCTGCTCGTGGGTCACTTCGGAAAAGCCGCTGTCGGGCTTATTGCCGATCCGCTGCGTGGGTGAGTCTTCACTCACCAGCTCGGGATATTCGGCCTCCAGCGCCTGCAACGCCTGGAACAGGCGGTCATACTCGCTGTCCGTAATACTCGGCTGGTCCAGCACGTGATAGCGGTAATTATGCTGTTCAATTTCGGCACGCAGCTGCTCGGCGCGACGGGATACGGATTCAGGCAGACTCATCGGCATTCGGCTTGTTCAGGTTCTGGGTTGAGGCAATCGATCGGCATCGGGCGGCGTTCAGCCCGTGCTGGTGGCGAGCCGCATCAGGCTGGCGGCTGGCGGACAAGCAAAAGCGGGCCTCAGTTGGCCCGCCGTTGACGCTGGTGCATCTCGAAGTCACGGATGCGTTCGCGGTAGTGTTCCTTGGTTTGCGGCCGCATCACCGAGCGGTCCTCGTCCAGCAGGTCGCCGTTGAGGTGCTTGGCCAACGTCTCCGCGGTGGCCAACATGCACTCGTATGCAGTCATGGTGTCGGTGGGCTCATCCATCGACATGAAGAAGGTAACCGCCGGTGTTTCCAGAGCTTCCAGGTTGTCCGGGTCGAAGGTCCCCGGCGCGACCGCGTTAGCCATGCTGAACTGAATCGGCGCATCGGGGCGGCTGTCTTCCGGGCGGTGGTAAATATCCATGTCACCCCACTCCATGCCACAGGCCGTCACGACCCGGTTCAATGCCGGACCGGGCAGATAAGCCCCCTGGCGCCCGACCACGGTAATGACCAGCACATGCTCGGGATCCGGCGTATGTTTCAGGCCGCGATTGCTGCGCACCGGCGTGTTCTGCGGCGCTGGTTCAGGATCGGGAACAGGGGCTGGCTCTTGTGCCGGCTCCGCAACCGGCTCGGATACGACCTGTTCAGCTGCCTGTGTCTCACGCACAGCGGGCTCCGCTTGGGTGGGTTCCCGCATTTCATGAAGCTGCGGCTCGACGGTCTTGGCCTCCATGGGGGTGTCCGTACCAGAGAGACGCTCAGTGTGAATCTCCTCTGATACTTTTACCCTGTGATCCGCCGATTCGGCACGGGGTACATCATCCCATTCGGGCAACGGCACTTCTGTTTCATGTATGCGCGTTTCTGTTTCGGGGGCGCTTTCCACCTCATCCAGTAACACGGGGATAGGGGTTTCTCGGGGCTTGAGCTCCGGAGAGACCGGGTCCTCCGGCACGCGCGGTGTCGCGGCTGCTGACGGGCGTCGCCCACCCGGTTTTACCGCTGGAATGTCATCAAACAGGGGGTCTGGGCCCGAGCCGTTATCCGCCTCGGCAAAGCCGGGCTCGATACGCTCGTCTGCCGCCTGCCCCCCTCGCATACGAGCCCCGCCGTTAGGCAGTTCGGGGTTATTGGGGTCATCCTCGGACAGTTCCGACAGGGTACGGTCGATCTCCAGTCGCAAGCGGCTGCGATTGGCACTGACACGGCGCCAACCATCCACCAGAATCAGAATCACAATCAGTACACCGCCGATGATGAGCCACTCGCGTAGACTGATATCCATTGTTGTCGCCTTACCCCGTTGATGAAACGCCGAAGATTACTGTACCACTTGGTCTATGACCAGTGTAACAGGCTCGGAATTGCCTGTGGTAGCAACCGGCGCCACCAGACCCTGAAGGTCGCCGGCCTGAGGCTGAGGCTGACCGGACAGGCTGACTCGGGCGCTGACTTCCACTTCAGCATGGGATGACAGGCGCGCCTGGGGCGTCATGGCCATGGCGTCGGTCAGCTCGATTTCCAAAGGCAGATCCTTGACCTGGCGTTTGACCGCTGCCAGCGGCATGCGGCCACCTACCGGACGGGCAAAGATAAACAGAGTCTGCTCGGGGTCCACCTGCGCCGCCAGCTCCGGCGACAGTGCCACCTGCAGCACGATGCTGGCTTCCGCCAGTTCGGGCAGATCCGGTACCGGCTGGCCGGCCGCGATCAGTTCATCACGGGCCCGCTGGATACCGCTGCGCAGGGAGTCGGCCGCCTGACCGTCGGCGTTGATCAATGCCTTGCGCCAATGTTCGATGGCCGCGGTGTAGTTCTGCTGTTCGAAGGCGTCGATGCCCAGCAACCCCAGGGCGGCAATTTCGTAGGGCTCTCGCATCAAAGTGGCGTCGATCTGGGCCCGTACGGCATCATCCATCCCCCCGTCACGCGCAAAATACATGGCCTGCGCAAGCTGTCCCATGACACTGGCATACTGGGGCGCCTCTTCAGGCAGGTAGTTCAGCACTTGACGGAAGGCGTCCACACCGGCGGCGTAGTCACCGGCATTCATGTGCGTATTGGCCAGCAGGTACCAGCCTTCCGGGTTCTCCGGGTCATTGGCCAGCTGGGTTTCCAGCGCAGCCACAGCCTGCTCCAGCGTTGGCTGCTGGCCGTCACCCGGTGCCGGCATGTTCAGCGCCACCGCCAGGTCATCGGCTCGCCCCAGATGGTTATACAGTCCCAGTGCAGCGGCGGGAATCATCAGCGCCAGCAGTGTGACCGTCACCAGCTGTGCCTGCCCTACAGGACGACGCGGGCTGGATGTCTGTGGCGCCACCTCGGCATCGATCAGCAGGTTGCGTTCCAGCTCCAGTTTCAGCGTCGCGAACTCGGCATCCGCAAGCGTGCCCTGCGCACGTTCGTGCTCCAGCTCGGCCAGCCGTTCGCGGAAGATATCCACGTTTTGCTGTTGGCGGTCGACAGCTTCGGCACGGCTACGGCGCTGATACCGCAGCAACGGCCAGAACATGATGGCAATGGCGATCAGGGTCAGTACCCCAATGCCGATCCACAGATTGATCATTGGTCAGAATCCCGTTGCAATAACTTGTTGAGGCGTTCCGCCTCTTCGGTGCTGAGGCTGTCGCTGGCCTGATAACGGCCCGGCGCTGCAGGCGGCGTGGCCTCACTAGTGGATGCACTGTTCTGGCGACGATTGCGGCTGATCAGCACCACCACCAGAATGCCGATGCCCAGCAGTACAAAGGGGCCATACCAGAGCAGCCAGGTGGTTTCGTTGACCCGCGGCCGATACAGCACGAAATCGCCATAGCGCGTCACCATGAAGTCGATGATGCTCTCGTTCGGTTCACCCGCCTCGAGCATGCGGTGCACCTCGCGCCGCAAGTCCGCCGCCAGCGGTGCATCCGAATCAGCGATGTTCTGATTCTGACACTTGGGACAGCGCAGTTCGTTGGTCAGCTGCTGAAAGCGTTCTTCCTTCTGCTCGTCCGAAAACTCGTAGGCATCAATGGCTGCCTGCGCCGACAGCGGCACCAGCAGCATCAGCCACATCAGCAGGGCTCTCATGAGCGGCTCTCCTGTTCCACCTGGGCCATGACCTGTTTCAGTGTCTTCCAGACCTCGGCATCCACTGCGCCAACGTGGCGATAACGCACACGCCCTTCCGGATCCAGAACATAGGTTTCCGGCGCACCGTACACACCCATGTCGAGGCCCAGACTACCGTCCTGATCCAGCACCACCTTTTGATAGGGATTGAGATAACGGCGCAGCCACTCGCGCGCCTTGCCCGGCTCATCCTTGTAGTTGATGCCGTAGATGGTGACGTTTTCATCCTGTGCCAAACGATTGAGGAAGCCATGCTCTTCCTTACAGGTCGGACACCAAGTGGCCCAGACATTCAACAGCGCCACTTCACCCTTGAGGTCGTCCGGTGTCAGCAGCCGTGACGGCTCGGTCAGCGACGGCAGCTCGAACGCCGGTATCGGGCGCTTTTTATCCGCCAGCTCTGAGGGCAGCTCGGTCGGATCGATCGACAGCCCGCGCCAGAGAAAGAGGCCCAGCAGCAGAAACAGGGCCAGCGGAATGAAAGCCAACAGTTTGCGATTGTTCATCTGAACCTCTCAGCTTGTAGCGGCCGCAATGGCACGACGCTTGCGATAGCGGGGATCCGAGGCAGCCAGCAGACCGCCAAAGGTCATCAGCAGGCCACCCAGCCACAACCAGCGCACATAGGGCTTGTACTGAACACGCACGGCCCAGGCGCCGTTTTCAAGCGGTTCACCCAGTGCCACGTAGAGATCACGGGTGAAGCCCGGATCAATAGCGGCTTCGGTCATGACGTTACCACGCGCGGTGTACAGGCGCTTTTCAGGCTTCATTTCGGCATAGGTTTTGCCATCGAGCATAACCCGAATCTGACCCTGATCTGACGTGTAGTTCGGGCCTTCGACATGACGGTTGCCTTCATAGATAAAGGTGTAGTCACGGAAGGTGATCGAATCGCCCGGTTGCATGCGCATGTCACGCTGTTCGCTGTAGATGGAAACCAGTGCCACACCGACCACCAGCACGGCTACACCCAAGTGCGCCAGTACCATGCCATAGTAGCTGCGTGTCTGTTTGAGCAGTCCAGCCAGCTTCTCACGGCGATGACGCAGGCGGTTGTAAAGATCACGGCCCCCTGCCAGTACCACCCACCAGGCGAGTACCAGACCAATAGTGACCCAGGCCTGAAGCTCACCCGCGTACAGCCAGGTTGCTGCCAGCCCCAGTACCAACGCGCACAGCCCTGGCAGCCACAGCTGATGCACCAGCATGGACATCGGCGTCTGCTTCCAGCGGCTGACGACCCCGGCCCCCATGAACACCAGCATGATCGCCATCAGCGGCACGAACAGGGCATTGAAGTACGGCGGGCCCACGGACAGCTTGCCCATGCCCAGCGCGTCCACGATCAGCGGGTAGATGGTCCCCAGCAGCACCATGGCGCAAGATACGACCAGCAACACGTTGTTCACCAGCAGCAGGCTTTCACGCGACAGCAGCCCGAAGGAGGACTCACTGCGCATCTGCCCGGCGCGGATGGCATACAGCAGCAGGGAGCCGCCAATCACCACCGCCAGCATGATCAGAATAAACAAACCGCGCTCAGGATCGGAGGCGAAGGCGTGTACCGACGTCAGCACACCGGAACGTACCAGGAAGGTACCCAGTAGACTGAGCGAGAAGGCAAAGATTGCCAGCAGCACAGTCCAGCTTTTGAACACGCCGCGTTTTTCGGTCACGGCCAGGCTGTGGATAAGGGCAGTACCCACCAGCCAAGGCATCAGGGAAGCGTTTTCAACCGGGTCCCAGAACCACCAGCCGCCCCAACCCAGCTCGTAATAGGCCCACCAACTGCCCAGTGCGATGCCCAGGGTCAGAAACGCCCACGCCACTGACGTCCAGGGACGTGACCAACGTGCCCAGGCGGCATCCAGGCGCCCGCTCAGCAGCGCCGCGATGGCAAAGGCAAAAGATACGGCAAAGCCGACATAACCCATGTACAGCATCGGCGGGTGCACGATCAGACCGAAGTCCTGCAGCAACGGATTCAGGTCCGCACCTTCCTGCGGGAAGCCCGGCAAATAACGTTCGAACGGACTGGAAGTGAACAGGATAAACAGATAGAAACCGATCGAGACCCAACCCATCACCGCCAGCACGCGGGCAATGATGTCCTGTGGCAAATTACGGCTTTTGATCGCCACCGCCAGCGTCCAGGCCGCCAGAATCAGCACCCACAGCAACAGCGAGCCTTCATGACCGCCCCAGACGGCGCTCAGGCGGTAATACCAGGGCAGAGCCGTATTGGAGTTGCTGGCGACATACACCACGGAAAAGTCATTGTCGAGAAAGGACCAGCTCAGACACAGGAAACTGATCAGAGTGAACAAGAACATGCCCTTGCTGAGCGGGCGGGCAAAATCCATCCACAACGCATTGCCACGACTGGCCCCTACCATCGGAACAGTCGCCAGCAGAACCGCGAAACACAGTGCCAGAATCAGGGTGTACTCACCCAGTTCAGGGATAATCATTTATTGAACTCCTGACCTTCCGGCATCGGCATTTTGCCCGCTTTGGCCAGGGCTTCTGCCACTTCCGGCGGCATGTAGTTTTCATCGTGCTTGGCCAGCACTTCAACGGCCTCCAGCACACCGTGCTCGTTCAGGGCGCCCTGGGCAACAATCCCCTGCCCCTCACGGAACAGGTCCGGCAGAATGCCAACGTACTCCACGGTCACGGTCTTGTCGTAGTCAGTCACATCGAAACTGACAAACAGCGATTCCGGATCGCGCTTGATACTACCTTCCACAACCATACCGCCGGCACGGATGCGCGTATCCTGGGGTGCTTCACCGGCCGCAATCTGAGTCGGCGAATAGAACAGGTTGATGTTCTGATTCAGCGCGAACAGTGTCAGGCCAACGGCCACACTGACGCCGACCACTATGAACATCACCAGCATAAGGCGCTGCTTACGTTTCGGTGTCATCGTGCTTCCTCCTCGCGACGCAAACGACGTTTCTGCTCAGTCAGCAGCCTATCGCGGCTGACTTTGGGCACCAGCCAATTGGCGGCCAGAATAACCAGGCCAAGGCCATAGCTCAGCCAGACATAAATGCCATGACCGCCCATGGCGATGAACTCCGAGAAACTGTTAAAACTCACCACGACCTCACTGTTTTTTCAGCAGCTCGCGTACCCAACCGGTACGCCGCTCGCGCCAGATAATTTCGTTCCTCAACCGCAGCATCAGGCTGACGGCGAAAAAGCAGTAGAACCCGATCACCATCACCAGCAACGGCAGCCACATCTCAGCCGGCATGGCCGGCTTCTCCGTCAACTTGAACGTGGCCGGCTGGTGCAAGGTGTTCCACCACTCCACCGAATACTTGATGATCGGGATATTCACCAGCCCCACGAGCGCCAGTACGGCCGATGCCTGCGCAGCAGTGGACTCGTTTTCGATCGCCGAGTTCAATGCCATGACCCCCAGATACAGAAACAGCAGAATCAGCATGGAGGTCAGGCGCGCATCCCAGACCCACCAAGAGCCCCAAGTCGGTTTACCCCAGATCGCTCCCGTGGCCAGTGCCAGCACCGCCATGGAGGCCCCGATCGGCGCGGCAGACTTGAGCACCATGTCAGCCACCTTCATCTTCCAGATCAAACCAATAGCACCGGCTACGGCCATCAGCATGTACGCAGACTGCGCCAGAATGGCCGAGGGCACATGCAGGTAGATGATGCGAAAGCTGTTGCCCTGCTGGTAGTCAGCCGGCGCAAACGCCAGCGACCAGATCGTGCCACCAATCAACAGCAGCAGTGCCGCCCCTGTGAACCAAGGCAACAGACTGCCGGTAATTTGATAGCACCAGCGGGGAGAAGCCAGTTGGTAGAACCAGCGCGGCATCCATTTTTTCTCGGCCATAATGTCTCTTCTTTTAACTACTGATTGAGATCCGCAAGGCAGCACTGATAGCCAGTGGGGCCAGCCCCAGCGCGAGCGCCAGCAAGGCTCCCAGCAATGCCAGATATCCGCCCAGCGGCAGTCCGGTCACCGCCGCCTGCACGGCACTGGACCCGAATATCAGCACCGGGATATACAGCGGTAATACCAGCAGGGAGATCAACACCCCGCCCTTTTTCAAGCCGACGGTCAGTGCGGCGCCAATGGCGCCCACCAGGCTCAGCGTCGGCGTCCCCAGCAACAGGCTCAGCATTAACCCCGGCATGCCCTCAGCCGGCAAAAACAGCATCAAGCCAAGCAGGGGTGCCATCAGGGTCAGCGCCAGCCCGGTCATCACCCAGTGTGCCAGCACCTTGGCCAGGACCACCACGAACAGCGGCTGAGGGCTGAGCAACAACTGCTCCAGCGAACCGTCCTCGTAATCGGAGCGAAACAATGCATCCATCGACAGCAGCGTGGCCAACAGGGCGGCAACCCACACCACCCCGGGCGCCAGTTGCGACAAAAACCCGGGCTCGGGACTGACCCCCAGCGGGAACAGCGTTGCCACCATCAGGAAAAAGATCAGCGGATTGACCAGGTCACTCTTGCGCCGAAACGACAACAGGAACTCGCGTCGCCAAGTCGCCGCAAACAAGCCAGCCATGCCGATTTCTGCCGGCTGCCCGGAATTAGTCTTCATTGTCATGTCGAAGTTCCTGCCAGCTGGTCCAGATTGATTTTGCGTACCGGCCCTTGAATACCCAGCTCGTGATGAGTGGTCAGCAACACGCTGCCGCCACGCCGAGCATGCTGCAGCAACAGTTGTTCCTTGGCGGCCACGCCGCGCTTGTCGATCGCGGTAAAGGGTTCATCCAGAATCCACAGCGGGGCTTGGCTCAGGTACAGGCGTGCCAGGCTGACACGGCGATTCTGCCCCGCTGACAGCGAGTGACAGGGCACGTCTTCGTAGCCGCGCAGACCGACTTGCCACAGCGCATCAGCAATGGCGTGGGCATTGATGGACGGGCTCAGGGCGGCATACCAGCGCAGGTTTTCTTCCGGCGTCAGCACCGCCTTGACCCCGGCCTGATGCCCGAAATACAGCAGCTCGCGGCAATACTGCTCGCGCACCTCGTCGACCGGTTCGCCGCGCCAGCAAATGTCACCTTCATAATGACGCGACAGGCCGCTGAGTATGCGCAGCAGCGTAGTCTTGCCACTGCCGTTCTGCCCCTCGATCTGGACGATTTCACCGGCGTGCAGGGCAAAATTCAGGTTGCTGAACAGCACACGATCATCGCGTTCGCAGAAGAGCCCTTTGACGGTTAACAGCTGTTCAGACAAGCCAAAACCCTTTAAAAAATGCAGTGTTGGTCGATAATGACGAAAGGCGCCATTATATACAGATTGGCTAACCACCGTCAGGCTCAACTTTATACCCATCAAGGGGGGACAAGGGTGCTACCCACGTCATCCACTACGACCAGTGCCGGCACCGGGCGAACCGCCTTGTCGACAACACTTGAGCAGCTGCTGCCCGCCGGTGGCCGCGAGCTTTCGGCCGTGGTCAGACAGGTCAGCAGCAACAACGGCAACAGCACCGCCTTTCGAATCCAAGTTGAAGCCAACAATCGACTGCTGGAGCTGCTGACTCGGGCGCCACTCGCTACCGGTGACCGCATCAACCTGAGCCGCACTCCGGCCGGCGAGCTGCAGCTGTCATTGCCGCAGCCCATGCGTGCAGAAACAGCCCCTCCGGCCCCAGCACGTGCCCTGCTGCTGCAGATACCGACCGCTCAAGCCGAACATCTGCAACAGCAATTACCCTTGAATACGCCGCGCCCGGCACGGGTGATCAGTTCTACCCCCCAGCCCTCGCCCTCCACGGCGGCCGGGGGGCAGCAGCAGAGTACGACGCCCACACCAACGGCCCCCGCCACAGCGCCCCCACCTGGCCCAGCATCTGCGGCCTCCGCAGCGCCCGCCACGCCGACTCAAGCTCAAAACCAGGGGGCCACCCAAAATTCGGCGCCCCCTCAATCTCAGGCTCAGGCTCAGGCTCAGGCTCAGGCTCAGGCTCAAACGACGGTATTCCGCGCCCAGCTGCAGCAGATCAGCCAGTTGTCACCATCTCCCCCGGCAACAACCGCCCCCGCTGGACAGCCTGCTTCCGGAGCAACACCCGCAGCCCCCCCTCACCCATCAACTGCAGCCGGCACACCCTCAGCAGGCGCACCCTCAGCAGGCGCAAGCCAGGCAACGGCCGCCAACCCGCTGAGCGGCACAGGTACGACTGCTAGCACGCCGCCGGCTACAACCAGCGGGACAGCCAACACCGCGCCCACCGCGCAGCCGTCTGCCCCCCCTCCACCGCCCACTCCGCCTGCGACTCAAGGCTCGGCGCCGCCGCAGGCCAATCGCGCCGCGCCTAACCCTCCCCCGCCCGACCCGACAGGGCCCAAGCCAGCTGGCCCCGGACCAGCGGGCACCGGACCAATAGCATCCGGTGTTGACGCATCACGAGCGGGCACGCCCCCTACTGCGAACAATGCAACCGCCACGGCAACGTCGCCCACCGCAACTCCCCCTGCGGGTATTCGCCACAGCGGCAATGCCCTGTTGCAAGCCCTGGGACAACAGCAACCCCGCCCCCTTGTCCAGCACCAGGTGCAACTTCAGCTGGCCGGTCAACCGATCGAGCTGACCAGTAACCGTCCGTTGCAGGCCGGTCAGTCGGTGCTGCTGACCCGTACCGACAGCCAGTCCGTTCAAATGCAGCCGCAGGCGACCGCCACGCCCCCTGCGCCCCAGAGCGCCGGGCAACAGGCCGCCATTCAGCAGGCCCTGCGTGAGGCGCTGCCGCAGCAACTGCCCTTCGGCGATGCCCTGAACCAGCTGGTACAATTGAGCCAGACGCCCAGCGTCCGCGCCCAGAGCAGTATCGGACAGATGGTCCAGTCAATGCTCAACCTGTTCAGCGTGACCCCCGACAGCCCAGACGCCGACCAGGCCATCAAGCGCAACCTGCAGCAGGGCGGCCTGATGACAGAGGCGCGCCTGGCACAGTCCGGCGGCAGCGACAAGGCGCAGGTCGACATCAAGCAGCAACTGGGACAACTGATGAAAGCCGCCGAACAGCTCCCCCCCGAGGCCCGCCAGCAGATGCAGCGTCTGGTGGACTCACTGCAGGCACGCTCGACCAGTCAGCAGCTCAGCAGCTTGCAAGCCTCCAAAGAGCTTCCGGACGGGGGACAGGAACGGGTTTTTCGGCTTGACCTGCCGATTCGCCAGGCCGACCGGCACGAGACTGCCGAAATGACGATTCGTGAACACCGGCCCTCCCCCCATGACACTGACGAGACCGAGCATTTCTGGAGCGTGGCGCTGCACTTTGACCTGCCTCAACAGGGCAGTGTCGATGCCCGCCTGAGCCTGCATGAGGGCTGGCGCCTTAACTTGAACTTCTGGGCGCAACAGGCTGATACACTGCGCCGGATTGAGCGCCGGCTGGATGACTTTGCCGCCGACCTGCATGAGCGCGGTTTCCTGATCGATCAGCTGCAGGCCCACCAGGGCCAGCCCACTCAGCCCCGTCTGACCGATATCCAGCGTCGCCTGGTGGATGTACACACATGAGTGATGATCGCCCCGAACGCAGTGCCGTTGCCCTCAAGTACGATAAGGACAAGCCTGGCGCACCCCGCGTGGTCGCCAAGGGGCAGGGGCTGATTGCCGAGCAGATACTGGCACTGGCCGAGGAACACGACATTCACATTCACCAGAGCCCTGAATTGATCGAAGTATTGATTCGGATGGAGCTGGGCGAAGAAATTCCCGAGGCGTTGTATCGGGCCATTGCGGAGGTCATCGCCTTTGCCTATGGCCTCAAGGCGGAGCGTGAACAGTCAAATCAGTGACGCTGCTCAGGCAGCATCTCGCTGCTGTGCAGCTCCCGGTGCAGCAGGGCCATCAATTCAGCCTCAGGCCGCCCGATGCCGCAGTTGCGCACCAAGTCATCCACCGAGGCACCCATTTCCATGAGTTTGGCCGCCTGGTTGTAGGCCAGCACGCCGGGGTCGCGGTTTTCCAGTTCCTGCTGTTTTTCCACCGTAATATTGAGCTTGCGCTCGATGGCCATCAGGCGCTTTCCCATGCCGATGGAGCCATTGGTCATGGCGCGAATCTCGTTGCGCAGCACATTGATCAGCGCCTGGTGCTGGCGCTCCTGACGCTTGAGCCGCACCAGGGCGTAAATGCACACCGCAGCAGCCACACAGGCCACCAGGGTCAAAAACAGCATGAACACCAGTGAATACTCAACCACACGCGCACCCAGATCCAATTACGATCCCGCAGGAAAACCGCCAGTGTAACCGATTATCGACGCAGGTTCACCGCCTTCAAACGCTGTTGGCTTCAAACTCGATCAGCAGTTGATCAATGTCCAGAATGGCGCAGCGTTCGGGCATATAAGTCCCCAATAGCCAAGTGCGATGGTGCTTGTCCCGGTGCCAGTTGATCTCGGCCGTTGGAATGCGCACCGACTGCACCAGTTCATCACAGGCCAGTGCCCAGCGCCGCCCGTGCAGAATCACGACTTCCGAATATTTGGAGTACTCCGGGCGGTAGCGTTCGGGAATCAGCCAGCGCGCCGTATCAACGATACGGGTCCATACCGGCTCTGCTCCGAAGCGTCCGAGCATCCAGTCAGGTCCATCCAGCTCCAGCGCCAAGTCGACCAGATGCAGTGATCCATCGACACGATCGAAGGGAATCGCCAGCTTGAGGCCGTGCATGTCCACAAGAATGCAGTTGACCTCTGTACCCAGCCGAGCCGCCTGTTCCGGCACTGGCATGGCAACCATGGGGGCGGGCTCTGGCTCTGGCTCTGGCTCTGGCTCTGGCTCTGGCTCTGGCTCTGGCTCTGGCTCTGGCTCTGGCTCTGGCTCTGGCTCTGGCTCTGGCTC
>NZ_JAHQZT010000028.1 GCF_019061305.1 Marinobacterium weihaiense
GCATCTGGCCGGCATGAGTGATTCAAAAGTGATCGTCGCGATCAACAAGGACCCCGACGCGCCGATCTTCCAGGTGGCCGATTACGGCCTCGAAGGGGATTTGTTCGAGCTGGTACCCGAGCTGACCCAACAGCTGAGGGCCTGACCGCCCGAATGATCAACGGGCCTGACGCCCATTGCGTGCACAATGAAGTATGGCGCAGGCCCGTGGCACCCTAAAGACAACAATAACAGGGGTACACACATGAACCGATTGGACGTTGAGCAGCTGAACAGCCTGCTCTCCGCACTGTATGACGCCTCCATGGACAACCATGGCTGGGGCGATGCGCTTGACCAGCTCAAGGCGCTCTTTTCAGCCAACTATGTCACCCTGATCCTGAAAATGCCGGACACCCAGGCCGAAGACGAACTGGGACTGATGGTATCGGTCGGGGACATGCAGAATTCCGGGGAAGTGGTCTACTTTCCCTACCGCCACAACCTCACGCCTTTTACCAACCAAACGCCGGACAAGGTGTTCACCGTCGACGATCTGATGAGCGAAGAGGAGTGGCGTGATAGCCCCTACCGCAAGCACTGGTGTGCCTGCAACGACGTCTACCATGTTATGGCCGTGGACATTTCCACCCCGGATTCAGGTACCCTGAGATTCCGTATCACCCGCCCCGAGTCCTCAGCGGCCTTCAGTGAAGACGACAAGGAACTGTGCCGTTTTCTGCTGCCGCACATTCGCCGCGCGCTTAATATTCGCAACCTGCTGGATCGCAGTCAGGTGATGGGCTCGCTGTATTCCAAGGCCATCAGCCGCCTGTCCATCGCCACCGTCGTCATCGACGAAAGCGGCCAGATCCTGGATGAAAACGTGTTTGCCAAGGAGATTCTGGAATCCGGCGATGGCCTCAAGGTTGTGGGCGGTCGGCTGGAAGCCAGTTATCCCAGTGATAACCGGGAACTGCGCCGTCTGATCAAGGAAACGTTTGAAGGCAAGCGTACGGCGGGTGACAAAACCCTGCCTGAAGCCATGTCGGTCACCCGGCCCTCCGGTGAGGTCAGCCTGGGGGTGGTGGTGGAGTCGATTCCGTCCACCGCCTGGGCCGAGGGCAAGGGCCAGCCGGCGGCCGTGGTCTATATCCGCGATGCCGTGGGCAAGTCCCAGGCCAGCAATGAGGTGGCCAAGAAACTCTTCGGTCTCACCCCGGCCGAAACGGCGCTATCGATCCAGCTGGCCAACGGCCTGTCACTGGAAGAAGCCGCCGAAGCCTTGAATATTCGCCGCAATACCGCCCGTGCCCACCTGCGCGCCATCTTCTCCAAAACCGGTGTCCGCCGCCAGACCGAACTGGTGCGCATCTTCCTCAACAGTGTGGCCGCACTGGGGCAAGGTGATCAGGAACACTGACCAATAACCTCGTCTTGTTGAGGTATGTGATCCGCCCCCGGCTGTAGCAATCTGGTTGTCATCAAACGTCAACCAGAGGAGGGACAGCCATGGGGCAGGTCGTCTTCATTACCGGTGCCAGTCGTGGCATCGGTCGCGCCACCGCTATCGAATTTGCCCGTGCCGGGTTTGATCTGGCACTGAGCGCCCGCACCCTCGCCAATGGCGATACCCATCCGCACAGTATTCGTACCGCCGACGGTCAGCCGCTGGCCGGCAGCCTGAACGAGACCGCCGAGCAGGCGCGCGCGTTCGGTGTCGAGGTCAAGGTGGTCCCCATGGACCTGCTCGACAGCGAATCGGTCAGTCAGGCGGTCACGGCCGTGCTGGACCACTATGGCCATATCGATGTGCTGATCAACAACGCCATCTACCAGGGCCCGGATCTGAACGCGCCGTTTCTGGCGCTGCAGCCGCACACCCTGGCGCGCATGGCGCAGGGGTACATCAGTGCGCCGGTACAGATTACCCAGCAGGTGTTGCCGGGCATGCTGGCACGGGGGCAGGGCTGCATCATCAACATCACCTCCGGGGCCGGGGAATCCGACCCGCCTGTACCAGCCACGGCGGGTGGCTGGGGCTACGCCTATGGTGCCGGCAAGGCGGCGGTATCGCGCCTGGCGGGCATTATTGCCCGCGAGCATGGCGACCAGGGCATTCGTGCCTTTACCGTCAATCCCGGTGTGGTGAATACCGAAACCCTGCGCGCGACCATCGGTGATCAGGGCATTGATGCGTTGGGCAAGGGCGTGGCCGAGCCTGAACTGCCGGCGGCCGTACTGCACTGGCTGGCCACGTCCGAGCAGGCGGCGGAGTACCAATACCGCACCGTGCACGCCCAGCCCTTTGCCCGCACGCACAACATTGCGCCGGGTCAGTCGTGATGCATTTCTAGTCTGAATCAACGATGAGTCTGGCCCCTGCCTGCCCGAGCATGGTCAAGTGGCCATCTTTCGGTCGCGGGATAACAACAATAATCATGCTCATTGGAGGGCAATCATGATTAAGCAACGGATTCCTGTAGGACGCACGGGGTTGCTGCCGCTGGCACTCGCTGTCGCCGTTGGTCAGGCACATGCGTTCGAGACCATCTATATCGGTGACGATACCGAGGTCAGCTCTTCGCTGACCCTGTCCTATACCGCGTCGGCACGTACCTCATCACCGTCGAATGTCTATCTCAACGACATCAATGGCGATGATGCCACGCGCAACTTCGACAAGGGCAGCCTGATCAACAACCGGCTTAACGCCCTGGGCGAGGTGCGCATTCGTCATGACAACCTCGGTGCCATGCTGCGGGCCAGCATGTTCTACGATGATGTTTATCGCAGCAGCAACGACAACGACTCGCCGGGCACTGTCAACAAGGTGGGCCGTTTTGATGAGTTCAGCGACAAGACGCGTGAGCTCAGCGGCTATGACCCGCGCCTGCTGGATGCCTTTGTCTACGGCAACTTTGTCATCGGTGACAACAACTATCTGTCGGTCAAGGCCGGTCGCCATATTGTCGCCTGGGGCGAGAGCTTATTCTTCCCCAATATCAGCCAGGGCCAGCTGCCGGTGGATGCGGCGGTGTTCAACGTGCCTGGTACCGAAGCGAAGGAAGGTTATTTGCCGGTGGGACAGTTGTCTGCCAGCCTGACTTTGACCGATAACCTGACCCTGACCGGCTTCTACCAGTATGACTGGGAAAAGACCCGCCTGAACCCTGTTGGGGACTTCTTCGGCAACGACACCTTCGGCCCCGGTGCGCAGTTCATTCGCCTAGCCACCGGTCCGATCGGCTCGCTGCCGTCTCCGGCGGTGATCAACTATGCCGGTGAAATCCGCCCGGATGACAGCGGTCAGTGGGGCGTCGGCGCTCGTTACTTGATGGGCGACAGCACCGAAATCGGTCTGTTTCACTACCGTTACCATGATCGGGTCGGAGCGCTGTTTACCGACTTTACCGGCGATACTCGCTACTCCTCGTTTGATGGCTTCAACGGTTGCACCGCGAGTACGGGTGGCAATGCCTGTTACAAGCTGGGCTACTTCGACGACATCAAGCTGACCGGTGTGAGCATCAGTTCCAAGGTGGGCGATGTGCAGCTCGGCGGTGACATCAGTTACCGCGACGGGGCGCCGGTATACCTTGAAAACGGTGCGCCGACACGTGGCAGCTACCTGCAGACCAACCTGAACGGCGTCTACATCATGGGCCCGAGCGCGCTGGCACAGCAGACCACCCTGATGGCGGAAGTGGTACACGAGCGCATTCATGATGTGGATACCCTGACCATCACCTCCGGCGGTGTCAGCAGTCGACACGACCGCTTCGAATATGATGGTCAGACCCGCAACAATGCGGCCATGTCACTGGCGGCCTTCATGGACTACCCGGGCATTTTCAGCGGCTGGGATTTGACCACCAAGGCGATCTGGACCCAGAACATCGATGGCAGCGGCTTTGCCGGCGCCGGTCTGGGCCGTGACGAAAAACGCCTCACGCTGGGGGCCGATTTCGAATACCTGGGCAACATGCAGCTGGGCCTCACCTGGGTGAATTACCTCAGCTCCGCCAGTCTCGAGAAGAAGCGCATGATGTCTGACCGCGACTATGTCTCGCTCAGCGCCAAATACACCTTCTGAACCGCAGGGATGATGAGATGAAAATGAAGTACTCAACGCTGGCAGCCGCGATCGCGCTGCATACCGCACTGCTCAGTGGCACCGCGCTGGCCGCGGCCACTGCCGAAGAACTGGCCGAACTGGGCAATAGCCGCACCTGTGTCGGCTCGCTCAAAGCCGGCAATGACGCGGGCACCATTCCCGAGTGGAGCGGCAAGTGGCAGGGCGTGCCGGACCATGTCAATTTTGAAGGCACCGGCAACCACCCGGTGGACCCTTACCCGCAGGATACGCCTAAATTCGTGATCACGGCGCAGAACATGGCTGAGCATGCCGACAAGCTGTCGGCGGGGCAGAAGGCGCTGTTTGAGAAATACCCCGATACCTTCCAGATGCCGGTCTACCCGTCCCGACGCGATTTCCGTTTCCCGGACAACGTATGTGAGGTAACACGCCAGAATGCGCAGAGCGCCAAGCTGGTCAACGACGGCGAGGGGGTCGAGGCGACCACCGGCGGGATCCTGTTCCCCTTCCCGAAGAGCGGTCTGGAACTGCTGACACCGGGGCACGCCAACCCGGAGCACATGCGCTATGAACTGCAGCGCGTGTGGGTACTGGAGGCCAACCTCAAGGATGATTACCGCCATATCTACGGCAAGCGTCACATGTACATCGATGCCGACACCTGGTTCATGGTGATGGCCGATAACTATGACGCCCGTGGCGGCCTGTGGCGTACCTCCATGGTGAATTATTTCTATGCCTATGAGGCGCAGACCTGGCAGGCGGGCGTGGGTTTCTACCACGACCTTCAGGCCGGCAGCTACCTGGCGTTCAACCTGATCAATGAACAGCCCAAGGGCTACACCCTCAACGAAGGCGATCTGTCGGATCGCGACTTTGGACCTCAGGCAGCACGCCGCGCGGGTCTTTAACTGATGGCGGGCACCCCAGGGGTGCCCGTTTTATCCACTCAACACGGAGCGACACCCTATGGAGTTCCGCTTTACTGAAGAACAACAGATGATCCGCGAAACAGCCGCGGGTTTCCTGGCCGATTGTTCAACCTCGGCGGCAGTGCGAGAGGCGATGGCCACCGAATCGGGTCATGACCTGTCGCTCTGGCGGCAGCTGTGCGATGACCTCTACCTGCATGCCATTACCCTGCCCGAATCGATGGGCGGCATGGGGCTGGGGTATGTCGAACTGGTTGCGGTGATGGAGCAGATGGGACGCTATCTGGCGTGCAGCCCCTTTTTCGCCACCGTCGGTCAGGCGCTGCCGGCCCTGCAGCTAGCCGGCGGTGAGGCGGCAACACCCTGGCTGGAACGGCTGCTGGCGGGTGAAACGGCCGGCCTGGCCTGGATCGGTCGGGAGGCGCCGGGGTGTGACGCGGTCACGGCGACCTGCACTCCGACCGCTGACGGTTACCGCATCAGCGGCGACTACCGGCTGGTGGTGGATGGCCACACGGCCGGCCTGCTGGTGCTGGCGGCACGCCTGCCGGACAGCCGGGGGCGCGAGGGTGTGCACCTGTTCGTGGTGGATGCCGAACATGCGGGGCTGCACCGGCAATGGACGCCCACCCTGGACCAGACGCGCCATCTGGCACGGGTCCAGGTGGACGGTCTTGAATTGCCGGCCGAGGCCTGTCTGACAGGGGATGGGCAGGGCGGCGCCATACTGGAGCAGGTCTTGCAGCTGGCCACGGTCGCCTTGGCCGCCGAGCAGGTCGGCGTGGCCCAGCAGGTGCAGGACCTGGCGGTGCAATACACCAAGGAGCGTGAGCAGTTTGGTCGCCCCATTGCCAGTTTTCAGGCGATCAAGCACAAGGCGGCGGACATGATGTTGCGCACGGAAGTGGCTCGTTCTGCCTGCTACTACGCGGCCTGTGTGGCGGACGAAGCCTGGCAGGGCGGGGCGCTGGCGGATGAGTTGTCCGAGGCCGCGGCCATCGCCAAGTCCTATTGCTCGGAAGCGGCCCTCCTTAATGCCGGTGAAGCCCTGCAGATGCATGGCGGTGTCGGCTTTACCTGGGAATATGACGTGCACCTGTATTTCAAGCGTGCCAAGGCCAGCGAGTTGATGCTGGGTAACGTGAGCGAACACCGCGAAGCCCTGGCGCGGCTGTTGCTGGATGAAGGAGAGCAGGCATGAAACTGAGCTTCAGCGCTGAAGACGAACGTTTTCGTACCGAAGTCGCCGACTGGCTGGCGGCCAATCTGACCGGCGAGTTCGCCCAACTGAAATTCCGTGGTGGCCCCGGTGATGAACACAGCTTCCCCGACGAGCGCAAGCGGTGGGAACAGCGCCTGGCCGAGGGGGGCTGGACCTGTGTTGGCTGGCCCAAGGCGCATGGCGGTCGCGGCTGCAGCATTGAGCAGCAGGTGATCTTCTTCGAGGAATACGCCCGTGCCGGCGCGCCGGGGCGTGTGGGGCACATCGGGGAAGGCCTGACCGGGCCGACCCTGATCGCCTTCGGTACGCCCGAGCAGCAGGCCCGTTATCTACCGGGCATCCTCAACGGCACCGAACTCTGGTGCCAGGGCTACTCCGAGCCGGGGGCCGGTTCCGATCTGGCCAACGTGAAAACCAAGGCGCGCTTCGATGCCGAGCACAACCGTTGGGTCATCAATGGCCAGAAGGTCTGGACCTCGCTGGCGCATGAGTCCGATTACTGCTTCGTGATCGCCCGTACCGATCCGGACTCCGTTGGCCACAAGGGGCTGGGTTTCTTCCTGGTGAAGATGGATCAGCCAGGCATCGAGGTGCGCCCCATCCAGCAGATCACCGGCTCATCCGAGTTCAACGAGGTGTTCTTCGATGATGCGGTCTGCGGTGCCGGTGACATTGTCGGTGCGCCCGGCGATGGCTGGAAGGTGGCCATGGGACTGCTGGGCTTCGAGCGCGGCGTATCCACCCTGGGACAGCAGATGCAGTTCCAGAACGAGCTGGATGAAGTGATCCGCGTCGCGAAAGAAAACGGCAAGGATCGTGATCCGGTGATCCGTCAGCGCATCGCCAAGGCCCATGCCGAGCTGAAGATCATGCGCTACAACAGCCTGCGCATGCTCTCCGGCCAAAGCGGCAGCGATGGCAGCCTGCAGCGCGAGGCCCTGATCTACAAGCTGTTCTGGGCGACCTGGCACCGCAGTCTGGGTGAGTTGGCCATTGATGTCTGTGGCCAGCAGGGACAGCTGCTGGAGGCGGCGCCCTACGCGTTGAATCGGTTGCAGTCGCTGTTTCTGTACGTGCGATCGGATACCATCTATGGCGGCAGCAACCAGATCCAGCGCAACATCATTGCCGAGCGTGGGCTGGAGATGCCGCGCGAGCCCCGGTGGCGCTGAGCGTCACCTTGATCTGACGAGGAAATCCCATGTCCGAACACCGACAGCAAGCGTTTACTCCCGTGCAGCTGGGGCCGATCACCCTGCGCAACCGTTTCATCCGGGCCGGCGCCAACGAGGCCATGAGTCTGGATGGCACGCCAACCCGGGCCATGGTCAAGCATCACCGTGACATGGCGCGCGGCGGCGTGGCCCTGACCACTGTGGCCTACGGGGCCGTATCCGAACGTGGCCGTACCCTGCCCAATCAGATCTGGCTGCGCGAGGCAATCGTTCCGGACCTCAAGGTGCTGACCGATGCGGTGCACGCCGAAGGCGGCAAAATCTCCATGCAGTTGACGCACGGTGGCTCCTTCATCACTTCCATCCGGGTGAAGGGGCGTACCATCAGCGCCTCTTCCGGCATCAACAAGGCAGGGCTGCTGTGCGGCAACCTGTTGCAGCGGGGCATGAAGGAAGCCGACATGGCCGAGGTGACGCGGGAGTTCGTGCGCGCCGCCGAGCTGTGTCGCGAGGCCGGGTTTGATGCCGTCGAGCTGCACATGGGCCACGGTTACCTGTTGAATCAGTTCATCTCGCCGCTCTCCAACAAGCGCAAGGATGAATACGGCGGCAGTGCCGAGAACCGGGCGCGTTTTCCGGCTCAGGTGCTGCGCGCGGTCAAGCAGGCGGTGGGCCAGGATCTGGCGGTACTGGCCAAGATCAATGTGGCGGATGGCGTGCGTCGGGGGGCAACGGTCGAGGATGCCATCGTTACCGGCCGTCTCCTGCAGGATGCGGGGGCGGACATGCTGGTGCTCTCTGGCGGTCGCAACATTGAATCCGGCTGGTTCATGTTCGGCAGCAACATGAATCTGGACGAGATGAGCAAGGTGCTGGCGGAGCAGAAGCTGACGCTGGCCATGATTAAGCTGTCACAGAAGGGTGTGCCCCAGGTGAAGTTTCGCCCCATGTATTTCCTGGATTACTCGCGCAAGATCCGCGCGGCACTGGATATCCCGCTGGGCTATCTGGGCGGCGTCTCCTCCATGGCGGATGTGGAAACGGCGATGGCGGAAGGCTTTGAAGCGGTGGTGATGGCCCGCCCGCTGCTGCATGATCCCGAGCTGGTGCGCAAGTTCCAGCAGGGCCTGGTCAGCAAGAGCGGCTGCACCCACTGCAACGGCTGCGTGCCCTACATCTACCATCCTGGCGGCACCCGCTGCATCGAAAACCCGCCCAATGACGTGGCACTGAACCAGCAGCCGGCGCGCATGGACGGCATCTGACGGGCGCGGTCCGTCGGCCATACAGTCTGTTGCAGGCGCGCTCACATGCAGCCGTGTTGATGAAGGCATGGAAGCTCGCCTTGCGCGCGAAGGGAGTGGGCAAACGGGCAAAAAAAGACCCCCGGGGTGTGCGGCCGCCGGGGGCAAAAAACCATGCGAGATGGCAAGTGCAACAGAGGTATTGCTTGGTTCAGCAGCGGCGCTTATGCCGTGAGGCTGCCGCCGTTGAGGGGGTGAATCTGGCCGGTAACCCAGCTGGCTTCGGTGGAGGCCAGGTAGGCCACGCCCGCGCCCACGTCTTCCGGTGAACCGGCGCGGGGCACCATGCAGCTCTTGGCCGCGATTTTTTCCGATCCTTCCCAGTTGTTCATGGTGCCCAGCGAAAGACCATTGACGGTGACGCCCTGGCGGCCGGTTTCGGCGGCCAGCTGGCGGATGAAGCCGACAGCACCGGCCTTGGAGGCGGCATAGGCAGCGATACCCATGGGCACCCCGGCGCGCCAGGATTCGGAGGTGATGCAGATGAAGCGGCCCCAGCCCTGTTCCAGCATGCCGGGCAGAACCGCCTGGGCGGCATGCATCAGCGCGTTCAGGTTCAGATCTAGAAACTGCTGCCACTGCGCCGGGTCGGATTCCAAGAATTTGCCATAGCCCATGCCATCGGTGGGAACACCGGCATTGGCGACAAAAATGTCCAGACTGCCGAAGGCGTCATTGACGGCGGCAACCATCTGTTTCAGCTGAGCCGGGTCGGTGATGTCGGCGGCGACACCGATGACATCAAAGCCTTCGCTGCGCAGCTGTTCGGCGGCGGCATCGGCGCGGTCTTGATAGAAGTCATTGATCGCTACGCGGGCGCCCTGACGGGCCAGTGCACGGGCCACGCCCAGTCCCATGCCGCGACCGGCGCCGGTGACCAGAGCATTTTTGCCCTTGAGTGAAAACAGCGGTTCCATGTGTGACGTCTCCTTGTTGATCTTATGTGTCGGTGACGAGTGCGGCTGAATGTTCAGTGTGGCCGCACTTACTGGCCCGTAAAGTCGGGGTGGCGCTTGTCCAGGAAGGCCTGCATGCCTTCATGCTGGTCACGGGAGGCAAACAGCATGGCGTTGGCCTTGCGCTCCAGTGACAGCGCGCTTTCCAGTGACGCATCCATGCCATGCAGGATGCACTCCTTGATCTGTTCCACCGCCAGCGGCGGCATGCGGGCGATGGTACGGGCGGTTTTCAGCGCCGTAGTCATGACCTGGTCATCCGGGCAGACCTCGCTGACCAGTCCGCCCACCCAGGCTTCCTGTGCGGTAATCGGCCGTCCGGTCAGTGCCATGCTCATGGCCTTGGTCTTGCCGACGGCACGCACCAGGCGCTGGGTGCCACCGATCCCCGGCATGATGCCGATGCGAATCTCGGGCTGGCAGAAGCTGGCGCCTTCGCCGGCAATCAGGATGTCGGCATGCATCGCCAGTTCACAGCCGCCGCCGAAGGCATAGCCGCAGATGGCCGCCACCACCGGCTTGGGGCAGTGCTGGATCGGCGCCCAGACCCGTTCGGTATGACGCTTGTAGATCTCGATGGGATCGGCGTCGATCAGGCCGGTAATGTCGCCGCCGGCGGCAAAGACCTTGTCGCCGCCGGTCAGCACGATACAGCGCACGCTGTTGTCGTCGGCCAGCTCGGTAAAGCGACGATTGAGCTGCTGCTGCAGTTCAAGGCTCAGGGCGTTGGTGGCGTGCGGGCGGTTCAGCCGCAGCACGGCGATGCCGGGCTCGGGACGCTCCAGCAGCAGGGTATCTTCGGGACGTTGTGAGTCGGTCACGGCACTCGCCTCGCTGACAATGGATAGTGATGGCGATTCTGTCAGCACGGGGCAAATAAACATCGTCCGTTCAGACGAAGAGTGAGTAACGGGCCGCTGATTAGACTGCAGACATCAAGAAAAATAAGGAGGCGTGTATGACGCAGTTTGATTACAGCGGTCAGGTGGTTCTGGTGACCGGTGGCACCAAGGGAATCGGTGCCGGTATCGCCCGCGCGTTTCTGGCGGCAGGTGCCACCGTGATTGTATGCGGCCGTAATGCACCGGAACAACTGCCCAGCGCCAACGATCGCGAAGCCGTCTTCATGCCGCTGGATGTGCGCGACTATGACGCGGCCGAAGTGCTGCTGCAGACCATTGTCAATGAATACGGTCGATTGGACGTGCTGGTTAACAATGCCGGAGGCGCGCCTCATGCGCTGGCCGGTGAGGTGTCGCCACGCTTCCACGAGGGCATTCTGCGTCTGAACCTGATCGCACCGCTCAACCTGGCACAGTTGGCCAACCGCCACATGCAGCAGCAGGAGCAGGGCGGCAGCATCATCTTTATCGGCAGCATCAGCGCGCTGCGGGCCTCACCGGGTACCGCCGCCTACGGTGCCGCCAAGGCTGGCATCCTGTCACTGACGTCATCGCTGGCGGTGGAGTGGGCGCCGAAGGTACGCGTCACGGCGGTCAGCCCCGGCCTGGTGCAAACCGAGCAGTCTCACCTGCATTTTGGTGACGAGGCCGGTATTGCCGCCGTGGCCGCCACCATCCCGGCCGGCCGCATGGCCACGCCGGAAGATATTGGCAACGGCTGTCTGTACATGGCCTCACCACTGGCCTCCTATGCCGGCGGCAGCAACCTGCTGCTGAACGGCGGTGGCGAAAAACCCGCATTCTTGCAGGCCCAAACGGCCGACAACTGAATACAACCCGGCGCCGCCCGCGACCGGGTGGCCCCATATCGCAAAGGAGACGTATCTTGGCTGATTACGAATGGTTATCGGAAGTACGTTCCATGGTGGGGCGGGAATATGGCCGCATCTACGCATGGGACGAAGTAAACCCGGCGATGGTTCGGCAATGGTGTGAGGTGATGGGCGTGGACAACCCGCTCTACACCGACCCTGACTATGCCGCCACCACCGAGTTCGGTGAACTGGTTGCGCCCCCGGCCATGCTCCAGGCCTGGTGTCTGGAAGGGCTGCACATGAACAACTACCCGCCGGGCTCCACCGATGAGAACCCCTATGAAGTGTTGGGCTTGATCGAAGCCCAGGGGTACCCGGCGGTGGTGGCGGTGAACTCCGAGCTGAGCTTTGACCGCTATGTGCGCATGGGTGAAAAACTCTACTACACCACCCTGATCAAGGAAGTCAGCGAAGAGAAAACCACGGCCCTGGGCACCGGTTTCTTCGTGACTCAGGTGATGTCCTTCTTCTCTGAAAAGCCCGAGGGCGACGAGAAAGTGGGTGAACTGCTGTTCCGCGTGATCAAGTTCAAGCCGGCGCAGCAGCCCAAGGCGGTCGAAAAGAGCGAATCTGCGGTCCCCACGATCAAGCGTCCCAAGCCGGGCATCAGCGATGACACCCGTTTCTTCTGGGAAGGCTGCGAAGCCGGTGAACTGCGCATTCAGCACTGCACCAGCTGCAACAAGCTGCAGCATCCGCCGGCGCCGGTGTGCAGCCACTGCCAGAGCTTTGAACTGGACTACCGGGTCAGCACCGGCAAGGGCGAACTCTACTCTTTCGTGGTGATGCACTACCCGGAAGTACCGCCGTTTGACTACCCCAACCCGATCGGCCTGATTCAGCTGGACGAGGGGGTGCGCATCCCCGCCGGTCTGACCGGTGTGAATCCGTCTGACCTGGAGATTGGCCAGCGTGTCGAGGTCGAGTTCCAGACTTTCGATGATGAACTGACGCTGCCGCTGTTTCGACCGGCCACCGCCTGAGGAGGAAGCATGGACTTTTCACTGACTGAAGACCAGCGCGCCATTGCCGACATGGCGGGCGGGCTGTTTACCGACTTCTGCACCGACGAGAAGCTGCGCGACTTCGATGAAGCCGGCGCCACCCTGATGCAGGATCTGTGGCAGACCTGTGTCGAAACCGGCCTGCACTCACTGTACATCCCGGAAGCAGCGGGCGGCAGTGGTTTGGGCATGACCGAACTGATGCTGGTGTTGGAAGCTCAGGGCAAGGGGTTGGGCCTGGTGCCGCTGTGGCGCCATCAGGTGGCGGCCGCGGCACTGGCCGAGTTTGCACCCGAGCACTTTGCCACTGTGCTGGAATCGGCGGCGACGGCCGAGCAGATACTGACACTGAACACCGCCGATCAGAGCCGTGCGACCGGCCTGGACCTGACCGCCACCCGCAATGCCGACGGCTGGGTGTTGGAGGGTATCGCCCATGCGGTGCCGGGGGCGGGCGAGGCCGCAGCGGCGCTGGTGCTGGTACAGACAGAAGAGGGCGTGCGCCCGGCCTGTGTCGGGTTTGATGCCGCCGGTCTCAAGCGGGTCGAAGGCGTGCTGACCCAGGGCGAGAGCGTGGCCGACCTAGAATTCGACGAGGTCCAGCTGCCGGCGGAGGCAGTCTTGCCGCTGGAAGCCACCGACTGGCTGGAAACCCGCGCCATCGCTGCGCAGGCAGCCCTGCAGTTGGGCGTCAGCGCCGAACAGATTCGCCGCACCGTTGAATACGTCAGCGAGCGTGTTCAGTTCGGCCGACCCATTGGCCAGTTCCAGGCGGTGCAGATGAGCATGGCCGACTGCCAAGTGGCGCTGGAAACCCTGCGTTCGGCGCTGTGGCAGCTGTGCTACCGCCTGGATGCCGGCCTGCCGGCGCCGTCCGAAGCGCTGGCCACGGCCTGGCTGGCCAGCGAAGCCGGTCACAAGATCGGGCATGTTGCCCAGCACGTGCATGGCGGCATCGGCGTCGACAAGACCTATCCGATTCACCGTTTTCTTTACTGGAGCCGCGCCCTGAGTCTGGGCCTGGGCGGCAGCCGAGCCACGCTTGAGCGTCTCGGTGACTGGTTGGCAACTCACGATACCCTGGGATGGAAATATGACCTCGATGAAAACCATGCGATTTGAAGACGTCAGCCTCGGTGATCAGTTGCCGGCGCTGGAAATCCCCATCACCGTGGCGCTGATCGCCGGCGGTGCCATCGCGACCCGTGACTACTTCCCGGGGCATCACGACAAGGATGCGGCTCAGGAACTGGGTTCTCCCCATGTGTTCATGAACATCCTCACCACCAGTGGGCTGGTGGAGCGGTTTGTCGAGCAGTGGTGCGGCCCTGAAGGTCGTTTTCAGGATCTGAAAATCCGCCTGGGCGCGCCGAACTATCCCGGCGACACCATGACCTTCAAGGGCGAGATCACCGCGCTGGATGCGGACACCCGCACCGCCGAAGTGACCCTGAAGGGCAAGAATTCCATGGGCAATCACGTCACCGGTACGGTGGCGGTCACGCTGCCCTGAGCCGGAGGAGAACAGAATGAGCGATAACATCAGCAACAAGGCCGCCATCGTTGGCCTTGGCGCCACCGAATTTTCCAAGAACTCCGGCCGGACCGAGCTGCGCCTGGCGATGGAAGCCACCCTGGCCGCGCTGGAAGATGCCGGTATCGATCCGTCCGAAGTGGACGGTTTCAGCAGCTACTCCGTGGACAAGGTGCCGGAGTACGAGATCGCCCGTCTGCTGGGCTGCAAGGACGTCAAGTTCTTCTCCCAGATCCCGCACGGTGGTGGCGCCGCCTGTGCGCCGATCATGCACGCGGCCATGGCCGTGGCCACCGGTGTCGCCAAGACCGTGGTGGTCTACCGCGCCATGAACGAGCGCTCCTGGTACCGCTTCGGTACCGGCAGCTACGGCTTTGCCGATACGCCGATCTTCGAGAACGTCAACTACGGCTGGTACATGCCGCACGGTTTCCACACCCCGGCGGCCTGGGTTGGCATGTTTGCCCAGCGTTACATGCACACCTACGGCGCCACCTCGGAAGACTTCGGTCGCGTGGCGGTGGCGGTGCGTGATTTCGCGGCGACCAACCCCAACGCCTTCTTCTATGAGAAGCCGATCACCCTGGAAGACCACCAGAACTCGCGCTGGATCTGCGAGCCGCTGCACCTGCTCGACTGCTGTCAGGAGTCTGACGGTGCCGTGGCGATGGTGATCACCAGCGCCGACCGTGCCAAGGATCTGAAGCAGAAGCCGGTGCTGATCAAGGCCGGTTCCCAGGGCATCGCCGATGGCCAGCAGATCATGACGTCCTACTACCGCGAAGACATCACCGGCCTGCCGGAGATGGGCGTGGTGGCGCGCGAGTTGTACCGCCAGTCCGGTTTGGCCCCGGACGATATCCAGACTGCGGTGATCTACGACCACTTCACGCCGTTCGTGCTGCCGCAGCTGGAAGAGTTCGGTTTTGCCAAGCGTGGCGAGGCCAAGGACTTCATCCGTGCCGGGCATCATGCCCGTGGCGGCAAGCTGCCGATCAACACCCATGGCGGCCAGCTGGGCGAGGCCTACATCCATGGTATGAACGGGGTGGCCGAGGGCGTGCGTCAGGTGCGCGGCAGCGCCGTCAACCAGGTGGATGACGTGGAAAACGTACTGGTCACTGCCGGCACCGGCGTGCCGACCAGCGGTCTGATTCTGAGCGCAAGCTAAGGAGGTCACATGTTTGTCGATCTGACACCCGAGCAGCATGCGCTGCGACTGAAAATTCGTGATTACTTCACCAACCTGATGACACCGGAGCTGCGCAGCTCCCTGCGTGGCAAGGAAGGCGGTGACGAGTTCCGCGACACCATCCGCCAGATGGGCAGGGATGGCTGGCTGGCCGTGGGCTGGCCCAAGGAACACGGTGGCCAGGGCTATGCCGCCACCGAACAGTTGATCTTCTTTGAAGAAGCCAACATCGCCGGTGCACCGCTGCCGTTCGTGACTATCAGTACGGTGGGCCCGGCGTTGATGGAGTTCGGTACCGAACTGCAGAAGGAGAAATTCCTGCCGGGCATCGCCAACGGCGAGATCAACTTCGCCATCGGCTATTCCGAGCCGGATGCTGGTTCCGACCTGGCACTGCTGAAGACCAGTGCCCGGGTCGAGGACGATCATTTTGTCGTCAACGGCAACAAGCTGTGGACCTCCGGTGCCGAATCGGCTGATTACGTCTGGCTGGCCGCCCGTACCGATCCGGATCTGCCACGTCACAAGGGCGTATCGATCATGATCGTCGACACTCAGGATCCGGGCTTCTCCCATACCGTCATCCCGACCTGTTCCAACCCGACGGCGGCGACCTACTACGACAACGTCAAGGTGCCGCGCGAGATGCTGGTGGGCGAACTCAACGGCGGCTGGAAGCTGATCACCTCCCAGCTCAACCACGAGCGCCTGGGGTTGGGCTCCTGGTCCGACAAGGTGGTGGGGCTGTTCAAGCGTGTCTACCTCTGGGCCAAGACCAAGGATGAAAACGGTCGCTGTGCCATGGACAAGGCCTGGGTGCGCTCGGCACTGGCCGAGTGCTACTCGCGCCTGGAAGCCATGCGTCTGATCAACTTCCGTATTGCCGCCGATCTGGAAGCCGGGCAGATGGACGTGGCCCTGGCCTCGATTACCAAGGTGTATGGTTCCGAATCTGCCATCGAGATTCTGCGTCGTCTGGTCGACATTGTCGGTGCCAACGGTATGATCCGTGAGGGCTCGGCCGCCTCCCTGCTGATGGGCGAGCTGGAATACGAGGTGCGCGCCTCGGTCACGCTGACCTTCGGCGGCGGCACCAACGAGATCCAGCGCGAGCTGATTGCCCAGTTTGGCCTGGGCATGCCGCGCGGCCGCTAAGCCTGCACGAGGAGATAACAATAATGAGTGCAATTGAAACCTTTCGCGCCGAAACCCGCGCCTGGCTCGAGGCCAACTGCCCCGAGTCGCTGCGCGGCCCGGCAGCGGCCGGCGAGCTGGTCTGGGGCGGTTCCCGGGTCGAGTTCGCCACTGAAGATCAGCGCCTCTGGTTCGAGCGCATGCGTGACAAGGGCTGGTTTTGCCCGGACTGGCCCGCCGCCTACGGTGGCGGTGGCCTGACGCCGGAGCAGGATGCGGTGCTGCAGCAGGAACTGAAGCGCCTCAAGTGCCGCCCGCCGCAGATCAACCTGGGTATCTGGATGCTGGGCCCGGTGCTGCTGGAGTTCGGCACCGAGGAACAGAAACAGCGTCTGCTGACGCCGATGACGCGTGGCGAAGTGCGCTGGTGTCAGGGCTTCAGCGAACCCAACGCGGGCTCCGACCTGGCCAATATCCGCACCGCCGCGGTGGATGCGGGGGATCACTTCGTGGTTAATGGCAGCAAGATCTGGACCTCCTACGGCGACAAGTCCGACTGGATGTACTGCCTGGTGCGCACCGACAACAGCAGCGCCAAGAAGCAGGAAGGCATTTCGCTGGTGGTGCTGGACATGCATGCGGAGGGCGTAGATGCGCGCCCGATTGACCTGATCAGCGGCAAGTCCACCTTCTGTGAAGTGTTTTTCGACAACGTCAAGGTGCCCAAGGAAAACCTGATCGGGCCGCTGAACGGCGGCTGGACCCTGGCCAAGCGCCTGCTGCAGCACGAACGCAGCGCCATGTCCAAGTTCGGCGAGTTCAGCCTGCCGACGCACTTTGACCTGATGAGCATCGTCGGCGATTACCTGCCTCGTTCCGCGTCCGACCGTCCGTCTGATATTGCCCTGCGTGCCCGTGCTCAGGCGGCGGCGCTGGATGAACATGCCTACAACCTGACCGTGCAGCGCATGGGCCAGCAGGCACGCGCCGGCCAGGATGTCAGCGGCATTGCCGCCATCATGAAGCTGGTGCACAGCGAACAGGAAAAGCAGAAATTCGAACTGCTGGTCGATGCCATGGGCCACCGTGCGTTGGGCTGGGACGGTGACGAGTTCAGCGAACAGGAGCTGGCCATCAGCAAGGCCTGGCTGCTCAGCTATACCCAGACCATTGCCGGCGGCTCGTCGGAAGTGCAGCTGAACGTGATCGCCAAGCGCGTACTGGACCTGCCCGATGCTCCCAAAGGAGGCGCTAAATGAACCTGATCTATAACGAAGAGCAGCGCATGCTGCTGGATACGGCGCGGGAATTCTGTGCCGAGCGCAGCCCGGTGGCCTCTATGCGGGCGCTGCGTGATCGTGGCGACGAGCTGGGCTATGAACCGAGTGTCTGGCAGGAGATGACCGCGCTGGGCTGGAGCGCCATTGCCTTCCCGGAAAGCCTCGGCGGCCTGGATTTTGGTTACACCGGCATGGGGGCTGTGTTCGAATCGGCCGGCCGCCACCTGAGCGCCTCGCCGCTGCTGTCCTCCATCGTGCTCTGTGGCTCGGTACTGGAGTTGGGCGGCAGCGAAGCCCAGCAGGCACAGTGGCTGGCCGACATGATCGGCGGCAGCAAACGTCTGGCGCTGGCGGTGGATGAAGGCGCGCGTCATGCGCCGGACCAGCTGCAGCTGCAGGCGACGCGTACCGACGGCGGTTTCGCGCTCAGCGGTGACAAGGTGATGGTCGTGGACGGCCTGGGTGCCGACGCTTTCATCGTGGCGGCCCGGACCGGTGCCGCAAGTGACGCGATCAGCCTGTTTATCGTGCCGGCCGATGCCGAGGGCCTGGTGGTCAGCCGCCAGAACCTGATCGATGCCCGCAACTACGCCCGGCTGCAGCTGCAGCAGGTACAGGTCGCGCCGGATGCGCTGATCGGTGAGCTGGATCAGGGCGCGGCCGTGCTGGAGCAGGCGCTGGACCGGGGCCGTGTCTGCATCGCCGCCGAGCTGCAGGGCGCCTGCGAAGCCCTGTTCCAGATGACCCTGGAATACCTGCGCACCCGGGTACAGTTTGACGTGCCCATCGGCTCCTTCCAGGCGCTGCAGCACCGCGCGGCCTGGATGCACGTGGATCTTGAACTGGCGCGTTCCAGTCTCATGGCGGCACTGGCGGCGATTGATGCCGGTGATCCCCAGGCGTCCCGGCTGGCCAGTCTGGCCAAGTGGAAGGTCGGGCAGATGGCGGACAAGGTCAGCAATGAGGGCGTGCAGATGCACGGCGGCATCGGTGTCACCGATGAGTTGGACGTGGGCTTCTACTTCAAGCGCATTCGCACCCTACAGGCCCTGCTGGGCGATGCGGATTACCACCTTGATCGGGCGGCACCGCTGTTGGAGGCGGCCTGATCGAGACGGCAGAGTAGCCGAGCGGTTGCTCTGCCGTTATTCCATTGACACTAATCGACACCTGCTGGACCGGCCCCGATGCCGGTTTTTGCGTGCGCGCGGCCAGTAGGTGTCTCTGATGAGGGACGGCAATGAAAGTAAAAACAAAATTCCTCTCCATCTCCATCGTGCCCATGATTCTGGTCGTGTTGGCGGTGATGCTGGTGGTGCAGTGGCAGCTGCAGCGACTGGAACAGGAGGAGGTCGCCGGCATTCGCAGCGAGATGCTCAATGCCCGCCAGCAGGAACTGCAGAACTACATCGACATGGCCATGGGGGCCATCCGGCCGCTCCAGCACCGGCTGGACATGCGCTACAACGAAAAGATCGCCCAGGCCACGGAAGTCCTTAACGGCATGACCTTCGGTGACAACGGCTTCATCTACGGCTATGACCTGGATGGCAATATCGTGTTTCATTCTGGCGATCCTGCCTCGATCGGTAAGTCGGTGATCGACATTACCGATCCAGACGGTAAGCCGTTCGTGAAAGAAGTGATCGATAAAGCCTTGGAAGGCGGCGGCTTTGTCGAATACCGCTGGCCGCGTGAGGCTGGTGCCGAGCCCTCGCCACGGTTAACCTTCGCCCGCGAGATCGAGGTCTGGGGCTGGGTCATTGCCACCGGCTTTTTTACCGACGATATTGATGCCGAAGTGGCCCGCCGGGAAGCCAGCATTGCTCATACCGTTACCCAAACCCTGATCTGGATACTGGCCTCTGGCCTGGTATTGGCGCTGCTGGTCAGCGCCGTGAACCTGTTGCTGTCGCGTCGGATGCTGGCGCCTCTGCAAGAGACGGCACAGGCGCTGCTGGACATCGCCGAAGGCGAAGGTGACCTGACTCGACGACTGGACGTGCACAGCCAGGATGAAGTGGGCGATGTGGCGCGCGGTTTTAACGGCTTTGTCGACAAGATTCACCAGCTGGTGCAAGAGGTGCAGGCGGCGGTCGGCTCGCTCAGCGAGTCCACCCGTTCCATGAGCACCGTGGTGGATCAAACCCAGCAGGATACCCGTCAGCAGCGTGACGATACCGGCCGTACCGCCGCGGCCATCGAGCAGATGGTCGCCGCTGTACAGGAAGTGGCCGCCAGCGCCACCATGGCCGCCGAGGCTGCCCGGCAGGCGGATGAGGATGCCCACAGTGGTGATCGGGTGGTGGCCGATACCATCACGTCCATCAATCGCCTGGCGGATGATGTGCACCGCTCGGCCGAGGTGATCACCCGCCTGGGCGATGATGCCGACACTATCGGCACAGTGGTCGGCGTAATCAGCGACATTGCCGAGCAGACCAACCTGCTGGCGCTCAACGCCGCGATCGAAGCGGCCCGTGCCGGTGATCAGGGGCGCGGTTTTTCCGTTGTGGCCGATGAAGTGTGCACTCTGGCCAGCCGGACCCAGCAGAGCACCGAACAGATCCAGAGCATGATCGAGCGGCTGCAGCAGGGGGCCCGTGAAGCGGTGAGCGTAATGGCCAACAGCCGTGAGCAGAGCAGTGCCACCACGGCACGGGCGTCCGAGGCGAGCCAGTCGCTGCACCAGATCACGGCATCCGTGGCGACCATCAATGAAATGAACACCCAGATCGCCAGCGCGGCCGAGCAGCAGACCGCCGTTGCCAACGAGATCGCGTCCAGCGTGCAGCAGGTGGCCGTCATTGCCGACAAGGCGGATCACAACGCCGGCATTCTGGCCGAGACGACGCGGGGCATGAGTGAACTGGAGCAGCGGCTCAACCGGCTGGTGATGACGTTTCGGGTGTGAAAGCGCCTGTCGCCAAGCGCCGGCCGTGATACCCGGGGCCTGGCGGTCGGAGTGAAGGGCTCAGACCTTGAACGCCGACACTGAGTCCTGCAGACGGGTGGCCTGTTTGGCGACCTCGTCGCTGGCGACGGCATTTTGGCGCACCTGCTCGTTGGCGGTGTCCATGATGCTGCGGATCTGTTCCACGTTGCGGGTGATTTCGGCGGCCACGGCGGCCTGCTCTTCTGTGGCCGAGGCCACCTGTGTGGTCATGTCGACGATCATGCCGGCGCCGGCGACGATCGTTTCCAGCGCCTGAATGCTGCTCTCGGCGCTGGTGGCATTACGGTGGCTCTGTTCGGCACTGGCGTGCATCAGCTCCGCCACCTTGCGGGTACGGCTCTGCAGTTCGCTGATCATGGTTTCGATTTCGGTGGCCGAGCCCTGGGTGCGGGCCGCCAGGCTGCGGACCTCATCGGCCACGACCGCAAAGCCCCGTCCCTGTTCACCGGCACGGGCCGCTTCGATGGACGCGTTCAGCGCCAGCAGGTTGGTCTGTTCGGCGATGCCCTTGATCACGTCGAGGACGGTGCCAATATGCTCGGCATCCGCCTGCAGGGCTTCCACGCTCTCGGAGGTGGTGTGGATCTGCTCCGCCAGATGGTGAATGGCCTGGATGATTTGGCTGATCGTCTTCTGGCTGTTCAGGGCATTCTGCTGGGATTCCTGTGCGGTACTGGAGGTGGTCTCGGTATGGCTGGCAATCTCCTGCATGGCGCCTTCCATCTCCTGCACGGCGGCCGCGACCTGCACTACCTGGTGTTGCTGTTGGCTCAGGCCCTGGGACGTTTCCGTGGTGGTCGCCGACACTTCTTCGGCAGCGGTACTGAGCTGGACGGCGGCTTGGTTGACCCGCTCGATCAACTGTTGAAAGGCGTCCATCATGTTGTTGAAGTCGGTGCCCATGGCGGCGATTTCGTCCTTGCCACGGGCATCAAAGCGCAGAGTCAGGTTCTGTTCGTCGCGCGCCTGCTTCATCACTTCGGCCAGGCGGCCGACCGGTGACAGGATCGAGCGTGCCAGCAGCCCCGCGACCACGACCACCAGCAGCAACAGCACGGCGGCGGTCACCGTGGCCAGCAGCTGCTCGTGCCGGGTGCGTTCGGCAACGGCGTTTTCCAGTTCGCCCACCAATGCATCCATCTGCTGCTGTGTGGCATCAATGGCGCTCCACATCTGGCGGACCAGGTTCTCCGGGTTGTCGGCTCGTGTCGGCAGTACCCGTTCCATCTGCGTGGCCAGCGTCAGGAAAGCCCGGCTGTAGTCATCCAGCGCCTCGCGGGCCTGGCGTTTCTGTACCGGGTCAAGCAGCGGGTCGATGGCAACCTTGTCCAGGCCATCGGCTATGCGCTGGCTGAAACGCTGCAGTTCTTCCGGTTGGCTGTGCAGCAGAAAGTCTTTCTCGCTGCGGCGCAACTGCAGGATCGCCACCTGCAGCGGCAGTGAACCGGCCTCTGTCATCAGTGCCTCGGCCCGGTGGACGGACTCGCGCATGGCGCCATAGAGCCCTGCATCGGGCGTCAGACCGATCTGTTGATGCTGGGCGACCAGCGCCTTGAAACGGTCGTTGTAGGTTTGCAGCAGGCGCTTGATGTCGCTGGTGCGGCTGGCATCCAAGCCGGTGGCGAGCAGCTGTTCGCCCAGTTGATCCAGGTTGTCCATCATGGCGGTTTCGCTGCGGTTATGGTGATCGAGATAATCCGGGTCCAGCGTGGCCATGAAGTCCTTTTCGTGACGCCGCATCATCATCATGTTGTTTTCGACCACCTGGATTTTGATGATGGCGCCCTGGAGTTGGTCCAGGGTGTTGAGTACTGACTGCATCATTCCATAAACGGCGGCCATGGCCAGTGCGGCCAGTGCGACCAGTGCTATGAGCTTGTTCCTGATGGTCATCGTCCGACTCCGCTGAGCAAGCAGGTTTGATCAAAAGGGAATGGCTGCCATCCATTGCAGGCAGTTCTTAGCAGTATATGCCAGATTGGCGAGGGTGCAGGGCGGGTGAAACAAATGAAGGGCGGGGCCGCATAAGGCCCCGCGGTTGTCAGACGGCCACGGCGGCTTGCATGCCGGTCTTGAGGGCGCCTTCGATATAGGCGACGTCAGCGCCATCACCGATATTGATCACCTCGGTACCGCCTTTTTCCAGGCAGCGGCTGAGGCAGGGATTGGTTTCGGCGCCGATGGCCAGTACCACGGAATCGGCTGCGACTTCGTGGCAGTTGCCCTCCTGGTCGGAGTAGCTGACGCTCTTCTTGCCGATGGTCTGCACCCGGGCGTGCTTGACCATGGTCACGCCATGGCTTTCCAAATTGTGCAGCACCTTCCAGCGGCGCACGATGGACAGCTCGGCGCCCAGGTCCGCGCCCGGCTCCAGCACCTGCACTTGGCGGCCGCGCTCGACCAGGAACTCGGCCAGTTCCAGACCGACCAGACCGCCACCAATGATCACTACCTGTTTGCCCAGGGGCATCCACAGTTTGGACAGGCTCTGGATCGCCTCGGTGCTGTCGGTGACACCGACCAAAGAGCCTGACTTCATCATCATGCGCTGGGTGATGCTGAGCTTGCGCTTGGCAATGTCATCGCCTTCGCCAGTCATGAGCTTGCGCAGCTCATCGCCGGACCAGACATGCTTCTGGTCGGCACCGGGAATATCCGGGGCATTACGTCGGGCACCGGCCGCGACAATGACCTGATCCGGCTTGAGCTGATTGATCAGGGCTTCGTCGGCATTGGTATTGAGGCGCACCTCGATGGGCAGATCGCGTACCTGCTTGATCAGGTAATCCAGCAGCGGGCCGTTTTCCGGGTAGGCCAGGGCGGCGAAGAACAGGGTGCCGCCCAGGCGACCGCTGCGTTCCACCAGGGTGACCTGATGGCCGCGCAGGGCACTGACGCGAGCGGCTTCCAGGCCGGCCGGACCGCCACCGACGACCAGCACCTTTTTCGGCTGATCGCTGGCGATCAACTGCAGCTCGGACTCGTGGCCGGTCTGCGGATTGACGGCGCACTTGACCCGCTCGTTGACGAAAATCTGGCTGACACAGGCATAGCAGTAGATGCAGGGGCGCACGTCAGCGGCGCGGCCTTCTTCCAGCTTTTTCGGCAGCTCGGGGTCGGCCAGCAGCTTGCGGCCCATGGCGACGAAATCGCATTTGCCCTCACCAACAGCCTTGTCGGCAACCTCAGGGTCCAGGCGGCCGGCGGCAGTGACCGGAATGTTCAGTGCCTTGCGGATGTGTGCGGCCCAGTCGAGGAACATGGCACGTTCCTGGGGAATCGGGGCCTTGGTAAAGGCGTTGCCGCTGCTCAGGTTGGCATAGGCGGACACGCTGATCAGATCAATGCCGGCCTCCTGAGCCATCTGCGCCGTGCGGGTGGCGTCTTCCAGACTGATGCCGCCTGGCAGGTCCAGTTCGATGGCGTCCATGCGCATCCACACAGGGTAATCCCGGCCCACGCGCTCGCGTACCGCCTGAATCACCTCCAGCAGCAGGCGGGCACGGTTTTCCAGCGGGCCGCCGTATTCGTCATCGCGCGTGTTGTAATAGGGCGAAAGAAAGCCGGCGATGATATAGGTATGACCGGCGTGGATCTCGACGCCGTCGAAGCCTGCTTTTTGCGCGCGCTCGGCGGCATCGGCAAACCAGGTCACCATCTGCCGAATATCGTCCTTTTCCATCACGCGGATGCGCACGCCCGATTTTTCGCGGCCCTTGGACGAGCTGATGAAGCGGCCCAGCTCGGATTGGGTCAGGGAAGCGAACATATCGGTGTTGGCAGCCGGCGGCATGGACGGCACCCAAAGCTCACGACCTTCAGCGAGGTCGCGTACCGAAGTCTTGCCGGCATGCTGCAGCTGCATGGCGATTTTGGCGCCGTGCTTGTGGACGCGGTCGGTCAGCTGCTTAAGACCGGGGATGAAGTCATCCGAGGATACGCCGACCTGGTAGGGCTCGGCGGTGCCAGCCGGGTAGGCGATGGAACAGACGCCCATGGTGAGCATGCCGGCACCACCCTTGGCACGGGCTTCATAAAACGCCTGGATACGTTCGCCACAGGTGCCGTCCTGCTCGGCGTAGTTGGAGCCCATGGGGGCCATGAGAATCCGGTTTTTCAGCTCCAGGGAGCCGATGTTGCCCGGGGTAAAAAGATGTTGATAAGCGGCCATAGCTCTCACTCCTGTCTGCGTGCGGCTTAACCGTGCTGCAGAAAATCGATACAGGTGCGGTTGAACAGGTCGGTGTGTTCCACCTGAACCCAGTGGCCGCAGCGGTTAAGCATCAGGAAGCGTGCGTGAGGTGCCTTGTCGAGGAACTTGAAGACGCCTTCGACCGGGTTGAAGCGGTCGTTGTTGCCCCAGAAGCCGAGGATGGGGCAGGTCAGCTCGCCCAGGCGTTCGGTCATGTTCGGCACCATCATGGTGGAGAACAGGTTGGCCGGCTGGGTGACGGCCACGGCGGCACGCTCTTTCAGCAGTTCGTCATCCAGCTGGGAGGCGTCAAACAGCTGCAGCTGCATCACCTGGCGCATCTCTTCAACGCCCATCGGACCCTGGCCGTACACTTCGACCATGCGCACGATGCCTTCCATCTGAAAGTAGGTTTCACGCTCTTCCACGCCACCCGGTGCCATCAGCACCAGACGTTCAACCGTGCTCGGATGCGCCAGTGCCTGACCCAGTGCGATGGCGCCGCCCAGAGAGTTGCCCAGCAGAGTGCAGCGCTCGATGCCGGTCGCCTGCAGGAACTGGTTCAGACACTCGACAAAAAACTCCAGGTTGTAATGGGCATCTTCCGGCTTGCTGGAGCGACCGAAGCCGGGCAAATCGAGCACGATATTGCGGTAACCGGCCTCGGCGAAGAGCGGGTAGTTGGTCTTGAAGTTACTGAAGCCACTGGCGCCGGGACCACTGCCGTGCAGCCACAGCACCACGGGGCCTTCGCCCACGTCCAGATAATGCAGGGTCAGACCGTTTTCGAGTTGGGCGTACTGGCCGACCGGCAGTGGCAGGTCCTGATGATCCATGGTGTTCTCCTTATTATGGTGGTGCGCGCGGCACCGCGGACAGATCGGGTCGCGTTCATCCTCTTATCGCCAACGCCAAGCGGCATCGTCCGTTCAGACCAGTGCCGGCGCTGCCCGGATCATCGGTCAGGGGGTCGGGTGGCTTAGTCTTGATGGACGATGTCCACCTTGCGGGGCTGGTCGAAGATGCATCACACAACAAGAACCTGAATGGAATGCGCCGGCAGGTGCATGGGGAGAACGTGTGATGAAACATCAGGACAAGGTGGTATTCGTGACCGGTGCCGGACAGGGCATGGGGCAGGCTGTGGTCAAGCTGTTTGCAGCCGAGGGCGCCAAGGTGGCCGCCATCGACATCAACCAGGAGGCGGCGGAAGCCACCGCAGCGGCATGCGAGGGCGAGGTGATTGCCATTGCCTGCGACATTGCCAACAGCGAATCCGTACAGGGCGCCATGGCGCAGGTAAAGGACGCCTTTGGCCGTCTTGATGTGGTCATCAACAATGCCGGTACCGGCTCGGTTGACGAATTCCTCAACACCCCGGACGAAAACTGGGACCGTGTCATCGGCGTCAACCTCAAGGGTACCTTCCTGTGCTGCCGCGAAGGCGCGCGCCTGATGGTGGAGAACGGCGGTGGCGCCATCATTAACGTCTCCAGCTCGGCGGCCGTATCCGGCGAAGGCCCCAGCCACTACGTGGCCTCCAAGGCTGGTGTCATGGGTCTGACCCGCAGCATCGCCCGCGAGCTGGCGCCCAACGGCATCCGCGTCAACACCCTGGTGCCGGGTGCAACCAATACGCCGATGATGCAGGGCATCCCGGAGGAGTGGATGCAGCAGATGATCAGCGCCATTCCCATGGGGCGCATGGCCGAGCCGGAAGACGTGGCCAAGGTAGCGTCTTTCCTGGCCAGCGACGATGCCGGCTTTGTCACCGGCCAGAACATTGCCGTCAACGGCGGCATGGTGCTGATCTGAGGTGCCTATGACTGAACTGACCCTGGAACAGCGCATCGACCGCCTGGAATCCACCGAAGCGATCCGCCAGCTGGCGGGCAAGTATTCGCTGTCGCTGGACATGCGCGACCTGGATGCGCACGTCAATCTGTTTGCCCCGGACATTCGCGTGGGCCGTGAAAAGGTAGGCCGTGAACACCTGAAAGCCTGGGTGGACACCACGCTGCGGGACCAGTTTACCGGCACCTCGCACCACCTGGGGCAGCACATCATCGAGTTCGTCGATGCCGATCATGCCATCGGCGTGGTGTATTCCAAGAACGAGCACGAGACCGGCCCCGAGTGGGTGATCATGCAGATGCTGTACTGGGACGACTACGAGCGCATCGACGGCCAATGGTATTTCCGCCGTCGCCTGCCGTGCTACTGGTATGCCACCGACCTGAACAAGCCGCCCATCGGCGACATGAAAATGCGCTGGCCGGGCCGTGAGCCTTATGAAGGCACTTTCCATGGCCTGTTCCCGTCCTGGCAGCAGTTCTGGAGCCGGCGTCCGGCGGCGGATCAGCTGCCCGAGGTAGCGGCCCCGGCCCCGGTCGACCGTTTTTTGCAAACCATGCGCGGTGACACGCCAGCGCCGAAGATTCGGGTGCGCTGAGCGACCGAATGACTCAATCGATAACAAGAAGGAATGAGCGCATGAGTACAACTCTTTCCGACCAGCCACAGGTCGCGGTGCCGCGCGAGGTCACCCAGCAGAAGCTGGATCGGCGCGCGCAGGCAGCGGGGCTGATCAAACCACTGGATCTGTATACCATCGCCGATCGCGTCGAAGCGCAGGCCGAAGCCCTGGGAGACCATCCCTTCATCATCTATGGCGACCGCCGCCTCAGCTATGCCGAAGTGGACGCCCGTGCCAATCAGGTGGCTCATGCGGCGCTGGCCTGCGGCCTCAAGCCCGGTGATGTCTGCGCCATGGCGATGGAGAACCGCCCCGAATTCTTCACCACCTGGTTCGGCCTGACCAAGATCGGCGTGGTCGTGGCTTTCATCAACAACCAGATCAACGGCCGTCCGCTGCAGCACGCGCTGGAGTCTACCGACGCCAAGGCGGTCATCGTGGGCGAAGAGTGTGCCCACCTGTTCGCCCAGACCCCGGATCTGAACGTACCCCAGTGGTTACTGCCCGATGCCGAGAAACCGGCAACGGACGCGGACCTGGCCGGTCTGAGCCGTGACTACATCAACGCGCTGGAGAATGCCCCCCGTACACAGGTGGACAAGGCTCACAGGGCTGGCATCACCGCTGAAACACCGACGCTGCTGATCTTCACCTCCGGCACCACTGGCCTGCCCAAGGCCGCGATCTACAGCCACATGCGCTGGTTGTGCTCGGGTGACGTGATGGAAGTGACCATCAGCGCTACGCCGGATGACGTTTTTTACTGCTGCTTGCCGCTGTATCACGGCGCGGCTGCCACCTCGGTCACGTCCACCGCATTGCGTGCCGGCGCGTCCATTCTGGTGCGACGCAAGTTCAGCGTCAGCCGCTTCTGGCAGGACGTGCGTGACAACGGCGTGACCGTGTGTCAGTACATCGGCGAGATCTGCCGCTACCTGCTCAACCAGGATACCGACGCCGGTGATCACCAGCTGCGCTGCATGATGGGAGCCGGCCTGACCGCCGAGTCGTGGCGCCGCTGGGTTGAGCGCTTTGGTCAGATGGACATCTATGAAGGCTGGGGTTCAACCGAAGCCAACACCAACCTGATCAACGTCGACAACTTCATCGGCTCCTGTGGCCGCGTGCCGGACTGGAACAAGACCAACTTCCGCCTGATTCGGTACGATGTAGAACGCGACGCGCATCTGCGTGATGACCAGGGCCACTGCATCCAGTGCGAGCCGGGTGAAGTGGGCGAGGGGATCGGCATGATCATCAACCACCCCGAAATCGGCGGGGGGCGTTTCGAGGGCTACACCTCCAGGGAAGCCTCCGAACAGAAGATTCTGCGCGATGTCTTCAGCGAGGGCGACAGTTGGTGGCGCTCGGGTGACCTGCTGCGCTATGACGAAGACGGCTATTTCTACTTTGTCGACCGCGTGGGCGATACCTTCCGCTGGAAGAGCGAAAACGTGTCGACCCAGGAAGTGGCCAGCGCGCTGGATGACTTCACGGGCGCCGAGCTGATCAACATCTATGGCGTACAGGTGCCGCAGCACGAGGGCCGTGCCGGCATGGCCGCCATCGTTATGCAGGAAGGCCAGGTGTTTGATCCTCAGGCCTTTTACGACCTGACCGAAGAACGCGTGCCGCGCTATGCTGCACCGCTGTTTGTCCGGGTCAGTGCGGCGGCCGATATGACCACCACGTTCAAGCTGCGCAAGGTGGACCTGCAGCGCCAGGGTTACTGTCCCGAGCAGTGCCAGGACCCGCTCTATGTGCGTGACGACAAGGCCGGTACCTACCGTCCCTATTCGGCCGAAGCACTGGCCGATGTTGGGTTGCCGCCATTCGAATATCAATAACAAGGGCGTCGGAGAGATACGATGGGATTGAGAGGAGACGCCGCGATTGTAGGCGCGGCACAGTATAAACCGGAAAAATACGCCACGGCGCCGCAGATGTTCCACCTGGAGCAGGTGGCCGATCTGGCGGCTCAGGCACTGGAAGACGCGGGCCTGAAAGCCAGCGATCTGGACGGCCTGGTTATCAACGGCCCCCAGTTCCATGAAGCCTCGGTCTTCGTACCGGCCATGGCCGCGGAATATCTGGGTATCGAACTGAACTTTGCCGAAGTGGTCGATCTGGGCGGTTGTACGCCGGTGGGCATGGTCTGGCGTGCCGCCGCCGCCATCGAAATGGGGCTGTGTGAAGCGGTGCTCTGCGTGATCCCGATGCGCATTGCCCCCTTCGGCCCCAGTGAAGACCCGGCCTGGATGGCGCGCGCCATGCGCTTTGGTGGTCATAGCACCGCGTACGGCGCACCCGAGGCCGAGTTCGACCTGCCTTACGGCCATATGGGCCAGAACACCGGCTACGCCATGATTGCCCAGCGTTATGCCGCGCAGTACGGCTATGATCAGGCGGCCATGGCCAAGCTCTGTGTCGACCAGCGTACCAACGCTCAGGCCAACCCGGATGCCATGTTCTTCGGCAAGCCGCTGACGGTTGAAGAAGTTCTCGGTTCCAAGATGGTGGCGGATCCGCTGCACGTACTGGAGATTGTCATGCCGGTGGCCGGTGGTGCTGCCGTGATCGTCACCTCCAAGGAGCTGGCGGCCAAGACCAAACACCGCCCGGCCTACGTCAAAGGCTTTGGCGAGCGTCTGTCGTTCAAGTCACCGTCCTACGCCAACGACATGACCGTGACCCCAGTCGCCGAGGCCGCCAAACGCGCCTTCGCCATGGCCGGCGTGAAGCCTCAGGACATGGACGCCGCACAGATCTACGACTGCTACACCATCACCGTGTTGCTGTCGTTGGAGGATGCCGGCTTCTGCCCGAAAGGGGAGGGGATGCGGTTCCTCATGGAGAACGACCTCACCTTCAAGGGTAACTTCCCGCTCAACACCCACGGCGGCCAGCTCAGTTTTGGTCAGGCCGGTAGTGCCGGTGGCTTCTCCCAGGTGATCGAAGCCTACACCCAGATCGCCGGGCGTGCCGATGCGCGCCAGCTGAAACGCTGTGATCAGGTGTTCGTCTCCGGTACCGGTGGCGTAATGAGCGAACAGGGTGCATTGATTCTGCAGGGGGCCTAAGTCATGAGTCTGAAACCGATGCCAGAGATGACCGAGATCTCCAAGCCCTTCTGGCAGGGCCTGAACGAAGGCGAGATCCGTATCCAGCAATGTAACGCCTGTGAAGGTTGGGTGTTTTACCCGCGCCGTCACTGCAGCCACTGCCTGTCCCACGACCTTGAATGGAAGCCGGTGACCGGCGAGGGCAGGCTGTACAGCTACACCCTGACCCGCATTCCGACGCTGCCGGAATTTGCCGACGAGATGCCGCAGGCACTGGCGGTGGTTGAGCTGGAGCAGGGCGTGCGCGTCAACACCACCCTGGTGGGGCTGGCCGAGGACGAGATCAAGGTGGGCATGGCGCTCAAGCCGGTGCTCGACCAGGTGGATGCCAAGGGCAACACTCTGCTGCGCTTCACCGCGGCCGACAAGACGCTGGATAGCCTGCCGTATGTGAATCCGCTGGACAGCCTGCCTCGCAACGACAAGGGCCAAGTACAGGTCGGCGTCGATAACCCGGTCGCCTTGCAGGCACTTGTGAGTGACGAGTACACCGAATGGAGCAACAGCATTGTGGTGGATCAGGACCTGATCAACACCTTTGCCGAGCTCTCCGGTGACAGCTACTGGATCCACACCGATCCGGAACGGGCCGCCAAGGAAAGCCCGTTCGGCACCACCATCGCGCACGGTGCGCTGGTGCAGATCCTGCAGTCGCGCCTCAACTTCGCGCTGCCGTTTGAAATTACGGGATTCCAGACCATGGTCAATTACGGCTCTGACCGTCTGCGCTTCCCGGCACCCGTTCCGGCCGGATCCGAGATCCAGGCCCGGGCGCGGGTGAAGTCGGTGCAGCAGTCCCGAAAGGGCACTGCGCTGACGCTTGAGGTCAATATCCACGTGGTGGGTAATGACCGCCCCTCGGTGATCAACGATCTTGTGATCCTCTATCGCTGATTGTCGTTTGTTCATGCTGTGTGCTTTGTTTTGCCGCCCTTCGTGAGAGGGGCGGCTTTTTTGCGTTTGAATTGCCACAGAATTTTGTTGGTTGGCTGGTTGGCTGGTTGGCTGGTTGGCTGGCTGGGTCGTAGTAGCAGCACCCAGGCAAGCGTATTTGACTATTCTTAAGGCTGAATCAATTCAATACTGTGGTGAAGCCAGCGATGCCAGTCCCCGACACCCGGATTACGGTTTTTTATGACGGCGCCTGCCCAAGATGCATTCGTGATCGGGAAAACTATGAACGCCTTGACCCCGAAGCGGATGAGCATCAAGTGGTGTGGTTTGATATCACCGGCCAAGCGCAAACCTTGCGGGAGTTGGGCATCGATCCGCAAAAAGCGCTGACCGAACTGCATATTCGCACCGCTGATGGCCGCATCCTGTCCGAACTGGACGCCTATCGCGTTTTGCTGGCGCGTATCCCCCGTTACCGATGGCTCGGCCATCTGCTTGGCTGGCCGCTGATAAGACCCCTTGCCAGCCGCCTTTATCGCTGGCTGGTGATTAGGCGTTTGTGAAAAGCTGGGCGGATTTGATGGTTTTGCGCACAAAGCGGACGTTAATGGGAATCGGAGTTTGGCGGTAGCTGCTCGTTTATAACTCATCCAAAGGGCTTCGAGTTCCGGCAAAATGTTGTCCGATTACGTGGGTGTATATCTGTGTTGTACGCACATCGCTGTGGCCAAGCAGTTCCTGTACAGTCCTGATGTCGCGTCCAGCTTCAAGTAGTTGAGTAGCGAACGAGTGGCGAAACGTATGACAGCTGACTCTTTTATGTTGAATATTCGTTTTTGCTATAGCAGCCTTCAAGGCTTTTCTGGGCACCGAATCATGTAAGTGATGCCGACATAGTTCGCCAGTAA
>NZ_JAHQZT010000029.1 GCF_019061305.1 Marinobacterium weihaiense
GCGACACGATATGAACGTGTCGCGAAACACTACACCGCCATGCTCAATCTCGTATCAACGGTGATATGGCTGACATGATTGAGAACACTCCCTAGGGGACCGTGCTTACTTGTTGTTGCCCTTGCCCGGGTGGCCGCCGCCGGCATCCGCTGCCAGGCGGATGCTCACGCTGGCGGTGGCGGTCTTGTCGCCATCGCTGATGGTGTAGCTGAACCGGTCATCCTGCTTAAACGGCTTGCCCGGGATGTAGGTCAGGCTGCCATCGGCATTCAGGCGCACACTGCCCTTGCTGCCCTGGGTATAACCGACCACTTTCAATGCCTGGCCTTCAGGGTCGTAGTCGTTGCTCAGCACGGCGATGGTGGTGCTCTGTTTGGCATCCAGGGTAACGCTGTCGGCCCGCGCAACCGGTGCGGCATTGGGGGTCGGCTCCGGTTCCGGCACCACCGGGGCTGCCACGCTGATGCTGACGCTGGCGCTGTCACTGCCGCCCTTGCCGTCGCTGATGCGGTAGCTGAGGCTGGCGGTACCGCTGAAGCCGTGGGCCGGGGTGAAGGTGATGCTGTTGTCGGCATTGACCACGGCATGGCCATTCAGGGCACTGACGAAGGTGACGCTGAGGCGGTCGCCGTCGGCATCGGTGTCATTGGCCAGCACCGCCAGGGTCACCGGTGTTTCGTATGCGGTTGAGGCGCTGTCGTTGTTGGCCACCGGAGCCCGATTGGGAGCCGCCGCCACGTCGATGGTAATGCTGGCGCTGTCACTGCCGCCCTTGCCGTCGCTGATGCGGTAGCTAAAGCTGGTGGTACCGCTGAAGCTGCTGGCCGGGGAGAAGGTGATGCTGTTGTCGGCATTGATGACGGCCGTACCGTTCAGCGGACTGACGGCGGTCACGCTCAGGGTGTCACCGTCGGCATCGGTGTCGTTGGCCAGCACGGCCAGGGTCACCGGTGTTTCGTATGCGGTGGATGTACGGTCACTCTGTGCCACCGGTGCGGTGTTGATCACCGGGGTGTCTACCACCTGAGTCAGGCTCAGATGGGTGCCGTAGTCGCCGGACAGGGCCGAGGCCTTCAGAGTGTAGTAGCCATCGGCTGCGGTTTCAGATGAGGTAACGGTCCAGTCGACAGAGGCGGTTTCACCCGGTGCCAGGTTCAACTGACTGCTGGCCAGACGGCTACCCCAGCCTGCCGGTACCTGGGTGTTCAGGTTATAGCTGGCACTGCTGCAGGCATTGCTGTCACGGCTGGTCAGGGTCAGGGTGTAGGTCTGCACGGAGCCGGCAGGGGCCCAGACGGGCTCGCCCGGTGTCACGTTCATGACTGGATTGGCACGGGCACAGCTGAGTTCACTGCCGGGCATATCGACGTTGACGCTGGCACGGCTGCCATCCACCCACTGGGTAGCCAGGGTGATGCCGGATTCCGGGTCGGTAAACTGCTGGCCCACCTCCAGCGCCGGATCACGGGTATCGGTATAGTTGGAAGCCTTGCTGCCCGGCGTCATGTCCAGCAGGAAGCTGCTGTTGGGCTTGTTGCTGATGCCGGTATGTACGACGACACCGTTCTGGACGTTGTCATTGCTGGCCAGAATGCTGTCATGACCACTGGCCTGGCGATATTCAACATAGAGCCACTCGGGCTGGCCGGAGGCTGCATCGACTCCACGGGGGATTTTCAGGGCCTTGGGCGCATTGCCTGGCTGGCCGGCATAGGGCTCCAGCTGGTGGATGCCGCTCTCGGCAAGTGTCAGGATGTGACGGCTGTCCAGCCACCCCAGGCGTTCTTTCTGGAAGGTGGTGAAGTGGCCGTTGACACGCCCCATGATGTCGACGCCATCACCGTATTCATCACTGCTGCACTGGCTGCCGATGACCTGATCACCGCACTCCAGGGCGTGGGAATGGAACAGGCCCAGATTGTGCCCCATTTCGTGAGCAATGGTGAACCAGTACATGGAACCGTTGATCAGCATGGTGGACTGGGTACCGCCCACGGAGCCGACGCCGGAGAAACCGCAGCCGGCAGTGTAGGGCATGGCAAAGATCAGGCGATTGTACCGGCTCAGGTCATAACCGGCGGCAGTGGCCGCATCGTGCGCAGCGGCGGTAATGGCCGAGGTGTCACAGCCGTTGCTGTTGATGCCCAGTGTCAGCCAGGGAGTCACCTCACCTTCCAGCCAGGTCTGGCCAAAGGAGTTTTCATGCAGAAAGGCACTGGCTTCGCCAAAGACGGTAGTGCGCGCCTGTTCGGGGGGCCAGGGCTGTGAGTTGTTGTCGCTGAAGTTGACGTTGATCACCAGTGTGGACTGTGCGCCCAGCGTGGCGCTGTCAGCTGCGCTACCGCCGGTACTGCCACCGGTGGCATCCCCGTCGGCGGCCAGCATCAGGGTCTCGGTGCTGAGGGCGATATCGCCGTCGAGGCTGTCACCGGCATCGGCTTCAACCAGTAGACCTTCCAGTTCTACCTGACGGCCGTGCTTCAGCTGGGGTGCGTTACCGGCAAAATGCAGTTCGAAACGCTCGCCGAAGGGGGTGTTCAGGATGTGGCGCAGACGGTGGCTGCCGTCTTCACGGTCTTCGTAGAAGACATCCAGCTGGCCGCTCAGGTTCAGGCGCTGTTCCATGCGGTTAATCACCTCCGCCGGCAGGCGGCTTTGGGCCTGGGCGGGCATCGCCAGCTGCAGTGCCTCGGCCGGCTGATGGCGGACCAGGTTGCGCAGTGCGGTACGACGCTGATCGGCCTGCTCGAGCAGTTGCTGCTGCAGGGCCTTGCGTGCCTGCCCCTTGGCCAGGTGCCAGCGCTTGGACAGCGCCATCAGATCACTGGATGCCTGGCGGGCCTGCTGCTGCAGGTGTGCCACGTCTGCCGCCGAGTGGGCCGGTGCCGCATGCGCGGGGCCGTACAGTGCAGCGGTGACGGCCAAGGCTGCCAGACTGCGGCACAGCGGGGCTGACAGAGGGTGCGAAAAAGTCGGTAGCGCCATGAGTCTCTCCTGAAATCAAGGTTCAGACAGACCCTCACGCGAGCGGGCAGAACGCTCCGAGATCTCCTTCGGTAGCCTGGCGGATAGTCGCGTCCCTGCATCGACCACCCCATGGCTTTGCGTGACGCCGTAGCGTCGTGCCTTTTCGGGAGAGGATCGTGCAATCGGCAGGTCTGCAGTGTGAGCCGGATGGCGCCTGTAACGATCAAGTGTCACTTGACCCGAAATTTATCGAGGCGCTGCATCCGGGAATCACTGTTGTGACCGGCACTGTTTAAAAAGTTGTCAAAAAATGAAGTGGGCGAATAATAGGGCAAAGGAGAAGTAATTCAAGTATTCATCATGGCGGTGGATATGTTAAATATTTATACGTTTTTTAATGACTGTTTCATTCATTTAACAGTCATGAACGAGGAGTGAATAAAGGTGTTTATAAAATGAAAATACAAAGTGAAATAAATGCCATAGTGTTGTTATTTGAAAACGTACTACTGGAAGGTTGTAACGTTAAGTGAACACTTTAGGGCATCAATGTTATGATTTTTTTGTTAGATTTATTTTTCATGAAAATCTAAATTTTCATCCCATAGTGTAATATGAGAGTGTTCGTCCAGCGCCTCGGCAGGCGTGAAGCTGGGCTTGCGGCGGGTCCAGTACGGCGGGTCAGGGGTAGGTGGTTCGGAGTGGGTAGACTGGGGGGCGGATGCGTCCACGCCTTCCGGTTGAGTCCGGATCAGGCGGTGGCTGGTAAGGGCTCGGCGCAGGTGCTTCATGATATCTCCCCCAATGACTCATTGAGCTCAGCAGGTTTCGGGCCACCCAATTAAATATCAATATAAATCAAATAGTTGTATTTTTTTTGGTGGGTGGGTGCCTGTTAGCGGGAGGGGCGTGTGTTTCAGGTGGTCAACAGGTGCCACGCCGAGTGGGGGCTGCTCGGCAGTCAGTGGTGGGGGGCGCCCTTGTGATGCTGCAGGTGGTGCTTCTCCATCATGCGGTACAGGGTCACGCGTGAGACATCCAGAATGCGCGCGGCCTTGGATACATTGTTCTTGCATTGTGACAGGGTGTGTTCGATGACAACCCGCTCCGCTTCGGCACGGGCTTCATCCAGTGTTTTCAGGTTGTCGGCGCCGATCTGATGTCCGTCGGGGCTTTCCAGGTTCAAATCCTGAGGGGTGATCAGGCGGTTGTCGCTCATGATCATGCCGCGACGGATGCGGTTGATCATCTCCCGCACGTTGCCTGGCCAGTTGTGTGTATTGATGGCGTCGATAGCTTCCTGGGTAAACCCTTTCAAATTGCCGTTATGGTCGCTGGCAAACTTGTTGAAGAAAAAGCGCGCCAGCAGTTCCTTGTCCTCGGCCCGGTCCCGCAGCGGGGGAACGCGGATGTTGAGTACGCTGAGGCGATAGTAGAGGTCTTCGCGAAAGCGCCCGTCTTCCACGGCCTGTTCCAGGTCGATATTGGTGGCGGCAATCACCCGGGTATTGATGGCCAGGCTCTGGTTGGAGCCCAGACGTTCAATGGTGCCCTCCTGCAAAAAACGCAGCAAATGGCCCTGAAGATTGGCGGCCAGATCACCCACTTCATCGAGAAACAGGGAGCCCTGATGGGCTGCTTCAATGCGCCCCAGTCGGCGCTGGCTGGCACCAGTGAAGGCGCCTTTTTCGTAGCCGAATAGTTCCGACTGGATCAGGGTTTCAGGCAAGGCGCCGCAGTTGACGGCCACAAATGGCTGGTTCTGTCGGCTGGAGCGCTGGTGAATGGCGCGGGCGATCAGCTCCTTGCCGGTCCCGCTTTCACCCATGATCAGAACGGTGGCATCCGTCTGTGCCACTTTGCGAATCAGGTCGAAGATTTCCAGCATCTTGGGGCTGGCCCCCACCATTTCGAACTGGTGCTCGCTCTCCAGGTGGCGGTTGGCCTGGTGTTGCAGGTGATAGAGGCCGTAAGCATGGCCCAGGATGATGGCCAGGTGGTCCAGGTTGTCACCCAGTGGCAGAGAGCAGTAATCATAGAAGTTTTCGAACAGCAGGCGCCGCAGGCTGACACTTTGCAGCTGCTCCGGCCGAATGGCGGCCACCCAGGCAGTCTGGTGGTGATGCTGGAAGAAATGTGTCAGGGCTTGCTGTTGGCTGTCGTCATGCCAATCGAAACAGGCTAGGCCAACGACAAAGTGCTCTGCCTGCAGCTGCCGGTCGGCCTCTTCCAGGCTGGTTACCGTTATCAGGCGCCAGCCTTTCAGGTTGACCAGTGTCAGTTCATGGCTGGGTTGAGCTGACAGTTGTAGCAGCAGCAGGGGGCGTTCCGTCTCTGGATAGGTGTGCTCCTGTGTATCGGACGTTTTCATGGGCTTCACCTCGGTTGGTTTACAACCTGGTGCAGTGAATGAACTACACTGAATGCAATTGTAGTCAGAAAAGAGACAACCCTGATAAAAACAGGCGTATTAATAGTCAACATTCTGTTTGAAAGCCTGCGTTTTATTCATATTGAGCCATATTCGTTACATTTTATGCGTGTCGCTGTCAGCACTGACCTATAGTTAGCTCAGGTTGACAGCCAGCAGGCGGCAACAATATGTACTGTGAATATTTCGGTTTGCATGAGCCCCCGTTTTCGATTGCGCCTAACCCGCGCTATCTGTATATGAGCGATCAGCATGAAGAGGCGCTGTCTCATCTGCTGTATGGCATCCAGGCGGACGGTGGCTTTGTGCTGCTGACTGGCGAGGTCGGTACCGGCAAGACGACGTTGTCGCGGCGGCTGATTGAACAGTTGCCGGAGCAAACCGATTTTGCCCTCATCCTGAACCCCCATCTGCAGCCGATCGAACTGCTGCAGGCCATCTGTGACGAATTTCATATCGATCCGGGTCGATACGCGAACGGGTCCATGAAAGCACTCAGCGATGCACTGTATCGCTTTCTGCTGCACCAGCACGCCCAGGGGCGCAATACCCTGCTGATTGTGGATGAAGCCCAGCAGCTGCCGTTCAGCTCGCTGGAGCAGCTGCGTCTGCTGACCAATCTGGAGACCAGCGAGGCCAAACTGTTGAAGGTGGTACTGCTGGGACAACCCGAGCTGCTGACCCGGCTGGCCCAGGATGACCTGCGTCAGCTGGCGCAGCGCATCAGTGCCCGTTTTCATCTGGGCCCGTTGACCGAAGCCCAGCTGCCGGATTATGTCCGGCATCGCCTGAGCGTTGCCGGGCTGGCCAGGCCCGTGTTTCCGCCGGCAACGCTGAAATGCCTGTATCGCCTCTCCGGTGGTCTGCCGCGCGTGATCAACCAGATTTGTGACCGTGCACTGCTGGGGACTTATGTGCAAACTCGCAACGAGGTCAGGGTGGATACCCTGCAGCGAGCGGCCCGCGAAGTGCTGGGGCCTGCGGCGGCTGCCGGAAGCGCGGGGCGCTCGCTGCAGCTGTGGCTGCTGGTCGCGCTGCTGATCGGCTTGCTGGGCTGGGGAGCCGGTTTTGGGCTGTCGCTGTGGTATCGCGGAGAAGTGAGCTGGCCGGCCGCATGGAGCCGCGAAACCGCTGCGCCGCCGATCATGACTGATGCCGAGGCGTTGGCCCTGCGTGAACGGCTCTACCCTTGGGAAAAGATGGCGCCGGCGGATGCCGAGGTCGCCGTGCTCGAGTCAGGCAGCGAGTCGGTCGCGTTGCCAGTTCTCCTGGCTGAGGAGAGGGGGGCGAAGCCGACGACAGCGACGTCGGTTACTGCTGTGGCGCACGTCGTCGAGCCAGGCATAACGGCGTCGACCCGGCTGGAGGTGCCGACACCACCACCGGCAGTGCCCCCCATTGCTGCCGTGGTGGATCGCTGGCCTGTCCCGGCAGACCCCCAGCTGGCCGAAGTGCTGGCGTACCGAGAGCTGTTTGCCCTGTGGGGTGTGGAGTATGACCCCCGTCAGGAACCGGTGGTGTGCGATTTTGCCGGTCGTCAGCAGCTGGGCTGCCTGACACTGATCAAAGACCTGCAACACCTGGCGCACCTGAATCGGCCTGCCGTGGTCACCTTGGCCCATGACGGGGCACGTTACAGCGCGGTATTGAAGCAGCTTAACGGCACCCATGCACAGCTGCAGGTAGGGCTGGAGAACTATCGTATCAGCCGTGACCGGCTGCTGCAGGTGTGGGGCGGCACCTTCACGCTGCTGTGGCGCTGGCCGCCGGGCTACCGTGTGCCCCTGTGGCCGGGGGCTGAAGGAGAAGAGGTGGCCTGGTTGAGCCGTCAATTGCGTCAACAGCGCGGCCTGCCGCCGGATCAGCCGGCCCGTCGGCGTTACGATGCGCAGTTGTTGATGCAGGTGAAGGCGTTTCAGCAGGCGCATGACTTGAATGTCGATGGCGTGGCCGGCCCGTTGACCCTGATCCGGCTCAATAGCTTGACAGGCCAGGCACTGCCGCGCCTGTTCAGCGAGGAGGCGAACCTTGTCGTATATCCATGATGCTCTCAAGGCCTCGGCCGAACGACGTCAGCAGGTGACGGGCGTCGGCGCTGACGCCTCCGCAAGCACGGCTGTGGACACCGCCAGCCGTGGCTGGCGATGGGGTCCCGGGCGCTGGCTTTTGCTGATTCTGCTGGCGTTGCTGCTGTACTGGCTGATCGATACCGGACGCCAGGGTACGCACGTGCCCCAACCCGGTCAGGCGGCCACGGGTGAGTCACTGCCGCGGCCCGAGATGTCAGCGCCGACGGCTGCCGATTCAGCACCGGATCTGAGCGGCGTCAAAATCGAACTGCGTCGACCGTCATCACCGACCCCGCAGGTCAGGAGTCGGTCAGAAGCGTCCATTCCGGTGACGCCCGCTCGGCCCGTCGTTCCTGCCGACGATGTGCCGGAGTCGGTTCCGGCACCCCCCGACCCCTATGCCGATCTGCCCTATCTGCGCCAGCTGCCGGTCGAGTTGCAGCGGGACGTACAGGGTCTCAGGTTCAGTGTGCATATCTACTCGGAAACGCCGGCTTCGCGCATGGTGAAGCATCAGGGGCGTGTGTTGCGTGAGGGCGATTTCATTCGCCCTGGCCTGCGCCTTGAAGCCATTATCCCGCAGGGGGCCATATTGCAGTATCGGCAGACCCGCTTCCGAGTACCGGCGCGATAAAAAACCGGTCAGAGGGCTGGCGCGGATATCAGTGTTGCTTGATATACTCGGGCCTCATCCACGAGACAGGAGCGTCCGATGTACACCAGCACTATTAGCCCGGCTTTTTACGATACCGATGGCCTGGGCCATATCAACAATACCCGTGTGCCCCAGTGGTTCGAAGCGGCGCGCAACGAGTTGTTCCGCATCTTCACGCCCGACCTGGACATGAAAAAATGGCAGCTGATTCTGGCGCGGGTGGAGGTGGACTACCTGGGTGAACTGTTTTATGGCCGTGATGTCGAGATTCGCACCCATGTCTGCAAGATCGGCAATAGCTCCTTCACCGTGCTGCAGGAGGCCTGGCAGGATGGCAAGCAGGCGGCACGCGGCAAGGCCTTCATGGTGCGGTATGACTTTGCCAACGGGCGTGCCATGAGCCTGACCGATGAGCAGAAGGGCATGCTTGAAGTCCATTTCAAGGCCGAGCCTTAAGCGGCCTCGGACATCACGTGTCGGAACCATCAATTTCTGCAGACAGGAGCGTCCATGTCCGCATCCAACCCCGTAACCTTTTCCGCCGGCTTCAAATGGCTGATCGGACTGGCCTCGCTGATGGTCATTCTCGGTGCCCTCAAGATTGCCGAGGCGGTGGTCGTTCCCATGCTGCTGGCCGTGTTCATTGCCATCATCTGTGCGCCACCGTTGGCCTGGATGACCTCGCACCGGGTGCCCCCCTGGCTGGCGGTCATGCTGCTGGTCTTCGCGCTGATGATTTTCAGCTGGGTGCTGGCCCTGTTTGTCGGCTCAGCCATTGATACCTTTACCTTGCGGTTGCCGACCTATCAGACCCGGCTGCAGGAAGAGGCAGTGAAACTGCTGCCGTTTTTCGAGCGTCTGGGCCTGCCGGTGACCCGTGAACAGTTTCTCAACCACTTCAACCCCGGCTCAGTGATGCGCCTGGCCGGCAATGCATTGACTAACCTAGGCGGTCTGTTGACCGACCTGATGCTGATCGTGTTCGTGGTGATTTTCCTGCTGATGGAAGCCACGCTGTTGGGCGACAAACTGCACAAGGCGCTGCCTAACGCAGAAAAATCGATGGAGCAGGCTGGTGATTTTGTCCGCAAGGTCAACAAGTACCTGGTGATCAAGACCACCATCAGTCTGATGACCGGTTTCCTGATCACGACCTGGTTGTGGATTCTCGGCGTCGACTTTGCGCCTCTGTGGGGGCTGGTGGCCGCGCTGATGAATTTCATTCCCAATGTCGGTTCCATCATTGCGGCCGTTCCGGCTGTTCTGTTGTCCGTCGTGCAGCTGGGGTTGCCGGATGCCGCGCTGGTAGCGGTTGGCTACATTGCTGTCAACGTGCTGATGGGTAACGTGCTCGAGCCGCGTTATATGGGCACCGGGCTGGGGTTGTCGCCACTGGTGGTGTTTCTGTCCTTGATGCTCTGGGGCTGGATGTTCGGACCGGCGGGCATGTTCCTGTCGATTCCATTGACCATGATTGCCAAGATCGCCCTGGAACAGAACCCGTCGACCCGCTGGGTTGCCATCATGCTGGGCAATTGAGCCGGAGTGCCGGAAGTCGTCTAAGCTGCCAGTAACCTTCCGTTACAGGCAGCAAGACGCATGCTTCGAACCTTTCAATCCGGCTGGCGGCTGCGCTGGATAATCAGCCTGGCCGTGATGAGCATGATACTTACCCTCAGTGCCGTGCTCATCGGTACGGCCTACCTGGGCCAACGCGCTTTGCTGGTCGAGGCCTCCGGCCAGATGGCACATCAGATGGCCATCAGCCTCAACACGGCCAGCAGTCGTCTGCTGCGTCCACTCCAGAGCGGGTTGCGCCTGCTCACCCACGACCCTCTCATGCAAGCCAAAACGCTGCAGCAACGCCAGCAGCGTCTGCCGTTGCTGCTGGAAAACCTGCACGCCAACCCGATGCTGGATGCGGTGTATGTGGCCTATGCCGATCATGATTTTCTCTTGCTGCGACGCTTGAAGTCCGACCGCCTGCGCCAATCCGTATCGGCTCCGCCTCAAGCCACCTGGCTGTTGCAGAGCATTGACGGGGAAAAGCGGCTCTGGCGCTTCTATGATGTTGATGTCCAGCTGATTGAGGAGCGTCGCGTGCCAGAGTACCGGTTCGACCCGCACCTGCGTGCTTGGCACCAAGCGGCTCTTGGCAGTCGTGGGCCCGTGCTGACCCCGCCTTATCCGTTCTATACCACGGGGGTGACGGGGGTGACGCTGTCGTTGGCCGGGCCAGCAGAAACGGTGGTGGCCTTTGATGCCTCGGTTGCGGATATCTCAGCCGAACTGGAGCACCTCAAGCCCGACCCCGACTATCGCATGGCTGTGGTGACCCGGGACAGCCAGGTGGTGGCCTGGCCGGATGTGGCGCAGATGCTGCGTTCGGACGCGGGCGATGTGCGTTTGGTGACACTGGATGAGCTGGGTGCCCCGGAGTTAAAAGTGTTGCAGCAGCGCTCGACGGCGCCGGGCCGCATGCTGGATTACACCCTGGCAGGGGAGGTCTGGTATGGCACGCGCGTGCCGCTGTTGGCGCTGGGGGGGGAACCTCTGGAGTTGCTGGTGACGGTGCCGGCCCGGGAGCTGCTCGCCGACGCGCGTCGGCAGAGTGTGGAGATGCTGGCCGGGTCGGTGCTGGTGGCACTGGTCATGCTGGCGGCGGGCTGGTTCGGTGCAGCACGTATCACCCGACCGCTGGACCGGCTGACCGAGCAGGTCAGGGCGCTGGCCCGGTTCGATTTCAGTCGCCAGCCGGCGCGCGCCAGCGCCGTGCGAGAGGTGCAGGTGTTGGGGACGGTACTGGAGCATTTAACCAATACCATTCGTCATTTTCAGGCCATCAGCCTGACGCTGGCGCGCGAGCGCGATCTGACCCGTATGTTGCCGACCGTGGCCGAACATCTCAAGGCGTGCGTTGGGGCGCGAGCCTGTTACATTTACGTGCACGACCCCCAAGGTGATCGATTGCTGCTCAATACCGCTGATAGTGCTCAGGCGAGTGCGGTTGCCCTGGAGTCGGGGGGGGCGGATGCTGAAAGCCAGTGCCAGGCGGTGCGTACACACTTGGGCGATGATGCCGGGGCCTGCCTGCTGATTCCGCTTCAGGGACGCGAGGCAGGCGCGGCGGGTGTGATGGTATTGCAGCTGGCTCCCGGTCACGCGCCCGAAGCGCCGCTGGCCGACTTTTTCGGCCGGCTGTCCGGTGCGGCGGCGGTCGCAATCGAAACCCGCCAGCTGATCGAATCGCAGCAGCAGCTGATGGATGCCATCATTCGTCTGCTGGCGGATTCCATCGACGCCAAGTCACCTCATACCAATCGTCACTGCGAGCGGGTGCCTGAGCTGGCCGGGCGCCTCATGGAGGCCGCCCGGCACAGTCGCCAGCCGCCGTTTGCCGATTTCGACATGAGCCGGGCAGAGCGGGACGAGTTTCACATGGCGGCTTGGCTTCATGACTGCGGCAAGATCACCACGCCCGAGCATATTCTCGACAAGGCGACTCGGCTGGACGCGCTGTATAACCGCATCCATGAAATACGCACCCGCTTTGAAGTGCTCTGGCGCGATGCACGGATTCAGTATCTGGAAGCGGTACTGGCCGGCGAATCCGAGCCTGAGCAGCGCCGGCAGCGTGAATGCCGTGAGGCACAGCTGCAGGCCGATTTTGCCCGGGTGGCCCGTATCAACCAGGGTGGTGAGACGCTCGGCGACGATGATCAAGCCGCGCTGCAGCGGATCGGTGCGCAGACCTGGTGGCGTCATTTTGACAACCGACTGGGCCTGTCCGCATGCGAGCAGGCACGGATGCCGTCAGGCGAGGCGCGGCTGCCGGTCATGGAAACCTTGCTAGCGGATCGGCCCGAACATGTGGTGCACTGGGGCGAGCGCCGCCCGCCGGTTGCCGCTGACGACCCGGGCAACACCTGGGGATTCGATATGGCGCTGCCGGATGCGGAACTGAACCTGGGTGAGTACTACAACCTGAGTCAGCCCTATGGCACCCTGACCCCCGAGGAACGCTTCAGCATCAACAACCATATCGTTCAGACCATTCGCATGCTGGAACAGCTGCCCTGGCCGGCACACCTCAAGCGGGTGCCGCAGATTGCCGGTAATCACCACGAGCGCATGGACGGCAACGGTTATCCACGGCGTCTGAAAGGCGCCGAGCTGAGCATTCCGGAACGGATCATGGCCGTGGCCGACGTGTTCGAAGCACTGACGGCCGCCGACCGTCCCTACAAAAAGGCCAAGCCGCTGTCCGAGGCGTTACGCATCATGGCCCGCATGGCGCGTGACGGTCATTTGGACCCGGCGCTGTACCGGCTGTTTCTGGATCAGGCGGTGTATGAAGCGTATGCCCGGCGCTATTTGAAGCCTGAACAGGTCGATGCCGTGGACGTCGAGGCGCTGCACGCAGTGCTGAAAAGCGGGTATAACGGCAAGGGATGACGCTATTGCGCTTTGGTAGTACACTTGCCCGCTTGTTTAAAATGACAGTCATATGTCGAATCGCGTGAGCCCATGACCGCAAAAAACACTGCACTTGAACTGATCGATATTCACAAGTCCTACGGCAACCTGGAAGTGCTCAAGGGCGTCTCCCTGAGTGCCAGTGATGGCGAAGTCATCTCGATTCTGGGATCAAGTGGCTCCGGCAAGAGTACGCTGCTGCGCTGCATCAACCTGCTGGAACAGCCCAGCCAGGGCCAGATCCGCATCGCCGGTGAAGCGCTTGAGCTGGTGAGCGGCAAGAACGGCGACCTCAAGGCGGCCAACATGCGCCAGCTGGAGCGTCTGCGTTCACGGATCGGTTTCGTGTTCCAGAATTTCAATCTCTGGCCGCACAAGTCGATCATGGAAAACATCATCGAAGCGCCGACCCAGGTGCTGGGTCAATCGCGTGACCAGGCAATCAGCCGTGCCGAAGAGCTGCTGGACCGTGTTGGTCTGCTCAGCAAGCGTGATGCCTACCCGGCCAACCTGTCGGGCGGCCAGCAGCAGCGCATCGCGATTGCCCGTGCCCTGGCGATGGATCCGCAGGTGCTGCTGTTTGATGAGCCGACGTCGGCACTGGACCCGGAGCTGGTCAACGAGGTGCTGGCGGTCATGCGTTCTCTGGCCGAGGAGGGCCGCACCATGCTGATCGTGACACACGAGATGCGCTTTGCGCGCGAGGTGTCCAGCCAGGTGGTATTTCTGCATCAGGGACAGATCGAAGAATCCGGTACGCCGGAAGAGGTGTTCGACCGTCCCCGTTCGCAGCGGGTGCGTGACTTCATGGCCAGCCATACCTGAGTGGTGGGCTGAGCAGACGGCCAGATGGCTGCCCAAGACAACAGAATCGGTGAAACCCTATGAAAGCATTCAAACTTTTCCAGGTCGTGGCGCTGGCGGCGCTGACCACTCTGAGCAGCAGTGTTGCCCTGGCAGGTGACAAGATCCGCATCGCCTCCGAAGGGGCTTACATGCCGTTCAATGGCATCAACGAACAGGGCGAACTGATCGGTTTCGATATTGATATTGCCCGTGCCCTCTGCGCCGAAATGGAAGCAGACTGCGAAATCGTGGCGCAGGGCTGGGACGGTATTATTCCGGGCCTGCTGGGGCGCAAGTACGACGCCATTATCGCGTCCATGTCGATCACCAAGGAGCGCCTGCGCGTAGTCGACTTTACCGATCCCTACTACTCCAACGTGCTGTCCTATGTGGTGGCCAAGGACAGCACGCTGGATCTGTCCAACCCGGATAACCTGAGCGGCCTGACTGTGGGCGCCCAGCGTGCCACGCTGGCCGGTCAGTACCTGGAAGACGAGCTGGGCGAGCGCGTCAACGTCAAGCTGTATGCCACCCAGGATAATGCCTACCTGGACCTGGCCAGCGGTCGACTGGATGTCCTGCTGTCCGACAAGTTCCCGGCCTATGACTGGCTGCAGTCCGAAGATGGTCAGGGCTTCGAGTTCCGCGGCGAGGATATCGACATTGATGACAAGATCGCCATCGCCGTCCGCAAGCGTGACCCGCTGAAAGAAAAGCTCAACGCCGCGCTCAAGGCGATTGTTGAAAACGGTACCTACGCCGAGATCAACGCACGCTACTTCCCGTTTTCCATCTACTGATTAAAAGCAGGGGGCTGCCTGCCGGCGGCCCCTGCCTGCGGAATTCTCACCCATGGAACTACTCGGTTTTGGTGACCTGCTGCTGTCCGGTGCCTGGATAACGGTCAAGCTGGCACTGACCAGTCTGGTATTCGGCCTGATCTTCGGTCTGCTCGGAGCGGCCGGCAAGCTGTCCCGCTTCTGGCCCGCGCGTGCGCTGGCGACATTTTATACTACGCTGATTCGCGGCATTCCCGAACTGCTGCTGGTGTTGATAATCTACTTCGGTGGTTCTGCCATCCTGATGGCGATTGCTGAACAGTTTGGCTACACCGACTACATTGAAATCAGTGCCTTTGCAGCCGGTGTGGCGGCGTTGTCCATCGCGTTCGGTGCCTATTCCACCGAGGTGTTCCGAGGTGCCATTCAGGCCATTCCCAAGGGGCAGTGGGAGTCGGCGCAGGCCCTGGGCATGACGCCGCTGAAGACCTTCTTCCGCATCATCCTGCCGCAGGTCTGGCGGCTGGCACTGCCGGGCCTGGGCAATCTGTTCCAGGTCTTGCTCAAGGATACGGCACTGGTATCCGTTGTCGGTCTCAACGATCTGATGCGTCAGGCGGATGTGGCTACGGCGTCTACCAAGCAGCCGTTCACCTTCTACATGACGGCCGCCCTGATCTATCTGGCGCTAACCGTTCTGGCCACGGCCATGACAACCTGGATGGAGCGGCGTGCCGACCCGGCTGCACGGAGGGCTGACGCATGAACTGGGACTGGAGCGTTATCGTCGAATACTACCCGCGCCTGCTGGACGGTGTCTGGCTGACGCTGGAGCTGGTGTTCTTCTCCGGCCTGCTGGGGTTGATGCTGGCGGTGCCGCTGGCGTTGATGCGGGCTTCGCACAACCGCTGGCTGCGCATGCTGCCGTTCAGCTATATCTTCTTTTTCCGTGGCACGCCGCTGCTGGTACAGATCTTCCTGATCTACTACGGCGCGTCACAGTTCGAGTGGATTCGCGAGTCTTCACTCTGGCCGATCCTGCGTGAACCCTACTGGTGCGCCATCATTGCCTTCACCCTGAATACGGCGGCTTACAGTGCCGAGCTGATTCGCGGTGCCATTCAGTCGATCCCCAAGGGCGAACTGGAAGCGGCAGACGCCTTCGGCATGAGTCGTGCCCTGAAAATTCGGCGCATTGTGCTGCCGCGGGCCTTCGGGACTGTGCTGCCGGCGTACGGCAATGAGTTGATCCTGATGCTCAAGAGCAGCTCCCTGGCGTCCACCATTACCTTGCTGGACATCACCGGCGCTGCCCGTGCCGTGATTGCACGCACCTATACGCCTCTGGAGATCTTCGCGGCGGCCGGTGTGCTGTATCTGATCATTGCCGCCATCATGATCGGCGCCTTCCGCCTGCTGGAACTGCGGCTGAACCGTCACCAGCATTATAAAATGCCTGCCGAGGTCACCGCGGTTGATCCGCGCCTGAAAGACTGACCACCCGTCGCGCTTTATGCTGCCCGGGCGGCATAAAGCGCGACAATCGCCTGCATAGCCTGTCCTGATTAGACGCGCCGATCGGCGCGGCTTATGCTCAACCTGATACGCGGTCGATACGACTGGGCATGATGGCTACGGGAGCTTAGGCATGAACTCCACCCCTTCATCACAGACCTTGAATAACAGCTTCCGCCAGGCACTTTGGCAAGAGCTGCAGCGGCGTCGTCTGACGGCCATTGGCTTGGCGCTGGCGCTGGTTGCGGTGCTGGCGCTGCTGTTGCAAAGCAGCATTGCCGAAATCGGCAATGGGGGAGGGACTCGGTTTCAGCACGCGCTGCTGGGCGGGCTGGGCGGTTTTGCCTCAACCGCCGTGGGCGCCATGCTGGCGCTGCTGCTGGGCGAGGTCCGGGCCCGGACGCAGGACATCATGCTGGGCCTGGCGGCGGGCATGATGCTGGCAGCCAGTGCCTTCTCGCTACTGCTGCCCGGCATCGAGGCTGCGCAGGCGCTGGTACATTTTGATGTAGTGGCCGTGTTCGTGGTCATTACGGGTATGGGACTGGGCGTGCTACTGATGCTGGGGCTGGACCGCTTCATCCCTCACGAGCATGAAAACGAGGGTCCCTGTGGACCCGGCTGCGAGCGCATCGGGCGCGTGTGGCTGTTTTTCCTGGCCATCGCGCTGCACAACCTGCCTGAAGGCGTGGCGATCGGGGTCAGCTTTGCCGACAACGACCTGCAGGTTGGCATACCGCTGACCGCCGCCATTTTGTTTCAGAACATTCCCGAGGGGCTGGCCGTAGCGCTTGCCTTGAGAGCCGCCATGCTCAGTCCCGTGATGGCGGCCGTGATGGCCTCAGGGACCGGGTTGATGGAGCTGCTGGGGGCCTTTTTGGGGATCGGCATTGCCGGTGGCCTGCCGCTGGCATATCCGGTGGGCCTGGGGCTTGCCGCCGGTGCCATGCTGTTCGTGGTCTCCCATGAAGTGATCCCGGAAACTCACCGCAATGGCCACCAGACGCCGGCAACACTGGGCCTCATGACCGGTTTTGCGGCCATGCTGCTGCTGGATACGCTGCTGGGTTAGTGCCGCGCATGCTGCTAACAAGAATTTTTCCCGCAGATGGCAGCATGCTCACGGATCAGTCGTTACAATGGCGCCCTTTCAACTGGATGGCTGACAAGGAACGCAGATGTTGCCCAACGAAAAAATCCTGCTCGAAATCAAACGCTCCCCTCTGGCTCTGAGCAGTGGTCTGAGAGATCTGACTATTGCGCTGGTGCTGGCCTGGTTTGCCTGGCGAGCATTGGCCGAGGTGCCGTTCTGGGACAGCTGGTGGCTCGTAGGCGAATACCGCAAGCTGGCAACGCGCTTTCTCTGGGAGGGGGCCGGTATTCCCGCCAGCTGGATTGCCACGGTGCTGGGGCTGGTTGCCGTGTGGATTGGCATCAGTGCACTGCGTGAGATCAGCACCGAACTCAGTCGCCGTTACAAGGTCACCGGCTTGCGTGTACAGGCACACAAGGGGGTAGTGGGGCGCAAAATCGACCAGCTGTATCTGCTGAGCGTGGATGGCGTATCGGTCGAGCAGGGGGTGTTTGGGCGCTTGTTCGGGCACGCCAGCCTGGTGGTGGCGGGGCGTGGCACACACCAGGTGCGCTTCGATTATGTGCGCAAGCCGAATGAAGTCAGAACGCGCATTGATCGCCTTGTGCTGGCGCGGCGCAGCAAGCAGGCGGAATAGGCAAGAGGAGCTGCCGGTGTTAAGCACCGGCAGCCGGTCGGCAGGTCAGATCTTGCCAACCAGATCCAGAGACGGGGCCAGGGTGGCTTCGCCTTCTTTCCACTTCGCCGGGCAGACTTCGCCCGGGTGTGCTGCAACATACTGGGCGGCCTTGACCTTGCGCAGCAGGTCGGTCGCGTCACGGCCGATGCCCTCTGCCGTGATTTCAACCGCCTGAATGGTGCCTGCCGGGTCGATCAGGAAGGTGGCACGATCTGCCAGCCCCTGACCCTCACGCATCACGCCAAAGTTGTTGGTGATGGTACCGGTTTGGTCGCCTACCATGTAATACTTGATCTTGCCGATGGTCTCGGATGCATCGTGCCAGGCTTTATGGGTGAAGTGCGTGTCTGTGGACACGGAGAAAACTTCAACGCCCAGCTTCTGCAGTTCTTCATAGTGGTCGGCCAGATCACCCAGCTCGGTCGGGCAGACAAACGTGAAGTCGGCCGGGTAGAAGAAAAATACGGCCCACTTGCCCTTGACGTCAGCCTCGGTTATGTCGACGAACTCGCCGTTCTTGAACGCGGTTGCCTGGAACGGTTTGATCTCGGTGTTGACGATACCCATTTGGTGCAACTCTCCTTAACTCGATTGAGTGGATCTTTGAAACAGGCACTCATGATAGCCAGCGTCTTTTAGGGTGTTAAATTAATTGAAGCAAAAGGAGTGATAGCCCTACTCAATGTTATTGCGCTGGCGCATGCATAAGCGTGCTTTATCATGCAGATTGATATTGCCTCTTGGCAACCCCGGGGGGGAATGGTTTAAGCTAAATCCACACTCGTTAGAGATTTGTAAGGAGGCGTTACATGCAAACCAACCGCATCGGTCTGGATACGGAAAAATCCACTCAGCTGGCGCAGCGTCTGAATGAGCTGCTGGCCAACTACCAGATCTTCTACATGAACGTGCGCGGCTATCACTGGAATGTACGCGGCCCTGAATTCTTTGAACTTCATGTCAAGTTTGAAGAGCAGTACAACGACCTGCTGCTGAAGGTTGACGAGATTGCCGAGCGTATCCTGACACTCAGCCACCAGCCAGTGCATGCGTTCAGCGACTACCTTGAACGCAGCACGATTTCGGAAGCCAAGGATGTGCACGATGGCAAGGAGTGCGTGAAAGGGCTGCTGGACGGCTACAAGCAGTTGATCGGCATGCAGCGCGAGATCATGGAGCTGGCGGGTGATGCGAACGATGAAGGTACAGCAACGCTGATGAGTGATTACATCACTCAACAGGAAAAGACCGTTTGGATGTTCAGCGCCTGGATGGGCTGATTCACATCATGGCAACGGCAGCAAGATACAGCAAAAGGCGCCCTCGGGCGCCTTTTGTGTATGCGGACCACGCCTGGAGTGGGGCGTCTCTCTAGTAGCGCACAGAATACGGCTCCGCAAAAGGAGCGCTTGTGACGCGCTCACCCACAGGTTTTTGTCTGCGGGACAAGGCGCTGTCGCTCTGCGGGCGAGTCTCAGCCTTCCAGTTTCCAGCGCAGGGTTTCACCGGCGCGCAGCGGCACGATGATGTCGCTGCCGAACGGCATTTCTGCCGGAACCTGCCAGTCTTCCTTCACCAGCGTAATGGTATCGCTGTTGCGTGGCAGGCCGTAGAAGTCGGCGCCATGGTGGCTTGCGAACCCTTCCAGCTTCTCCAGCACACCGAGGTCCTCAAAAATTTCCGCATAGAGCTCGATCGCTGCATAGGCGCTGTAACAGCCGGCGCAGCCGCAGGCGCTTTCCTTGGCGCCCTTGGCGTGTGGCGCTGAATCGGTTCCCAAGAAGAACTTGTGACTACCGCTGACAACCGCATCCTGCAAGGCCTGCTGGTGCAGGTTGCGCTTCAGAATCGGCAGGCAGAACAGGTGCGGACGAATGCCGCCCACTAGCATGTGATTACGGTTGTAGGCCAGGTGCTGCACGGTGATGGTGGCACCCACATTATCGCCATGGGCGTTGACGAATTCGGCAGCATCCTTGGTGGTGATGTGCTCCACCACCAGCTTCAGATTCGGGTGGCGGCCCGCCAGTGGTGTCAGAATCTCATCCAGGAACTGCTTCTCGCGGTCAAAGATATCCACGTGGTTGTGGGTGACTTCACCGTGCACCAGCAGCGGCATGCCCGCTTCCGCCAGCGCTTCGCAGATGGCATCCAGCTTGCCCAAGTCAGTCACGCCGGAGTCGGAGTTGGTGGTTGCGCCGGCCGGGTACAGCTTCACGGCGGCAATTTTGCCGGTGGCCTTGGCGGCAGCAATCATCTCCGGGGTGGTGTTATCGGTCAGATATAGCGTCATCAGCGGGTCGAAGTTACTGCCTGCTGGTGCCGCTGCCAGAATGCGCTCGCGATACGCCAGCGCCTGCTCGGCATCGGTCACCGGCGGGCGCAGGTTCGGCATCACAATCGCGCGGTGCATCTGGCGTGCGGTGGCAGGCACGACATGCTGCAGCACCTCGCCATCACGCAGATGCAGGTGCCAGTCGTCGGGGCGGGTAATCGTCAGGCGGTTGGTCATTGGCAGTTCCCGGTTGTGCGGTTACAAGGGGTCTTAAGTATCGATGCGCCCAGTATACCGAATTGTGCCCGCTGGGCCGACTGTCGATGGGAATGTCATTCATTGCACACCCGTTAAAGTGGTATGATGTGGAGTCATTTCTTATGCATCATCCATGGCAGCCTTGGCGGCAGGGTAGCTGCACGAATGACATCAAGTGTATCGGCATCTGCCCAGTCATATTCGACGCCACAGCGGTTATGTTGACTGTCGTGATGATGCCGGTCCCAGCAGGCAATGCGAGCGGTGCTTGATCACCGGGAGCCGGACGTTTCAGCAATCAGTAAAAACGATGAATATACTTTTAACAGGCGCCACCGGGTTTGTGGGGCATCGAATGCTGCAGGTGATGAAGTCGGATGAGTACTGGCGTGTAACCGCCGCTGCTCGTCAGTCCCTGAGTACGCCGGGTGTTTGCAGTGCCCTGGTTGGACACATTGACGGCCACACGGCTTGGCAGGATATATTGTCAGGCCAGCAGGTTGTCATTCATGCAGCGGGCCGGGCGCATATGGCCGCCGGCAGCCAGCCAGCGTCGATCACTGAATATCGGGAAGTCAATGTTGAAGGTACGGTCAATCTGGCACGTCAGGCAGCAGCGGCCGGGGTTGAACGGTTTGTTTTCATCAGTTCGATAGGCGTCAACGGTAGCCACAACCAGCATCCGTTTACCGAAACCGATACTCCATCCCCTGTCGGACCGTATGCCATTTCAAAATGGGAAGCCGAACAAGCGTTGTGGCGCATCCAGCGTGACACCGGCATGGAGGTGGTCATCATCCGCCCGCCCTTGGTGTACGGTCCGAATGCGCCCGGAAACTTTGGTGCGTTGGTGCGCTGGGTTGAGCGCGGGGTGCCTCTGCCTCTGGGGGCTGTGCACAATCAACGGACGCTGGTCGCACGGGATAACCTTGTTGACTTGGTCTTGACGTGTGCCCGCCATCCGGCGGCCGCCAACCAGCTGTTCCTGGCTGGCGATGATGAGGATCTATCGACCACCGACCTGCTGAAAGGAGTGGCTCAGGCTGCAGGGCGGCCATCTCGGCTGGTGCCTGTGCCTGCTTCGGTTCTAATGTTCGGGGCAAGCCTGCTGGGTAGGCGAGCAATGGCTCAGCGTTTGCTGGGGTCTTTACAGGTTGATATCCAAAAAGCCAGACACCTCCTGGGCTGGGCGCCCCCCGTGAGCGTCGCTCAAGGCCTCAATGCCTGTTTTGTATAACGTCGATATCTTCGCCGATAGTGCAGAAGCAGGATGATTTTTCAGGGTTGTATGCCCAAGTAACCGCAGGTTTTGATGTGATTCGTGTAGTTGATTTTTTGCTGGCCCTGTTGGGGCTTGTCTTTGGTTTCCCGGTTTTGTTGTTGCTGGCCTTGATTGGGTTGTTTGATACCGGTTCGCCCATTTATCGACAACGGCGGGTCGGTCGCAATCAAAAACCCTTCATATTGGTCAAGTTCAGGACCATGCACAGGGACACGGCTTCGGTGGCGAGCCATTTGGCAAGCCGTGATGCGATTACCTCTTTCGGGCGTTTTCTGCGGCGCTCCAAGCTGGATGAGCTGCCGCAACTGTGGAACGTGCTCAAGGGCGATATGAGCCTGGTCGGGCCCCGTCCCTGCCTGTTCAGTCAGGAGGAACTGATCGAAGCGCGGGAGCGATACGGGGTCTTTCGCGTACGCCCCGGGATTACCGGCCTGGCACAGGTGAGTGGCATCGACATGTCGACGCCTGAGTTGCTTGCAGAAACGGATCGAGACATGCTCAAGACTCTGGGGTTGGGCACATACTTCAAGTACATCCTGATGACGCTGACAGGCAAGGGCGCCGGCGACCGGGTGCGTTGAGGTGCTGTTTTGTGCGCTCACGACCGGCGGACTGTTCAGCAGGTATTTGCTCAAGTTCCGCTAGACTTTTTCCATTAACATCCATGCTCGGACAAGGACTCATTGGCAATGAAAACATGCCAGGCCCTGCCTGCACTGCAACAATGTGCGGCCAGCATCCCTCATCTTCGTGACCTGTTTCAAGGCCAGCCTGGCCGGGGGCAGGCGCTTCAGCTGCAAGGTGCCGGCATTACGCTGGATTACAGTAAGCAGCGCGTCAGTACTGAAGTGCTCGAGTTGCTGGTGCAGCTGGCACAACAGTCGGGGCTGGAGGCGGAGCGTGAGCGCCTGTTTGCAGGTGAAGCGGTCAACCGTACTGAGAAACGCGCCGCCTGGCATACGGCGCTGCGTGTGCCTGCAAACCGGCAGTCGCCCTCGCAGGCCTGTGTCGAAGAGCAATTGCAACGCATGAGCCGCCTGGTGGACAGAATTCAGTCAGGTGTGTGGCGGGGCTTTTCCGGCAAGCGCATTACCGATGTTGTCAATCTTGGGGTTGGCGGGAGCGATTTGGGACCGTTGATGGTCACGCATGGGCTGCGTGAATATGCCAATGCGGCTGCACAGGGGCTCCGCGTTCATTTTGCGTCTACCATTGATGGCAGCCAGCTGTTTGACCTGCTCGACCACCTCAATCCCGAAACATCCTTGTTTATCATCTCGTCCAAGTCGTTCAGCACCATTGATACGCTGTCCAACGCTGATACGGTGCGCTCCTGGCTCAGCAGTCACTGTGAGGACGAGGCGTTGATGCTGCGCTGTCATTTCATTGGGGTCTCGGCCGCCCGTGACCGGATGACGGTCTGGGGGTTGCCGCAGGATAATCAGCTGCATTTCTGGGACTGGGTGGGAGGGCGCTTCTCGCTGTGGTCGGTCATCGGTTTGCCGATTGCATTGGCGCTGGGCATGTCTGCATTCAGGCAGCTGCTATCGGGTGCCCACGCCATGGATGAGCACTTCCGAACAGCGCCCCTGTCGCAAAATCTCCCGGTCATGCTGGCGCTGCTGGGGGTATGGAATGTCAATTTTCTGGACATACGGGCTCACGCCATACTGCCTTATGACGGCCGCCTGAAATACTTTCCTTCCTATCTTGAACAGCTGGAGATGGAGAGCAACGGCAAGTCTGTTGATCAGCAGGGGAGAGCGCTGGACTACTCCACCTGTCCCGTACTCTGGGGCGAGATAGGTGCCAACGCGCAACATGCATTCTATCAGCTCTTGCATCAGGGCACCCAGTCGGTTGCGTCGGACTTCATACTGGCGGCCTGTCGATACGATGCGCCCGGGCACTATGCACACCAGGAGCCGTTGCGGGCCCAGCATCAGCTCAATATCGCCAATTGTCTGGCCCAGTCCCGAGTGCTGGCGTTTGGTGATGCTGCCGTTGAATCGGAGAATTCGCCCTGGCAGCGATATCCGGGTAACCAGCCGTCGTCGACTTTGCTGTTAAAGCGGCTGGACCCCGTGTCGCTGGGGGCCTTGATCGCAGCCTACGAGCATAAGGTATTTGTTCAGGCGGTCATCTGGAACATTAACCCCTTTGATCAGTGGGGCGTTGAACTGGGCAAGCAGGTTGCACTTCAGCTGCAGCCGCTGTTACGGCAGCCGGGTAGTTCTGCCATGCATGAACTGGATGACTCGACACGAACATTGGCATTGCGTATTCAGCAGCAACAGGCCTGCAAGGGAGGTGAGTGATGAATGTCAGAGTCTTGGGTGACAGTCTTGAAGCCTGGGCGCTTGCGGGTGCGCTTGCATTGACCGGTTGCGATGTTTCCATGTCTCAGTCAGAGCTGCTGGGGGGCGGTGCCGATACGGCCGAGCCGGATTTGCTGCAGCTGTTGGAAAAACAGCAGGCTGCCGGGCGTTTGCGGCTGGGGCGGCAACAGGGCGCGGCAGATCTGTTGTTGGTAACGCGCCGTTTGCCGTCCCTTGAGGCACTGCAGCGGGCCGTGCAGGATTTTGCAGACAGTGGCAAGGCATCCGGGCAGCCCCGGCTGATTGCCCTGACACAGTCGGTCGCCATTGGTACCACGGATGCTTTGCAGTCTTGGCTGGACGAGCAGGGGGCTGCCAATGTGCGGGTGCTTTACTGGCCCGCTTTTGTGCAGGCCGGGCGTGCTCTGGAAAGCATCACGCGGCCTGAGCGTATTTTGTTGGGCACCTGCGACGCCGCAGTTGAGCGTGTGATGCGGCGTTTGCTGTCACCTTTCAATCGCAGCCGTGACACCCTGTTGGTCATGCCGCCCAAGGAAGCGGAACTCAGCAAACTGGCCATCAACGGCATGCTGGCGACGCGTGTCAGCTACATGAATGAGCTGGCCAGATTGGCTGAAGACAAGGGTATTGATATTGAACAGGTGCGGCAGGGCATGGGGACTGATTCCCGTATCGGCTTTCAGTATCTGTACCCGGGGTGCGGTTTTGGCGGGGAAGCGTTTCTTGAAACCCTGTCGCAGTTAAACCGGGAGCTGGGCCACCAGCGAGAACCGGGGTTGTTGAGTAGCGTGTTCAAAATAAACGAACAGCAAAAGGACCTTCTGTTTCAAAAATTCTGGCGTTATTTCGGTGCCCAGGTCGCCGGACGTACGGTTGCGCTCTGGGGGTGTGCATTCAAGCCCAACACCTCTGCGGTTGAAGGCAGCCCTGCTTTGACGCTGATAGAAGCGTTATTGTCACATGATGTCAATGTGCAGGTGTATGACCCCATGGCGATGCCGGTGTTGAGGCGCCGTCTGGGGCCTTTACCGGGCCTGAGTTACCTGGATAGTGCAGAAGCGGCAGCACAGGGCACGGATGCGCTGATGCTGGTAACGGAGTGGAAAGAGTTTTGGAACCTGGATATGGCAGCGGTGCTGGCGGGCATGAAGGCGCCTCTGCTGCTGGATGGCCGCAATGTTTTTGAGCCGGAGCGAATGCATGAACTTGGATGGGTGTACTCCGGGGTTGGACGAGGTGTATCGGTTTAACGTGAAGGCACAAACCATATCTCTTCGCATCATTTTCAAGCGAGCGTGTGTATGAAGCTGACTGACGTATCCTCGCGATCAGTCCATTACTGGATCATGACGTTAGGCCGCACCTACAAAAAAGCCCTGATGGTGCTGGCTGATTTCATTGTTTTGCCCATTGCCATTTGGTCGGCATTCGCGCTGCGTTTTTCTGACTGGTGGCCGGTCGGGAAGATGGCTGAGGCCTGGTGGCTGTTTGTGGCCACGCCGGTTGTCGGGCTGCTGGTGTTCATGCGGCTGGGCCTGTATCGCGCTGTCGTGCGTTTCATGGGAGCGCAAGCCATCCTGGCAGTATTCAAGGGAGTGGTGGTGCTGGCCGTGCTGATGTGGGGGGCCGCAGCCCTGTTCGGGCTGCCAGCGTTTCCGGCTGCCGTGCCGGTGAACTTTGCCTTGGCGGCACTGGTGTATGTGGGCGGTAGTCGATTACTGGTACGCAATTACTACCACTGGCTGATTCGTCATTACATGAACAAGGAGCCGGTGTTGATCTATGGGGCCGGGGGGGCCGGTGTTCAGCTGGCCGCCGCGTTGTATGGGGGGGCCGAGTATGTCCCCGTCGGCTTTCTGGATGATGACAGGGGGTTGTGGAAAAACACGGTATCGGGCATGCCGGTGTATGACCCGTCGCGTACCAGTGAGCTGATTCGATCCGAGGGCGTGACGCATGTGCTTCTGGCATTGCCATCCATCAGCCGTACCGAGAGGCGTCGTATTCTGGAGCGCTTGGCAGAACATGCCGTGCATGTCAAAACCATTCCATCCATGCCGGAGCTGGTGTCTGGAGAGTCGCTTGAAGCTTTGCGGGATGTTGACCCTGAGGATCTGTTGGGACGGGAGCCTGTTCCGCCGGTCGATCGTCTGGTCGCCTCCAGTATCCAGAACAAGGTGGTCATGGTCAGTGGGGCAGGAGGTTCGATCGGCTCTGAAATCTGTCGCCATGTGCTGCTCAATTCGCCCAAGGCACTGGTGCTGTATGAGCTCAGTGAGTTTGCCCTGTACTCCATTGAGCAGGAGCTGTTGAAGACGGCTGCGGACCGGGGGGGGGATGTGCCCGTATATGCCATGCTGGGGTCGGTGTTGGATTGTACGCGGGTCAAGCGTATCATCGCGCGTTTTGGCGTTCAGACCATCTATCATGCGGCGGCATACAAGCATGTGCCCATGGTGGAGCACAATGTGCTTGAGGGGGTGCGCAACAATGCCTTGGGGACGCAGGTCATGGCAGAGGCGGCGCTGGAGCTGGGAGTTGAACGCTTTGTCTTGATCTCGACGGACAAGGCGGTGCGCCCAACCAATGTTATGGGGGCCACCAAGCGGTTGGCAGAGCTCATATTGCAGGAGCTGGCCAGGCGTGGTTCCGGGACGGTTTTTTCCATGGTTCGCTTTGGCAACGTGTTGGGCTCCTCCGGCTCGGTCGTGCCGCTGTTTCGACGCCAGATCGAAGCGGGAGGGCCAGTCACAGTAACGCACCCTGACATCACGCGCTTTTTTATGACCATCCCCGAAGCGGCCTCCCTGGTGATTCAGGCTGGCTCCATGGCCAATGGAGGGGATGTATTCGTGCTTGACATGGGTGAGCCAGTCAAGATTGTGGACCTGGCGCGGCGCATGATTCAGCTGATGGGGTATGAGGTGCGGAGTGAACAGAACCCCGAGGGGGATATTGCGATTGAATTTCCCGGACTTCGCCCGGGGGAAAAACTGTATGAAGAGCTGCTGATCGGCACCAATGTGGTCGGTACGGATCACCCCAAAATCATGCGCGCGCATGAAACGGACCTGCCGGCCGAGGTCCTGAATCCGATTCTGGATAAAATGCATATGGCGCTGGAAGTGCATGACAGCGCCATGGCGCGCGCATTGTTGCAGGAGGCGGTTAGTGGGTTTTCACCTTCGGCCGTCGATGTGGATTGGCTGCAGTCTGGAATGGGGGAGGCTGATCCTGGTGGTTCAGGCCCCCGGGTGATGCACTAACACGAGTGCGGTCGCGTCAGTCTGAAAGATGCTGTTGTAAAAATGCCTTGAGTGCCGTTGCTGTCTCCGGGTGTTTGAGTCCAAAGGCTACGTTGGCTTGCAGCAGGCCGGCCTTGTTGCCACAGTCGTACAAGGCGCCGTTCATGGTAAAGGCATCCAGTTCACCGCCTTCGTGCAGGAGTGCCTTGATGGCATCGGTCAGCTGAATTTCATTACCGGCCCCCGGCGGCGTGGTTTGCAGCAGCTCCATGATGCGTGCCGGTAGAATATAGCGACCGACGATGGCCAGATTGGAAGGGGCCTGGGCGAGGGCGGGTTTTTCCACCACATCCTGCATGGCAGCCCCCTGGCCCTTGGTCGGGCGCTGACCGCCACAATCAACGATGCCATAGCGTTCAACCTGTTCCTCTGGAACCGCTTCCACCATCACCTGACCTTTGCCGCTACTGCGGTAGGCGTCTGCCATCTGTTGCATGTCGGGTTGTCCCCCGGCGTTGTCGATCAGCATATCCGGCAGCATGACGGCAAAATCTTCATGGCCGGTCAGGCTCGCGGCGCAGAGCACGGCATGGCCCAGGCCACGGGCTTCATCCTGGCGTACGGAAATGATTTCGACCCCCGTCGGCAAAGCGCCCTGAACGGCTGTCAACAGGTCGGTCTTGCCTTTGGCGGCCAGTACTTGTTCCAGCTCGGCGTGGCGGTCAAAGTGGTCTTCAATGGCTGATTTGCCGCTGCGCGTTACCAGCACGATGCGGGTAAAGCCGGCTGCAGCCGCTTCTTCCACCACATGTTGAATAACGGGCTTGTCGACAACCGCGAGCATCTCCTTGGGGATAGCCTTGCTGGCGGGCAACACACGGGTGCCCAGGCCGGCAACAGGGACTACAACGGTGTTCAGCATGTTCACTCCTCGGGCGTGTCAGTGGTTTCTGCTTCGGCGAGCTTTTTCTGCTCTTCACGCCACAGGCGCATCTCTTCGTAATACGTATCCCAGACACAGGGCTCACAGCCGCTTTCGCAGCATTCACCGTCTGTAGGGGCAATCGGTTTTTCCATCATGATTCTGTCAGGGTTGCAGGATTTCCCCATCATTCTACCGTTAGCGAGGGAGCGAGGCCACGTGCCTGCTCAATGATCAGGTCCGCCAGTTCAAGGACGCCCGGCCGTGCAAGCTCGCCATCGGTGAGGATCAGGTACAGCTCTGCACTGCGCTGGCTGCGGCTGCCCAGTGGCAAGGGTTTTAAAGTGCCCTCGACGAGCAGATTGCGTACGCGTGTTTCGGGGTACCAGGCATAGCCGATGCCTGCACAGGCTGCGCGGATAGACGTGTCCAGGCTGCTCAGGGTCCAGCGCTGGTCGGCGCCGAGCCAGCCGGCATTCAGGCTGCGACTGCCCGAGTCGCTGACCACCAGTTGGCGGTGATGGCGCAGGTCTTCCAGGGTCAGGGCTCTTTCCAGCTGATGCAAGGGGTGATCCGGGTGAGCGCAGGCGATAAAGCGGACATCCATCAGCTTTTCACCCAGGAAGCCGGGTGGTACCCGGCCGCTGATCGACAAGTCGACCTGACGTTCCAGTACGGCTTCGTCGCTGCCGCTGAGTACGGTCTCGCGCAGGGAAATGCGGGTAAAGGGGCGGTGCTCGGCATACCGTGCCAGGCAGTCCAGCATGGTACTGCGCGGGAACAGGGTGTCCATGGCAACCCGGATCTGTGCTTCGTAGCCCTGGCCAAACTGTTGTGCCAGCTGCTCGGTCTGCAGGGCCTGCTCCAGCAGGCGTTGTGCATGCTGATACAGTGCCTCGCCCGCTTCGGTCAGGGTTGCCCGTCGGCCGGAGAGCTTGAAAACGCGTACGCCCAGACTGGTTTCCAGTTTCTGGATCGAATAACTGATGGCGGACTGACTTTTCTGCAGCTGCTCGGCCGCCCTGGCGTAACCACCGGCATCCACAACCGTCGTCAAGGCTTGCCATTGTTCAAGCGTGACACGCATCGGATGTAATACCCCCAGGGTTAGCAGTGATATTTCGGTTGGATTCATTCCATCAAGGCGCTGCTTGTGGCAACCTGAAAAGAAAAAGGATACCTGACCGCCATGGAAAAGTTCAGTGCTCTCAGCGAGCAGGGAGGTGAACTGACAGAGCCTTCCAGCAAGACCACCGTCACGACGATACTGGAAAGGGACATGTCTCACGGGGGAGAGCATGGTACACACCCGCTTGCTGTTGTTCTGGAGCAGGCACCGGTCTGCATTCTGATCACCGACCTGCAAGGTGCTATCACTTACGTCAACCCCGCCTTCTCCCGTATCACGGGGTATGCGTCCGACGAGGTGATCGGTCGTCCTGTCGGGATGCTGAAGTGTGAAGCCGGCAATCATCGCAAAACCTATCGGGAGCTTTGGCGGGCGCTGCAGAATGAAGGTGTCTGGCACGGCGAGCTGCTCAACGTGCGCAAGAACGGGCAACCCTATTGGGTTGCGGCCAGTGTATCGGTATTACAGGGTGTACATGGGCAGCCTGGGCGTTATCTCAGCATTCAGCATGACATCTCCCTGCGCAAGGAATACGAGGCGCGGCTGTTCAATCGGAGCAACTACGACCCGCTCACCGGGCTGCCCAACCGGGAACTGACATTGGACCGCTTGCAGCAGGCACTGGAGCTGGCACAGGCCCAGCAACATCAGGTGGCCGTGCTTTTCTTGAATCTGCAACAGTTCCGGCGCATCAATGAGGTTCACGGCCACCGTGCCGGTGATCGTGTGCTGATCGAGGTCGCCGAACGCCTGCAGGCAGCTCTGTCGCCATCGGAAAGCCTGGGCCGTGTCGGGGCTGATGAGTTTGTGGCGATCATGCCGGATGTGCGACGCCTGCAGGCGGTAGAGAACCTGTGCCGCTGCTTGCTGGCCCAGCTGGAGCAGCCCGTGGAGCTGGCCAGAAGTCGGGTGCGCATACAGACCTGCATCGGTGTTGCACTTTCGCCGACGGATGGGGCTCTGGCCGGTGTACTTTTGGGGCATGCAGATGCGGCCATGCAGCAAGTGCGCAGGCGCAAGGAAGCTGGCTACTGTTTCTATCGTGCCGAAATGAACCGGCGTGCACGTGAAGCACTGGCCATCGAGCAGGCGATGCTGGGCGCTTTGGCCGCCGATGAGTTTGAGCTCAGCTATCAACCCATTGAAGAGATGAGTACCGGTGAAATCCGTGGCCTGGAAGCACTGGTACGCTGGTACAAGCAGGGGGGCGAATGCATTCCACCGGATCATTTCATCGCCCATGCTGAAGAGAGTGGGCAGATCGTTGAGCTCGGGGAGTGGGTGTTGCGCAAGGCGGTCAACCAGCTGGCACAGTGGCAGTTGATGAGTGGTCGCAGCCTGGCCATGGCGATCAATATATCGCCGCGTCAACTGTTGCAGCCGGGGTTTGTCGCCCTTGTGAGAGAGGTGATTGACAGTGAAGGTATCCAGCCGGGCACGCTCGAACTGGAAGTAACCGAGTCCATATTTCTGGATGAAGAGGTTGAGGAGCAGGTGATTGAAGTTATCGATAGTCTGCGCGCGCTGGGGGTGCGCTGGTCAATTGATGACTTTGGGACCGGCTTTTCCGCGTTGGGGTACCTGAAGCGTTTCCCGATGGATGTGCTGAAGATCGATCGTCAGTTCATCAATGATATCCACACCGACATGGATGCCGCCATGTTGTGTCAGGCCATTATTTGGATGGCCAAGGGCTTGCGGATGGAGGTCATTGCCGAAGGTGTAGAGCTTCCCGAACAGCATGAGATGCTGCGTCAGTCCGGTGCCACCATGGCGCAGGGATATTTCATCAGTCGACCCAAAAGCGCTGATGTGATCACAGCCCAACTTCAGGGCATGGACAAGCCCGCACGGCAACCGTAGCGAAAGGTAACGGATCACGTGGCAGTCACCCCGTTGCCACACCGTGATGTGTGTACAAAGGTCATATACGAAGGGTCAGGTACGGGAGAATAAAGAACGAAATTTCGTTCAGACGCAGAAGAATAAATATTCGTATACAGAAGTCGAAGATCTTCGACAAAAGAAATGGAACAAGAACGATACTTGAATGATTCGAAATATCGAATCAATCGCGAGTCCGACATAAAGGGTCGGGTTGCTTAAGATAAGACAATGAAACGGAGTTTTACTGATAGTAAATTTGGAGCGGGAAACGAGACTCGAACTCGCGACCCCGACCTTGGCAAGGTCGTGCTCTACCAACTGAGCTATTCCCGC
>NZ_JAHQZT010000002.1 GCF_019061305.1 Marinobacterium weihaiense
CCTTGAAAAATCATGAAGAAGTTATTTCTCTGAACCAGTTGAGTTATTTCAAAATCTCTTTTTTCTAAAGCTATTTTGAACAATGCTTTCAATGCATCAACATCACCAGGCGGCACTGCTGGCAACCTTTCTAAAGTTGCTTCCTGTTCAACTTGAGCTTCTTTGCTCACGGTATCTCCTTAGTCATTTAACAGTCCATTTATGAGGTCTGCTACCTCATAAATAATTATTAGTGGGTATACTTTTTAATTCTGCCAACCAAAATAAAACCTATATAAATCAAAGCAGTAGATTTCAAACAGGCATCAAAAAGGTAGTTTCTCTTGTAGAACATCACCCAGCGGATATCCGGCAGACAGGTGTTCGCATCCGCAGAAAATGGACTGTTCTTATGATGATTTGTACCGCTTGGGGCTGTGACGGTGGCTGGCATGGCCACTTCCCTGTTATCTGCCTGAGGGGGTTCCGTGCAGTGGCCAACTCCATGCCACTGGCTATTGATACGAGCTTAACCTGATTGAGTGTTTGGATAAAGCAACAGAGTGCTCATACCGACCAAGGTCTGAGCACTCTGTTGGGGGTCTGCCGGGCCGGTGTCAGGCACCCAGCAGCAGTTTGTCGTCGTCCAGTTCTTCCCCGTCGGGGCGGATCTGGGCGAACAGGTTGAGCAGGTCTTTCACGCCGTAGTTGCTGCGTTCTTCACCGGCCAGGTCAAAGGCAACCTGGCCTTCGTGCATCATGATGGTGCGGGTACCGTGGTCCAGCGCCTGGCGCATGGAGTGAGTCACCATCAGCACGGTGAGCTGTTTCTCGGCCACGATCTGGTCGGTGATCTCCATCACCAGGGCAGCGGTTTTCGGGTCCAGCGCGGCGGTGTGTTCGTCCAGCAGCAGGATCTTGCTCGGCTGCAGGGCGGACATCAGCAGGCTGACGGACTGACGCTGGCCGCCCGAGAGCAAGCCCATTTGGGCGTCCAGGCGGTCTTCCAGGCCCAGGTTGAGCCGTGCCAGCTGTTCGCGGAAGAGTTTGCGCAGGCGTTCGTTCAGCGCCAGCTTGAGGCCGCCACGCTTGCCGCGACCGTAGGCCAGGGCCATGTTTTCTTCGATGGTCATTTGACCACAGGTGCCTGCCAGCGGGTCCTGGAAGACGCGGGCCACGTCCGCGGTGCGGGCGGCGGCCGACAGGCCGGTGACGTCGCGGTCATCAAAGCTGAGTTTGCCGGACGAGCAGCGGATGTCACCGGCGATGGTGTTGAGCAGCGTGGACTTTCCGGCGCCGTTGGAGCCGATAACGGTGACGAACTCGCCCTGGGGGATGGTCAGATCGACCCCGCGCAGGGCACGTTTTTCGGTTGCCATACCCGGGTTGAAGGTGACTTTGATCTGTTCACAGCGGATCATGCGGCATCTCCCTTGGCGGCCTTGCGGGCTTTCCACTCACGGCGCAGCTGCGGCAGGATCAGAGCCAGGCCCACCAGCACGGCGGTGATCAGGTTGAGGTCGGAGGTGGTGAAACCGATGAAATCGGCATTCAGCGCCAGCGCGATAGCCAAGCGGTACAGCAGCGAGCCGATGATACAGCCCAGAACAATGATCAGCATGGAGCGGCTGTTGAGCAGGCTTTCGCCCACGATCACGGCCGCCAGGCCCACCACAATGGTGCCGATGCCCATGGTGGAGTCGGCAAAACCGTTGGTCTGGGCAAAGAGTGCGCCCGCCATGGCGACCAGCGCATTGGACAGCGCGAGGCCGGCGTAGATTTTCTGATTCACCACGATGCCGTTGGCCTGCGCCATGCGCGGGTTGGCACCGGTGGCGCGCATCGCCATGCCGTACTGTGTATTGAGGAACCAGGCGATCAGCAGGCCGACCGCCAGAACAACCAGCCCGACGAAGATCACCTTGAGGTACATGTTGGGGATGCCCAGGGACTCGAACGGGGACAGTACGGTCGGTTCGGTTATCAGGGCCAGGTTGGGTTTACCCATCACGCGCAGGTTGATGGTGTAGAGCGCCGTCATGGTCAGAATACTGGCCAGCAGGTGCAATATATTGAAGCGCAGGTTGAGCCAGGCGGTCACCAGGCCTGCGGCGGCACCGCCAAAGACGGCGCAGAGTGTCGCCAGATAGGGGTTAACGCCACTGATGATCAGGGCCGCGGCAATGGCGGCACCCAGGGTAAAGCTGCCGTCTACGGTCAGGTCGGGAAAATCAAGCACACGGAACGTCAGGTAGACCCCGATCGCCACCAGGCCGAAGATGAAACCGATCTCCAGCGTGCCCATGAAGGAAAAGAGAGACATAAGGTTTTGCCTTGTCAGGTATCACAACCCGGCACGGCCGGTTCAGCCGAGCCGGGGCAGGTGTTACTGGATTATTTTGGTGGCACGCTCAAGCACGGCCGGAGGAATTTCGATACCCATGCGCGGTGCCATTTTGGCATTCACATACAGGTCGGAGCCGGTGGCGACGCGCACGGGAATGTCACCCGCTTTTTCACCCTTGAGGATGCGCACGATTACATCGCCGGTCTGGCGACCGATATCGTAATAGTCAAAGCCCAGTGCCGCGACGGCGCCCCGCTTGACCGAGCCGGTATCACCGGAGAATACCGGGATGCGGCCGTCGATACCGACTTTTACCACAGACTCCAGTGCTGTCAGGATGGTGTTGTCAGTCGGGCAGTAGATCGCTTCGACATTGCCGATCAGCTTCTGCGACGCCATCATCACATCGGAAGATTTGGGTGCCGGCGCTTCCACGATTTCGATCCCCTGCTTGGCCGCTTCCTGTTTCAGAATCTCAACGATCGCCACGGCATTGGGCTCGCCCGGGTTGTACGGCACGCCCAGGCGCTGCAGCTCGGGTACAAACTCTTTGATCATTTCCAGGTGTTGGGCCACCGGCGTCTTGTCGGACAGACCGGTCACATTGCCGCCCGGCGCTTCCAGGCTGCGAACCAGCTTAGCGGCCAGCGGATCGGTCACGGCGGAGAATACGACCGGAATGTCGCGTGTGGCGCTGGCCAGGCTCTGTGCTGACGGCGTGGAGATACCGACCAGCACGTCCGGCTGTTCACCCACCAGCTTTCGCGCGATTTGCGCGGCAATGGCCGGATTGCCCTGGGCGCTCTCGTAGGTAAATTTCAGGTTTTGATCGGTGTAACCGTTTTCCGCCAGCGTTTCCTTGATGCCATCGCGTACGGAGTCTAGCGCCGCATGCTCCACTATTGCCGTCGTGGCCACATACAGCTGATCGGCTTGCACGGCCGAAACGCTCAGTGCACTCGCTGCCACGGCCGTGGCCAACAGTTTTTTCAGGGTCTTTGAAGGTTTCATCGAAAACACTCCGGTCAGTTATCGTATTCAGAGGTGTGTGGGCCATACATACATGCGTGCCCGACGACGGAAAAAACGTGCGCCGTCATGTCCCACATCTCTGCTGCTTTGAAGGCGAGCCGGGCTCGGTTACTGCACACTTGGCGCCATAGTTTACCAGAGCCGAACAAAAGTGAAGAGCAAGGGGCTGATTTGATTGATCAAAGCAGTGAAACAGGCCGGATATTGGCCCTTGAGCCCGTTTTCGAATTGCGTTTGCTCTGGTGTAAACTGAAGTGATTGAATAGCTACCGGCCTGAAACGGGCGTATAGCAGGGGTGGTGCACACCATGACTCAAACGGATGACATGACATGGAGCGACGGCATTGAACAGGTCGTCGCCAACGATCTGCGTTTCAAGGCGCAGCTGGATATCGGTGAAGAAGCCTTTGCATCATTGAAACTGAAGCGCTATCTGCTGGATGCGCTGGATGCCGGCAACGGGGCCATTACCGGAGCGGCCATTGCGAAGTCATCGTTTGTGGCCAGCACCTTTTTTGCCCCCAGCGGCCTGCTCGGCGCTCTGGGTCTGGGGACAGCGGTTACGCCGCTGGGCTGGGCCATTGCAGCCGGTGCTCTGGGTGCAGGCCTTAGCGTGATCATTGGCAAGAAGTTTGTGCGCGGCAATTCATCCCGCGTGAAGGTGATTCCGGAATTCATCAATACTCCACTCGATCTGCTGGCCGTGGGCCTGTTCGACATGATCGCCACCCTGGGCATGAAGCTGGCTGCAATTGACGCACCGGTTGATGATGCCGAACGAGCGTTGATCAGCCACTACTTCGTGAATGACTGGGGCTATGACGCCGACTTTGTTCAGGCCGGTCTGGCAAAAATCAGCCATGAACTGGAGCAGCATAGCCTGGAGGACGTGGCTCGCAAGCTGGCGTCGTATAAGAAGGATAACCCCGATTGCAACTACCGCTCCATGAGTGCCGAGATCCTGCGTTTTCTGGATCGAATCATTGCGTTGGGTGGTCATGTCGACACACGCGAGCAAGAGGCGCGCGACCGTATAAAAGCCATTTTTGACGATGCTGCCGGTTTCCGGCTGGGCAGCCGCATTAGTCAAACAGCGGGCAACTTGACCCGCACCGGTTTATCCGGTGTGGGCCGTCTAGGTAAGGGGACGCGTCGCCTGGGCGATAAAGTGCTCAGTGGCGTCACTCGGCGCGGCCGCAACAAAGACGGGCACTGAACCGTTACAACATCAGACTGGCAACCGCCAGCCTGCCGAAGCTCTGGACAAGGGCTAGTCCTCAGCGCCGCTCCAGAATCACCAGCGCAATGCCGCCCAGAATGGCGATGGCCGCCAGCACCAGGCGCAGGGTCAGGGCCTCATCCAGCAACAGCACGCCGCCCACCGAGGCGATGACCGGCACACTCAGCTGTACCGTGGCCGCATGGCTGGCTTTGAGTAACGGCAAGGCCGTATACCAGATGGCATACCCCAACGCCGATGCCAGCGCACCGGAGGCCACGGCATAGGACAACCCCGCCGTATCAACCTGCAGGTCGGCCAGCATGACCAGGCTGAGCGCCACCGCCAGCGGCACTGTCCTGAGAAAGTTACCGGCGCTGACCCGTGTCGGATCGCCCCCCTGCCGACCCCGCAGCGAATACACGCCCCAGGCGACGCCAGCGACCAGCATCAGCAACGCACCGGTCAGCGGGGGTGCCGAAACACCCGGCCACAGCAGCGCGATCAACCCGCCCAGTGCCAATAGCAGGCCCAGCAGTTGCAGCAGTGAGAACCGTTCGCCCCGCCAGAGCCCGAAACCGATCATGCTCGCCTGTACGGCACCGAACAGAATCAGCGCACCCATGCCGCTGTCCAGCGTGAGGTAGGCAAAGGAAAAGCAGGCAGCATAGAGGAATAGCGCCAGCGCGGAGAGGTTGTTGCCAGAACCAGAGGCCTCCCGCTTGAACAACTGCACCAGCAGCGCCAGCACCAACGCGCCCGACACCAGGCGAACGCTGGTGAAACTGGCGGCATCAATGGCGGTTTCCGTCAGAGCGATACGGCACAACAGGGAGTTGCCCGCAAAGGCCAGCATGGCCAGGACGGTCAGACTTAAGGCACGCACACTCAGTTGATAGCCCATAGGCCGACTCCTGTTCCCGACATTGAAAGCGGCATAACGGCCCGAGCGTTCACGGAACGGTTACACAACCGATCATGCCATGGCGATGATATGGCGGTAAAACGCCAACTCCCTCTTCAGCACGGCCGCCTGATTCGCAGGCTGGCGAAAGCCGTGAGCTTCCTCGGCAAAGTAGTGCGTTTCCACCGGAACACCCTTGGCACTCAGGGCAGCGGCCATGGCACGGGTCTGTTCCGGCAGCACCACGCGATCCTGCTCGCCCTGAAAGAAGATCACCGGCACGCGGATTCGATGGGCCTGCTGCAGCGGCGCTCGCTGACGGTAACGGGCCGCATCACACTCGGGGTCACCGATCAGCCAGTACAGGTAACGGGACTCGAACTTGTGGGTCAGCGCATTGAGCCGGGCCGGGTCACTGACGCCATAGAGGCTGGCCCCCCCGCTGAACAGCTCCGAATGGCAGAGTGCATTGAGAGTGGTAAAGCCACCAGCGCTGTTGCCCCGAATGAACACGGCTCGAGGGTCCGCCAGGCCCTGATCGATAAGGGAACGGGCCACCGCCTGTACATCGTCGACATCGGTGATGCCCCAGCGCCCGGCCAGTGCCAGACGATAATCTCGGCCATAACCGGTGCTGCCGCGATAGTTCACATCGGCGATCATGAAGCCGCGCTGGGTCCAGAACTGGATGGCGGGCCTGAACACCGGTGCGGTGCTGGCGGTGGGACCGCCGTGGGTCCAGATCACCAGAGGCAGACGTTGATCGGCCGGTGCGCCCTGAGGGCGATAGAGAAAGTACGGCACCCGCCCTTCCGAATCCGGCAGGTTGGCAGACTGGCTCAGCGGCAGGCTGACAGCAAAGTCGGGCCGAGTGCCACCGTGCAACAGGCGGCACTGATGCAGGTCATCGGCCGCCAAGCCGGTATCGACATGTAACAGCCCCGGCAGCCGATCACCAAATTCGGCCACACAGGCCAGCTGCTCATCTGCACATACCAGCGCATGCAGCCGCGATGGCATGACACCCAGCTCGAATGGCAGCCAGGTCGTGCCATGGTGCCGCCACAGGCGCGAATAGCCTTCGCATTGGCCGATGGCGATCAACTCACCCCGGGGCGTCCAGCCATAAGTGCTCAGGCCAAACTGCCAGGGTGCGGTGGTGAATTCGGTTGCGGCCGGCGGTTCACCCGGCAGCGGCTGCATATCGGTGCCCGCCAGCACATGGAGCCGCCACCAGTTGTCGGCATCGGCCACTGCATGCAGACGCCCATCCGGCGCAAAACGTGGCTGTGCCCAGGCGATGGCCCCATCCGCACCGGCTATAATATGTAACCGGCGTACCTGCTGCACCCTGCCCTGCTCATCAAGCTGCGCCAGCATCAAACGGGTATCGAGCCAGGGTTGATGCGGGTGATCCCACTCGATCCAGGCCAGTTGGCGACCGTCGGGGCTCAGCGCCGGTGAACTGTAGAAGTCGGCACCTTCGGCCAGGGTGATCGCCTGCCCCTGTGAAGCGCCTGACAAGGCAATGCTGACCAATCGATTGATGGCCTCTCCCGCTGCCGGGTGGGTTTCGCTGATGGCGATCAGGCGCGCTCGATCGGCATCGAACTGCAGGTCGGCAAAACGGGTCTGTTCGGCCCGGGTCAGGCGCAGGGGTTCGCAGGCCCAGCCCCCTGCTCTCAAACCCTGTGCATTCATGCCCCCGAGCGTCACATCCAGTTGCCAGATCTGCTGGTCCTTGTCGTTCACGAAGCAGGCCCGATCACCGGCCAGGCACCAGGCGCCGCCGCCATATTCATGCACGCGACTGCGCACGCTGAAACGCTCGGGCAGCAGGCTAACCGCTGTGCCCTCAACGAACCGACACAGGCGGTTGCGCCCACTGGCCGCATCAAAACTCACCCCCAGCAGCTGCCCCTGATGAAACCTCAGCCCCGAGTAGTCATGGATCGCGGCAACGGCGGCTTCGGCACTGAGAGGTTCAGCCGCGGGCGAATACACGGGAGTTACGTTCATTGCGAAAGGTGATCGGACTGTCTTCACCGCTGTTCTCGGCGGCGGCGCGGGCGTCGAGAATCGTCTGATGATGCGGTGATTTGCTACACACCGGATCGGCAGCGTTCATGTCTCCGGCCAGCATATAGGCCTGGCAGCGACAGCCCCCCAGATCGAGCTCCTTCTCATCACAGGAGCGACAGGGTTCCTGCATCCAGTCATCGCCGCGGAAGTGATTGAAGCCGAAAGAATCGCGCCAGATATGCTGCAGGCTGCTGTCCTTCACATTGGGGAACTCGATCGGCAGCATGCGGGCACTGTGACAGGGCAGCGCGGTGCCGTCCGGCGTCACAGTCAGGAAGATCTCGCCCCAGCCGTTCATACATTTTTTCGGGCGCTCTTCGTAATAGTCGGGGGTCACGAAGATCAGCTTGATCGGGTTGCCTGCGGCGGCGAGCTTGTCACGGTATTCGTTGGTAATGCGCTCGGCCCGTTCCAGCTGTGCCCGGGTCGGCAACAGGGATTCCTTGTTCTCGTAGGCCCAGCCGTAATACTGGCAGGTGGCCAGCTCGACGAAATCCGCTTCCAGTTCCACACACAGCTCGATGATGCGGTCAATGCGGTCGATGTTGTGCTTGTGGGTGACGAAGTTGAGCACCATGGGGTAGCCCTGGGCTTTGACTTCACGCGCCATCTTCAGTTTCTGCTGGAACGCCTTGTCGGAGCCGGCCAACATGTTGTTGACCGTTTCATCCGACGCCTGGAAGCTGATCTGAATATGATCCAGTCCGGCTTCACGAAAGGCGGCGATCCGGTCGGCGTTCAAGCCGATGCCGGAGGTAATCAGGTTAGTGTAATAGCCCAGCTTGCGCCCTTCGGCGATCAGCTGTTCAAGATCCCGGCGCACCAGCGGCTCGCCGCCGGAAAAGCCCAGCTGGGCGGCGCCCATCTTGCGCGCCTGGCGGAATACATCGATCCACTGTTCGGTGGTCAGCTCTTCGCCGTGGTCGGCAAAATCCAGTGGGTTGCTGCAATAAGGACACTGTAGCGGGCATTTGTAGGTCAGCTCGGCCAGCAGCCAGAGCGGCGGGCTCTGGGGGGCAACGGCCGGTGCTGCGCTTTGCTTAGGCCCTGTCGGCTCAGGCATAGCGGATCCAGTTTTGCTCATGGGCAACCTCCAGAAACTCCAGCACATCCGGGCCCAGCTCGCCGGCCTCGGGAAAACGCGCTTCCAGCGCTTGAATGATGGCCGCGCAGTCCTGCTCGCCGGTGATTTCACTGAGGATGGCACCCGCGCTGTCATTCAACTTGATCATGCCTTCCGGATACAGCAGCACATGACAGTTCTGCGCCTCTTCCCACTGAAATCGAAACATGGGGTTCAGGCAGGGCGTGTGCGCCAGGGTCGGTTTAGTCATTGAACAGCCCTCGGTGGTAGACCCTTGCCTGCGTCACCGTATGGTACGGTGGACGCTCCAGTTCATACGCCATGCTCATGGCGTCCAGCATGCTCCAGAGTACATCCAGCTTGAACTGCAGAATTTCCAGCATGCGGTCCTGCTCGGCGCGGGTGGTGTAATGATCCAGCGTAATCTGCAGGCCATGTTCCACGTCGCGGCGCGCTTCGGTGAGGCGGTTGCGGAAGTACTGATAGCCCTCGGCCTTGATCCAGGGGTAGTGCGTCGGCCAGGTATCCAGACGGGACTGGTGGATATGCGGTGCAAACAGCTCGGTCAGCGAGGAGCTGGCCGCTTCCTGCCAGGTGGCGCGGCGAGCGAAGTTCACATAAGCATCCACCGCAAAACGCACGCCCGGCAACACATGCTCGTGGGAGAGAATTTCGTCACGGGTCAGGCCTACCGCTTCACCCAGCTGCAGCCAGGCTTCGATGCCGCCCACGGCGCCATCGTAACCGTCGTGGTCCATGATGCGCTGCAGCCACTGGCGTCGCACATCGCGATGCGGGCAGTTGGCCAGAATCGCCGCGTCCTTGAGCGGAATATTCACCTGATAGTAGAAACGGTTGGCGACCCAGCCACGGATCTGCTCGGGTGTAGACTGCCCGGCATACATGGCGACGTGATATGGGTGATGAATATGGTAGAGGTCGCCTTTGGCACGCAGTGCCTGTTCGAATTCGCTGCGGCTCATCGGTTCAGTATTGCTCATGATGCTCTCCTCAGAGTTCGATGCTCATGCCGTCAAAGGCCACTTCGATACCATGCTCGGCCAGTACGCCCCGCTCGGGGGAGTCTTCGATCAGGATCGGGTTGGTATTGTTAATATGGATCAGCACCTTGCGCGGCTTATTCAGCGTATCCAGGTAGGCGATCATTCCCTCCTCACCGGATTGAGGAAGGTGGCCCATATGTACGCCCAGCTTGTCGCCGACACCCGCGTGGATCATCTCGTCTTCCCGCCAGAGGGTGCCGTCCACCAGCAGGCAGTCGGCGTCTTCCATAATCGGGCGCAGATGCGCTTCAATTTGGCCCAGGCCCGGTGCGTAGAACAGAGAACGTCCGGTGGCATCATCCTTCAGCAGCATGCCGATGTTATCGCCCGGATGCGGATCGTTGCGGTGCGGCGAGTACGGCGGCGCACTGGAGCGTAGCGGCACGGCGGTCAGGGTAATGCCCGGTACTTCGGGAATGGTAAATTCGTTGTAGGTAGCATCACTGGGGATCTGATTCCACGTCAGGCCGCCGTTCCAGTGTTCGAGCATATTGAACACGGGGAAACCGGTGCTCAGGTCCTGTTTGACCATGTCGGTGCAGTAGACTTGATGCGGGCAGCCTTCGCGCAGCATCAGCAGCCCGGTGGTGTGGTCGATCTGACTATCCATCAGCACGATGGCGGCGATACCGGTATCACGCTTGCCCTGCTTGGGCTGCAGGGGCTCGAAGCTTTCCAGCTGAGCGCGGATATCCGGCGAGGCGTTGAACAGGATCCAGTCACGTCCATTGAGGCTGGCCGCGATGGAGGATTGGGTACGGGCCTTGGCGTTGAGGGTGCCGTTGCGCAGGCCTTTGCAGTTGTCACAGTTGCAGTTCCACTGTGGAAAGCCGCCCCCGGCCGCTGAGCCTAAAATCTGTATTTTCATTATTGTGTTATCCGCTGGGGGTAGGAAGAGCGATAGGCAGGTTGGCAGCCCTTGCGGGCTGCCCTGTGCGCTTAGCGGTTGGCGAAGTACATGGTGACTTCGAAGCCAATGCGCAGATCAGTGAAGGCAGGTTTGGTCCACATGATGCTTTCCTCTTTGTTGTTATCAAGATGTCGTTGGAGACACCCTGATAGTAGGCAACCGCCCCCCTGCCTCAATATGGTACTTTGGAACGAATTCGGGTGTGACTTGGTAGCGCAGACGCAGGTATGTGCGCCAAACAGCCACTGGGCACACATCCCCGTGATGTCAAATCGAGGCCACCTAAACGCTACGCTTGGGCATACAAAGCCTTCTCTTTGCCTCACATAAAAAAACGGCCCGAAGGCCGTTAAAGATGTTGCTGCAGAGCAATTGCTGCCAGGGTGAAGCAGCCGTGAACGCACGTCCCTGTGCGCGATTTCGGGGGGATCCGCGGCTTAGAAGAAGCCCAGCGGATTGATGTCGTAGCTGACCAGCATGTTCTTGGTCTGCTGGTAGTGGTCCAGCATCATTTTGTGAGTTTCGCGGCCTACACCGGACTTCTTGTAGCCACCGAAGGCAGCGTGTGCCGGATACTGGTGGTAGCAGTTGGTCCAGACACGACCGGCCTGGATACCGCGACCCATGCGGTACGAACGGTTCATGTCACGGCTCCAGACGCCGGCCCCCAGACCGAACTCGGTGTCGTTGGCAATGGCCAGCGCTTCCGCCTCGTCCTTGAAGGTGGTCACGGAGACAACCGGGCCAAAGATCTCTTCCTGGAACACGCGCATGTCGTTAGTGCCCTTGAGCAGAGTCGGCTGAATGTAATAGCCGCTGCCCAGGCTGCCTTCCAGCTGCTCCTTGTCACCGCCGATCAGCACTTCCGCACCTTCATTGCGACCGATGTCCAGGTAGCCCAGAATCTTGTCAAACTGTTCCTGAGAGGCCTGGGCACCGACCATGGTTTCGGTATCCAGCGGGTTGCCACGCTTGATCTTCTTGATGCGTTCGATCACGCGCTCGATAAACTGGTCGTAAATGCTTTCCTGTACCAGCAGACGTGAGGGACAGGTGCACACTTCGCCCTGGTTGAAGAAGGCCAGAACCGTACCCTCGACACACTTGTCGATGAAGGCATCTTCATGATCCATGACGTCTTCAAAGTAGATGTTCGGCGACTTGCCGCCCAGTTCGACAGTCGACGGAATGATGTTTTCAGCGGCGCACTTGAGGATATGCGCACCGACCGGCGTAGAACCGGTGAAAGCGATCTTGGCGATACGGGTGCTGGTCGCCAGCGCCTGACCGGCCTCGGCACCAAAGCCATTGACCACGTTCAGTACACCTGCCGGCAGCAAGTCCTGGATGGTTTCAACCAGTTTCAGGATTGACCAAGGCGTCTGCTCGGCCGGTTTCAGCACGATGCAGTTACCGGCAGCCAGCGCCGGGGCGATCTTCCAGGCCGCCATCAACAGCGGGAAGTTCCAGGGGATGATCTGGCCGACAACACCCAGCGGCTCATGGAAGTGGTAGGCCACGGTATTTTCGTCGATCTCGCCGATGGAACCTTCTTGGGCACGAATACAACCGGCAAAGTAACGGAAGTGATCGATGGCCAGCGGCACATCAGCCGCCAGTGTTTCACGAACGGCCTTGCCGTTGTCCCACGTCTCGGAAACCGCGATCTGCTCGAGGTTCTCTTCCAGGCGATCGGCAATTTTCAGCAGGATGTTAGAGCGTTCCTGAACCGATGTACGTCCCCAGGCGTCTTTGGCGGCATGAGCGGCGTCCAGCGCCAGCTCAATATCTTCAGCGGTTGAGCGCGGCATTTCACAGAAGGCTTCGCCTGTAACCGGTGAGACATTCTTGAAATACTCACCCTTGACCGGGGCCTTCCATTCCCCACCGATGAAGTTACCGTAGCGCGGCTGCAGTGTAACGATGGAATCTGCATGTCCTGGCTGTGCGTAGATCATATTCTTGGCCTCTTGTTGTTATACCCATCACGCTCGAAGAGCAGTAACGATTGACGGATCAATCTTAGCTAGCGCAACTGATGCCCGAGTATAGTGCCTTGGACCTGAGAATGTGGCTCTTTGGTAGTAGGCAGGAGGTTGTTTTGCTTGGGATCAAAGCGGGTAGAGACCGGTGGCCCCCACCCGCAGTAAAGCTGTTACCACTTACCGACGACATACCCGAGCTGTTCCGGCAACCACAGGGCAATCCCCGGCACCAGCATGACCAGCAAAAGGCTGCACGCCATGGCCGCGATGAAGATCAGCGCCCAACCCATGGTATGCTCCAGCCGGATCTGGGCGATACGCGTCGTGACCATCAGGTTAACGGCTACCGGCGGCGTAAACTGGCCAATGGCAATATTCATGGCCAACAGAATGCCGAACCAGACCGGGTTCCACTCGAAGTGATTCATCAGCGGCAACAGAATCGGAATCAGAATCAAATAGATCGAAACCGCATCCAGCAGCATGCCCGCCAGCAGTACCAGCAACATCACCAGCAGCAACAATATCCAGCCGTTGTCCGACAGGGACAACAGGCCTTCTGCCAGATGCTGGAAGGTACCCAACGTAGTGCCGGCCCAGGCGAAAATGCCCGCCAGTGCGATGATCAGCATCACCACGCCCGAAGTGACAGCCGCTTCCGTGATCAGGTTGATCAGATCCCGGAAACCGAGGTTGCGATAGATCAGACTGCCGACAATGACACCGTACGCCACTGCAACCACCGCTGCTTCCGTGGGGGTAAACAGGCCCGAGCGCAATCCGCCGAGAATGATGACGGGGGCAAACAGTGCTGGCAGTGCCGCCTTGAAACTTTCCCACAGTGGGGGCCTTTCAGAAGCTTCTGGGTTTTCCCAGCCATGCTTGCGTGCCAGCAGCATGGCCGGCACGAGCAACGACAGCCCCGCCAGCACGCCCGGAAAGAGCCCTGCGGCAAAGAGTGCTCGCAGGTCAACCCCCGGCACCACGATCGAATACAGAATCAGGGCAATGGAAGGCGGTATCAGAATCGCCGTCGATGAAGATGCCGCAATCAGCGTAGCGGAAAACGGTTGCGGGTAACCAGCCTTGCGCATGCTCGGCAGCATGACCATGGCTACAGCCGCTGCATCCGCCGGGCCTGAGCCGCTCATGCCACCCATGATCAGACACACCAAAACGGCAACCACGGCAAGACCGCCATGGCGCGGACCAATCATCGCCTGGGCAAAGCGCACCAGACTGGCCGCCACCCCGGCCCGTTCGAAAATCAGTCCCGTCAGTATAAACAGCGGGATCGCAATGAGCGGATACTTGGCCACACTGTTGTAGGTATTGGTTCCCAGTGTCGCCAGCATGTCGGGTGACAGACCGGCAACAATCCCCACGACCCCGCCCAATCCAAGCGCAATGGCAACCGGAACGCCCAGCAGCAAAGCGACCAGAAAACTGCCGATCATCAACAGATCAGGACTCATGCACCACCTCCTCGTCCTGCTTGCCTCGCAGGCGGTCAAACAGGTTCTGCGTCGTGCGAATCATGATGGCCGCGGCCATCAGTGGCAGCCACACCACGTAGATCCAGTTCGGCAGCCCCAGCCCCGGTGACAGGGATTCCCATTGGTACTCCTCCAGCGCAAAAATCGAGCCGTACCAGGCAGTGATGCCCAGCACGATCATGCTGGCCAGCCACTGCAGCACATACACTCCTTTCAGCAGAGGTGCCGGCAGATGGTGCTCGATCAGTTCAATGCGAATGTGCTGGTTGTGACGGGCAGCAACCGCCGCACCGGAAAACGTCAGCAGCACCAGAAAGAACACCGAAAACTCTTCGGTAAATGCGAAGGATGCATCGGTCGCATAGCGGACGATGACGTTCCCCAGACTGATCAGGCAAATAGCGATCAGCGCCAGGGTAGCGAGCCAGGCTTCAGGCCTGAACTTGGGGCGTCGGGTAGACATTTCGGCTCCGTTCAAGACAACAACGCCCGTCACCGGGACGGGCGTTCAGACGGTTCAGGTGCGATCAGTCACGGTTGACGACTGCATCCTGCGCTTTCTGCACCAGTGCTTCACCGATGCGCGGGGTCCATTTTTCATGAACCGAACGTGTGGCTTCAACAAATGCCGCATGCTGCTCATCGGTCAACTCGGTGACTTCAACACCGCGTTCCTTGATGCGCGCCAGGGTTTCATCCAGCTCAGCACGAGACTTGTTGATCTCCCACTGACCGGCATCAATGGCCGCCTGCTTCAGCAACTGTTGATCTTCCGGCGAGAACTGACGCCATACACGGGTGCTGACCGCGAATACCAACGGGTCCGCCATGTAACCCCAGCGCGTCAGGTGCTTTTGACCCACCTGGTCGATACGCGCCACATCGAAGACAGAAATCGGGTTTTCCTGACCATCAACGGCACCGGTGGTCAGGGCCGGCTTGGCATCCGCCCAGCTCATCTGTGTCGGATTGGCGCCCAGCGCGCTGAAAGTATCCTGGAACAGCGGCGAGCCGACCACACGGATTTTCATGCCCTTGAGGTCAGCGGGCTCGTCAATGACCTGCTGGGAGTTCGACAGCTGACGGAAGCCGTTCTCGCCCCAGGCCAGCGGTGTAACGCCGCGCTTCTCGATCGCCTTGAACACCATTTCGCCGGCTTCGCCCTGAGTAATGGCATCGATGGCCTTGTGGTCTGGCATCAGGAACGGCAACGAAAACAGGTTCAGCTCTGGCACCTGCGGCGACCAGTTGATGGTGGAACCCACGGCCATGTCGATCAGGCCCGAGCGCATGGCGGAGAATTCCTTGGTCTGATCACCGGAGACCAGCTGTGCGCTGCTGTAGACTTTCATGTTGATGCGCCCTTCTGAACGCTCCTTTACCAGCTCGACCCATTTATCGGCCGCCTGTCCCCAGGGAAAAGCCGAGGGCAAAACTGTGGAAACCGTGTATTCAGCCTTGTATTCAGCGTGGGCAATGGGGCTCATCAGCATGCAGGCAGCCGCTGCGGCCATGAATGTACGACGTTTGAGCATCTATCCAGTCCTTATCGTTGTATTCCAGCAGGCACGGCAAATTTGAATCCGAAACAGTTCGGATGTTAACCACCGCCGAGGGATTATAAGGCGCGGACTGAATAGGGCGCAAAATGAAATGTCAGTATTTTGTTACAGACAAACAAAAATCCCCGCAAAAGCGGGGATTTTCAGCGAAATGCTCTACTAAAGTCTAATGCTTACGCACTGCCCTTGGCATCTTGATTTTCGTAAATCAAGATCGGATCAGAGCTGCCATGGATCACGCCTTCATCAATGACCACCTTGGCAACGTTCTCCAGAGATGGCAACTGATACATGATATCCAGCAACGTCGCCTCCAGGATGGAACGCAGACCACGTGCACCGGTACGACGCTCCAGCGCCTTGTCCGCAACGGCTTTGAGCGCCTCTTCACGGAAATCAACCTCGACACCTTCCATCTCGAACAGTGCCTGATACTGCTTGACCAGGCTGTTCTTCGGCTCAGTCAGAATCTGGATCAGTGCATCCTCGTCCAGCTCGGACAGGGTCGCAATCATCGGTAGTCGGCCGACGAATTCCGGGATCAGGCCAAACTTGACCAGATCTTCAGCTTCAACATCATGTAGCACTTCGCTCAGACGGCTTTCATCCTTGCTCTTGACCACGGCATTGAAGCCAATGGAACTCCGCTCACTGCGGTCACGGATCAGCTTTTCCAGCCCCGCAAAGGCCCCACCACAGATAAACAGAATGTTGGATGTGTCTACCTGCAGGAACTCTTGCTGCGGGTGCTTGCGGCCACCTTGCGGTGGAACCGATGCCACCGTACCCTCAATCAGCTTCAGCAGTGCCTGCTGTACGCCTTCACCGGAAACATCGCGGGTGATGGAAGGGTTATCGGACTTGCGTGAAATCTTGTCGATTTCATCGATGTAGACAATACCCAGCTGGGCCTTTTCAACATCGTAGTCACACTTCTGCAGCAGTTTCTGAATGATGTTTTCAACATCTTCACCCACATAACCGGCTTCGGTCAGTGTGGTGGCATCCGCGATGGTGAAGGGTACATTCAGCAGACGCGCCATGGTTTCGGCCAGCAGAGTCTTGCCGCTGCCGGTCGGGCCGATCAGCAAGATGTTGCTCTTGCCCAGCTCCACGTCGCCTTTCTGCTGGAAGCGCAGACGCTTGTAGTGGTTGTACACTGCGACGGCCAGCACCTTCTTGGCACGCTCCTGGCCAATCACATAGTCATCCAGCGTTGTCTTGATTTCTGCGGGCGTGGGCAGGCTTTCGCGCGGTTCCTGCTCGTCAGACTCCTGTATCTCTTCACGAATGATATCGTTGCAGAGATCCACACACTCGTCACAGATAAAGACAGAGGGACCTGCGATCAATTTACGCACTTCGTCCTGGCTTTTGCCGCAGAAGGAGCAGAACAGCTTGCTGCTATCGCCCCCGTTGCCGGTCGTCTCGTCTGCCATCTTATTACCTCTAAAACCGTTTACTCTTGTGTATGCGCCCGACACTCGACAATTTCAACCCCCGAAGCGGTAGCCGGTGACGGTGATGACATCAGTCGGTGCCCAGACGGCGATCCAAAACCGAGTCAATCAAGCCATACTCGGCCGCTGTCTTCGAATCCATGAAGTTGTCGCGGTCGGTATCACGCACGATGGTCTCAAGATCCTGACCGGTATGCTCTGCCAGCAGTCGATTCAGCTTTTCACGGATGGTCAGGATTTCACGGGTGTGAATCTCAATATCCGTCGCCTGACCCTGGTAACCGCCCAACGGCTGATGAATCATCATGCGCGCATTCGGCAGCGCAAAACGCTTGCCCTTGGCACCACCGGCCAACAGGAAGGCACCCATGCTGCAGGCCTGACCGATACACATGGTGCTCACATCCGGCTTGATGAACTGCATGGTATCGTAAATGGCCATGCCCGCCGTGACAGAACCGCCCGGCGAGTTGATATACAGATGGATATCCTTATCGGGGTTTTCGGCTTCCAGAAACAGCAACTGGGCCACGATCAGGTTGGCCATGTGGTCTTCGACCTGCCCAACCATGAAAATCACCCGCTCCTTGAGCAGGCGAGAGTAGATATCATAGGCACGTTCACCACGTGAACTCTGCTCAACTACCATCGGGACCAGGCCCGAATTCATGATGTCGTTTCCGCGCCCGGTGTAGATATCTGCCATGCAGTCATTCTCCTTACCCTGATAAGCGAAAAAACGACAGTCAGCCAAGCCAACTGTCGTTTCCTTTATGGCTTACGCCCTGACCGGGATATCCGGATCAGGCTTCGCTTTCGTCTTCTTCAGCAGCGTCTTCCTGCTGCGGTGCCGGCTGAATGGCTTCCTCGTAAGGAACAGCCTTTTCAGTGACTTTAGCAGATGCCGCCAGATGATCAACCACCTGATCTTCCAGCACCAGGCTCTTGATCTGATTCAGAATCTGGTCGTTGCCGTAGTACCAGTCGATAACCTGCTGCGGATCCTGGTAAGTGGACGCCATCTCTTCGACTGTTTCACGTACACGGCTTTCATCCGCTTCCAGTTCGTTCGCCTTGACCACTTCCTGGATCAGCAGGCCGACGCTGACGCGACGCTTGGCCTGATCTTCAAACATCTCTTTCGGCAGCATGTTCGGGTCGATATTGGCGTTTTCGCCACCGAACTGCTGGATCGCCTGACGACGCAGGTTGTCGATTTCGCTGTCGATCAGGGCTGCCGGCACGTCGATATCATTGACTTTCAGCAGTTCGTTGAAGACCTGATCCTTCAGCTTCATTTTCAGCGCCTGCTTCAGTTCGCGCTCCATGTTCTTGCGCACTTCAGCTTTGAAGCCGTCCAGTTCTTTCTCTTCGATACCGAAGCGAGAGAAGAACTCTTCGTTCAGCTCCGGCAGTTCCTGAGCGGAAACGGACTGTACCTTGGTCTTAAAGGTAGCCGCTTTACCTTTCAGGTTTTCAGCGTGATAGTCTTCCGGGAAGCTCACTTCCAGGTCAAACTCTTCACCTGCCTTCTTACCAGCCAGACCATCTTCGAAGCCCGGGATCATGGAACCGGAGCCCAGGACCAGATCGTGGCCTTCGGCCTTGCCGCCTTCGAACGCTTCGCCATCGACGAAACCTTCAAAGTCGATCTTCACACGGTCGCCTTCAGCAGCGGCGCGGTCAACTTCAACCCAGTTAGCCTGCTGCTTCTGCAGGGTTTCGATCATCTGATCCATGTCGGCATCAGTGATTTCAGCGGTCTGCTTTTCGATTTCAACACCGGCCAGATCTTTCAGTTCGATCTCCGGGTACACTTCGAAAGTGGCAACGAACTGGAGATCTTCACCTTCCTTGTCGTTTTTGAACTCGATGTTCGGGCCACCGGCCGGCTGCAGTTTTTCCTGCTCAACGGCAGAATAGAAGCTTTCCTGAACCACTTGACCCAGGACATCCTGACGGATCGCGCTGCCAAACATGCGCTTGATCACCTTGGGCGGTACTTTACCCGGACGGAAACCGTCCAGACGACGAGTACGTGCCTGCTGGGCGACCAGTTTGTCAACGTCCTGGTCGATGCGTTCAGCCGGAACAGTGATGGTCAGCTGACGCTCAAGGCCGGAAGTCGTTTCAACAGAAACTTGCATGGAGATCCTCACAAATAGTTTTGCAGCATGATGGTGCGACCTGCAGGCTCGCTCAATACCAGAACGACCGACCAGCAGAGCCAAAATTCTAAAGCGCGAAATTTTCGTGCAAGCGCCTCGATTAGTCAAGCAAAACGGCACGTTAAGTGGCTTTTCGCAGACATAAAACGAAGAGATATTCTGAACTAAATCAAAGGGATATCAAACAGGAGGGTTGCACTGGGGTGGACGATGGGGCTCGAACCCACGACCACCGGAATCACAATCCGGGGCTCTACCAACTGAGCTACGCCCACCACATTAGTGCATCGGTGTACTTGGTGCGGAAGGAGAGACTCGAACTCTCACACCTTGCGGCACTGGAACCTAAATCCAGCGTGTCTACCAATTCCACCACTTCCGCATCAGCTTGTGCTGATGATACTGCTTGAGGTATGGGGTGGACGATGGGGCTCGAACCCACGACCACCGGAATCACAATCCGGGGCTCTACCAACTGAGCTACGCCCACCATAACCTCTATTACTCAACCTAGACGGGCTGGCACGCCCGGCAGGACTCGAACCTGCAACCTACGGCTTAGAAGGCCGTTGCTCTATCCGGTTGAGCTACGAGCGCTTAACACGCCGCCTCGCCTTGGGTGACACCCCGTGTCGAGGAGCTGCGTATATTAGTCATCCTCTCTGGGAGCGTCAACACCTTTTTGAAAAATTTTTAAAAGAAACAACGCCCTGTAACCAAAAACGCGATAAAAGTCCATTGGCGGCCAAGCAGTAAAGATGAGAAAATCGCCCTATTCTTTTTCATCTACACACAGCACTCAAAGGAAAAGACCTCACTCATGAGCGCCCAGATCATTGATGGCAAGCAGATTGCTTCAGACGTTCGGCAGACAGTTCGCGCCGGCATTGATGCCCGACTGGCGGAAGGCAAACGCGCCCCCAGCCTCGCGGTAGTCCTGGTCGGTAGCGACCCAGCTTCTCAGGTATATGTCCGTAACAAAAAGAATGCCTGCGCCGAAGTCGGCATTACCTCCAAGGCATTTGACTTGCCTGCTGAAACCTCACGCGAAGAACTGCTGACCCTGATCAACAGCCTTAACAATGATAACGAGGTTGACGGCATTTTGGTGCAGCTCCCCCTGCCCGCCCACCTGGATGCAACCGAAGTTCTCGAGCAGATTCGCCCGGATAAGGATGTAGACGGTTTTCACGCCTTCAACCTGGGCCGCCTGGCACAACGCATACCGGTACTGCGCCCCTGTACCCCCAAAGGCGTCATGACTTTGCTTGAATCCACCGGCGTTGATCTGCACGGACAAGAAGCCGTCATCGTGGGCGCATCCAACATTGTCGGCCGCCCGATGACACTGGAGCTGCTACTGGCCGGCTGCACCACGACCACCACTCACCGCTTTACGCGCGACCTGGAATTCCACGTGCGTCGAGCCGATATCGTGATTGTGGGTGTCGGTATCCCCGGCCTGGTCAAAGGCGAGTGGATCAAACCCGGCGCCATCGTGATTGATGTCGGTATCAATCGCCTTGACAGTGGTCGTCTGGTAGGCGACGTTGAATTCGAACCGGCGGCCGAGCGTGCCGGCTGGATCACACCGGTACCCGGCGGTGTTGGCCCAATGACTGTTGCCAGCCTGATGGAAAACACACTGGAAGCTTCCATCAAGCTGAACCCGTAACACCCTGCCCGGCACTCAACTCATGAGGGCCGGGCCTTGAACGGGCCAGGCAATATGGAATGACTGGCCCTGAGACTATCCTCGAAGTTGCAGGATGACGCAGGATGCACGCCGAACAGGATTTACAGCCTATCAACGATGAAGGCCTGCCGGATACACGCATGCGGCATAGCCCCTTTTTCGCAACCCTGACCCTTATCACAGGGTTGATCATCAGCTTCCATTTGGCCAGCACAACAGCCGAACAGGAACGCGCCCGTGCTCAAGACCGCTTTCAAACCCTGACACAACAGACGACACAGGTAATTCAAGAAAAACTGGATCGATTCACGCTATTGATGTCGGCCGGACGCGGACTCGTGCTGAACAATGCAGACCTGCCTCCCGACGCACTGAACAAGCGCTGGCATCAAATGTTTGAAAGTTTTGATATTGATCTGGCCAATTTCAGCCTGGTCGGTCTCTCCTTTACACGCTACTTGGATGCACAAAACCGGGACCGTTTCACAGCATCCATCAACCAGGGTAACGACAGCGCTTTCAATATATTCCCACCACCGCCTGCCAACCAACCCAGCCTTGTGGTCATGCATCTGGTGCCCGCCAGCATCGAAGGCCGCATGCGTGGCTATGACTTGATGAGCGAGACCAAACGGCGTGAAGCGGCAACTGCGGCTATCCGTAGCCACCAACCCGTACTGAGTCGACCACTGTCACTGCTGCCGACCGATATCCACTCACTGGATTACCTGCAGCTGCTGCCGGTCATTGACCAAACACGACCGCAGGATCGCTTCCTCGGCGTTGTCACCATCGGCTTCAGTATGGGCACACTCGTACAATCAAGCCTGGACAACCTGCAAGCGCCGTTGCGCATTCAAGTCATTGACCCACGTGAGTCTCTGCAGCAAGCCAGCTACGATACTCACCCTCAGCACTCCCCTCCCGACGCGGAGCTGATGCAGACCTCGGAACTGACGATTGCCGGCCAGTCAATTCAACTCAGGTTTGCAAACCTGGACCCTGACACCAGCTTGATGCTGACCCGCCAACATGACTCGGCCACACTGATATCGGGTATTTCCATCACGTTGATGCTGACACTGATGCTGATGTTCTACATCATTGCACGACACCAGGCGCTGCAGGTGAGTCGACGCATGGCCTCACGTGCCGAGGAGATGTATCAGCGTTACCGTACCCTCTTTGTACAATCCCCCGAGGCCATCGTTGTACATGTTGATGGCTGCGTTGAAATGGCCAACCCCAATGCCGCCCGCCTGATGGGCTGCACATCACCGCAGGAACTGATCAACCGACCGGTAAGCGAGCTGGTACACCCCGACAGCCAGAAGGCTTTTCAGCGCCGTCGCCATGCCCTGCATCAGGGCGCACAACTGGAACCAACCGAGCAAAAGCTGGTACGCATCAATGGCCAGGCCTTTACCGCCGAAGTCTCCAGCTCCATTATCAACTATAAGGGCCAAAAAGCTGTTCAGGTGATGTTCCGTGACATCAGCACCGAAAAGCGTCAACGACTAGAAGCGCGCATTGCCAGGGTGATTGCCTACAACAGCAGTGACGCCATCATGGTAACCGACGCGCATGGCGCTATTGAACTGGTCAACCCTGCCTTTCAGGCTATGACAGGCTATATAGAAGCCAATGTTCAGGGTCGCACGCCGGACCTGCTCAATTCTGGGCAACACGACAGTGCGTTTTTCTTTGAACTTTGGTCAAGTCTTCAGGAGCGCGGCCACTGGAGCGGCGACATCATCAACCGTACACGAGACGGCCGATTGTATATCCAGCAAACCGATATTCACGCCCTGCATGACGAGCACAACCAGATTACGCACTTTGTGTGTTTGATGAGTGATGTGACCGAAGCGCGAAACAGCCTGGAACAAGCACTAGAGTCGAGTAGCGCCCCGTCATGATCCATGCGTGTTGCGGCCCCGCCCGGGCACTGCATGGGCGGGGCCGCATGACAGAGAAGTCATAAAAACAGACGCCATCGGGTGATGGCGTCCTGGAGTTTTACTGTTCGCGGTACCAGCTGGTGCCTTCACGACTGTCCTTGAGCACAATGCCGTTTGCAGCCAGCAGGTCACGGACGCGATCGGCTTCGGCAAAGTCGCGATCCTTGCGTGCCTGGTTACGCTGGTCGATCAGTGCCTCGATCTCTTCGGCTGCCAGATCACCCTCGCCGGCACTCCCCTGCAGAAACGCCTTGGGATCCTGCTGCAGCAACCCGATCATGCCGCCCAGCTGCTTCAGCTGTGCCGCCAGCAGCGGCGCATCATCGCTGCCTTCGCGCACGGCCTTGTTCAGTTCGGATACCAGCTCGAACAACACTGCCAACGCGCGCGGTGTGTTGAAGTCATCATCCATCGCCTCGTAGAACCGAGCCTCAAAGCCATTTTCGAGCCCTGTGGCAGTATCAGCGGCATCAACCGATGCCAGTGCCTGATAGAAACGCTCCAGCGCACTCTGGGCTTCCTTGAGACTGTCTTCGGAGTAATCGATATAACTGCGATAGTGCACCGCAGACAGGAAATAGCGCACTACTTCCGGGTTGTAATGCTTCAGCACCTCACGAATGGTAAAGAAGTTGCCCAGTGACTTGGACATCTTTTCCGCCCCCATACGTACCGGACCGGCATGCATCCAGTAGTGTGCATAGGCGCAGCCATTGGCCGCCTCAGACTGGGCGATCTCATTTTCGTGGTGCGGGAACGGCAGATCAGGACCGCCGCCATGAATATCGAAAGTGTCGCCCAGGCAGCACTTGGACATGGCCGAGCATTCGATGTGCCAACCCGGACGACCCTGCCCCCAGGGTGTATCCCAGCTGACCTCACCGGGCTTAGCCGCTTTCCAGAGCACAAAATCGAGCGGGCTTTCCTTGGCCTCCTCCACTTCCACACGGGCACCGGAACGCAGATCTTCAATCACCTTGTTGGTCAGGCGACCATAGCTCTCGAATTTTTCGACACGGTAATAGACATCACCATTTTCGGCCGCGTAAGCGTAGCCCTTGTCGATCAGGGTCTGAATCATTTCGATGATGTCATCGATGTGCGCCGTAGCACGCGGCTCCTGGTCCGGGCGCAGCACACTCAGGCGATCCTCATCTTCATGCATGGCCGCAATCATGCGCTCGGTCAGCTGGTCAACACCTTCGTTGTTTTCAGCCGCCCGGCGAATAATCTTGTCGTCTACATCGGTGATGTTGCGCACGTAATCGACATCCCAGCCCCGCGCACGCAGGTAACGGGTGATCACATCAAACGCCACCATGACACGGGCATGACCGATGTGACAGTAGTCATAAACGGTAACGCCGCAAACATACATGCGGATTTTGCCGGGTTCGATCGGGGTAAAAATCGTTTTGCTGTTGGTCAGTGTATTGTAGATATGAAGCATTAGGGTCTGCCGAACATTGATAAAGGTAAACACCCATCCAATGGGTGCAAGGATGTTATAACTTCACAGGAATCTGTCTGGACTTCAAGGGGTTGCCATCAGGGCAAGGGAATAAATCCCAGCTCACTGCTACCCAGCAGGCTGCTTTCTCGCGTGAGCAGCACACCATTCGAGCGCCAGCGAATCGCTTCCCATTGTCCCACCGACAGAATGGACTGACGCCTTGCGTCAGACCACTGAGGCTCGCCGTCGCTGACCGGGATGCGCCACAGGAAAGCCGACGAACTGAAGCGCTTGCGAATATAGCCCAGCAACGCCAGTTCAGCACGCACCGGGTCATAATCAGCAGCCGTGATCTGCCCGCCAACGGCAAATTCGGCCTCGGCGATCAGGGCATGACGACCGCCATCAAGCGACACGCGATACAGCCGGGTGGCCTGATCGATCCAGTTTTTGCTGAAGATCCAGAGCCGGCCTTCCACCATCGCGGCCGCTTCGCAGTCGTTGTCGTGCTTGTAAGCCCCCTGGGTAGGACGCGCATCCGCGAACCGGAACTCGGTCAGCATCGACGGCACCGAAGTGCCGCCTGCCGCATCCAGATCCTGCCAGCCTACGGAATACACCTGCCGCCAGCGCCGATAGCCAAGGTTGTCACCACAATCCAACACGTGGAGGTGCCGATCATCCTGCGCCAGCTCCTCCCAGTCGATATTGAGCGCATCCTGAAGCGTGTAGGTCGCGCGCAAGGACGCCGTATCCGGGTCCAGGGCATATACCCGGGCACCGCCGCCGCTGTCATTGTGGGTCCAGACATAGCCGCCATATTCAGCTAAACCGGATGTTTCGTTGACAACGTCGTCGATCAAGCCCAACCGCTGTACGCGCAAATCGGCACCGGGCACACTGGCCGGAGAGGAGGCACACCCACCTACCAGCAACAAAAGCATTGCCAGCAGGCGGGCACAACTCACTCCGGCACGCACGTCTTACTTGCCCTTGATCTTGGCCCAGGAGTCACGCAGGGTAACCGTGCGGTTGAACACGAGACGCGATTCGGTCGAATCCGGGTCAACACAGAAGTAACCGGTGCGCTCGAACTGGAAACGGCTTTCCGAAACAGCGTGCTTGAGCCCAATCTCGGCGCGCGCCTCGGTCATCACCTGCAGCGATTCGGGGTTGAGAAACTCGTGGAAATCGCGCTCCTTATCACCATCCGGGTTGGCTTCGGTAAACAGGCGATCATACAGGCGCACTTCGCACGGCACAGAGTTATCCGCCGATACCCAGTGGATCACGCCGTTAGGCTTGTAATCGGTCGGGTTCTGGCCCTTGGTGTCCGCATCATAGCTGCACACCAGCTCCACGACATCACCCTGCTCGTTCTTGATCACTTCGTCACAACGCACCACGTAGGCTCCACGCAGGCGCACCGCATCGCCCGGCGCCATCCGCTTCCATTTGCGCGGTTTTTCTTCGGCGAAGTCTTCACGCTCGATCAGCAAATTACGCGTAAAGGGCACCTTGCGCAGCCCCATGGACTCATCCTTCGGATGTGCCGGCAGTTCAAACCACTCTTCTTCGCCTTCGGCATAGTTGGAGATGGTCACCTTGATCGGGTCCACCACACACATGGCGCGCGGCGCATTGGCGTCGAGATCATCACGGATGGCGGATTCCAGCATTCCCATGTCAACGGTACCGTTGGAGCGGGTCACGCCGATCATGTCGCAGAAATTGCGGATGGACGCCGGGGTAAAACCGCGACGGCGCATGCCCGAGATGGTTGGCATACGAGGGTCATTCCAGCCGTCCACATGACCTTCGTCCACCAGCAGCTTCAGCTTGCGCTTGCTGGTCACGGTGTAGTTCAGGTTCAGGCGTGCAAATTCGTACTGACGCGGTTTGGCCGGCACCGGCAGATTTTCGATGAACCACTCGTACAGCGGGCGGTGGTCTTCGAATTCCAGCGTACAGATGGAATGCGTAATCCCTTCCAGTGCATCGGACTGACCGTGGGTAAAGTCATAGGACGGGTAAATACACCACTTGTCGCCGGTCTGGTGATGGTGCGCTTTGCGCACACGGTAGATCACCGGATCACGCAGATTCATGTTCGGCGCCGCCATATCGATCTTGGCACGTAGCACGCACTCGCCTTCATCAAAGGCACCGTCACGCATCTTTTCGAACAGTTCGAGGTTTTCCTCGACACTGCGCTCGCGGTAGGGGCTGTTCTTGCCCGGCAAGGTCAGGGTGCCACGGAACTCGCGCATTTCGTGTGCACTCAGGCTATCGACGTAGGCTTTGCCCTCTTTGATCAGGTGCACGGCCCAAGTGTAAAGCTGATCAAAGTAGTCGGAGCTGTAACGGATATCACCGTTCCACTCAAAGCCCAGCCAGCGCACATCTTCAATGATGGAGTCGATGTACTCCTGGTTTTCCTTTTCCGGGTTGGTGTCATCAAAGCGCAGGTTACACTGGCCGTTGAAACGCAGAGCCGTGCCGAAATTCAGGCAGATCGATTTGGCATGACCAATGTGCAGATAGCCATTGGGTTCAGGCGGGAAACGGGTTACCACCTGGCCATCGTTCAGGCCCTTGGCAAGATCATCTTCAATAATCTGGTGGATAAAGTTGTTCGGCTTGGTGCTGTCGTTGTTGGTCATATCCATATCTTGTCGAAGCTGAAAAAGGCCGGCCGCTATGCCGGAATCTATGGCGTGCATTATAACCGCAGATGCACGCGACACGCACCCGGCACAGGCATGAAAACAATTTCAGCTGCGCCGATGGATGCAGCAACTTAATACTTGAGTATAATGGGCCCACACATAAGAGAAACAGGGAACTGGAAATGATCATCCTGCAAACAAACGTCGGCGCAATCACCATTGAACTGGACCACGAAAAGGCACCTGCCACCGCTGCCAACTTTGAACAGTATGTTCGTGATGGCTTTTATGACGGCGTGATTTTCCACCGCGTCATTGATGGCTTCATGATCCAGGGCGGCGGTTTCGAACCAGGCATGATCCCCAAGGAAACGCGTGAACCGATCCAGAACGAAGCCGACAACGGGCTGTCCAACCAGGCGGGCACCCTGGCCATGGCGCGCACCATGGATCCACACTCGGCCTCTGCACAGTTCTTCATCAACGTCTCTGACAATACCTTCCTGGACCACACGACCAAGAGCACCGAAGGCTGGGGTTACGCCGTATTCGGTAAGGTCGTTGAAGGCATGGACGTGGTCAACAAGATCAAGAAAGTCAGCACCACCATGCGTGCAGGCCATCAGGATGTACCGGTTGAAGACATCATCATCGAATCCGCCCGCATCGAGCAGCCGGAGGGCTAATGCAACGTCTTTTTGTTGCAGATCTGCACCTCGATCACGAACGCCCGGAGATCATCCGGGCGTTTGCCGTTTTTCTGCATGAAAAAGCCGCAGGTGCCGACGAATTGTATCTGCTGGGTGATATCTTTGAGGCTTGGATTGGTGACGATGCCGCACCAGACTATCTGCAGCCGCTCTATGACCAACTGGCCGCCTTGAGTGCCGCCGGTGTCAGCCTGTTCTTTCAACACGGCAACCGCGACTTCCTGCTAGGCCAGGCTTTCGCTGAGCGTATTGGCGCACGGTTACTGCCAGAGCTGCATCACCTAACCACCATTCACGGCAAGACGCTGCTGTTGCATGGCGACCAGCTGTGCCTGGATGATGTTGATTACCAGGCCTTTCGCCGGCAGGTCCGCGACCCTGGCTGGCAATGCGACTTTCTTGACAAGCCCGTGGAAGAGCGCCTGGCCATTGCCCGCCAGCTGCGCGCCGCCAGCCAGGAACAAGGCGCCCAAAAGGCCGCCTATATCACCGATGTGACGCCGGCCGCCGTCAGCGAGCTCATGGTGAACGAAAGTGCCACGCTTATGATTCATGGCCACACCCATCGCCCTTGCCTGCACACGGACCAATCACCCGATGGCGGTGTCCGCATCGTGCTGGGTGACTGGGATACACACGGTTGGTATCTGGAAATGGATGAGGACGGCTGTCGTCAGTATGCGTTCAAGCTACCGACCGAGGGGCCTCTGGCACCAGTGCTTCAGGATTCGCTAGCAGCACCGCGCTAGGCTTGCCACTGTGGAAGCGGAACTCGTCATCTTCCGACTGAATGAGCTCTGCCTCCAGCGCACGAAAATGCTCGATACGGTCATCAATCGGCTCACCAGCATATTCCCGCGCCAGATGCAGGTAGTCCTGATAATGGCGCCCTTCCGATTTCAGCAGCGAGCGATAGAACTTAGCCAGCTCATCATCCAATGAGGGTGCCAGTGCCGCAAAACGCTCGCAGGAACGCGCTTCGATCAGTGCACCAATGATCAGCACATCGACCAACCGCCCCGGCTCGGATGTCCGCACATCCTTGCGCAGGCCACCGGCATAGCGTGCCGGGCTCATGTGACCGTAGGCCAGACCACGCGCCTCCATCAGACCAAGTACCTGTTCGAAGTGAATCAACTCCTCTCGCGCCAAGCGCGACATCTTGTTGAGCAGATCCGGTCGATCCACATAGCGAAACATCAGCGTCATCGCCGTGGAGGCCGCTTTTTTTTCACAATGGGCGTGATCAGTAAGCAAAATGTGCATTGCTTCGGGGCGAGCCGCCAGGTCCAGCCACTCTTGCGGTGTTTCAGAACCCAGGAAGGCTTTGATTTCGTCGAGAACTTCCATTAAAAAGTCACTTCTGCAACGCCACCCGGAAAGCGCAACTTGTGCACCCCGATGTGGCTAAATTTCGTTTCGGTTGAGGCAATTTTACAAACTGCAGCCGGCAGGCACCACCGCAGTATGCAAAATGTCTCCATCAATGCCCCCGCGAGCTCATCATGACCTTTGAAAGTGCTGTTTCCTTTTTCATTGCCGTATTCATCTTCGGCATTACTCCCGGCCCCGGCGTGTTCGCCATTCTGGCTCGTGCGCTGGTCAGCGGCGCGAGCAGTTGTATCCCGTTGTCGTTGGGTATGATCCTCAGCGACCTGTTGTACCTGGTCGCGGCCTGCCTGGGCCTAGCGGCCATTGCAACCCACTGGTCGGAGCTGTTTACCCTCGTCCGCATCCTCGGGGCCGCCTACCTGTTCTACCTTGCCTACCGGATGTGGACCGCGCCGGTCAGTGAAGATGCCATGGCCGCAAGTCGTTTCAGCCGCGCCGGCATGCTGGGCAGCTTCCTGCAGGGATTCCTGATTTCCGCGTCTAACCCCAAGGTCATACTGTTCTATATCGCTTTCCTGCCGACTTTCATGGACCTGAGCCTGCTCAGCCATGCCGATATCGCTCTGGCTTCGGTACTGACGCTGCTCAGCCTGATGGCCGCACTGATGACCATCGCAGCCTTTGCCGCCCGAGCTCGCAGCCTGTTCCGGTCGGAACGCGCGGTGCAACGACTCAACCGCAGCGCCGGCTCCATCATGGCCGGGGCCGGCGCTTACCTGGCACTGCGACACTGACACATGCGCCGGTCTCGTGCCGGCTTTCAACAACTGCGACAATTTGCCGCGCGACACTGTGTCTCATCCCGTCCACGGGCGCTGTTTATTATCATACCTCTCCCCTTCGTTAACAGCATGTAGCCGCTGTTTACAGCGACGAATCAGGAGCCTGGATGAACAACGCACAAGGAACACCGCTTTTCACATTGGGTCGGCTGTCGACCGCTATTGCCTGCATCACCCTGGCGCAAGGTGCCAGCGCACAGGACACACCGCTGATTGTGGAAGCGCCGCTGCCCGACACCCCGCTGGAAAATGCCGCCCAGGTGACACCGGCCGTCGTGCAGCAGCTGCGCGCCGCGACCAATGACAGCGCCAGCCTATTGCGAGATGTGCCCGGCGTCAGCCTGAACGGAGCCGGCGGTGTCTCAAGCCTGCCCTCCATTCGTGGGCTGGCGGATGATCGCCTGCGCATCAAGGTGGATGGCACCGATTTGATTGCTGCCTGCCCCAACCACATGAATCCGCCCTTGTCCTATATCGAGCCCAGCCAGATTGGTCAGCTCAAGGTATTTGCCGGCATTACACCTGTCAGCGTGGGAGGCGATAGTATTGGCGGTACTGTCGTGGCTGACCGAGCCGAGCCCGAGTTTGCACGAGACGGCGAAGGCCGGCTAAACAAGGGAGAAGTGGGCGCATTCTACCGCAGCAACAATGACGCTATGGGCGGCAACGTCTCGGCGACCCATGCTTCTGAAAACCTCAGCATCCGCTATGACGGCGCCTGGAGCCAAGCCGATAATTATACGGCTGGCAGCGATTTCAAAACCTCGCCTGAAACCGGTCGACCTGGCCACACATTGCCACTCGATGAAGTCGGCTCCACGGCATACGAAACACAGAACCACAGCCTGAGCCTGGCATTCAGAAACGGGGACGACCTGTTCGAGGGCCGCCTGAGCGTTCAGGACATGCCCGAGCAGCTCTATCCAAACCAGCGCATGGACCTGCTCGACAATGAACAAACCTTGGCAAACCTGGCCTGGACCCGCCGCATGGAGTGGGGCATGCTGAAAGCGCGCGCCTACCATGAAGACGTTGACCACTACATGGACTTCGGTGCCGACAAGCGCTACTGGTACGGCGCCCTGTCGGGCCCCGGCAACCCGTGCAGCCCGATCGGCTTCATGGTGGATGGCCGCGACCAGACCTGCGCTGCCGGCATGCCGATGTATTCGGAAAGCGCCAACACCGGCCTCTCACTGAAAGCGGATATCGATTTGAGCACGGATGACCTCTTGCGCCTGGGTGCCGAGTATCAGCGTTACCGGCTGGACGACTACTGGACCGCTTCGGGTGGCGGCATGGGACCCAACACCTTCCAGAACGTAAACAACGGCCAGCGTGACCGTACTGCCTTGTTTGCCGAGCTGGAAGCACGCCACACCGACCAGTGGCTGACACTGACGGGGATCCGCTACGAGCGTGTCGACATGGACGCCGATCGTGTTCACGGCTACAGCATGATGGCAGGCCAGGCTGCTGAAACCGCCGCGTTCAATGCCAGCGACCGCAGCCAGACCGACCATAATATCGATCTGACCGCATTGGCCCGTTACCGCCACAGCGACAACCTCGATATCGAGCTGGGCCTGGCACGCAAGGTACGTTCCCCCAACCTGTACGAACGCTATACCTGGTCAAGCTGGCCCATGGCGGCAACCATGAACAACTTCGTCGGCGACGGCAACGGCTACCTGGGGGACATCGAACTGAACCCCGAGGTCGCCTACACCGCCTCTGCCCGTTTTGACTGGCATGCACAGGACCGCCGCTGGTTTGTCACGGCGACCCCCTTCTATACGCACGTCAATGATTATATCGACGCCGTCCAGCGCCCTGGCTGGCAGGCCGATCAGTTCAATGTATTGCAATATGACAACCAAGACGCCCGCCTCTACGGCATCGACTTGGCCATGCAAATGCCGCTGGCCAGCACTGACTGGGGCGACTGGGGCCTGCAGGGCGTGATCAACTACACCAATGGCCAGAACCGCGATACCGGTGATGACCTTTACAACATCATGCCCTTGAACGGCCGATTCACCCTGACACATCGCCAAGCGGGCTGGGATAACGCCGTTGAATGGGTCGTGGTGGATGAGAAGGACAGCGTCTCGGATGTGCGCAACGAGCTTCAGACCGACGGGTACAGCCTGATCAACCTGCGTGCCAGTCACAGCTGGCAACAGACACGGTTGGACTTCGGTATCGAAAATCTGTTTGACCGGGGCTACGCCCTGCCCACCGGTGGCGTTTATACTGGCCAGGGACGCACCATGTCGATGAATGGCATCCCCTGGGGCATTGCTGTTCCCGGCATGGGGCGCTCGGCTTATGTCGGGGTCAAAGTGACGTTCTGATTCAGTGACCTGACTGCTGCTCGACCGGCACTGCCAAAGTGAGGGGCGAGCAGCACGCTCAAGGGGTCAATCAACGAAAGTCATCCGCACCATGACGCTCCGGCACCTGCTGGGACTCATCCCCCCAGGTGCGGTTGACGCGTCGCCCACGCTGCACGGCCGGGCGCGCATCAATCGCTTTTGCCCAACGCTGTACGTGGGTATAGGTGTCAACCTGCAGGAACTCGGCTGCATCATACAGGCGGCCCAGCACCAGCGCGCCATACCAAGGCCAGATCGCCATATCCGCGATGGTATAGGCATCACCCGCCACGTACTCACGCTCGGCCAACAAGCGGTCCAGCACATCCAACTGACGCTTGGTTTCCATGGCATAACGGTCAATCGGATATTGCTGCTTGTCGGGCGCATAGGCGTAAAAATGCCCGAAGCCACCCCCAACGAAGGGCGCACTGCCCATCTGCCAAAATAGCCAATTCAGCGTCTCCGTACGGCCGGCCACACCCTGAGGCAGAAAGGCACCAAACTTTTCGGCCAGATACAACAAAATGGAACCGGACTCGAACACCGGCAGCGGCGGCGTCTGGCTACAATCCAGCAGCGCTGGAATCTTGGAGTTGGGATTGATCTCGGTAAACCCGCTGCCGAACTGGTCACCTTCGCCAATGCGAATCAGCCAGGCGTCATATTCCGCATCTGAATGCCCCAGCGCCAGCAACTCTTCCAGCATGATGGTCACCTTGACACCGTTGGGCGTCCCCAGCGAATACAGCTGCAGCGGATGTTCTCCCTTCGGCAACACCTGCTCGTGCGTAGCCCCTGCGACCGGGCGGTTGGTACTGGCAAATTGACCGCCACTGGGCTGCTCCCAGGTCCAGACCTTTGGCGGTACCCAATTGGAACCCGACATATGCTACTCCCGTTGGAATGAAACAATTAGTCTGGCTTCTGACCCATGCCAAAGGCAAGGGTTCCACGACGTCACAGCGGGTTAGCCATGGATTGAACCCACAGGCACATATAGTTAATATATTAAGTTAATAAAGGAGATCCGAATGAACATCAAGCTGTCTGTTGTCGACCAGTCACCGGTCCATGGCTCCCACGCCAAGATTGAAGCCCCCCGTCTTACCGTTGAACTTGCACAGCTATGTGACAGCCTGGGCTACCACCGCTTCTGGGTGGCCGAGCACCACGATAGCGTTCATTTCGCCAACCCCTGCCCCGAAATCATGGTCGCCAGCATTGCCAGCGTCACCGAGCGCATCCGCGTCGGCAGTGGCGGTGTCATGCTGTCTCACTACAGCCCGCTGAAAGTTGCTGAATGCTTCAAGATGATGGCCACCCTGCACCCGGACCGTATTGATCTGGGCGTAGGACGTGCACCGGGTGGTACCGGGCTGACCTCGCATGCGCTGGCGTTCCCGCATGAACCACACCACGGTGACCTATACGCGCACCAGGCGCAGATGCTGGAAGGCTTCGTCAACGGTACCCTGCCGGCTGACAGCCCCTACAGCACGATCAAGGTACTGCCGGACAGCTCACCCAAGCCGCAGCTGTGGATGCTGGGTTCCAGCGGTGGCAGTGCAGGCTTGGCCGGGCACCTCGGCTACAACCTGGCCCTGGCACGCTTTATCGACCCGGACAACTGCAACCCGGCCATCTTTGACAGCTATGCGGAAGCGTGGAAAAAGGCCGGACATACAGGCGAGCCGAACAGGATGCTGGCCATCGCCTGTATCTGTGCGGAAACGGAAGAAGAAGCCAAACTACGCGCCGGCACGGCCGTGTACCGCAAGCTGGCGGCCCAGATGGGACAACGTGAAGACTTTCTGACGCCTGAGCAGGTCCAGGATCGCTACAAGGCCATGTCCACCTCCGAACAGGCCTTCTATGACCATATTCTCAAGGGCTACACCGTGGGCACACCGGATCAGTGCTGGCAGGAGATCGAAAGCCTGGCATATCAGTTCTACTGTGACGAGGTATCAACCGTAACAGTCACCCACAGCCATCACGACCGGATGGACAGCTATCGCCTGCTGGCCAAGCATCTGTAAGCGTGCATTTCCCCGAGGGGCAGCCCGGCCAAAGCCGGTGTTGCCCCACCCCTGGCAGGCTCAGTCCTGCAGATGAATCCCATCGGCGTCCTGCCGAATGCGCCCGGCCTTCATCAGCTGACCGATGGCCATCTTGTAAGCCTTTTTGCTCACCCCGAAGGTTTCACGAATGGCGTCCGGATCACTCTTGTCCCCCAGCGGACAGAAGCCGTTGCGCGTCTCCAGGTATTTCAGCACCTGCTGCGCCAGCGGGTCGATGCGACCATAGCCAGGCTTTTCCAGCATCACGTCGATCTTGCCGTCTTCATCGCGCACCTGCTTGATAAACCCGGACAGGCGCTGCCCCGGACGCACCGGGCGATGGATATCCTGCGTGTGCAGCAACCCCAGGGCCCGGTTGTCGATAATCACCTGGTAGCCGATCTCGGTGGGTCGAACCACCAGCAGCTCGACCAGCTGCCCCTGGCGATAGTCCTCGCCGGACTCCAGGTGTTTTTCGAGCTTGGCCGTGGCCGCGATACGGCCGGTATTGTCCAGATAGACGAACACGGTGACGTAATCGCCTGGCTGCAACGGCCTGACCTGCTCATTGAAGGGCAGAAACAGATCCTTGGGCAGCCCCCAATCCAGAAACGCCCCAACCTTGTTGACATCCACCACCTTCAGGCTGGCAAATTGCCCAACCTGTACACGGGGGCGGCGCAGGGTCGCCACCGGCATATCGTCCGAGTCCAGGTATACAAACACCTGCAGGCTGTCGCCCGTGCGCGCTCCTTCAGGCACTTCCGAACGCGGCAATAAAATGCCCCCCTCAGCTCCCCCCTGCAGATACACGCCAAAGTCGGCTTCACGTATCACTTTCAGCTTGTTGAATTGCCCTGTTTCGGCCATGCACTACCCCGTTATCAGGCTACAAAGTTGCCGGTGCCCGCAGGCGCCGCAGAATCAAAAAAGGCACCTCAAAGGTGCCTGTTGCAGTATACCCGAGATTGCTTCCATCATGCCCCTGCCGAGTGACCCTCATACAGGCAAACCCGGTTACGACCGGCTTCTTTTGCCTGATACATGGCCTCATCCGCCAGCCGCAACAGGCTGGCCTGGCTTTTGGCTTCCCCCTTGAACAGCAGCACGCCAATACTGGAGGTGCAGCAATGTTCAATGCGCTTGCCAGCCCAGGACGTGCACGGAACAGACAGCATAAATGGCTGAGCAACTACACGGCGCACATCCTCAGCAATGGCCAATGCCTGCTCCCGCGCCTCCTCCACATTTTCACTGAGGCCATCCACCACCACCACGAACTCGTCTCCCCCCAGCCGTGCCACGGTATCCGTGCGACGCATTACGCCCTGCAGACGGTGCGCCAACTCCTTGAGCAACAGATCACCTACTTCATGCCCGAAACGATCATTCAGCGGCTTGAAGTTATCAAGGTCCAGTAGCATCAACGCACCGCTACCGCCGGCCCCGCGCACGGTAGCAAGCGCATACTGCAGGCGCTCATCCAGCAGACGTCGGTTTGGTAAACCCGTTAGCACGTCGTAGAACGCAAGCTTGCGAATGGTCTGTTCGGCACGGGTTTTCTCGATGGCAATACTGACCAGACGCGCAGCATGCTCGATCAGATTGATCTCAGCGCCAGTCGGCACTGCAGGTGTACGATGATAAATGGCAAAGGTACCCAAAACCTCGCCGCTGCTGGAACGTACCGGCTGGGACCAGCAGGCAGCCAGGTCGGTCTGCTTGATCAGGTCCGCAACACACTGCCAGTAAGGATGGGTCGCCAGATTCTCCACGACCACACGCTTTCCGGTACTGGCGGCGGTACCACAGGAGCCCACCCCCTCCGCGATAGGGGTACCATTGATGGCCTCGGTGTAAAACACAGGCAAACTGCCGGAAGCGGCGCTGAACAGCTCTGTACCCTCATCATTGGCCAGCATGATGCCACAGGCCATGTGTGGGTGGAGCGCTTCAATCCCGCTCACCACCACCTGTAACAATGGTTGCAGCTCGGCACCTGCTGCCAGCATCTCCAGAATATGGCTGCGAAAACGCTCGAAATCCTCCGCCTGCTTGCGCTGGGAAATATCGACGATCAACCCCAGCATGCCACCGCCCATCCCCTCACCAAGACTGAAGGTCTTGCGCTGATAAAGCACAGTACGCAGCGAACCATCGACAAAAGGCAGTTCAATTTCTTCACGGGTTTCACCACGTGCTTTCAACAGGTCACAGTCGTCCTGCTGAAAACGGGTCCGCATGGAAAGCGGCAAGTACTCCAGATCGAGCACTGTCTTGCCAATAAAATCATCCCGATCAATTCCGAACGCCATTTCATATGCCCGGTTACAGGCAATGAAAACAGCGTGGTCATCCTTGACGAAAATAGGGTTGGGCAAGGCATCCAGAAACGCGGCAAAGAGCCTGAGCTGCTTTTGTAGGTCCTGCTCACGCTGTGCAATTGTGCCCAGTAGGGCCGTGATCTCATTGGTGCGATGCACCAGAACATTTGCCATACCTTCGGCAGAGGAATCATCCATAACAATCAGCCATTCAAACCGGAACCAGCATGCTCGGTATTTTGGTTGTCATATTAAGCAACAGCTCCATCAGACACAAATGATTTACATGGGTTCCCACTCCTCGGCCGTGACAAAACGTCGCAACCGCTTCAACCGGGTGTCACAGCCGACGACACTTGCAAGCCACTCCCTCGCCCCCATTAAGTGAAGACTGCATTCATCTGATCAACCGGAGTCAACCCCGATGAACATTACTGAAACCATGCAAACCCGTTACTCCACCAAAGTGTTTGACGCACAGCGTACTATACCTCAAGACAAGATCGACCAACTGATAAGCGCCCTGCGACTGAGCCCCTCCAGCGTCAACTCCCAGCCTTGGCACTTCATTGTGGCCGCCACCGCTGCCGGCAAGCGGCGCCTGACCAGGGGAACTCAAGGCGTGTTTCAGGCCAATGAACGCAAGATCCTGGATGCTTCACATGTTGTGCTCTTCTGCGCCCGCACCAGCGTTGAGGATGACTACCTGCAGCACCTGCTAGAAACCGAAGACGCTGATGGCCGTTTCGAGCAGGATGAGCAGAAGACCATGACGCACCAGATACGCTCCATGTTTGTCGGCCTGCACCGCGATACCTTTGACGATGTGCAGCACTGGTCCGAAAAACAAGTGTACCTCAACATGGGCGGTCTGCTACTCGGCGCCGCCAGCCTAGGCATCGACGCCGTACCGATCGAAGGTATCGATACGGCTGCGTTGAACGACGAGTTCAATCTGACTCAAAATGGCTTCACCGCCGTTGCCGCCGTGGCACTGGGCTACCGCCACCAAGACGACTTCAACGCCAGCCTGCCCAAGTCCCGCCTGCCCGAGGCTGAGCTGTTTACGATGATTTAACACACCAACACAGGGCGGCTCAACGCCGCCCCCATCAAGTTGGCAAGGCACCGCTCAGTTAAGACGGGGCACCTCGCCCTTCTCTCCCCCGCAACCCGGCAACACATGGCCTGATGCCCGGCAATGATATCGATTCACAGCCTGGTCTTGATGGACCCGCCCAATCCAAACCGGCTCGCGTTCAACGCTTTTTCTTCGCACGCTTCTTGTTGAAATAATCCTTCACCGGCGTGGCCTTGGCGGCCGGCAAGGCAGCCGAAAATCGCGCACGGATGGCATCCGCACGACTTTCTTTACGCTCGTGCTGTTTGCGCTCACGGTGCCGCTGACCCTCCGCGCCAAAATACACCACCTTATCGTTAGACATACACTTACCTCGCACACTTTGTCAGATCATCATGGAGAGCGCGCATCAGCGTGTCGACACGGCCACACCACCAAACGACACGGCCACACCACCAAACGGGTTGAAGCTCGATACTCTATTCCGTTGTTCTGCTGATCGGGCCACCGTCAATGACCAACCTACGAGCTTATCCATCGGGCATACCTGCAGCTCCAGACAAAAACACCCGCGCAGGCAAGCCCGGGCGGGTGTTTTTCAGTCAGCCATCAAACACTGACTGACGACCTTTTAAAGCCTCAGGCTTTTTCGTTCGCCAGGAAGAACCAGGTATCGAGCACGGAATCCGGGTTCAGAGAAACGCTGCTGATCCCCTGCTCCATCAGCCAACGTGCCAGATCCGGGTGGTCGGACGGACCCTGACCGCAGATGCCGACGTACTTACCCTGCTTGCGGCAAGCTTCGATCGCCATGGCCAGCAAGCGTTTGACCGCTTCGTTACGCTCGTCGAACAGATGCGCGATAATGCCGGAATCACGGTCCAGGCCGAGGGTCAGCTGGGTCAGGTCGTTGGAGCCGATGGAAAATCCATCGAAGTATTCCAGGAACTGATCCGCCAGCAGCGCGTTGGACGGAATCTCGCACATCATGATCAGGCGCAGGCCGTTTTCACCACGCTTGAGCCCGTTGTTTTCCAACAGCTCAACCACCTGCTTGGCTTCGCCCGGCGTGCGCACGAACGGCAGCATGATTTCCACGTTGGTCAGCTTCATTTCGTCGCGCACGCGCTTGAGGGCACGGCACTCCAACTCGAAACAATCGCGGAAGTTGTCGGAGATGTAACGTGCCGCGCCACGGAAGCCCAGCATCGGGTTCTCTTCGCTCGGTTCATAACGATCGCCACCGATCAGGTGGCCGTACTCGTTCGACTTGAAGTCGGACATGCGCACAATCACTTTCTTCGGATAAAACGCCGCCGCCAGAGTAGAGATGCCTTCGACCAATTTGTCGACGTAGAAGTCGACCGGTGAAGCATAGCCACCGATACGACGCTCGATGATCTGCTTGACGTCACGCGGCTGGTCATCAAAGTTCAGCAGCGCTTTCGGGTGCACACCGATCATGCGGTTGATGATGAACTCCAGACGTGCCAGGCCGACACCGGCGTTGGGCAGCGACTGGAAATCGAAGGCGCGGTCCGGGTTGCCCACGTTCATCATGATGTCGAACGGCAGGCTCGGCATGGACTCGACGCTGTTGCTCTGGTGTTCGAATGCCAGCTTGCCTTCATAGGCACGGCCGGTGTCACCTTCGGCGCAGGATACGGTCACTTCCTGGCCGTCGGTCAGTTTTTCGGTGGCATCGCCACAGCCGACGATCGCCGGGATACCCAGTTCACGGGCGATGATGGCCGCATGACAGGTACGGCCGCCACGGTTGGTGACGATGGCGGATGCCCGCTTCATCACCGGTTCCCAGTCCGGATCGGTCATGTCGGTAACCAGGACATCGCCCGGCTGAACTTCATGCATCTGCTCCAGACCACTGACCACGCGCACAGGGCCGGAACCAATCCGGTGACCGATAGAGCGGCCTTCGACCAGTACCTTGCCCTTTTCCTTCAGCAAGTAACGCTCGATAACGGTGCCTTTGTTCTGGCTCTTGACAGTTTCCGGACGCGCCTGCACCACGTACAGTTTGCCATCGTCACCGTCCTTGGCCCATTCGATGTCCATCGGGCGGCCATAGTGCTTTTCGATGATGACCGCAATGCGCGCCAGCTCTTCCACATCGGCATCATTGATGGAGAAGGTGTTGCGCTCGACCTTGGGCACATCCACGGTTTCCACGGCCTTACCGGCGCTGCCATCGTCGGTATACACCATTTTGATCGCTTTAGAACCCAGGGTGCGGCGCAGAATGGCCGGTGCGCCCTGTGCCAGAGTCGGCTTGTAAACGTAGAATTCGTCCGGGTTGACGGCACCCTGAACCACGGTTTCACCCAGACCATAGGCCGAGGTGATAAATACCACATGGTTGAAGCCAGATTCTGTATCCATGGTAAACATGACACCGGACGAACCGGTTTCAGAACGTACCATGCGCTGAATGCCGGCCGACAGTGCCACTTCCGCATGGGTGAAACCCTTATGGACACGGTAAGAAATGGCACGGTCGTTGTAGAGAGAGGCAAACACTTCCTTGATCGCCTGCTTGACGTTGTTCAGGCCTCGAATATTGAGGAAGGTTTCCTGCTGACCGGCAAAAGAAGCATCCGGCAGATCTTCGGCGGTGGCGGAGGAGCGCACGGCCACGGCGATCTCGTCACCGTTAGTCATTTCGGCCCAGGCTGCGTCGATGGCCTTGTCCAGCTCCGGCTGGAAATCCGCGTCCATTATCCACTGACGGATCTGACTGCCGGTTTCGATAAGGGCACGGGTGTCATCCGCATCCAGTTCATTCAGCGCCTTATTGATGCGATCGGCAAGGCCGCTCTGCGCCAAAAAGTCACGGTAGGCCTGCGCGGTGGTGGCAAAACCGCCGGGCACACGCACACCTGCATCACTGAGCTGGTGGATCATCTCGCCGAGAGATGCATTCTTGCCACCTACTTTGTCGACATCTCCCATGCCCGCCTGTTCGAGGCGCAGTACGTAATCCTGCAAAGCCAATTCTCCTGAGTCTGAGCCGTTTGACATAAGGATCATTATTATTGTTTTCACCGAAAACGTGATAATACTGCAGAATATTGAAAAAATCTTGGCCTGAACAAAATGTAATTTAACTACAAGAACTTGGGCGTTATTTTCTGCTAAAGTAGCGTCCTGTCCCTAAGGGAACACCCGCAATATTGTCGACAATCAGGACCGCTACATGAAACGCACGGCTTTCTTCATTTCGGATGGCACCGGCATTACCGCCGAAACGCTCGGCAACAGTTTGCTCTCGCAGTTTGAAGCAATACGGTTTGAAAAGATCACCCTGCCCTATGTCGACACCATCGAAAAGGCCGAGGCCGTCGTCGCTCGTATCAACCAGCAAGCGGAAGAAGATGGCAAGCAGCCCATCGTGCTCGACACCATCGTCAATGACGAAATTCGCAACCTGCTGGCGAGTTGCAACGGCTTCAAGATCGACGTTTTTTCCACCTTTCTCAAGCCACTGGAATCGGAACTGGAAACCCACTCCTCCTACTCGGTCGGCAAGTCACATGCCATCAATGAGATGGAGCGCTACAAAGACCGCATCGACTCAGTCAACTTTGCGCTGGACAACGATGACGGCGCCCGTACGCGCCAGTATGACAAGGCCGATATCATTCTGGTAGGCGTATCGCGTTGCGGCAAGACACCGACCTGTTTATACATGGCCCTGCAGTTCGGCATCCGCGCGGCCAATTACCCGCTCACCGAAGAGGACATGGAAGCCAACCGTCTGCCCGACGTCCTGCAGGAACATCGTCACAAGCTGTACGGTCTGACCATTGATCCTTTCCAACTGGCGGCCATACGCCACGAACGCCGCGCTAACAGCCGTTATGCATCCCTTGACCAGTGCGATTTTGAAGTACGTACAGTGGAGCGCCTGTTCACCAAGGAAAATATCAAGTGTATAAACACCACCAATTTTTCCATTGAAGAAATCGCCACCCGTATCATTAATGAGTCCGGCCTCACCCGCCGCATCAGCTGATCAGCCCGGCGGTGCAGTAAAGATTGACAAATCGAGCGCCGCCGGAGTGCCCAGCCAATAAGCGTGGTCAGTATGATCCCTGTACTCATCACCGGTCACGCCATGCACTAACACATCCAGCGGGCCGCGTTGTGCCTCCAGCCAGGGGATGAAACAGTCAAAATCTGCGGCGGTGAACATGACCTGTACACTCCAGCGGGTATGTGGACCAACCGGCTTCTGATGAATGCGCCCCACCTTGAGGCCAAACTCCCGGCTGATGCGCTCACACAATACCTGTACATGCGCCAGCGTATCGGCATCGAAGTACAGATGGGCGTGGTAATCGGCGTGGCGGTTGACCGGGTAAGCACCGGTTGTTTCTGTGCTCATCATGGCTCTCTCATATTCAGGCAAAACGGCAGTGTACGGCGCACGGTTCCACGACACAAACTGGCACCTGACGCTTGCCCTGCAGCCGCTTTCTCCTACAATGGCGCCATTGTTAATGACTTGATTGTAGGGAGCCTTGCCATGCCCAAAGCGGCTGATGTCAAACGCGGTAATCTGGTTGAAATCAACGGACAGTACATGCTGGTACAGCAGATTGATATCAGTAGCCCGACCGCACGCGGTGCCAAAACACTGTACCGCATGCGTTTCAACAAGCTGCCCGCCGGCGGCAAGTTCGAGCAGACCTTTACCGGCGATGAAATGATCAAGGATGCCGCCCTGGAGCGCCGCAAGGTGTCTTTTCTGTACCAGGAAGGTGATTTCTACACTTTCATGGACAGCGAGGATTACAGTCAGTACATGCTCAACAGCGTAGCCATTGAAGCCCAGCTGCCCTTCCTGATGGACGGCTTGGACGACATTATGGCACTGCTGGTGGACGGTGAGATTCTTGCCGTTGAGCTGCCGTCCACCGTCATCATGGAAATAGTCGAAACCGTGCCGGGCATGAAAGCAGCCAGCGCAACCGGCCGCACCAAACCGGCCCGCTTTGCGACCGGCCTGGAACTGCAAGTGCCCGAATACCTGGAGGCCGGTGAAAAGGTGAAAATCAATACTGAAACCGGCAAATTCCTGTCACGCGCCTGATGACGCACAACACCGGGTTGCGCTACGCCCCCCGGCTGCCGTTCACTTTTGGTGTACCATACTCCGCATTTCCCGACAGACAGGTTGATTGATGCAAGAACCCATTCGCCTTACCCAGTACAGTCATGGCGCCGGCTGTGGCTGCAAGATTTCACCCGCCGTCCTCGACACCATCCTCGCCGGCAGCGGCAGCCAGACCCTGGACCCTCACCTGTGGGTGGGCAATGCGTCACGGGATGATGCTGCGGTATACGCTATCGATGACGAGACCGGCATTGTCTCGACCACGGACTTTTTCATGCCGATTGTCGATGACCCTTACGACTTCGGCCGTATCGCCGCCACCAATGCCATTAGCGATATCTACGCCATGGGCGGCACTCCGATGATGGCCATTGCCATTCTGGGCTGGCCGATCAATCTACTGCCGGCCGAAGTGGCGGGCGAAGTGATTCGTGGCGCTCGCAGCGTTTGCGACCAGGCCGGCATGCCACTGGCGGGCGGACACTCCATTGATGCGCCCGAGCCGATCTTCGGCTTGGCCGTGACGGGCAAGGTCAGTAAAAAGCAGCTCAAGCGCAATGATGGTGCCGAAGCCGGCAACCGACTTTATCTCACCAAGCCGCTGGGCATCGGCATTCTGACCACGGCTGAAAAACAGAGCAAACTGCGTGCCGAGGATGTCGGCGTGGCACGCGATCTCATGTGCACCCTGAACAGTGCCGGTCAGCGTTTTGCAGAGTTGGATGGCGTGCGCGCCATGACCGATGTCACCGGTTTCGGTTTACTCGGACACCTGGTTGAAATGGCGGATGGCAGCAGTCTGACCGCACGCCTGGACTTTGCTGCCGTGCCGCGCCTCGACAGTGTGGATCACTACCTGGAGGCAGGCTGCATTCCCGGAGGCACCGGTCGCAACTTTTCCAGCTACGGCCATCGGGTCGCCCCCCTCACCGAGGCGCAACAGCAGCTGTTGTGTGACCCGCAAACCAGCGGCGGACTGCTGGTGGCCGTAACGCCTGACGCCGAAGCGGACTTTCTCGCCTGCGCCCGGGCACTGTCGCTGGAACTGTCCCCAATTGGTGAGCTGATCGCTGCCACTGATCATGCAGTCGAGGTGTACTGATGGCGGAGAAAAGCGCCGATTATCGCCGCATTTTTCTCAGCGGTGCCGCGTTAATGGATACCCGCGCTCCGGTCGAATTCGCCAAGGGCGCCTTCCCCACCAGTCACAGCCTGCCGTTGATGACCGATGATGAGCGCCACAAGGTGGGCACCTGCTACAAACAGCATGGCCAGGACGCCGCCATCCGACTCGGGCATCGATTGGTCAGCGGTGATATCAAGGCCGAGCGCATGGCCGCCTGGGCAGACTTTGCCCGACGCCACCCCGACGGCTATTTGTACTGCTTTCGCGGTGGCCTGCGTTCTCACACGGTCCAACAATGGCTGCATGAAGCCGGTATTGATTACCCACTGATTACCGGTGGTTACAAGGCGTTGCGCGGTTTCTTGATCGATACCCTGGATGATGCGGCAGAGAGCTGTCGCTTCACTCAATTGGGTGGCCTGACCGGTTGCGGCAAGACCGAACTGCTGCACCGGCTCGAGACGGCACTGGACCTTGAAGGCCATGCCAACCATCGCGGCTCCAGCTTTGGGCGCCATGCCCTGCCACAGCCGACACAGATCAATTTCGAAAACGGCTTGGCCATCGATCTGCTGCGCAAGCGTGATGCTGGCGTCGATCATTTCGTGATCGAAGACGAAAATCGTGCCATCGGCAGCTGTCATGTACCACTGCGTCTGCACCAGCGCTTTGTTGACTCGCCGCTGGTGTGGCTGGAAGAACCGCTGGACATGCGCATCGAGCGCATCCTGCAGGACTATGTCATTGACCTGTCCGCCGAGTTTATTCAGCTTTACGGCTCGGCAGAGGGCTTTAACGCCTTTGCGGCTCGCTTGCGTCGAAGCTTGCAGAATATCGTCAAGCGACTCGGGCACGAGCGCTATCAACGTCTGGCCGCCATCATGGACGAGGCTCTGGCGCAACAACAGCAGTCGGGCGAGGCCGGTCGGCATCGGGACTGGATCGCCGCCCTGTTGAATGAGTACTACGATCCCATGTATCACTTCCAAAGCGAGCGCCAGCAGGCCCGCGTTGTCTTCCGCGGCAACCGTGATGAGGTCCTGGGCTACTTACACTCGATTGCATCCCCCATCGGGCGTGAGACCTGAACGAAAAAGCCCCGGTGCCAAGGCAACCGGGGCTTTTGCTTCAGCGTTCAGCAAGCACTCACTGCAGCCTATCAGGCTGTTTCCGCTTCGTGCTCCAGCTTCTCCTGTCGCTCGATGAAACTCAGCGACATAAAACCTTCCAAAGAATCATCCTTGATGTCCAGCCATGAACTCGGCAGCTCGGTCGCCAGAGTGCCGGTCACGGTTGAACGATAAGTCTTCTCGCGGAAGGTCATGATGCCTTCCTTCTTGTCCAGCTGCCACTGCTTGAGCAAGTCGGCCTGCTTTTCAACAGCAAAATCCGGATAGTCGGTCTGGTCGATCAACTCACGGATATAACCGGCCTGGAAGTCAATGGAGTCACTGCAGCTGCTGCAGCCGTCGTAGCGCTTCAGCCATTGATCCATGTCCGCACGACGCTGTTCAGCTTCAGGCAACTGGATGCGGCCCAGCATAACATCACGTGCAAACCATGCCTGAGCATCAAACATGTTGAAGGTGAAGTACTGGTCCTGCATGCCCAGATAAATCAGCTTGGTGTTATTCTGGAAGAACACACCTTTGTACAGGTTATCCGGATACAGGCAGTTGTGTGTCTGCAGACGAAGTGAATCCGGCAAGAACGGGAAGTGGAACAGATAACCTGTGCACATTATGATAGAGTCAAAACGCTTGGTTGTGCCATCAGTAAAGTGGGCCACATCACCATCAAGATGCGTTACCAACGGACGCTCTTCCATGCCTTCCGGCCACTCGAAGCCCAGCGCATTACTGCGGTAGCTGATCGTGACCGACTTGGCACCGTACTTGTAGCACTGGGAACCAATGTCTTCCGCCGAGTAGCTGGCACCGACCAGCAGGATATCCTGGCCCTTGAATTCCAACGCATCACGGAAATCGTGCGCATGCAGAACGCGGCCCGGGAATCGCTCAACGCCTTCAAAATACGGCATGTTCGGCGTGGAAAAGTGGCCTGTCGCGACGACGACGTAGTCGAACTCGTCGACTTCCTGCTCACCGGTCTTGTGGTTCATGACCGTCACGGTGAACTTCTCGGTTGCTTCGTCATAGGCAACCCAACGAACCGGACATTCGAAACGAATATATTTAAGGATGGCCTGTTTGTCGATTCGTCCCATGATGTAATCCTTGAGCACGGCACGGGGCGGGTACGATGGAATCGCACGGCCGAAGTGCTCGTCAAAGGAATAATCGGCAAACTCGAGACATTCTTTCGGTCCGTTGGACCAGAGATAACGATACATGCTGCCGTGGACAGGCTCACCGTTCTTGTCCAGGCCTGTGCGCCATGTGTAGTTCCACATGCCACCGATATCATTCTGCTTTTCGTAACATACGATTTCCGGCAGGTTTTCAACACCTGCACGACGGGCTGCTTCAAATGCACGCAGCTGCGCCAAACCACTGGGACCCGCACCTAAAATTGCAATCTTTTGATTACTCAAAACACACTCCCTTACAGTAATAGTCCTTTTTATGTTAAGGATTTGGTAATCAACTTTCAACAAAAGACCCTATTTCCTCGAAATAAGCCGCTATCCCTCACACTGACCAGGACTCGAACCACTTGGACAAAACCTTATTAAACAGAATACTAAAGGGTTAGTATGGATAGGTTTTGCAGGACAAGGGGATTCAACTTTTTATCTGAATTCGTCAACCCGCAACCGAAGACGATCCTTATCATACGAATGGACACCTTGAAGCGGGTATTTATGACACACTTTTGCCGTCTGATTTTGGTATAGTGTGTGTCATGACATGGCTGATGCAGGGGGCAGCCTCATTGAGAACCCCATGGCAGATGCCCGAAACTTCCAGCCTGCTGTTCCAGTCTCTGTTTCAAGCGCATACGACGAACAGCCATGAGTACGACAACAGACCGAGGCATGACCAAAATACGTTGCATCGAAGAACTCGTACAAGAGTTCCATGAACAAAGGCCCATTCGTGGCGGGTCACTGATCATTACCATTTTCGGTGATGCCATTGCGCCGCGTGGCGGGACCGTATGGCTGGGCAGCCTCATCAATCTGCTGGAACCGCTGGGACTCAATCAGCGTCTGGTACGCACGTCCATTTTTCGTCTGACCAAGGACGGCTGGTTGACCTCCAACCAAATTGGGCGACGCAGCTATTATAGCCTGACCGACTCCGGCCGCCGCCGCTTTGAAAGCGCCTTCCGCCGTATCTACGCTGAGCTGTATCCGGAATGGGACGGCAAATGGGACATGGTGCTGGGCAATCAACTCGATAACGAGCTGCGCAAGGTGTTAAAAAAGGAACTGGAGTGGCAAGGCTTCGGCAACATCGCCCCCAGCATCATGGCACACCCCATGGCGGACACTCTTGAGCTCAACAACACCCTCCAAGAGCTGTGCGTACAGAACGAAGTCATTCACATGCGCTCTGAGATGGTTGGCAGTGATACCTCAGAAGCCCTGAAGCAGCTGGTACATGAGTGCTGGAACCTGCAGCAACTGGCAGAGGACTACCAACAGTTTCTGGACCGCTTCCGCCCAATCCTGCGTGCCATCAAGTCTGCGGACGAGCTTGAACCTGAGCAATGCTTCCAGTTGCGTACACTCCTGATCCACCACTACCGGCGCCTGTTACTGCGTGATCCGCTATTGCCGGAGAAACTGCTGCCTGCCGACTGGGCCGGCACCTCTGCACGCGTTCTGTGTCGGAACATCTACCGGCTAATTTATGCTCAGGCGGACCAATGGCTGTCCGAAACCCAGGAAACCGCCGACGGCCCCCTGCCCGAACCGGCCCCCCGCTTTTACAAACGCTTCGGCGGACTCTGATTCCGCCGAATTGATTTTTCGAGGTACATACCTATGCCCTTGCCACCGCCTGTCGAGCGTGAGCCGCTCCATACGCGCTATGTCACCTGTAACGGCTACAAGCGCAATGACGGTTTATGGGACATTGAAGGCGAGCTCATCGATATCAAGAGCTTTGATCTACAGGTAGCAGAACGCAATGATGGCGTTATCCCCGCAGGTGAGCCACTGCACAAGATGGCGCTGCGCCTGACCATCGATTACGACCTGAATATTCTCGATGTCCAGGCCTGCATGGATTACACCCCGTTCCGACATTGCCCGCAGATTGCGGACAGCTTTCGCAAGCTGATCGGCCACCGTATCGCCCCCGGCTTTACTCGACTGACCCGTGAACTGCTGGGCGGGACTCAGGGCTGCACGCACCTGCTGGAAATGCTGGGTGTACTGGCCACAACCGCCTACCAGACCACGCATAACGAACGCGAAAAGCGTGAAGACTTCGGGGCTCAGGGAGGCGGTCGACCGCCCATGCTCAACACCTGCCATACCTTTGATACCCGCGGCCCGGTCGTGAAGCAGTACTGGCCCCAATTCAGCGAAGAGTAACGAATAAGGTTGATCACGGCCGGTCGAACCGGCCGCGATCGATCAGCGCTGCTCTTTTACCTGATACAGTGGAACCACCTCACCATTAAAGTCGAGGCGCTTGCGGTCAGGCTCGACCTCGGTCAGCGGCTCAACGGCCTGCATGGTATTGAGGCTGCGGATCGCCAGATCCTGATACTGACCGGTACCGGCCGTTTTCCAGGCAATCTCTTCATCGCTCAACTGGCGCACAATGCGTGCCGGCGAACCGGCCGCAAGAGTGCGTTCAGGCACTTCGAACTTAGCCTTGATGAATGCCATGGCCGCCACAATCGAGGACTCGCCCACGACAGCTCCGTCCATCACCACGGCGTTCATGCCGACCAGTGCGTTGCGCTTGATGACACAGCCATGCAGCACGGCACCATGGCCGATGTGGCCATCTTCTTCCACCACGGTATCCGTGCCCGGAAAACCGTGCATGACGCAGGTATCCTGGATATTGGCGCCCTCTTTCAGCACCAGACGGCCAAAATCACCACGCAGACAGGCGGCCGGGCCTACATAACAGCGTGGCCCGATGATGACATCTCCGATCAGGACGGCACTGGGATGAACAAAGGCGGTTGGATCAATGACAGGCGTAATACCGTCAATGGAATACACTTTCATTTGAGGCTCCTTGCGGTTGTTATCGTTATTGGAAGACGGCAAGCCGGGTAACGCATAACCGCCTACATCAATATGATACACAATAAATATTATACTTTGTTTTTATGTATCTCTTTATGGGCCTATGCTAGCATACAATCGTTGTTGCGGTGATCACTGCAGCACTCTCGCCTCCTTTCAGGCTCCATGTCGCCTGAGACAAGCAATCATACTTTGCCCTTGAGTGGCAGACTCCGGTCTGCCCTTTTTTCCCTGCTGCATAATCAACCTGGAATCGTGCACAGGCATTCAAGTTGTACGCTGCAGCGTCTATGCTGGGGATGAACATAACAAGAGGGTGCCCCCATGCTGATACATCCCGAAAAATCCTGTCTTCTGGTCATTGATATTCAAGAGCGGATGGCGCCGGTCATTGATGATGTCGCTCGTGTTGTCGACAACTGCAACTGGCTGATCGATATTGCCAACCGCTTGAATGTAACGGTTCTGGCAACCGAGCAGTACCCCAAGGGCCTGGGCAGCACCATCGCCTCCGTAGCCGAACGACTGAAGCCGGAGCACATTGTCGAGAAGATTTCCTTTTCCGCCATGTCGGATACCGAACCGGACCGCTTCATCAACGAAGGCAACCATGAACAGATGATACTAATCGGCATGGAAAGCCATGTCTGCGTGCTCCAAACCGCACTCGAACTGAAACAACAGGGACACGAGGTGTATATCGTCGAGGACTGCGTCTCCTCTCGCTCCCCGGCAGACAAGGCCGCTGCGCTGGCACGTTTCCGCCAGTGCGGCATTTACATCGTGACCCGTGAAATGGTGGCATTCGAATGGCTGCGCAAGGCCGGCACCGATACCTTCCGCGAGATCAGCACGCGCTTTCTGCGTTGATCGCTCTTGACTCCCCTGCTCCGATCAATGAAAGTTTACGTTAACGTAAACTTTCATTGCTACCGTCTTGCCACTCATTCATAACAATTAAATCAGGAGAGGTCGATGACAGCGCCACTCTGGACGCCGGATCAACACCGCTGCGAACACACTCAAATCTACCGTTTCATGCAGCAGGTGAACGAAACCCATGGGCTTCTGCTCAGCAACTATGACAGCCTGTATACCTGGAGCATTGACCATAGCCCCGCCTTCTGGGACAGCCTGTGGGAGTATGCGGATATCATTGCATCCGAACAGGGAGACCTCACCCTGGAACACCCGGAGCGTATGCCGGGCGCACGCTGGTACCCGCAGGCTCGGCTCAACTATGCGGAAAACCTGCTGCGCTGGCGTGATACCCGTCCGGCGGTGATCTTTCGCGGCGAAGACGATTGCCGCATCGAACTGTCGCACGCCGAGCTGTACCGGCAGGTGGCACAGCTGGCCAGCGCCCTGCGCCGTGAGGGCATCCAGCCGGGAGACCGGGTGGCCGGTTTCATGCCCAATGTCCCCGCAACCCTGATCGGCATGCTGGCCACCGCCTCCATCGGTGCCGTGTGGAGCTCCTGTTCACCGGATTTCGGTATCAACGGCGTACTGGACCGCTTCGGGCAGGTGGAACCCCGTATTCTGATCACGACAGACGGCTATCGCTACAACGGCAAGGTGCTCAACAGCCTTGAGCGCGTACAGGGGATTGCGAACCAACTGCAATCAGTGGAAACCATCGTCGTGGTGCCCTTTATTGATGCAGACCCGGACATCAGCACGCTGACCAAGGCACGCCTGTGGCAGGACTTTGTGGATGCGGACGCCGAGGAGATCGAGTTCGAACAGCTGCCGTTCGACCACCCGCTGTTCATCATGTATTCCTCCGGCACCACTGGGGTGCCCAAGTGCATCGTCCACGGTGCTGGCGGCACTTTGCTACAGCACCTCAAGGAGCACCTGCTGCACACCGATGTCAGTCGGGACGACCGGTTGTTCTACTACACCACCTGCGGCTGGATGATGTGGAACTGGCTGGTTAGCGGCCTGGCAACCGGTTGCACGCTGGTACTCTTTGACGGCTCCCCCTTTGCTCCGTCACCCGAGCATTTGTGGGATATCGCCGAACAGGAAGGCATCAGCATTTTCGGCACCAGTGCCAAATACATTGCGGCACTGGAAAAAGCCGGCGTCAAGCCGCGCGAGACCCATAACCTGGTCGGTTTGAAAGCCCTGCTCTCCACCGGTTCTCCACTGGCACATGAGAGCTTTGAGTATGCCTATCGCGACATTAAGCCGGATCTGCAGCTGTCATCCATTTCCGGCGGCACCGACATTCTGTCCTGCTTCGCGCTGGGCTGCCCGATTCGCCCCGTGTATGCCGGGGAACTCCAGTGTCGCGGCCTCGGCATGGCGGTCGAGATTTTCGACGACGAGGGTAAGCCGCTACGTGAAGAAAAGGGCGAGCTGGTGTGTACACGCCCCTTCCCGTCGATGCCGATCGGCTTCTGGAACGACCCTAACGGCCGTAAATACCAAGATGCCTATTTCAGCCAGTTCGATAACGTCTGGGCGCACGGCGACTACGGTGAAATTACGGCGCATGACGGCCTGATCATCCACGGCCGTTCCGATGCCGTGCTCAACCCCGGCGGGGTGCGCATCGGAACGGCAGAAATCTATCGCCAGGTCGAGAAGATCGACGGCATTCTAGAAAGCCTGTGTATCGGCCAGCCCTGGCAGGGAGACGTTCGCGTGGTGCTCTTTGTTCGGTTGCAGGACGGACTGGAGCTGGATGACGCCCTGACCCAGCGCATTCGCGACACCATCCGCGCCAACACCACACCGCGCCATGTGCCGGCCAAGGTGATTCAGGTGACCGATATCCCCCGCACCATCAGTGGCAAGATCGTCGAACTGGCGGTACGCAAGATGGTTATGGGTGAAGCGGTCAAGAATCGGGATGCCCTCGCCAACCCCGAAGCCCTGGAGCTGTTCCGCGATTTGCCACAGCTACAGGACTGAATGCAAAGACCCCGCTAAGGCGGGGTCTTTCGTTTTGAACGGGGCTCAGCGCTTGACGTATTCGGTCTGCGCAATGAAATCATCCGGGTCGATCACCCCGATCAGGGTAAGTTCCGGTCTCACCTGACCGCTGGCATCAAAGAAGATCAGTGCCGGCGGGCCGATAATGGAAAAGCGACGGTACAGCGCCTTGGCATCATCATCATTGGCGGTCACATCCAGTTTGATCAGCTTGAAGGGCTGCAGCGACTGCTGCACACCCGGATCGTTGAAGGTGACGTACTCCAGTTCGATACAGGCGATGCACCAGTCGGCATAGAAATCGAGCATGACTGGCTGCCCGTTCTGCCTGGCCTCCTCCAGCAGCCGATCCAGGTCGGCCTCGCGGCTCACCACTTCAAAGGGAAGTTCCGCACGGTTCTGTTGCGCCTGTGCCGAACCACCGGCAAGGCCCTGTAACGGATACAGCAAGCTCTTGCTGCCGGACAACACCCCGATCAGCAGTGCCGCACCATAAATCAACAGGATCAGCCCTGCGCCCTTCCAGAAACGGTGCCAGCCCCGTGCATGGTCGGGCAGACGGTCCACCGCGCCCAGATATACGGCACTGAGCAACAGAATCAAACTGACCATCAACATGGTTGCAGTCGTCGGCAGGATGCGATCCAGCATCCAGACGGCCATCAACAGCAGTACCACACCAAAACCGGCCTTCACCCCTTCCATCCAGGCACCAGCCTTTGGCAGCAACTTGCCGGCAGAAGCTCCGACCAGCAGCAAGGGCACCCCCATACCCATGGACAGGGTAAACAACGCCGTGCCCCCCAGCACCGGATCACCACTCTGGCCGATATAGATCAACGCCCCCGCCAACGGCGCCGCCATGCAGGGACCAACGATCAGCGCCGACAACAGTCCCATCACCGCTACACCGGTCAACGTACCGCCCTTCTGGCGATGACTGACATTGCTCAGGCGGCTCTGCAGGGCCGCAGGCAGCTGCAGGTCATAGAAACCGAACATGGAAAAGGCCAGCAGCACGAAGAGCCCACTGAATGTCCCGATGACCCAGGGGTTCTGGAATGCGGCCTGCAAATTGGCACCGAACAGCCCGGCTGCAACACCTGCCAGGGTATAGGTCAGCGCCATGGCCAACACGTAGACCAGTGACAGTGAAAAGGCACGCGCCGTACTGATATGAGTTCCCTGACCGGCGATGATGCTGGACAGAATCGGAATCATCGGCAACACACAAGGCGTCAGCGACAGCGCCAGCCCTGCCAGGAAAAAGGCGCCCAGCATCAGCCACCAGTCGTCACCGGCCAGCAGCTGTGCGAAACGGTCCTGTTCACTGACCGGGACCGTTTGGGTCGCTTGGCGCTCCACCACGACCTGTTCATCCGTTGCTTCAGGCCAGCTCAGCCCCGATGCCAGCGGCAACTGACCAACACTGACGGTTTTGGTCACCGGCGGATAGCAGACCCCGCCTTCCCAGCAGCCTTGATAGGTGACATCAATCTCGACGTCATCGTTACCCTCGGTCGCGCGCCCCAGCAGTAGCTCCACCTCGGCCAGCTCGTGATATACCTCAACCTGGCCAAACAGGGGATCGTCCTTGATGTCGCCACTGGCATCACGCCGGGCGACCTGTTCAACCCCCTCGGGCAGCGTAACGCCGATTTTTTCCCGATAGAGGTAGTAATCCGACTTGACCGCCCATACCAGACGCGCAACGCCCGGAGCCGGCGACTCAACCCGCAACTGGAAGGCTTCGTCCACATCAACCGGCTGATTGGCTGACGCGCCGCTGCCAAACAGGCTCGCTTGGGCAACCGTAGCCGACAACAGCATCAACAGCATCAAAACGGGCTGCAGCACCGCACGCACTCGCACAATATATTTCCTTCTTTCAAACCGAGTTATCACAGTGTGACAGGGCGCACAGGGAAATGTTCGCCCGTATATCAACAATTGCTGAATTCTATCATTTGCACCCGGCCTGCCGGTATCAGGCAGAATCTAACACCTTCAGACACTTATAACGTCTGCATTGATGTGGTAAAACAGAATGAATCGGCTGCAGACAAAGCCGACAACCAGCATTTCAGCCGCTGTCAGGACTATAAGATGACCGATACACGCGTAGAAGACCTCAATATCGATTCCAATGTTCCGCTGATCACGCCGGAAGCCCTCAAGGCCAAGCTACCCATCACCGAAGCCGCCGCGGCAACTGTGATGCAGGGGCGCCAGGTGATCAAAGACATTCTGGACCGCAAGGACAAGCGCCTCTTTGTCGTGGTGGGCCCCTGCTCCATTCACGACCCTGAAGCCGCACTGGAATACGGCCGCAAGCTCAAGGCGCTGGCCGAAGAAGTCAAGGACAGCCTGTATCTGGTCATGCGCGTGTATTTCGAGAAGCCCCGCACCACCGTGGGCTGGAAAGGTCTGATCAACGACCCGCACATGAATGACTCCTTCGATATCGAAGAGGGTCTGCACATTGCGCGCAAGCTGCTGATCGACCTGTCGGAAATGGGCCTGCCGCTGGCAACCGAGGCACTGGATCCGAACACCCCGCAGTACCTGCAGGATCTGATCAGCTGGTCGGCCATCGGCGCACGCACCACCGAATCTCAGACCCACCGTGAAATGTCTTCGGGTCTATCCTGTGCCGTCGGCTTCAAGAACGGGACCGACGGTGGCCTAGACGTAGCCGTAAACGCCATGAAATCCGTGCTGCACCCGCACAGCTTCCTGGGCATGAGCGGCGACGGTCAGGTTTCCATCGTACGTACTCGCGGCAACCGTTACGGTCATGTTGTACTGCGTGGCGGCAACGGCAAGCCGAATTACGATTCCGTCAGCGTCAAGCTGTGTGAACAGGCGCTGGAGAAAGCCGGTCAGCAGGCCAACATCATGGTCGACTGCAGCCACGCCAACTCCAGCAAGGATCCGGCACTACAGCCTCTGGTGGCCGAGAACGTCGCCAACCAGATTCTGGAAGGCAACGGCTCCATCGTCAGCCTGATGATCGAGAGCAACCTGGAATGGGGCAACCAGTCGATCCCGGATGATCTGAGCCAGCTCAAGCATGGCGTTTCCGTGACCGATGCCTGTATCGACTGGGATACCACCGAACAGTGTCTGCGCGACATGAACACCAAGCTCAAGGATGTGCTGCCCAAGCGCTGATCCCCAAGCATCCGGCAGTCTACAGGCTGCCGGTGCCTACCGAACCTGCTGTCTCAGTTAGTCTGTCTGAACTCACGCCAAAGCACTATTGAGCCCGCCAGCAGTAATGACAGCAACACCCCCACAACACGTATTATCAGTAGCGAGCGCTGCTCTACAGGTGTTTGACGCATTGCCAGCACCCAATGGGTATCGGGCATGTAGATCTGTACCTGCGCCAAAGGTCTCTCGAATACACGCGCATCCCCCAGTAACAGCCTGGATACCGCATCCGGTCCACCTTCCGTACGAATGGCCAGCTCATAACCATCTTGTTGTACACTCACGCCTGCATTGGCCAGCAATCGGTCAAAGTGAATCACGATCGATGCCACCCCCCAATAGCGTGGCTGCCCACCGGACGAGTACGAAATAGGCATTTGCGCCAGCAACCCCTGCCCGCCTTGAACCAGTTCGATGGGCCCCTGCAGTGTCATACGTCCGGTTGTCATGGCACGCTCCACCGGCGGCCATTGCTCGGCATGGCGACGGTAATCCAGCCCCAGCGCCTGCTCATTGCCTTCAAGCGGGTACACAAAGCGAATGATGTTGTCCGGTGCCAGGCCGATATTGCGTACCAGGTCCGTTTCCCCCAATACCTGCCGCGACACATTGTGCCAGCGGTCGGCACCGCTGTCGGGGTTAGCCGACACGAACGCCGCTAGACTGCGCACCAGGAAGATAACGGCATTCAATTCATCATCGAGTCGCCCGCGTAGCTGCGCCAGATAGACGGCGGCTTCCAGCTGTTCAACCTGCTGCTGGCGTACCCTGGCCAACTGGGCAACCTGTTCTGTCACCAGGACTCCCGCCATCAATAGCGCAATGGCTAGACCATACCAGCCAAACCGAGATCCTTTCGGGTTTACAAGAGGCATATCCGACTCTCCCGTCAGTCATTGACAGTTTCCAGATTACACTATGCCACAGCAAACGCCGGCTCTCAGCTACAGGTAGACACAAAAACGCCCGCAAATGCGGGCGTTAAGGTAGATTCTATAGCTGCGCAATCAGAAGGTATCACCCGGTACGCGCACAAAACCTTCCATCAGCACGCGGGCACTGCGGCTCATCACCGCTTTCTTGGCGGTCCATTCGCCATTCACTTCTTCCGCAGCCGCCCCCACACGCAGGGTGCCGGAGGGATGACCAAAGGTCACGGCTTCACGGGCGCCACCACCGGCGGCCAGGTTCACCAGCGTACCCGGCACGGCGGCCGCGGTTGCAATGGCAACCGATGCCGTACCCATCATGGCGTGGTGCAGCTTGCCCATGGACAGCGCGCGGACGCAGACATCAATATCGTTGGCACCGATCTGCTTGCCGCTGGAAGCCTCGTAATCAGTAGCCGGAGCAACGAACGCAATCTTCGGCGTATGCTGACGCGCCACCGCTTCTTCGATATCCTGGATAAGACCCATCTTCACCGCACCATAGGCACGCATGGTTTCAAAACGCGCCAGCGCTTCGGCATCGGAGTTGATGTCTTTCTGCAGTTCGGTACCGGTGTAACCGATATCCGCCGCGTTAACAAAAATGGTCGGGATACCGGCGTTGATCATGGTCGCCTTGAAGGTACCAACACCCGGCACCTCAAGATCATCCACCAGGTTACCGGTCGGGAACATGGAGCCTTCGCCATCGGCGGGGTCCATGAACTCGATCACCACTTCAGCCGCCGGGAAAGTCACGCCATCCAGTTCGAAGTCACCGGTTTCCTGCACTTCACCATTGGTGATCGGCACATGGGCAATGATGGTTTTCTGGATGTTCTTCTGCCAGATGCGCACAGTGCAGATGCCGTTTTCAGGGATACGGTCCGCATCGACCAGGCCACCGCTGATAGCAAACGCGCCGACAGCAGCGGTCAGGTTACCGCAGTTGCCGGACCAGTCCACGAACGCCTTGTTGATCGCCACCTGACCAAACAGGTAGTCAACATCGTGATCGGGCTGGGTGCTTTTATCCAGAATAACGGTTTTGGACGTGGACGAAGTCGCGCCACCCATACCGTCGATCTGCTGACCGTAGGGATCGGGACTGCCGATTACGCGCATCAGCAGCTTGTCACGGGCTTCGCCGGGCTCCTGACAAGCGGCAGGCAGATCCTGACGACGGAAGAAAACGCCTTTACTGGTACCGCCACGGATGTAAGTAGCCGGTACTTTAATCTGGGGAACACTGGACATGTAGATGCTCCAAAATAAGTCGGTTGCCGGACGGGAGCATTCAGACAAGGAAAGGAGCGCTACAGTATTACCGGTTCGGACACGCCGTAAACCCATCCCTGGGGGCTCGATGGCGCCATCCATGGCGCCACACGGTCCGCCCCGGTAACACTGCAGCACTTGTGTCTGCGCCCTATCCGGGACACGCCCGAACCATCAACGACGGTTCGGGACTGGGGAGGACTGGAATCAGGCAGCGCCTTCCGCTTCCAGGAACTCCTTGGCGAAGCGCTGCAGGACACCACCAGCCTTGTAGGTTTCTACTTCGGCCGCAGTATCCAGACGGCAGATCACCGGCACTTCAACGGTTTCGCCGTTGCGACGGTTGATCACCAGCGTCAGTTCAGCACCCGGCGCGATCTCACCCTTCACATCATAGGTCTCGGTACCATCGATACCGTAGGTGTGACGGGTTTCGCCGTCCTTGAACTGCATCGGCAATACGCCCATGCCGACCAGGTTGGTACGGTGGATGCGCTCGAAACCTTCGGCCACGATCGCTTCCACGCCGGCCAGACGCACGCCCTTGGCCGCCCAGTCACGAGACGAGCCCTGACCGTAATCGGCACCGGCAACAATAATGAGGTTCTGCTTGCGGTTCATGTAGGTTTCAATCACTTCCCACATGCGCATCTGCTGGCCTTCCGGCTCCAGACGCGCCAGAGAGCCCTGAATCACCTCACCATTCGCATCCAGACACATTTCGTTCAGCAGTTTCGGGTTGGCGAATGTAGCCCGCTGTGCGGTCAGGTGATCACCACGGTGGGTCGCGTAGGAGTTGAAGTCCTCCTCCGGCAGGCCCATCTTCGCCAGGTACTCACCGGCCGCAGAGCTGGCCAGAATGGCATTGGACGGTGACAGGTGGTCGGTGGTGATGTTGTCACCCAGCACCGCCAGCGGACGCATGCCACTCAGGGTACGCTCACCGGCCAGTGCGCCTTCCCAGTACGGCGGACGACGGATGTAGGTGGACATTTCACGCCAGTCGTACAGCGGGCTCTCCGCTTCTTCGACCTGACCCAGATCGAACATCGGGATGTAGACCTGCTTGAACTGCTCCGGCTTCACGCTTTCCTTGACGATCGCATCGATCTCTTCATCCGACGGCCACAGATCCTTCAGGGTAACCGGGTTACCGTTCTGGTCGGTGCCCAGCACATCCTTTTCGATGTCGAAACGCACGGTACCGGCGATGGCGTAGGCCACAACCAGCGGCGGAGACGCCAGGAACGCCTGCTTCGCGTACGGGTGGATACGGCCGTCGAAGTTGCGGTTGCCGGACAGGACGGCAGTTGCATACAGATCGCGGTCGATGATTTCCTGCTGGATTTTCGGATCCAGTGCACCGGACATGCCGTTACAGGTGGTGCAGGCATAGGCCACGATACCGAAGCCCAGTTTTTCCAGTTCCGGCAGCAGGCCGGCTTCTTCCAGGTACAGACGCGCCACCTTGGAACCCGGCGCAAAAGAAGACTTGACCCAGGGCTTGCGGATCAGACCCAGCTCGTTGGCTTTCTTCGCCAACAGGCCGGCCGCTACTACGTTGCGCGGGTTGGAGGTGTTGGTGCAGGACGTGATCGCCGCGATGATGACAGCGCCGTCCGGCAGCAGACCTTCCTCCTCTTCTTTGCGCGCCGCAGCCAGCTTGTCTTCGTCGGCAATGCCGCGCTCGTGCAGTGCTGACGTCGGCAGACGACGGTGCGGGTTGGAGGGACCGGCCAGGTTACGCTCAACAGACGACAGATCGAACGTCAGTACGCGCTCGTACTGAGCGGTTTTGAGATCATCCGCCCAAAGACCGGTTTCCTTGGCGTACTGCTCAACCAGTGCGACCTGCTCCGGCTCACGACCGGTCAGCTTCAGGTAGTCGATGGTCTGGTCATCGATGTAGAACATCGCCGCAGTGGCACCGTATTCCGGTGTCATATTGGAGATGGTGGCACGGTCACCGATGGTCAGGCTGTCCGCCCCTTCGCCGAAGAACTCCAGGTAAGCACCGACCACACGCTCCTTGCGCAGGAATTCGGTGATCGCCAGTACAATATCGGTCGCGGTAATGCCCGGCTTGCGCTGCCCCGTCAGCTCGACACCGACGATATCCGGCAGACGCATCATGGACGGGTGGCCCAGCATCACGGTTTCGGCTTCCAGACCGCCCACACCGATGGCGATTACACCCAGCGCATCCACGTGCGGAGTGTGCGAGTCGGTACCGACACAGGTATCCGGGTAGGCGACGCCGTCGCGCGCCTGAATCACCGGCGACATCTTCTCCAGGTTGATCTGGTGCATGATGCCGTTACCGGCCGGGATCACGTCCACGTTCTTGAACGCGGTTTTGGTCCAGTCGATGAAGTGGAAACGGTCTTCGTTGCGGCGATCTTCAATGGCGCGGTTTTTTTCGAACGCTTCCGGATCAAAACCCGGCGCTTCAACGGCCAGAGAATGGTCGACGATCAGCTGTGTCGGTACAACCGGGTTGACCTTGGCCGGGTCACCACCCTTTTCAGCAATAGCATCACGCAGACCGGCCAAGTCGACCAACGCGGTCTGACCCAAGATGTCATGACAGACGACACGCGCCGGATACCAGGGAAAGTCCAGATCACGCTTGCGCTCGATCAGCTGCTTGAGGGAGTCGGTCAGCGCGGCCGGATCGCAGCGACGAACCAGCTGCTCGGCCAGGACACGAGACGTATACGGCAGTTTGGCATAGGCACCGGGTTCTATCGCATCAACCGCCGCGCGGGTGTCGAAGTAATCCAGGCCTGTGCCGTTAAGAGATTTACGAAATTCTGTATTCATGGCGTCGGGAGTCCATCGAGTAGTGTTCATTGACGCGGGCCTGAGACAATCCGGCTACTGTTAGCCGGAGACTCAGACCTGTATACCAAACGAAGACGGGGCGCAGCTGCGTGAGCGGCTGCACCCCGGCGCATCAGGCGCGCTCTTCGATCGGCACCCACTCGGCCGATTCAGGGCCGGTGTAGTCCGCGGACGGACGGATAATGCGGTTATTGGCACGCTGCTCCATGACGTGAGCGGTCCAGCCGGCAACACGCGAACATACGAAGATCGGCGTAAACAGCTCGGTCGGGATACCCATGAAGTGGTACGCGGATGCATGGAAGAAGTCAGCGTTGCAGAACAGCTTCTTCTCGCGCCACATGACCGCTTCAACACGCTCTGACACCGCGTACAGGACGGTATCACCCACCTGATCAGCCAGCTTCTTGGACCATTCCTTAATAATGGCGTTACGCGGATCGGACTCGCGGTAGATCGCGTGGCCGAAGCCCATGATCTTGTCCTTGCGCGCCAGCATGCCCATGATCTTGTCTTCGGCTTCGTCAGCCGATGTCCAGTTCTCGATCATCGCCATGGCCGCTTCGTTGGCACCGCCGTGCAGCGGGCCACGCAGAGAACCGATTGCGCCGGTGACGCAGCTGTGGATGTCGGACAGGGTGGACGCACAGACGCGCGCCGTGAAGGTAGACGCGTTGAACTCGTGCTCCGCGTACAGGATCAGGGATGCGTGCATCACCTTAACGTGCAGCGGGTCCGGCTGTTTGTCATGCAGGGTCCACAGGAAATGCTCGGCAATGGAATCAGCGCCCGTTTCAGTATCAACACGCTTGCCATTGTGGGCGAAGTTGTACCAGTAGTTAATGATCGATGGGAACACCGCCAGCATGCGATCGATCTTGTCATGCTGCTCGCTGAAGTCCTGCTCGGTCTCCAGGTTGCCCAGCATGGAACAGCCGGTACGCATGACGTCCATCGGATGAGCATCCTTGGGGATCTGCTCCAGTACGATTTTCAGGGCGTCCGGCAGACCACGCATGCCTTTCAGTTTTGCCTTATAGGCGTCCAGCTCTGCCTGGTTGGGCAGCTTGCCATACAGCAGCAGGTAAGCAACTTCTTCGAACTGCGCCTTGTCAGCCAGTTCCTTGATGTCGTAACCGCGGTAGGTGAGGCCGGCACCGGATTTACCCACGGTACACAGCGCGGTTTCACCAGCAGACTGACCACGCAGGCCTGCGCCACCGAGTTTCTTTGCTTCTGCCATCTGTCTCTCCTTAATCTGTTGTCGGGAGGATTGGGGACCTCCCGTTACCAGTTATCTCGATCCGTTATCCGGATGATGACGTTGTAATTATTTGTTCTTGCCTTCCTGGAACAGGGCGTCCAGTTTCTGCTCGAAATCGTGATAGTTGAGGAAATCGTACAGTTCCATGCGGGTCTGCATAGTGTCGACAACAGCCTTCTGATCACCGTCCTGCAGCAGGTGTTCATATACATTCAGCGCGGCCTTGTTGGCAGCACGGAAAGCGGACAGCGGGTACAGCACCATGGTGGCACCGGCTTCCGCCAGCTCGGCCTTGTTGAACAGAGGCGTAGCACCGAATTCGGTAATGTTGGCCAGCAGGTGAGCACCGTTGATGCCCTTGGAGAACGCCTGATAGTCGTCCAGCGTGTGCACCGCTTCAGCGAAGATACCGTCTGCACCGGCTTCCAGACATGCCTGGGCACGCTCTACCGCAGCATTTAGACCTTCCATCTGGAAGGCATCGGTACGCGCCATGATGAAGAAGTCATCATCAGTGCGCGCGTCGACAGCCGCCTTGACACGGTCAACCATCTCTTCCAGAGAAACGATTTCCTTGTTCGGGCGATGACCACAGCGCTTCTGCGCCACTTGGTCTTCAATATGAACAGCGGCAGCACCGCCCTTTTCCATTTCCTTGATGGTGCGAGCAATATTGAAAGCACCACCCCAGCCGGTATCGATGTCGACCATCAGCGGCGTGTCAACGGCACTGGTGATGCGGCACACGTCTTCCAGCACGTCATTCATGGAGGTCATACCCAGATCGGGCAGGCCGTAGGAAGCGTTGGCGACACCGCCACCGGACAGGTAAATTGCCTGGTGACCCACACGAGTTGCCATCATTGCGTTGTAAGCATTGACGGTACCAACGATCTGCAGCGGCTGGTTCTCAGCCAGCGCTTTACGGAAGCGCGCACCCGCAGTCAGTTTCTCAGCCATGTTTATCCCCTTCTGGTTTGATATCGGTTTCCAGCTTGGCTTCGATGTTGCGGCGCGCGGCACTGATATGGCGGCGCATCAGCATCTCGGCCAGTTCTTCGTCCCGTGACTCGATTGCATCGATAATCTGTCGATGCTCCTTGAGTGCACGTTTGGGGCGCGAGCTGGATACACTGAATTGATAACGGTACATGCGTACCAGGTGGTACAGGTCGTCACCGAGAAGTTCCAGCAGTTTGGAGTTCTTGCTGCCCTGCACGATTCGGTAATGGAAGTCGAGATCGCCTTCCTTCTGAAAGTAGGAGCGCCCTTCGCGCTGTTCGACGGAAGCCTCGTGCTCATCCAAGAGCTGCTTGAGACTGGCAATTTCGTCGTCCGTCATGTTCTGGGCCGCCTGACGGCAAGCCATGCCTTCAAGCGCTTCTCTTACACGATAAATCTCGATCAGTTCGTGTGCTGACAGCTTAACGACACGCGCGCCGACATGCGCCTTGCGCTCAACCAGGCGCCAGCCCTCAAGACGGCGAATGGCTTCACGCAGCGGGCCACGGCTGATACCGTAGGTCCGAGCCAGCTCAGGCTCACTGATCTTCTGTCCCGGAGGAATCTCGCCCTTGACGATGGCTGTCACGATCTGACGGCACACGCGATCAGCCAGGGTTCGAGTTTCAGGTTCCAGTGGCACCACTTTTGGCTGCCCGCTTTTTTCATTCACGTTTTACACAACCCCTGATCAAGATTGTCGACAATATTTTGAGAAACTAAGATACCGATGCCAATTCAGGCCGTCAACTCAACCAGACTGAAAAATTGTCAACATCAGACAAAAGTCTAGGGGGATTCCCTCAGCTAATGTGTTGATAGCGCTGCAGCTCATCATTCATGATCCGCGCGATCTGTCGCGGTTTCTGAAACGGCAGCGAATGATCCGTCCCGGGCACCATGAAGTAGTGCCAGTTCGGCATGCGTTCGGCCAGACTAAGATGCAACTGATGCATTAATTCAACACTCTGTCCACCAATGAAACTGCTGACATCGCCCTGCGCATGCAGCAGTTCGTCACGGTTCAGCCGGTTGATCGCATCCGTCACCGCATCCAGCGCATGTGCAAATCCCAGCGGGCGTAGCGCCAGTCGGCTGACTGCAACCGAGTCGGCCTGTGCCGTAACCTTGCGATTAGGTGAGATAGTATCCAGAAACTGACGAATGCCGCGCTCACGATCATCCGAACGCAGATGAACGGCAGCAGCCGAATATTTACGGCGCAACTCGACCGTGCTGTCCCAGTCGGGACGGTCCAACACCGCCGATTCCAGCAGGTACTGCTTGCCAACCCGGTAGGGGTATCGCTGCTTCAGCAATAGGCTTACCAGCCCACCCAGAGAGTACCCGCCCAGATCAAACTGCCACCAACCGAGATGGTCGACCAACGCCCCCATATCACTGACCAGCGTGTGGACGTCAAACGCATGCTCCTCCCCGTCCGGATAGCGGCTTTCGCCGGTACCGCGCAGATCCGGCACCAGTATTTCACGCCAGCCCTGCAGAAAGGCCGTCAACATATGCCAGGTATCACGCCCGGCCACACCGGCACCATGAATCAGCAGCAACCGTCGATCATGCGCCACATCCGGGTTGCGGTACAGGCGGTAGCTCAGGTGCTGATCGGGAAGCGTCAAAACTGACGACTGAATATCAAAAGGGTGTTTCATGAAAAATAATCCTGCGTGTACATCCAGACGTCATTATAAGCGCGTACCTGACAGGTCTCGCCCCCCGCAGGCGGAACAGGCTAAAATAACCCTTTTGCCGAGGTTTCAGGTTGATCCAACAGCAGTACATCGATTATGACGTGAGCGCCCATGACCTGCTGGCGCGCATCCGACACCTGGGCCATCCGGTATTGCTGGACAGCAGCCAGCCGCAGGCTCTGGGGGGGCGCTATGACATCGTTTCAGCAGCGCCCGACCGTATCATCCGCTTCGGCCCACAAGGACTGCAACTGCTTGACAGCCGACTCCAGCCGCTGGACAACGCTCACACAGCCCCCTTTGCATGTCTGCAGCAGTGCCTGGACGAGCTGGGTAGACCCGATAACCCGCAAGCGTTGCCGTTCTGTGGTGGCATGATCGGCATTTTCGGCTACGACCTTGGCCGCGCCATTGAGCAGCTTCCCGAGCAGGCGGCCGCCGATATCGACTACCCCTGGCTGAACGTCGGTCGCTACCTCTGGGCAGTGATCATTGACCATCACACTCGCACCAGCCGATTGATCTTTCACCCGCTGGCAGACAGCGAACTGGTGAACCGAGTCAGGGAGAGCCTCTTGGTCGATCCTTGCCTATCCCGCACACCCGCGTTCAAGCTGCTGAAACCTTTTGTCAGCAATTTGAGTGCGGACGACTACCGCCGAGCCTTGCAGCGCATTGACGATTACATTCACGCGGGCGACTGCTACCAGATCAACTTTGCCCAGCGCTTTCAGGCTTCTTTCCAGGGGGATCCCTGGCAAGCATACAAAGCGCTGCGCCAGATTGCCCCCACACCGTTCGCGGCCTACATGGAGTCCGAACAGGGTGCGATCCTGTCGCTGTCACCCGAACGCTTCATGCTCAGCACCCACAAAGGTGAAGTGGAAACACGCCCGATCAAGGGCACACGCCCGCGTGGCAAAACCCCCGCAGAGGATGAAGCTCTGGCACGGGAGCTGGCATCCTCCGGCAAGGATCGCGCCGAAAACCTGATGATCGTGGATCTCTTGCGCAACGATCTGAGCCGCAACTGCCAACCCGGCAGCATTGAAGTACCTCAGCTGTTCAGCCTGGAGCCTTACCCCAATGTGCACCACCTGGTCAGCGTCATTCGCGGACAGCTCAAACCTGACGCCGGCCCGCTGACGCTGCTGCGTGACGCCTTCCCGGGCGGCTCCATCACCGGCGCCCCGAAAATACGCGCCATGGAGATCATCGATGAGCTGGAACCCCATCGCCGTTCCATCTATTGCGGTTCCATCGGTTACATCAGCTGCTGCGGACGCATGGACACCAGCATCACCATCCGCACACTGCTGTGCAGCCAAGGCAATATTTATTGCTGGGCCGGCGGTGGGATAGTGGCGGATTCGATTATCGAAGAGGAATATCAGGAGACCTTCAACAAGGTCAACAATCTGATCAAAACGCTGGAACAGCCAAACTGAAGTAGCATATCCCGGCATGACCCCGGGGCCGAGATCAGCCCTGGGGAGTCGCCATCTGAGACAACAAACGATCCTTGAGCGCATTGAAGGCAACGCGGTCTTCATCCCCCACGGCATCCGCCACCGGGATCGGCGCCTTCATGGCATTCACCGGACGACCATTAATATGCAGCTCGTAGTGCAAATGCGCGCCTGTGGAGCGACCTGAGTTACCGGTCAGAGCGATCTTCTGACCGCGACTCACTGTCTGCCCCTTGCGCACCAGCGCCTTGCTCAAATGCAGGAAGCGTGTCCGGTACTTTTCGCCGTGATCGATCACGATATACAGGCCGGCATAGGGGTGGCGCGTTACGCGCGTGACCACACCATCACCGGTCGCCATCACCGGGGTGCCGATCGGTGTCGCAAAGTCCGTGCCGTTGTGCGGACGCACACGCCCGGTGACCGGGTGCTTGCGGTAGGGGTTGAAATGCGAGCTCAAACGGAACCGACGCTTGGTCGGGTACCGCATGAATGCACGTGCAAGGCTTTCACCATTGAGGTCGTAATAGTGCCCATCAAACATGAACGCCGTAAGTTCACGCGACCGGTTCAATACCCGCAAGCCTTCAAGGCGCATGTTGCCGGTTGCCTCACCATCGACATATTGCCTGGCGCGCACGACCTGGAACTGATCACCGGCACGCAGATCACGACGGAAGTTGATCTTGTCCTGCAAAAGCGCGGAAACACGCTGCACTTCCGCATCAGTCAGCCCGGCTCGCTTGGCGGATGTATAGAAGCTGCCATGAATTTCGCCCGCGACAACCTCTTCTTTCCAGTCACCTTCGATGCGTACATCACGATACTCAAAGGCCTCTTCACCCGCCCGAGTGAATACGACCTGATGTGCGGCACTGAAACGCAGCTCAAGCTGTTCAAGCCGGTCCTGACTAAGCCAAAAACCAAGCCTGTCACCGGGCTTGAGGGTATCCAGCGCCAGAATGGAAACATCACTTTCCAACACTTCGTACATCTGCTTTTGGGACACGCCCAGACGCTCGAAGATTGTACTCAGCGTATCCCCGGGCTGAATGGTGTAGACATAATCCGGGATACTGACTTCATGCAGTGCCTCGGGGTCTGTCGCCTGCATATCTGCCTGAGACATTTCAGGCAAATCCAGTGACAGCGAGTACTCCAGTGGCTGGTAGGAAAATGCCCCCAGCGTCAACGCCACCGCGGGCAAGAACACACCCAGCATCAAGGGCTTGCGCAGATATCGCTTCATAGCCAAGGGTCTCCTATATGGCCCCGGCAAAGCCGGGGCGATTGAGCTTACAGTGTCAGGTCGCGCACGCTGGCCCTGACAAACTCAGCCTTGAGGTCTTCATAGGTGTGCACGGCAGGGTACTGCGGGAACTCTTCGATCACGTTCTGCGGCGCGTGGAATAGAATTCCGACCTCGGCCTGAGCCAGCATGGTGGTATCGTTGTAGGAGTCACCGGTCGCAACCACGCGGTAGTTCAGCAGCTGAAACGCTCGAACAGATTGACGCTTGGGATCGCGCTGACGCAGGGTGTAGTCAGTGATGCGCCCTTCTTCGTTCACTTCCAGCTTGTGGCACAGCAGTGTCGGGTGGCCCAACTGCTTCATCAGTGGTGCAGCAAACTCGTAGAAGGTATCCGACAGAATCACGACCTGATAACGCTCGCGAAGCCAATCCACAAACTCACGTGCGCCTTCCAGTGGCGACAAGCGGCTGATGGTATCTTGAATCTGCGGCAGGGTAAGACCATGCTCGTCCAGAATGCGCAGACGCTGCTTCATCAGCACATCGTAGTCAGGAATATCCCGAGTGGTGGCCTTCAGCTCCTCAATGCCGGTTTCTTCCGCAAACGCGATCCAGATTTCAGGGATCAATACACCTTCCAGGTCAAGACAAGCCAGTTCCACGCGGGACGCCTCCAGTCAATTAATAATAGCCGCACAATTTACCCTGTCACCCGCATCCTTTCAATGCTCGGGCAGTTCCATATCGGCAAAGAGCGCATCCACGTCATGGCGGTTACCGCAAGCCTGTACCTGGCGTACCAGGTCCGGTGTCAGGTGCGGTGCAAAGGTCTGAATGAAGTCATACATGTAACCACGCAGGAAGGTACCCTTGCGGAAGCCGATGCGAGTAACACTGTGTTCGAACAGATGGCTCGCATCCAGCGCCACCAGCCCATCATCCTTACCCTCTTCGAACGCCATGGTGGCAATAATGCCCACACCCAGCCCCAACTTGACGTATGTCTTGATGACGTCCGAGTCAACGGCCGTCAGCACCACGCGGGGCTCCAGCCCCTTGTTGGTGAAGGCATCATCCAGCTTGGAGCGCCCCGTAAATCCGAACACATACGTGATCAGCGGCCATTCGGCCAGCGCTTCCAGCGTTAGCGCGGGCAGCTCGGTCAGCGGGTGTCCCTCCGGCACCACCACTGAGCGATTCCAGCGATAACAGGGCATCATGATCAGGTCGCTGAAGTGCGCCATGGCTTCGGTGGCAATAGCAAAGTCGACCGTGCCGTCGGCCGCCATTTCGGAAATCTGCATCGGCGTACCTTGGTGAATGTGCAACGACACCTCAGGGTAGATCTTGATAAAATCATGAATGGTTTCAGGCAATGCATAGCGCGCTTGTGTGTGCGTCGTAGCCACTTCCAACTTGCCCTTGCGTTCGTCGCTGAATTCCTGGGCAACCTGGCGAATCGCTTCGCATTTCTGCAGCACTTCGCCGGCAATCGCGAGAATGGCTTCACCGGCGGGGGTAACACGTGTCAAATGCTTGCCGCTGCGTGCGAAGACCTCAACACCCAACTCATCTTCCAACAGGCGGATCTGTTTGCTGATCCCCGGCTGAGAGGTATAAAGACTCTGGGCGGTTGCCGACACATTGAGATCATGACGCGCGACTTCCCAGATGTAACGCAACTGCTGCAGCTTCATTGACTTCACCCTTCTGGTTATAAATATATCACTAATATAACAGAAAGGAATATGTATTCAATTCCCTTTCAACCCTGGGGCCTCTGCTTCAGCCTGCGCATCTCTTCTTCAATTGCATCGCAGCGCTCCTCCAGCCCCTTGGCTCGCACCTGCGCCTTTTGAAGCGCCTCATCCCGCTCTTTCAGCTGGGCGCGCAATTGATTTTCACGCCGGACATATTCGGCCGCCTCACCGGCATGCTTCTGCTTCAGGCTGGTCAATTGAGTTTCCACGGTACGCAGCTGCTCTTCACAGCGTTTGCTGCGGTTAGTCTCTGAAAGCAGCTGCGCACCAAGACGCGCAACTTCACGTTGCTGCTGGGCATCACTGGACTTGTGCACATTGATGGCATCATCCTGTGAACGCAACTGGTTATTCATCGCTTCTACTCGAGCATCACGCTGAGCCAGCCGCGATTGCAGCTCGTGCATTTCACGTGTCAGCTCGGCCTCCTTGCGGCCGCTTTCATCTCGCAGTTTCTCCAAGGCATTGCGGTAGTGACGCATGTCGACATCCACCTTGGCAAGCGCCTCCAAGCTGTGTCGCTTTTCGTCCCGAACCCGCTGGTCGAATACGCGCTTGGTATCTTCATGCGCCTTGCGCAGCTGCTCCAGTTCCTGCTCGGCATTCTGGCGTCGCTGCTTCTCTTGCACATGCAGTGTCGTCTGCCCCGCCAACTCCTGGCGCACCGCTGTCAGGTCAGCCTCGAGTGACTGTACGCGCTCCTGTGACTGATCCAGCTTCAGCTCTTGCTCGCGATAACGCTGCTCAAGCTCCTCGAGCGCGGCCTGGCTACGCTTCACGGCCTCATCCCGCTCCCGCACAGCTTGCTCATCAACAGGCGACGTGCGCAAATGCTCGGCGCGCACTTCTTCGGTGGCCTCCTGAACGGCCTGCTGCCAAATCCGTCCGAATGCCTGCCGCATGGACTCGGGCATCTCTGACCCAACACTACGCGCATCACCGAAGCGAATGCGCCCAGACAGGGCGTACCACCACTCTTCAAGCACAGCCTCCAGATCAATATCGGCTATACATTCGAGACTCCGTGACAACCGTGACGCACTCGGCGCACGGCCCGACAGCAGGCACTGGTCGGCAGCGGCAAAGATATCGGCCTTGAGCTGCTTATCCATCAAGACGTTTCCTTCATTCAATCTGAGTGACTTTCAGCCAGACGCGCAAGCGCGGCCTTCGTGCCTTCATCCAGAGGTGCTTCAACTTTGAGTCGCTCGCCGTCCGGCAGTGTCAGCTCCAGACGAGCCGCATGCAACATGAGCCGCTTGAGGCCCAGCTCGCGAAACACAAGATTCTGTTCATCCGGCGTATACTTTATGTCGCCGACAATGGGATGACCGGCAAACTGGGTATGCACCCGGATCTGATGAGTGCGTCCCGTGAGTGGTCGCGCTTCGATCATTGTTGCCAGATCCTGGTATCGACGCAACAAGCGAAATTCGGTCACGGACGCCTTGCCATCCGGGTGGACCTTGACAATGCGCTCACCGGACTTCAGTTCAAAACGTTGCAGGGGCGCGTCAACACGCTCTTTACGGCGCGACCAGCGCCCCACGACTAGCGCGTGATATACTTTATTGACCTTGCGCGAGCGCAGGGCATCATGCAGGTAACGTAACATGCTGCGCTTCTTGGCAACCATGATGCAACCAGAGGTATCACGGTCCAAACGGTGCACCAGTTCCAGAAAACGACAATCCGGCCGAAGTTGGCGCAGAGCCTCGATCAGACCCAGGGTAACACCACTGCCACCATGCACGGCCAGACCGGCCGGCTTGTTAATGACCAGCAGGCTGTCACTTTCATACAGGATCGCACCATCGAGGTGCTGTGCCAGACCAGCGCCAACCGGAGCCGCCTCGCCGCGCTCGGCCACACGCACTGGCGGGATACGAATCACGTCTCCAGCCTGAAGGCGCGTATCCGGTTTGACCCGTTTTTTGTTGACCCGAATTTCCCCCTTGCGAAGGATGCGATAGATCAGGCTCTTGGGCGCCCCCTTGAGGGCGGTACGCAGAAAATTGTCAACGCGCTGGCCGGACTGATCTTCGTCCACTTCCACAAAGCGGACCTTCTGTTGTTGCTGTACTTGGTTTTGCGCCATAAGGACGGATGGACTCTCAATTGATGCCTTAGGGGTTAGCTGTTATATTCTACCGATGCCGCAGGCGGTTGGCTTTAGTAAATTTGAAATCCATGCAGCCGGCCCCGCCATTCACTCCGGACGAGTGGCCGCACAAGATCCGACCGACGGCATTACACAAGATTTTTCGTGAAACACAACACTTTCACGTAACGCTTTCACGACCTTCGAATGACGGAAGGTTCAGTTGGAGGTGAAGACGCACGCTGACCAGGAACCTGCCCGCCCGACCAGGCCGGTAGCACCAGCCAAAGACTATAACGACATAGGTCCGCGTTTCCTTCACTGCCGATAGTGGCAGCCCGCCGATTGCGAGGCTGCACGAGCGTCAGAGCCCGTTTGGCCACGCTCATCCAAAGACTGGACATTGATTTTCTCCCTCACTGCAGGGCGAGAAGCGTTGCGTTTATGAGAACGCACACAACATGAAAAGAATGCTTATCAACGCAACTCAGCCAGAAGAGTTGCGTGTCGCTCTGGTAGATGGCCAGCGCCTGTTCGATCTGGATATCGAATCCGACAGCCGTGAACAGAAAAAAGCCAACATCTACAAGGGCCGAATTACCCGTGTCGAGCCCAGCCTGGAAGCAGCCTTTGTCGACTTTGGCGCCGAGCGCCACGGTTTTTTGCCGCTTAAAGAGATCTCCCGTGAATACTTCTGCAAACAGCCCGAGCGCGGCCAGCGCCCGAGCATCAAGGAAGTCCTCAAGGAAGGTACCGAAGTTATCGTACAGGTCGACAAGGAAGAACGCGGCAACAAGGGCGCCGCACTGACCACCTTTATTAGCCTGGCCGGTCGATACCTGGTACTGATGCCGAACAATCCTCGTGCCGGCGGCATTTCACGCCGTATCGAAGGGGAAGACCGTGCTCAGCTCAAGGAAGCCCTATCCGGCGTCAATATCCCCGAGGGTATGGGCGCCATCGTGCGCACCGCCGGCATCGGCCGCAGCTCGGAAGAGCTGCAGTGGGATCTGGATTACCTGATCACTCTGTGGGATGCGATCAAGGAAGTAAATCAGCGCCCCGCACCCTTTCTTGTTTATCAAGAGAGTGACGTTGTTATCCGCGCCATCCGCGATTATCTGCGCGCCGATATTGGCGAGGTGCTGATCGACAACCCAAGCGTCTACGAACAGGCTCAGCTGTTTGTGCAGCAGGTAATGCCGAGCTACGAGAGCCGCATCAAGCTATACAAGGAACAGACGCCGCTGTTCAACCGTTTCCAGATTGAAAGCCAGATCGAAACGGCCTTTGAGCGCGAGGTAAAACTGCCGTCCGGTGGTTCCATCGTGATCGACCCCACCGAAGCTCTGGTGTCCATCGATATCAACTCGGCACGCGCGACACGCGGCAGCGATATCGAGGAAACCGCTCTGCAGACTAACCTGGAAGCGGCTGAAGAGATCGCCCGCCAGTTGCGCTTGCGTGATATTGGTGGCCTGATCGTGATCGACTTCATCGACATGACACCGATCAAAAACCAGCGCGAAGTGGAAAACCGCCTGCGTGATTCCTTGAAGCTGGACCGCGCACGCGTGCAAATGGGCCGTATCTCCCGCTTCGGCTTGCTGGAAATGTCGCGTCAACGCCTGCGCCCATCGCTGGCAGAATCGCGTGGCAGTGTATGCCCGCGCTGTCACGGCCAAGGCAGTATTCGTGATACTGAGTCATTGGCCCTGTCCATCTTGCGCCTGATCGAAGAAGAGTCGTCCAAGGACCGCACTGCGCAGATTCGTGCCATTCTGCCGGTGACAGTAGCCACTTACCTGCTTAACGAAAAGCGTCACGAAGTACATGATATTGAACTTCGCCATCAGGTACGTGTGGTTATAGTGCCCAACCCGAACATGGAAACACCTCACTATGAGGTCGTTCGTCTGCGGGATGACCATACGGTCACTACAACACAAGATGCCAGCTACAACCTGCAACCAGAAACCGAGCCCGAGCCTCAGGAAATTGCTCGCGCCGTAGCCCCCAAACGCGAGCAGGCTGCTGTCAAGGCAGTTGTACCGCCTACCCGCGCACCTCAACCGCCTGCCGAAGCCGCACCGGTGGAAAAACCGACCGAAAATCCGGCTCCCAAGACCCCAGCTGCAAGCGAACCATTAGCACCGGCAACACCATCGACTCCCTCATTTGGCGAGCGCATCCTGGGCGCCCTGCGCGGTCTGTTCGGGGGCGGTGAAACCGCACAATCGAAACCGGAAGCACCCGCGACCAAGGCACCGGAAAAGCGCGCATCCGCCGACAGCGATGACAAGCCCGAGCAGCGCAGCAGCAGTCGTGGCGGCCGTGACAATCGTCGCACCCACAGCAACAATCGCCGCAACAGTGACCGCCGCCGCTCGCGTCCCGAAAAACGTGACAATGATGAAATCATCACGGTGGAGCGCGACCAGAACCTTCCTGCCATTGGCGAGACCGAATCCGGCCAGAAGCCCGAGAAGAAGGAAGGCAGCCGTCGCCGTCGCCGCCGCAGCCGTCGTGATGAAAACCCGACTGAAAATTCAGCGGATAACGCGACTCAAGCCAGCCAGGAAAGCACAACCGACAGCGCACCCGAAAAGCGTACTACCGATTCATCCGTCAACCAGAGCAACGATGACAATAGCCGTGCTCGACGTCGAGGTCGCCGTCGCCGCAATACCGAGCAGCGGGCCGCAACCCGTACCCCGCTGCCGGAAGAGCTGCGTGATGAAGGCGCTGAACGCGATATCCAGGCGCTGCTGACCGAAAAGGTCATCACCAACGAAACGCTGGGCGTAAATGAGACCACAGCAACCGACGTTAACGCGACCGCTGGGCAACCCACTGCCGATAGTCGCGCCGAGTCGGAGGCGAAGAAACGCCCTGCCGAAACGGCTACCGAGGGCAACGCGCCCGAGTCGAGCAGCAAAACTGCAGAGACCGCTGATGCCCCTGCTGACCAGACGACTGCAAAAGACACGACCTTAGAGGTCACCGAGCAGGAGTCCGAGAGCGATCAGCAAGTCAAGCAACACGTTGATGACGAAGCCACTGCCGCTGGCACCGAATCTGGCAGCGATACTGCGTCAGAGCAGCCGGCAGCACGCAGTGAAAAGCGCCCCTCTCGCGGCCGCCGCCGTCCTTCACGCAACCGTGACAAGAAGGCCGAAAGCAAATCCGAGGCACAGGCCACCGCTGGCAGCGCTCGCCATGAAGAAACACAGCAGGAGCTGCCACTGGACAGCACGGCTGTCGATAGCGTGAATCAGCAGGCACAGCCAACCGTGGCCGAGCAGAAAGCAGATGACAACGCCAACACGAAGACGGCTGAAGTCCCTGCAACCACCACCGAGGAGCCAGCGGAAACCAAGGCGGTTGCTCAATCGGCCGAGCCCGGCATATCAGACGATGAGCAGGAAAGCCACGCGCTTCCACTCACTGCCGAAGCTGCACAGGCTGCTGAACCGACCGTGTCCGGCACAAATGTTCAGCAAGCAGACAAGGCCAATAAGCCCGAGGCTACTGAAACTGCTGCAGCGCCGAATCAGGCTGCCGATCAGCACTCCCCGGCCACAAGCAAAACCGGAGTCGAGCCGACCAAGACCGAAGCGACACCCAAGTCCGAGGCAACGCCTGAAGACAGTGCCGACAAGCCGGCTGCTCAGACCGAGGTCAATGAAACTCCGGTTGAAAAGCAGCGCCGTCGTCGTCGTGGCGGTCGTGCGCCCAACGACCCCAGGGAGGTTCGACGCCGCCAACAGGCTGAAAAGCAACCCAGCGACCAATAAAACCAGGCGCACTAAAAAAGCCGCTGCATCACTGCAGCGGCTTTTTTATTTGAGTAAACCGGCTTTCGCCGCACCACCTGGCTCGGGTATCAGGGATAAAAACGCGGCTCTGGCTCCAACATGACACCGAAACGCTCCTGCACCTGCTGCTGAATCCGTTCCGCTAGCAATTCCACCGCCTCACGATCACCTCCGCCCCAGTTCACCAAGACCAGCGCCTGTTTCGGATAAGTACCAACCGCGCCTTGGCGCACCCCTTTAAGGCCACAACGGTCAATCAGCCAACCGGCAGCCAGCTTGCACCGCCCTGAAGGTTCGGCAAAGTAAACCAGCTCAGACTCCCGTGCACGCAACTGCGCACATTGCTCTGCCGTAACAATTGGATTCTTGAAAAAGCTGCCGGCATTGCCCAACTGCTTGGGAGATGGCAACTTGCTCCGACGAACACGGCAAACGGCTTCAAACACCTGCTGTGGCGAAGGATCGGCAATACCGGACAGTTCGGCCTGCAACGGTGCGTAATCAATTGCGACACGTGCCTTTCGACTCAGCCTGAACTCAACCGCCGTAATGATAAACCGACCCGGGGCACCACTTTTAAATATGCTGTCTCGATAGGCGAACTCACACTCATCCGCCGAACGCCAGTACAGCCGGTGCATTTCACGGTCGTAAACTTCTACCCGGTTGACCCTGTCCTTGAGCTCCACGCCATAGGCACCTATATTCTGCACCGGCGCCGCGCCGACCGTACCGGGAATCAAAGCCAGGTTCTCCAGCCCATACCAGCCCTCATCCAAAGTACGCGCAACGGTGTCATGCCAATTTTCACCGGCTCCCACCTGAAGCAGACAGGATTCATCCTGTTCGATCAGATTCCAGCCAGTGATGGCCATGTGACACACCGTACCCGGCACGAAGGGTGCAAGCACCAGGTTGCTGCCGCCACCCAGCAACAGCAATTCATCGCCGCTCTGCGCCAGGTGAGCCATCAGTAGAGGCAACTGACTGCGCTCGGTCAGTGTAATCAACGTCTCTGCGGTGACCTCAAAGCCAAAACTGTTGAGGTGCTTCAAGGATGCTCCGGCTTCAATGTTAAGCCCGGTCATGCATCGGTAGCCTGCTGCAGGTGACGCAAGAGCCCCTTACTGGCCGATTCCACCAGGTCCAGCACTTCCTCAAATCCCTGCTCGCCGGAGGTATAATAGGGATCCGGGACTTCTCGCACACGAATGCCTTCCGCAAACGCAAGAAACAGCCCCAGATGACCACGATAACCGCGCGGGCACAGGCTGCGCAGATCCCGCAGATTGGCTTCATCCATGGCCAGGATATAATCAAAGCGCTCGAAGTCTTCCGGCTCAACAGCCCGAGCACGCAGGTCCTCAAGGTCGTAGCCGCGACGCCGAGCAGCTGCACGGCTGCGCGGGTCAGGTGCCTTGCCGATGTGGTAGGCGGCCGTTCCGGCCGAATCCACTTGATAGGATGCGCTTTCACCCTGCTGCTCCAGCAGGTGCTCGAAAACACCGTGCGCCGTTGGTGAACGACAGATATTGCCCAAGCACACGAACAGAATGGATGGTTTATGGCTCATGTGAACACTCCTCACAGACGACTCAAGCGTGCGCCATCAACTTAGCGATACGCGCCAGGTCTTCCGGCGTGTCTACCCCTGCAGGCGGCGCCTCATCCGCAGCCGCCACATGGATCCCCACTCCGTTCCAAAGCGCTCTCAGCTGCTCCAGGCATTCAGTCTGCTCCAGCGGCGCCGGCGGCCAGGCCACGAAGTCATTCAGCATTTTTACACGGTACGCATAGAGACCAATGTGACGCTGCCAATCGAACCCTTGCGGCAAGGTATCCTGTGACTGCATGAAGGCATCGCGCGGCCAGGGCATGGGGGCCCGACTAAAGTAGAGCGCCATCCCCTGATGGTCAGTGATCACCTTCACCACATTGGGGTTCAGCAGCGCCTCGACCGTCTCAATCGGCTCGCTGAGCGTCGCAATGCCCGCATTGGGCATTGCCATAAGGTTATGTGCCACTTGGTTGATAATGCGCGGCGGAATCAATGGCTCGTCGCCCTGCACATTCACCACGATGTCATCGGCATAAAAGCCTAGCGTCTTCACGACTTCCTGCAAGCGGTCGGTGCCGGACGGATGCTCTGCCGAGGTCATGCATACTTCGGCCCCGAAACCACGCGCCACCGCTGCAATACGCTCATCATCCGTGGCAATGATAACACGCACCGCTTCACTCTCGCAGGCACGCTCATATACGTGCTGGACCATCGGCTTGCCGGCCAGATCGGCCAGCGGTTTACCCGGAAAACGACTGGACGCAAAACGCGCCGGGATGACAACGGAAAAGCTCATGGTATCAGTGATTCTCCTTCAGGCGCTCATCTGCCGTCAGCGTACGCGCTTCCGACTCCAGCATGACCGGAATATCATCACGAATAGGATAAGCAAGACCACTGGCTCGACAGATCAACTCGTTGGTGTCTTTGTTCCACTCCAACGGCGCCTTGGATACGGGGCAAACCAGAATATCAAGCAGTTTCGGGTCCATTGTTTTGTCCTGTCTGATGCGGCGGCCAGGGTGCCAGCCGCTGTAATAGTTGAGTATCAAATGCGGCGCCAAGATCGGCATCGACACGTAGCGCCCAGCACCCCCTGGGACCAAGATGGCGGCACTTGACCGCGTCTTTTTCTGTCATGATCACTGGATATTCGTCTGCGAGTGCCAATAACGCTTCAGGCACATCAGCGTGATCCGCCAACGGATGCTCAATAGGGTCGAAGCCCAGCTGTCTCAGTGTATCGAAAAACCGCGATGGATTCCCGATTCCGGCCAGCGCATGTACGCGACATCCCGGCAATTCGGCACGACAGGAAACCTGTCGCCCATCCTCCAGAGAGACCAGCCCGACGGGCTTCAGCTGCATGGATACCCTGGCGGGAAGTGACAATGGCAGACCCGGTGGGTCTCCATCGCCGTTGCACACCACCCAGTCGACAAATTGAAGTCGCTCGGGAGGTTCACGCAACGGCCCCTCCGGCAGGCAACGTCCATTACCAAGCCCTCGAGCAGCGTCGACCACGGCAATTTCCAAATCCCGAGGAAGCGCATAGTGCTGCAGACCGTCATCACTGATGATCACATCACAGTCATGTTCACTCAGCAGAGAACGGACAGCACTCATACGATCAGGATCAATCACCAACGCAGCGCCTGTTCGCTGCACGATCAGACAAGGTTCATCACCACCCTCTGAAGGTGATGTTGAAGCCGTTACATGAAAAGGATAACGGGAGGGGCAAGCACCATAGCCACGACTGACCACGCCCGGGCGATAGCCTGCCCGACGCAACAACTCTATCAGCGCTATTACCATGGGGGTCTTGCCGGTCCCCCCTACCGTGATATTGCCGACGATAATCACCGGTACCGGCACCCCAGCCGCAGCGCTTCCCAACACCCTCAAACGCTTGAAGCGCGAACGTGCTACAGCCGTGAAGAGACACGACAGAGGGCGCAGCGCAAGCAACCATCTGCGCCGCGCATACCAGTCATCAGAAAGCGCCATCAATCATCACTTTTGCGTGTTGAAATGCTCAGCTTGGAAAACCCGAGCTGCCCGGCCACATCCATTACTGTCACCACAGACTGGTGTGCAGCATTGGCATCAGCTGTAATGACAAAGGGCTGATCACGCTTGTCCCCGGCCAACTTGACCACCGCACGCTTGAGGGTCAGGGCATCATGACTGACCAACGGTTGACCGTTGACGGTGTACTGTCCTTCCGACCCGACAACCACATCTATCGTGTCAACCTCTTGCGGAGCTGAATGGGTCTCACCGGATGATTCCGGCAGGCTGATACTCAGATGGGACTCACGGGTAAACGTCGTGGTGACCATGAAAAATATCAGCAGTAGAAACACGACATCGATCAGCGGGGTTAGATTGATATTGATCTCTTCGCGTCGTTGACGTTGAAATTTCACCGCAACCTCCGCGATCAGTGAATATCGACTTCACGGTCACCGTGAATCGCTTCGACCAGTTTGATGGATTCCTGCTCCATGGTCAGCACCAGTGTATCGATACGGCGCTGAAAATAGCGGTGCATCACCAGCGCCGGAATGGCAACTGCAAGGCCGGCAGCCGTGGTAATCAACGCTTCTGAAATGCCGCCTGCAAGAATGCTGGCATTGCCGGTCCCCTGCAGCATGATCTCCATGAATACCTTGATCATGCCGATTACAGTCCCCAGAAGTCCCAGCAACGGAGTAATTGCGGCAATGGTGCCCAACGGGTTGAGGAAGCGCTCAAGGTGGTGAATCACGTGCGAAGCTTCTTCCTGAATGCTCTCTTTCATGATGTCACGCCCGTGACGCGAATTATTCAAGCCGGCCACAATGACACGGCCCAGAGGGCTGCTTTCGCGAATGGCCCCCAAACGCTCGGGCGACAACTGCCCGCTGCGGGTAAGCTCCCAGACCTCGGCCAAGAGGCCAGTTGGCGCAATCAGCTGCGGCCGCAATACCATCAGCCGATTACCACAGATAGCCAGTGCCACAATGGAACAGGCCACGATCGGCAGCATCAACCAGCCACCCGCAAGAACAATTTCAAACACCTGCAACTCCTCCTGTTGAGTCGATGAACTTTATCACAGCAGCCTTGCGCGGAGTAAGGCGTTAACCGGCTGTCCAATAACGCTTTTGTTGTTCACGATAACTCCGCAGCAGACACTGTTTCGAATCAGCTACCATTTCCAGCGCCCCTGAGTGGCTGGTCGTCTTCCAGGGAATATGGTGCACAGCGAGCCGGTCTATCACCTCTTCATGAGGATGACCAAACCGATTGAATCGCCCGGCACTGATCAGCACCTGCTCAGGCGCCAACAGTTCGAGCAGAGCGCTGGATGTGGAATCTCGGCTGCCATGATGCCCTGCAATCAGCCAGGTCGGCTTGTGTCGATATCCAGCTGATAGAAGCCGGTACTCACCGCTGACATCCAGATCACCGGTCACCAGCAAGCGACACTGGTCTGTTTCAATTTCCAGAACGCAGGATCGGTTATTGGCACTGACATCAGCATCCTGTGCAAAGGCGGGCAGAAAGCGAAACCTGACAGATCCGCTTTGCCAATATTGAGCCTTGCAACGCGTTGCCCCAACATGATGCTCAGGCTCGCCGGCATAAAAATTTTCAACTTTCATGCGCACACGTAAAAAAGACTCACCGCCACTGTGATCACTGTCGGCATGACTGATGATCAATGTCTTCAATCGATCTATGCCACGCCGTTCGAGCCAAGGCTGTACCGTGTAGCCAAAAGCAGCTCCCCCGCCGCCATATCCAGGGCCGGTATCATACAGCAGAGCCCCTTCGGCTGTTTCCACCAACAACGCCTGCCCTTGCCCTACGTCAAACAGGTGCGCTCGGAAATGACCTGCCGGCGGCAAAGATGCTGGGCTCAACACCGGTAGCAGCAACGGCAGCGCCAACAAGCGGTAGGGCACTGGCATAGGCAACAACAAGCCCGATACGCCCAGAGCAACACACAACAACGCCCAGCCTTCAGGCGCTGAAACCGGCACATGCAGGCCGGGCACCTCGGCACTCCAGGCCAGAAACGACCACACCAGACTGGTACCCGCTTCAACAAGTGCGATGGCAAGAAACCCGATATTACCACCCATGCTGGCTAGCGCCAGCAGCACCGGCAGGACCCAGATCGCAATGGAGACAAGTGGCACCAACAGCAGGTTGACCGGTATGGATAACAGGCTCAACTGATTGAAGCCGCTGGCCATGAGCGGCAGCATGCCGATAAACAGCACCCACTGAATGCCCAACCAGGATGACAACGCTGTCTTGACACTGCTGACGGTACGCTGCTGCACATACCAGAGAATCAGGGCAACCGCACCAAACGACAGCCAGGTACCCGTTTCAAGAATTGCCAGCGGCTGCAACGTCAATACCGCCACCAGCGCCAGGCGCCAGCGCTGCCAGCCGGAAATCGGCTGCAGCCACAGGTTGCCGGCCATGAAGACCGCCAGCATCAACCAGGCCCTTTGCACGGGTATACCCCAGCCGGACAACCCGGCATAACTGGCCGCGACCAGCAAGGCAACAATCGAAGGCACCCAATGCCAACGCGCCATGGAAAGTCCTACAAGGGCAGGCAGCAGCATCATGCCACGGCCCAGCCACCAGCCAAACGCACCGGCTACAGCCACATGCAGGCCGCTGACAACGAACAGGTGAGCCGTGCCGGTGACTCGGAGCCACTGCCATTGCGACTCCGACACACCACTGCGATTACCTGTCAGCAGCGCTTGCAGCGTGGCAGCCGTTTCAGGACGGAAGGTGCCGGCGAGAAAGCTGGATAAATCCGCCCTCCCCGAGGACCAGCCTGAAGCCGAAGGTAGCCGGGACACAACCGCAGTCACAGTCCCCCTAGCATCGATGCCCCGGCTTAGATACCAGCGTTCGCGATCAGCGCTGCCCGGGTTACTCAGCCCTGTAGGCGGTTTCACACGCAACCGCACCTGCAGGCGGTCACCGGAAGCAAAGTGCTGATCGTGACGATAGTAGCCGGCACTGATCAAGCGTATCCGCCTAACCGCAACCGGGAGAGTTTCTTCATCCAAAGGCTCAAGCATGAGCCGATACCCATACGCACGCCGTTCAGGCAGGCTTACGACCTCTACCGCCAGGGTCAGGGTCTGAGGAGACTGATCATAACGATGGTACAGCTGCCATTCGCCATAACCGGCAGCAATCAAAATACCCAGTGAAAACGGCAGTGATACCGACCTCAGCGGCGGATACAGGGCGCTTGCTGATATCGCAACCCAAATCCCCCAAGCCCACGTCAGATCAGGTAGACTGGCAACACAAAGAATTCCAAGCAGATAAGCGATCATCCATGATCCTTACGGTTGGCTTAATCCATAACTGGCGGCATAATGGCATCACCCATCAGAACCGGTAATATCTGTCCTCGATGCCTCGCAAGCTGATTAGAAAATACATGCCCGATGAGCAGATGCTGCGTAGCCATCGTCATCTGAGCTGGCTCGGTCGGCACCTGCATGACCCCAACCTTTGGCACCTAACGCGCAAGTCGGTGGCACGGGCATTCATGGTCGGTATCCTCTGCGCTTTCATGCCCATACCAGGACAGATGATTGTGGCAGCCGTGCTCGCCATCCTGGCATCAAGCAACCTGCCCATTTCCGTCGGGCTCGTCTGGATTACCAACCCGTTTACCATACCGCCGATTTTCTACGCCTGCTACCGTCTTGGCAGCTGGATGCTAGGCGTCGAGTCCGGCATTAACGCCGACTGGTCCTGGGAGCTGGCGACGATAAAGGCTGAATTCAATGCCATCTGGTGGCCATTGTTGTTGGGCAGCACCGTTAGCGGGATTGTCTGTAGTCTGATCGGCTATATTGCCATCAGCCGCTTCTGGATCTGGCACGTCAATCGCAGCTGGCGCAAACGCATCAGGTCGCGTCTTAAGCGCCATAACCGATGATGCCGGCTACCCCTGCTGTAGAACGCCATCCACCAATTCCAACGTCCGCCCCATACGCCCCGCCAGCTGCATATCGTGAGTGACAATGACAAACGCTGTATCCAGCGTCCGATTCAACTCATCCAGATAGACAAGTACGTCTTCGGCGGTCTGACGGTCCAGATTACCGGTCGGCTCATCCATTAACACACAGGCCGGCTCGGTTACCAATGCACGTGCGATGGCGACTCGCTGACGCTCGCCACCGCTGAGCTGTGCTGGCTTGTGGCTCAAACGATGGCTCAACCCAACCCGTGCCAGCGAGGCCTCGGCCTGTACACGCGCCTGATCAGTCGATACACCACCGATCATCAGCGGCATGGCCACATTTTCCACAGCGGTAAACTCGTGCAGCAGATGATGAAACTGATACACGAATCCCAGCGAACGATTACGCAAGCGTGAACGACTGCGCTCACTGATGGCATACAGGGACTCCCCGGCTACGTTGACCTCACCGGCATCAGGCCGGTCCAGGCCACCCAGAATATTCAGCAGCGTACTCTTGCCGCTGCCGGAACTGCCGATGATTGCCAAACGCTCACCGGCGGCAACCGCCAACTCGACCGACTGAAGAATCCGAATCGGCTGCCCGGCCTCGTCATAAGACTTGTCAATGCCGGTACAGCTAAGAACCGTGTCACTCATAACGCAATGCCTCCGCCGGTTGTGTCCGTGATGCGCGCCAGGCGGGATACAAGGTTGCCACAAAGCTGATCGCCAACGCTGCCGACGTAATCATGATCACATCCGACCAGATCAGCTGGGACGGCAGATAACTGATGAAGTAGACATCCGCGGACAGAAACTCAATCCCCATCAACTGTTCGATCCATGCCACCAGATCGGTCACGGTCAGTGCCAGCGTTACGCCCAGCGCCACACCCAGCGCGGTTCCGATCAGGCCGATCAGGATACCCTGCACCATAAACACACGCAGGATCACGGCCGGGGTGGCCCCCATGGTGCGCAGAATGGCGATGTCGGAACGCTTGTCCGTGACAACCATCACCAACGTGGAAACAATGTTAAATGCCGCCACGAAGACAATCAGCAGCAGCAACAGTGCAATCATGCGCTTTTCCATCTGGATTGCCTGAAACAGGTTGCCATGGGTACGCGTCCAATCATTGACATACAGAGGACGCGACTGGCTTCGCGCAATGTCACGCGCCTGCTGCGGTGCCTGGAAAAGGTCATCGAATTTCAAACGTAGACCATCCACATGGCCGGTCGGCATGCGCTTCAAGCGCGCCGCGTCAACGCGGTGAATGTACGCCAGATTGGCATCCAGTTCGGCACCGACCGAAAAAATGCCGATTACGTTAAACCGCTTCAAACGCGGCACCACGCCCGCAACGCTGATTGAGGCCTCCGGCAGTACCAGCGTCACCTTATCGCCCACATCAACACCCAGAAACCGTGCCAGCAGCTCTCCCAGCACGATGCCATATTCACCGGCGGCCAACCCGCTCAGCTCTCCCGCCTGCATGTGATTGCCGATGATCGACACTCCAGGCTCAAGCTCGGGGTCTATGCCGTTCACCAGAACCCCCTGAACACGTCCGCGACTGGTCAGCATGCCCTGCGCTTGCACAAAGGGCGCTGCACCGGCCACACCCGGTTGTGCCAGCACATCGGTACGCAGCGACGGCCAATCCTCCAACCCCTGATCAGCATATCCGGAAAGTGTTGCATGAGGCACCATACCCAGAATGCGCTGGCGCAGCTCGCGGTCGAAACCGTTCATAACCGACAGCACGACGATCAGCGCCGCTACACCCAACATCAAGCCGAGCATCGACACCAGAGAAATGAATGAAATGAAGTGATTGCCGCGCTTGGCTGCGGTATAGCGCAAGCCGACAAATATCGATAGTGGTTTAAACATGGGGCAGGATTAAAGCACAGTTATCGGCAGAGCTCTAACAGATTCGTCAAATTCGTGATGCTGTTGCGGCCAGTACATCTTCAGGCTTAGCAGCGCCTTAACCCGGCTGGTATGATGATGCCAAATCAAAACACCCAGCGAGACTTTCGCATGAGCCAAACACCATTGGACACACCACATCCGCGCTTGTATCTGGTCGCTACCGGAGCAGGATTCATGGGACTGATTGCCTGGTTTTATGCTGGCCGCGAGCTGGGCATGCTGGACTTGATCAGTCAACAGTTTCCAGATTCTCACGCCGGTGCCGGCTTGATGGTGGCAATCATGGTACTCATGGCTCCTGCCTTTCTGATCTGGAAGTTCTACAACCGCTGGGTGGAGTCCAAACTCAAGGTAACAGGAAAATACCTGGAAGATGAGGCATACCTGCCCCCGAAAACGCGCACAAAAAAGCCGAAGTAAAAACTCCGGCTTTTGAAGGGTCTCAATTACAGATTGGCGATACGGTTCAGTCCTGAAATCGCTGCCACGCGATAGGCTTCTGCCATAGTCGGGTAGTTGAAGGTTGTATTGATGAAATACTTGAGGGTATTGGCCTCACCTTCCTGACTCATGATCGCCTGGCCAATGTGAATGATCTCGGATGCCTGGTCACCGAAGCAATGAATACCAAGGATCTGCAGATTTTCACGGTTGAACAGAATCTTCAGCATGCCAACCGGCTCACCTGAGATTTGCGCACGCGCCGTATCCTTGAAGAACGCCTGCCCAACTTCATAGGGCACACACTCTGCTGTCAGCTCTTCCTCGGTCTTGCCGATAGAGCTGATCTCCGGGATCGTGTAGATACCAGTCGGCACATCATTGATGTAACGGAAGTCATCTGCAGACAGCATGTCGGCAGACGCGGAGCGCCCTTGATCCAGAGCAGCCGATGCCAGGCTCGGCCAGCCGATGACGTCGCCAACCGCGTAAACACCTTCGGCGGCCGTACGGTAATGCTCATCCACGGTCAGCTGACCGCGACTATTGGCTTCAAGCCCGATGGCATCAAGGCCTAGCTCACGGGTATTGCCGGAGCGGCCGTTACACCACAAGAAAGCATCAGCACGAATCCGCTTGCCGGACTTCAGTGAAATGGTGACACCATGCGCATCGCCAGTCACGGACTCATAGTCCTCGTTGTGACGGATCTTCACCGCATTGTTGCGCAGGTGATAGCTCAGCGCATCGGATATTTCATCATCCAGGAAGGACAGCAGACGATCGCGCATATCAATCAAATCAACCTTTACACCCAGGCCGCTGAAGATGGACGCATACTCGCAGCCGATAACACCTGCCCCGAAGATCACCAGCGTGCGCGGTGTATGGCTCAGCTTGAGGATGGTATCCGAGTTATAGATACGCGGATGGTTGAAATCAATATCCGGCGGACACCAGGGACTGGAACCGGTCGCAATGACAAAATTCTTGGAACGAAGAATTTCGCGACCGCTGTTGAGCCCTTCCACCTGAATCTCACCCTGCTTCTGAAAGCTGGCTCGACCAAAGAAAACATCCACACGATTACGCGCATAAAAGTTGGTACGCAGCATCACTTGGTTTGAGATGACCTTCTCGGCACGGTTCAGCACCTTGGGGAAAGAGAACCAGCGCGGCTCACCAATGTCACGGAACATCGGGTTGGTGTTGAACTCGATGATCTGCTTGACGGAATGACGCAGTGCCTTGGACGGGATGGTGCCCTTGTGGGTGCAGTTGCCGCCTACGGTATCCTGCTCCTCGACAATCGCGACCCGACGCCCCTGCTTGGCTGCATTGATTGCAGCCCCCTCACCCGCAGGACCGGAACCGATTACCACGACATCATAGTCATATACAGCCATTTTTTTCCCCTTAGTTGATCAGAACCGATGCCGACCCGGAATGCTTCTGAGGTCGCACACCAGCTTAGAGATCCAGATACCAACAACCAATTAACCTTTAGATTTAATCTCGTACGCCAGCTCAGCCGGTGATACAGCGACGTTGACGTTTTCCTGCTCTTCATCACACTTGTTTGGATCGCCACCGCAGATGTCACATACAGTATCCATCCCAAGCGATGCCATACCGCCACAGGAGCCTGCTATTGGCTTGCGTCCCAGCAGAACGCCCACGGACATAGCCGTAATGATCAACAACAGTGCAGCGAACGTCAGAATCATGATATCCATTACTGTCCCCCATTCGATATTTGCAAATACGGCGCAAAGCTTGGCGTATGACGCGTCTCAAACCCCACCTTGGCTTTGCTGATAAAAAGCGCCTTGATGCCCTGCTCAAGGGCGAAATTGTAACCCTCTTCCTCGCCCATCACCATCAGGGCCGTTGCCAATGCGTCCGCCTCGGCACACTGGTCGGCAATAACCGTCACTGACGCCAGGCGGTGCCGGATCGGATACGCGGTGCGAGGATCGATTGTATGGGAAAAACGCACACCCTCTTCTTCGAAATAGTTGCGATAATCACCAGAGGTCGCAACCCCACCCCGATCAATACTGATGATCTGCTGCACCTCGCGCGTATCGGGATGAGGTACTTCGATTGCCAGGCGCCAGGGCTCCTTGCCGGGTTTGTAACCTCTCGCGCGCAACTCACCTCCGATCTCGACCAGATAGTCGGTAATACCTTCCGCCTCGAGCAGAGCGGCCAACTGATCCACACCGTAGCCCTTGGCGATGGCAGACAGATCAATGTACTGTTCACCCTCTTTCAACAGTGAGGCTTCCTCGACATCAAGGTGCAGATAGTCATGCCCGACCCGAGCCTTGAGCTGGCGCACCTGATCAACCTCGGGCTGGTGAGTAATGCGCCCGTCTGGACCAAATCCCCACAGGTTGACCAGCGGTCCCACGGTCACGTCAAACGCGCCGCGCGTTTGCTCGCTGATCTGCTCCGCCAGCACCATGACTTCAAGCAGCTCAGGGCTCAGCGAGTGACGACTGCCCGGTTGGGCAGCATTGATCAGCGAGAGTTCAGAATCGTCGATGTAGGTCGACATTTGCTGGTTGATACGACTCAACAGAGCACCGGCCCGGGCCTGGACATCTGCCACGCGGGTCGAATCAGTGTCCACCCACTTCATGCTGAAACTGGTTCCCATGGTGAGACCTTGCACCTGCACCACACGCTTGGAGGGAGCCTGATTGCACCCCAGCACTCCCAAAACAAAAACGGCCAGCAGCGAAGCTGCCAGCCATTTTGTCAGACGCATCTGATCAGCCATCAATATCAGCCACCGAAGTCATCCAGCAGGATATTTTCAGGCTCAACACCCAGGTCTTCCAGCATCTTGATAACGGATGCGTTCATCATGGGTGGACCGCACATGTAGTACTCGCAGTCTTCCGGCGCATCGTGATCGCGCAGGTAGTGCTCATACAACACATTGTGGATGAAGCCGGTATAACCGGTCCAATTATCCTCCGGCAGCGGGTCGGACAACGCCAGGTGCCAAGTGAAGTTCTCGTTCTCCTCTGCCAGCTTGTCGAACTCTTCGACATAGAAGGCCTCACGCACGGAGCGAGCACCGTACCAGAAGGAAATCTTACGGGTGGAGTTCAGGCGCTTCAGCTGGTCGAAGATATGCGAACGCATCGGTGCCATGCCGGCACCACCGCCGATGAATACCATCTCGTTGTCGGTTTCCTTGGCGAAGAATTCACCGAAGGGTCCGTACACGGTGATCTTGTCACCCGGCTTCAGACTGAACACGTAAGACGACATCTGGCCCGGCGGAATACCTTGGCTGCCCGGGGGCGGTGAGGCGATACGGATGTTGAACTTAACCACACCACGCTCTTCGGGGTAGTTCGCCATGGAATAGGCGCGAATAACCGGCTCATCAACCTTGGAGACAAACTGCCACATGTCGAACTTGTCCCAGTCACCACGGAACTCTTCCTGGATATCAAAATCCTTGTAGTTCACAACGTGGGGCGGCGCTTCCAGCTGAACATAACCACCGGCACGGAAGTCCACGTTCTCACCTTCCGGCAAACGCAGCGTCAACTCCTTGATGAAAGTGGCCACGTTCGGGTTGGATTCGACTGTGCACTCCCACTTTTTCACGCCGAAAACGTCGTCTTCCACATGAATTTTCATATCCTGCTTGACGGCAACCTGGCAGGACAGACGCCAACCTTCCTTGCCTTCACGTAGAGTGAAGTGTGATTCCTCGGTCGGCAGCATGGAGCCGCCACCTTCGGTTACCTGGCATTTGCACTGCGCACAAGTACCACCACCGCCACAGGCGGATGCCAGGAAGATCCCCTTGTCAGCCAGGGTTTGCAGCAGCTTGCCGCCGGCCGGCACAGTGATCGATTTTTCCGGATCATCGTTGATCTCGATGGTCACATTGCCGGAGCTGACCATCTTGGCTCGGGCTGCGAGGATAACGGCGACGAGTGCAAGCACCACCGCCGTAAACATCACAACGCCGAGGATAATGACTTCTGTATTCATCTGTTTATCCTATCCTTTGCAATCCATGTCGGCCTTACAGCTGAACGCCGGAGAACGACATGAAGCCGAGAGACATCAGACCTACAGTGATAAAGGTGATCCCCAGACCACGCAGACCGTGTGGCACGTCGCTGTACTTGAGCTTCTCGCGAATACCCGCCAAGGCAGCAATCGCCAATGCCCAGCCGATACCGGCGCCAGCACCGTATACCACACTCTCACCAAAGCTGTAGTCACGCTCTACCATGAACAGCGCAGCACCCATGATGGCGCAGTTTACGGTGATCAGCGGCAGGAACACGCCCAGCGCGTTGTAAAGTGCCGGTACGAACTTGTCCAGAAACATCTCCAGGATCTGTACGATCGCAGCGATAACGCCGATGTAGGAAATGTAACCCAGGAAGCTCAGATCCACCTCGGGGTAACCGGCCCAGGCCAGCGCGCCTTCACGCAGCAGATAGTTGAAGATCAGGTTGTTGACCGGAACCGTGATAACAAGCACCACGATAACGGCAATCCCCAAGCCAATTGCGGTCTGAACCTTCTTCGAGATCGCCAGGAAGGTACACATCCCGAGGAAGAAGGCCAGCGCCATGTTTTCGACAAAAATCGCCTTAACGGCAAGGCTGATCAGCTGTTCCATGATTACGCAGCCTCCTTCTTGGTATTCGGCGCCATTTCGAAGTCAGGCTTTTCAACCTGCTCCGGCTTCCAGGTACGGATGATCCAGATGAAGATACCGATCAGGAAGAAGGCACTCGGCGGCAGCAACATCAGACCGTTGCCCTGATACCAGCCACCGTTGTTGACCAGCGGCAGGATCTCGATGCCGAACAAGGAACCGGCACCGAACAGCTCGCGGAAGAAACCGACGAAGAGCAGCACCGCACCATAGCCCAGACCGTTACCGATACCGTCCATGAAACTCTGAATCGGCGGGTTCTTCATGGCGAAGGCTTCCGCACGACCCATGACGATACAGTTGGTGATGATCAGACCAACGAATACCGACAATTGCTTGGAGATCTCGTAGGCAAACGCCTTGAGAATCTGATCCACCACGATTACCAGCGAGGCAATGATCGTCATCTGTACGATGATACGAATATTGCCCGGAATGTGGTTACGAATCAGCGACACGAAAAAGTTGGAAAACGCGGTAACGGCAATAACTGCCAGCGTCATCACCATGGCGGTTGCCATGTTAGAGGTAACCGCCAGCGCAGAACATACACCCAAGATCTGCAACGCGATCGGGTTATTCTTGAAAATCGGCGTTACCAGAACGTCTTTAGTCTTGGACATGGATCAAGCCCCTCCTGCACGCAGGTTGTTCAGGAACGGCGCATAGCCGCTCTCGCCCATCCAGAACTGAACCAGATTGGTGACGCCATTACTGGTCAAAGTAGCGCCGGACAGGCCGTCGATCTTGTGCTCGGCATTGGGTGTAGACGCATCCACGCTGCCCTTGATCAGGCGAATCTGCGGATCGGTTTTGTCCTCGCCATACACTTCCTTGCCAGGCCACAGTGCCTTCCAGGACGGATTGTCAACTTCACCACCCAGGCCTGGGGTCTCGCCGTGCGAGAAGAACCCTAGGCCCACGACGGTATTCAGGTCACCTTCCAGTGCCAAGAAACCGTACATGGTGGACCAGAGACCCTTGCCGTGCACCGGCAGAACCACTTTGTCAACACTGCCATCTTCGCCCTGCACCAGATAAACCGGTTTGATCTGGGCAATGGATTTGATGCCTGCCTTGTCTTCGCTACGACTCAGACGCACATTCTGCTGCGGATCCTTGGCCGCCTTGGCATCGTCATAACCCGCCGGCACATCGACGTATTTGCCAGTATCCAAATCAACATATTTGGTGGTGATCTGAGTGAACAGCTCATCCACGCTCTTGTTCGGATCTGAGATACCTGCAGCCGCAAGAATATTGCTCTTACGGTCCAGTTCCTTGTTGGCAACCTGCTGGGGCTTGAGAATTACAGCCGCTGCTGACACGACTACCGAGCAGACAACACACAGCAGAATGGTCACGAGCAGCGTTTTGCCCATGGTATCGTTATTAGACGACATTACGCTTCATCCTCCGCTTGATGTTCGCCTGGACAACGAAGTTGTCGATCAGCGGTGCAAACAAGTTGGCAAACAGAATGGCCAGCATCATACCTTCCGGGAAGGCCGGGTTAGCCACACGAATCAGAACCACCATGACACCGATCAGGGCACCAAAGGCCCACTTGCCGGCATTAGTCATCGAAGCTGACACCGGGTCGGTTGCCATGAAGAACATGCCGAAGGCAAAGCCGCCCAGCACCAGATGCCAGTAGAACGGCATGCTGAACATGGGGTTGGTTTCGGAACCGATCATGTTGAACAGGCTCGACATGGCCACCATGCCCAGAAATACGCCAGCCACAATGCGCCAGGCTGCAATGCGCGCCATAACGATGACGGAACCGCCAATCAAAATAGCCAGGGTGGATGTTTCACCTACAGATCCCTGAATAGTGCCGAAGAAAGCATCAAACCAGGTTACCTGGGCATCCAGAATGGCCTGCACACCACCCATGGCCGCCAGGCCAAGCGGGGTCGCGCCGGAGAAACCGTCAACCGCGGTCCAGATAGCGTCACCAGACATCTGTGCCGGGTAAGCAAAGAACAGGAACGCACGACCGGTCAGTGCCGGGTTCAGGAAGTTCTTGCCGGTACCGCCAAAGACTTCCTTGCCGATCACGACACCGAAGCTGATGCCCAGCGCCACCTGCCACAGCGGGATGGTCGGCGGCAGAATCAGAGCAAACAGGATGGAGGTCACGAAGAAACCTTCGTTGACTTCATGGCCACGCTTCATGGCGAACAGCACTTCCCAGAAGCCACCTACCACGAAGGTCGTGATGTAGATCGGCAACCAGTAGACCGCACCATGAATGATGTTGTCCCAGATGCTCTCGGGGTTGAAGCCGGTCAGGGACGCTGCGAGTGCACCGCGCCAGCCACTTGATTCAGTTAGGCCCAGTTCGGCCATGGCAGTATTTGCCTGCAGGCCGACGTTGTACATGCCAAAGAAAATGGCCGGGAAGGTACACAGCCATACCAGGATCATAATGCGCTTCAGGTCAACCCCATCACGTACGTGTGCGGCCGACTTGGTCACATGACCCGGGGTGTAGAAAATGGTGTCCACTGCTTCATACAGTGCATACCAGTTTTCATACTTGCCGCCCTTGTGAAAGTGCGGCTCCATTTTATCCAGAACGGTTCTCAAACTCATGACCAGCCTCTCTTACGCCTCTTTCTCGATGCGCGTCAGGTTGTCGCGAAGGATGGGACCGTATTCGTATTTGCCTGGGCACGCAAAGGTGCACAGCGCAAGGTCCTCTTCATCCAGTTCCAGACAGCCCAGCTGCATCGCGGTCACGATATCGCCGGTCACCAGCGCACGCAGCAGCTGAGTCGGCAGGATATCCAGTGGCATCAACGCCTCGAATTGACCTACGGGAATCATTGCCCGCTCGGATCCATTCGTGGTGGTGGTAAAATTGAACTTCTTGCCCGGGCTCAACTTGGACAGGAACATGTTCAACACGGAGAACTTGTTGCTGCCCGGCGCGATCCAGCCCATGAAGTCACGACTGTCACCTTCCAGCAGCACGCTGACCTGGTTGGCATAACGGCTCAGGAATGCATGCGGACCATTCGCGGCACGACCATTCCAGACAGAACCGCTGATGACGCGGTTCTTACCGGTCTTCAGTCGACCCGCCAGCAGTTCGTCAGTAGACGCACCCAGACGGGTACGCAACAGGCAAGGCTTCTCGGCCTGAGGGCCGCCAACCGCCACAATACGATCCGTCGGCAGGCGCCCTTCGGTGAACAGCTTGCCAAATGCGATGACATCCTGGTAGCCGATCGTCCACACCATCTTGTCAGCCGATACCGGATCCAGGAAGTGAATGTGCGTACCGGGGTTGCCTGCCGGATGTTTACCGGCAAAGCTTTCGACCGTCACGCCATCAGCTGTCGGAATGTTGGCACCGCTGGCCTGACACAGGAACACCTTGCCGCCACTGAGGCGCGTCAGCAGCTTGAGACCGTTGGTAAAGGCGTCCGGCTGTTCATTGATGATCAGCTCGGGACTGGCCGCCAGCGGATTGGTGTCGATCGCGGTCACGAAAATGGAGCTGGGCACACTGCCTTTCTGAGGCACACGGCTGAACGGGCGCGTGCGAAGCGCCGTCCACAGACCGGACGTCAGCAGATTTTCTTCGATCTGTTCGCGGCTCAATGTCTCCAGTTCGGAAGCAGAGTAATGCGCAAACTCGACCGCTTCTTCCTGATCATCCAGCTCAATGACCACGGATTGCAATACACGACGTTCGCCACGGTTGATTGCACGAATGGTGCCCGCTCCGGGTGCCGTATACTGAACCCCCTCTGTTTTTTTATCGGTAAAGATCACCTGACCGAGTTTTACTCGATCACCTTCTTTGACCATCATTGTCGGCTTCATACCGATATAATCCTGGCCAAGAAGGGCCAGGGTACGCACCTTCGGACCATCCTGGATGGTCTGTTCCGGCGCACCCGTGATCGGTAGATCCAGACCCTTTTTGATCTTGATCATTCGTCTCACCCAACTTGCAAAATAATTCAGGAGGCTCCGGACAGCTGTAGTGAGGCTACACAGGCCGCCTGACGACGCCCTGTTCACTGACAGTAAAGCCTGGAGATTTCCCACCAAAAAATCCCTGCAAGTATAACCGAGTCCACGCGTCTTTTGCTACAAACCACTGTTTTACTTGGCCGAATGGCTAAGGGTTTATAACCTTTATTATAGACTCAATTGGAATATAGTTATTCACTTGGGAAATATTGAAAAAGGACTACAAAAAAGGCTGCACTCGGCAGCCTTTTCAGCTAAAAAGAGGCCTCATCAGGCCTTGGCTTTAGGGAATGCGTCCAGTGTGCACTTGGCCAGATGCTGCGCCATGCGCACGACCTGACAGCTGTAACCGAATTCATTGTCGTACCACACGTACAGAACACAACGGTTGCCATCAACGATGGTTGCCAGCGCATCAACAACACCGGCTGCACGAGAGCCGACAAAATCGGAAGATACCGCTTCCGGAGAGTTGCTGTAATCGATCTGCTTTTGCAGCTCGGAATGCAGCGCCGCTTCACGCAGGTAGTTGTTCAGCTCTTCCTTGTCGGTTTCTTTACCCAAGTTCAGGTTCAGAATCGCCATGGAAACGTTCGGAGTCGGTACGCGAATCGCGTTGCCGGTCAGCTTGCCTTCCAGTTCCGGCAACGCCTTGGCAACCGCTTTAGCCGCACCCGTTTCGGTCAGCACCATGTTCAGCGCCGCTGCACGACCACGACGATCACCCTTGTGGTAGTTGTCGATCAGATTCTGGTCGTTGGTGTAGGAGTGAACCGTTTCAACATGACCATTCTCGACACCAAACTGGTCGTTAACCGCTTTCAGCACCGGCACAATGGCATTGGTGGTGCAAGATGCCGCGGACAGAACGCGATCATCGTCAGACACATCCTGGTGGTTAACACCCATGACGATGTTCTTGACACCCTTGCCCGGCGCCGTCAGCAGCGCACGTGCAACGCCTTTGGACTGCAGATGCAGTGACAGGCCGGCTTCATCACGCCAGATACCGGTATTGTCGATGACGAGTGCATTCTTGATGCCGTACTGGGTGTAATCAACCTTGTCCGGACCTTCGGCAAAGATCACCTGGATGTAGTTACCGTTGGCAATAATCGCGTTGTTTTCTTCGTCGATCTGAATGGTGCCCTTAAAGGAACCGTGAACGGAATCGCGACGCAGCAGGCTGGCACGCTTTTCCAGATCATTGTCGGCTTTACCCTTGCGAACCACGATGGCACGCAGACGCAGTGAATGACCACCACCTGCACGATCCAGCATCAGACGCGCCAGCAGGCGACCGATACGACCGAAGCCGTACAGCACAACATCCGTAGACTCATGCGCTTCAGCCGGCTCGGTAGAAGCATCTGCCAGTTCAGCCTGCAGAAATGCCTGCAGGGTACGGCCGTTGCCTTCATCACGGAATTTTACCGCCAGCTTGCCAATATCGATGTGCGCATTGGTCACATCCATTTCAGCGACAGCTTCCAGCACCGGGAAAGTATCTACAACAGAGATTTCCTGACCTTCAACCTGGCGTACGAAGCGATGGGCTTTCAGGATGTTGATGACAGATCGTTTGACGATCAGACGACCGTAAACAGAGATTTCTACGTTTCGGTCACGGTACAGACGGCCAACCAGGGGTACCATCGCTTCAGCGATCGCTTCACGGGCTTTCCAGTCTGTAAAAATCAGTTCTTGGCTCACGGGGTAACTCCGAAATTGTCAACGCTCAATTTGGGTGCGCGCATTATCCCCTTTTCGGGGATCCGGGGCAAACCCGTCGACGTAGACTTTGGTCTTCCGACCTCATGAGGCTGCGCCCTGACGCCACACGGGGTACACTTCGCTTTTACGTGCAGGATCAAGGAGCCAGGTTTGTCATCGGTATTCACCCTCCCCACTTTCAATGGCCCGGGCGATCAGAAACGGCTGGGGCAAGTTGTCGGCAGTGCGACAGGCCTGCTGATCGACCACATTGCACAGCAGCATGACGGTATCACGCTGCTAATCAGCCAAGATATGGAAAGCGCCGAGCGACTGCTGCAAGAAGTCACCTTTTTCTGTGGCGATCGTCTGCCTGCAACGTTGCTGCCGGATTGGGAGACCCTGCCTTACGACAGTTTTTCACCTCACCAGGATATCATTTCCAACCGCATACAGACGTTGCATCAACTGCCAGACCAGACCCGCGGCGTTTTGATCGTGACAGCCTCCACTCTGTTGCATCGTTTGCCACCGGTCAGTTTTGTCAGTGCCAACGCCCTGTTTCTGGAAACGGGCCAGAGACTCGACACTCTGGCGCTGCGCGAGCGTTTTACCGATGCCGGTTATCATGCCGTTGATACCGTGTACGAGCATGGCGAGTTCGCCATTCGCGGTGCCATCATCGACCTTTTCCCGATGGGGGCGGACCAGCCCTTGCGCATCGATCTTTTCGATGACGAGATCGATACCATCCGTACCTTTGACCCTGACAGCCAACGCTCGATTGAAAAAGTCGACCGCATCCGTCTGTTGCCAGCGCGCGAGTTTCCGTTCGACAGTCAAGCCATTACACGCTTCAAGCAGCGCTGGCGTGAACGCTTTGACGTCGACCACACACGCTGCACGACCTACCAGGATGTTGCCAGTGGCCTGACGCCACCTGGGATCGAATACTACACCCCGCTGTTTTTCGACAACCTGGTCACGCTGTTCGACTACTTGCCGAATAACACCCTGATTCTGCATGACCGGGCATTGAAGCAGGCGACCGACCAGTTTTGTACCGATGCGCGCCAGCGCCATGACGAGCGTAGCGGTGATCTGCAGCGTCCAGTACTGACGCCGGAAGAGCTCTTCCTGTCGACCGATGAACTCTTTACCCGACTGCGTGACTACCCCTGTCTGCGCCTCAACACCGAGGCCGAAGAGATCAAACCCGGCCGTGACAATCTGCCCTGCCAGGAACCGCCCAACCTGACCAGCCAGAACACTCAGACCCCCCTGTCCCGCCTGCAGGAAACCCTGGGGCAACTGCCGACTTTGATTTGTGCCGAATCGGCTGGTCGCCGCGAGGCACTGCTTGAACACGCCCGCAAGGCCGGCCTCAGTCTGATCGAGTGCAGCAACTGGGCCGATTTCCTCGAACAGAAACCAACACTGGCCATCACCACATCACCGCTTGAGCTGGGTCTGCACATCGAAGGCCAGCTTCAACTGGTAACCGAGAGCCAGCTGTTCGGACGCCAGGTCTTTCAACGCCGTCGACGCGAAAAGGAGCAGATCGATGCGGATCAGGCAATCCGCCACCTGTCCGAACTGACGATCGGAGCGCCGGTTGTTCATATCGACCACGGCGTGGGGCGCTATCAGGGACTGCAGACCATTGAGCTGGACAACCAGGCCTCCGAGTTCCTAGTGCTTGAGTATGCGGATGAAGCCAAGCTTTATGTTCCGGTCTCGTCTCTACACCTGATCGGTCGCTATTCAGGCGCCAGTGACGAGTCGGCGCCCCTGCACCGTCTGGGTACCGAACAATGGAGCAAAGCCCGCCGCAAGGCGGCCGAAAAGGTGCGCGACTCCGCCGCCGAGCTGCTCGATATCTACGCCCGTCGTGCCGCACGCAAGGGCTTCAGTTTCGACTGCAGCGACGATGAATATCGACAGTTCGCGGCTAGCTTCCCGTTCGAGGAAACCCCGGATCAGGCCAACGCCATCGAAGCCGTTGTGACCGACATGCGCGCCGCTGCACCGATGGATCGACTGGTCTGTGGCGATGTGGGTTTCGGCAAGACAGAAGTGGCCATGCGCGCTGCCTTCATCGCCGTCCAGAGCGGCAAGCAGGTCGCCGTTCTGGTGCCGACCACGCTCCTGGCCCAACAGCATTTCGAAAATTTCCGTGATCGCTTTGCCGACTGGCCGGTGACGGTGGAACTGATTTCGCGCTTCAAGAGCGCCAAACAGCAGCAGGCCACGGTTGAGGCTCTGAGCGAAGGCAAAGTGGATATTCTGATCGGCACACACAAACTGCTACAGGGCGACATGCGCTTCAGCGACCTGGGCCTGCTGATCATCGATGAGGAACACCGTTTCGGGGTACAGCAGAAAGAGCGTTTCAAGTCGCTGCGTTCCGAGGTCGATATACTGACTCTGACCGCCACACCGATTCCCCGCACCCTGAACATGGCCATGTCTGGGATTCGTGACCTGTCGATCATTGCGACTCCACCCGCACGACGCCTATCGGTAAAGACCTTTGTTCGCCAAAGCGAAAGGCCGATGATAAAAGAAGCGATTTTGCGTGAGCTACTGCGTGGTGGTCAGGTGTACTACCTGCACAACGAAGTCAAAACCATCGAAAAGACCGCTGCCGAGATCAGCGAACTTGTGCCGGAAGCACGAGTCGCCATCGGCCATGGCCAGATGCGTGAGCGCGAACTGGAACAGGTCATGAGCGACTTCTACCACAAGCGTTTCAACGTATTGGTTTGCACCACGATCATCGAGACCGGCATCGATGTTCCCAGTGCCAATACCATTATCATCGACCGTGCAGACAAGTTCGGCCTGGCCCAGCTGCACCAGCTACGTGGCCGTGTCGGGCGTTCACACCACCAGGCCTACGCCTACCTGCTGACGCCCCCCCCCAAAGTGATGACACCGGATGCGGTCAAGCGCCTGGAGGCCATCGGACAGTCCAGCACGCTTGGAGCCGGTTTTACCCTGGCCACCCACGATCTGGAAATTCGTGGTGCCGGCGAGCTGCTGGGTGAGGAGCAAAGCGGACAGATGCAGAGCGTCGGCTTCAGTCTATACATGGAGATGCTGGACGAGGCCATCAAGTCGATCCAACAGGGCAAGACTCCAGACCTGGACAAGCCGCTGCATCACGGCTGTGAGATCAACCTGCACCTGCAGGCTCTAATACCGGATGATTACCTGCCGGACGTACACAACCGCCTGATTCTCTACAAGCGCATTGCCAACGCTGACAGCGCCGAGGCACTGGATGAGTTGCAGGTGGAAATGATCGATCGCTTCGGCCTGCTGCCGGAGCCTACCCGCAACCTGCTGCGATTGACCCATATCAAACTGCGTGCCGAAGCGCTTGGCATCGTTAAACTGGATGCCGGCGACAGAGCCGGCCGGGTCGAGTTTGAGGCCGAGCCCAGCGTGGACCCGATGACGCTGATTACCATGATCCAGCGCCAGCCAAAGCGCTTCCGGCTGGACGGCGGCAGCGTATTGCGATTTACTCAGCCCATGGAGAAGGTCGCTTCCCGCTTCGAAGCCGTGGAAGCCCTGCTGACCCAATTGTCACTCAAGGAGAATGCGTAACTCATGGCTTCATCACTGCGCCGCTCACTGGCTCTGGCTGCTATGGCGGCCCTGCCCACACTGACCCAGGCCGCCAGCCTCTACAAGGTTGAAATGCTTGTGTTCAGCCATGAGAACACTGCTGCCGACCTGCAACAGGAATACTGGCCACAGCAGCCCCCGCTCGACCTCAGCGGTGCTGTCCATACGCAGCCCTGGGATGGCTACCCGCTTGCGAATTTTGAAGAGCTGCCACCAAATGACCGCTTCCTGGCCGGTAGCGCAGCCGCATTGCAACGCGATCCAAACTACCGGGTGATCTACCATGGTGGCTGGCTTCAATCGATTGGTGCAGAATCACGCGCGCGTGAAGTGCGCATTTCGGCCAGTCAGGGAAAGTTCGAATTGGACGGTAGCATCCGTCTGCACAAACAGCGCTTTCTGCATGCCCATCCGGTGATTGATCTCAAGACACACGACACGGGAGCACCGGCACGGAATAATACCCCAGAGTCGACGACAGACTCGGGGCAGGCAGCACTAACGGCCGCGGCACTGCCGGATGCCATCGAAGACAGCCTGTGGCGCCTTGACCAGACACGCCGCATGCGCTCCAACGAAACTCACTACATCGACCATCCGCGCTTTGGCATTTTACTGCGCATTCGCGCACTGAACTGACCGAAACCGGCAGGCTATAACGCCAGCAGCTGATTGAAGCGGCTATCCGAACGCGCTTTCAGCTCGGCTGGCGTACCCGCCTCTAGCAGGCTCCCCTTATCTAGAATCAGAATTCGATCAAAGGCTTCAGCCATCTGCAAATGGTGGCTGATCATAACCAGGGTACGACCGGCTTCGAAGCAAGCCCGCAAGACAGCCGACATGACCCGCGACTCGGTTTCGGCATCCAACCCTTCCGTGGGCTCATCCAAGATCAGCACCGGAGAGGGTTTAAGCAGCGCTCGTGCTAGCGCCAGGCGCTTGCGCTGCCCCCCGGACAACCGGTTGCCGGACTCACCAATCGGCCATGACAGCGGCTGCTCCCCTAGGGCTTCATCAAGCTCAACCATAGACAGCACGTTCAGCATCTCGACGTCAGGCATTTCAGCGCCGGCCAAACGGAGATTATCCGCCACACTCCCCGCAAACAGCTGTACCGGTTGAGACAGTACACTCAGCTGAGTTCTGAGCGTCGACTCGTCGAATGTCTCAACCGGACACCCTCCGAGCAGCACGCGACCGGTGTCTGCGGCATGAAAACGGGCCAACAGATTGACCAGACTACTCTTGCCACTCCCGGTATGCCCCAGCACCAGCACCCGCTCACCGGGGCGTATGCAAAACGATAGCCGATCAATCGCCGGCGGGGCATCGTTGGCATAGCAAAGACTGACTTGGTCAAACTCGATCTCACCGGGGCGCATCGGCATCGCACCGTGCTCAGGAAATTGCTGCATGACAGGCTGCTGACTGATATCCAACAGGCGCTCGGCTGCCGCCGAGGTTTTGCTCAAATACTGATATGCCAGCGGCAACGGCGCTACAGCTTCAAAGACGGCCAACACACAGAACAGCAACATCGCCAAGTGCGCCGGTGCCAAACCACCAGCCTGCACCTGATCGATACCCAGCATCAAGGTCACCAGCCCGGCCACACCACCAATAAATACAACCAATGCCGAGGTCAGGCCAGAAATCAACGCCATGCGCAGCTGCGTTCTCTGCAATTGCCTCTCAACCGCCTGTACTTGTTCGATCGCGGCACCCACACCGCCATAAATGTGCAGATCCGCCTGCCCTTGAACCATACCGAGCAGGCGAACGCGTAAATCGCTTAGCAACGTTACCTGACGCTGGCCAAGGGTCCGCCCAACCTGTTGTGCAATCAGCGGCAATACCACGCCTGCCAATGCCAGCCCGACCAGTGCTACACCCGCAATCGATGGGCTGTAGAGCGCCAGAAAAATACCCACCAGCAACGCAACCAGCACAGCAACCAAGGTGGGCACCAGCACCCGCAGGTAGAGGTTGTCCAGTGCATTGATGTCGGCCACCAGCCGATTGAGCAGATCCCCTGAACGGTACCCCTGCAGCCGCGCCGGCCCCAGCGCTTCCAGACGACGATAAAACCAGCCGCGCAGGTAAGCCAGCATTCGAAAAGTTGCTTCATGCGTGGTAATTCGCTCCAGATAGCGACCGGCCGTACGCGCAAGGGCAAAGCCTCGCACGCCGGCCCCCGGAGTAAAGTAATTGAACTGCTGTGACGATAGTGCGGAAACGCCTGCCAGGGCGGCAGCAGATATGAACCAGCCTGACAGCGTGAGTAGACCAATGGCGGCCAGAAGCGTCACCAAACTCAGCAATATGCCGGCCAGCACCCAACCTTTCTGCCTGAACAGCATGGACACGAATGGCAACAGTGACCTCATCCGTCAGCCTCCCTGAGCTTCACTTCACCCTGATCGAGATACCAGACCTCATCAGCCTGCAACATGGATTGACGTCGGTGTGTCAGCATCAACACCATGCGCCCCCGACACAACCTCCTCAGCGACTCCAGCACTTTCGTCTCACTGTCGCGATCCAGATTGGCAGTCGGCTCGTCCAGCAGTAGCACGGGGGCATCCTTGAGAAAGGCCCGTGCCAGCGCCAGCCGCTGGATCTGACCACCCGACAGTCCCACGCCCTGCTCACCCACCCGGGTATCCAGCCCCTTAGGCAGGCGTTGTACGAATTCAAGGGCGTTGGCCTGCTCCAGTGCCACGTACAAGACATGATCAGCCGCACCCGGATCTGCAAGGAGCAAGTTTTCACGCAAGGTCCCCGGAAACAGCGAAGTATGCTGACTGACCCAGGCAACGTGCCGCAGCCAATTGGACTGACCGATCTGCTCAAGGGGCATGCCGTTGACCAAGATCTTCCCTGCATCCAGCGCTCTGAATCCAAGCATGACCTGTAACAAACTGGACTTGCCGGCTCCACTGGGCCCAACAAGCGCCACCATACGCCCCTGGCTCAGTTGCAATGTCACGTTTCTCAACACTGGCTCGGGTTGCTGCGGGTACTGCAAACGGGCTCTTTCAATCGTGAGCTCGCGTATCGGTGCACTGACACCGGCACCTTCAGCGGGCAACGCCACCGGATCCGCTTCCAGTACGCTGCGCAGGCGTTCGGCCGCCGCAACCGCTTCCTGCTTGGAATGGTAATGCGTACCCAGCTCACGCAGAGGCTGGTAGAACTCCGGCGCCAGCAACAGGATCAGAAGCCCCTGATACAGGTTGACAGGGGTGTCCCAATAGCCGAAATCCAGATGACCCAAAAAGCTGAAGCCCAGGTATACGGCAACGACAGCAATGGAGATGGAGGCAAAAAACTCGAGCACTGCTGATGACAGGAAAGCCAGGCGCAGCACCTGCATGGTCCGTTGCCGAAACTCCTCCGCTTCTCGTTCGATAATATCCGCTTGATCACGGCTGCGATCGAACAGCTTGAGCGTCACGATACCCTGAACAACATCCAGAAAGTGAGCACTCAAGCGAGACAGGGCAGAGAAATTGCGCCGATTGGCTTCGGCCGCACGGGTGCCGACAAGTGCCATGAACACTGGCACCAGAGGTGCCGTGAGCAGAAAGATCAGGCCGGCAGCCCAGTTGACCGGAAATACGAATGCCAGAATAACCAGCGGCAGCATGGCGGCCAACGCCATCTGGGGCAAATAGCGGGAAAAAAAACCGTCCAGCGCTTCAACCTGTTCCAGCAGCTCGCTGCCCAAAGCCCCACTGCGCTGACCGCTGCTGTAGGCTGGCCCCAGACGCGACAGCGCATGCAGCAGATCGCCGCGCAGCTGACGGCGGATGGCAATAGAGCTGTTCTGCCCGGCCCATTCACGCAGGACACCCAACGCCGCTCGACCGAGTAGAGCAGCCAAAAGCAACCAGAGTGCAGGCCACTGCTCATCCAGCAAACGATCGGCAAACAGGGTTTCATTGACCACACTCGCAAGCAGGTGTGCCTGCAAGATCAGCATCAAGCCGATACCTATACCGGCGCCCACACTGATCCAGGTCCAGCGCTTCTCAGAACGTGCCCACTGCTTCAACCAGCGCTGCAACGCTCGATCGTCGGTACTCATCGATGCAGCTCAGCCTGCATGTCTGCCGGTAGCGGCTGCGGCTCGGGGCCATCATCCACCCCCGAAGCGATATGCAGCGTTTGCGTCGGGAACGCAAACTCGGCACCATGACTGAAGATTATGTCGGCAATCTTGAGCATGACATCTTCCTTGATGGCATGATATTTCACCCACTGAGTAGTGCGGGTAAACGTGTACACCATGAAGTCCATGGATGAAGGCCCGAAACGATTCAGGTGCACGATCATGGTCTGATGAGTGTCTATTTCAGGATGTTGCATCAGCATCTCGCGGACATCATCCACGATCTGTTTGACCTTGGCAGCATCATCGTAACGTACGCCCACGTGCTCGTAGATACGACGATTGCGCATCCGCGAAGGGTTTTCAACTGCAATATTGGCAAAAGTCGCATTGGGCACATACAACGGCCGCTGATCAAATGTCAGGATACGCGTTAAGCGCCAGCCGATATGTTCAACTGTGCCCTCGATTTCCTTGTCCGGTGAGCGGATCCAGTCGCCCACGCGAAAGGGACGATCCATGTAGACCATCAGACCACCAAAAAAGTTGGCCAACAAGTCCCGCGCAGCGAAGCCGACGGCAATGCCGCCCACGCCACCGAATGCGAGGATACCGGATACGCTGACACCGGCTGACTGCAATACGGTCAGCCCCGCAAGGATAACCACGATCAGCTTCAATAACTTGGCAATGGCATCTGCCGTTGTCCGGTCAACCTGCTTGCTGCCCCGTGCGGGCTGAGTAAAAAAGGTCTCAGCTGAGCTGATGAACCTCAGCCCCCCCCAGGCAATGATGATAATCGCACCAAAGCGACGCAGCTCGGTGCCCGCGTGAGTGCTCACGGGCAGCCCGTTGCGGCTGAAGATCTCCAGCAGCAGCGACAGCCCCACCACCCAGATCAGCAGGCGAATTGGATTACGTATGGACGTGAGCAGCAATTCATCCCATATCGGCGCTTTCCGACTCAAGCGAACAATCAGCCGCAGCGTGACCCAGTTGAAGACCACTGTCAGCAACCATATCAATGCCACAACCACAGCGGCAGCAATTTGCCAGCCAAATTCGTTCAAGCCCGGCCACTGAGCGAACAGTGGTGCCAAAATGGGTTTGAGCAGCTGCTCCAGCATTACGCCTCCTTGATCAGTTCTGCAGCCAGTGCGCGGCTTGCGCTCAGACGTTCGGCATCAGGGATCCGAGCCGGACGTGCACGCATGCGCGCCAAGCGATGAGAGCCGGACCCGTGATTCGCCTGCAAGTGGGCCAGCACCTCACGCGCCCCTTCGGGGTGATTACATACCAAGATCATGTCGCAGCCGGCAGCCAACGCCCGTTCGCAGCGCTGAGCAAAGCTGCCGGCCATACTGGCACCTTCCATGCTCAGGTCGTCACTGAAGATGACACCATCGAAGTGCAGGCGCTGACGTAACACCTGCTGCAGCCAGAATGTGGAGAAACCGGCTGGCGCTGAACAGAGCTGACGATACACAACATGTGCTGGCATTACGCCATCCAGGCCGCGACGGATCAAGGCGTCAAATGGCCGCAGGTCGTGCTGCTCAATCTCGTTAAAGCTGCGCTCGTCGACCGGCAGCTCCAGGTGGGAGTCAGCCTGCACCCAGCCATGGCCGGGAAAATGCTTGCCCGTAGCAGCCATACCGGCTTCATGCATGCCGGACATGATCGCACCCGCCAGCTCTGTCACAGCCTCGGCCGTTGCACCGAACGCACGGTCGCCGATGACACTGCTGTTGCCCCAGTCAAGATCCAATACCGGAGCAAAGCTGATGTCTATATCGTACTGACGCAATTCGGTCGCCAGCAACCAGCCGATTTCATGAGCCTGAGCGATCGCTGCGCCCGGTGACTGCTGCCAGCGCCGCCCCAATACAGACATGGGCGGCAGCCGGGTGAAACCGTTACGAAAACGCTGTACGCGCCCTCCCTCCTGATCAACAGCCACCAGCAAGTCCGGGCGCAGCTCACGTACCCGGCCCATCAGGGCCTTGAGCTGATCGGGGCCTTCAAAGTTGCGACTGAACAGAATCAGGCCACCGACTTCGGGGGCCTGCAACAGCTCGGCTTCCTGGGGAGTGACGGTTAGTCCTTCCAGGTCCAGCATCAAAACGCCTGTAGTCATCGGCTTACTCGTCAATTTGAACAATGGTTCCAGGCATGACCCGGTCAAACAGCTCGATCACGTCGGCGTTTCGCATCCGGATACACCCGTGTGAAAGCGGCACTCCCATTGGCTCGGTATCGGGAGTTCCATGGATATAAATATAGCGGCGCTGGGTATCGACTTGGCCGCCTCGGTTGCGCCCAGGCTCACAGCCGCACAGCCAAAGAATTCGGCTCAGGATCCAGTCGCGCTCGGGGAAAGTCTGTGCCAGCACATCGGTATACACCTCACCGGTTGGACGACGCGCAACAAATACCGCACCGCTGGGCTGACCAGCGCCAATGCAGGCTCGAATAAAGTGGCGCCCACGAGGCGTTGCCCCTGAACCGTTGCGTTCACCAACGCCAGCCACAGCCGTGGATATGGGAAACGTCTGCACAAGGCGGCCATCATCAAGCAGCTGCAACTGCTGGCGAGCGATAGAAACCTGCAGCCGGATGGGCATTAGTGCGCCTCGACCCGCTCGGGTGCAGCCATGCCGGCACAGATGAAGGGCACCATGCGCTGCAGAATATGTTCGACCTCAGCAGCAGCATCCGGTTCTGCGCCGGGCTGATCCAACGCAATCAGAGCGTGCATGTTGGATAACGTGAAAATGACCGATCCCATGAGAAAATGCAGACGCCAGAAAAACTCACGTTCGCTCAGCGGCATCGCCTGCTGGCGTAGATAATGCAAAAAGACCGAAATACGAGTGCCGTACTCAGCACGGATAAACCCCTGCAACTCCTGCTGAATGGGGCGGTAAGCCTGGTCCAGAAGGCGCATCAACACGGCAAGAGAATAGTCATTACGCTGATGCACACGAACCAGCGCACGTGCCAGAATTTGCAGCAAAGCATCAAGACCAGGTGTCTGCTGCTGCACATTGAAAGCATCCAGCCCTGCATCGATAGCATCACACAAAGGGTTCAGCGAATGCTGGGCAACCGATTGAATCAGTCCTTGCTTGGATCCAAAATGATAATTGACGGCCGCCAGATTGACATCCGCCTGTGATGTAATCTGGCGCATAGTCGTTTCCTTGAAACCCTGCTCCGCAAACAGTTTCTCGGCCGCATGAATGATGCGACTGGCAGTATCCGAAGTCTGGTATGTCGACTTTTCTACAGACATGGTAGTGATGGTTCCCCGGTTGGCCATCTGGCTCTGATCAATGTTCATCATTTCGCCTTATCGTGACAACAAGCGACTGTTTGTGACTCGCTGCCACCACCGCAGCAACAAGCCATCTGATGTATTCACTGCCAACTGGCCCAGGCGTTCCTGCAGGCCGAGCTTGACTTCATAACTAAGCTCGAATACGTCGTGTTCCCTGCACAACTCGAAAAGATAATCATCACTGGTCGAAATCGCATCAATCAACTGCTCATCCAGTGCACGGCGACCATACCAGACCTCGCCGGTTGCCACCTTTTCCACATTCAACTGAGGGCGATATTCCGATACAAAAGTCTTGAACAGCGCATGCGTATCTTCAAGCTCCTCAACAAACTTTTCGCGCCCCTTGTCGGTGTTTTCACCGAACACCGTTAAGGTGCGTTTGTATTCACCGGCGGTGAGTACTTCATAATCAACATCATGCTTTTGTAACAAACGATGAAAATTGGGCAACTGCGCCACCACACCAATCGAGCCGACCAGTGCAAAGGGGGCCGCGATCACGTGATCGGCAATGCAAGCCATCATGTAACCGCCGCTAGCCGCCACACGGTCAACACAGACCGTCAGGCGAATGCCCTTGGACTTGATGCGCTCCAGCTGCGAACTGGCCAGTCCATAGGCATGTACCAACCCGCCGGGGCTCTCCAAGCGCAACACCACTTCATCATCTTTATCGGCCATGGTCAGCACTGCGGTCACTTCCTGGCGCAATGACTCAACATCGGATGCATGCATGTCACCGTCAAAGTCGAGTACGAACACGCGCTTGCGCGGCTTTTCCGGTTCCTTGCCCTGCTTCAGGGCCTTCTTCAGCGCCTTGGCTTCCGCCTTTTCCTGCTTGCGGCGTAACTTGTCATGCTGACGTGCAAGCGCTTCATCCACCACCGCCGCTTCAATGTCGGTCTTCATGTCTTCCAGGCGATCATTGAGGCTCTTGACCTCGATGTGCCCCTCGCGCGGCTCCCGACGGCGCTCCACCAGAGCACCAATACCGCCAACCAGCAACAAGAGACCCGCTATCAGGGTAATAAGCTTGGCCAGGAACAGGCCATATTCGGCAAAAAAAGCTGTCAATCTATCTCTCCGTTCAGGCACTGGAAGTTCGCTTCAGCGTTCGCGCTACTGTACCATAATCGCGTTACAGATCATGCCTATATGCATTTCAGGAATTACTCATCATGACTTCGCCCCTGACGCTCGAACGTATCGTCAACAAGCTGCCGGACAAGTTCAACCCGGAACAGGCCAGCAACCTCGATGCGGTGCTCCAGTTCAGACTCACCGATGCCGACTCGTTTTATATCCAGATCCAACAGCAGGCCTGTTACAGCCAGTTTGGTGAACACGATGATCCGAGCCTGGTTCTGCATCTGGATGAGGCAACGCTCATGCGCGTCATCAGTGGCGAGCAGGACGGCATGAGCGCCTACCTCAAGGGGCATCTGCGTGCCGAGGGCAACGTGATGCTGGCAACGCGCCTGGGCAAGCTGTTCAGTCGCTGACCTCGGCCTGACCGGCAAAGAAATGATCGATCAGCTGTCGTGAAATGCTGAACGGAGGTGGCAGATCGGGCAGATTATCCCGAGCAAACCAGCCCGCCTCAACAATTTCCTCATCATCCGGCTTGAGTTCACCGCTGGCATAATCAGCAAAGAAGCCAATCATCAACTGATGCGGGAAGGGCCAAGACTGGCTGGCGAAATACTCGAGGTTCTCAACCTCGATGCCCACTTCCTCCATGATTTCACGTCGTACGGCTGACTCGGCACTCTCGCCGGCTTCGATAAAACCCGCCAAGGTACTGAAGCGCCCGGGCGGAAAACGTGAGGCGCGCGCCAGCAGGCACTCCGAGCCACGCCGAACCAGAACAATGATGCAGGGCGAGATACGCGGATACTGTACCAGGTGACAATCAGGGCAACAGCGCGCCAAATCTCGCACATGTGCCTGCATGGCCGCGCCGCATCGGCCACAAAAACGATGCTGATCAAACCAGGTGGCCAACTGCGCCGCTCGAGCAATGCGCGTGAAAGCCGCTTCATCCTGTGCCCGCGCCAACGCCTGTCGCAGGCCAACATTCGTGTTTAGCCCCTCGGGCACCCGGCGCAAGATTGCCAACCCATAGCCGTCTTCGACTTCAAACTGCGCCTCCACTTCCAGATTCAGCGATGCCAACCGGCTGAACTCATGCTCAAGTACATCTGCCTGCCACAACAACTGCCCTTCACATGCCAAGTACATACGCTCGGCACGGCACTGCATTGCCGTCATGCCTCCTCCTGTAGCTGCCGCCAAACCGCACCCTCGCTTTTCTTGTCAAGCAGCGCCAAAAACGCCTGATGCTGTTCAAGTTCTTCAGCTGATGGGTGCACCACCTTGAGTGCAGCAGGCGCCACCTGCACCCGACGCACCGGCTCGTCACCGGAGTCATCATCTTGCCCGGATTGCCCCAGCTGTAGAGCCGTTTGGCCGCCGGTCAGCCCCAGATAGACATCCGCCAGAATCTCGGAGTCCAGCAAAGCGCCGTGCAGTTCTCGGTGCGAGTTGTCGATGCCGTAGCGACGACAGAGCGCATCCAGGCTGTTGCGCTGCCCTGGATGCTTCTTGCGCGCAATGGCCAGCGTATCCGTCACGGAGCAGATGTCTTCCATGCGGATATCGAAGCCGTTGCGTGCCAGCTCGGTATCAAGGAAGCCGATATCAAATGCCGCGTTATGGATAATCAGCTCGGCACCGCGTACAAATTCGATGAACTCGGCGCCCAACACGGCAAATTTCGGCTTATCGGCCAAAAACTCATTGGTGATGCCGTGTACTTCAATCGCCTCTGCCTCGACCTCACGATCAGGCTTGATGTACTTGTGCCAGGTGCTGCCGGTCAGCTTGCGACGCACCATTTCGACACAGCCGATTTCGATGATGTTATGCCCGGCTTCCGGGTCGATACCGGTCGTTTCGGTATCCAGAATGATTTGACGTGTACTCACGACTTGCCGAACTCCTCTACTCCACGGTTGGCCAACTGGTCGGCCCGTTCGTTTTCGGCATGGCCACTGTGGCCCTTGACCCAGCGCCAGTCGATTTCGTGTCGAGCCACCTGTTCATCCAGCGCCTGCCACAGATCCTGGTTCTTAACCGGCTGCTTGGCCGCTGTTTTCCAACCATTGCGCTTCCAGCCTGCCATCCAGCTCATGATACCCTGGCGCAAATACTGAGAGTCTGTTGTCAGCACTACATGACAGGGGCGTTTCAGACTGGCAAGCGCCGAAATGGCAGCCTGCAGCTCCATGCGGTTGTTGGTGGTATCCGCTTCGCCACCATACAACTCCTTTTCCTGATCGCCGTAGCGCAATAATGCACCCCAGCCGCCGGGCCCCGGGTTTCCCTTGCAGGCGCCATCGGTAAATATTTCAACTGCTTTCAAATCCACTCATCCTCTGGCGGTCGGTTTGGGCTCTGCAACAGGCATGCTGAGCAGGCGTTTCTGTTTCCAGTCAGGTCGCAACGGCGTCATCCCCGCCACATCCTTGCGCGCCAGGATCATTAACCCTGCACCGGTCTTAAACGGCAGGCGCCGACTGCAGCATTCGAACATGCGCAGGCGCCGACGCCAGGCATCGCTTTCCAGCGGCAGAGAGTGGCAGGCACTGACGGTCTTGAGCTCGGTCATCTCCAACAGGCCCAGCCAATCGTGCAAGCGCCTCTGGCTGAGCGAGTGGCCACCGGAGATGGGCGGCACCGGACGCTTGCACAGGCGCCATGCGCCCCAGTAACTGACCGGATTGAAACTGAAACTCAACAGATGCCCACCCGGGCGCAACACCCGTGCCGCTTCCCGCAACACCTGATGCGGGTTTTCAGCAAAATCCAGCGCGTGATGCAGGATGACCACATCGATCTCATTGCTCAGCACCGGCAGTTCCGTATGACGAGCAATCAGTGTTTGCGCATTGGCCCCAAGCTGCATCTGCGGGATCAGCATCACGCGATGCGAAACCGGACTGGCATCCAACAGACGCTGGCGATGATCCCAGCCTACCTGTAACAGGTGATAACCGAACAGCGTGGGCAGCACGTCTTCGGCAAACGCTTGCTCAGCCTGCAGCAACTCTTGACCAAGCGGACTGTCGAACCAGTTACTCAGGGCTGATGCCAATTGCGGGTACGGCAGCTGCTCACCGAATTTCATCTGTCGCACCTCCTGTCCGGATGTAATCGTGCATTATTATACAGTACCCTTGGCACCCTCTGAACCGTGAAACCCCCTGTGCAAACGGGCAACTTACAGGATACCATCATGTTTGATGTCACCCCCATTCCGGCTTTCAACGACAACTATATCTGGGCCCTCACATCGGCACGAGCACCGGGTGAAACGGTCGTAGTGGATCCGGGTGATGCTGTACCGGTCCTGAACTGGCTACAGCAACAGGGACTGAAGCTCAGCGCAATACTGATTACCCATCATCACCATGACCATACCGGCGGTGCAGACCAGTTGCGGAAACATGGTTCTGCCCCCGTATATGGTCCGGTAGACTCCCCTTTCGAAGGCATTACGAACCCTCTCAGGGATGGTGACACTCTGTCCATTCTCGGACACACACTGAACATAAAGGCGGTCCCGGCCCATACCCGTGACCATATCAGCTACCTGCAGCCTGAGGACACACCACAGCTGTTCTGTGGCGACACCCTATTCCTGGCAGGCTGTGGCCGCCTATTCGAGGGTACCGCCCGCCAGATGCTGGATGCCATGAACTACTTTTCTTCTCTGGACGACAGTACAGAAGTGTACTGCACCCACGAATACTCCTTGGCCAACCTGGCGTTTGCAGCCAGTGTCGAGCCTGGCAATGCAGATATCCGTCGTGTACATGAGCACTGCCACCGACTGCGCCAGCAGGGCCATCCCACGCTGCCGTCAAGCATCCAGCAGGAAAGACACATCAACCCGTTCATGCGCACAGCAGAGACAGCCGTCGCCCAGGCCGCTGAACATTTCAACGGCAATCCACTGGAGTCAGAGGTAGCCGTACTGGCTGCGCTGCGGGAGTGGAAAAACCGGTTCTGATTGACCCCTCTTGGCCGGGTCCATAGAATCATGTTTTTCAAGGTTATTTCAGGACAGATTATCCATGCGACTTGTGCCTGCCGCCGTTATGGCCGCGACCCTGGGGCTGGTGTTGACCGGATGTCAGACCCAGCCCATGAAATCCGGTGTAGATGCCGCCACACCGGCACTTCACCCTTCAAAAGTTGAGCAGGCACAACAAAAGCCTCTGAAAGACGAGGCCCAGCTTGATCTTTGGGCCCTGACGCGGGCTCACATGCAACTGCCACTGGATCTGGATCAGCCCCGGCTTGAACGTCAGCTGAAGTGGTACAGCAAGCACCCGAAATACATGACCCGGGTTACCGAGCGCGCGGTACCCTACTACCATCACATCATTCATGAAGTGCTGAAGCGGGACATGCCGGCCGAGATTGCGCTACTACCGATTGTCGAAAGTGCCTTTGACCCCTTCGCCTATTCACATGGTCGTGCAGCCGGCCCCTGGCAGTTCATTCCTGGTACCGCACGCCACTTCGGCCTGCGTTCGAGCTGGTGGTATGACGGCCGTCGAGATATTCTGGCATCCACTGACGCCGCCCTGACCTACCTGCAGCAGCTCAACAAACGCTTTGACGGTGACTGGCTGCTGGCTCTGGCTGCCTACAATGCCGGGGGTGGCACAGTCAATCGCGCCATCCGCCGTAACCGCGAGCAGGGCAAGCCCACCGATTATTGGTCACTGGATTTGCCGAGTGAAACAGAAGCCTACGTGCCCAAGCTACTGGCTGTTGCACGCATGGTGCGCGATGCCGAGGCGATGAACATCAGCCTAACCCCCATCGACAACGAGCCGCACTTCGATATCGTGAAAACCGGCGGCCAGATCGACCTGGCCCGCGCGGCCGAAATGGCTGAGATGGACCTGAAGACACTGTACCGCCTCAATCCCGGCTTCAATCGCTGGGCGACTGACCCCGAAGGCCCTCACGCTCTGCTGGTGCCGATCGAGCAGGCCGAACGCCTGCGCAACCGAATCGCTGAACTGCCTGCAGACCAGCGAGTCAGCTGGCACCGTTACACGGTCAAACCCGGCGACACCCTCAGCGGCATTGCCCAGCACTTCAACAGTTCCGTGAGCGTCATCCGTCAAGGCAATCGTCTCAAGGGCAGCACCATTCGAGTGGGTCAGGGGCTGGTCGTCCCCAAGCCCAGCCGCGCAAGCGAGCAGTACGCCCTGAGCACCACTCAACGCAAACAGGCACGCATCAAGGCACTGGAGCAGCGCAATCAAGACTCCCGGTATCATCACGTCAGCGAAGGCGAAAGTTTCTGGAGCATTGCCCGTCATTACGGTGTCGGTGTGCGCGCACTGGCACGCTGGAACCAGATGGCGCCCGGCGATACCCTGCGTACCGGGCAAAAACTCCTGGTCATCGGTGCCGGCAACACCCAGGCACGTATTAAGGCCGATGAAGCCACCAACCTGGCGGCCACCACGCTGCCGGCCAGCATACCCGAGTCTGTCAGTCGCGCGATGACACGCAAAGTAGGCTATCGCATTCGCAAAGGCGACTCGCTTTCACGCATTGCCAGCCGGTTCAATGTCAGTGTCGGTGAAATTCTGCGCTGGAACAGCCTGGACGCGAATACTCTGTTGCGTCCCGGCCAGCCGCTGACACTGTATGTCAATATTGCCGACGCGAGGTAAGCATTGGACGGGCTCAGTATTTTCATTATTGTCGTATCCGTGGTGTTGGCCATCGCATTCAAATGGGTTCTGTTTCGCAAGATTCAGCACTGGATGGATCAGGACTTGATCAAGCAACTGGCCGGTGGTGATGACCAGTGGCTGGCGGCCCTGCAACAGCATCACCAAGCAATGCTGGCAGACGGCGTAAAGCGTGAAGAACGCCATCGCCGGTTGCAGCAGCAGGCCGACTCGGGCGAACCACTGCCACATTAGACAGTCATACCCCGAGTCGACACTTCCAGCATGAGCCAAAGGAGATAGCCGTGTCCGGTAAAGTCAGTTACTTCACCTCCACCCTCAGGACGGCCCTGCTGCTATTGCTCGGCAGCATGTCCTTTGTCACCCATGCCGCTACCGCGTCTCAACATGGCATCGCCATGCACGGCAGCCTCAAGTATCCCGCCGATTTCAGTCATTTCGATTACACCAATCCGGATGCTCCCAAGGGCGGGCAATTGCGCGAAGCCGCCATCGGCACCTTCGATAGTCTCAATCCCTTCATCATCAAGGGCACCGTCGCCGAAGGCACAGGATTGTTGTACGACTCGCTGCTGGCACGAGCGTATGACGAGCCCTTTTCACTCTATGGCCTGCTGGCCAAACAGTTGCGGGTCGCCGAAGACCGCAGCTGGATTGAATTCGATATCCGCTCTGAGGCACGCTTCAGCGATGGCAAACCGGTCCGTGCTCAGGACGTTGTCTTTACATTCGAGACTCTGCTCGACAAGGGCAGTCCGTTTTTCAAGAGCTATTACGGCGACATCAAGCAGGTCACCGCCCTGTCTGAGCGCAGCGTTCGCTTTGAGTTCAACGCCACGATAAACCGCGAACTGCCACTGATCGTGGGTGAAGTCCCCATACTGCCGCAGCATTACTGGGCCGATCGCGACTTCTCGACTCCTTCGCTTGAGATTCCGACCGGTTCAGGCCCCTATCGCATCGCGCGAATCGATCCGGGCCGTACGGTCGTGTACGAGCGCCGCGGCGATTACTGGGGTACCGACCTGCCTGTGAACCGGGGCCGACACAACTTCGACATCCGCCAGTACGATTACTACCGTGACAGCACGGTTGCACTGGAAGCTTTCAAGGCCGGCGAGTATGACTTCCGTGCCGAGTACTCATCCAAGGCCTGGGCGACGGGGTATACCGGCGCGCCCTTCGAAGACGGCCGCATCCTCAAAGAAGAGATTGAACACGGCAACCCCCGCGGCATGCAGGGCTTTGTCATGAATACGCGCCGCGACCTGTTTGCCGACGCTCGGGTACGCCAAGCCCTGACCCTTGCCTTCGACTTCGAATGGACCAATCGCAATCTGTTCTACGGGGCCTACACACGCAGCAACAGCTACTTCTCTAACTCGGACATGGCCGCTACCGAACTGCCAACCAAGGCCGAGCTGGACATTCTTGAACCCCTGCGCGACCAGTTGCCTGCCGAGGTATTCACTCAGGTTTACCAGGCGCCCAGCACCGATGGCAGTGGCCGCAACCGCCAACAGCTGCGGCAGGCCCTGCGCCTGCTTCAACAGGCCGGCTGGCGCCTGGACAACGGACGCCTGGTCAATAGCCAAGGCACCCCCTTCCATTTTGAAATCCTGCTAGTGCAGAAAGAATTCGAACGAGTGGCATCACCCTTTATTCGCAATCTGGAGCGTCTGGGCATCAGTGCCGATATTCGCATCGTCGACGTATCCCAGTATATAAACCGCCTGCGCCAGTTCGATTTTGATATGGTGGTCTCCAGCTTCGGCCAGTCCAGCTCGCCCGGCAACGAACAGCGCGACTATTGGCATTCGCAGTCTGCAGATCGTGTCGGCAGCCGCAACCTGATCGGCATCAGCAACCCGGCCATCGATCAACTGGTGGAATTGTTAATTGCCGCCCCCGACCGGGAACAACTGGTACTGCGTGCCCGCGCACTCGACCGCGCCCTGCAGTGGAATCACTATATCATTCCGCACTATCACATCAGCGCCTGGCGCATCGCCTACTGGAATCGATACCGCCACCCCGAGATCAGTCCGACCCATGATCTGGGGCTGGATACCTGGTGGGCAACTCCCTGATGGCCGCTTACATTGTTCGACGACTTCTGCTGATCATCCCGACCCTGTTCGGGATACTGCTACTGAATTTCGTGCTAGTGCAGTTTGCCCCCGGCGGACCGGTCGAAAAGACCTTGGCACAGCTGGAAGGACTGGAGGTAACCGCTGCCAACCGTATCGGTAGCGGACAACAGTCCGATGTTGCCGCCGGCAGCAGCGATTCCGGCTACCGCGGCGCCCAGGGGCTAGACCCATCACTGGTGGCCGAAATCGAGCAACTGTATGGCTTCGATAAGCCCGCACACGAACGCTTCTACCAGATGCTGGTTAATTATCTCCAATTCGATTTCGGCAAGAGTTTTTACAGCGACAAGACTGTGATCGAGCTGATCGTCGAAAAGCTCCCCGTCTCCATCTCGCTGGGCCTCTGGACTACACTGATCGCCTACCTCATTTCGGTTCCCCTGGGAATTCGCAAGGCCGTGCGTGACGGCACCCCCTTTGACGTCTGGAGCAGCAGCGCCATCATCGTCGGTTATGCCATTCCCAACTTTCTGTTTGCCATTCTACTGATTGTCATCTTCGCCGGCGGCACCTGGCTGGAGTGGTTCCCCCTGCGGGGGCTGACATCACCCAATTTCGACGAACTGACCTGGTGGCAGCAGATAGGCGATTACTTCTGGCATATCACCCTACCGGTCCTGGCTTCGGTCATTTCAAGTTTCGCTACCCTGACCATGCTGACCAAAAACTCTTTTCTGGACGAAATCAACAAGCAGTATGTGCTGACGGCACGCGCCAAGGGACTGAGCGAAAACGCCGTGCTGTATCGACACGTATTCCGCAACGCCATGCTATTGATCATTGCCGGCATGCCTGCCGCGCTAATCGGCATTTTCTTTACCGGCTCCATGCTGATCGAAGTGATCTTCTCCCTCGACGGGCTTGGCCTGCTGGGCTACGAAGCCGTGATCAACCGCGATTACCCGGTCATCTTCGGCACGCTGTATATCTTCACGCTGGTCGGGCTACTCATGAAGCTGATCAGTGATGTTACCTACACCCTGGTCGACCCTCGCATCGACTTCTCCAGCCGGGAGGTATGAGCATGACGCTTTCTCCCCTGCAACGCCGCCGTCTGGACACCTTCAAGCGCAATCGCCGTGGTTTCTGGTCACTATGGATCTTCCTGGTGCTGTTCGGCATCAGCCTGTGTGCGGAACTGGTCGCTAATGACCGCCCACTGCTGATCAGCCATGCCGGCGGCTGGTCCTCTCCACTATTGCGCGATTACACGGAAGCGCACTTCGGTGGCGAGTTCGCCCTCCCGGCCGACTATCGTGATCCCTATTTTCATGACCTGATAACCGAGCAGGGCGGCTGGATGCTCTGGCCACTGATCCGTTTCGGTCACAACACTATCAACTACGATCTGGAACAGCCCGCACCTTCGCCACCGACACGCACTAACTGGCTGGGCACTGATGACCAGGGGCGGGACGTCCTCGCACGTGTCATCTACGGCTTTCGCATCTCAGTGCTGTTCGCACTGGCCCTGACCCTTGCCAGCTCGATCATCGGTGTTTGTGCAGGGGCCGTGCAGGGCTATTATGGCGGACGTCTCGACCTGCTGTTTCAGCGCTTCATCGAAATCTGGTCCGGCTTGCCAGTGCTGTTTTTGCTGATCATCCTGGCCAGCCTGGTACAACCGAACTTTTGGTGGCTGCTGGGCATCATGCTGCTGTTTTCCTGGATGAGCCTGGTGGATGTGGTCAGGGCCGAATTCCTGCGCGGACGCAACCTCGAATACGTCCGCGCCGCACGAGCATTGGGCCTCAGCGATGTGCGCATCATGTATCGGCACGTCCTGCCCAATGCCATGATCGCGACTCTTACCTTCATGCCCTTCATCTTCAACAGTGCCATCGTGACCCTGACAGCACTGGATTTTCTCGGCTTTGGCCTGCCCCCCGGATCGGCTTCACTGGGCGAACTGGTGGCTCAGGGCAAGGAGAATCTGCACGCCCCCTGGCTGGGCATCACCGCATTCGTGTCTCTGTCCGTCATGCTGACGCTGCTGATTTTTATCGGGGAAGCCGTTCGCGATGCCTTCGATCCGAGGAAAATCTGACATGCATAAATCACTGATCTCGGTTGAGCATCTGAGCGTGCACTTTCAGGGTGCCGATGCACCGGCCGTAAAGGATGTCAGCTTCAGCATTGAAGCCGGCAAGACACTGGCACTGGTGGGAGAATCGGGTTCCGGCAAATCCGTCACTGCCCTGTCACTGCTGCGCCTGCTGTCAGAGCGGCAGGTCCACTATCCACAAGGGCGTATCTGCTATCAGGGCGAAGACCTGCTGCAGGCCAGTGAAGCCCGGCTACAGCAAATTCGCGGAAACCGCGTCGGAATGATCTTTCAGGAGCCGATGACCTCCCTCAACCCCCTCCACACGCTGGAAAAACAGATCAGTGAGACACTGCGCCTGCACAAGGGCCTGAGCCTGAACACATGCCGTGAGCGTGTCATCGAGCTGCTGGAACTGGTCGGTATCGACCAGCCGGCACAGCGCCTGAATCATTATCCGCACCAGCTTTCAGGCGGGCAGCGCCAACGCGTCATGATTGCCATGGCTCTGGCCAACGAGCCCGAATTGCTGATCGCCGATGAGCCGACCACCGCCCTTGACGTGACCATCCAGCTACAGATTCTGGAGCTGCTGCAGTCCCTGCAACAAAAACTCAACATGGCCATTCTGATCATCTCCCATGATCTCAACGTGGTGCGGCGCGTGGCCGACCATGTCTGCGTCATGCATCAGGGTGAAGTAGTGGAGAGCCAGCCAAGCCGTGATCTATTTGCAGCCCCGAGACACGAATATACACGCCTGCTGCTGGCTGCCGAACCCGAGGGCATGCCTGCGCCGCTGGAGGATCAAGCGACTGAACTGCTGTCCACCCATCAGTTGAAAGTGGTATTCGAACAGTCTCAGGGGCTGTTCGCCCGCACCTGCCGGAAGCACCAGGCCGTGAACGGCATCGATCTCAACCTGTATCGCGGCGAAACGCTCGGCATTGTCGGCGAGTCCGGCTCCGGCAAAACCACGCTGGCACTGGCCATCCTGCGACTGATCCGTAGCCAGGGAGAAATCCGCTTCAAGGGAAAGTCAATTTCGGCATTGAAGCAGAAACAGCTGACACCCCTGCGTCGACAGTTGCAGATCGTGTTTCAGGACCCCTACGGCTGCCTGAGCCCGCGTATGAACATTTTCGAGATCATTGCCGAAGGGTTGGCGGTTCAAGGCTGTCATGACGAGGCAGAACAGACCCGGCTCGTATGCCAGGCCTTAGAAGACGTAGGCCTGCCAACAGACGTACGGCATCGCTACCCGCACGAGTTCTCGGGCGGCCAGCGCCAGCGTATCGCCATTGCCCGTGCTCTGGTGCTGCGTCCAGAGCTGATCATCCTGGACGAGCCCACTTCGGCGCTGGATCGAACTGTACAGAAGCAGATTATCGAACTGCTGCGCCAGCTACAGCAACGCTATCAACTGAGCTACCTGTTCATCAGCCACGACCTGGCAGTAGTCAAGGCCATGAGCCATCGCGTAATGGTTATGCAGCAAGGCAAGGTAGTGGAATCAGCCGATACCGCCAGCCTCTTTGCCGCACCGCGCGAGCCCTACACGCAACAACTACTGCAGGCGGCCTCTGTGCCAGCAGAATAGCCCCCCGAGCACTCCCCTAACAAACGAGAAAGCCACCCCAAGGTGGCTTTCTCGCAAGAACTATCCATATCAGTTGCGTTCAATTTCGGCTTTGGCCTCCAGTGCCTGTACGTGCGCACGATAGAACAGCTCTCCCTGACGAGTTGCCAGCGTCTGCTGCAGCTGTTCAACCAGAGGATCACCAACCTCTTTTGGCTCATTCACCGCACGCAAGCGAACGATGGCCTGATCGCCACCGGGCAGTGTAACGATCTCCAGGCTCGGCTTATCGGCCTGAGGGCGCGGCATGGCGAACGCGGCACGGTTGACGGCCAGCGGCATCTCTCCGCTGTCGCGCAACACGGCATCCGCCTGGTTCCAGTTCAGACCCTCGGCAACCGTTTCCAGCGCCTCACCGGCATCTAACTGTTCCACCAGGGCATCCAAGCGCGCCTGCAGGGCAGCTTCCGCTTGTTCCTGGCGCAACTCAGATGTCAGCTGTTCTGCCACTTCGTCCAGTGAACGCTGACGTGCAGGAATGCTCTCCTGAACACGCACGACCACGGCCTTTTCACGGCTCAGCTCAATGGTTGAACTGTTCAGTCCTTCGTTCAGCAGATCGGCACTGAACGCCGCACGGATCACCTTCGGATTCGACGTCAGTTCGCTATTGCCACCGGTTTCGCCAAAAGCTTCAGTCTGCTTGATTTCAAGACCAAGCTCTTCCGCCGGCACCTGCAGATCGGCCGCCGAGAAACTCAGGTCAGCAAGCCGCTCCAGTGCGGCCACATAATCGGCTTCCGCGTCTGCAGCGGCCAGCTCACGACGCAGATCCGCTTCACGCTGCTCGAATGAGGGCGGCTCGCTACTCTGGATTTCGTTCAACTGAATCAGGTGATAACCAAACTCTGTGCGCACGGGTTCTGAAAGCTGTCCTTCCTCCATGGCGAATAGAGTGTCTTCGAACGGACCCACCAGCATGCCACGCGGATTAAGACCCAGATCTCCCCCTTGGGAAGATGACCCCAGATCATCCGAGTATTCACGAGCAGCATCAGCAAAACTCAGCTCGCCTGACAGAATACGTTCACGCAGCTGTTGTGCTTCGGCACGCACGTCCGTTTCCGAGCGGCCGTCAAGGTCCAGCAGAATATGGGCGGCACGGCGCATGTCATCCGCCTCGAACCGCACCAGCTCCTGCTCGTAAGCAGAACGCAGGTCGGCTTCGGAAACACTGTCGGGATTGATGAAGTCGGCCTGTTCGATCTCAACATAAGACAATACGACCTGCGGCTCGGTCATGAATCGATTCTGCTCCGCTTCGTAACGCTTGGAAAGCGTGTCCTGGTCGATTTCGATACTGGCTTCAGCTTCCGCCAGCGAGAAACGCACCCAGTCGATATCACGGGTCTGCTCAGCCAGGTAAGCCAACTGCTGTGCCTGCGCCGGTGTCGCGAAGGCCGACAGGCTGTACGCACCACGCTCCTGTGCGGTAAGCAGCGCCCGTCGCAGCACATCACGGTACATCAACGGCGTCAGCCCCTGGCCGCGCAGCATCAGTTCGAACTGGTTGCGGTCAAAACGGCCATCTTCGCCTTGGAACACCTCCTGCGACACGATAAGCTGATCAAGCATCTGCTCGGAAATGTGCAAATCCTGAGCTTGTGCCGACTGCAACAGCACCTTTTCATTGATCAAGCGGTCCAGTACCGAACGGCGCAGTGCTACTTCATCAATGGCAGCCGGATCGGCATCTTCACCCATCCGGGACAGGATCTGACGGCGCTCCAGTTCCAGTTCCCGCTGCAGATCAATATTGCTGACATCTTCGCCATTGACTTCGGCGGGCGCTTTCTCGCTATTGGCCAGGCCGATCAGCGACTCGACCCCGAAGAGAGCAAAGGTGACAATGATCAGACCCACGATCACCTTGGCGATAATCCCCTGTGAATTTTCCCTGATGGTTTGAAGCATGGTAGGCGTACACTCTGATTCTTTATAAAAAAAGCGCATTCGGATGAATGCGCTTTTATCAATCACATCACGTTTTCGGTGCAAGACCGAATACGGTCATGGACGGATAGTAAACACGGGACAGGTGACCCCTGTTTACCGGAAAGACACGTGCTGAAACAGGCAGAAAGGTGTCTTTCTCGTGTTGGCGGAACGGACGGGACTCGAACCCGCGACCCCCTGCGTGACAGGCAGGTATTCTAACCAACTGAACTACCGCTCCCGAGCAGTCAGGACTTCAGGCCCTGCTTACTTGTTGACTGCGTCTTTCAGCGCCTTGCCCGGCTTGAACGTGGGCAGAGTTGCAGCAGCAATCTCGATCGGATTGCCTGTCTGCGGGTTGCGACCGGTACGTGCCGCACGCTCTTTGGTTGCGAAAGTACCAAAACCGACCAGAGCAACCGACTCACCACGCTGCAGCGCTTCGGTGACAGATTCCAGAGTCGCGTCCAGCGCACGGCCGGCAGCCGCTTTAGGAATGTCAGCCGCAGCGGCAATAGCATCAATCAGTTCAGATTTATTCACAGTGTTCCCCTTGTAGAATCGTTGTCTAGTTCTATCCGTTGTCGTTGCCCAGCGCATAGTTGCAACTTTATACCAACTGCCCGAAACCGGTGTCAACTGGCCACAGCCCTTTTCTGCTGGGGCTTTGCGTTAATGTGTGCTCACTTGACTTGGCTCTTTTGCCGCCTGCTTGGCTTCGGCAGCAGCCGCTTCTTCATCCACCTCAGGCAGTGGTTCAGGCTGGTATGCCAGAGCGATGTCGAGCACTTCGTCAATCCATTTGACAGGACGGATATCAAGATCTGCCTTAATGTTGTCCGGAATTTCCTTGAGATCACGGGTATTTTCTTCAGGGATGATTACCGTACGGATGCCGCCACGGTGTGCAGCCAGCAGCTTTTCCTTCAGCCCTCCGATCGCCAACACCTGACCACGTAGCGTGATTTCACCGGTCATGGCGACCTCTGAACGGACTGGAATGCCAGTCAACGCGGAGACCATGGCCGTACACATACCAATACCCGCACTGGGGCCGTCCTTGGGCGTAGCACCTTCCGGAACATGGATGTGGATGTCACGCTTCTCATGGAAGTCCGGCGCCACACCCAGAGAACGGGCACGGTTGCGAACCACCGTCATGGCGGCCTGGATAGACTCTTTCATTACGTCGCCCAGGGAGCCGGTATGAATCTGGCGCCCCTTGCCCGGCACCACAGCCGACTCGATGGTCAAGATATCACCGCCAACGGAGGTCCACGCCAGGCCGGTGACCTGACCAATCTGGTCCTGCTCTTCCGCCATGCCGAACTTGAACTTCTTAACGCCGCTATATTGCTCCAGCTCCTCGGGCGTGACCTCAACCTTGCCGCCCTTCTGCTCCAGTGCCAGCTCACGGACAACCTTGCGCGCTACCTTGGCAATTTCCCGCTCCAGGCCTCGCACACCGGCTTCACGGGTGTAATAACGGATCAGATCAAGCACGGCAGCATCACTGATCTCCAGCTCGCTGGCCTTGATGCCATTATTCTTGAGCTGCTTTGGAATCAGATACTTGCGCGCAATATTGAGCTTTTCGTCTTCGGTATAGCCCGGAATGCGAATGATTTCCATGCGGTCCAGCAGCGGCCCCGGAATATTCATCGAGTTAGAGGTACACACGAACATCACGTCGGACAGGTCGTAATCGACTTCCAGGTAATGGTCGTTGAAGCTGCTGTTCTGCTCCGGGTCCAGCACTTCAAGCAGCGCTGACGCCGGATCTCCGCGGTGGTCCATCCCCATCTTGTCGATTTCATCCAGCAGGAACAGCGGATTCTTGACACCTACACGGGACATTTTCTGGATCAGCTTGCCCGGCATGGAGCCGATATAGGTACGGCGGTGGCCGCGAATTTCGGCTTCATCACGCACCCCGCCCAGCGCCATACGCACGTACTTGCGGTTGGTGGCCCGCGCGATGGAGCGACCCAGTGAGGTCTTGCCGACACCCGGAGGACCAACCAGGCACAGAATCGGTCCTTTCAACTTCTTGACGCGCTTCTGCACGGCGAGATATTCCAGAATGCGGTCCTTGACCTCTTCCAGTCCGTGGTGATCCTCGTTGAGGATCTTCTCGGCATGCTTCATGTCCAGACGCACGCGCGAGCGCTTGGTCCAGGGAATTTGCAGCATCCAGTCGATATAACCGCGTACCACCGTTGCCTCGGCACTCATCGGCGACATCATCTTGAGCTTGTTGTACTCGCTCAGGGTCTTGTCGAGTGCTTCCTGCGGCATACCTGCCGCTTCGATGCGTGTTTTCAGCTCCTCGATATCGGACGCGCCGGTTTCGTCCATATCGCCAAGTTCTTTCTGAATCGCCTTCATTTGCTCATTCAGATAGTACTCGCGCTGACTCTTTTCCATCTGCTTTTTGACGCGACCACGAATGCGCTTTTCCACCTCGACCAGGTCAATCTCGGCTTCCATCAGCGACATCAGATGTTCCAGGCGCTCGCGAGCCCCAAGGATTTCAAGAATGTTCTGCTTTTCTTCCAGCTTGAGCGCCATGTGGGCGGCAATGGTATCCGCCAGGCGGCCAATTTCATCGATGCTCTGCAGCGAACTCTGCACCTCGGACGGAATCTTCTTGTTGACCTGAGCAAAGCGCTCAAACTGATCCAGAGCCGTCTTGCGATACACCTCAGCCTCGGAGGCGCCGACTGTTTCGACGGGCAGTACGCTGACACGTGCGCTGAAATGTTCCTCTTCTTCAGTCAAACTGGCAATGCGAGCACGGTAGTCGCCTTCAACCAACACTTTCACCGTGCCATCCGGCAATTTCAGCATCTGCAGCACGTTAGCCACACAACCGACGGCAAAGAGATCATCAGCACTGGGTTCGTCTTCCGAAGCACTCTTCTGCGCTACCAGCAGGATCTGCTTGTCGCTTGCCATTGCCAGCTCCAGCGCATGGATAGACTTCTCACGGCCGACAAAGAGCGGGATCACCATGTTGGGATAAACCACCACATCGCGCAGCGGCAGAACCGGAAGCTCGACGGTCGGGGCGTCATCTTTTGCTTCAAATTGATCCATGATGGAGTGCCTCTCTACAGGGCGCCAACAGTTGATGGCGCGACTTGGATAATTGTCAGATTAGTCTTTCAATGGGGCTGGATACAGCAATTACAACCGCTTAAGCCGGTTTTTTGTGGCAGCCCCGCCAAGGCGGGAGAATCAAGGGGCCGAAGCCCCTTACGAACAAGACAGTTTCAGGTGCATCTCCAATTACTTGAAATAGGCATTTTCGCGCACACTGTGGTCGGTATCATCACGCACACCCGCGAGACCCGGCACGCGTTCCATCAACGTTTTCTCGACACCATCCTTGAGTGTCATGTCCACTGCACTGCACCCCTGACAGCCACCACCGAAGCGCAGGATCGCAACCGGCCCCTGCTCTTCCTCAACCAACTCCACCAACTTGACCTCACCCCCGTGAGATGCAAGTCCCGGATTGATGTCGGCGTAAAGTACGTAGTTGATCTGTTCATCCATGGGGCTATCCGGCGATACCTTGGGCACCTTGGCATTCGGCGCCTTGATCGTTAGCTGCCCGCCCATGCGGTCTTCGGCAAAATCGATATACGCTTCTTCGAGGTATGGCAGGCTATTGCGCTCCATGTAAAAACGCAGCAGCTCGTAGTCCATGATTTCATCTTCCGGATTGACCTCATCCGGACGGCAGTAGGCGAGACAGGTCTCGGCATAGGCCGTACCCGGCTGCGTCACGAACAGACGCACTGCAATGCCTTCAACGTTCTGCTTTTCAAGCAATTCTGCCAGGTAACGTTCGGCAGATTTTGTAACCGTAATTGTCATAACCCAACCTTGTAAATTCCGTACGTCAGATGAGATCAGGATACACTCAAACCAATCCCGAGTAAATTGATCGGTTATTGATCAAAAGGCGTCTCGCGCCCGCGCTTGCCAGAGCACTCGGGCTTCTTCGAACCAGGTGGCAGGCGCCTGCTGCCTATCGGTCGATAGCAGACACAGCACACCCGCCAGGGTGCTGATAACTGCCGCCTCACCGTAGTCGTGCTCTAGCTCTCCACGCCAGACCCGCAACAGATCCTGCGGGTCAAGAACATCTTCACGCACCAGTCGCTGCGGGTAGAGCCTGGGCCAATCACCTTCTGACAGAACCCCATTCTTGACCCAGTGCAGTTCGGAGTCGGAATCCGGTTTCATTTCCGCTTCGCCGCCATCTCCCCGGATAGTCAGGCTGTTGCGTGTACCCAGCAATTGCGCCGTTCGCTGATGCATGGGGGCATACGGCGGATGAAACACGCCATCCACACAACAATCAGCTGCCAACGGATTCAACAGACGACACAGTGTATGAACCGGCGACCTCAACCCCAATACGGGCCTGAGCGCAATCAGTTCACCCAACCGCGGCACCAGGGTGTCAATGGACATGAATGCCAGCCCTCGGGCATCCAGGTCACGTGCCACCTCGGACCATGAGTGGGCCGATTGCAATCCGAACAGACTCAGCATGTCCTCGGTGTACAAACGCCCCGGCGTGTGTCCGCGCGCGCCGTGCATGAAAATGCGCACACCACGTTGGGCCAGCACCAGCGCCGCCAGCACAAACCAGGGCAAGCGCCGCTTCTTGCCGGCGTAACTGGACCAGTCCAGATCAACCCGCAGACCATCCGGTACAGCCAACCGGGCCCGGACAGCATGGGCAAACCCCATCAATTCTTCCGGTGCCTCCTCCTTCATGCGGATCAGCATCAGGAAGGCACCCAGCTGTTCCGGTCGCACCTGATCATCCAGAATCATGCCCATGGCCGCTTCTGCTTCTTCGGTCGTCAGGGATCGACTGCCCTTCTTGCCTTTACCCAGAATACGAACGAACGGTGCGAACGGGTGTTCGTTGGTCATGTAAACGCCTCTTGCCGACAAGGATGAATTCACCTGAGGGACACCCGTTTGCTAGAATGCCCGGCTGACCCAGCGGAAAGTATGACATGAGTCGAAAACGAATTCAGTTCGGCGCACCACCACGTGCGCGCAAGGCCCCAGCGGCCAGTCAAGACCCTCAGACAGTGGATATCGAGCGCTTGAGCCATGAAGGCCGAGGCATCGCCCGCTGCGACGGCAAGGCGACATTTATTGCCGGCGCCCTGCCCGGCGAACGTGTCAGCATGCGCATTACCCGTCAGCACAAGCGCTACAACGAGGCCGAACTGTTGGAGGTCCTGACACCCTCTCCGGAACGTGCCAAGCCCATATGTCCTCATTATCATCAATGCGGCGGCTGTGACCTGCAACACCTGCAGATTGAGCACCAGCGCCAGCACAAACAACAGCAAGTTCTGGATCAGCTGGAACGCTATGCACAGGCCACGCCCGACACCATTGCTCCGGCCTTGACGGGTCCGGACCAGGGCTACCGGCGCGCGGCCCGCATCGGCATCAATCAGCGCCAGCGCGATGGCGAAATTCTGGTCGGTTTCCGCCGGCGCGGCAGCCACAAGCTGCTGAACATCGAACATTGCGCTGTCCTGGCTCCCGAGCTGCAACCGGTTTTTGCTGTGGTCCGCGACGCCCTGGCCGACGTGGACGACATCCGTCTGCTGACCCATATCGATGTCAGCCGTGGCGATACAGGCGGTTTCATTCGCTTTCGCTGTACCCGTCGACCCACAGAGGCGCTGCAGGAGCGTTTGCTGCAGATCAGCGAGCGCGTGCAGCTGGCACTGGTCATCGCCCTGAACGATGACGACTGGTCGCCGATACAGGCACAGGCCAGCTATCGCCTGCCTCAAAGCCAGGTTGAACTGGACTTCATTGCCACCGACTTCATCCAGGTCAATGCCGACATCAATCGGCAGATGGTCCAGCAGGCACTGGACTGGCTTGACCCGCAACCCGTTGACAGGGTGCTGGACCTGTTCTGTGGCCTCGGCAACTTTACCCTGCCGCTGGCTCGTCGAGCCGGTCAGGTCATCGGAGTGGAAGGCTCGGCCGACATGGTCACGCGTGCGCGCCAGAACGCCGCCCGTAATCAGTTGGATAACGCCCGCTTTTACAGGGCCGACCTGAGTGAAAGTTTCAAGCATGCCGAATGGTTCCGCGGTGGCTTCGATCTGATACTGCTCGATCCGCCTCGTACCGGCGCCCGTGAGGCGGTGCAACAGCTGGCCGAGTACGGTGCCCGCAAGGTGTTGTACATTTCCTGCAGCCCTTCGGCACTCGTTGCCGACCTGCCGCTGTTGATATCAGCCGGATACAGGGTCACTCGCTTTGGCATCATGGATATGTTCCCGCATACAGCCCATGTCGAATCCATGCTGCTGCTGGAAGCGGACCATGCCTGATTATATCCATTCAGATGAGCATATCGTAGTGGTCAGCAAACCGGCCGGGCTGCTCAGCGTACCCGGCCGTGGAGAAGACAAGCAGGACTGCCTGTGGCGGCGGGTACAGCAGCGCTTCCCGACGGCGCGCATCGTCCACCGCCTTGATCAAGCGACGTCCGGCCTGCTCATTCTGGCCCTGTCAGCCGAGACTCACCGTCAGCTGAGCATGCAGTTTGAACGCCGCACCCCGGTCAAGCGCTATCAGGCCATTGTCGCAGGCGTTCCCGACGCCACGGAAGGCCGTGTGGAACTTCCCTTGCGCTGTGATTGGGACAACCGCCCCAGGCAGATGGTTGACCCGGTCGCCGGCAAGGCCGCCTGTACGGAGTGGAAGCAACTGGAAGTCTTGCAAGACCGGACCCGGCTGGCGCTCTACCCCATAACCGGCCGCTCGCACCAACTGCGGGTACATATGCTGGCGATGGGGCACCCTATTCTGGGCGATGGCTTCTACGCCCCGCCGCCTTTGGACTCAGCTGCAGACCGCCTGCTCCTGCATGCCGAACAGCTGGAGCTGGAGCATCCGGTCACCGGGGAGTGGATGCGCTTCTTCGCACCCTGCCCCTTTTGAGCGTTTGTACACGCAAAAACGGGAGCCCAGGGCTCCCGTTTTCGTTATCCGTCCGTGTGATTAAGCATCTGGCAACTCATCCTTGATCGCCCAGAGAATTTCCTCTGCGACGATATCCGGTGCCTCCAGGCCCTCTTCATTCAGCACGCTCAGGAAAACACCCGAGCGGGTACGATTGACCTTGAGCTGGTAGCGGCCAGTGTGCTCGTAGTTGCCGGTCTCGGCGTTGTAATTGCCTTCATCACCACTGCCAAAGACATACACTACCTTGCCGCCAAACCAGATCTTGTAACCACGGCGATTGGCCGGGTTATTGGGATCCGACAGCTCGGCTTCAAGCTCGGCCGCAGCATCCCCTTCGGCTTCGCGGGACATCGACTCGGTACCGGCCGAGCTGTAACGAATGCCGTCAGCCTCGTCCTCGCCACCCAACGCACCGCTGATCATACTGGTATCCAGCTTGATTTCGCCACGATCCGAATGGAGCCACTCGAAAAAACCCATTTTGTCAGTTTCATCGAACGAGGTTGTTGTGGTGTAGGTCAGATAGAACAGGCCCGCCGACTGGTCACGAGTCCCTACATCGATTCCTCCGGCATCCAGCGCACGACTGACCTGCCCCCAGGCCTGATCGATCGGCGCGTGAATTTTCAGCACCGGATTGCCACGCGAATCACGCCCCAACAGCGGCTGGTCAGTTCGCTTCTGCTGCAGTGCCAGCAGGGTATTACCGGACTCCTGGGCATTGGCCTTGCTCATGTACCGGAGTAGCTCGAACATCATGTCCGACTTGTACCCCACATCCCGAGCCTGTGTACTCCAGTCAATACTCTCAACCTGAGCATCAACCGGATACTGAACGTGCTTGAGACGAATGGCTGTACGACCATAGTTGTCGGGATCCGGACGCAGGGTCATGCGCAGTTTGTTGCGCGTGGGCCCTTCAACGTCCTGAAGCGTCAAACGCTTTACCCAGCGATCAACAAAGCTGTACTCACGGCCATCCTGCACAATCCAGTCCGTTTCCATCAGCCCCTGGCGAGGATCGAAGCGGCTGACATCAATTTCATTGTAGGCCCAGAAATTTTGCGCCTTGCGCCAAACGTCGGCGATCGGTTCATCCACCAGGATGACTTTCTCGCCTTCGACACGGCGCAAATTGACACTGTCACTGCCCGAGTCAGCATAGAAAAACTCGGGGCGCGGCACCTCGAACGACTCCGAACTACGGGTAGCAGTCACCCCCACATCCGGCACAACCAGCTGCTCACGCATCTCCTTGGCACGCAGGTGGGGCGGCAGCTGCAGCTTTTCAGCCTTGCGTGCCAGCTCATAATCCTGAGTGCGATCACGGATCACGCCGTTCTCGCCATAGACCGGGTTGTTCTCTACCATGCTGCAGCCGCCCAAGGCGACTGATACGGCCAGCGCCAAGGGTAGCTGGAGTGTCCGAAGTGTAGTCATGCGACGTCCTGTATCAGATGATGCCCGCTTCACGCAGAGAGTTGTGAACCAGCTCTCGATACTGCTCGGAGAGCTCGGTCAGCGGCAGGCGAATGCCACCTTCCATCAGCCCCATATCAGCCATGGCCCACTTGACCGGAATCGGGTTCGCTTCCACAAACAGGTTGGTGTGCAGCGGCATCAGTTTTTGCTGCAGCGCACGCGCCCCCTCGGTATCACCTTCAAGGCCCAGGCGGCAAAGCTCGCTCATTTCGGCCGGCGCCACATTAGCCGTGACGGAAATATTGCCTTTGCCACCCATCAGGATCAGTTCGATTGCGGTCGCGTCATCGCCCGAGTACACAGCGAAGTCCGCCGGCACATTGGCGATCAGCTCACGCGCGCGCTCCAGATCACCGGTCGCTTCCTTGATGCCGACAATGTTGTCAATCTGAGCCAGACGGAAAACGGTTTCCGGCAGGATGTCGCAGCAGGTGCGGCCCGGCACGTTGTACAGGATTTGCGGAATGGACACCGCTTCAGCGATGGTCTTGAAGTGCTGGTAAAGCCCTTCCTGAGTCGGCTTGTTATAGTAGGGCGTAACCAGCAGACAGGCATCCGCGCCAGCTTTGGCAGCACGTTCGGTCAGATCGATGGCTTCATGGGTCGAATTGGCACCGGTGCCGGCAATGACCGGGATACGGCCATCGACACGCTTGATGATCGCCTTGATCACTTCCAGGTGCTCATCGTAATCCAGTGTCGGAGATTCACCGGTCGTGCCAACGGCAACAATTGAGTCGGTACCCTTCTCGATATGGAGATCCACTATCTTGTCCAGTGCAGCCCAATCGATTGCTCCATTGGCTGTCATCGGGGTCACGAGCGCTACAATACTGCCGCGAATCATCTCTGTCTCCATCTGTCTGAGAACTCTCAACTTGTTGCAACATGCTACCGGCGCAGGGCCATGGCCTCAACCAGCAGTCCGTTTTTTGATATTGTAAAAGCCGATCATTCTAAACGAATTCTGCACAGCGCGCGTAGTAGTGCGCGCCAATTTTTAGCCATCGAGGATTATTCACCATGACCAGCCCTGTCATTGACCAGCCCGTCAGCGATTTTTCAGCGCCGGCCACCAGCGAGAAAACCGTCACCCTGCGTGAACTCAAGGGTCGCAATGTCGTGATCTACTTCTACCCCAAGGACAGCACCCCGGGATGCACAACCGAAGGTCAGGATTTTCGCGATCTGTACGAGGAGTTCCAATCCCTCGACACTGAGATTTTCGGCGTTTCCCGAGACGGTTTGCGTAGCCACGAGAACTTCAAGGCCAAACAGTCATTTCCTTTCGAGCTGATCAGCGACAAGGACGAGACACTATGCCAGCTGTTTGATGTTATCAAACTGAAGAAAATGTACGGCAAGGAGCACTTGGGCATTGAGCGCAGCACCTTCCTGATCGATAAGGAAGGCGTGTTGCGCAAGGAATGGCGCAAGGTAAAGGTCAAGGGCCATGTGGCCGAGGTGCTGGAAGCCGTCAAGGCACTCTGAGCATACAGGCCTCTGCGGTCAGTTCGCAGAGGCCTCAAGCTCTTCCGTGGCACGGGGCCAGGCGTTGACGATGGCCTTTACCAGGGTAGCCAGAGGAATGGCGAAAAATACCCCCCAGAACCCCCAGAAGCTCCCAAACACCAATACCGCCACAATAATCGATACCGGATGCAGATTGACCGCTTCTGAAAATAGCAGCGGCACGAGTACGTTGCCGTCCAGAGCCTGAATAATACCGTAGGCCACCATCATATACATGAAGGTGCTGCCCCATCCCCACTGAATCAATGCAATCAGCATCACGGGCAACGTGACCAGGGCCGCGCCGATATAGGGAATCACCACCGACAGGCCCACAAGTACAGCCAACAGAGCTGCATAGTTGACCCCGAAAAACACGAAAGTCACGTAACTGACGGCACCGACGATCACGATCTCGATCGCCTTGCCGCGCACATAGTTGGCAATTTGCTGATCCATCTCATGCCAGACGCGCGTCATCATTTCACGTTTGTCCGGCAGAAAAGCCGTCCAGCCCGAAATCAACCGACGACCATCCTTGAGAAAGAAAAATACCAGAATGGGTACCAGTACAACGTAGATCAGCAGCGTTACCACACCCGTGATCGAGTTCAGTGAAAACGTCAGTGCCCATTGCCCCAGTCGGCTCAGCTCGGTGGCAGCAGCCGTAATCAGCTCGCGGATCTGGGTTTCAGAGACCAGCTCAGGGTAGCGCTCGGGCAATACCAGCAACAGCTGCTGCACCTGAGACACCATGCGCGGCGCCTCGTTGAACAGGTTCACCAACTGCTGCCAAACATTGGGCAGCACGAACAGCAGCAACGCCGATACCACGCTGACAAACACCGTGAACACGGAAATCACCGCCAGCAGATGTGGCACCCCTCGACGCTGCAGCCAATCCACGAGCCCCTGCATCAAAAAGGCCAGAATGACACTGGCGATGACCGGCGCCAATGGCTGGCCGAGCATCCAGATGACCAGCAGCGCCCCACCCAGCAGGATAAACAGGAACAGTGCTTCTTCATCCGAAAAGTATCGCTGGATCCATTTGCTGAATATCTTGCGCATACCTGATTCCCTTAAGCGTTGCGGCCGCGGCGAATCCAGTAGATGAAACGCTCATCATCATGGAACGTGTGCAGCAACTCATGGTCTGAAACATTCGTATAGGCAGGGAAGTCTCGGACCGAACCAGCGTCCGTTGCGATCACTTTCAACACCTGGCCCGGCTCAAGCTGATGCAGCGCCAACTTGGCCTTCAAAAGCGGCATGGGACAATTCAGCCCGCTGGCATCCAGGACTTCATCGTATTCGGGTGCATTCATCCGCGTGTCTCCTGCACTTGCGCTGGCCAATAAAAACAATGGCGAGCATCATATACCATAAATTCATGACGCGATAATTCGAAGGGCCATGCGATGCTCAAGTCAACCATTGCCACCACTGCACTCGCCGGCGTTCTCATGCTGCCGACCACCGCGCATGCTCTGGAACCCTACGACCTGCCGGTTTTGAACGACGGTACCTCCTCTGTCGTCAGTCTTGATACCGAATACCGTCTGGGGCGCAACTGGGCCCGCATACTGCGCGGCCAGGCCCCCATGCTTGACGACCCGCTGACCTATCAGTACCTGCAAGACCTGCTCTGGCAGCTACTGCCTCACAGCCAGGTACAGGACCGCCGCCTGGAGTTGTTTGTGCTTGCCAACCCCAGTTTCAATGCCTTTGCCGTTCCGGGGGGCGTAATCGGCGTGCATGGCGGACTGATCCTGGCCGCTGAAACCGAAGCAGAACTCGCGTCCGTACTCGCACATGAGTTGGCACACCTGAGTCAGCGTCATTATGCCCAGCGACTGGAGGAGGAAAAACGCAACCAACCGCTGATGCTGGCCGGCATCCTCGCGGGCATTCTGGTCTCGGCAGCCAACACCGAGGGCGGCATGGCCGTCATGTCTTCAGCCATGGGCGCTTCCGCCCAGAACAAGCTGGCATTCAGTCGCCGCAATGAGCAGGAAGCCGACCGCGTCGGCATGCAGACACTGGTCTCGGCCGATATAGACCCTCACGCCATGCCTAATATGTTCAGCCGCCTACAGCGCAGCTATCAGTTTTACGGACAACGCCCGCCGGAATTCCTGTTAACACACCCGGTAACCGAATCTCGCATCGCCGATTCACTCAACCGAGCCAGCCAGCTGCCCCGCCCCCTTGGCCGCAATCAGAGCCTGGAGTTTGAGCTGATCAAGGCCCGCATGCAGGTCCGCTTTGCCAACTCGCCCGCCGAGGCCTTGAAACACTTTCAGAGCGGCCTCGAAAATAACGACACCGCCCATGCTCGCTATGGCTTGATGATGGCCGCCATGGTCAACAACAAACCTGAACTGGCAGCCACAACATACCAGCAGATGCCAGCCTCCCTGCGCCAGCACACCTATGTGGCGCTAACCCACGCGGAAGTACTGTTAACATCAGGGCAGACCGGCCAGGCTGTGCACAAGCTACAGCGACTGCTGTCCCTGTACCCCGAAAGCCGACCGGCGAGAACATTGCTTGCACAGGCCCTTCGCGACGATGGGCAACTGGATAATGCCCTGCGCCAGTTCAAATCACTGAGCCGAGACTACCCCACGGACGCAACCCTTTGGTTCAAACTGGCGGAAACGGAAGGACTGGCCGGTAACACCCTGGCCGTGCACGAAGCCCGCATCGAATATTTTATGCTGACGGCACAACTGGACCGTGCACTGAAGCAGATCGAATATGCCCGCCGCAGCCATGGACTGACCGCATCCGATCTGGCACGACTGGATCAGCGTGAACGCGAAACACGCGCACTGCGCCAGGAAATGAAAACCCAATTCTGAGTACTCGATACCGACCGCTGAAACGCAAAAAGCCCGTACGGCATGAGATCCGTATGGGCTTTTCGGTTGGGTCGCAGGAACGGGCCAGCTTAACCGGCCGAGAAGTCCAACATCCGCTGCAAGGGCTTAAGCGCCTTCTCTCTCAGCACATCATCAACATGAATTTCGTCATGCCCGTGCTCCAGTGCGGCGAGAATGTTCTCCAAACCGTTCATGGCCATCCAGGGACAGTGCGCACAGCTGCGACAGGTCGCACCCGAACCGCCCGTCGGCGCCTCCAGGAAGCGTTTGCCAGGCGCCGCTTGCTGCATCTTATAGAAGATGCCACGATCAGTTGCCACAATGAACGTTTCATTGGGCAGATCCTGCGCCGCCTTGATCAGCTGACTGGTCGAACCCACAGCATCGGCGATTTCTACCACCGCATCGGGTGACTCGGGGTGGACCAGCACTGCCGCATCAGGATAAACCTGCTTGAGATCCAGAATGCCCTTGGCCTTGAACTCCTCATGGACGATACAGCTGCCATCCCAGAGAATCATCTCGGCACCCGTTTCCTTGCGCACATATTCACCCAGATGCTTGTCCGGCGCCCAGATGATCTTCTTGCCCTGGTCCGCCAGATGCTCGACAACCTTTAGCGCGATACTGGAAGTCACAACCCAGTCGGCACGCGCCTTGACGGCCGCCGAGGTATTAGCGTAAACAACGACTTCATGATCCGGGTGCGCATCACAGAAAGCGGCAAATTCGTCCGCCGGACAGCCCAGATCCAGCGAACAGGTCGCTTCCAGGGTCGGCATGAGAATGCGCTTTTCCGGATTGAGGATCTTGGCGGTCTCACCCATGAAGCGAACACCAGCCACGATCAGCGTAGACGCAGGATGACGAGAGCCGAAGCGCGCCATTTCCAGAGAATCAGCCACACAGCCACCGGTCTCGTCGGCCAACTGCTGAATCAGATCGTCAGTGTAATAATGCGCGACAAGGCAGGCATCCTTCTCAACCAACAGCTGACGGATCTTGGCCTTGTACTCTTCAATTTCAGCGGATCCCATCTGTGCCGGCATGTGTTCTTGAGCAAAGTGCTCCTGCACAAGGATGCGATCATCAATATCTTGCTTACTCAACATAATTCTGGTTCTTATCATCCCGCGGGTTGATGCCATTGAGGGCAAAAATAAAGGGGCGAGGATTATACCATAGTTGCACCCTGGTGAATGCCCGATCTGGCGTTGCACTCATTTCAAGTGTTTAACCTGTGGTGAACTGTAACAGAAAAGAGGGAAGATGGTGGGTCGTATAGGACTCGAACCTATGACCAATTGGTTAAAAGCCAACTGCTCTACCAACTGAGCTAACGACCCACATGAAAACCAGGCAGACAGCCTGATCTGTAAAGGGGCAAAAATGGTGGGTCGTATAGGACTCGAACCTATGACCAATTGGTTAAAAGCCAACTGCTCTACCAACTGAGCTAACGACCCGATGGGCTGCGCATTCTACCCGAGTTCCGGCAGAAGGCAACCCCCTTTTGGAAAATTTTATGCGTAGCGCGTCGGATCCGTGACGCCCGCATCCACAAACCCCTTGGCACGCAGGCGGCAACTGTCACAGCGACCACAGGCACGCCCCTCGTCATCCGCCTGATAGCAGGACACGGTCAACGCATAATCCACGCCCAGCGCATTGCCCTGACGGATGATATCCGCCTTGGTCAGATTCATCAGCGGTGTCTCGATGCGGATGGGATCACCATTGATGCCACGGCGTGTTGCCAGATTGGCCATGGTTTCAAAGGCCTCGATAAACGCGGGACGACAGTCGGGATACCCGGAATAATCAACCGCATTCACACCGATGAAAATAGCATTGGCGTCCAGCACCTCGGCCCACCCAAGCGCCAGTGACAGGAAGACGGTGTTCCGTGCCGGCACATACGTCACCGGCACGCCCTCGCTCTCACCTTCGGGGACATCAATGCTGCTATCTGTCAAGGCAGAGCCGCCAAAGTCTTCCAGATTCAGGCGCAACACCCGATGTTCCGCCACGCCCAATTGCGCAGCGATCGCCTTGGCTGCATTGAGCTCCGTCAGCGAGCGCTGACCGTAATCAAAACTCAGCACATGACAGGTGTAGCCCTGATCCATTGCCATGGCCAACGCCGTCGCGGAGTCGAGCCCACCGGACAGCAATACTACTGCACGTTTTACATCTTGCTTCATGTGGATCCAATTGTTCACTTAAGGCTTGAGATATCCGCGCGCCAGGTCGGCTGCGGGAGCTTTGGGGTACTCCTGTACCACTTTCTGCATCCATTGACGAGCGGTCGACTCATCACCTTCTCGCCCGGCCAGAACACCCAGCTTGTACGACGCATCCGCTGCCTTGGAGTGGGTACCAAATTCTTCAATGACACGCGTAAAGGCGGCTCGAGAAGACTCAGACTTTTGCTCGGCCAAGTACACCTCTCCCAACCAGTACCATGCATTGGCCAACAGGGGACTGTCCGGATAGGCTTCGATGAACCCTTTCAAAGCCCGCTCGGCGCCACTGAAATCACGCTGACGCACCTTGCCGAATGCCGCATCATAAGCGGACTGGCCGCTGTCAACATCCCGCGCCTGTGCCACCGTCGCAGGGACTGCGATATTCGACTCTGCCTGGGTAGACCGTGAAGATGGCGCACCCGCCCCGACGGGTGCAGATGCCGCACCCCCGGCAGTCTCCAGGGGATCAACCAGGCTTTCCCGCCCGGACGGCATCGGCAGTTGTTGAATCAGCAAACTGACGCGCTTGTCCATGGCACGATAGCGCTCAAGCTGTTGTTGTTCGAGCTGGTCAAGACGGTACTGCTGCTGCTCGACCGTGCCACGCAACGCCCTGACTTCATCCTGCAACTGCTGCAGCATGAAATACAGATCAGTCTGCACACCGGTCGATGCACTTGCGGTCACGGCGTCTGCCGATGAGACCTCGACTACGGGAACGGGTTCAGCTGCCTGCAGACAGCCTGCTGACGCTGCCAGCAGCAGTGCCGGCAGATGCAATACTCGTCTCTTCATGATGAATTACTTGCTCAGGTACTTGAGCTCAACACGACGATTCTGCGACCAGGACTGTGCGTCATGACCCAGCACTGCCGGCTTCTCTTCACCATAGCTGACCGTTTCAACCTGGGATGCACTGGCACCGTTCACGACCAGCAAGCGCTCAACCGACTTGGCACGACGCTCACCCAGCGCGATGTTGTACTCGCGCGTTCCACGCTCATCCGCATGGCCTTCCAGACGAACAGAGGCGGACGGATTCTGTGACAGGTAACGTGCATGTGCTTCCAAGTCGTTAAAACCGTCCTGACGCACAACAGCCTTGTCAAAATCAAAGTAGAACACGGTACGCAGCTGCTTGAGATCTTCAGCCGTTACGACCGCACCACCGCTGACACCACCGCCGGACACGCCATAACTGCTTGCGCCGCCGGTACCGGTGCCATTACCTGCACCGGCAACACCGCCATCGGTCGTGGTGCTGGTGGTACTACAACCTGCCGCCAGCGCTACGACCGCTGAAAGCACAAGTGTTTTGGTGAGGTTTACTGCCTGCATGTTTTTCCCCTGTTTGAGAGAGCATAGTTAATGTTGTGTGTTCAATCTGAAACCCGAAGCAAGCCACCTAGCGAAGATAGGGCGACCAGGCTGGCTCGCGGACATCGCCGCTGACCGCCGGCATCCTGAACTGAACGCGCCCATCCAGTGATACGGCTGCCAGAACCCCTTTGGTACCTTCCTGAGTGGCGTAGATCACGACACTGCCATTGGGCGCAATGCTTGGTGATTCTGCCATAGCCGACTGCGTCAGCACATCCACTCGATCGGTCTTGAGATCCTGTACCGCAATGTCAAAGCCGTTACCACCGCCGCCGCTGCGGTGCACCATGGCCAGAAAACGCCCATCTTGAGTCAGGCGCCCACGGGCGTTGTAATTGCCTTGAAAGGTTAGCCGCTTAAGGTCTCGACTGGCCAAATCCAGCTGGTAAATCTGAGGCTGGCCACCGCGGTCAGACGTAAAGATCAGAGAACGCCCGTCCGGGGACCAGCTGGGTTCAGTATCAATGCCGTAATGACGTGTAATGCGCTGTAGCTGACGACTGCGCAAATCCAGCACATACACTTCCGGGTTGCCGTCACGCGAGAGCACCAATGCCAGCTGGTTACCGTCAGGCGACCAGGCGGGCGCACCGTTCAGGCCCGGAAAGGACTGAATGCGCTCACGGCGCCCGCTGGCAAGGTATTGCACATAAATGGATGGCTTGCCGGTTTCGAAGGATACATAAGCCAGCTTACTGCCATCCATGGACCATACCGGTGACAGAATGGGCTCGGATGATTCCAGAATGGTTCGAGCACGCGCACCATCCCAATCGGCCATCTGCAGGCGGAAGCGCTGACGCTTGGGTCCGAGCTGTTCAGCAGTCACATACACAATACGGGTTGAGAAGGCGCCCTTGAGTCCAGTCAGACGCTCGAACAGGCGATCGGCGACCAGGTGCGCTGCGTCGCGCAAGTTGTCTCGCGCAGTGGTAACCTGCTCGGACAACATGGCCTGCTCACGCAGCACATCATGCAGTTCGAATTCGATGCGAATCTGACCGTCGTCCTGAGCACGCGCACGACCAATGATCACGTAATCCATCTTGGCCAGACGCCAGTCACGAAAGAAGATATCTTCGCTGCGGGTCGGAAAACCGAGCATGTTGTCCCGCAACATAGGCTGGAAAAAACCGCTGCGCCCCAGATCCTGCTGTACGATGGCAGCCACATCCTCGGGCAACGCCTGACCGGTATCATTGCCGAACGGCACTACAGCAACCGACGTTGGCGCTTCCACGCCCTGCGTCACTTCAACCACCAATTCGGCTCTGGCCACGCTCACCACCAGCACCATCAGCATGGCTGCCACTACTCGTTTGAATATTACCACCTGAGTCCCTCCGGCCTGAACTTGACCAACAATTTACGCAAACGACGCTCGAACAGCACGGGATCGACTTGTGAAAACCGAGGAAACACTTTGACCCGATAGACCGCCTGCACCGCTGAATTATCAAAGGCTGCATTGCCACTGCTGGTATGGATATATGCCTGATCTACCTCGCCACTGGGCAGAAAGTGGATCGCCACGACCGCCTCCATACCATTGCGGGCCGTACTTGGAATGCGCCAGCTATCTTGCAGCATGGATGTGATATAGGACTGCATATCCCCCACGACCGACTCCGACGCCCGACGTGCGGCTGCTTCCCGGGCTTGCCGCTCGCGCGCCAGCGCACGCTCCAATTCAGCGTCCGCCCGGGCCTGCTGGCGTTGACGCTCGGCTTCGGCGCGCGCAGCGGCCTCAGCCTTGCGTTTGGCCTCAGCGGCTTCACGCCGCGCCTGCTCTTGCGCCTTGCGCTTTTGTTCCTCGGCAGCCGCCTTGCGCTTGGCGGCCTCTTCCGCCTTGCGCTTCTGTTCTGCCTCACGCTGACGCGCCAAGGCTTGCCGCCGTTCACGTTCTGCTTCCGCCTTGGCTTTGCGCTCCGCTTCGGCTTTTGCCTTGCGTCGCTCGAGTGCCTGCCTGCGTTTATCTTCTGCTTGCTGCATTCGGCGACGCTCCGCCGCACGGGCCTGCTCTTCGGCCCGTGCCTGTTCCCGCGCGGCACGCTCCTTTTCAGCTTGACGCTGGGCCAGCGCAGTCAGATCAATCATCTGTGCTTCAATATGACGCGGCGTCATACGCTGAGGCGTTGCCTCCTGATCCACCCAATGCGTGCCAAGCAAGACCAGAGCCCCCGCATGCACCCCCAGCGCCAGTATAAACGGAATGATGTAGCTTCGTGTTTCCACGCGACACCTATTCCGTCACCAGGCCAACGCTGCTCGCGCCCGCCTGCTGTAACAGCACCATCAACTGCACGACCTGGTCATAGCTGGTATCCCGATCACCCCGCACCAACAGCAGCTTTTCCGGCGCAGTCGCCAGAATTTTGCCGACACGACTTGCCACTTCCTCGGCAGACAGCGGCGTTTTCTCATCACCACCGGCATTAATGTAGTAGCGACCTTCGATATCCACCGTCAGTATGATCGGCTCTTCATTCTGATCTTCAACCGGCTCAGCAGCAGCCTTGGGCAGCTCGACATTGACCCCTTGCGTCAACATGGGAGCCGTCACCATAAAAATCACTAGCAGCACCAGCGTCACATCAATGTATGGCACCACATTGATCTCTGAATTAAGCCGGCGCTTCTTGCGCTCTTTTCGAATCATAAGTCAGTCTCAGCCGGCACGGTGCACACGGCGATACAAAATGCTTGAGAACTCGTCGGCAAAGGTATCATAGGCATTCAGCAGGCCCTCGGCCTGTGCAGAATAGCGATTGAATGCGACAACCGCTGGTATAGCCGCGAACAGGCCGATTGCCGTAGCCACCAGCGCTTCGGAGATACCCGGTGCCACTGACGCCAGTGTGGCCTGATGTACATTGGCCAACCCCCTGAATGCATTCATGATGCCCCACACCGTGCCGAACAGTCCGACATAGGGGCTAGTTGAACCAACCGTTGCCAGAAACGGCAAGTGACGCTCAAGACGTTCTTCCTCACGTGCCATGGCAACCCGCATGGCACGCTGCACGCCATTCATCACCATATCGGGATCGCTGCCGCTTTTTTGAGTCAACCGGGTATATTCCTGCAAACCGGCCTTGAAAATATTCTCGGCACCACTGCTGGTGTCCGGCGTCTGTGATACCTCACGAAACAACTGACCCAGGTCGACTCCAGACCAGAAGCGATCCTCGAACTGACGCAGCGCCTTGCGTGCTCGGCGCATGACCTGGTTGCGCTGGAAAATCATCACCCATGACAGGAACGATGCCAACAGCAACAGCAACATCACCAGTTGCACGACAAGACTCGCATTCAACACGAGACTCCAGATCGACAGCTTGTCTTCCATTATTTCTCCTCAGGGGTAAGCTGTTGTTCAGCACTTGCGGCCAGCCCGGCAAGCAGATCCGGGGGCCAGCGATGCGGCTTCATTTCACTGCCTGACACGCAAGCAACCTCCACTTTAGCGGAACAAAGCAGAACAGAATCTGAAGCGCGCGTGATTTCCTGTACAAAGGTCACCCGCACGGGCGACCTGCTTTCGATACAAACACTGACAAGAAGTTCATCATCAAGGCGGGCGGGCTTCAGGTAGCGGCCATCAACACGCGTGACCACAAAGATAAGATCATCTTCTGCCAACTGCTGCTGATAATAGCCATGCGCGCGCAACAACTCGGTGCGAGCGCGCTCCATAAACTTGAGATAGTTGACGTAATAGACGATACCGCCCAGGTCGGTATCTTCGATGTAGACGCGTATCGGCCACTGAAACGGCATGCCGCTGATCCGGTCAAGTTAGAGTTGGCACAAACAATAACAGCAGCAGATTTTAAAACAAGGTCTTACTTCTGGCAGCAGAGACAGACATCCACCAACGGATCGGCGCGCAACAGGTTAAGCTCAATGCCCTCGCCACACCTGACGCAACGTCCAAAATATCCCCGGTTCACACGCTCGAGTGCGGCTTCGCATGCAGCGATGGCTTCTAGGTTCTGGCTCAGGTGATCCAGGTTCAGGCGACGCGCAAGCAACAGCACTGACCCCGGCCCCGGCTGCTCGATCGACAGACGCTGTAGATGATGGCGGATGTGTTCGATTTCATTCAACTCATCCGCCAGCTCTTCATGCAGAGACGCCAACAGTTGGTGCAACGCCTCGGCAAACCCTTCCAGCTCATGATGACTCAGTACTGCGGACATACGGCGACTCCCTTGAAGTAGGAATCTCATGGTAAAGCCAGCCCGGCAGCCATCTCTTGACCCTTGTCACACCTTGACCAGTGGTCAGAATTTCGTCATGTGCAGCTTGATACTAGTCAGGTTTATCAATACCGAAATGCAAATAGGCATGATCCGTGACCACTCGCCCACGCGGCGTGCGCATCACAAACCCTTGCTGAATCAGATAGGGCTCAAGTACGTCCTCGATGGTATCACGTTCCTCGCTTATAGCTGCCGCGATGCTGTCGATCCCCACCGGTCCGCCACCGAACTTTTCTATCATGGCCAACAAAAGGCGCCGGTCCATGTGATCGAATCCGCGCTCATCGACGTTCAGCATGTTCAAGGCAAGATCCGCCATATCCTTGGTGATGCGACCATCCCCGCGGACTTCGGCAAAGTCACGTGCACGACGCAGCAGACGATTGGCAATGCGCGGCGTGCCACGAGATCGCCGTGCAATTTCAGCCGCCCCTTGCATATCCACCTCGGTACCCGACAGCTTGCCCGAACGCATGACAATGCCGGTCAGGTCCTGCTCTGAGTAGTATTCCAGGCGCTGGACAATACCGAACCGATCCCGCAGCGGAGAGGTCAACAAACCGGCACGCGTGGTTGCACCCACCAGCGTGAAAGGCGGCAGGTCCAACTTGATGGAGCGTGCGGCCGGCCCCTCACCGATCATGATATCCAGTTGGTAGTCTTCCATCGCAGGATACAGAACCTCTTCCACATTGGGGCTGAGACGGTGTATCTCGTCAATAAACAGCACATCACCCGCTTCCAGATTGGTCAGCAAAGCAGCAAGGTCACCGGCCTTCTCCAGCACCGGGCCTGATGTCGTCTTGATCTGCGACCCCATCTCATGCGCAATGATATTGGCCAACGTCGTTTTTCCCAGACCAGGCGGACCGAAAATCAGTGTATGATCCAGCGCCTCTTCACGCCGTCGCGCCGCATCAATGAAAATTTCCATCTGCTCGCGAACCGCCGGCTGCCCCTCATAATCGGACAGCAGCTTGGGGCGAATGGCACGATCATTGACTTCTTCACTGGGAGCAGCCAATGGCGTTATAAATCGGTCAGCTTCAATCTTCATGCACTCTCCCTTCAGCCACTAACCATGGTCTTCAAGGCCTGGCGAATCAGATCTTCAGTCACGGCCTCTTCACCAATAGCCTGTACGGCCTGCTCGATGGAACGCGTTGCCTGCTGTGGCTTGTAGCCAAGCGCAATCAGTGCGCTCTCGGCTTCTGAACGGTGGTCCGCTTTCTGCTCCGCGGTCGCAAAATTGCCGGAGCTGAGCTCAAGCTCAGTTAATGTCGGCACCTCGAGTTGATTGAGCCTGTCTTTCATTTCGACAATCAGCCGCTCTGCCGTCTTTTTACCAACCCCCGGCACCTTGACCAGCGCCGTGGTGTCTTCTTCGTGTACGGTACGAATGAACGCGTCAGCACTGATGCCGGACAGGATCGCCAACGCCAGCTTGGGGCCTACTCCATTCGCCTTGATAAGGGCACGAAACAGCAGCTTCTCCTGCCGGTCCACAAACCCGTACAACAGCTGCGCATCTTCACGCACCACGAAATGCGCATGCACACCAATCTCGGCACCCACTTCGGGTAAGGTGTAAAACAGATTCATGGAGGCCTCGATTTCATAACCGATGCCATTCACATCCAGCAACAGCCAGGGCGGCTGCTTTTCCAAAACTCGACCTCTGAGGTATCCGATCACGGGCTAATTGCCTCCAATAGAATCATAAACGCCAACGCCCACCTGAACGCCCCCCGGATCGACCACGGGACGGTGCGATCTGGCCGCTAGCCGTGTGTGCATGGCAAAGCGCAATGGCCAGCGCATCCGCCGCATCCGCTTGGGGTAGCCCAGGCAGCTTCAGCAAATGCGCAACCATATGCTGCACCTGGGATTTGTCTGCACCACCATTGCCCACCACCGCCTGCTTGACCCGACGTGCCGCGTATTCAGCCACCGGTAGTGCACGGTTAGCACCGGCGACAATGGCGACGCCTCTTGCCTGCCCTAGCTTGAGCGCAGAATCCGCATTGCGCGCCATGAACACCTGCTCGATAGCCATTTCCTGAGGCTGGTAGCGTTCTATCACTTCGCTGACGCCGGCATACACCTGCTGCAACCGCTCAGCCAGCACATCACCACTGATGCGTATGCAACCACTGGCCACATACTGGATGCGCGCTCCTATCACCTCAATGACACCGTAACCTGTGATACGTGATCCAGGGTCGATGCCCAAAATCAGCATGAACACGCCTCAATATTCAAGAGCATAAACAAAGCCCGAACAAAAAACTGTACATTTATACACCAAAGCAATATTGATTGACCATAAAAAAACCGGGGTTGCCCCCGGTTCATGTCAACCTGATACCCACACGCCTTATTCCATAGCCTCTTCAGGAATATCCGCATTATGGTAAACGTTCTGAGTATCATCCAGATCTTCCAGGGCATCGATGAGCTTCAGCGCCTTGGCACCGCTCTCGACATCCAGATCAACTGTCGTGGAGGGAATCATGCCGACCTCGGCATACACCGGCTCCAGACCTGCATCGACCAAACCCTGCTTGACATCCATGAATTCCTGCCAGGGCGCAAACACATCAATGGAGCCATCTTCATTGGTCACAACATCGTCCGCACCCGCTTCCAGCGCCGCTTCCATAACTGCATCTTCATCCGCATCGTCACCAAAGCTGATCTGCCCCTTCTTCTCGAACAGGTAGGCAACAGAGCCATTGGTACCCAGGTTGCCGCCCGCTTTATTGAAGGCCGCTCGCACCTGTGAAACAGTGCGGTTGACGTTATCGGTCATACATTCAACCAGGACGGCCACGCCGTTCGGGCCGTAACCTTCATAGGTCAGCTCGTCGTAGTTGTCGCCATCACCACCACCGGCGCCACGCTGAATGGCCTTTTCGATGGTATCTTTTTTCATGTTCGCGCCCAGCGCCTTGTCAACGGCCGCACGCAGACGCGGGTTGTCTTCCGGGTTACCGCCGCCTTCTTTGGCAGCGACAGTGAGCTCGCGAATCAGCTTGGTAAAGATTTTGCCACGCTTGGCGTCCTGTGCCGCCTTGCGGTGCTTGATGTTAGCCCATTTGGAATGACCTGCCATACAACATCCTCATTGACTGCAGGGCCCTCGGGCCCTGTGATCGTTATGCGTATTCCGAATTCAAGTGGGGCGACTCAAATGGTCGCCCCGGGTGCACGAATCAGGGTGTCTTGCGCAGCTTGATGTTCAGCTCGCGCAGCTGAGCGGCACTGACTTCGCCCGGCGCATCCGTCAACAGACAACCGGCACTCTGGGTTTTCGGGAAAGCGATGACTTCACGAATGGAAGAAGATCCCGTCATCAGCATCACCAGACGGTCCAGACCGAAAGCCAGACCGCCGTGAGGCGGTGCACCAAACTTCAGTGCGTTGAGCAGGAAGCCGAATTTCTCTTCGGCCTCCTCATCGGAAATGCCCAGCACCTTGAATACAGCCTTTTGCATCTCCTGGTCGTGAATACGCACTGAACCACCGCCCAGCTCAGTGCCGTTCAAAACCATGTCATACGCACGAGACAACTTGCCTTCGGGCTGCGCGATCAACTCGTCCGGAGTACAGCTCGGTGCAGTGAACGGGTGATGCAGCGCAGTCAGGCTACCATTATCGGTTTCTTCGAACATCGGGAAGTCGACCACCCACAGCGGTGCCCACTCACGCTCGATCAGGTTCATGTCTTCGCCAACCTTGATACGCAACGCACCCAAGGCTTCGTTGACAACGCTTTCCTTGTCGGCACCGAAGAAAACGATATCACCGTTCTTGGCCTCTAGGCGCTCCATGACCTTCATAGCCACGTCGTCGCCCAGGAACTTGACGATCGGTGACTGCAGACCTTCAGCACCCTTCTCCAGATCGTTGACCTTGATCCAGGCCAGGCCCTTGGCACCATAGATACCCACGAACTTGGTATATTCATCAATGATCTTGCGGGTCAGCTCGGCACCACCCGGTACCTTCAGCGCCGCAACACGACCCTTCGGGTCCTTGGCAGGACCGGCAAACACCTTGAATTCGATATCCTGCAGCAGATCAGCAACATCGATCAGTTCCAGCGGGATACGCAGATCCGGCTTGTCGGAACCGAAACGCTGCATTGCCTCGGCATAGGGCATGCGCGGGAACTGGCCCAGATCCACACCCAGCACCTCATTGAACAGGTCACGGATCATGCCTTCGGTCAGACCCATGATACCTTCTTCGTCCATGAACGAAGTTTCGATGTCGATCTGCGTGAATTCCGGCTGACGGTCCGCACGCAGGTCTTCATCGCGGAAACACTTGGCGATCTGGTAGTAACGGTCAAAGCCGGACACCATCAGCAGCTGCTTGAACAGCTGAGGTGACTGCGGCAGTGCAAAGAAGCTGCCTTCATGAGTGCGGCTCGGCACGAGGTAATCACGTGCACCTTCAGGGGTCGCGCGGGTCAGGATCGGTGTTTCAATATCGAGAAAGCCGTTATCTTCCAGGAAATTGCGAATATTGTGGGTAATCTTGGAGCGGAACCGCAGTTTGCGCTGAATTTCCGGACGACGCAGGTCGATGTAGCGATGGCGCAGACGTACGTCTTCACCCACCTGCTGGTGCTCATCCAGCTGGAACGGAGGCGTTTCAGCCTTGTTCAGGATAACCAGCTCCTTACCCAGCACCTCGATTTCACCGGTGCCCATTTCGCTGTTGATGGTGCCTTCAGGGCGCGCACGCACGGTGCCACGCACCTCTACCACGTACTCGTTGCGGACACTGTCGGCCAGATTGAAGCTTTCTTCGCGGTCCGGGTCGAAAACAACCTGAGTAATCCCTTCACGGTCGCGAAGATCAAGGAAGATGACCCCGCCGTGATCTCGACGGCGGTGTACCCAGCCGCTGAGAGTGATATCTTCACCGATATGTTCTGCTCTGAGGTCGCCGCAATAATGGCTGCGCATAGTGTCCTGTTCCTGTATCCGAATGCAACATGGAAATCAAAGGCAAGAATTATAACCGATTTGGCCGAGGCTGACAGCAGGCCTGAAGCGTGAAACTGAATGTGGCCGGCACAGGGTGCCGACCAATGCTATCGGGTGCCACGGGCTTGCGATAGAGCCGTACCGGCAAGGCATGCGCGGTAGAACGGGCGATCATTCAGCCGTGAGGCTCGAACGCCAGTTCGCCTTCCAGCAATACCTCAAGGCGTGCACGCACCTGGCTCAACTGCTCATCGGTGTAAGGCACTGCCGGCACACGCCCCCAAACAGGTCCGGGCCAGGCTGGGTCCGATTCCTGGCGGGCAATGACATGAACATGCAGCTGCGGCACCATATTGCCCAGCGTCGCCACATTCATCTTGCGCGCTTGAAACAGATCTGCCAGCGTTTCCGACAGTTCGCTGACCTCGTGCATCAACTGTTGCTGCTCATTGGCCGGCAAATGATAGAGTTCGGTCACGCCAGCACGCCGAGGCACCAGAATCAGCCAGGGATACTGACTATCATTCATCAACAGCAGACGACACAGGGGGAAGTCACCTAGTGCAATAGTATCGGTAATCAATTGAGGGGCGAGTTCAAACTCAAGTTCCAGCTCATCCATATCCCTGCTCCTGAAAAATGCTTGTTAATCCAAGTGTTACAACGATTAGTATAGGTCAGCATGTATAAAGTCAATCTGCACACCCGGATCAGTGATATTCCTGCCGAGCAATGGGACAGTCTGTGCCCGGCCGGATACCCTTTCCTGCGCCACGCATTTCTTCAGGCCTTGGAGGAATCAGGCTCGGTCAGACGGGAGTCCGGTTGGCAACCGGCACATCTGGAGCTGCAACATAACGACCAATGCGTTTTGGTCATGCCCTTGTACCTGAAATCACATTCTTGGGGCGAGTATGTGTTTGACTGGGCCTGGGCAGATGCATACGAGCGACATGGACTACCCTATTACCCCAAGCTGGTCAACGCGATCCCCTTTACCCCCGCAGGCGGCCCCCGCTTCGGCACATCACTGCCAATGGATGAAGCCTGGGCCCTGATACCGGAACTGCTTGATCAGATCATGACACAACTGCAAGCCTCGTCTTGGCACTGCCTGTTCCCTTGCCTGCCAGGCCCGGCCCCCAAAGCCAACAGGCGAATCGGGTGCCAGTATCATTGGTTCAACCGTAATTATGAAAGCTTCGACGCCTTTCTGGGCGATTTCACGGCACGCAAACGCAAGTCCGTCAGGCGCGAGCGCCGCAAGGTCAATGAGCAGGGATTGAAACTGACACGCTTCCGAGGCAGCGCCATTTCACGACAGCACCTCGATGATTTTTACCTGTTTTATCAGTCCACCTATCTCAAGCGCGGCCGCCGCGGGTACCTGTCAGCCGACTTTTTCCATCGACTGCTGGCCGATATGGCTGAACACCTGCTGATGGTGCTAGCTGAACACGAGGGGCAACCGGTCGCTGCCGCTCTGTATGTGATCGGTGATGACACACTGTATGGCCGCTACTGGGGATGCAATGCGGAATATGACAGCCTGCATTTCGAGGCCTGCTACTATCAGGGAATCGAGTTTTGCATTGAGCAGGGGCTTGCCCGCTTCGATCCAGGCGCCCAGGGCGAGCACAAGATTCAGCGCGGTTTTCAGCCGGTTCCCACCTGCTCGCTGCACCGCATGGCCGACCCCGATTTTGAACGGGCGGTTGCCGATTTCGTGCAGGAGGAAGGTGACGCCATGGAGGAGCAGATAGCACAATTGACGACCTGGCTGCCCTTCAGACAGCCAGATCAGACCTAGGCTTCAGAGCAACATTGCGGCCGCCCAGCCGGCAATCAGCAAGGGCAGGTTGTAATGCAGGAAGGTAGGTACAACGGTATCCCAGATATGGTGATGCTGGCCATCCACATTAAGACCGGCTGTTGGCCCAAGCGTAGAGTCGGATGCAGGTGAACCGGCGTCCCCCAGCGCACCGGCTGTACCGACCAGAGCCACGATTGCAAGCGGGCTGAAGCCCAATGATAGCGCCAGCGGTACATAGATGGCGGCGATAATCGGGATTGTCGAGAAAGATGAGCCGATACCCAGCGTGACCAGCAGACCGACCACCAACATCAAAAGCGCCGCCAACCCCTTGTTGTCACCGATCAATTCCGCTGTACTGCTGACCAGCGTCGAGATTTCACCGGTTTGACGCATCACTTCAGCAAAACCTGCTGCCGTAATCATGATGAAGCCGATCATCGCCATCATCTTCATGCCGTCGATCAAAACACCATCCGCCTGCTTCCAACGCACAATACCGGTCAGAGTACAAATCATGTAACCGGAAAGCGCACCCAGCACCATCGACCCGGTCCAGAGTTGCACGCCGAAGGCAACCAGTACCGCAACACCGACCGCTGCCAGGCGCATGGGGCTGTATTTCACCTCCACCCGCTCAGCTTCCTGCAACTTCTCGACATTGTACTGACGCGGCTTGCGGTAGTTGAACAACGCCAATATCAGTCCGACCAGCATGCCCAACGCAGGGATCCACATCGCAGACATGATATTGATGCCTTCAATACTCTGACCATTGTCTGCCACATTTTGCAGCAGAATATCGTTCAGATAGATGCCGCCAAAGCCCACCGGCAGAAACATATAAGGCGTCACCAAGCCAAAGGTCAGTACACAAGCCACCAGACGACGGTCCAGCTGCATGCGGCTCATGACCAGCAACAGCGGCGGAACCAGCAAGGGAATAAAGGCGATATGGATCGGAATCAGGTTCTGAGAGGAGATGGCCACCGTCACCAGTACGACAATCAGTGCATACTTGACGGCCCGTGTGGCCTGAACCTCACCGGTTCCCAGCTTGCGCTGCACCACATCGGCCATGGCATGAGGCAGGCCAGACTGGGCGATCGCGACAGCGAAGCCACCCAGCATGGCGTAATTGAGAGCGACGCCTGCACCGCCTCCCAGGCCACTGCTGAACGCCTCCAGTGTTCCTTCAAGGCCCATACCGGCCAGCAGGCCGGCACTGAGTGCACCCAGTACCAGTGCCACCACGACCGGTGTTCTCAGCAGGCTCAGTACCAGCATCACCAGTACGGCCACGACTACAGCATTCATTGGATTGATCTCCCGGAGTGTCAGGATTGCTGAAAAGCGCTGCACTCTGCAGCAGCGCCCGGTTGATGTCAAACCCGCTCAGCGGCGTACCTTGCGAAACACATCGCCCAGCCCGGCATACTCGGACCCGCCCAAACGTGCCAACGGCCTGAGCAGCTCGGCATTGATACGCTTACGCCCCCTGTCATCCCCATAACAGGCACGCTCATCAACCCAGATCTTGTCCACTTCGACCAGCAACATGTTCTGCGGTTTGTTACCCACTTCAAGGTGCTGATGCAAACGGCACGCCATGGCCACGGGGACACCCTTCAGACGCGGCATATCGGTTCCCTTGAAAGGCACCTGCTCAAAGCCGGCCAGCTCCAGCTCCGATTCGCCAAACGGCAGCTCGCGGGCAGTGTCCGAAATAGCCTGCGCCTGATCCTCCGCCCCTATATGAATGACACAGCGCTGGCGCTCAAGCAGGTTGCGACAACTGTCCTTCAAGCTGCCGTCCGTCTTGTTGCCCATCGACAACATCAAAATCGGCGGATCACTGCAGACGGCATTGAAAAACGAGAACGGGGCCAGGTTAGACGATGTGAAGTGCTCATCATTGGGTGTCAGCACCCAGGCAATGGGGCGTGGAATGATGACCTGGGTCAACGTGTGATAGATGTCGACCGGGTCCATCTGTTGGGCTGTCAGTAACATTGTTGCTCCGCACATGAACGATCAAACCGCACAGCATAACATCGTCAGGCCAGACACGGGGGTGCAAACCCAGCAGGTGCAGCATGAGACATCTTGATTCAAGTACACATGGACATGAAGAACCTGCAGCGCAGGCGCCTGGCAATCATGGATTTCACACCTAGAATTGGATCTCAGGATCAGGCTTCGGAACAACACCTAACCAGAGGATGCACGCCATGCTGACCTATGAAGAATGTCTGGAAATGAGCGACCTGTCGGCGGATGAAATCGCAGCCATTGCCGAGCATGAACATCTGGATTCAATGATTGCCGTTGCGCTGGGGCATTACCTGGTCACTCATGATGGAGAGCGAAGAATCAGGCGATTTATCCTTGACGATCTGGAACAGGCACGCCGCAGCGGCGACACCCGCAAGCAGGCTTTGCTGAATGGCGCCCTTCAGCACTTCATCGCCACCCACCCTCAGTACCTGCAACGCAACAACCTCTGACCAAACCACACTCATAGAACCGAAAAGCCCCGCATCTGCGGGGCTTTGATGGACTATCCTGTGCTTAACCTTAAATCGAGCTATCCAGCTCAGGCAGCGCTGTAAACAGATCGGCGACCAGACCATAGTCGGCCACCTGGAAGATCGGCGCTTCTTCATCCTTGTTGATCGCCACGATCACCTTCGAATCCTTCATGCCGGCCAGATGCTGGATGGCACCGGAAATGCCAACGGCGATGTACAGCTCCGGCGCAACGATCTTGCCGGTCTGTCCGACCTGCATGTCGTTGGGCGCGAAGCCGGCGTCCACCGCTGCGCGTGAAGCACCCACGGCGGCACCCAGCTTGTCGGCAACCTTTTCCAGCAGGTGGAAATGCTCACTGTCCGCCATGCCGCGACCGCCCGAAATCACCACGCGAGCCGATGTCAGCTCCGGGCGATCGGACTGTGCCATTTCCTCACCCACAAAGCGGCTCAGCCCCGTATCTTCAACCTGCTCCAGCACTTCAACCGTGGCATTGCCACCCTCGGCCGCCACAGCGTCAAACGCCGTGCCGCGCACCGTGATGACCTTGATCGGGTCCAGTGACTGCACCGTGGCAATGGCGTTGCCCGCGTAGATCGGACGCGCAAAGGTATCGGTTGACTCCACCTTAATGATGTCCGAAACCTGACCGACGTCGAGCAGCGCCGCCACGCGCGGCATGAAGTTCTTGCCGTTGGCAGTGGCCGGCGCCAGGATATGAGTGTACCCCTCGGCCATGGAAACGATCAGTGCGGCCATGTTTTCCGCAACTTCATGGTCATACGCGGGGTTATCGGCCAGTAACACCTTGGAAACACCTGCGGCCTTGGCGGCAGCTTCCGCCGCTGCGCCACAGCCGTTGCCGGCGACCAGCAAGGTTACATCGCCCCCCATTTGCGCAGCTGCAGCCAGAGTGCTCAGGGTGGATGGCTTCAGCGCCTGATTATCATGTTCAGCAATTACCAGAATAGTCATCAGATCACCTTCGCCTCGTTTTTCAGTTTGTCTACCAGCTCAGCCACATCCGCAACCTTGATGCCCGCAGAACGCTCTGCCGGCGGCTCGACTTTCAGCAGCTTGGTGTGCGCCTTGATTTCAACCCCCAGATCAGCCGGGGTCAGCGTTTCCAGAGGCTTGCGCTTGGCCTTCATGATATTGGGCAATGAGGCATAACGCGGCTCGTTCAGACGCAAATCCGTGGTCACGACCGCCGGCTTGCTTAACGCAACCGTCTGCAGACCGCCATCGACTTCACGGGTCACCTGAATGCTATCACCTTCAACTTTGATCTCAGAAGCGAAGGTACCCTGCCCCATCCCAGTCAGCGCCGCCAGCATCTGCCCGGTCTGGTTATTGTCACTGTCAATGGCCTGCTTACCCATCAGCACCAGATCCGGCTGCTCCTTTTCCACGACCTTGGCCAGCAGCTTGGCAACCGACAGTGATTCCAGGTTATCCTCGCTCTGCACCAGAATCGCACGGTCGGCACCCAGCGCCAGCGCCGTGCGCAACTGCTCCTGAGCGGTCTGCGGCCCCAGCGATACCACGACCACTTCACTCGCCGCACCTGACTCTTTCAGCCGAACAGCTTCTTCAACTGCGATTTCACAGAAGGGGTTGATCGCCATTTTCACGTTATTCAGATCAACATCCGAATTGTCGGACTTCACCCGCACCTTGACGTTGTAATCAATGACACGCTTAACCGTTACCAGAACCTTCATTGTCATACCCTTTACTTGTGTATTGGACCGTACACGACGATCTCACCTCTGGTGGGTGTTGGCTTTCATCATAACCACAGAATCAGAATAAGCAATATCCCTTATACAAAAGCAGCAAACGTATTGCGCATGCGCCTGGCGCTTTACAAATAAGGGTTTTCACTTATGATGTCGGCATACGTAAATGTCATAGGATGTGGCTCAGAATAACAAGAGCAAGGCACCCACACCGATGGAGGAACAATCGTGAATCGCGAATCGATGGAATTTGATGTAGTAATCGTTGGCGCAGGCCCTGCCGGCCTGTCCGCTGCATGCCGCCTCATGCAGCAGGCCCAGGCCGCCGAGCAGGAACTGACCGTCTGTGTGGTTGAAAAAGGCTCCGAAGTCGGCGCACACATACTGTCCGGCGCCGTCATGGAAACACGTGCACTTGACGAACTCTTCCCGGACTGGAAAGAGCGTGGCGCCCCCCTGAAGACCCCTGTAACGGAAGATCAGGTCTTCATGCTCAAGAACGCAACCGCAGCGACCAAACTGCCCAACGCATTCGTACCCAAGACCATGCACAACGATGGCAACTACATCGTCAGTCTGGGCAACGTCACTCGCTGGCTGGGCGAGCAGGCCGAACAGCTGGGCGTTGAAGTATTCCCCGGGTTTGCGGCCGCCGAGGTGTTGTACCATGACGATGGCAGCGTCAAGGGCATTGCTACGGGCGACATGGGCGTCACAGCCAGCGGTGAACAGGGCCCCAATTACATGCCCGGCATGGAGCTTCATGCCAAGTACACCATTTTTTCCGAGGGTTGCCGCGGCCATCTCGGCAAGCAGCTGATCGAAAAGTTTGCTCTGGATAAGGACGCCGACCCCCAGCACTACGGTATCGGTATAAAGGAACTCTGGGATATCGATCCATCCAAGCACCAGCCCGGCCTGGTGGTTCACGGTTCAGGCTGGCCACTGAGCGATGGCGCCAGCGGCGGCTTTTTCCTCTATCACGCCGAAGACAACCAGGTAGTGGTCGGCCTGATCATCGACCTTAACTACTCCAACCCCTGGCTGAGTCCGTTTGACGAGTTCCAGCGCATGAAGCACCACCCCGAGATCAAACAGTATCTCGAAGGTGGCAAGCGAGTGTCCTACGGCGCCCGCGCTATCACCAAGGGTGGCTTCAACACACTGCCGAAGATGACCATGCCCGGAGCCCTGCTGATCGGCTGCGATGCCGGCACGCTCAATTTTTCCAAGATCAAGGGCATCCACACCGCCATGAAGTGCGGCATGCTGGCCGCCGAATCCATTGTCGACGCACTGAAAAACGGTGACGAAGGCGGCAAGGATCTGGACGGCTTTACCCAGGCTTACCGGGATTCCTGGCTGTACGACGAGCTCTACCGCGCACGCAACTTCGGCCCGGCGATGCACAAGTTCGGCCCCTATCTGGGAGGTGCATTCAACTACATCGACCAGAACTGGTTTAGCGGCAAGATTCCGGTCACCCTGCACGACCTGCACAAGGACCACGAGCAGCTCAAACCAGCCAATGAATGCACCGAAATCGAGTATCCCAAACCGGATGGTGTGCTGTCCTTCGACAAACTGTCTTCAGTATTCCTGTCCAACACCAACCACGAAGAAGATCAGCCCTGTCACTTGCAGCTCAAGGACGCCAGCATTCCGATCAGCCAGAACCTGCCCCGATTTGCCGAACCGGCACAGCGCTACTGTCCAGCCGGGGTGTATGAGGTGGTTGAAGGCGATGACGGCCCCCAGCTCCAGATCAATGGCCAGAACTGCGTGCACTGCAAAACCTGCGACATCAAGGACCCGGCACAGAACATCACCTGGGTGGTGCCGGAAGGCGCCGGTGGCCCGAATTACCCCAATATGTGAGTGCGACGATAAGTCGCATTTTCTGGCTTAAGCGCCTGTTTTAAATGGGTATTTACGTAATGTGGCGTCAAACATCAGCCAGCTGGATGCCACTCAGTAGAGCCTTGAATCGACCACGCATCTCAACATTGCCCAACTCGGGCACTCATATTGGAGGGCTGCAAACACGCCCTCCAACTTCACCTGCTTACCTTGCAACCCGTGGCAAACCCCAACGCGCAGCCTCGCTTTGTATGGTTTTGAGATACTACTTGGGCACGTCCGTGCAAAAGGCAGTAAACGGCAACGTTGCTGGGTTGCCAGCCGCTGCTGGCATACCATCAATCGGTAGCGGACGCTTGTCGCCCCTACGGCAGGCGGGGAGGCAGATGGGAAAGCCATATCTCTCGTTCATGCCAGTAGCACATATATAATTCATCCTACACGGGCAGAACTTGGCAACCTCCTGCCTTGATAAAGCCGGCAACCCGCCGGTTTTTTATTAATGCCTATTTCCCCAGTTTTTTCACACCGTGGTATTATCAGGGCAGATTCACTTTCGTTTTCGCCGCTGCCATACAGCATCGGCCGGAACAGGTAACTGCAACAGGCCCTGCATGAGCGATCAAAGCAAAACCCTCTCCGTCGAACAAATAGCCAATTCCCGTTCCGATACTGTTAACCGCCGCTTTTCCGTCGCTCCGATGATGGATTGGACAACCAGCGATTGCCGCGTGTTTCATCGCTTAATGTCGCGCCACGCGGTACTCTACACCGAAATGGTCACTACCGGCGCACTCATTCATGGTGATGCCGCCCGACACTTGGCTTATGACAACAGCGAGCATCCTGTCGCACTGCAGCTCGGTGGCAGCAATCCGCAGGAACTGGCCCAATGCGCTCGCATGGCCCAGGAATGGGGGTATGATGAGGTCAACCTGAACGTGGGCTGCCCCAGCGACCGAGTACAGAACAACATGATTGGCGCCTGCCTAATGGCGCACCCGCAAAGGGTTGCCGACTGCCTGGCAGAGATGCAGGCAGCCGTGCGCATCCCGGTCACTGTCAAGCATCGCCTCGGGATAGACGACCTGGACAGCTTCGAGCACCTTCACCGCTTTGTTGAAACCGTCAAGACCAGTGGCTGTAACAGCTTTACCATTCATGCCCGCAAGGCAATCCTGGATGGTCTCAGCCCCAAGGAAAATCGCGATATTCCACCTTTGATGTACGACCGCGTGTATCGCATCAAACAGCTGTTCCCCGAGCTTGAGATCATCATCAATGGTGGTATCAAGACGCTTGAAGAATGTGACACGCATTTACAACATGTTGATGGCGTCATGATCGGCCGCGAAGCTTATCAGAACCCTTGGCCTTTGCTGAGCCAAGCGGATAGCCGCTACTTTAACGATGCCCATACAATTGCAGACCGGATGGCAATTGCAGAAGCCTTTATTCCGCATCTCGAAAGACGCCTGGCTGAAGGTGCCCCCTTGTATGCCGTGATCAAGCACCTGCTGGGCCTGTTTCATGGCCAGCGCGGCGGCAAGCAGTTCAGACGCTTCCTGAGCGAGAACGGTCATCAGCGTGAAGCCGGAGTTGACATCTACCGCGAGGCACTGGCACGCGTGGCACCGCAAGACTTGCTCTAACCACACAACGATACGGACACAGGATTAAACCGATGGACCAGTTACACCAGCTCAAACAGATGACCACCGTTGTTGCCGATACGGGTGATATCGATGCCATTCGGCAATTTCAGCCCGTTGATGCCACAACCAACCCGTCCCTGTTGCTTAAGGCGGCTCGGGATGCGAAATACGCTCATCTGCTTCAGGAAGCGCGTGACTGGGCCAAGGAGGCAAACACGAGCACCGGCACAACATTGGCAGCCATGACAGACCGTTTTGGTATTCTTATTGGGCGCGAAATCACCCAACTGATCCCGGGACGAATCTCCACTGAAGTGGATGCACGCCTGTCCTTCGATACCGCAGCAACGGTCAATAAGGCTCAGCAATTGATCGAGCAGTACGAGGCACTGGGCATCAGCCGAGAGCGCGTACTGATCAAGATCGCTTCCACTTGGGAAGGCATTGAAGCCGGCCGCCAACTTGAGCGCCAGGGCATCAACTGCAACCTTACGCTGCTGTTCAGCTTTGCCCAGGCTCAAGCCTGTGCCGATGCGGGCATCTATCTGATCTCCCCCTTCGTAGGCCGGATTCTGGATTGGCACAAGCAGCGCCAGCCCGATGCCGATTTCAGCCTTGCCCGTGACCCAGGTGTACAGTCGGTCAGCAGGATCTACCGTTATTACAAGACCCACGGCTTTGACACCGTGGTGATGGGGGCGAGCTTCCGCAATATCGGAGAGATACAGGCACTTGCCGGTTGTGACCGCTTGACCATCAGCCCCGCCCTGATGCAAGCATTGGCTGATCAGGAACAGACACTTGAGCGCCAACTCAGTGCCGAGCACACCAGTCGGGATACACGCACAACATTGAGCGAAAGCCAGTTCCGCTGGAGCATGAATGAAGATTTGATGGCGCAGGAAAAACTTGCCGAGGGAATCCGCAACTTTGCCGCGGACCAAGTCAAGCTGGAGCAACTGCTACAGGGTGCCTGATACGGCATGTAGTCAACAGGCTGGAACTGCCTAGCGGCAGTTTTCCAGCGTAGAGACGAGGTCCTTGAATACCTCGCGATTGGAATCATTCAGATCAATCAGCACCTTGTGCGCATCCAGAATACGCATGCGCACTTCATCTTCAGACTCCTGCACAAAGGGCACCTGCTTTAGATCACAACGACTGACAGGCAACTCCTGAAGCAACACGAAAACCCGGTCAAACCCCATACTCAGCAAGATGCGCGTAATATCTTCGTTGGTCGACACCAAGGTGGGGTGCGGCATGCCGCGTGCGGTTGCCTTGATGGCGAGCTTTGCAATCAGCCCAAGAGAAGTACTGTCGATATTCTCGGTTTCGGTCAAGTCGACCAGCGTATCCGTAATATCGTCCCGCTGCAGCACCGCTTCCAGATGCCGCTCGATGGTCGAACAGAGTGTTAAGCGAACATCGCCGACAAATTTCAGCACATAGTGCCCATCACGACACGCGTAATAAATCGCGCCATCACTCATAAAGACTCTCTGCGTACTGTCATGATCGCTACATCATCGGGGCTTGCCCGTCCGACAGGCATGATACTCTGCAAAAACCTGGCTGGCGAGTCATGATTACCGGCACAAAGTGCAAGCAGACGCTGCTCCTTGAGCGCCAGCGATTCATCGCCCATCAGCTCCAGAATACCGTCTGAAAACAACGTTAAGGCAAACTCATCATCCAGCGTGACCTCATGGGCCTCAAACAGAGGATCTTCAAACAGCCCCAGCGGCATGCCACGCCCCTCAAGGTAACGCACGGTTCCGCCCTGCTGAAGGATCGGCAACGGGTGGTGACCACCTACAGCATAGTTCAGACATCCCTTATCATGGTCAATCAAACCTACGAACATCGTTAGATGCTTGCCCAGAGAGGTCAGCAGCATTTCCCTGTTTATGCGGTGCAGCGTTGAGGCGGGCGAGAGTATGTCAAAGCTGGAATGGCGGCGGTAGTTACGCAGGAGGCGATGGGTCATGTTTTTCAGCAACACCGTCACTAGCGCGGACGAGGTGCCGTGCCCAGACACATCCGCCAGATAAAAGAGACTCAGGTGCTCATTGATGGCCAGCGCATCAACAAAATCTCCGCTGAGCAACAGAGAAGGCTGAAGCGCATACTCGAAGCTAATGCCATTGAAATATTGTTGCTCGGGCGGCAACAGATTGTGCTGCACCTGTTGTGCCGCACGCTGATCCTCGCGCAGCTCATCGAGGCTACGCTCAAGACTGTCGCGCAACCCATGAACTTCTTCAATATACCCTGCCCGACGCAGCTGACGCTCCACGGAGCGCACAAACAGCTCTGGATGAAGATCCAGTTCGCCGGCAACGTAGACGTCATCAGCACCATTACGCAGCGCAGCGACCAGTTGCTCGGCGGTCCCTTCACCAATCAAGGCCAGCAAGGGCTTGGGACTGATGCGTTGGGCCAAGCAATCCATTGTCAGGCTACTGCCAGAGGTGGCAAGATCAAAGATCACCAGCGAGATATCAAAATGCTCAAGCTGCTGATCCACTTCCTCCATATCAGCACAGACCACCAGCCTCAAGTGGCCGTGATCACACCTTTCACAGAGTTCAAAGATGCGATCAACCGTGTGGGCACAGTTTGAAAGCAGCAGTATCCGTTGCGCGTCAAGACTCATTGGCCAGCCATTACCTGATACAACATCAGAGCCTCAACACTAGACCCAAGCACACGGCGATGCAAGCACGTCAGAAGTCACTGTCGTACTGAACATCCACAACGCCATCGTTGATCAGGTATTCGCGACGCTGTAGATAGGCATCACGGGTAAAGGAGTACTTGTCGCCACTGATAATCTGCTCGGCCTGCAACAGGCGCGCTCGCACATCAAGTAAACGAAGGCCATACAGGGAGTTGCGGGTCGCTACGTGGCCCACCTCACTGATAGGATCCATGGCCCAATCAGCAGGCTTGGAGAGCCCGTCACGCACGGTGCTGGGCCCAAAGAACGGCAGCACAATATAGGGACCTGAGCCTACCCCCCAATACCCCAGCGTCTGGCCAAAGTCCTCATTATGAGGACCAATACCCATCGGGGTGGCAACATCAATCAACCCCACCAGACCAAAGGTTGAGTTAAAGGCTACGCGCGAAAAGCTTTTGCCTGCAGCATCGAACTTGAGCTGAAACAGATTATTGAAAACATTGCCAACATCAGCGATGTTATCAAAAAAATTACTGACTCCCTGCTCCGCAATATCAGGGGTAACATACCTGTACCCTTGGGCAGCGGGCTTGAGTGCATAACGATCAATTGTCTCATTGAAACTGAAAACAGAGCGGTTAAAACCCTCCCATGGGTCCTGCTCTGCATAAGCTTGGGCCGGCACACAAATCAGGGCCGCTGCAACGCTGGTTGCCAACACGCCCGAGCGCAGTATGGAAGGCAGCATGGTTATTCCTTATCAGCCATATTATAGACGCGGCTATTCTAGCCCTGCATTCAACGGGAATAAAGCTTACGTGGTAAGTTTAAGCATATAAATAAAACTTCAATCGAGATAAAGAAAATTCCAATATTTGCTGCGTAATCCCTGCTTCTGCAGGTTACTCTATAACGCAAAAAGGCTCCCGAAGGAGCCTTTTCTAACGATATTCCAATATCAAGCGATATTAGAAGTCCAGGCGGTAACCCAGAACCAGAGTATCTTCAGCAACGTTCAGTGCAGTTGCAACTTCTTCATCGATGTCAGTGTAACCAACCCACACACGACCTTTGTTGCCCAGCTTTTGCTCAACTTCCAGACCCCACTGCTCGCCATCTACGTCAGCAGTTGCGATATCCAGGTCGCCAAAGCGTGCTTTCAGAGCAGTCGCGCCCATCTGGTAAGCAGCAGCCAGTTCCCAAGCATCACGCTCGTCAGTAGTCACGCCTGCAGCGTCGATTTCACGATCTTCGTAGCGAGCAGCTACTGTCAGTGCGCTCAGCTTGTAAGTAGCACCCACACCCCACAGGTCCTGATCGAAACCAAGAACACCATCTTCTTCAGTGGCGGCGTAAGAAGCAGAAACACGCAAACCTTCAACACCAGTGTACTGAGCAGCAACGTTGTAGCCGTCGACGTCATCCTGGCTGTCGTCGTTACCGCCAGCAATTACAGCGCCAGCAACAACCTGGAAACCAGCCATGATCGGGGAAGCGTATGCCAGGGTATTGTCGTTACGCTTGTGATGGTAGCCATTACCGTCAACGTTGTTACCCAGGATGAATGCTTCACCGAACTCTTTATCTGCAGAGTTGAAGATGTTGGTGTGAGAAGCAACCATGGTGTAGTGCGGGTGGTACTGACGACCAACCAGTGCAGTACCCCAGTTACCGGTCGCACCGATGTAAGCCAGGCGCTCAGAGAACATCTTACCGGACTTAGTACCATCTGTGTTTACAACACCAGCGTCATTATCGGTTGTATCCAGGTTGGCTTCCCAATGGAAAAGACCCTTGGTGTTTTCCAGACCCAGGTCGACATCACCCTTGATACCGATGCGGGTAGACTCGTCGCGCAGATCCAGATCTTCGTCCTGCTGAGAAACCAGACCTACACGGAAAGAACCGTACAGGGTAGCGTCAGCCTGAGCAACGATCGGAGCAGTCATGGCACCAGCAACAGCCAGAGCAATCAGTGACTTTTTCATTAACATTTCCCCTTCATTCAACATACTAGTAGTGAATTCTAGTTTTTCTTAGCGCAGTGCGCTTCCAGAAAAATACTATAAATCCATGTTATTGCAAACCAGTGAAAACAAAAAGTTTTGTATACACCACTTTGTGTCAACTGTTTCACGATGTTGCCGGCAATTGCTTTCCATAGCGTGGCTTTCCTTGACAAGGGATGAGGCCCGCTGCAGTTCAGCAACCACCTAAATTGGCCGCATTACATCATACCGCCCCCGAGGGCGCAACCTTTGCGAGCCTTTCATGACGCGGGCTCGAGCGGCTTTTGACCACCATCAACAATATTGTTGCCAATTGGGCGCACATACCATTTCAAAGCGCATTCAAGGCTTGCTTCAGACGTTTTTCCGAGACGGTTTCACGCGTCCCCAGCTGCTGGGCAAATAGGGATACACGGTACTCTTCCAATAACCAGCGAAAACGAACCAGCCCTTCTGGACGCTCATTGCGCGCCGCGTATTCGTGCTGCTTCTTTGTATACTGTTGCCACAATGTAGACAGCTGATCCGACAACAGGCACTGCCGCCGAAGGTCACGCTGGTATTTTTCCAGACGTACCTCAATGGCCTTGAGATATCGGGGATACTCCGGCAACCATTCTGCATCGACTTCAATTAGATAGTGTCTTTGCATCAACTCCGAGAGCTGGTGCTTGATATCATTCAGCACTGGCACAGCCTGGAGATTGACACGACCATTCAACTGCTTGTTGATGCGGTGAACCGATTGATGGCACTGGTGGATGAAATTCCCCAACTGGCTGACTTCATCCGAAATCTCCGCACGCATCTGCTCACGACAGGCATCGAAGGCTTCAGCCGTACGCGGCAGCTTGTCTGCAGACAGGCCGGCGGCACGCCAGGCGGCACACATCAGAGCATCATTTTCCAGCGTTTTACGATCGAACAATTTACCGGTCAGGATCAGGCTTTCATTCACCTTCGGAATATCACGGCGCAGGTACTTGAGCTGCTGGGCTGGCAGCGACAACAGCAACAAGCGTGCTACCCCCCGCAGGCTCTCCTGCTGCGCCAGCGTCATCGAAGGCAGCACTTTCAACTCTACACTATCCTGCTGATCGATCAGCGCCGGCCAGGCTTCAACCTCAATGCCACCGGCCTGGCGCAAGTGGATAGACTCGGGCAGCTCACCAAAGCTCCAGCTCACCAAGCCTGCCTGCCCCCACTGCTCCGAGGGACCGGACTGCAGCGCCTGCTCGGCCTGATCACCAAACAGCTGCTGCAACTGCTCCCAGTCACGGCCACTGCCGATCACGCGATCACGGTCATCTCGCAGGCGCAAGTTAAACTGCAAATGGGGCTCAAGATTGACCTCACGCAGCTGCCGAGCCTCCACGCGAGTGCCGGTCATGCGCAGCAGTTGTAGCGACAGGGCCTCATACAGATCCCCTTCGGCAAAAACAGCGGCATTGCAGAAAGCTTCAGCATAGTTGGGTACCGGCACGAAATGCTTGCGCAGCTGTTTGGGCAAGCCCTTCAGTATTGCCGTGATCTTTTCTTCCAGCATACCCGGCACCAGCCATTCCAGACGCTGCAGAGGGGCAACGCGCAACAATGCCAACGGCAGTTCCAGCGTCACGCCGTCATCTTCGGCCCCCGGTTCGAAATGGTAACTCAGCCGCAGTTCGACGCCGTCCAGCGCCAACGTGTCCGGGTAGCGTACGACCGAAACATGATCGGTGTCTCGCTGCAGTATATCTGTCTCGCACATGAACAGCGCATCCGGCTGATCGTGTTCAACCTGCTTGCGCCAGTGTTCGAATCCCTTGCCGTTCACCACATGCGCACCGCCCAGCTCGGCAATGCGCTCGGCATAGAAACGATAAAGCTCTTCCTCGTCCACCAACAGGTCGCGTCGGCGCGACTTGTCTTCAAGATCGGCCACGCTGCCCAGCAACTCACGGTTATGGCTGAAGAAAGGTGCTTTCGTCTGGTACTCCCCTTCAACCAGCGCACTGCGGATGAAGATTTCATGTGATGCTACCGGATCGATGCTGCCATAGTGCACCTTGCGCCGCGGCACAATAATGACACCGAACAGGCTAACCTGCTCACTGGCCACGACCTGCGCCCGTTTTTTCTCCCAGTGCGGCTCCATCCAGTTGCGCTTGACCAGGTGTTTGGCAAGCGGCTCAATCCACTCCGGCTCAATCCGCGCAACCTGATGGGCAAACAACTGACTGGTTTCCAACAGTTCAGCAGCGAGAATCCATTTGGGCGCTTTCTTGAAGACTCCCGATGCCGGGAAAATCTTGAAGCGACGGTTGCGCGCACCGAGGTATTCGCCCTTCTCCTGCTTGAAGCCTATATGACTCAATAACCCCGCCAGCAAAGACTTGTGGATGGCCGGGTACTCGGCGGATTCATCATTCACCTTGAGCCCAAGATCCTTCACGCTCAGCACCAGCTGCCGGTGCACATCACGCCATTCCCGCAGCCGCATGAATGACAGGAACTGTTTCTGACACCAGCGACGCAGCTGGCTCTGACTCAGCGCTTCACGTTGTTCATGCCAAAGCGACCAAAGATTCAGCAGTGTCATGAAGTCCGATTCTTCGTCGGCGTATTCTTTGTGCTTCTGATCAGCCGCCTGGCGCTTGTCATGAGGACGCTCACGTGGATCCTGAACGCTCAGCGCACTGGCGACTACCAGTATTTCCTGCAAAGCCCCCTGCTTCGAGGCTTCGATGACCATGCGCGCAATGCGTGGATCGACCGGCAGACGAGCCAACTGACGGCCGATCGCCGTCATGCGGCGTTTGTCATCCACAGCGCCCAGCTCCTGAAGCAGGTTATAGCCGTCATTGATCAACCGCGTGTCGGGCGGATCCACAAACGGAAACTCGCGGATATCTCCCAGTTTGAGCTGCAGCATCTGCAGAATAACCGCCGCCAGATTGGTACGCCGAATCTCCGCATCGGTAAACTCGGGACGCGCCAGAAAATCGTCTTCGGAATATAGGCGGATACACACACCCGGCGCAACACGACCACAGCGCCCGGCGCGCTGATTGGCGCTGGCCTGGGAGATCGCCTCAACCGGCAGCCGCTGAACCTTAGAGCGGTAACTGTAACGGGAGATGCGTGCCTGCCCCGGATCAATCACATAACGAATGCCAGGCACGGTAAGTGAGGTTTCGGCGACATTGGTCGACAGGACGATCCGCCGTCCGGCCTTACGACTTTCATGAAACACCTTGTTCTGCTCCGCCAGCGACAGGCGTGCGTAGAGCGGAATCACTTCGGTATCACGCAGTTGCGCCTTGCGAAGCAGATCTGCCGTTTCACGAATTTCACGCTCACCGGGCAGGAACACCAGAATGTCGCCGGGACCACCACTGCGCTTGTCCAAATCGATCTGAATCAACTCATCAACCGCTGCCAGAATGCCCTGCTGCAGATCGACGGCTTTTTCATCCTCGCCCTCCATTTCGTGCAGGGGGCGGTACAGCATCTCGACCGGGTAGGTACGACCGGAGACCTCGATCACCGGCGCATTGTCAAAGTGCCGGGAGAAACGCTCCAGGTCGATGGTCGCCGAGGTAATGATAACCTTGAGATCGGGCCGACGCGGCAGGATCCGCTTGATGTACCCCAGCAGGAAATCAATGTTCAGGCTGCGTTCGTGTGCCTCATCGATGATCAGCACTTCATACTGCTCAAGAAAGCGGTCGTGCTGTGTTTCGGCCAGCAGAATACCGTCGGTCATCAGTTTGATTTGAGTGCCGTCGGTGACCTGATCGTGGAAACGCACTTGGTAGCCCACACGCTCACCCAGCGGGGTTTTCAGCTCTTCTGCAATACGTGCCGCAACGGTGCGCGCTGCCAAACGACGCGGCTGGGTGTGGCCGATCATGCCCTGACACCCCAGCCCCAATTCAAGGCAGAGCTTGGGGATCTGAGTCGTTTTGCCCGACCCGGTTTCGCCGGCAATCACGACAACCTGATGTTCCCCGATGGCCTTGAGCAACTCTTCACGACGCTCCGACACCGGCAGGTCCGGGTACTCGGGCACGGCCGGCAGCGCCTGCAGACGGGCGACCTGTTCACATGAAGCCGTCATCCGATCGACCAGCTGCTCCAACCGGTCGGGATCAGGCGCATCGGCACGCCTGAGGCGGTCCAGTTCACGACGAAATTTGAAGCGATCGGCAATACGACAGTGTTTCAGCTGCTGCTGGAGGGTTTTGATGGCAGTGGACAAAACGGCTGCAACCTTGTAGCGGATGAATGAAACGGCCGACCATTATCCACCAAGGTACTGGTAATTACTAATGTGAGCTCGGCTCACGCAACGCGCGTTCACGCAGGATACGCCTCGACACCTTGCCGATGGCCGTGCGTGGCAAAGAGCGACAGAGTTCGACCGAACGTGGCACCTTGTAAGGCGTGAGCCGCTCCCGGCAGTAATCGCGCACCTGGCGAATGGTCAGCTGCTGATTGGCCGGTACGACATAGAGCTTGATCTGCTCACCGTGGCAACTGTCCGGAAGCCCGATGACAGCACATTCAAGTATGTCGGGATGACAGGCAATGACATCCTCCAGCTCGCTGGGGTATACGTTGAAACCGGATACGTTGATGACTTCCTTGCGACGATCGAGAATCGTCAAATAGCCGTCTTCATCTAGTCGACCAATATCACCGGTATCCAGCCAGCCATGCCTGAGTGCCTGCTCGCTTTCATGACGGTGGTGCCAGTACCCCTGCATCAACTGAGGTCCACGCACCAGAATAATGCCACTGCGTCCGGCCATGACATCCTGATAGTGCTCATCGACAATACGCACTTGCGTCCCCGCCAGAGGGCGCCCCACAGTACCCACCTTCAGCGTCGAGGGGCTGTTGGCACTCACCACTGGCGAGCACTCGGTCAGACCATAGCCCTCACAGATCTCGCCACCGGTAATATCGCGCCAGCGGCTGGCTATCGACCGCGTCAACGCCATACCCCCGGAAATGGTCAGCTTGAGCCCGGAAAAATCCAGCCGCTGAAACTCGGGCTGGCCACACAGGCCGATAAACAGAGGGTTGATGCCGGCCAGCACCGTGGGATTGAGCCGATCCCAGCAGCGCACCAGCGCCCGCAGACGTCTCGGATCGGGTATAAGCTCGATATAGGCACCCTTGGAGAGCATCAGCAGTGTCAGCGTAAAGGAATAGATGTGATACAGCGGTAGCGGCTGCAGCAGGCGTTCCCGACCAGGCAGGCAGTGAGGACTGATCAGTGCATCCAGCTGCATCAGGTTGGCCAGCAGCGCCGCCTCGGTCAACATCGCCCCCTTGGCCGGGCCCGTAGTGCCCCCGGTGTACTGCAGCAGCGCTAGGCGATTGCCGCTGTTTTCTGCCGGCGGCGCCCATATCAAGGCGCTGCCCTTTTGCATCACCGTCTGGAAAGACGACCAGACGATAGCCGGGGTCAGATTGCGCATGCGCTGCGCCCGCAAACGGCGATGCTTGAGGCGCACCGCCAGATTGAGTACCGGACGCCGCAGCAGGGAATGAAGATCTCCAAGCTCCGTTGTCACCAGATACTCCACCGGACTGTCCGCTAGAGAGTCCCGCAGAGATGATGACAAGGGGCCGAACGCGACCATCGCTCGCGCCCCGGAGTCACGCAACAGTGCCCGCAGCTCCTCACTACTGAGCAGCGGATTGGCATTGACCACCACCAAGCCGGCCCGGCGCGCCCCAAACAGGACAACCGGATATTGCATCAAGTTAGGCAACTGCAGCAGAATGCGATCCCCCGGCTGCATCCGGGTTTCATGCTGTAACCAGGCCGCAAAGCGCCTGGAGAGCCGGTCCAGGTCGGCAAAGCTGATTACGCCTCCTAAATGCCCGAACGCCGGTCGCTCATCAAAACGGCGGGCCAGCTGATACAGCAGATCAGAGAGATTGACCGGGTCCGCATTGATCAGCGACATGGCGCTACTCCTTCAATTGGGCAACGACCTCTCCATCCACAAACACCACCATTTCACCCGCTTCCAGCTTCTGCCAGTGCTCGTTATCCGTCAGCGGATCGGTGGTAATCACGGTGACCACATCATTAGGTGTCGTTTCAGCACCGAAGTCCACACTGACTTCACAATCCTTCAGTCGAGCCTCGCCAAACGGCGAGCGCCGAGTGATCCATGCAAGTTTGGTCGTACAATAACAGAATAGATGGCTTGACTCGCTGAGCAACATGTTGAACACACCCAGCGCTCTCAACTGACCGGCACAATAATGGATAAATGCCTGCAGATCGGCGAAATTATCCGGTCGTTGAGGATAGCGACGACGAACCTGGTCCAGCAGCCAGCAAAAGGCATACTCGCTATCGGTTGTACCCACCGGATGATAATACTCCAGCGGCCAGTCAAACAGCGATGGATCCAGCTGGCCATTATGAGCATAAGTCCATGTGTACCCCCACAACTCCCGACTGAAGGGATGGGTGTTTTCCAGACATACAGAGCCCACGTTGGCCTGACGAATATGACTGATGACGACCCGGCTTTTAATGGAATAATCGGCTACCAGCCGTGCAATGCGCGAATCCGAGCTGGGTTCAGGGTCATGAAAGCTCCGCAACCCCTTGCCTTCGTAAAACGCAATCCCCCAGCCATCGCGATGAGGGCCCGTACGCCCCCCGCGTTGCATCAAACCGGTGAAACTGAAACAAATATCGGTGGGTACATTGGCACTCATGCCAAGCAGTTCACACATGACTCAATCCTCCTGACGACCCAAGGTTATACGGTCTGGCAGGCTACCGATCAAGCTGAAATCAAGATCCTGCAGTGAATCGCGTGCAGGATCAGGGGGTTCAACAGCGTTTTCTTCCGGCGGATGATATTCCAACAGGGGCATTTCACGGGCACGCCGCTCACCCATGAAACAGCCGCGCGGATCAATCGTCAGAGCGTCGCAATAAAGTCTGGCCTGCACCCGCCCCCCACGCTCAATGTGCAGAGAGTCACAATTCAGTTCGCCTTCTACACAACCACTGACATTGACATGGCGGGCCTTGATACGACCTCGTAATTCGCCTTTGCGCCCCACGGTAATATCATCCGCGGTCTCGATATCCCCCTCGAACAGGCCATCAACATGCACCTTCCCGCTGACCTGCATACTGCCCTTGAGGCTGTTGCCTTGAGCAATGATGGTTACTGCGTTCCGCCCTGGTTTAGCGGATACATCACGCTTAAGGATTCCCACGGCACCTCCTCGATTTTGGTAAACAGGGTCTCGAAGTTATCCAGCCCCCACTGCAGGAACGGCTCCGGGTTCAGCGGCCGATACATGAAGCGCACTTCATAATGCAGATGGGCACCAGTCGATCGCCCGCTATTGCCGCTCAGTGCAATTTTTTGCCCCTTATGCACAAACGTCCCGCTTTCAACAAGCACCTTTTGCAAATGGGCATAGTAGGTTTTCAGACCAAAATTATGCTGCAGCACCACCAGGTTGCCGAAACCGCTGCCCTTGCGGTATCCGGCATATTCCACCACGCCATCGGCTGTGGCATAGACGGGTGTGCCCCTGTCCGCCTTGAAATCCATGCCGTTGTGCATTTTGCGAGTATTCAGCACCGGGTGCATGCGCATGCCGTAACTGTCATTGATGCGCTCAGCGGATATGGGCACGCCATTAGGAATACTGTGCAAGAGAAACAGGCGCTGTCGTGCCGCCGTACGCGTCAACGCCAGCCGCTGCTCCAGGGTCATGCCGGAAGGCTGCTCGGTCAGGCCAAGCCGGCTCTCAAGCCGGGCCAGTGTTTCCCCGACTTCTTCGTTCTCTTCCACCAGCCGTTCACGCTCGGCGCTGAGATCGTTCAGTGAAATCCCCAACTCGGTCAGCTCAGACAGGTACAGCTGCTGGGTGCCCAACAGCAGCTCATATTGCTCGCTGAGATCACGGTGATTGCGCTCAAGGTCTGTCAGGTCATCATGGGTTTTGACCAGCAGCCAGTTGGACACGAAAAAGCTGAGACCGGACAGCAGGATAAATATCAGGAGCAGATAGGCCAGGATCTGATGCAGAAAAACTTGACGCGACCCATGTCGCGTCGTCAGTGTCAGGACAAGCTTACGTCGCAAATCAGATACCTTAAATCCACAAAACCGGCAACTATACGCGTTTCATCCCGACAGCTCTACGTATTACCGCTGCATCCACGAGGGTTTTTTGACGCGGCCGACTCAACTCATTGTTTTTTACGTTAGACTGCAAGCGTGTTTTCAGCAATGAGCGGAGTGGAAGGATGTTACCGCTGAGCATTTTTTTCTCGGACGAATTCAGGCTGCTGTCACGCCAACAGCTGTTCAAGAGCGTCAGACAGTATTTTCTTATCGATGATGACACCCTGGTCGAAACCTGGCGTCTGCTGCCATCGGGCGTTCCGGCCCCGGAGAGCGATCACGGCAATCTCGAAGTATCGCTTGATCTCGACCTGCCGCTGACAGGAGCAGATGCCAATCAGCGCTTCAGCCGTTATCTGAGCTATTGTGAACAACAGCAAACACACGACATACTCATTAACCCCCAACAGCTGCATCCTCGTTTTGAACCGCTCAAGCGTGACCGAATCTACGAGGGACTCTGCCAAAGGCTACACGCCCTCGCCGTCACCGCTCGCGACTGCGGCCATCGCCTTTTCATTCAGCCACCCAACGAAGAAACACTTGAGCTGACGCTTGAACTGATTGCCGACACCTTAGCACAGACAGACCTGCACCAATGGCATGGACTGGGACTGGATCTTCACACCAGCAACAAGCGCTGCCTGCCAGTATTAGGGTGGCTTGAACACCTGGGACGCGAATTGCAAATGCAGATCCCGATACGACTGACCGTGGGGGCTCCGCCGCCGACGGCCATTCGACGCGCTCAACAGGCAGGCTATTCACATTATCCGGTGTTGACCCGCCCCGAACATGCGAACATCGGTCGCGACCTCTGCCATTATTTTCTGAAGAGCCTCAACAGCCAATGCCTGCAGCCTTGCTGGCGTTCTGAAGACTGTGCCCCGGATGGCTTTCAACCACCGCCTCTACCTGCGGAAATCTTTCTGCCGGTCCGCCGTAATGTTACCGGGACACCTCCAAGTCAGTTGCTGAGCGATCAGGTGCTGCTCGAGGCGATCACAGCCTGCCGCCAGGGTACCCTGGATGCAGCCCCTCTGGTCGAAGGAGGCAGTCTGACCAGCGAGCCGGGCCAAGAGCGTGTTCTGCCATCCGATGCACGCCGTGCCATCGGTTACCTGCATGCGACAAGCGAAGAGCACATACGACTGGCTTTCGAGGCGGCCGGCACCGACCAGCCTATCTGGAACAGAGTACCCATTGAACAGCGTGCCGAGGTGCTGCAACGCTGGGCACAGCGCCTGCAGCAGGAGCAGGTTATGCTGCTGGCCACCTGCAGCGGTGAAACCGGGCTCAGTATCCGTGATGCGCTGACCGATCTGCGCACGGGCATCAACCTTTGCTACTATTACTGCAATCAGGCACGCAGCAAACTATTGCCGCGCACGCTTCACGGCTATGCCTATGAGCAGAATCGTATGGAGTATCACGGTCGTGGCATCTATGTATGCCTGACCGACCACAACGAGCCCTTTGCCACCTTGATCGGTCAACTCTCGGCCCTGCTGGTGACCGGGAATGCGGTGTTGTTGCAGCCTGATACTCGCACAGCCTCCTGCGCCATGCGGCTAATCGAGTGCTTACTGGAAAGCGGCCTGCCATCGGGGGTTGTAGCAATGCTGCCGGGGCACGAGGAGAACATTGCACGCACGCTTTTGGAAGACTACCGCGTGGCGGGCTGTGTCTGTTTTCTGGACCCTGGCCGAGCTGCCGCCATGAATGCCCTGCTCGGTAACCGCACCGGCGCCCCTGTGGTTCCTCTACTGTCACACAGCAGCATTCCCGGCACTCAAATCGTAACCCGCCCGCTGTCCACGCTGGATGTTCGCGATATTTTACACAGCGCGTTCAGCCATGCGGGGCAGAAACGCACCACATTGGGCACCCTGTATCTGGAAGCGTCGGTGGCCGATGTCATTGAACAGCAACTGGCAGATGCCATGCATCAACTGGTGCTGGGTGACCCGGAACAACCGGACACCGATATCGGCCCGTTGAGCCGGCGTGAACTGATGGAACAGTGCTACGAACACATCGAGCGCTTCCGTCAGCGCAACCAGGTACTGGCCCAACTGGCTCTGGACACACGACACGACCATGGTTTCCATGTGCCGCCAACCCTGCTGCGTCTGTATACACCGGATGAATTGCCGATTGGGCTCAGTGGCCCGGTACTGCACCTGATCCGCTTCGAGCGTGAAGATCTACCCAGGGTACTGAACGAGATCAATCGTTACTGCCCGGGACAAGCCTGTAGCCTCTACAGTGAAGACGGAGAACTGATCGCACAGGCAGAAGATGGATTATTGGCCAGCCGACTGCTGATCAACCGTCCTCTGGCGGATACAACCGCCAGTATCCACCCGGCCGGCAGCAGCGGTATCTCCGGGACCGGCCCGCTCTATGGCGGGCCCAACTACCTGCAAGCCCTGATCAGGGAACGTGCCACCACGCGGCGGCACTGACTCATGACGCCCGGCCGGCCCTAGCCAGGCGGAAACAGGGCTCATACTCCTCGTGGTTGATTTTCATCCGCCGCTGGCTTACGAAGGACTCCAGCAGCTGATCCAGCGCATCAATCACTTCAGGCTCGCCATGCAACTCGAAAGGCCCATGCTCTTCGATGGCGCGTATGCCCGGCTCCTTGACGTTGCCAGCCACGATGCCGGACAGCGCACACCGCAACTGGGCCGCCAGCACATGATCCGGCTGATTGCGTGACAGACAGAGATTGCGCATGGCGGCATGCGTCGGCTCAAAGGTCTGCTGCAGCGCCAGCGGAATACGCAGCTGCCAGTTGAAGTGATAGGCCTCCCCTGTCGCCTTGCGGTGCGCCGTCACTTCCGCCAAACCATCACGCATGCATTCGGCCACGGCGTGCGGGTCATCCACGATGATCTCATAGCACTGTGTGGCCCGCTCACCCAGTGTTGTGCGAATGAAACGGTCAACGGTTTCAAAATACGCTTCACTGCCGGCCGGACCGGTAAAGATCAGCGGGAACGGCTGGGCCCGATTCGATTCCTGCAGCAAAATGCCCAGGATATACAGAATTTCCTCTGCCGTGCCTACACCGCCCGGAAAGACAATAAAACCATGTCCCAGGCGCACGAAAGCCTCCAGACGGCGCTCGATGTCCGGCATGATAATCAGCTCATTGACGATCGGATTGGGCGATTCGGCGGCAATAATGCCCGGCTCGGAAATACCCACGTAGCGGGCGCGCTCCACACGCTGCTTGGCATGGGCAATGGTGGCACCTTTCATCGGGCCCTTCATGGCCCCCGGCCCGCAACCGGTACAGATATTCATGCCGCGCAGCCCCATCTCGTAACCGACGCGCTTGGTGTATTCGTATTCTGCATGGCTGATCGAGTGGCCACCCCAGCACACCACCATATTGGGCTTGACGTGGGGCTGCAGGGCGTTGGCGTGACGCAACAGGTTGAACACCTGATTGGTAATGCTGGCCGAAGGGTCCAGCCCTTCGCAGCAGCCATCGACCTTGTCGGCCACGTACAACAAGTCACGCAGCACGGCAAACAGGTGCTCGTGAATACCCTGAATCAGCTCGCCGTCGACAAAAGCGGCCGCCGGCGCATTGATCAGGTCCAGCTGTACGCCGCGGTGTTTCTGGCTGATCTGAACATCAAATTCGCGGAAGCGGTTCAGCACCATGCGGGTGCTGTCCATTTCACTGCCGCAGTTCAGTACCGCCAGTGCACACTGGCGAAACAGTGAATACAGGCCGCCCTGCGTCTTGTCCTGCAGGCGGGCCACTTCGTAGGGGGAAAGAACGTCGAGATTGTCCAGCGGTGTAACACTGGATGTAATGTAATGCTCGGTCATCATACTGACCTCCTTGTTCGCTACTGCTGTCACGCGCCGCATACCTGCGCGTGTCCATTAACTATGAACGCTCACGTGGAGATTTACTACTGTTCCGTGTCCGTTCGGTTACACCCCTTACTGAAAAACCGGGAGCATCAGGGGTTGTCATATCGCATTGTAATTGCACCCACCTTGAATTAGTTTGAAAGCATACACTGACGTACAAGGAAGCCTGCCGATGTCTGCATCCAAACTGTATATCCTCGATACCAATGTGCTGTTGCATGACCCCAAGTGTCTGTTTCAGTTCAAGGAACAGGACATTACCATCCCTATGACGGTGCTGGAGGAGCTCGACTCGATCAAGGACCGAAAGCAGACCGTCGCGGCCGAGGCACGACACGCTATTCGAGCCATCGACAACATTTTGTCCACGGCCAGCAACCCCGGACAAATCACCAAAGGTGTCCGCATTTTGCTGGAGGGCAAGGAGCGCGAACACAAGCTGGGCAAGCTGTCCATTTTCCCCGACCATGAACTGACAACACGTCAGGGCTTCCTGCCGGACGAGAGCAACAAGGACAACCGCATCATCAACTGTGCCCTGCACCTGCAGGCCACCTTTCCGCATCGCCAGATCATTCTGGTGACCAAGGACATCAACATGCGCCTCAAGGCGCTGGGCGCCGGTCTGCAGCGGGTGGAAGACTACCGTACCGATCAGCTGGTCTCCGACATCGAGATGCTGCCTGCCGGGCACCACCATCTGGACCACCCGTTTTGGGAAGGCGTGGACAAGGTGGACAGTTTCCAGCGCGACGGCCGCACCTACCATAAGGTGGATCGCAGCCTGCTGCCGGACACTTACCCCAACGAGTTCATTTTCGATGACAGCCGCGATTTTGCGGCCCGAACCCACAGCGTTGACGAAACCTCGGTCACCCTGCTGGACCTGGGGTACGAACACCTGATGGATCAGGTATGCTGGGGCATTCAGCCCATCAATCTGCAGCAGGCCTTTGCCATGCAGTCACTGATGGACCCGGAGATCGACCTCAGCATCCTGCTCGGTGCCGCCGGTTCCGGCAAGACCCTCATCGCCCTGGCCTGTGCTCTGGAAATGGTGATTGAAGAGCAGCGTTTCAACAAGATCATCGTGACACGCTCGACACCGCCGGTGGCCGAGGATATCGGCTTTCTGCCCGGCACCGAAGAAGAAAAGATGACGCCCTGGATGAGCTCCATCAACGACAACTTGGAAGCCATGCACGAACAGGACGAACGCCCGCAGAGCAGCGTCAAGTACGCTTTGGAAAAGGCCAACATCCAGTTCAAGTCGTTGAACTTCATCCGCGGCCGCAGCATCCAGAATGCCATCGTGCTCATAGACGAAGCCCAGAACCTGACCCCACAGCAGCTGAAAACCATCATCACCCGTTGCGGCAAGGGCACCAAGATGGTCTGCCTGGGCAACTTGGCCCAGATCGACTCCAACTACCTGACCCCGCTGACCTCGGGCCTGACCTATATCGTCGAGCGTTTCCGCAATTTCGAAGGTTCCGCCAGCGTCCACTTTGAAGGCATCTTCCGTTCCCGTCTGGCCGAGTACGCCGAAGAACACCTCTGATCCCCCCCTCAGCAGTGGGCATTCGCCCACTGCAACACACCTTTTCCCATCTGCAGACCAAAGTCTAAAAATACAGTCAAAACCCATAACGGCGCGGGTTACAGCCTGATGACAGTACCTGCCTGTACGACTTTGTCGACACTTCGAGTTTTATTCTATGAACAGTTGAATATAATGCACCGCACCAAAGTATTAAGCGTAAATAATCCAACAATCTGTCGCGCACATCACCCAATCGGGGGATATCAGCGGCAGTGAGACGCGGAAGTCCTGACGGGCAGGGCCCGGGGCGTGCCACAAGCCACCTTCCATCGTCTTCAACCCCATTGTTTACGACCAAATGGCGAACTCATATGACCACTAAAACTGTAGATGTGCTGCTAGTCGGTGCCGGCGCCATGAGTACCACCCTCGGGATGATACTCAAGCAGCTGGATCCGAGCCTGAAGATCTGTATGGTCGAACGTCTTGACCATGTTGCCCGTGAAAGTACCGATGGCTGGAACAATGCCGGTACCGGCCATGCTGCCTACTGTGAACTCAACTACACGCCGGAACAGGCGGATGGCAGCATCAACACTACCAAAGCGTTCGCGATCAACACGTCCTTTGAAGTCAGCCTCCAGTTCTGGTCTTACCTCGTTGAACAGGGCAACCTGCCCTCGCCTCAGGAATTCATCAACCCGACCCCACACTCCAGTTTCGTATGGGGCGAGAAGAACGTTGAGTTTCTGCGCAAGCGTTATAAGGCGCTGAGCCAGCATCACTGCTTCAAGGACATGGAGTACAGCGAAGATCACGACACCCTGCGTGAGTGGATGCCGCTGGTCATGAAGGACCGTTCGCCGTCCGACAAGGTTGCCGGTACCCGTGTACGTTACGGTTCCGACGTCAACTTCGGTGCGCTGGCTCGCCTGATGGTGATGAACCTGGAACAGCAGGAGAATTTCGACCTGCTGCTGAGCCGCGTCGTCGACGGTCTGCGCCAGCAGGAAGACGGCAGCTGGAAAGTGCGCGTGAAAAACACCCAGAAAGGCGGCAGCGAGATCATTCACTCACGCTTCGTGTTCCTGGGTGCCGGCGGTGGCGCCCTGCCACTGCTGCAGCAGTCAGGCATCCCGGAAGGCCAGGGCTACGGCGGTTTCCCTGTCAGCGGTATGTGGCTGGTCTGCAAACGCCCCGAAATCATCGAGCAGCACATGGCCAAGGTGTACGGCATGGCACCGATCGGTGCGCCACCGATGTCGGTGCCGCATCTCGATACCCGCGTCATCGATGGCAAGAAGGCACTGCTGTTCGGACCCTTTGCCGGCTTCACGACCAAGTTCCTCAAGCAGGGCTCGTTCATGGATCTGCCGTGCAGCGTTCGCATGGGCAACCTGAAACCGATGCTGTCTGTCGCCAAGAACAACATGGATCTAACCCGCTACCTGATCAGCGAAGTGATGCAGTCGCACACTTCACGCGTAGACTCACTGCGTAATTTCTTCCCGGACGCAAAGGATGAAGATTGGGAGTTGTCCTACGCCGGTCAGCGTGTACAAATTATCAAGCCGGGCACCGAAACGGCCGGCAAGCTGGAGTTCGGTACCGAGGTCATTACCTCCAGAGATGGCACCCTGGCCGCTCTCCTGGGGGCTTCTCCGGGGGCTTCTACAGCGGTCAGTGCCATGCTGAGCATCGTCGAACGCTGTTTTGAAGACCGTCTTGCCGAAGACAGCTGGCAAGAGAAAATCCGCGAACTGGTACCGTCCTATGGTCAGAGTCTGACTGACGATGCCGATCTGCTCAACCGTGTGCGTGCACGCACGCTGTCGGTTCTGCAGCTGGACCGCCAGTCCTGATCCTGTATACGGGCCTCAGCCGGGGCCCGTTTCCCTCCCGCCACTGGCCAAGCGCAATGCCGAAGGCTATCATCGGTCACAGATGGTTCAAGGGAGTATCATCATGATCCACCGCCTGCTGATGCGTATCCTCATCCTGCTGGTTCGCGCCTATCAGCTTGCCATCAGCCCGTTTCTGGGCAACAACTGCCGCTTTTACCCCAGTTGCTCCGGCTACATGATTGAAGCACTGCAGACGCATGGCATTCTCAAAGGCCTTTACCTGGGCACACGTCGCATCCTGCGCTGCCACCCTTATTCCGATGGCGGCATCGACCCGGTGCCCCCGCCAAAGCACCGCTGCCCCCATCATGAGCGCACCGATGCCTGACGTTTTAACGCTACACTGTACCAATACCGACTTTCGCCCCTGTGAGGTTTACTGATGTTCTCCCCTCTGAGTGTTCTGCTGCTCATTGTTGTCTACACCGGTCTACTGTTCGCACTGGCACAATGGGGCGAACACCGCACACGGCGCGGGCGTCCGATCAACTCCGCCACCATCTACGCACTATCACTGTGTGTCTACTTCACGACCTGGACATTCTACGGCAGCGTGGGCTTTGCAACCCGCTCCGGCCTGCTGTATCTGGGTATCTACGCCGGTGCCTTTCTATCACTGTTCTTCTGGCACCTGACCCTGAGGCGAATGATTGCGGTCAAGGAAACCTTTCACATCACCAGCATAGCCGACCTGATTTCGACTCGTTACCGGCGCTCACAGCGCATTGCGGCACTGGTCACACTGATTGCCCTGTTCGGCCTGCTGCCTTACATCAGCCTCCAGCTGGAAGCGGTTATACGCTCATTGAGGCTGATTACCCATGAGGGCGCTAGCCACATTCACTGGAGCTCATCCGGCATTCTGATCACGCTGCTGATGACAGCCTTCACCATCGTCTTCGGCGTACGCCGTCTTGATCCAACCGAGCGCCACCAAGGCATGATTCTGGCGCTGGTAGCAGAATGCGTAATCAAGCTGATTATTTTACTCGTTATCGGTTTGTTCATCACCTACCAGTTCTTTGACGGACCGGTCGACATTTATCAGCAGATCAAACAGAACCGTCTCGACCACCTGCTGGGCAGCGGCGGCGAAGATGCGGGCATACAGTGGCTGACATTGATAGTACTGAGCTTTGTCGGGGTGCAGCTGCTGCCGCGCCAGTTCCACGTCGGGGTCGTCGAGAACGTATCACCCACTCATCTGGGGCGTGCGTTATGGCTGTTCCCGCTGTATGCGGTGCTGATCGTATTGTTTGTAATCCCCGTTGCTGCGGCCGGACTGATGCTCGGCCTGCCCGAGCAGTCGGCCGATTTTTTCATGTTGCTGGTGCCACAGGCGCTGGGGCAGCCCTACCTGGCCCTGCTGTCGTTCTTGGGCGGCTTTGCCGCTGCCAGTGGCATGGTCATCATCACCACCATGACCCTGGCGACCATGGTTTCCAACCACCTACTGCTGCCGGTGTGCGAGAAGTTCAGCCAGTTGGCCTGGATGCGCACCTGGCTGCTGCAGGTACGCTGGATTCTGGTGGCCGCCATTCTGTTCGGCAGTCTGTTGCTGGCACGGGTACTCACGGATACCTACATGCTGGTTGCGGTCGGCATGATCTCCTTTGTCGCGGCACTGCAGTTTGCACCGGTCACCTTCATCGGCTTGTTCTGGAACCGCGGCAACAGCATGGGCGCCATGCTGGGGCTGATGGCCGGCTTTGCGCTTTGGGGCTGGACCCTGATTATCCCTGCCTGGGTTGAAGAAGGCTGGCTACCCGTCAGCCTTCTGCTGGAAGGGCCACTGGGCATCAGCTGGCTACGCCCCGAAGCACTGTTCGGCATGGACCTGCCATCCGTTCCGCATGCCGTTTTCTGGTCACTGCTGTTCAATACCCTCTTTTACCTGATGGGGTCCTGGTTATACCAACCCCAAAAGCATGAGCGCACACTGACGACCGAGTTTCTGTACACCACCCGCACCCTGCGCACTCAGGAAAAAGCTCGCCCAACCGGTCTCAACGCCTATATCGAGCTGGCACCGAAGCTGGTCGAGGCCGAACAGCTGTTGAGGCGCTATCTGGGCGACGAAAAGGCACAACACAGCGTCAACCGTATCGCGGAAGATCTGCAGGTCTATGACAAGAGCCACATCTCGGTCGTGGAACTGATGGAGTTCCATCGCATGCTGGAACAGATACTGGCCGGTGCCATCGGGGCCGCAAGTGCCCATACGGCGATCGAGGAAAACATCCGTTATACTGACCGGGAGCGTTCTGACCTGACGGCGCTGTACAGCCATATCGTCAATGAGCTTCAGGGGTCATATCGTTTTCATCCCGACAAGGCACACGAGCCACAGAGTCGTGGCTTTGAAATGCTGGATGACCTTCAGGATCAACTGGAACATCTGCAGCTCAAGCTGGATCAGCAGAACAACGAAATGGAACAGCTGGAAGCCAAGCTGGAGCGTCAATACCAGGAGATCTTTGACTATCGGGTAGAAGCACAGCGCCTGCGTCATGAAAACGAGGCGCTGCGTCAGCAGCTGTTGAGCGAGGGGCAAATCGACCCCTCGCCACTGCCACGAAGCCCGAGTTAAGCGTCTGAAGAGGTGTCGCGGTGCAGGTGCACGTCCATCTGCGGGAAAGGGATACTGATACCCTGACGGTCAAACTCCAGCTTGACCTTCTCGGTAGTATCCCACAGCACCGGCCAGTAGTCGGATGTCTTGACCCAGGGACGTACGTTGAAGTTGACGCTGCTGTCCGCCAGTGCCGCCACGTTGACCACCGGAGCCGGGTCTTTAAGCACGCGCTCGTCCTGCTCCAGGATATCCACCAGAATCTGCTTGGCCTTCAGCAGATCATCACCATAACCGATGCCGAATACCATATCCACGCGGCGTGTTGCACGCTTGGAATAGTTGATGATGCTGTCATTATAGATCTTGCCGTTGGGCAGAATGATTTCACGGTTGTCACCGGTGCGAAAAATGGAATTGAAGATGGTGATGTGCTCGACAATGCCACTGACGCCACCGGCTTCGACAAAGTCACCCTCACGAAACGGACGAAACACAATCAACATCACGCCAGCCGCAAAGTTTTTCAATGAATCCTGCAGTGACAAGCCAATGGCCAGACCCGCAGCACCGATCAGTGCAATCAGCGAGGTAGTATCAACACCCAGCTCACCCAGTGCGGCCACTACCACAAACAGCAGCAGAACCGCATGCGCAATGGAGCTGATAAAGTTGATCAGCATGGTGTCCATTTTGGTCTTGCGCAGAATGCGTCCCAGCAGGTTGATCAGTAGTTTGACTACCCAGCGACCCACGATAAAAATCGCAGCCGCCATGGCAATATTGATCACCCATGGCAGGATGTACTCCTGAGAGAAAGATTCCATGTAAACTCCCTTGAAGGCTTCAGAAAAGGTCATCGATTAGGCTGCCATTCATATTCAGGACAGCTCCTAAACGATAAAGTGTTTGTAGTGTAAAATCATGTATTTGTTGCTTCAGCCGTTGGAAACGCCATGAAAAAGATTGTTCTGTTTACCGCCCTGCTTGGCCTGTCGGCACCGGCATGGGCCGAGCGCGGCCACATTGCCGATGATGCCCATGTGTTCTTTCACAGCGGACCAAGCAATCAGTACCGAATCATCGGCCGCGTCAACAGCGGTGAACCCATCGAGATACTGAGCCGCAATGACAATACCGAATATGTACAGATTCGTACCGAAAGTGGTCGTACCGGCTGGCTGCCGGGCACTCTCGTAGGTGCAGGCGACAGCAAGCTGATTGAGCTGCCCAAACTGGAAAGCGCGCTGGAAGAGAGCCGTACCACGATTACCGAACAGGCCGATACCATTGAGCGACTCAACAGCAGCCTGCAGCAGCTGCAGCGTGAAAGCAGTACCTATACCGACCAGATTCGCTCCCTGAAAACCGAGATACGTGACCTGCAGTCCCAGATTGCCCACATGGATCAAAGCAACCTGATGCGCTGGCTGACCTATGGTGGCCTGGTCGCGTTCGGCGGTGTCATTCTGGGCTTGATCGTGCCTTACCTGCCGCGCAAGCGTAAGCGTCGCGATGACTGGTTTTAACGTTGTGGGGGCAGCTGCAACTTGACAGCCGCGTGGAATTAGCGCAAAACATGATCAGAGGCTGAGCCGAATCGGGCAGGCTGACGTAAAGGGAGTCAGTGGCGGGATCCGGGCTCCCACCTGTAACTTAACAGGAGATTATCCCATGTTGGACATCTTATTGGCTGTTACCCTGTTGACGGCATCCACGCTGGCAGCCGGCATATTGATGCTGTACGCAACACGCACCAGCCGCAGTGACGCCGAGCCCATCAGAGTTCGTGTGGATTCACATCACCCGCGCCGTCGGCGCTAGGCACCGGCCGGTTCACTGCCGCCAATCCGGGGCGGCAGTGGTTCTAACTCGCCATAGCCCTCCTGCATGGCCCAGTATCGACGTCCCTGCTCGACACGAATCACCCCATCAAAACGGTTGCGCAAATAATCGACCGCTTCTTCAAGCGTCTCAATATCACAAAGAATGACGCCCCCGCGCTCATTGTCCGTGGCAAAAATATAACTTTTCAAAGCGTACTCCCGTTACAGCGGTGATATGGCTTTCTTACCGGCAGCATATGCAGCAGCCCACTGCAGCAGCTCATCAGCGGGCATGGGTCTAGCAACATGATAGCCTTGCGCCTGATCACAGCCAAGCCGCTGCAATGCCATCAGATCATCAGTCGTTTCTACCCCCTCAGCCACTACCTCCAGCTGCATGGCGTGACTCATGTCTACAATGGCACGTACCAGCTGCCCTCCGGTTCCTGATGAGTCCACCCCGGTAATGAAACTGCGATCAATCTTGAGGATATCCAGCGACATGTTACGGATATAGCTCAGACTGGAAAAGCCGGTGCCGAAATCATCAATCGCGATGCGAACACCTTGTCGACGCAACTTGACCAGCGCCTGCTCAGTCGTATCAGCACTTTGCATGAAGCAGGTTTCCGTCAATTCAACCACAAATGACTCGGGACTCAATCCCTCACGGCTCAACACGGCTTGTACTCGCTCGGCCACATCACCCCGCTGAAACTCCCGTGCCGACACATTAACCGCCAGCTTGAGCGAAACGCCCTGATCACGCCAATCAACTGCATCACGCACCGAGCGCTCAAGCCCCCATTGCCCGATGGCATCGATCAGGCCAGCATCCTCAGCGACCGGAATGAAAGTCCCGGGAGACACAACACCCAGCTCGGGATGCTCCCAGCGCAACAGTGCTTCCACTCCGATCAGGCGCTGATCGTGAACATCAATCTGCGGCTGGTATACCATGTGGAACTCGTTACGTTCCAGAGCCTGCTGTAGATAACCCGCCAAGCGATAGCGGCTGAGTGCCGCCTGGTGCTGTTCGGGCGAAAAAAAACAGATCGTGTTACGGCCTTGCTCCTTTGAATGATGCAGGGCAATCTCTGCCGCGCGAATCAGCGCCTCTGCCGACTCGGCATCATCAGGCGCCACAGCCACGCCAATGCTGGCCATCAGCCTGACCTCTTCACCTGCCAGCCAGAACGGCACGGCAAGTGACTGGCTCAAACTGTCCAGATAACGGGACAGGGCTTCGGGGTCCGTCTGCTCACTGAGTATGATGTAAAACTCGTCTCCGGCCGGACGGGCAGCCGTCCCCTGCTGCACCAGCGTCGACTCGATACGTTCTGCCACTTGGTGCAGCAACTGATCACCGCCGCGGTGGCCGAAACGGTCATTGATCTGCTTGAACAGGTCAAGGTCGATCGCGAGCAGCGCCAGTCGCTGGCCATTTTCATGACAATAAGCATGCGCTAACTGTAACCGGTCTTCGAACAGGCGTCGGTTGGCCAGCCCGGTCACACTGTCAAACCAGGATAGCTGCTCGACCCGTGCCTCCGATCGTTTCATTTCCGTCAGGTCATGAAAAATGGCGGCATACTGTGTCACCTCATCACGCTCATTGCGGATAGCCGTAATACTGAGCCATTCAGGATAGACCTGGCCGTCCTTGCGGCGATTCCAGATCTCTCCCTGCCACTGCCCCTCCTCACCCAGGCGCTGCCAAAGGCTATGGTAAAAGTCTGCACCATGGCGTCCGGAGCTAAGCATGCTGGGGTTGCGCCCCAGCGCTTCCTCTGACGAATAGCCCGTAATACTGGTGAACGCTCGGTTAACACTTTGGATACGCCCCCGCGTGTCGGTAATGACCACACCTTCATGGGACGCGTTGATGACCTGTTCGATCAGCCGCAGGTCATGCCGAGACTGACGCAGGTCCTGCCCACGCTCATCCAACATGCCCCTGAGACGGTGGACATAGCTCTGCTCGAGGCTGCGCAGAATGTCATGATAGGAGGCCAGGCCCACAACCTCCCCTTCATCATTGGTCACACCAATATGACGGAAACCCCGATCATGCAGAAAATGGCGTGCCTGATGCAGGTGACTGGTGCCACTGAGTGACACCACTGTTGCCAGCGGCAAGTCCGCCAGCGGCAGATCCAACCGAATACCGCTGGACAGAAATCGGATGGCATCGGTTTCGGTCAGAATTCGCCACTGCCGGTCCGTCCCCACCAGAGCTGCCGAGTGACCCGCTTGCTGCATACGCTCAAGAGCGGCCTGCAGGGATTGTTCAGTTCCCAGCCGAATCAGATCAAAACTGGCCACTTCGCACAGCGGTTTCAGATCAAGGTCGTGCTCCAGCCCTTGGCTGTTGACAATATCGGTCTGACTGATAATGCCGAGACAACGGTCATTCTGGCCGTATACCAATGCGTGCATAAGATTGCGGCTGAGCATCTCCAGCCCCAGAGTATCAATATCCGTACCCGCCTGAACCCTGAGGACCGGTAGCAACATGGCCTCCGTCACCGGGCTGCTGCCGCCGCGCTCCAGTATGAACTGCATCGCACGACGCCGAGTGATCAATCCCTGCTGCTTACCCTGATGCTCAACCAGCACCGAGCCCACATGATATTCTGCCATGCAGACGACGACCTGCTGGAGCGCATCGCCCAGAGCGACAGCTACCAGATTCGGCTGGCAGATATCGGCAACATCCATCGTGACTGAGTGAAACTGAAGCGTATTCATCGCGTCAGATTACCACAGCCTCGACAAAGCGCTGAAGAATTGATATCGCCACAGCGATCTTTTACCGAAACGGGGCATTGCCCTGTTAAACTGCCTGTGCAAGCATCCAAGCCAAGTCAGACTGAAACCGGAACAGCCGTCATGCAACAACCCTCCCTGAACGCCCTCACATCCATTGTCGAGCAGATAGCCCGCACCGGTGACCCGCGTACTGTCATGACCAACATTGTCCAGCGTCTGCGTGACCTGATCCGTGTAGAAGTCTGCAGCCTGTATCTTTGCACCCCGGATCATCAGCATCTGATTCTGGCTGCAACCGAGGGGTTGTCGCCACAAGCGGTGGGCAAAGCCAAACTCAAACTGGACGAAGGCCTGGTCGGGCATATCGCCGCGTCCTTGAGCACGCTCAACCTGGGGGATGCACCCGAGGATGATCGTTTTGTCTTCATACCTGAAACCCACGAGATGCCTTACCATCGCTTTCTGGGCGTGCCCCTGATCCACCTGCGCAAGCTGGTCGGTGTGCTGGTCATTCAGGGACGGGAGCGGGAGCCCTTCTCGCAGGAAACCGAGGCCTTCTTGATCACCGTTGCATCACAGTTAGCCGGCACCCTGTCTCACCTGCAGAGCCAGGGCGGCTGGTATGAAAAGCGTCACGCCCGGGCCCGCTACAGGCGCTTTCCCGGCCTGAAGGGCGCTCCGGGGCTGGGCTTGGGCAAGTTGTGGCTGGTGCGCCCCCACCTGTCGCTGGATCAGGTGCGCGCCGCATGCACCGCAGCCCCCGAAGCAGATCGTGCTGCCATTCGCGATGCCATTGCAGCCGTCAGCGAAGAGCTGGAATCCGGCTCAGGCCACCTTGGACAGCATCTCCCGGGGGATGTAAGTGCGCTGTTCAACGTCTATCAGATGATGCTGCAAAGCCCTGAATTGAGCGACCAGATTCTGGCGCGTATCGATGCCGGCGACAATGCCCCCTGGGCCCTGAAACAGACCATCGGCAATATGGCCGAACAGTTCCGGCAGGCGGATGACCCCTACCTGAAGGCACGTGCCGAAGACATCTGCAATATCGGACAGCGTATTCTTAACCAACTGCTGTCACGGGAACGCCCCTCCGTGGAAGCGCCCGATGAAGCCCTGATTTTGGCCGGAGAGCTGATCAGCATTGCCGATCTGGCCGAATTCCCGCTGGAACGCATTCACGGCATCATCTGCACTCAGGGTTCAACGCTGTCGCATACGGCGATTCTCGCCAATGCGCTGGGCATACCGGCCGTCATGGGGGTAGAGAATTTTCAGCCCGACCAACACAAGGGCGCGGCACTGATTGCAGATGGTCACCGGGGCGAGTGTGTACTCAACCCGCCCCCGGCACTGCTGGCAGAGTACCGCCGCATGATTGATGAGGAACAGCGTTTCATGCAGGGGCTGGAGCGCCTGCGCGACCAGCCGGCGGTCACTCGGGACGGTTTTCAGGTACGTTTGCTGACCAATACCGGTCTGCTGGCCGACGCCACACCGGGGCTGCAGCGCGGTGCAGAGGGGGTAGGCTTATACCGTTCTGAAATCCCCTTCATGATTCACGACAGTTTCCCCACCGAGCAGGAGCAGCTGACACTGTACCGCAAGGTACTGGCCGCCTACGCCCCGCGCCCGGTCAGCATGCGCACGCTGGATATCGGCGGCGACAAACAGCTGCCTTACTTTGACATCAGCGAGAGCAACCCCTACCTCGGCTGGCGCGGCATCCGCTTTACTCTGGACAATGCGCAATTGCTGATCAGTCAGATTCGCGCCATGCTCCGGGCCGATATCGGCAACGGCAACCTCAAGTTGCTGGTACCCATGGTGAGCCGAGTCGATGAAATTCAGAGTTTTCGCCGCTACGTGGAAAAGGCCGTCGAATCACTACAGCGAGAGGGTACAGAGGTACGCATGCCGGATATCGGCATGATGATCGAAGTGCCCTCGGCCATGCTGTTGTTGCCTCGCCTGGCACCCTTTATCGACTTTGTCTCCATCGGTTCCAACGACCTGACCCAGTACCTGTTGGCCGTGGACCGCAACAATCCGCGCGTATCCGCACTGTTCGATCACCTCAACCCGGCCGTGCTGGTAGCGCTGGAGCAGATCCGGCAGCAGTGTGACGCTCTATCACTGCCGGTGTCCCTGTGTGGCGAAATGGCATCCGACCCGGCCGCCGTGCTGCTGCTCACAGCCATGGGGTATGACTGCCTGAGCCTGAGCGCTTACAACATTCCGCGCATCAAGCTACTGTTGCGCTCTGTCGATCGCACCGATCTGCTCCCCCTGCTGGAGCAGACCCGCCGATGTAACAGTGAAACGGAAGTACGCGAACTGGTGGCACCGCTGCTGAAGCAGGCGGGCTGGGGGCAAGAAAAAGGCCCCTGGATGGAGGAGCCGGTCTCGGAGACCTGACGGGCTGGGAGTTCGCTGTTAATACGCGTTATCGTGAGACCATAGGCCTACAGCGTATACACCCGAACCTCGATACCTTGACCCGGCACCTGCTCGACTGGACGATTGAGCCATGCCACACCCACACGCCCGGTGAAGCCTGCGTTGTGCGAGGAATACCATCGAACATGTGCACATGTCTTCCTTGGCAGGGCCATGCTATCAAGCGCAGTGCCGTCACCATGCCCATGTTGTGACCGGCATACTCATACAGCCCACGGCAGTATGAAAAAAGCGCACTATACTGCCGGACATGGATGAAAAAATTACGCTTTGGCGCGTCTAATAATGCTTGCCGCGCGGACAATTATGGCGTCCAATGCGCGCTCTTGCCCCAAGCTGCTCATGCCTGAGCATCGGCACCTTTCCGTTGTGACGACCAAACACCGACAGCCACCATCAGGGGTTTTTCCGATCGCTCGCCACCTGTCCGCAGGAGAACCATGATGAAAATCTGCTTTCTGATGTATACCCAGGAACAGGTCAAGCCCAATAACGACACCAGCCTATGCCTGATGCATGAAGCGGCTTTGCAAGGCAATGCCGTCACCGGTTCGGCCAACCTCTCCCTCCACAACAATATCAGCAACGCGCTCTGTCGCCCCCTTACCACGAGACTCAAAAGGGTTAAACAGGACAAGAACGCCGTTCGTAAGGTAATTGAAAATGCAAATGCTGTCTGAAGCGGCCATTCTAACACTGATCGAAAACCGCCAGCCGATCAATGCCCGCCTGCGTGGCAGTGGGCTGCAGCTGCGTGTGGATGAATATGTGCCACTGGTCTGTACCGTGCTCCACGCCGGCACCGAGCTGCGGCCAACGTTCGAGCAGCGCCTACAGCTTGCCCCACGGACCCGAAGCCAACTGGAGTCCGTCGGCACCGATGCGCTGGTCGAGCTGTTGCCGATAACCCTGACCACTGCTACATCCCGACTGGCTTGTGACCTTAACTTCCCGCTGACCAAGTGCCTGCGCCGACGCATCAATAATCGCGGCCTGTGGCAGCGCCCGCCCACGAAGGCCATGCAGCAGCTGTCCCAGCGCGAGCACCAGCGCTTCTATCATCTGCTGGACGCCCTGCTGGATGCACTGGAGGCCGATCACGGCCATTGTTTGCTGATCGATCTGCACGGCGGCGCGCCCGGCTCGGACGAAGTGGCGGCCGGTGAGCCGAAGACGGACGCGACTCCCGGACTCTTTCATCTGATCGACACCCAGGTGCGCATGCCGGACGGCGAGGCCGTTATCGGCTGCCTGAATCAACAGCTGCAGGCGCTGGAATTGCCACATATAGAGGCCAGTATCAGCCGAGGTGAAGCGCCGGAAACCGGGGATTACTTGAGCGCTCACGTCAATACACGGCATGAACAGACATTAACCATGCCGATTCAAATACAGCCCGTGTTCCGTGATGACAAGGGACAGCTCTATCCAGTCATGACTGATGCCCTACAGCATGGCCTGCACACCAGCCTGTATGAAGCGGCAGCCACTCTGGCCCGCCAGTTGAGCAACCGCCGAGTAAGCGGCCACGACCTCATGCCCAGCCAGATGCCGGCAGAGGTATTACGCCTTGACCAGGCGCTAAAGAAGCTGGCCCGCGGCCTCGAAACCCTGTTGTATATCAACCCGATCAACATCAGCCGTGAAGAGCGCCGTTTCCTGCGCAATAAGGGCCGTACAGCTCCCGATTTCAGCTATCGTCAGCTGCGTATTGACCCCTTCGCCCACCGTGAAAAGCTCTATCGTCTGCCGGTGGATCGCATTCGAGAACCGGCATTGCGCCAACTGTATCGGGACGTGATCGATACCCTGGCTGCGCGTATCGACCTGCTGGTTAGCATCGGCACGGACCGGTTTCTGTATAACTCGCTACGCTACTATGGCGAGCCCACACCCGAGGATCTTGCCAACGCCCACTTTTTGCTGCATGCAGCGGACCGGCCTGAAGAGCAAAACGGCCCGCGCTATCGATCAGAGGAAATGGTGCCGTTTTTCGAGCAGAAAGCGCGTGACTGGGGACTTGAATGCAAGGTTGAGCTGTCCGACCGGTTGCTGGCACAGGCCATGGTCAATAACGGTCGCAAGGCATTGATGGTCCGCCGCAGCAGTCAAGCCAGCGAGTCCGAAATGCACGCCCTGGCCCATCACGAGCTGGGCGTTCACATGGTGACATCGCTCAACGCTGCCGCCCAGCCGCTGAAGGTTTTCACCCTGGGCCTACCGGGCAATACCCATGCACAGGAGGGGTTGGCCATTCTCAGTGAGTACCTGTGCGGCCACCTGACTTTAAAGCGCCTCAAAACCCTTGCCCTGAGAGTCGTCGCCGTTGATCAGATGCTGCGACACAATGACTTTTGCCGTACCTGGCGCATGCTGGTAGAGGACCACCAATGCAGTGAGGAGGAAGCCTTCAAAATCACGGCCCGAGTACATCGCGGCGGCGGTTTTACCAAAGACCACCTGTACCTGAGCGGTTTCAGCCAGGCCTTGAAACTCTGGCGCAGCGACGATATCAAGGGGCTTTACGTTGGCAAGACCGGGTTCAGCAGTCTGCCGCTGATCAATGAGCTGATCGCACGCGGTCTGGTTGAGGCACCGGAGCGTCTGCCTGACAGTCTCATCAACCCGCAGACCTGCAGTGCCGAAATTGCTTACCTGGTAAACTGCATTCGCTGAAAAGGAGGCTATGCATGTGGGAAACCCAACTGATTCTGACAACCGCCGCGGTTACGGCACTGTTCGTTGCCCGCTGGATCAGCAGTCGCCTGCTGGACCGGGTCGGCCTGCAGAAGCAGGTGGCCAACCGACGCCTGCTGGTGGTCAAGCGCTTCTTCGGCCTGCTGCAGCTGGTCATTACCGTGATGCTGATCTGCATCATCTGGGGCGTTGACTACGCCGAGTTGATGATTCTGTTCTCGTCAGCCTTTGCGGTCATCGGGGTTGCCCTGTTTGCCCAGTGGTCCATCCTGAGCAACATTACCGGCAGCATCATCATTTTTTTTGCGTTCCCCTATCGCATTGGCGACCGGATCAAGGTGCTCGACAAGGACGATGACATTACCGGTACCATCACGGAGATCGGCCTGTTCCACCTGCACATCCGTTGTGACAATGGCGAAGTGATCCACTACCCCAACAACCTGATCCTGCAGAAAGCGGTCAGGCGCCTGGATGCTGCACCCAAGACCGAGACTGAAGGCGTGCTCGGCGCAGACTCTCCGCCTCCCCGGGCCTAACCCTCAAGCTCCTGGGCCGTTTCATGCCAGAGCACTAGGCGGGGGCAGCTTTCCAGCAGTACTCCGTCCTTGAACATCAGCACTTCGCCCTCAGGCAGTGGCTGCCAGTCACGCTCGTCCAGGGGCACGCTGGCCAGCATGGCGGTCGGCTGATGCGGCCTCGCTTCCAGCTCCAGCCCTTCAATACCCGCCGTATCGCTGCCATCGCATTGCAACAGATACAGTCCCGGCGTGCGAGTCTCGCCATTGTTCTGGCGGCGGCGATGACTGTGTGCAAACAGCAACTCACCATCGGTATAGAGAAAGTTGGCCGTCCCCAGCTGACGCAGACGCGCGGCAAAGTCAGCCACGATCGCCAGCCGGACATCCTCGGCCGGCCGCCCTTCCTGCCACACTGCGGCCATGCGTGCCATGAGTACGCAGAAGGCGCGTTCAGAGTCGGTCTCGCCCACCGGGCGGTAATGCCCGGTCGCAAAGCGCTTGGGGTTGTGAATGAAGCTGTTCAGGTTGCCATTGTGTGCGAACACATGGGTCACGCCACCGGCCTCACGCTGAAACGGCTGGGTGTTGCGCAGCGCCACTTCACCTTGGGTCGCGTGGCGAATATGGCCGACAAACAGCGTTGACGGCCGGTGACGTTCGGTCAACCAATGAGCGGTCTCGCTGTGAGCACAAGCCGCTGCCTCACGGATCAGCTGAGCATCGCCCTGCTCGTACCAGGCCAGTCCCCAGCCGTCGCCATGCGGCCCTTCCTCGCCTCCATGGCGCGCAAACCGCGCCAGCGATAATGACAGATGCAACGGCTGTGCCGTGGTAATCGCCAGCAACTCACACATGGATCAGCATACCCTCAGCAAGTGGGGACCGGCTCGGCCTCGCGCCTGACCGGCTCCAACAGAAACAGAGCCAGCAGCGTAAAGCCCACGACCGGAATCATCAATACATTCATGCTGGCCCAGCCCAGGCTGGACTCCAGCCAGCCCGCCGCCAGTGCAGAACAGGTCACCATGCCGAATACCAGAAACTCGTTGGCGGCCTGTGTCTTGGCCTTTTCAGCCGGTGTATATGCCGCCGTCAGGAACGAAGTCGCACAGATGAACATCCAATTCCAACCAACACCCAGCAACAACAGCGCCGCCCAGAAATGCCACTCGGTCTGACCGTGCAGATTGATGGCAATACAGCCCAGCATGACCAGCGCACCGGTTTTCATCAGGGCCACTTCGCCGAAGCGTCGAATCAAATGCCCGGTGAAAAAGGACGGCAGATACATGCCCAGCACATGCCACTCGATGACGTTGGCAGCACTGGCAAAACTGTAACCGCAGCGATCCATGGCCAGGGGGGTGGCCGTCATCAGCAGGTTCATGACAGCAAAACTCACCATGCCGGCCATCACCGCCATCACGAAGCGCGGCTGCAGCATGATTGCACGCAGCGGACGCGTGGTGCCGCCGTGGTCGGCTACCATGGGCGGTATGCGAATACGCAGTAGCAACACCAGTGCCAGCAGGTACACCCCAGCCAGCACGACAAAGGCCCCGCTGAAATCAACACCCCACGCCAGATCCCGGCCGTGTACCGCCAGGTTGGGCCCCAGCACGGCCGCAATAACCCCCCCCAGCATGACCATGGAGATGGCACGACTTTCGTGCCCCTTGCGACACACTTCGACGGCAGCAAAGCGATACAACATACCAAAACCAATACCGACGCCCAGCAACGCAGTGCCCGTACAGAAATACACAAAGGACCCAAGTTGCAGTGCATACAAACAGAGCAGCGCACCGGACAGGCCGATCAGGTTGCCCAGCAAAAAGCCGTTGCGACGCCCGATGCGCTGCATGATCAGGGATGCCGGAATCGTTGCCAACATCAAACCAATGAACTGAAACGCCACCGGTAGCGTGATCAGAGCCTCGACGGGCGCCAACTGACGCCCAATCAGGCCATTGACCGACACCAGTAGCACATTCCCGGTATTCAGCAGCGCCTGACACAGCGCAAGCAACCAAACATCTCTATTCATATAACTTACTCTTCTATGCCCGGCACCATTAAAGAGCTTCGGCCAGCGATACGCAACTCAATGCTGCGCTGCACACACGCAACAATGTGAAAAGAATTGAAGATGCAACAGAGTACAGATTCATAGTCGATAATCTGAGACACTAGAAGCCAGTTTTTGTATATTGCACATTAAAACAAACGGTATTGGCTTGCTGCCGACAGCAGCCACCTTACCTGTGCCCTGTCACAGACTTGAACCGGATGAAACTGAATATGAATCTCGATGAACTTCTGGTATTGGTCATTGAACCGTCCAAACTGCAGCGCACCATCATTATCGATTACCTGCACGAGGTAGGCTTGCAGGAAATCGAACCTTTCGAACAAGCTGGCCCGGCGTTGGAACGCATGCAGCATGTGGTACCGGATATCGTGGTCTCCTCCATGCACCTGCCGGACATGACCGGCACTGAGCTTGTTAGCCGCATGCGCGATACACCGGCGCTGATGGATGTCACCTTTCTGCTGATTTCATCCGAAACGCATTACCGCTACCTGGAGCCTATCCGCCAGGCCGGTGCCATCGCCATTCTGCCCAAGCCCTTCTGCAAGGAGGAGCTGGAAACGGCGCTGCGCAACACCATGCATTACATCCGTGATCTGCATGACCCTGAGCCGCAGGAAAGTGATGAACTGGAATTCATGCAGGTGCTGATCGTGGATGACAGCCCATTGTCACGCAAGTTCGTGCGCAAAAGCATGAACTCCATCGGCATCGAACAGGTGGTGGAGGCGAAGGATGGTGCTGAAGCATTGCAGATTCTGAAGCAGCGTCGTTTTGATCTGGTCATCTCCGATTACAATATGCCCAATATCGACGGACTGGAACTGGTCGAGCATATCCGCCACTACAGTGACCAGCCAACGGTGCCCGTGATGATGATCACATCGGAACAAAACGAAAAGCGACTGGCATCTATTCAGAGTGCAGGCGTCTCGGCCATCTGCAACAAGCCGCTCGACTACGACACGCTTAAGCGACTGGTACGCCAGTTCACCACCGGCTCCGACCTCTGATCAGGTTGGAGCCCTGCGCACTCAGTTCACATCCTTGAGCAGATGCTCGGGGTCAAACCCCATGATCAGCGCCCCCCAGTGACGCCCATCAAGGTAGAGGGGAATCGACAGGTCATTGAGCACCTCTCCGGTATCTCGAATGAAAGTCTGCAGCAGGAAAGGCGAAGTATGTGAAGCGCGTCGCTTTTCCGCCCGGTTACCGGCAAAGATACGGCGATGACGGCTGTGCAGGTTATCGACAGCAAAATCCCCTGTCATCGGTTTGGACACCTTGGCATGATGAGCCGGCGCATAGCCGTTACGATCAACGGCAATCGCATAGATAAACTCCGGCCGCTCCTGAATAAAACGATCAAACAACGGCTGCAGCTCTCGCTCGAAGCGTTCGGTATAGCCACACTCAAACTTCTCCGGTAACTGCCCCTCGTTCATACGTCGGTAGTTATGATCGAACAGGTTGACGCCTTGTACCTGCAACCGCTCCATGGCCAAGAGCGTTTCATTCGACCACTGCTTGCCGGTCTGAATCATGCGCTCAAAGCCGCCATAGCCAATGATGAAACGGGACAGCAGCTCCTGTGTCTCCTCGGTCGAGATTTCCAACTCTTCGGAATAACTGCGCGACTGTGCCATTTCGTCCCGAATGCCGGCCGAGAGTTCGGTAATCGACTGTACATGGCCATGAGATTCTCGGTTGGTATGCGACAGCTCATCAATGGCGGCGCTGATGCCGGTCAGTTGCGCATTGACCTCCTCAAAGTCACCCACCATGCGCGAGAACTGTTCATTGGTGCTGGTAATGAAGCGGTCGGTATTGTCCACATATTCGAGAATATTGTGGGCGCTGTCACGCGTATCTTCGACCAGCGCTGCCATTTCGCCGATATTGGCATCAATTTCGCGAGTTGCATTACTGACTTTCTGTGACAAGTTGCGCACCTCGTCCGCAACAACGGCAAAGCCGCGTCCGGCCTCACCGGCACGGGCCGCTTCGATGGAGGCATTCAGTGCCAGCAGATTGGTCTGATCCGAGAAGTCTTTTACCATGGACAAAATGTTGGTGATATTGCCCGAATTTTCACTCAGCTTGTCAACCGTCTGTTGGAACCCCGCAGCCAACTCACAGACGGCACGCACCTGTTCATGTACTCGCTTGAGCTCGTTACTGGAACCATGAACTTCTTGCAGATTAGTGCCGTTCTGCTCACTGATGGTCAGCGTACTGCCGGCAATTTCATCAATGGCCTGAGTTGATTCCTGGCTTGATTGGAACACCATCTGAGCCTGGCTTTCCTGACGCTCGGCAGACTGGTGCGCCTGCACCACCACCTTCTGTAACCGGGTTGCACAAAGCGCCACACTGACTGATCGACGCTGGCTTTCGGCGATCATTTTTTTCAGGCTGTCGGCAAATTCATTGTAGGCGGCCGCCATCTCGGATATTTCATCATGGGTGTATTCCGGCAAGGTCCCCGAAATATCACCATCCTTGTCCTTGATGGCCTTGAGTACAGCGGTAATTTCACGGATGGGGCGCAGAAACAGGTGGCGCATGAAGAAGATGGTGAAAATACCCGCCACCAGCGCGACGCTAATGGTAATGCCCGTGGTTAGCAACAGTGACGAGAGGCTGCCTTCAATAGCCGCTAATTGGTCAGGTCGCAGATCCAGCCCGGCCAGTACACCCCGAATTTCAGCTGCAAAATAACTGCCGAATATGATCAGAACTACATGCGGAAACAACAAAAACAGCACATTACCCACAATTTTGCGAGTCAATGTGTTGAATGCCGTTTTTTCAATTGCCGTGTAAAGACTCATTATTACCCCGTTGTTATCGTTATTGAGGGTCGGGGCAGCCTTCCATGGGCTGCTGGTTCATTATAAGCGTCTTATTTTTGTCACAGTCGTGCGCCCAACACCATTCTCCTAAGGTATCAGTTACCAGTTCAACCACAGCGTGTACTGCGCCATTTCACGTTTCAGACGCGGGTGATCGGAACAATGGCGCTGCAAGAGTCGTTGAAACGCGGGCCCGTGATGCATGTACTTCAGATGGCAAAGCTCATGCAGAATAACGTAATCCTGCAGTTCCGGGCTCAATTGCAACAGCCGCCAGTTCAATTTCACTTCGCCACGATTCGAACATTGACCCCAGCGTCCAGTCCAGTGGCCAATCTCGACCTGCGCGGGCTTAAGCCCGGTAGAAGCTGCCAATATCTCGGCCCGTGGCAACAACCGCACCCGCGCCTGATCCCGGAACCAGCGCTTGAGCACGTCGGCAACCGCCTCCGGCTCAGGCCGCCGCACGCGGCGTGACAGGTGGACGTCCACGCGTGCCGGCTGCAATAGCACCTGACTGGTGCCGTCACGCTGCCAGAACAGTGGCAACAGTTGCCCCTGCCAGGGAATCACGCCCGACTGCTCAATACGCACACCGATCGCTTGGATGGCCTGCTGTTGACAGGCCTGATGATGCAGAATCCAGTCGCGACGACTATGCACAAACGATTCGATATCCGCGCGTCTTGCTCGCTGCGGTGCACGCACGATGACCTCACCCTCACGAACCTGAATCGCAAGAGTCTTGCGCCGGGCACTGCGCAACAGCCGATAAGCCTGGCTCATACTGACCTCTTGCGCGGCAACTGCTGTCTCAATCGACGACACAGTTGCAGCATTTCGCCACGCACGTCGTGACTGCACTCACCGGCATAGCGCTGCTGTTCATCCAGCCATGCCAAACGCTGCATCTCCGCCCGCATGGAGGGCCATTCATCGGCCAAGCGCGTCAGCCAAGCCGAAACAGTCTCGGCAGGTTCACGCCCCCAGCCCAACCGCTGCAGGGCCTGCTGCAACGCCTGCAGTTGACGCTCCAGCGGGTCGGGATGACGTACCCGACGCGGACGCAGCTGCCACCAGGCCACCAGACCAAAGACCACCCCGGTCGGCAGTAACCAGGCCAGGACCAGACGCCAGGTATCACTCCCCCCGAGCCAGTCCTCCAACAAACCGGATTGTTCACCCTGATAGTTCAGTACCCAACGATGCCAGGCAAAATTAAAGGCATCATAACGTTGACTCAGGGTGCGCAGCCAAGCGATGTCCAAGCCGGTGGCGGCACGACCGAACCGCGTCTGATCCGTGTCAAAAAAATCACCCGCCGACATGCGGATCCGTTCAGGCGCCACCGCCGCGGTCGGGTCCAGACGGCGCCAGCCTTGCCCCGGCAGCCAGGCTTCCACCCAGGCATGGGCATCATACTGGCGCACCTGGATATAGCGTTCGTATGGGTTCCATTCCCCGCCCTGGTAGCCGGTCACGACACGGGCCGGAATACCGGCGCTGCGCAGAACAAAGGCCGTGGCACTGGCAAAGTGCTCGCAGTATCCCTGCTGAGTGTCAAACAGGAACGCATCAACGCTGTCTCGGCCCAGCCGCCCCGGCTCCAGGGTGTAGACATAGGAGCGATTGAAACGCTGCATCAACGCCCGTATCAGGGCCTGAGGGTCGCCACCGGCTTGTTGCTGCAGCTGACGGGCCAAGGCCCTGCTTTGCAGGTTGCCGCCTCGAGGCAACTGCAGATAATGGCGCTGCTCAGCCGCTGTTAACAACGGCTGTAAACGGTACGCCGGGGACGAGCGCAGTTCATACTGACGCCGCCGCTCTAGCGGCGCATCAAGCTGCAGGGTCCGCACTGCACTCAGGGCCATACCCGGTGCCGGCGCCAGTGGCTGATCCAACGCCACTAGCCAGGGTCGGCCGCTGGGTTCCATCACCACGCTATACTCCAATACCGCGCCCTCAGCGGTCATTTTTTCGGGACGCAGCCGCTGCCGTGTAGCAGGATCGGGACGCGTCCAGCGGCGTCCGTCAAATTCACTCATTACCAACGCTCGCCAGTACCGCTGCTCGGGAGGCGGCGCCTCATCATGTTCAAAGGTAGCGCGAAAGGCCAGAGCGCTGGACTGTGCCAGTGATTCTATATCCCCCGGCGACAGCTCATCCGACAGCCCTGTCGTAGCCCCACTGCCCTGCACTCTGACAGACCAGAGGGGATCCAGACGCGGAAACAGGAAAAACAGCACCAACATGAAGGGCACAGCGGGTAACAACAGCTTGGCTGCGGTTTTCAGGTTGGTGCTGTAACGCCCGGCGCCGGCCCCCTGCTGAATGCTGTTCAACGCTGCCAGAATCAACAGGGTAACCGCCAGTATGTACAGCGCCATCCAGAATGATTCATCGAACAGAAAACTCGTGGCAGCCACAAACAGGCAGACAAACAGGACCACGAACGCATCCCGCCGGTGATACACCTCCAGCAACTTCAGTGACAGCGCCACAATCAGCAGCGCCACCATGCTTTCGGGGCCGGCGCGGTGATTGAAACTCAGAATCAGGCCAATACTGGCCGCCGCAACCAATACGGCCTTGACCAGCCAATGCGGAAACGGCCAGCGACCACTGTGAATCATCAGGCGCGAGCCGGTACTCGCCAGCAGCAGCGCCAGCACCCATAAGGGCAACCAGGTCACATGCGGTACCACGGCCAGTAAAACGGCTACCAACTGCAGGGCAACCGCGGTACGACTGATCTGTGCACTCTTCATTCGGTCACCTCCAATCCATAGAGGGCCAAAGCACTCAAGGCCCGTGTCCGCTGGCCTTCACCACTGGCAGGAGGCAGTACGAAACTGCCCAGTTTGATGCCGTAACGCACATCTCGACGTGACAGTTCCAACACCCAGCCGGTCAACTTTGACAACCGTCGCTCCAGTGCTTCTCCCCCAAGCATGTCCAAATCGAGCCAGAGATCCGGATCCTGATGACCTTCAAACTGCTTGGCGTGCAGCCCTCGCCCACGGGCATAGCTTTTCCAATCGACTTGACGCGGCGACATCCCGGGCTCAAAACGGGTCAGGCCGCCAAAGTCGTCCTCACCGGCTCGCCGTGACAGCGAATCCTGCCCCTGCCCTGTCGCCGGTTGCAGCGCCGACGGCAGGGGCACATCCAGCGGTGCAGGGTAGACCAGCACCTTCGCGTCCAAATTCAGCCAAGCCCAGGCACGAAAAAGCCCCAAGGGAAAAGTGGTTTGCAGCCTGAGTCCGCCGGGTCGCAACCAACCCCGTTGAGCGGCCGGGCAGTCCAGTTGCACCCTTTGCCGCGTCTGAACCACATCCAGTATGCGTGGCAGCGTCTGTGCGGCCAACTGCAACTGCAACTGCTCGCGCGTGCGCCGTGCGGACCCTTTGAGCTCAATCTCGAACCCGGCCTGCTCACCAGCGAAACAGGGCTGCGCATCCTGCACTTCCACCTCGATGCCCGCCAGATTGCTGTAGGTATGGAAGATGGCGCTCATGAAGACGCCCAGCAACAAAAACGTCAGCGCGTAGATCAGGTTATTTTCATAGTTGATTGCCATTACCAACAACAGCACCAACAGCAATAGATAGACGCTGCCAGCGCGCGTCGGCAGGATGAAAATTCGGTTCTGGGTCAGACGGTGCGAGCGGGCCGGCTGTTGCCGCGACAACATCCAGCGTCGTATGCGGCGCCGGGCCCCCTGCAGCTGCTCAGTGGCCAAGGACATCCACCTCAGCCAGCAGCCGTGCCACCAGGCGGTCACCCTCCTGTCCCGACAGGTCATCGGCTGAGCGAATACGGTGCCCAACCACCGGCCCCAGCACCGCCTGCACGTCTTCGGGTACAACATGGTCACGCCCCGCCAACCAGGCCCAGCAGCGGGCACACCGCAACAGTGCCAGCCCTCCTCGAGGTGACACGCCATAGCTGAAACCGGCGGCGTCGCGGGTATGCTGCAGCAGCCGCTGCACATACGCGATCAGACTTGATGAGGCATGCACTTCGGCACAGGCCGCCTGGGCTGCAGCCAAGCGTTCGGGCGGCAACTGCTGCTCCAGCTGGCGAGCCTGGTTACGCGTCCCTCCACCCGCCAACAGCTGACGCTCGACTTCAGGCGCCGGATACCCCAGGCTGATGCGCATCAGGAAACGGTCCAGCTGAGACTCGGGCAACGGGAAGGTGCCATATTGGCTGGAGGGGTTCTGGGTTGCGATCACAAAAAACGGTTCGGGCAGCGCATAACGCTCACCGTCGACACTGACCTGACCTTCTTCCATCGCTTCCAGCAACGCCGACTGGGTCTTGGGGGTGGCACGGTTGATTTCATCCGCCAGCAGCAGCTGGGTAAAGACCGGCCCGGGGTGAAAGCGAAAGCGGCTCTCGGCGGCATCAAAAATGGAGACGCCGGTAATGTCGGCCGGCAACATGTCACTGGTGAACTGAATACGCTTGTCATCCACGCCAAGCACCCGCGCCAACGCGTGCGCCAGCGTGGTTTTGCCCATGCCCGGCAGGTCTTCAATCAATAAATGCCCTTCCGCCAGCAGACAGGTCATGGCCAGTCGTACGGATGATGTCTTGCCCAGCAGGACGGTCGACAACGACGCCAGCGCCTGGTCTACTTCTTTGCGTAATGTATCAGCCACGTTTCACTCCCTCGACATTTGGCCGACAGTCTACCTGTCACCTTAGTCAGCGACCAGTGTCGAACGCCGCCAACAGTCGCTGTGCACTGTGCCAGGCCCCTTCGAGGCCAGCCCCGCCAACCCAGTCACCGCAGACACCCAAAGTCCCGCAGGGGGACAAGGGCTCGGAGCCGGGTGATACCGCTACCTGGCTATACAGCCAGCGATGAACACGCTGAGTCACCGGGGTGAAACCAGCCCCGGCCAAATCGGACACAGCATGCAGCAGCTGCTCGGCAATCCAGTCGGGGTGCGCATCGACATGAGCTGCCGACCAGTCTTCACGTGCCTGCAGCTGCCAGATATTGCCGCTGCGCTGCGGCTTGCCGCAGTCACGACAAATGCGTGCCAACACGGGATGTTCGCCTTCAAGCCAGTCAATCTCGGCCAGGGCCTCAGGACACGCGGGCTGCTCGGCCAGCATCACCCAGGCCGGCGCCATCACCACCTCTTGTGCACGCTGCTGAAGCGCCGGCACGGCGGCCAGCAGAGGAACCGCCTGAGGGCCCGGCACGGCAAGCACAACACGGTCGTAGGGACCATGCACGCTATCATCATCCATGACCAGCTGCCAGCCGGCATCCAGTGGCTCAATGGCCCGCACGCGGCTTTGTGTATAGAGAGTGGTACCTTCCAGCAGCTGACGCGTGAGTGCGCTGGCGCGCGGCACGGGAACCTGCAGCGACCGTTCGCCCTGCAGTTCAAGTTGAAAATTCGCCACCTGTACTGTCCAGGCCTGGATCGGCAACTCGGGCGACAATGCACGCAGCTCGTTGGCCAAATCCGTCGGGATCATCGGCGCCCCCAGATCAGCACTGCTGCCCCCCAGACGTGCCGCGGCCAAGCGCCCGCCGGTGCCTCGACTCTTGTCGAACACATCCGGCGTACAACCGCGCCGACGCAACCCGAAGGCAACCAGGCTCCCCGCCAATCCCGCCCCGACAATGGCCACTCGCTGCTTTGCTGTCATTCCCTAACCTCCCACAAAAAGAGATATCTACGGTTTTTTCCTGTCTCGGGATCACTCCCCGCCGGTTTCGGGTTGCACCCTGGATACGCGATGGTTAGCATGTGCCGTCAAACCAACCGGGAGCCCTGCAAGCTGCCCTGTTACCGGCTTTACACCCTTTGTGCTCAGGCAAAGGACACGGCGGGTAGCCTGAGCACCGACGCATCTCTGATCAACCAGGAGACCCCTGATGCAGATCGCTGAAAAATCCGTTGTATCCATTCACTACACCCTGACCAACGCCGAAGGCAATGTGCTGGACAGCTCCAACGGTCAGGAGCCCCTGGCTTACCTGCACGGTGCCGGCAACATCATCCCGGGCCTGGAAAACGCGCTGGCAGGCAAGGCCGTTGGTGACAGCCTGCAAGTAACCGTTGAGCCTGAAGAAGGCTACGGCCCGGTGCGTGACGAGCTGGTACAGGACGTTGATCGCAGCGCCTTCGCCGGCATCGATGACGTTCAGCCCGGCATGCAGTTCATGGCGCAGACCCCCTGGGGCGAGCAGCCGGTGACCGTCGTCAAGGTTGAAGGCGACAACATCACGCTGGATGGCAACCATCCGCTGGCGGGACAGACTCTGACGTTCGACGTTGAAGTTGTTGAAATCCGTGAAGCGAGCGATGAAGAAGTCGAGCACGGCCACGTGCACGGCGAAGGTGGTCACCAGCACTAAGGCCACACCTGCAACGAAAAACCGGCTTCTGATGAAGCCGGTTTTTTTATGCCTTGTCGCCCGTTTCAACGATCATCCGACGTGGATTCGATACGATGGATGCTCAAGTCGGCACCGTTGTACTCCTGCTCGGCATCCAGCCGCAAACCGACCAGCTGACGCAGGACGCCATACACGATCAGACCGCCCACCACGGCAATGCCAACGCCCAGTACGGAACCGGCCAGCTGCGCCATGAAACTGACCCCACCCAGGCCGCCCAGCGTCTCGCTGCCGAAAATACCGGCTGCCAGACCACCCCAGACACCGCAGAGCCCGTGCAGCGGCCACACGCCCAGCACATCATCGATTTTCCAGCGTGTCTGCAACAGGGTGAAGCTCCAGACGAAAAGCACACCAGCAACCGCACCCACCACCAGTGACCCCAGCGGGTGCATGACATCGGAACCGGCACATACCGCCACCAGACCGGCCAGCGGCCCGTTATGAATGAAGCCGGGGTCATTGCGTCCGGCGATCAGTGCACTGATGATGCCGCCGACCATCGCCATCAGACTGTTGACCGCCACCAGCCCCGAAATGCCCTCCAGTGTCTGGGCCGACATGACATTGAAGCCGAACCAGCCGATGCAAAGAATCCAGGCCCCCAGGGCCAGAAAGGGGATGTTGGACGGCGGAAACGCCACCAGCCGACCGCCCTTGTAGCGTCCCTGGCGAATGCCCAGCATCAGCACCGCAACCAGCCCTAGCCAACCGCCGACTCCGTGCACCACCACCGAACCGGCAAAGTCATGAAAGGGCGCGCCGAACCAGGTTTCCAGCCAGGCCTGAATGCCGTAGTTGCCATTCCAGGCAATGCCTTCAAACAGCGGATATACCAGACCGACCACAAGGGCCGAAGCCGTCAGAAACGGCCAGAAGCGGCCGCGTTCGGCAATACCGCCGGAGATAATGGCCGGAATCGCCGCTGCAAACGTCATCAGAAAAAAGAATTTGACCAGTGCGTAGCCGTTGTTTTCAGACAGCACGGCCGCACTGTCGTAAAAGGTGACGCCATACGCCAGCCAGTACCCGACCAGCAGATAGGCCAGCGCCGAAAAGCCGAAATCACTCATGATCTTGGCCAGTGCATTGACCTGGTTCTTGCGCCTTACCGTGCCGACCTCCAGAAATGCAAAGCCGGCATGCATGGCGAACACCATGACTGCCCCCAGCAAAATGAACATCGTATTGGCACTTTGCGTCAGCGTGCCGATAGCCGTACTGATCGAATCCACGTCGCGTCCTCCGTCAGGTTGGAGAGTGCCTCTTTGCCGGGCACGCGCACCAAAAAGTGGCAGCGCCGCCGAGCACCCTCGAATCAGAATAGCGCACGTGCCGGCCTGCACTGTCTGAAAACAGCACAGGCCGGAGTGCGCATCGGACGAAGGTATAAGCAGCTTTCGTGCCACTCTGATGGCCCCGGCGGCCTGCTCCGCCAGCAGACGTTAGCGGTGACGTATTTCGAAGCAGCAGTGAATCTTGCTGTTACGCTTGAAGTCGGGATCCAGTGTTTGTGCCGTGACATCACGGATATCGAATGCCGCCAACGCCTCCCGGTCAATGCTGAAACGGCGATAATTGTTGGAGAAGATCAGCAGTCCGTCCTCCTTCAGCAGCGCCATCGCACCTTCGATCAAACGTACATGGTCACGTTGCACATCCAGCACGTCCTGCATTCGCTTGGAGTTGGAAAAGGTGGGCGGATCCATGAAGATCAGGTCATAACGCTCGGCGCGGGGCTGCTCCAGCCACTTGAAACAGTCCGATTGCACCAGCTTGTGCTGTGCCTTGGGCAGCCCATTGAGTTCCATGTTGCGCCGTGCCCATTCCAGGTAGGTCGCCGACATGTCAACACTGGTTGTGGTGCTGGCCCCGCCCACACCAGCATGGACGCTGGCGGTCGCGGTATAGCAGAACAGGTTGAGGACATCCTTGCCCCGGGCCAGCTGCTGGATGCGATGGCGCACCGGGCGGTGATCGAGAAACAGACCGGTATCCAGGTAATCATGCAGGTTGACCTGCAACCGGCAGCCATGCTCCAGCACCTCCATGAAATGGCCGCTTTCATCCTGGCGCTCATACTGCTGCTGCCCCTGCTGACGCTTGCGCTGCTTCAATACCACGCGCTCAGCCGGCAGCTCAAGCACCACCGGCACCGCCTGCATCACGTCCTGCAGGCGCGAAAACGCCTTCACCGGATCCACCTTGGCCGGCGGTGCATATTCCTGCACGACCGCATGTCCCGGATAGATATCGATGGCCACCGCGTACTCTGGCATGTCGGCATCATAGGCGCGGTAACAGCTGATCTGTTCGCGCTTGACCCAACGCGACAGCTGCTTGAGGTTTTTCTTGAGCCGGTTGGCAAACATCTGCGCCGACTCGGACAAGCCGTCCGCAGACACTTCGGCCTTAGCTGCCGCGGCATCGGACTCGACACGCTCGTGCACCTTGAACAGCAACAGCTTGCTGTCGATGGCGCCGTTGAACATGCGGTACTGACGGTCGGCCCGCAGCTTCATCACCTTGCACAGATCCGGGTTGCCGGTGAACACAGCAACCTGCCAGTCAACGAAACCGGCCTTGAGCCGTTCGCCCAGGGTACGATAGAGGAACATCAGGGACGAGGTCTCCCCCAGACGCTCCCCATAGGGCGGGTTGGTCACCACCAGGCCCGGACGGTTCTCGGGCAACGCCGCCAGCTGTTCCAGTGGACGCTGACTGAACACGATCCGATCCGCCACACCGGCACGGCGTGCGTTTTCACGGGCCCGACCCAGGACGTTTTCATCGGCATCAAACCCGAAAAAGCGCGCCTGCAGCTGTGCCAGTCCCTGCTGACGTCGCTGTTCAGCTTCCGCCTGAAGTTCGCTCCAGAGACGGCTGTCGTGGCCCAGCCAGCGGCTGAATCCGAAGCGCTGACGGAACAGACCGGGCGCCACATCGGCCGCCATCAGCGCGGCTTCGATCAACAGGGTGCCGGAACCGCACATCGGGTCCAATACCGGTGCGGCCGTATCCGCAAACGGCCAGCCAGCACGCTGCAATACCGCGGCCGCCAGGTTTTCCTTCATCGGTGCTGCACCCGCCTTGAGACGGTAGCCACGTCGGTGCAGGCTCTCACCGGACAGGTCGAGGGCAACAGTGACACGGTCCCGGTGCAGATGGACATTGATCCGTAGATCCGGCTGATTGCGATCGACCGTCGGACGCTGCCCGGTGGCAGTACGAATCTGGTCAACCACGGCATCCTTGACCTTGAGGGCACCAAAATGGGTGTTGTTGATCTCGCGCGAGCGGCCCGTGAAGTCCACCGTCAAGGTGCCGGACGGGCGCAGGTGAGCCAGCCAGTCCACGTCTTGTACACGCTGGTACAGGGCGTCCGCGTTTTCCGCTTCCCCTTCGGCCAGCGGCATCAGCACCCGGTTGCCCAAACGCGACCACAGGCAGATACGGTAGGCCAGCGCCAGGTCACCGTCGGTATAGACACCGGCCACGGTCTGGCGCGTGCCCTCACCGCCCAGCGCGATGATTTCGTCCTGAAGCAGGTTTTCCAGGCCCTTGGGGCAGGTAATGAATAGTTTCATGGGCAGGGTGACTCCGATACTGATAAACCCGGTCAGGCAGCTGAACCCCTGCTGACTGCAAGGTGAAAATATTTCACCGCATTACCTTAACGAGCAATGCGTACTTAACTTATTGAATTAAATGACTTTGCTGCAACTGCGCTCGGATAAACTTTATGACACTTTGATAACATTATAGTTTTTTTAAATCGCCACGGAGGCTTTTTTCAGATATCAATAGGGGTGTGACGTCACAGTGAATCGATCGAGTCAGCGCATCTTCGGCCAACGCAGCTGAGCACCGCCGAAGACTGTATAATCAGAATATGTGAGGCGCAATATGAAGAAACAGAAACGAGATCGTACCTCTACTCTGTTCAACCGTGGATTCCTGGCTGGCATTAACGGGCGTTCCCGTGAGGAGTGCCCTGTCCAAACCATTGAAATGCGCAGCCACTGGATGAGCGGCTGGCGCGAAGGACGAGAAGCGCATTGGAGTGGAATGTCCGGTGTTTCTGCAATTCAGGCCAACCCTTCATTACACTAAACATATCCTCATCTGACCATCGACAGGCTCCCACGGGAGCCTGTTTTCGTTTACGGCCTCAGCGTCCCTGAGTCTGTGCGATCGCGTTCACCGCATCACGGACCAGCTCAGGACCACGGTAGATGAAACCGGTGTAGATCTGCACCAGACTGGCACCGGCCTCGATTTTCTCCGCCGCATCAAAGCCCTCGGTAATACCACCCACGCCAATGATCGGCAGCGCACCATCCAGGTGCTGTGCCAGCGTGCGAATGGTCGCCGTGGAACGGTTGCGTACCGGAGAGCCACTCAAGCCACCGGCCTCAGCCGCCAAGGGGCTGTCTTCCACCCCTTCGCGAGACAGTGTCGTGTTGGTGGCGATGACACCATCCATCTCGTAGGTTTTCAGTGCAGACGCGACCATGGCGGTTTCTTCACTATCCATGTCCGGTGCGATCTTGACCGCAATGGGCACATAACGGCCATGCAGGCTGGCCAGCCGGGCCTGTTCAGTTTTCAGGGCATCCAGCAGGCTGTTCAGCGACTCGCCAAACTGAAGAGTGCGCAGCCCCGGTGTATTGGGTGAGGAAACGTTGACGGTGATGTAGCTGGCGCGGGTATAAACCTTACGCAGGCACAGCAGGTAGTCCAGATGCGCCTGATCGTTGGGCGTATCCTTGTTCTTGCCGATGTTGATACCCAAGACGCCATTGTAGCTGCTGCGATCCAGGTTTTTCAGCAGCTGATCAACACCGTCATTGTTGAACCCCATGCGGTTGATGATGGCGCTGTGCTCCGGAATGCGGAACAGGCGCGGCTTGGGATTGCCCGGCTGCGGTCGCGGCGTGACCGTGCCGACTTCCAGAAAACCGAATCCCATGGCTGACAGACCGTCCACGGCGGTGCCGTTTTTGTCCAGACCCGCAGCCAGACCAACCGGATTGGGAAAGCGAATACCCATGACCTTGGTCGGCAGCGACGGTGCACCGGCCCCCATAAGCTTGTGCAGCCCCAGCGATGCCGCCAGGTTCATACTGCCCAGTGCCATCTCATGCGAGGTTTCGGCATCAAGCCTGAACATAAGTGCGCGTGCAAGATCGTATAGCATGGTATTCACTGATGGTTAATGAACGGAAGCGGCATTATAGGCGAGGCGACGCGACATGAACACCGCTCAACTCAGGCGGCGGATGTCACTGAACTTGCCTTCAGGGGTAAAACGAATTCGAAAGCACCCTCGAATACCGTCATGCAACACCCAGGGACGCAGGATATCGGCAGGGAACTGTACCCGGCGCCCGTCTCTGGCGCGGGTTGACACCACACGAGACGGGCCCTGATACATTTTCAAACATTCATCTTTGCTGATTCGCAGATCAACAATAATCTCATTCATGCAACGCTGTTATTCCAATTGTGCACTACAGCGAGCCATATCAGCCAGCTCACGAACGGCGACAGTATACATGGCGTAATCCTGGTGCGTGGCATTTTTCAATTCCGACAGTACCATCAGCCAGCGATCCACATGGGGGCGGTTATGCGCCATCCAGAGTGCTACCCGCTCATGCACCGGCTTAGAGTCATGCTTTTCGGTGCTCAGTACCGACGCGGTCAGAGCCCGCTGCTGCGCATCCAGGTCGTCGCGGAAGGTATCGCGCGCCAGCGCCTGCCAGTAGCTGGTGATGCCCAGATCGTTCAGCTGCGCACTGAACCACTGCATATCCAGCTGCTCACCCAGCCCAAAATAGGCCTGAGCCGCTGCTTCAACGGTCGCCCCCTGTTCGCTGGCCACTTCGATGATGCTCAGCGCCGAATAGAGTGACCGTGACCCGGCCACAACCTGCGCCAGCTTGGCCGGAACACCTGCGTCGGTGTAATGGCTATAAGCCTGATGCCAGGCCTCGCAGGGCTCGCCACACAGCAGATCACCCAGGTTGCAACTGATCGATTCAAGATGCGGTGCAAAGTGGGCTCGCTCCTGCTCACAATCCAGCACCGCAGGACGGTTGCGCACGAACCAGCGGGCAGCCCGACGAATCAGGTGTTGCAGTTCCAGCATCATGTCCAGCTGAGTCTGTGCATCCACCCGATAATCCAGTGCCTCAACTCCTTCCCAGGTGGTTTGCAGCGAGAACACATCTCGTGCCAACACATACGCCCGAACCACATGCTCGATATCGGCGCCAGTCGATGTCATCAGCCGTTCGACAAAATTGATGCCCATCAAGTTGACCATCTGGTTGGCAATCTGAGTCGCAACAATCTCCCGATGCAAGCGATGCGTGTACAGTGCTTCGCCATACTGATCCTGCAGCCGCTGTGGGAAGGCGGTCAACAGCTCCCGCGCCAGGTAGGCATCGTCAGGCACGGACGAAGCCAATAGCTGCTCCTTGAGGTCGGCTTTGCTGTAGGACACCAGCACCGAAAGCTCCGGCCGGTTGAATCCCTGACCGCTGTTCTGACGCTCGATCAGCTGCTCGTCACTGGGCAGAAATTCCAGCTCACGGTTCAGCTTGCCCTCTGATTCCAGGCCGTTGATCAGGCGTCGATACTCCGCCATGCTGCCGGCAGCGCGGGACTCTGCCAGGGAAATGGCCTGCACCTGGCGGTAGTTGTTCTGCAGTACCAGATCAGCCACGTCATCGGTCATGTCACTGAGCAGCTGGTTGCGCTGCTTGGTAGTCATATCGCCACTGGCCAGAATGGAATCCAGCAGAATCTTGATATTGACCTCATGGTCCGAGCAGTCGACTCCACCGGCATTATCAATAAAATCAGTGTTCAATCGGCAGCCTCCTGCTGCCAGTTCCATACGGCCGCGCTGGGTTACCCCCAAATTGCCGCCCTCGCCCAGCACGCGTGCACGGACCTGGTCGGCATTGACCCTGAGGCTGTCATTGGCCTTGTCGCCCACATCAACATGATTTTCATCACTGGCCTTGATATAGGTGCCAATACCGCCGTTCCAGATCAAGTCAACCGGGGCACACAGGAGTGCGGATATCAGCTCGGTCGGCGTCACACGGCTGCCATTAAGTCCGGTCAACTCTTTGATCTCCGGCGTCAACGTGATCGACTTGGCACTGCGATCAAACACACCGCCACCAGCGGAAATCAGTTTGCGATCATAATCGTTCCAGCCCGAACGCGGCAGCTCAAACAGACGCTGACGCTCCGCAAAAGAGGCTGCCGGATCCGGATCGGGATCGATGAACACATGCTGATGGTTGAAAGCCGCCACCAGACGGGTCTTGTCCGAACGCAGCATGCCGTTACCGAACACATCCCCTGACATGTCCCCGATGCCGATGGCAGTAAAGGTATCCTCGGCGGTGTTGAGCCCCAGCTCACGGAAGTGACGCTCCACGGAGACCCAGGCCCCCCGGGCAGTGATGCCCATTTTCTTGTGGTCATACCCCTGGCTGCCACCGGAAGCAAAGGCGTCACCCAGCCAGAAGTTGTATTCGGCAGCAATCTCATTGGCGATATCAGAGAACGTGGCCGTACCCTTATCTGCCGCCACTACCAGGTAGGTATCGTCCTCGTCGTGACGCACCAACTGGGGCGGTGGCACCACTTTACCATCGACCAGATTGTCCGTGACATCCAGCAAGGCACGAATGAAGGTCCGGTAACAGGCTACCCCTTCGGACAGCCACTCTTCACGGCTCATGCTGGTATGCAACTGACGCGCCACGAAACCGCCTTTAGCGCCGACCGGAACAATAACCGCGTTCTTAACTTGCTGGGCCTTCACCAGACCGAGCACCTCGGTACGGAAATCCTCCAGGCGATCAGACCAACGCAGGCCGCCACGGGCAACCTTGCCACCACGCAAATGCACCCCTTCCACCCGTGGCGAGTGAACAAAAATTTCATACAGGGGCTTGGGCTCGGGCAGCAGCGGAATATCCCTTGGCGACAGTTTGAAAGCAATGCAATCCTTGGGCTTGCCCTCCTGCTCTTGATAAAAATTCGTTCTCAGTGTGGCTTCGATCAGTGCAAGATACTGTCGGATCGCTTGATCTTCGTTCAAGCTGGCTACCGAATCCAGCCCCTCCTGAATCTGCTCCTTGATCTTTTCCTCATGCTTGTCGGACACCTTGCAAGGGTCAAAACGTGCCGCAAACAGCTCCACCAGCAGCCGCGCCAGTTCCACATGATGTTTCAGCGCAATGCTGACCGCTTCCTGACTGATCGGAAAACGCATCTGCTTCATGTAGCCGGCATAGGCCCGTAGCAGCGACACCTCACGCCAGTGCAGCTGCGCCCCCAGCACCAGCTTGTTGAAATCATCATTGCCGGCATGGCCATACCAGACATTCAGAAAGGCGTCTTCAAATACTTCTTGCATGGTGGTAGCGGTAATCTGCCGGGACCCTGTGTAGCGGAGATTGAAATCATGAATCCATACGCAACAACCATCTACTTCAACCTGATAAGGGTGCTCATCGATCACCCTTAGACCCAGGTTTTCCAGCACCGGCAACACGTCCGACAACGGCAAGGCCTCGCCTCGGTGGTACAGCTTGAAGTTCAGTTCTTCCGGCTCACGCTCCAGCGCCTCGTAAAAACTCAGCGCCATACGCCGTTCATCACTGAGACTTTCCATGTGCTGGATATCGACCACGGCAGCCCGTGGCGTGAAGTCTGAGCGATAACCGGCCGAGAAACTGTCGTGGTAGTGGTTGTAGGCACGAATGCCTTTTTCCTCACCCAGCGCATCACCCAGAGCTTCATACAACTCCTCCTGCCAACTACTGGCCGCATGACTGATCTGCTGCTCCAGCTCGGCGACATCGTAATCGGTGGTCACATGCTGGTGGTCCTGACGCCGGAACAAGAACTGGGTGCGTGCCAGCACGGATTCCGAGAAATAGGTCGTGAACTCTGCCTGATCACACGACAGCGCCTGCTGTAGAATCGTCTGTACCTTGATGCGAAAATCGGTGCTGTAGATTTCACGCGGCACATAGACCAGTGCCGAAAAGAAATGGCCGTAGTAATCACGGCGCAGAAACAGCCGAATCTGGCGGCGTTCATGGATTTGCAGAATACCCATGGCGGTCTGGTACAGCTCATCAATGCTGGACTGGAACAGGTCATCTCGTGGATAGATTTCTAGAATTTGCTGCAGCTCTTTCCAGTCATGGCCATTCTGATGCAGGCCTGAGCGCTCCATGACAGCCTTGACTTTGCGCCGCACCACAGGAATATCAGTTGATCCATGCAGATATACAGCCGAGGTATACAGCCCCAGAAAACGCGACTCGCCCACCAATTGGCCCTTGGCATCGAAGCGCTTGATGCTGATGTAATCCGGATAGGCAGGACGATGCACACGTGACTTGCGAGATGATTTAGTAAAGGAAAGCAAATCCGGAATCAGGGTGAAAGCGCCTACATCCCGCTCCGTCGAAAACAGCGGCCCCTGATCGGCACGCCCTGCCGTGTGCCTCAACAAGCCAAGCGAACGTCCCTTGACCGGCTCCAAGCGTTGCTGCTTGCCCTTGCCCTGCAGCTGGTACTCGTCATAGCCCAAAAAGGTAAAGTGCTGCTTGAGCCAGCGAATGAAGTCGCGTGTTTCGCTGACGTCTTCACTGGCAAACCCTTCAGGATCCTTGGCATACCCGACCAGCAGCTCATCAGCCTGCTCGAGCATGGCGTCAAAGTCACTGACAGCCACGCGAACATCCGCCAACACCTCCAGCAAGGCCTGCTCCAGTTGTGACAGCTGCTCAGGGTCAGTATGCCGATCCACTTCAATCGCAACCAGCGACTCTCGCTGAACTCCCTTGGCACGACTGTCGCGCGCCAGCAGCTCGGTCAATTTTCCATCGCCATCACGGCGCGTACTGAATACGGTATTCAAGATGGCATGGATGGACAGGTTACGGCGATTTAATTCCATGCGCAGCGAATCAACAATAAACGGCATATCACACTGCAACACCTCTATCACGGTATGCGTGGACTGCCAGCCATGACGCTCATAATCCGGATTGAAAACCCGAATGCGTGTTTCACTCTCGCCACGCTCCTGCATGAATTGCCAGGCCGCCAGCACCGCGCCATAAAGATCATCAAGCCGCCATTGCAACAGATCCTTTTCAGCCGCGTGGGCAAAATAGGCATCCATAAAGCAAATCAATGGTGCCGACCGTTTTTCGGGCAGACGATCGGTGACCATGGCTTTCAATTGCTTGATCAATTCAGTCTTGCTTTCAGCCAGTCGACGGGTCATAAGCTCTCTCTTGCCAGCTAATTGAGTTCATGTTTTCCAGCAGTATAGTTAAACCCGGCGTCAAGTCATGCGACACATTCTTAATGTGTCCTTTTCAGGCAAGCGGCTCATCAAATTGATCTGGATGCATCCATGGATGATAATGCCGGATCACATGGTGTTTATTTCTGAACGGACCCGCTGATGCGCGCCTACCTGTTATTGTTTTCCTTGTTTGTATCATCCATGGTAGCGGCTGAGGTTAAAACCACGGTTGATCGTTATACACTGACGGCCGCCGATACCTTGACTCTGACTCTGGAAACGCCCGGGCAACTGGAGCAGCGGCCCGACCTGCAGGCGCTGGAAACGGATTTTCACATTCAAAGCAGCCAGAAAGTCATCATCTCAAGCCACTCCTCGGCCAGCCGAGATGTTCGGACTCGCTGGCTTCTGCAGCTGCGTCCGCGCAATACCGGCACCCTGCGCATCCCGGCCATACGCCTGGGTGATGCAATCAGCACTCCCCATAACATAACAGTCACCGGAACTCGCACCGCGCAGAGTCAAACACCTGACCGCTACATGAATAGCCTGCTCAGTCAGGATCAGGTGTATTCACACGCTCAACTGCTGTTCACGGCGCGTCTGTTTCAACAGAAGCCCATTCCCGATGCTGTCAGTTTCGGTCGCCCTGAACTTGCGGGCGCGCTGACATTCACACTGGGAGAGCCCAAGCGTTACCGTACCAACCGTGACGGTCAGAGCTGGCATGTGCTGGAACAGGCCTTTGCCCTGTTCCCGTCGTCCACCGGGTTGCGTACGCTGATCGGACCGGAGCTGGTAATGGACAATCAGCCGGTGCCGACTGCTGTTCGCGAAACTTTTGATGTCGAGATACTGGAGCCTGCGCACCGCAACAGCCAAGGGTACTGGCTGCCGGCCGAACGCGTATCCTTACAGGAAGACAGCCCCACGCCCGAACAGCTGATGCCGGGAGAAAGCTTCGTGCGCCAAATCACCTTGAAGGCACATGGCTTGCCGGCGGATGCGCTGCCGGTACTGTTTACGGCTGACAGCGACAGCTTCTTTGCCCAGCGAGACGATGTCAGCCTGACCGAGAACATGACGGCTCAAGGCCTGATCAGCACCCGCACTGAGCGCATCCGCATTGAGCCTTTGGGACCGGGCGCGCTGACACTGCCACCGATTGACGTGTACTGGTGGAATACGCTCGCCGAACGTGCCGACCACGCCAGCCTGCCCCCCATCCAGTTAGAAGTTGCACCTCCGGCTCTGCCCGCAAGCCTGACAGACTCCGCCACGGACCTGGCACCGGCTCAGCCCGATACAACCAAACCCTTGTGGCCGTGGATGCTGGCGACCACCCTGCTAACCGTATTACTTGCCACCACGTCGACAGGCTGGGCCTATAGCTGGGTACAGTTGCATCGTCTGCGTCGCCTTAGCCAGGCAGAAGGCGTAGCGGAGGAGCAGCGACGCGCGCAGAAACTGCTGCTGTCACACCAACGCGCCGAGCGCAATACCTACCAGGCACTGGCCATTGCCTGTCAACAAAATGATGCGGAAGCCGCACGCCTGCGATTGGTGGAGTGGGGACAGAACTTCTGGCCCGAGCACAGCCTGGATAGCCTGGAAGCCCTGTGCGAGGCTGCACGTAGCCAGACCCTGGACTTTCTGGTGCTGGATCTAGACCATCATCTGCATCAGGATCCTTATGCTTGGGAAGGTGACCTGCTGCTGGAAGCGATCGAAAAACTGCGCAGTCGACGCAGCCACTCTACGGCACCGGAGCATACTGAGACCGATGCCGTGGCATTCAGAGTGGCATCATGAAGGCTTCTGACCCAACACTTGCTTCAGTGCCGGCTCGAGTTGAGGGTAGCGGAAGGTGTATCCGGCCGTATTGAGATTGGCCGGCACGACCCGCTGGCCTTCTACCAACAGCTCACTGGCCTCCCCGAGCATCACTTTCATGACCACTGCGGGCACGCGCATAAAGGCCGGTCGCCCCAAAACTTTACCGAGCGTCTTGCTGAACACCTCATTGGTAACCGGCTCAGGTGCCGTGAGGTTAAACGGCCCCTGCAGTGACGGATTGTCCAGCAGATATATAATGGCCCCCACTTCATCATCACGGTGAATCCATGACATCCATTGGGCGCCGCTGCCAATGGGTCCACCCAGCCCCAGCTTGAAGGCCGGTAGCATCTTGGACAGAGCACCGCCGCGACCGAGCACAACACCGGTACGAATCAGACAAACACGCACACCCAGCTTGACGGCATCCATTGCCGATTGCTCCCAATCGCGACACAACTCATGCGGAAAGCCTGCCTCAACCGACGCCGACTCGGTCAACACCTCATCCAGGTGGGAGCCGTAAAAACCGATTGCTGAGCCGCTGACCAATACACTTGGCCGCTGTTCACGCTGCTCTATCCAGTCAACCAGTCGGCGCGTCGTTTCAATACGGCTGTCACGTAATAGCTGCTTGCGAGCGTCCGTCCACCGCTTGTCAACAATGGGCGCCCCGGCCAGGTTCACCACGGCATCTACCTGTCCTTGAACCTCTTTGAGATCCGCAACACAGACCATGCCCGTATGAGTCGGCACTCGGTCCGGTGAGCGACTCAGTACCACGACCTGGTCGCCCCGTGCTGTCAGGGCATGCGTCAGCGCCTGCCCGATAAATCCGCTGCCACCGGTAATCAATACTCGCATTTGCATTCTCCTTGGCGCTTTGAGATAAGATTACGTCCCCGCTAGCGGTTCAGATTTTTGTTTTGAGGGTAGCACAGTATGTTTACAGGCATTGTTCAGGGTACCGCCCAAGTGATTGACTGCACACGGCGCGAAGGTTTCATGCAGATCGAACTGGCGTTGCCGGCAGCTGCCAGCGAGAACCTGCAAGTCGGTGCCAGCATTGCCATCAATGGCACCTGCTTGACCATCACCTCGTTTGCGGACAACAGGGTAAAACTGGATGTCATCGATACCACCCTGGCACTGACCAATCTGGGTAACATCGAGCCTGGCAGTCGGGTCAATTTTGAACGCGCCGCCAGGATCGGCGACGAAATCGGCGGGCATCAGATGTCCGGTCATATACTGTGCACGGCAGAAATCACCGATATTACCACGCGCGAAGACAACTGCCGTATCCGCTTCGCCACTCCCCCCGAAGCATCGGCCTACCTGCTGCCCAAGGGATATGTTGGACTGAACGGCTGCAGCCTGACACTGGCCGAGGCGGATCGGGAATGTTTTTCGGTTGCTCTGATTCCGGAAACCCTGCGCCAGACCACATTTCGTGATCTGAAGGTGGGTGATCGGGTCAACCTGGAGGTTGACCCTCAGACACAGGCCATTGTCGATACGGTTGAGCGTTACATGGCGCTGCACCACTCAACTGTCTGACGATTTCATGTCCTCGACCAGTGCCTTATACAATGCACGGTACTGGTCGGCCTGACGCTCCCCGAATAGAGGGTCTTCCGACTGTGGCAACTGCTCGGCCAGTGCCTGCCAGTCCGTATCCGAGGCCAGTGACTCAAGCGGCTTAAAGATAGCCTTTTCCTCATGCCGCAGATGCGCTTTTTCCGCCTTGACGAAGGCCTCCAGCTGGTCCGTGAATTGATCCATGGGCATTACGGCGTCATGCAGAATGCCGTCAATCGATTCGGCCAGACGGGTGGAAAGCTGCTTGAGCGTAACATGCTCGGCTTCACTCTTGTCGAACGCCTTGTCGAGCGCCGCATCACGCCCGCGAAAGAAGGCATACATCCTGTCTTCACGCGGGTGGTGGTGTTGATCGGCATAATCGCCCACGTAGTCGACCACTTCCGCCATCAAGGAAAAGTCCGGGTGGTTGCCGGCACGCAGCCGCGTCACCTTGCGCTCAAGGATTTCCAGCAGGCGGTCAAGGTTGACGTGATCCTGGTGCAGTTCTGACACGATATTCATGGTGCTCATCTCCGAATCAGGTAGTTTGATTTCACTATAGACGACTCTGACCACCGCTTCTTGATGCGTATCAAATCAGTCGCAAAGCCTGTCAGTGTCCCTGATGTCCGTTGCCACTATCACTGTCGAGCAGATCCAGCAGCATGCCCAGCTTATGCTCGATATCCTGCAGCAGATGCTGGCCCTGATCATTGATCACCGGTGCGATGCTGTTTTCGAGCTGAACGATACCGGCCTGGCTCTGACGCAGCGCCTGCATCAGATTGCGCGAGCGCTTCTTGTTGCTGTCGGTCAGCTGCTCGATTCGGCCCAGCGTGCGCTGCAGCTGATGATCCAGCTCATAAAGGCGTTCACTGACGCCCAGCATGCCCTCACTCAGCGCGTGGCTGACGCTGCCCAGCTGATGTTCCAGTTGGTGCACCGCATCACGAAAACGCGACAGAAACTGCTCCCCTTCACGCTCCATGAAGATGGCCAACAACTCCTCGGGCAACAGGGCCCGGTTGCGCCCGTCGGTGCGCACGGCATATTCACCGCGCTGAGTACAATAAGGCTTGTGCTGGCCGGGCGCGATTTCAACCCTCAGAATGGGACGCGCCTGGGAAAGGTTTTCGGTGAAGATCTGAATCTCCACGTTGGGGATACAGCCGGTGGACTTGTTGACCAGCATCAAACGGGCCTTGTCGTCCACCTCACAACCGACAACGCGTCCGCGCTGGACACCATTGTCGGCCGTGTATTCATCAATGCCGATCAGCAGCGTACCACCCTGAGCCGTGTTGGCAAACGCCACCAGATCAGAGCTTTTGACCGCATGGACTTCGCGTTTGAAGTCCACGTTGAGCCCCTCCGGCAGTGACAGCAGGTACTGTGTGCGACGGCTCAAGCGGCGGTATTCACGCTGCATGGCGACGATCAGCGATACAGGTCTTCGTTGAACGGGTCAAGCGGACGCTCGAGCTGATCATCGGTACGCGGGTACAGGATGCGCCCTTCGAATTTCAGGCCCTTGCTGGCAAACCAGCGAGCAGTTTCTTCCAGACCTTCATCCGCTTGGCTGACGCGGTGCCAAGCCGCCAAAATACGATAAAAGTAAAGACCAAACAGGCCAGCCGCAGCCCCCAAAAAGAACTCGGATGCCATGGCAAATACCATCAGGATGATACCGGCCACCCATACACGGCTGGCACGCGCATCCTTGAACAGTTCATTGGCCGTTTGGCTCTGGTCATGAAACTTCAGGTAACGACGGTAGTTCTGCTGAAGATCAAATTTGTCGCTTGCGTCAAAATAGGGTTCCATCTGCGTGTCCTTCACAGCTTGTTGTTGTAGGGCCACGGGGGTGGCCCGGCTTACGTCGAAAGTGGCCGGTTGATCCGGCCGGATTACATCAGACTTTTGCTGACTACCTCATATACATCAGCAGACAGCTCAGCGGTATCCATCATTCGTTGAAGCTGTCCCTGCATCAGAGCTGAACGCACCGGTTCATGGCGCTTCCAGCGTGTCAGCGGTGTCAGCAGTCGCGCCGCAACCTGCGGATTCTGGCGATCCAGCCGGAGAATCCAGTCGGCCAGCCAGGCATAGCCCGAACCGTCTTCGGCATGGAAATGCATGGGGTTCTGGCCACAGAATCCGCCAATCAGTGCGCGCAGTTTGTTCGGGTTGCGAGCATCAAAAATCGGATGTTCTGCCAGCTGGTTGACCCGCGCCAGCGCACCCGCCGACGGGTCCGAGGCCTGCACGGATAGCCACTGATTCATCACCAGTGACTCATGCTGCCACTGCAGGTAAAACGCCTGCAGCAGTTCGTCAGCAGTTTCACGGAAGTCAGAGTGCGCCACCAGTGACAGCGCAGCCAGCTGGTCGGTCATGTTATCGCTTTGACTGTATTGCTGGCGCGCCAGCTCCAGCCAAGGCTCACGACCGGTTGCCATCAGATAGGCCAGCGCCAGGTTTTTCAGACTGCGACGCCCCATCGCCTCGGCATCGGTGGAATAGGTCTCACCGGTATCGCAGCGCTGATACACCTGCAGCCACTCCTGTTCCAGCACCTGCGCTAGCGTGGTACGCATGAATTCACGCGCTTCATGGATGGCTGAGACATCAATCTGTTCGGCCAGTTCACTGAGCTGGGCTTCTGACGGCAGCCGCAGGCATTGTGCCAGCATCGCCGGATCCAGGCTGGCATCCTGCAGCAGGTTGCGCCAGGCCTCGATCAGCTCGCTTGAACAGCTCAGCGCCACACCCTGCTGATGGTTGCGTATCTGGGTTTGCAACAGACGGATACACAGTCGCTGACCGGCATCCCAGCGGTTGAAGCCATCGGTATCGTGCCGCAACAGCATCAGCAGCTGGGCATCGGTATAATCGTAGTCGAGCTTGACGGGCGCCGAGAAACCACGCAGCAACGAAGGTACTGGGCGCTCGCTGATATTGTCAAAACGGAATACCTGCTCCTCTTCAGTGAGCTCCAGCAGACCGGCAAAGAGTTCCCGTCCGTCTTCGGCCAGCAGGCCAACAGCCAGCGGCAGGTGATAAGGCTGCTTGTGCTCCTGGCCCGGTGATGGCGGGCAGCTCTGCCGCACTTTGAGCTGGTAACAGCCGGTCGCGGCATCAAAGCTGTCGCTGACCTGCAGCCGTGGAGTGCCAGCCTGGCTGTACCAGCGCTTGAACTGGCTCAGGTCACGTCCGGATACCGTTTCCATGGCCGCCACGAAGTCGTCCGTGGTGACCGCCTGACCGTCATGCCGCTCGAAGTAGAGGTCACTGCCCTGACGGAACAGCTCAGGCCCCAGCAGGGTGTGCAGCATGCGCACTACTTCCGCACCCTTTTCATATACGGTCAGGGTATAGAAGTTGGAAATTTCCATGTATGACTCTGGACGCACCGGATGCGCCATGGGACCACCATCTTCGGCAAACTGGGCGGTACGCAGCAGTGTCACATCTTCGATGCGCTTAACGGTACGCGAGTTCATGTCGGCCGAGAACTCGGCGTCACGGAAGACGGTGAAGCCCTCCTTGAGGCTGAGCTGAAACCAGTCGCGACAAGTAACGCGATTGCCGGACCAGTTATGGAAATACTCGTGCGCCACAACACCTTCAACGCGCTGGAAGCCCTGATCCGTGGTGGTCTGCGGGTGCGCCAGTACACAAGAGGTGTTGAAGATATTGAGGCCCTTGTTTTCCATGGCGCCCATGTTGAAGAAATCGACCGCCACGATCATGTAGATATCGAGGTCGTACTCGCGGCCATAGACGTCCTCATCCCAGCGCATGGCATCCTTGAGCGCCTGCATGGCATAGTCAAGCTTGTCGAGATCCTTGCGCTCGGCATAGATACGCAGGGCAACCTCACGCCCGGAAGCGGTGGTGTATTGATCTTCCAGCAGCGCCAGATCACCCGCCACCAGTGCAAACAGGTAGCTCGGCTTGGGCCAGGGGTCATCCCAGGTCACCCAGTGGCGGCCTTCATCATCCTCACCGCTGTCGACCGGGTTGCCGTTGGACAGCAGAACCGGATAACGCTGCTTGTCCGCCACCAGCGTGGTGCGGAAGATGGACATGACGTCCGGGCGGTCCGGGAAAAAAGTGATGCGCCGAAAGCCTTCGGCCTCGCACTGGGTACAGAACATGCCATCGGACTTGTACAGCCCCTCAAGCGCCGTATTTTCGTGCGGCAGCAGACGCGTAACACATTCGAGGACAAAGCTTTCAGGCACATTGGCGATACGCAGACAACCGGCCTCGCGCTGATAGTCGGCAGCATCCAGCACCTGGCCGTCGATGCTCAGGCGGCACAGCTCCATTCCCGCATCCCCCAGCAGCTCAAGGGGCTTGCGGCGATCACTGACCGCGGGGTTGGACTGGATGCTGAGCTGGGCGCGAACCAGCGTCTGGTCTTCTTCCAGCTCGAAACGCAGCTCGGTGTGTGTCACCAGCCAGGCCGGCGGCTGATAATCTTCCAGGTAAATGGTGCTAGGCTGCTTGGATGACATTACAACTCCAATTAAAGACTTAACTGCACGTGATAGGCGGCAAACTTGCGGATGTTAATCACGCCGGTATCGAGAATCAGATACTGGCCCTTGATGCCCTGCAGTACACCGGACACCAACGGCTGTTTGTCAAAGTTGTGCGTTGCGATTTTGGTGGGATATTCAAGCACCGGGTATTCAATATCGATCACATCGGCATCCAGCTGACGAATGGCCTGCTCACCGTATTGATCACGCAGGGCATCCAGCTGCAGTGCACAGAGTTCCAGCAGGCGGTCACGTTCTCGCGGCAGATCCAGCGGTGCCACTTCGCCCTTGAGCATGGTGCGCCAGTTGGTCTTGTCGCTGACATGGGCGGCAATGATCTGTTCGATCAGCCCCGAGTGCAGGCGTGTATCCACTTCCAGAATCGGCAGGGCCTGTATCGCCCCCTGATCCATCCAGCGCGTTGGCACCTGCTCGCCACGTGTGATACCGACCTTGATGCCGGATGAGTTGGCCAAATAGACCACATGCGGCTGGAAGCAATGGCGCTCGCCCCAGGAAGGGTCTCGGCAGGTGCCCTCATGGTAGTGGCACTTTTCCGGTTTGACGATACAGCTGTCACACTGTGGCAAACGGGTGAAACAGGGGTAGCAGAATCCCTGATTGTAGCTCTTGCGTGTCTTGCGGCCACAATGCAGGCAATTGATCTGGCCGGTGAACTCCAGTGTGATCACCTTTCCCAGGTGTTCGTTGAGGCTGACCAACTGGTCCCCCAGCGGCAACTGATAGGAGACCGGCGACTCCAGACGGGTGTGCATCTTGCGCAACGGGCCGCACCGGCCCTCAACTGTCATCTCAGGCATCCGTCAGAATCTTCAACACCTGAGGCTGCAGGGGGTCGGTCCCGTGCTGGGTACCATCCTGGCGCGTGCGATCGATGAAGCCGACGCGCTGATCTTCGGCAACGTTATGCGTGTGCTCATAGGCAATCACGGCGCGCAGGCTGGTCTCGCGCTGCTCTTGGGTCAGGCGCTCACCATTGGGCCACTTGCCCAGTTCCACTGCACGTCGCAGCGACTGATAGACTTCAGGCTGCATTGCCTCAATCATTTTTTCAAAGGTCATTACCACAACTCTCCCGATCCAGTCTTCTCGATTCTAGCATAGTGCTCAACCTGAATGCCTGTTCAGATACCTTGCAATCGGCACCCAGCATAAGCCGGCCAACAGCCCCACCAGATGGGCCGTGTTCGCAATGGCCCCCAAGCCGACACCCTCCAGTACGCCGGTATACCCCAGCGCCAGCCAGAAAAGCATCATACCCATCAAGGCCGGCGGCAGACCAAAGCGCGGCTGCCCGCCCTGACGGTCCCAGAGCCAGCTATAACCCAGCAACGCAAACACGACACCGGACATGCCACCAAACATGGGACCGCTTACGAGGTATTGTGCCAGATTGGATGACAGGCCACTGAACAGTACCAAGCCGATCAGAGAGCGACTGCCCTGCGTGGGCTCCATGCGCGACCCGACAATCCAGACCCACAGCAGATTGAACAAGATGTGGATTAAGCTGAAGTGCAGAAAAATGGGCGTCAACAAGCGCCAGACTTCACCTGAAACAAGGGTTGGCCACAGTAGCTGATGCATGAGCGCCTGCCCCTGCACCTGAAAGGGCGTGAAGCTGAACCAGCTCATGCGCTCGAAGCTGGCACCGAAACCAATCATCAGACTGAACACAAAGCTCAACACAATCAGCAGTAGCGTGACCGGCAGCGCCGTCCAGCTGACTTCGGCACGGCGTCGGTGGCGCGCCTGAGGCCACTGAACCGCAGCCAGATTGCCACCGCTGCGCCAATAGCGATACAGCTCCTGCAAACGGACCGGATCCTGTTGATCCGCAACCCAAAGCACTTGGCGACCATCCTCCTCTGTGACACGGTGGGCAACCCCTTGCTGCCACAGAAAGGCCGTCAGCTCGGTCAAATCCTCGCTCGACGGCACCTCCAACACAGGGATCATGACGCCCCTACCTCGACATTGGAGAGGTGCACTTCACGGGCCACATCAACCCAGACAAACTTGTCCGGTCGAATGCAGGGCTCATCATCCAGCCGATAGGCCACCATCTTGCCGAATTTAACGGCACTGTAATCGAGGCAGGCGATATTATTGGTGACAGGCTCGGGGGTGCCCTGGCGCCAGTAGTGACCAATGAACAGCAGCTTTTCATCCGGCCCATAGCAGATCAAATCCTCGCGCTGTTCCGGCGTAATCGGCAATCGTGCCAGATGCGCCGGCAAGGGATCCGGCTGAAACACCACATCGACCAGATACTGCGGGTCCGGCATCCAGAACTTGGTGCGGAAGAAATGACGTCTGAAACCATCCTTGCTAACCATCATTTCATTGTTGGGCAGGCGCAGGTGCGTACCGCGCAACAGCCTGTCCATCACTTCCCACTCAAAGCTGTCTTCGATGGCCGAGTGGCACAGGAAATCATGATCGATACAGGGCCCGCCGTACTGATCACGAAACCGGTCGATCAGCCCCTGATGCCAGCAGGCGTGTACCACGCGAAAATGCTCGAATTCGAGAAACAGCGGCAGCTCCAGGAACCAGTTCATGTAATCCTGCTGCTCGCTACCATAGGGCGCCAGCTGCTTCAAGGTCTGCTGCAGGATACGCTCATGGCGGGGAGTGTGTTCACGAAGGTAGGCACCGGGGCGGTCCGGGTGTGGTGTCATGTAGCTGAGAAAATTGTATTCATGATTGCCCATGACGATATGGGCTTCACCGGCGTCGACCATGCTCCGCACCAGTTGCAGTGCTTCTCGGATGTGGGGGCCACGATCGATAATGTCACCGAGAAAAATCACCTTCCGTTGCGGGTGCCGGTAGACACCGTTGACCTGACGATACCCCAGACGCGCCAGCAGCATACGCAGGCTTAGCGCACAGCCGTGAATATCACCGATCAGGTCGTATCCTTGGCAGCTCACATCTCACTCCTGCTCACCCAATTTGGTACCCCACCCCAGTTTTTCGCGACAGGTTCGATAGAAATCGTAGTCAAGCGGATGCAGCAACTTCAGTTTCTGTGACCGCTTGCGAATCGTGACGCTGTCACCGGGTGCCAGGCTCTGATTCAGCTGACCGTCACAGGATATGGCCGGATAGGTCTTGTTCTCTTCCGTAATGACCAGCTTGAGCTCACTGTTGCCGTCAACCACGATCGGGCGACTGGACAGGGTATGCGGAAACATCGGTACCAGAACCAGCGCATCCAGTTTGGGGTGCATGATCGGACCACCGCCCGAGAGCGCATATGCCGTTGAGCCGGTTGGCGTCGAAACGATAAGGCCGTCCGATTTTTGAGTGTATACGAACTGCCCCTCGATATAGAGCTCAAACTGAATCATGCGCGTGGCCTTGCCTGGATGCACCACGCAGTCATTCAGTGCGGTCATTTCACCAATCGGCTCTCCATTGCGCTTGATTTCCACATCCAGCAGGAAGCGCGTGTCTACTGTATAGCGGCCAGAGAGCACCTGGCCCAGCTTATCTTCAAAATCCAGCGGCGGAATATCGGTCAGAAAACCGAGATTACCGCGATTGATCCCTATTACAGGGATCTTACTCTGCGCCAACGAACGGGCAGCACCCAACAGACTGCCATCACCACCGACGACAATGGCCAAATCACAGATCTCGCCCATCATTTTCTGCTTGCAGACTTGCTGACCATGCCCGGGCATGACCTCGGCGATGTTCTGATCCAGAATCACGTTCAGCCCGCGATCATCCAGGAAACGAATCAACTGCTTCAAGGTATCAATCACGGATTTGCTGCCGAGTCGTCCGATCAAACCGATATTTCGAAAATTATCCATGCCTCGCCACGCACTCCCGTTATTGGTCTTTATTAGATTGAGTCATTATAAGGCCAGTGGACCTGTAAAAGCAGGGGCCAGATCATCCAGCTGTGCCTGCAGCCCTCTTTTCCCCTGCAACCCACCGGTATGGAGCAAGACAACATGACTGCCCGGCTTGATGCGCCCCTGGACAATCTGTCGATGGAGCGCATGCATAGCCTTGGCCGTATAGACGGGATCAAGGGGCAGATTAAAATGCTGCTCCGCCTCCTGTATCAACCTGGCCAGCTCGGCATTGATACGCGCATAGCCACCTCCATGCCCGCCACTTACGAATGACCAGCCCTCATCCGCCACTTTCAACGCCTGCAGCCATGATTGCACAGTTTGTGACAGCCGTTGATCATACTTAAGCACAGGTACACCCAGCACATGCACACCGGGCGGGCGACCCAGCACGAGCCCCGACAGGGTTGCCCCTGTCCCCACAGCCGTTACCAGCACATCACATGTCACCGCTGACAATGCAGGCAGGCGCCAGATGTCGGCAACGCTGCGTACCGATGCCAGCGTACTGCCACCTTCCGGCACCACTACCGCATCCCCCAACCGCCGCAAAAGCACCTGCTGATAGCCCGCTTCGTGGCGCCGCCGATAGTCCTCACGCGTGACAAAGTGCAGCCGCATCCCCCAACGCCGGGCATCACTCAGCATGGCATTCCGGGCGTAATCCGCTTCACCGCGCACAACCCCTGTCGTGGGTATACCCAGCACATGCCCCGCCCAAGCCAGCGCATGGATATGATTGGACCAGGCGCCCCCAAAACTCAATATGGGCTTGTTTTGACGCTGTGCCTGTTCAAGCGCGGGCATCAGCTTGAACCATTTATTGCCGCTGATCGCAGGGTGAATGCCGTCAAGACGTAACACAGAAAGGTCAATGTTGAAATGGTCGAGAAAAGGACTGGAAAGCGCCTGCAGCACAACCGCATCAGGTGTCACGACAAGCCCTGAAACAGACATACAAAATCCCGCCGGAGAGCTGACAATGCTAAAGGAGAGTTATAAAGGACATTGCATTCTGGTGGGCGAAGAGGGGTTCGAACCCCCGACCCTCTGCTTGTAAGGCAGATGCTCTCCCAACTGAGCTATTCGCCCAGAATGCATATTCGCAAGGAATGAAACAACGTGTTGTGCACTGAAACAAGACGAATATCTTGTAAGTGGCGGAACGGACGGGACTCGAACCCGCGACCCCCTGCGTGACAGGCAGGTATTCTAACCAACTGAACTACCGCTCCGTGTTTTGGTGGGCG
>NZ_JAHQZT010000030.1 GCF_019061305.1 Marinobacterium weihaiense
CTTACGGGCGGCTTCGGCTTCCACCTGACGTGCTGCCTCGGCGGCTTTTTCGGCCGCGATGCGTTCCGCTTCCTCGCGCGCCTGGCGTTCAGCCGACTCACTGGTGGCCTGCTCTTCGGCCGCCTTACGTTCCGCTTCCTCCTGCGCCTTACGGGCGGCTTCGGCTTCCGCCTGACGCGCTGCCTCAGCAGCTTGTTCGGCCGCGATACGTTCGGCGTCCTCTCGTACCTGACGCTCCGCTTCTTCACGGGCCGCCTGCGCTTCGGCCTGCTCACGTTCGGCCTGTACTACCGCGGCCTGACGCTCAGCGTCTTCCTGCGCCTGGCGAGCAGCGTCCGCTTCCGCCTGACGTGCGGCCTCGGCCGCCTCTTCCGCCGCGATACGTTCGACCTCTTTGCGTTCGGCCTGCTCGGCGGCTGCCTTGCGTTCGATCTCGGCCTGCAGACGTGTCTGTTCCTCTGCCTTTAGACCGGCCTGGCGACGGCTGATGCGCACCACCACCAATAGCAATACCACCAGCACAGCGCCGGCAATGTAAGGGAAGAGGGCAGGATCAATACCCTGATTGGTCATCCAGGTGTAGAGCGCTTCCATAATCTGTAATATCCGCTGTGTAGAGCCCGTTGCGGGCCGCTGAAATTCAATGCTTCACTGGGCGGCTATCTTAGCACAGAGCCATCCCGGACAAACCCGATAGACCACAGGCAAAGGTCTGCCCATGACTTCGTCCCTGCTCAGCCGCCGCCAGCTCAGCCTGCTGATCCTCATTCTGCCCGGCCTCATTCTCTGGCTGTCACTGGCCGGACCGAACACAGCGCCCCCCTTTCCCCCGCGTCAGCACGACAGTATCCAGCGGCTGTACCAACAAAAGGTGCCGGACCAGGATCACTATCGCCTGCACCTGCTGCTGCCGCTATCTCCTGCCGCAACTGCCCGGCAGCAGCTGGAACAACAGCTGCTGATCGAGGCCCTCCAGGTGCGCCTGCAGTCACTGCCGCAGCCGCCTCAAGTGCAGCGCCACCCCGGCCATCTGCGCCTGGAGATCCGAGCACCTACGGCCCCGGACGATGTCCTGTCGCCGCTGCTGCAGCACTTGCAGCAGCCGCCCGCGCTGGACTGGCAGGCACGCCTGAATCACCTGCAGGCCCGGCAGTATCTGCAACGCCAGCAGCCCGAGGGCTGGCTGCTTGGCGGCGGCCAGGATACGGGGGGCTCCGCGACATGGCCGAATCCGGCCGAGCACTACCGGCACTGGGTCGCCCCCGAGCGCTGGCAGTTCAGCCTGAGCGGCCCCGATCGCCTGGCTCGCCCCTTGATGCCAACCCACCCGGCTGCCACCACTGAGTCGGCACCGGAACCGAACCCGGAACTGACTTTCAGAGTACTGCCGGTAACGCCGCCCGACGGCAGCGCCCGGCTGCTGCGCTGGCCACTGACGGCACCCGAGACCCTCGAACAGCTGGCGCTGACCTTGCTGGCTCGAGAATACTTGCAGCAGCGCCTGAGTGCCACGCTGGAGGCTGTACATGTGCAGGGAGATAGCGCCAGCGGTTTCAGCCTCAGCTGGATACCGGTCACCCCCGGTGGCCAGGCCAGCCTGCTGCTGCAAGGTCCGGCCCAGGACGTGCTGACAGCAGCCATACAGACACCGGTCACGTCCACCGACCTGCATGCGGCGCGCACCACACTGGCGTCTCGGCTGGACGACATGCAACGCGGACAGGCCTGGCTCGACCTGCTGGCCCTGTATCGCCTGGCGGCCGACAGTTTCGACCATCTGGACCGGGCACTGGCCGACATCGACGCCACGACCCTGCAGCGCTGGTTGCAGGCACAGCGCGAGTCTGATTACTATCACGTCCTTTCTCTGCCCGCAGCCCCCTGAGGATGAACCATGCCACGCCGCAATAACCACCGCCCTCGCCACACAGCACCCGCTGCCGAGCCATCCAGCATCCGCATCATCGGCGGCGAATGGCGTGGCCGCAAACTCGACTTTCCCGCCATCGAAGGCCTGCGTCCCACCCCGGATCGTGTGCGCGAGACCCTCTTCAACTGGCTGCAGGCCTATGTGCCTGGCGCACGCTGCCTGGACCTGTTCAGCGGCAGTGGCGCCCTGGGGCTCGAAGCCCTGTCCCGGGGGGCGGCATCGGTGACATTCATCGACCGCGCACCGGAAGTGATCAGTCAGCTGCGCAGCAACCTGAACCGGCTCAAGGCACAGAATGCGGAACTGATCGGCCGTTCGGCTCCCGAGTGGTTGGAACAGCGACTGCCGGATGAGGAGGTTCGCTATGACCTGGTCTTTCTGGACCCGCCCTTTCGTCAGGGCCTGGCCGGGCCGGTGTGCACCCTGCTGGAGCAGCGCCAATTGCTGGCAGACGAGGCACTGATCTATCTGGAAACCGAAAAGGAACTGGCCCTGGACCAATTGCCCGCCAACTGGCAGCTGTACCGTGAGAAACAGGCCGGGCAGGTCGCCTATCGTCTATTCCTGCGCCAGCCCGCCGAGCAATAGCGACAGCAGGGCCTCACCCTGCTGGTTCAGGTCGAACTCACCCTCGCTGCGCAACCAGGCCTGCAGCACCCCCTCCAGTGCGGTTTGCATCAGGAATGCCGTAGCGCGCGGGGCGCAGTTCTTGGGCAGCTGCTTCTGCTTGCGGGCCTGCTTGAGAAAATAGCGCAACTGATCACACCACTGACGGCGATTCTGTATCAGCTCCGCCTGCAGGGCAGACAGGTCCGCGATCGGTGCCGACGGCATATAAAACACCCGGTACAGCGCTGCCATCGCCGGCTGGCGTACAAACGCCGTCAGAACCCCTTGCACGTACAGCCGTAGCGCCGCCAATGCATCCTGGTGCACGCCTTGGCGTTGCTCCAGATAATGCGCTTCGAACGGCAGCGCCTGATGGTGATGGATATGCTGCAACAGATCGGCGCGGTTGCGAAAATGCCAGTACAATGCACCATGCGTCACGCCAGCGGCAGCGGCGACCTGTTTGAGCGTGGTGTTTTCGATGCCCTGGCGACTGAACAGCACCAGCGCCGTGTCGATCAGGTGCCGGCGGGTCCGAGCCGCTTCTTCCGGGGTCTTGCGTGCCATGCAGGGGGCGCTCCTTGGTAAAACATTGGCATTCAAATGTAAAGCGGCGCGACAATAAAGAAAGCTTGTCGGCAACTCAATACACCTGCTGCAACCTTAACCAAAATGTCATCCAAGTGTCACAAACAAATATAACCTTTTAAAATAAGATGGCTTTTTTTAATAACCTTTGTGCTAGTTGTCATTCCTCTAATCTATTTGTGCCACTGTGCCAATTCGGCTAACATCGCGCTCAACAGTGTTGCCCATTAGCCATGAAAAGGTCAGCTGAACCGCTATGAATACGGCAATCTATCCCGGTACTTTCGACCCGATCACCAACGGTCACTCGGACCTGGTGGGTCGTGCGTCACGGCTGTTCGACCGTGTCGTGGTGGCTGTTGCGGCCAGTCCCAAAAAGCGCCCCATGTTGCCACTGGAGCAACGGGTCGAACTGGCCCGCACGGCGCTGGCCCACCTGCCCAATGTCGAGGTGATCGGCTTTGACTGCCTGTTGGCCCATCTGGTCCACGAGCAGAACGCCAATATCATTCTGCGCGGCCTGCGCGCGGTTTCCGACTTCGAATTCGAGTTTCAGCTGGCCAACATGAACCGCAAGCTGGCCCCTCAGGCAGAAAGCCTCTTCCTGACTCCGGCGGAGCACCTGTCGTTCATCTCCTCGACCCTGATCCGAGAAATCGCTTCACTGGACGGAGATGTCAGCGAATTTGTTCACCCGGCCGTTGCCAGCGCGCTAAAGCAGCACCTGAGCCAGAAATAACGAACCTGTCAGAGTGAGCGAGGTAGCCAGTCATGGCTTTGATGATTACAGACGAATGCATCAACTGCGATGTATGTGAGCCGGAATGCCCCAACGAGGCGATTGCGCCGGGCGACGAAATCTACGAGATCGACCCGAACAAATGCACCGAGTGCGTGGGCCATTACGATACGCCGCAGTGCGTGGAAGTCTGCCCGGTCGACTGTATCCCGAAAGACCCGGATCATGTCGAGACCGAAGAGATGCTGATGGACAAGTACAACAAGCTGACCGGCAACTAAGCCCGGCAGCATGGCAAAACGGCGGCCCTCGGGCCGCCGTTTTCAGTTGGGGCGATGGTCGCTCCGCTTACAGTCGAATGGGGGTCTGGCTCAGGGCAAATTCCTGTTCCAGGCGCTCGCCGATAATATTGTCGCCTTCCGCCAGCCAGTGCGCATACTGCATGTGCAGGCAGCGCACCTTGTCCCACTGGGCAATGCCACCGATGCCGTAGCGGTTGAACAGGTCCGTGAAGCCCAACTGTTCGATCCGTGCACGATCATCCGACTGCATCAGCCGCCAGCGTTGATCCACGTAGCGTTGCTGCTGGGCCAGGTAGGTTGCCCGTAAGGCGTCATCGTCCTGCAGCGCCTGCTCGATCTGCTTGACCCAACCGCTGTCCTCGATGCGCCCGATGGCACGGCAGAGGTCGCGGCAGCTGAGCCAGTACAGGGTCGGAAACGGCTGATCCGCCACCAGGGTGCGCATCTGCAGCACCAGCGGCAGCCCCTCGGCAGTGGCGCAGGCAACGGCTTCGATGCCACGGGGTTCACGACCGATCTGCTGTTCGATCTGTTCCAGTTGGGTCGGGGTTGGCGCCTGGCGCCGGGTATCAAACCTGTGCATAGATATCTCCACTGCCCAGCCAACGCCGGATCAGCGCGTCGTTCAGCGCCGGCAGCTGCTCCAGCTCCCGAGCCAGTTGATGAATGTGCGGCAGCAGGTCGGCATCGCGCGTGAGATCGGCAATACGGAACTGCATCAGTCCGGTTTGGCGGGTGCCGAGCACCTCGCCGGGACCACGCAGCTCCAGATCCTTCTCGGCAATGCGAAAGCCATCGGTGGTCTCGCGCATCACGCCCAGCCGTTCGCGCCCCTGCTTCGACAGCGGCGCATGGTACATCAGCACGCAGAAGCTTTCGACACTGCCACGGCCCACGCGGCCGCGCAGCTGGTGCAGCTGCGCCAGCCCCAGCCGCTCCGGGTTCTCGATGATCATCAGGCTGGCATTGGGTACATCGACCCCAACCTCAATCACCGTCGTGGCCACCAGCAGATCCAGCTCAGCGGCCTTGAAACGGGCCATGATATCGGCCTTCTCCGCGGCCTTCATGCGGCCGTGGACCAGCCCGATGCGCAGCTGCGGCAGCGCTTCCTTGAGACTTTCGGCAGCCACTTCCGCCGCCTGACACTGCAGGGCTTCAGACTCCTCGATCAAGGTGCAGACCCAGTAGGCCTGGCGCCCCGCCTCGCAGGCCTGACGCACGCGCTCCACCACCTGATCCCGACGCGAGTCGGCAATGACGACCGTCTGCACCGGCGTCCGCCCCGGGGGCAGTTCATCGATGATCGAACAGTCGAGATCGGCATAGGCACTCATGGTCAGGGTGCGCGGGATCGGCGTGGCGGTCATGATCAGCTGGTGCGGACTGCGCGTGCCATGTCGCCCCTTTTCCTTCAGGCTCAGGCGCTGATGCACGCCGAAGCGGTGCTGTTCGTCGATGACCACCACCCCCAGGTCGGCAAAGGTCACCTCCTCCTGAAACAGAGCATGGGTCCCCACCACCACCTGCGCCTCACCTGTGCGCATCGCGGCCAGCTGAGCCTCCCGGGCCTTGCCCTTGACCTTGCCGGCCAGCCAGGCCACCTTAATACCCAGCGGCTCCAGCCAGTGGCTGAAGTTGATATAGTGCTGCTCGGCCAGAATCTCCGTCGGTGCCATGACCGCCGCCTGCAGACCGTTTTCCACCGCCTGCAGGGCCGCCAGCGCCGCCACCACCGTCTTGCCGGAGCCTACATCGCCCTGCACCAGGCGCAGCATCGGCAGCGGTTTCTGCAGATCGCGCGCCACCTCTCGCGCTACCCGCAACTGGGCCGCCGTCAGCGTGAACGGCAGGGCATCCAGGAAGGGACGGCTCAGAGCCCCGGTGGCCTTGAGTACCGGCGCGCCCTGCTGCTGCACCTGCTGACGTGCCTTCTGCAGCGACAGGTGATGCGCCAGCAGCTCTTCCATCGCCAGACGGCGCTGGGCCGGATGCTTACCTTCTAGCAGCAATGTTTGATCGGCATCCACCGGCGGGTGGTGTAGATAGTGCAGAGACGTCGGCAGATCCGGCAGCTTCCATTGCTTTAGCAATGTTTCCGGCAGCAGATCCTCCAGCCCCTCGCGAGACATCCATTCCAATGCCAATGTAATTAGCGAACGAATACGGTTCTGGGTCATCCCCTCCGTCAGCGGGTACACCGGGGTCAGCCGGTCGGCCATCACGGCCGCGCCATTCCCCTTGAGCAGCTTGTATTCGGGATGCACCATCTCGAGTCCGGCCGGCCCCGGTCGGGCCTCGCCGAAGCAGAGCAGACGCGCGCCAGGACGCAGGCTGTTCTTCTGCGCCGCGTTGAAGTGGAAAAACCTCAGTGTCAGCGTAGCACCGCTGCCGTCTTGCACCCGGCACAGCAGGCTGCGCCGGCGCCCCTGCACTACATCGGCGGCACGGATACTGGCCTCGATCACGGCCTCGTCACCGGGCTTGAGCCCCCCGATCGGTACTATACGGGTACGGTCCTGATAGCGGCTGGGCAGGTGCAGGATCAGATCCTGCACGCTGAGGATATCAAGCCGTTCCAGCTTCAGCGCCAGTGCCGTCCCGACCCCCTTGAGTTCGGTGACCGGGGCGCCCGTCGCCGCGGCGGTCGGCATGTCAGTGCTGGCCATCGCCTCCGGCCTTGATCTGGCAATGATTGATTGCTTCGACCAGCACATCAATAGCCTGGGGACGCGGGAAACTGGCGCGCCAGGCTACGGCCACGGTGCGCATCGGCTGGGGCTGCTTAAACGGGCGGATTTCGATCAGTTCGCTGGCCGGGTGGTTGTCGATAGCCGACAGCGGCAGCACACTGGTGCCCAGCCCCGAGGCCACCATCATGCGAATGGTTTCCAGCGAGCTGCCTTCAGTTACCGTGTGCTGGTCATGGAAAGAGGTGTTCAGGGTCGGGCAGGCTTCCAGTACCTGATCACGGAAGCAGTGCCCCTCGCCCAGCAGCAGCATGCGGATTTCGTTCATCTGGCGCGAGTCGATTTCGTCCTGCTGCGCCAGCTCATGTCCCTTGGGCATCACCATCAGGAAGGGCTCGTCATACAGCGGCCGCGTCAGCACATCCGCTTCATGGAACGGCAGCGCGATGATGATCGCGTCCAGCTCGCCGTTGCGGATTTTGGTGCGCAGGTTTTCGGTGAAGTTCTCTTCGATATACAGCGGCATGTCCGGTGCCAGACGCTGAATCTGCGGAATCAGCTGCGGAAATAGGTAAGGCCCGATGGTGTAAATGGCGCCAATGCGCAGCGGGCTGGCCAACTGGTCGCGTCCTTCCCGAGCCAGTTCCTTCACCGCTTCGGCCTGCTCCAGTACGGTCTGGGCCTGGCGCACCACCTTTTCGCCCACCGGGGTGACCCTTACAGCGTTCTTGCTACGCTCAAACAGTGCCACCCCAAGCTCTTCCTCCAGCTTCTTGACCGCGATGGAGAGCGTCGGCTGGCTGACAAAACAGCGCTCGGCGGCATGGCCGAAATGCTGCTCGCGGGCCAGGGTGACAATATAGCGAAGCTCCGTCAGGGTCATCGGGGCGTACCTCTGTTAGGATGGTCAAAAACAGGTTCAAGGGGTCAACATGCGGGAACAACGCGTACTGATCGCCGGCTGCGGCGATATCGGAACCCATCTGGGGCTCAGGCTCGTGGCCGACGGGGCACAGGTGTTCGGGCTTCGCCGTACTATAAACCAGCTGCCCGACGGCATCCATGGCATTGCCGCCGATCTGGCCGACCCGGTCAGCCTGGAGGCCCTGCCGGCCTGCGACTATCTGTTCTACACGGCTGCGGCCAAAAGCCGCGACCCCGACGTCTACCGCCGCACCTATGTCGATGGTCTGCGCAACCTGTTGGCCGCGCTGCCAGAACCGCCCCGGCACCTGTTTCTGACCAGCAGCACCGGCGTCTATCATCAGCATGAGCATGATTGGGTGGACGAGCAGTCCCCGACCCTTCCCCGGAGCGACACCGGCCGCCTGCTGCTGGAGGCCGAGCAGCTGGCCCTGCACAGCGGCCTTGCCGCCACGGTGGTGCGCTTCAGCGGTATTTACGGGCCGGGACGGGAACATCTGCAACGTCAGGTGCTGGCCGGCATTGCTGCCCCGCCCGAACCGCTGCATTACAGCAACCGCATTCATCGGGATGACTGCGTGGGCGTGCTCCGGCACCTCTTGCAGCGGGCCGAGGACGGAGCCACACTGAAGCCGCTGTACCTGGCCAGTGACGATAGCCCAACACCGATCCACGAGGTCATGGAGTGGTTGGCACAGAAGCTCGGCGTGGCGATCGAAACCCGCCAGCCAATCCGGCGTGGCGGCAGCAAGCGCTGCAGCAACCGCCGCCTCAGGGCCAGCGGTTACCGCTTTCGCTATCCGGACTATCGCAGCGGCTACGCCGCCATGCTGCCCTGACGCGGCCGGTCGCTAGCCGGACACGGCCAGATCGTCGAGCAATATCTGCTGGGCGCTGATGCGCTCTTCACCGTCCGCCGGCTGCACCAGTGCATAACTGCCGTCCGAGTGCAGTTCCCAGGCTTGGGTGTTGTCACGCAGATAGTAGTCCAGCTCACGGCGAATGCGCTCGGCATTCTTACCAGACAACTCGAAGCCGGTTTCCACACGGTTGAGCATGTTGCGCTCCATCCAGTCCGCGCTGGAGCCGATTACCACCGGTTTGCCGCCCTCGTTGGCAAACCAGTACACCCGGGTGTGCTCCAGGAAACGGCCGATGATGGAGCGCACACGGATATTGTCCGACACCCCTTCCAGCCCCGGTCGCAGGCGACACATGCCGCGGATGATCAGGTCGATCTCGACCCCGGCCTGAGAGGCCTCGTACAGGGCTCGTATCAGCTTGGGCTCGGTCAGACCATTGACCTTGATGATGATGTGGCCCTTCTTGCCTGCCTTAACGTTGCGGATCTCGTTTTGAACCAGTTCCAGCATCTTGGCGTGCAGAGTAAAAGGCGCGTTGTAGAGTTTCTGCAGTTTCTGAATCTTGCCCATGCCGGTCAGCTGCTGGAAGATCTTATGTACATCCTCGCCGACCTCGTCATCCGCCGTCATGTAGCTGTAATCGGTATACAGCCGCGCCGTCCCCGAGTGGTAGTTGCCGGTGCCCAGGTGGCTGTAGCGCACCAGGTCCGGGCCTTCACGGCGGACTACTAGCATCATCTTGGCGTGGGTCTTGTAGCCGACCACCCCGTACACCACCAGACAGCCCGCCTCCTGCAGGCGACCCGCCAGCTGCAGATTGCTCTCTTCGTCAAAGCGGGCTCGCAGCTCAATCACTACCGTGACTTCCTTGCCGTTGCGCGCGGCTTCCACCAACGCATTGACGATATCCGACTTGACGCCGGTACGGTACAGCGTCTGCTTGATCGCCACCACTTGCGGGTCCTTGGCGGCCTGACGCAGCAGATCAACCACCGGCGTGAACGACTGGAAGGGGTGCTGCAGCAGCTGGTCGTTCTTGCGCAGTGCGGTAAAGATATCTTCCGTATTCTTGAGCTTGTTGGGCAGCCCCGGGGTAAAAGGCTTCCAGCGCAGTTCCGGGCGTTCGACCAGATCCCGCACCGCCATCAGGCGGGTCAGGTTGACCGGCCCGTTGACCCGATAAACATGGCTGTCCGCCAAGCTGAACTCCGCCTGCAGAAAGCTGATCAGTGCCTCCGGCGTCCTGCTGTCCACTTCTAGCCGTACCGCATCGCCGAACTTGCGCGAGTGCAACTCGCCCCTGAGAGCACGGGCCAGATCTTCGATCTCCTCGAAATCGAAGCTCAGGTCGGCGTTGCGAGTAATGCGGAACTGGTAGCAGCCGTCCACGGTCATGCCGGGAAACAGCTCTTCGGCAAATTCATGGATGATGGACGACAGGAAAATCAGGTTGTCACCGCCCTCGCAGAGCGCGTCCGGCAGGCGAATCAGGCGCGGCAGTGAGCGCGGAGCCGGGATGATCGCCAGTCCGGTTTCGCGGCCGAAGGCGTCCTTGCCATCCAGCTCGACAATGAAATTGAGGCTCTTGTTGACCAGCCGCGGGAATGGATGCGAGGGATCCAGCCCGATGGGACTGATCACCGGCAACAACTGGTCCTCGAAGTACTCTTTGACCCAGGCGCGCTGCTCCCGGGTCCATTCGGCACGGCGGATGAAGCGGATGTTTTCCGCTTCCAGCGCCGGGAACATGATGTCATTGAGAATCTTGTACTGGCGCTCGACATTGACGGCACAGATCTCGCTGATCCGGTCGAGCACCTTCTGCGGGTGCATGGCATCCGGGCCCACGGCCTCACGGCCATACTTGAGCTGCCGCAGCTGCTCCGCCACCCGGATCTCAAAGAACTCGTCCAGGTTGCTGGAAAAGATCAGCAGGAACATCAGCCGCTCCAGCAGCGGGTAGCTTTCGTCCAGCGCCTGCTCCAGTACCCGCACGTTAAACTGCAGGTGGCTGAGCTCGCGGTTGATGTACAGCTCGGGAGCCTTGAGGTCGACCGGCACCTCCTCGATGGGATCGATGGTCGGCAGTATCTCACGGCTTTCCAGCAGCGCGGCGGTGGCCTCGCTCTGCTCCGGCAACGTCTCCGGTGATGTCGCGTTCATGGTGTACCCTCCAGGCTCCAAGCTGTCATCCATTGCGAGTATAGGCTCTTATCAGTTGCGGTTGAGGATCTCCGCCGCCCTGACCGCGAAGTAGGTCAGAATGCCATCGGCACCGGCTCGCTTGAAGCTGAGCAGGCTCTCCATGATGATGGCCTCTTCGTCCAGCCAGCCGTTCTGGAAGGCGGCCATGTGCATGGCATATTCGCCACTCACCTGGTAGGCGAAGGTCGGCGCTTTCAATTCAGTTTTGACGCGGCGCACGATATCCAGATAAGGCATGCCGGGCTTGACCATGACCATGTCGGCGCCTTCGGCCAGGTCCAGGGCCACCTCGTGCAGGGCCTCGTCGCTGTTGGCCGGGTCCATCTGGTAACTGTACTTGTTGCCCTTGCCCAGGTTGCCCGCCGATCCCACAGCATCTCTGAAGGGACCGTAGTAGGCACTGGCATACTTGGCCGAGTACGCCATGATGCGGGTGTTGACGAAGCCCTGGCTTTCCAGTTCGTCACGGATCACGCCAATGCGGCCGTCCATCATGTCGCTGGGCGCGACGATATCGGCACCGGCCTCGGCATGGGACAGTGCCTGCTGTACCAGAGTATCGACGGTCCGGTCGTTAAGCACATAGCCGTCTTCGTCGAGGATGCCATCCTGACCGTGCGTGGTGTAGGGGTCCAACGCCACATCGGTCATGATGCCCAGCGTCGGTACCGCGGCTTTGAGGGCACGTACGGTGCGCTGCACCAGGCCCTCGGGGTTGAAGGCTTCTTCCGCGAATTCACTCTTGGCGCTGGCCGGCGTCACCGGAAACAAGGCCAAGGCCGGAATGCCCAGCGCATGCCACTCGCGCGCCTTGTCTACCAGCAGGTCGATGCTGTAGCGCTGCACGCCCGGCATGGATGGCACGTCTTCAACCTGTCCCTCGCCCTCGAGTACAAAGACCGGGTAAATAAGGTCATCGGTGGTCAGGACGTTCTCCCGCATCAGACGGCGGGAGAAGTCATCGGCGCGCATGCGACGCATGCGGGTTTCCGGGTAATAACGCTGACTGTTGGTAAAGGCCACGGCTTGGTTCCTTTTTTCGGCAGTATTGGACGACAGAAGTGTGACGCTTCTGTGACAGCGATTGCGGGGCCGTCGTTCACGTCACATCCGTATTTGGTAATGGTTTCATCTTAACGTACTCTGTGACCACTTCGATATGACGCCTGGCAAGGCTGCCAGGCAGCACAGCAGTCAGCAATTGAGGAGATACGAGACGATGAAAAACATTGCAGTGATCCTGTCCGGCAGCGGCGTATTTGACGGCTCCGAGATCTATGAGTCGGTGCTGACCTTTCTGCGCCTGGAACACAACGGCGTTCGCTACCAGTGCTTTGCGCCAGACATCGAGCAGATGCATGTTATCAACCACCTCACCGGGGAAGTAGCCGAAGGCGAGAAACGCAATGTTCTGGTGGAAGCGGCCCGCCTGGCCCGCGGCGAAATCAAGGACCTGGCCGAAGCCAATCCGGACGAATTCGACGCCCTGATCATTCCCGGCGGTTTCGGGGCCGCCAAGAACCTAAGCGACTTTGCCGTCAGCGGCCCTGAATGCCGCATCAACGACGAGGTGGTCCGTGTTGCCCGCGCTATCCACCAGGCCGGCAAACCGGTGGGCCTGATCTGCATCGCTCCGGCGATGACCCCCAAGCTGCTGGGCGCAGGCATCCAGTGCACCATCGGCACCGACGAGGGCGTGGCCGGCGCCATCAACGCCATGGGCGGTCAGCACCGGAACTGCCCGGTCGACCAGATCGTGATTGACGAGCAGCACCAGGTCATCACCACACCGGCCTATATGCTTGCCGGTTCCATTTCAGAAGCCGCCGCCGGCATCAACCGACTGGTGGACGAGGTGGTCAAGCGAGCCTGACCCGCAAAATAGGAAAAATTCCTATATCCATAAATTCCCCAGCAGCCATAATAGCAAGCGTGGATCTCCTGTTCAGGGAACGAATACAAGGACGGCCACGCAGCGGCACAGGGACATAGGGATATACCGGGCAGGACGCCCCTCGAGCCCGCAGGGAAAGGACAGCCAAAGGAAGAAGTATGCTGACGGAACAGCGTGCTTCTTTCACCTTGATCAGATGGCCCCCACCTTACTGACCACGGCTGTTCATGCATACCCGCCCCGCACTTTTCTTCAACGCCATGCGTTTCAGCCACTCGGCGTTTCGGCGACAGGCTTACGACTGCCTGTCAGCGGCTATTCAAACACGCGCCGGCTTACCGGCAACTCGCTCCTGCCACAACACCTCGGCCAGTTCCGACAAGGACGAGACCCGACCCGCGACCAGCCAGCGCGCCAGGTGACCCGCCACGTCAGGCCAGTATATGGGAGGCGCAACCGGAGCCTGCAGCCAGGGATCGACCCGACCCGCGTCCAATCGATGCATCACCTCAGCTCGCCCCATCTGCGCCAGCACTACGGCATTGGACTGCTGCTCAACCTGATGCCGCAGCGGCTTGATCAACAGCTTCTTGCCCGCCTGCAGAGCTTCGCTGCACAGCCCGAAGCCGGCATTGGCGATCACGCCATGACAGCGGTGCAAGTCCCGACGGAAGTCCTCGCGTGAAAACGGCAGCAGCGTCAGCGGCCCCTCCTGCCGCGGCTGATCCACCACGCCGCAATAGATACGAAACCGCCGCCCCTGGAACGGCAGCAGCCCGTAGCGCACCTCATCCAGAGACTCGAACGGCAGGTAGACCAGAATGTGACCGTCATCCTCCGGCTTGGCCGCCAGCGGCTCAATCATCGGCGGCAGAATAGGGGCGTCAAAGGGCTGCCAATGCAAGCCGACCGGTTGATCCACCGGTGCAAACAGGCTGATGGCAGGTTTCAGCCAGGGCACACGACCGGTCCCCGGTACCGGATAGTGGAACGCGTATTGATGCGCCACGCCCACGGAGGGCACCTGCTGGCGCCGCGCCGCCCAAGCCGTCAGCGGCTCGAAGTCGCTCAGCACCAGATCGTAGCCACTCAGATCCAGCCGCTTCAGGTCGCGCCCAAACTGCCACAGACTATTGCGACACAGCGTCTGCCAACGCTTGACCCGACCGGCCTCGGTCACGAACGTGAGGCCGCGACACACGCGATAGTCGCCAAAGCCTTCCATGTTGAACAGCCGCTCGGCCGGACGACCGCTGAACAGCATGTCCACCTCGGCGCCGGCGGCTTGCAGAGCCGGCAGTAATACCCGCGCCCGGGTGATATGGCCGTTGCCGGTCGCCTGGACCCCATACAGAATACGCATCAGAGCCACTCCCAGAGGCCCAGTCCGACCAGGCCCGCAGACAGGCCCAGGACAGCACCCGCCGCAATATCCGTGGGATAATGCACCCCCAGCATGACCCTTGATGCACCGACCAGGCAGGCCAGCACGAAACCGGGCAGCAGCAACACGGGATAGAATTCAGCCAACAGCATGGCAAACACGAACGCCCCCGCCGCATGGCCGGAGGGAAAGCTGAAACGGTCCGATGGTTCGATGGCGGCTTCGAAGCCCTGCAATCGATGGCAGGGGCGGTCACGGCGAATGGTATTCTTCAGCAACAGGTACACTGGCAGCTCAATGGCATAGGCCAGTAGCCCGGCTAGCATAAAAGCCTCGCCATCTTGGTCATCCCAGAGCGCCAGACCGACGCCCAGTAGCAGGTACACGCCGCCATCGCCCAGGCGGGAGATCCAGCGACTGCCGGTGATCAGCGGCAGCGAATGCCCCAAGCCCTGGCACCAGTGAAATGCACGGGTATCGAACGCATTGAATTTCTGCAGGTGATTCATGGTCACTCTCCGGGCCAGCGTCTGACGCATTGTCGCCAGCCGGAGGTGACAGCCGCATGACGCCGGGCTTACGCTTTGGTGACGGCCAGTCCCAGCCAGTCGCTCAGATGCCGGATCAGTAGCGCCGGGTTGTCCCAGGGCAGCATGTGTCCCTCACCCGCGATGGCCTGCAGGCGGAATGGATGCGCCAGCGCTTCCACGACCCGCTGCGAATAGCTCAGGGGCAGCACTTCGTCCTCGGTGCCATGCAGAATAAGTCCCTCGAAGCCGTAGCGCCGGTAGAGCACGCCCAGCCGGTGTGTGAACAGGCTGGACAGGGTCTGGAGCGGATAGTCGAACACGATACGCTCATCGGCGTTGATCTCTTCCCCGGCCGGATGCCCGGCCAGCAGACGTTCGTAGTCGATGAAACTCTGCATCGGCAGACGCAGGCCCGGCAGCATCAGGGCGCTGCCCCAAACCCAGGACCAGCCCAGCTGGTGCAGAAAATCCGGCGCTACCTCCGGCACCAGCAGGGTACCGCAGACCACCCCCCGCACCCGCTCGTCCTGCTCGGCCATCGCCACCGCCAGCAGGGCCCCAATCGAATAGCCGTACAGGTACACGGGACCGGAAACACGCGCCCGGTAGTGATCAATGACCTGGCGGCAGTCGGCTACCACCTGGTCCACGGTATAAAGCCCGCGACTGCCGCCGGAGTAACCGTGCCCGCGCAGATCCACGCCAACCACGTTGCAGCCGCTCGCACTCAGCCCGTCCAGCAGCTCGGCATAGAGTTCGCTGTAGGTACCGATGCCGGGCAGAAACAGCACCAGCGGTGCCGTGTCGGCGTAATGATAATACTCGGTATGCACGGGCAGCTCGCCCACCGGCACCACCTCGCGCCGCTGCAGGCATGCCTCGATGCCGAGCTTGTGACGCAGGCGCTGCCGATTGCTGTTGACGTCCTTTTCCATCTGAGCGTTCATCCTGATGCCACTAGCGCTGGCAGTGACGGCAGAATACCGTACTGCGCTGGTTCAATTTCACTTCCGACAGGGGCTGCAGGCAACGGTGACAGGGCTCACCGCCCCGGCCATACACCTGCAACTCCTGCTTGAAGTAGCCCGGTTTGCCGTCACCGCCGACAAAGTCACGCAGCGTGGTGCCGCCCTGCTCGATGGCTGCAGCCAGAACCTGCTTGATCGCCGCAGTGAGCGCAACCAGGCGAGCCGCCGCAATGCGCCCGGCGGCCCGGCGCGGGTCGATACCGGCCTGGAACAGAGCTTCGTTGGCATAGATGTTGCCGACCCCCACCACCACGGCCGCATTCATGACCAGGGTCTTGATTGCAGTACGCCGTCCGGCACAGCACTGCTGCAGGTACTCGGCGCTGAAGGCCTCCTCCAGCGGCTCCGGCCCCAGCGACGCCAGCAGGCTGTGCTCGCTGCCGTTGTCCTGCCAAAGCACAGCCCCGAAGCGGCGCGGGTCCGTCAACCGCAGCCGCTGACCGGAGTCCAGCACCAGGTCGACATGGTCATGCTTGCCTGCCGGCGCATCTGCCGCCACGATGCGCAGGCTGCCCGACATGCCCAGGTGGATGATCAGCGTGCCGCGCGCAAAGCGCAGCAGCAGATACTTGGCCCGGCGCTCCACACGCTGGATACGGTCCCCTTCAACCCACTGTGCCAGCTGTTCGGGCACGGGCCAGCGCAGCCTGGGCTGACGCACGACCAGCGAGACGACTCGGCGCTGTTCCACATGGGGGGCTATGCCACGACAGGTGGTTTCCACTTCCGGCAGTTCGGGCATCGACTTCTCTTCCTCTCGTACAGCGACTGCGCTCAGGCGGCCGGCCTGACACGCAATACCAGATAAACACCGGCCACGGCCAACAGCATGCCGGCCAGGGCCATCAGCGACAGCTGTTCGTCGAACAGCCACCAGGCTTCCAGCGCCGTCACCGGCGGCACCAGATAGAAATAGCTGGCCACGCGCGACACTTCGCCTTCACGGATCATCAGCATCAACAGCAGAATGGCACTGACCGACAGCCCCAGTACCAGCCACAGCAATGCTCCGATTAGCTCCGGATGCCAGTGCACCGCCTGCGTTTCCACTGTATACGTCAGCCCCCCCATCATCAGAGCCATGGCCAGGTACTGGAAAAAGGAACCGGTCAGCAGGTCGGTCCCGGCGCCAAAGCGCTTCTGGTACAGCGTCCCGACCGAAATACCGATCAGGGCCAGTGCTGCCGCCAATACCGCCTCGGGGCGAATGTCGAACTGCCCTGGCTGCAGCCCGGTTGCCAGTACCAGAATCACGCCTGCCAGACCGAGGCCCAGCCCTAGCCATTGTCGCGGCTGCAGGCGCTGCCCCCAAAGCCCCCAGGCCAGCACGGCAGTCAAGACCGGCTGCAGGCCCACCAGGATGGCCGTTACCCCGGCTGGCAACTGCCACTTGATGGCCGCGAACACCCCGCCCAGATAGCAGCCATGCACCAGTGCACCGGTCACCATCTGATGCAACGCCTGGCGCGGGCCGGGCCAGCGGGCACGGAAGACCCAGATCAGACCGGCAAACACCAGCAGGGTCAGCAGGGTACGCAGCCAGAGCAGATAAAAAGGTTCGATATAGGGCAGCCCGAAGCGGGCGCCGATGAAGCCAGTGCTCCACAGCAGCACAAAAGCCAGCGGCACAAATCGAATCAGAACAGGGGGCAGAGTCATGTGAACGGCCTCAACTGCAACGTGAAACGCCTATCCTACAGGGCGGCCCCGGCCGGCCGCCAGCCACAAAAAACCCCGCGATACCCAAGGGTATGGCGGGGTTTCATGACTGAAGTCGAGACCAATTACTTGATCTTGGCTTCCTTGTAGATCACGTGCTTGCGAACAACCGGGTCGTATTTCTTGAATTCGAACTTGTCCGGAGTGTTACGCTTGTTCTTGTCAGTCGTGTAGAAGTGACCGGTACCAGCAGAGGATACCAGGCGGATCTTCTCGCGTGCGCCTTTAGCAGCCATGATTCAATCTCCTCAGACTTTCTCGCCACGAGCACGCAGTTCAGTCAGAACTGAATCGATGCCCTTCTTGTCGATGATACGCATGCCCTTGGAGGAAACACGCAGACGTACGAAACGGTTTTCGCTTTCAACCCAGAAACGGTGCCAGTGCAGGTTCGGCAGGAAGCGACGACGGGTTTTGCGGTTTGAGTGGGAAACGTTGTTCCCGGTGACCGGGCGCTTGCCCGTTACCATGCAAACTCGAGACATTGTAAAAACCTTTTGTTAAAAGGGTTGGGTAACTTCTGTTCGATGTTTATCGACCCGGCAACAGGCAGGGTCTCAGGCGGAGCGTCCAAACGTACACGGACAGAATACCGTACCATTAAGGAACAGAAGGCCGCGGATTATACAGCCAAGTCGCAACATTGACCAGACAATTGTTGATTTTTTCACCAACCGTCACAACAACCCGCGCTCGGCAAAGGAGACCGACTCGCCGTCGCCGATCACCACATGGTCCAGCACCCGAATATCCACCAGCCCCAGCGCCTGAATCAGACGGTCGGTAATCTGCCGGTCGGCCTGCGAAGGCTCGGCTACGCCAGAAGGGTGATTGTGCGCCAGAATCAGTGCCGCGGCGTTATGCGCCAGTGCCAGCTTGACCACTTCACGCGGATGCACGCTGGCGGCATTGATGGTGCCATAGAATAGCGCTTCGTAGCGCAGCACCCGGTGCCGGTTGTCCAGTAGCAGGCAGGCGAACACCTCGCGCGGCTCGTGGCGCAACTTGCCGGCCAGATAACGCCGCACCATGGTCGGGCTTTCCAGCGCGGACTCGCGCACCAACTGCGCTTCCAGATGACGCTGCGACATTTCCAGTACCGCCTGCAGCTGGACATACTTGGCCGGCCCCAGACCATGGGCCGCGCAGAAGGTATGCAGGTCACACTCCAGCAGCGCCCGCAGCCCGCCGAAATGCTCCAGCAGCTGCCGCGCCAGATCCACGGCACTAACGCCCTGCACGCCGGTGCGCAGAAAGATGGCCAGCAGCTCGGCATCGGACAGGGCCTGCGCCCCTCGCGCCAGCAGTTTTTCGCGCGGCCGCTCCTCGGCCGGCCAGTCGGTTATCGCCATTCTCACCTCCCTGTGAGTATCAATCGATGCTAAATCGGCTACGTTTCGGACAGCCGAAGTGGTATCTTAGCCCCCTGTCCCACGATGAGAAACAACCGGATACTCAGGGTATGCACAGACTTACTAACCGGCGCATTCTGCTCGGCATCACCGGCGGCATCGCGGCCTATAAAAGTGCCGAACTGACCCGCCTGCTCAAGGGCGCCGGCGCCGACGTGCGCATCGTCATGACTCCCGCCGCCACCGAATTCATCACTCCGCTGACACTGCAAGCCCTGTCCGGCCATCCGGTTCACCTGCAGCTGCTGGACCCGGAAGCGGAAGCCGGCATGGGCCACATCGAGCTGGCCAAGTGGGCCGACCTCATCCTGGTGGCACCGGCCAGCGCCGATTTCATCGCCCGCTTCAGCGCCGGCATGGGTAACGACCTGTTGACCACGCTGTGCCTGGCCACGGACGCGCCCATCTGCCTGGCGCCGGCCATGAACCAGGCCATGTGGCGCGACCCGCGCACCCAGGACAACGTGCAACGGCTGAGCCGCCAGGGCGTGACCCTGTTCGGCCCCGGCGTGGGCGCCCAGGCCTGCGGCGATACCGGCCCCGGCCGCATGCTGGAAGCAGAAGAACTGGCCGAGCTGGCCGCCGAGCAGTTCGAGCACGGCGTCCTGAATGGCAAGCGGGTGTTCATTACCGCCGGCCCGACCCGAGAGGCGCTGGACCCGGTGCGTTACATCTCCAACCACAGCTCCGGCAAGATGGGCTATGCCCTGGCGGAAGCGGCGCTGGATGCCGGCGCCAGCGTCAAGCTGATCAGCGGGCCGGTAACGCTGACGCCACCGGCCCGGGCCGAATGCGTGGCAGTGGAAAGCGCCGAACAGATGCTCGCCGCCGCACTGGACGGCATCGACTGCTGCGACCTGTTTATCGCCGCCGCCGCGGTCGCCGATTATCGACCCGTCGACGTGGCCGAGCACAAGATCAAGAAGGGCAGCGAAGAGATCATGGAGCTGCGGCTGGTGAAGAACCCGGACATCGTTGCCACCGTCGCCGGCCTGGCTGAGATGCGTCCCTACACTATCGGCTTCGCCGCCGAGACCCGTGACGTCATCGACTACGCACGCAGCAAACTGGCCCGCAAGGGACTGGACCTGATCATCGCCAACGACGTGTCCAACCCGGACATCGGCTTCAACAGCGATGACAACGCCGTCACCCTGGTCAGCGCCGACGCGGAAGTCAGCCTGCCGCAGGCGTCCAAGCGTCGCCTGGCCCGCCAGCTGATCACTCAGATTGCGGCCCTGTATTCACGAACCGATTCGAGCACCTCATGAAAGCACTGCAAGTCAAGATTCTGGACGACCGCATCGGTCGCGACATTCCCCTGCCCGCCTACGCCACCGTCGGATCGGCCGGCCTCGATCTGCGCGCCTGCCTGGACCAGGCACTGACACTGGCACCGGGCCAGACCGAGCTGATCCCCACCGGCCTGGCAATCCATATCGAGGATCCGGGCCTGTGCGCCATGATCCTGCCGCGCTCGGGCCTGGGTCACAAGCACGGCATCGTGCTGGGCAACCTGGTCGGTTTGATCGACTCCGATTACCAGGGCCAGCTCTTTGTGTCCTGCTGGAACCGCGGCCAGACCAGCTTTACTGTCGAGCCGGGCGAACGCATCGCGCAGATGGTACTGGTGCCAGTGGTTCAGGCCGAATTAGAGATCGTCAACGACTTCAGCGATTCCCATCGCGGTGCCGGTGGCTTCGGTTCCTCCGGCCGCCACTGAATACATTTTGTAAACACTTACTGACCTCCGGGAAACCTGTTCATGCCTTACCCGCTTGAAACCTTTGACCGTGAAATTTTCCGTGCTTATGACATCCGCGGCATCGTTGGCCAATCACTGACCGACGCCACCGTGTACCATATCGGCCGCGCATTCGCTGCTGAAGCGATGGCACGCAACATTCGCGAAGTGGTCGTCGGCGCCGACGGTCGACTGTCCGGCCCGCAGCTCAAGAGCATTCTGATCCAGGGCTTGACCGATAGCGGTTGCCAAGTGCTGGATGCCGGCTACATTGCCACCCCCACACTCTATTTCGCGGCACATCAGCGCACGGACCAGACCGGCATCATGATCACCGGCAGCCATAATCCGTCTGACTATAACGGTTTCAAAATGATGCTAGGGGGCGAAACCCTGTCCGGTGATCAGATCCAGGCGCTGGCCAACCGCATTCAGGCCGCCGACTACGTGGACGGCACCGGTGCTGCTGAAGCTTTCGAAGTGGAACAGGACTATTTGCAGCGAATACTGGGTGACGTCAAGCTCAAGCGCGGCATGAAAGTGGTCGTGGACTGTGGCAACGGCATCCCCGGCAAGCTGGCCCCGGCGCTGATCGAGCAGCTGGGCTGTGAAGTCATTCCGCTGTTCTGCGAGGTGGACGGCACCTTCCCCAACCACCATCCCGACCCGGGAAAGCTAGCCAACCTGCAGGACGCTATTGCCGCCGTCGCGGAGCATGAAGCCGACCTGGGCTTGGCCTTTGACGGCGATGGTGATCGCGTGGGTGTGATCACCCCCACCGGCCATGTGATCTATCCGGACCGGGTGATGATGCTGTTCGCCGAGGATGTACTCAGCCGCAACCCGGGCGCCGAAATCCTGTTCGACGTCAAGTGCTCGCGCCTGTTGCCGCAGGTCATCGAACGGGCGGGAGGCAAGGCCACCATGTGGAAAACCGGCCACTCGCTGATCAAGCGCCAGATGAAAGCCTCCGGTGCCCTGCTGGCCGGTGAAATGAGCGGCCATATCTTTTTCAAGGAACGCTGGTACGGTTTCGATGACGGCCTCTACAGTGCCGCCCGGCTGCTGGAAATCCTGTCCGGCCGCGAAGAAGACGCCGATGCGCTGTTTGCGGCCTACCCGGAGGACATCAGCACTCCGGAAATCAATATCGACGTCAGTGAAACGACCAAGTTTGCTCTGGTCGAAGCATTGCAGCAGGCCGAGTTTCCAGGCGGCGACGTCAGCCATATCGATGGCGTGCGCGTCGACTATGCCGACGGCTGGGGCCTGATGCGTGCCTCAAACACCACCCCGGTACTGGTGCTGCGCTTCGAGGCCGAAAACCGAGCTGCCCTTAATCGAATCCAATCCGAGTTTCAGGCTCGCCTGAGCGCCCTGGATGACACTCTGGTCATCCCCGACGCCTAAGCCGCAAGGAAGACACAAGGAGAAACCATGCCTCTGTCCCGTGAACAAGCCATGTCGACCGCCAATGTCCTGTCGGTGGCCATGCCCTACATCCAGCAGTTTGTCGGCAAGACCCTGGTCATCAAGTATGGCGGCAACGCCATGATCGACGAGAAGCTCAAGGAAAGCTTTGCCCGTGACATCGTGATGATGAAACTGATCGGCATCAACCCGATCGTGGTACACGGGGGCGGCCCACAGATCGGTGATCTGCTGGATCAGCTGAAGATTGAATCCCACTTCATCAACGGCATGCGTGTCACCGATTCCAAGACCATGGACGTGGTGGAAATGGTGCTGGGCGGCATGGTGAACAAGGAGATCGTCGGCCTGATCAACACCGCCGGCGGTAAGGCCATCGGCCTGACCGGCAAGGACGGCCAGTTGCTGCGCGCACGCAAGCTCAAGGTCAAGCACAAAACCCCGGAGATGGAAGCGCCGGAGATCATCGATATCGGCCATGTCGGCGAAGTCGACAGCGTCAACGTGCAGGTCCTGGAGATGCTGGTCAACTCTGATTTCATCCCGGTGATTGCCCCCATCGGGGTGGGTGAAGACGGCCATGCCTACAATATCAATGCTGACCTGGTGGCCGGCAAGGTAGCTGAAGTCCTGAAGGCCGAAAAGTTGATGCTGTTGACCAATATCTCCGGCCTGCTAGACAAGGATGGTAAGGTCCTGACCGGCCTGACCACCGAACAGGTCGATGCGCTGATTGCCGATGGCACCATCTATGGCGGCATGCTGCCCAAGATCGATTGTGCCCTGAGTGCCGTCAAGGGCGGTGTCAGTAGCGCCCATATCATTGACGGCCGCGTCGAGCATGCCTGCATGCTCGAAATATTCACCGATGAAGGCGTCGGCACCCTGATCACTAACAGCAGCCAGACTGTGGACGCATGAGCGACAAGGCACAAAAAATCTCCCGCCGTGAGCAGATTCTGCAGGCACTGGCACACATGCTGGAAAGCAACCCGGGACAGCGCATTACCACCGCAGCCCTGGCACGTGAAGTCGGCGTCTCCGAAGCGGCGCTGTACCGCCACTTCCCCAGTAAGGCGCGGATGTTCGAAGGGCTGATCGGCTTTATCGAGGAAACCCTGTTTTCACGCATCAAGCTGATCGGTCAATCCGACCTGGATGGCGTGCGCCAGTGCGAGCAGACACTGACGCTGCTGCTGGCCTTCGTGGAGAAGAACCCGGGCATGGCCCGCATTCTGACCGGCGATGCCCTGGCCGGTGAAACCGACCGTTTGCGGACACGCGTCAACCAGCTGTTCGAGCGCCTGGAAACCCAGCTCAAGCAGATGATGCGGGAGGCCGAGCCGCGGGAGGGACTGCGTACCCGGGTTCCGGCTGGCTCGGCGGCCAACTTGATGCTGGCGGCCGCGGAAGGGCGCATTCGCCAGTTCGTACGTTCTGAATTCAAGCGGCGGCCCACCGTGCACTGGGCTGAACAGTGGGGCGCTTTGGCTGCGGCACTGTTCCATATGCCCGCGTCATAACGCAAAAGGGGGCTCGAAGGCCCCTCATCTAGAAGCAGCCGGCGTGCTGCTCAGTCAGCCGCCGGTACGCGCTGCAGGATCTGCATCGCCTTGAGCAGGTTCAAAGCTTCGTAGAGCTGGAAATCACGTGCGGTACGCTCTGCACTGCTTGTGCTCGCCGCGTCCTGACCTGATCTGCCGTTCTCAAGATGGCCGGCCAGATCGCGCTCCTTGATGCGGCTGCCATGCTCGATCGGTGTCAAGCGTGCATCTTCCACGCGCAGGTCCGGCTGGATGCCCTGTGCCTGGATCGAGCGACCGCCCGGCGTGTAATAGCGTGCCGTGGTCAACTTGATGGCACGGTCTTCGGCCAGCGGCAGGATGGTCTGTACCGAGCCCTTGCCGAAGCTGTCCGTACCCATCAATACCGCCCGCTGATGATCCTGCAACGCACCCGCCACGATCTCGGAGGCCGAGGCACTGCCCCCGTTGATCAGCACTACCAGCGGGGTGTCCGCTGCAGCCGTCTCGGTGTTGGCATTGAAACGCAGCTCCGAGTTGGGCAAGCGCCCCTCGGTGTAGACGATCAGCCCCTCGTCCAGAAACGCGTTGCTGACGGCCACGGCTGCCTGCAGCACCCCACCGGGGTTGTTACGCAGGTCCAACACCAGCCCGTGCAGGTCGCCCGCCCGCTGCATGTCGTGGATGGCCGCCACCAGATCCTCGCCGGTATGGGCCTGGAACTGGGAAATACGCAGATAACCGTAACCCGGCTCCAGCATTTCGTGGCGCACGCTGCGTACCTTGATCACGTCCCGCTCCAACTCGAGCTCCAGCGGCTGATCAAGACCGTCGCGCATGATGGTCAGACGGATCGTCGTGCCGACTTCACCCCGCATGCGGTCGACCGCCTCGTTCAGGTCCATGCCCTGTACCGGGGTTTCGCCAAGCTTGATGATGAGGTCACCGGCTCGTACACCGGCACGCTGGGCCGGAGTATCGTCGATCGGAGCAATGACACGAATGAAACCATCCTCAAGGCCCACCTCGATGCCCAACCCGCCGAACTCGCCCCGAGTATGAATCTGCAGGCTTTCGAATGCCTCTGCCTCAAGATAGGCCGAGTGCGGGTCCAGCCCCGTCAGCATGCCGCGAATAGCATCTTCCAGCAGCTGACGATCATCCACCGGCTCCACATAGGCCTGCTTGATGCGATCAAAGACATCGGCAAACATGCGCAGCTCTGTCAGCGGCAGGGGCTTGTCGGTGGCCTGTTCGGCCGCGGGCGGCTGGGCAGCAGCCGGCTGTGACAGGCTCAGAGCGCAGCCCAAGAGGGCGGCAGCAAGCGGTGTGCGACTCATTAGCTTCATCATCGAATTCCCTGCAAGTAAGTTAACGCCGTTCCAGCCAGACGATCGGGTCGATCGAACGCCCCTTGTATCGGATGGCAAAATACAGCCCCGGTTCCGTACTGCCGCCGCTGTTGCCAGCCAGCGCCAGTTGTTCACCGGTGTTGACCCATTCTCCAGGCTCACGCAGCAGGCTGTCGTTTTGACCATACAGAGACAGGTAGCCATCACCATGATCGACAATCAGCACCAGGCCGTAGCCCCGCAGCCAATCGGCAAAGACCACACGGCCGTGATGGACGGCCTTGACCGGTGTTCCGGCAGCAGCCTCCACCAGCAGGCCCTCGTACTGGATGTTGTCCACCCGGCTACCGAATGCACGTTTCACGCGTCCCTTGACCGGCCAGGCTAGCTTGCCCTTGCGCTGGCTGAACTTGAGCCCATCCTGCTTGAGCTTGATCTGTTCAAGCGAGCGCCGGATCTCCTTGAGTACGGCTTCAAGCTCGGCCCGGTTGGCTTTGAGCCGACTCAGTTTTTCGCTGTCACTGCCGTGAGCGCGACGCAGGGTTGCAAGGGTGATGGCTTGTCCCTTGCGTGCCTCGGCCAGTACATCACGCTGTTGTTGCAGCCGGGTCCGTGTCGCCAGCAATTCTGCATCTGTACTGACAATTGCGCTTTGCGTTTGTGTCAGCTCATTCAAGGCTGCACGGTATGCTTCCAGCCGGGTATTAAGGCGTGCTGTCACACTGTCATAGTAATGCTGGATGCGGTCCAGCTTATGCGGGTCCTGCTGGGATAATAGCAGTTCGATACCGGGCTGGCGGCCCAGCTTGTAATGCTCGCGCAGCAAATCCCGTACCAGAGCCTCCTGCTCACGTACCTGTGCGGCCAGACGCGTCTCATCATTCCCCAGACCACTGCGGCGCTGCTTGAGCTGCTGCTGGCGATCATTGAGCGCACGCAGCTGTGCTTGCACCTCACCGATACGGGTATCAAAGCGACGCAGTTCAGCTTCCGCTTTGGCCAGCACCCGCTGACGCTGCTTCAGACGTTCCTGCAGACGGTCAATCTGCTGTGTGACCGCCTTGAGCTCGCGCTCGGTGCTGGCCGGGTCCTGGGCTGCCTCAAGCCCGGCAACGCCCAGGCTCAGACAACACAGCAGCAGCCAGCGGCAGCCGGGGGACACGAACGCGCGACTCAGGACAGTGTGGCCAGGGAGTGACCGCTCATTTCGACCGGCGCGTCCAGCCCCATCAACGCCAGCAGCGTCGGTGCCAGGTCACAGAGAGCACCATCGGCCAGCTGCAACTGCTCGTCACGGGGACCGGCATAGATCAGCGCCACCGGCCAGGTGGTATGGGCCGTGTGCGGCTGACCACTGTTGGGGTCACGCATCAGTTCCACGTTGCCGTGATCGGCCGTGATCAGGGCTTCACCCTGTACCTCCGCCAGCGCCGCCAGCACCAGGGTCAGGCTCTGATCCACCACTTCCACCGCCTGTACGGCAGCATCAAAGTTGCCGGTATGCCCCACCATGTCACCGTTAGCAAAGTTGCACACGATCAGGTCGTACTTGCCGCTGCGAATTGCTGCACAGAGTTTCTCGGTCACTTCCGGCGCACTCATCTCCGGCTTGAGGTCATAGGTGGCGACCTGTGGCGAGGGGACCAGAATACGGTCCTCACCCGGATAAACCGCTTCCTGGCCACCGTTGAAGAAGAAGGTGACATGGGCGTATTTCTCAGTTTCGGAGATGCGCAGCTGGGTCTTGCCCAGGCCGGACAGGTATTCGCCCAGGTCATTGCGGATCGCTTGCGGCGGGAAAGCCACCGGCGCCGGAATATCGGCGGCGTACTCGGTCAGCATGACATAGCCGCCCAGCGCCGGACGCGTCGGGCGTTCAAAACCGTCAAAGTTGTCATCCACGAAACAGCGGGTAATCTCGCGGGCGCGGTCGGGACGGAAGTTGGCACAGATCAGGGCATCGCCGTCCTGTACACGCGCTACCGGCTGGCCTGCGGCATCGGTAATGACCGTCGCGGCAACAAACTCGTCGTTCTCATCGCGGGCATATGCGTCCGCCAGTGCCTGCGCCGCCGACGTCGCCTGCTGCGGCGCCTGCCCCTGTGTCATGGCGTTATAGGCCAGTGCGACACGGTCCCAGCGGTTGTCGCGGTCCATGGCATAGTAGCGACCGACCACCGTTGCGATGGCGCCGGTCCCCAGGCGCTCGAAGGTGGCCTCAGCGGCCTGCAGCGAAGGCTCGGCCGAACGGGGCGGCATGTCGCGGCCGTCCAGAATAGCGTGCAGATACACATCCTTGGCGCCACGCTTCACCGCCATTTCCAGCAGTGCGAAGATATGCTCTTCATGGCTGTGCACGCCGCCCGGCGACAGCAGACCCAGTACATGCACGGCCTTGCCGGCCGCGATCGCTCTGTCCATGGCGTCACAGAGCGCCGCGTTCTCGAAGAAGTCGCCATCCGCAATCGATTTGGAGATACGGGTAAAGTTCTGATACACGGTACGACCGGCACCGATGTTCATGTGCCCCACTTCGGAGTTGCCCATCTGGCCATCCGGCAGGCCAACCGCCATGCCGGATGTCTGAATGCGTGAATTGGGATGCTGCGACAGCAGACGATCCCAGGTCGGGGTGTGGGCCGCTTCAATGGCCGAGGAAGGCGTGGACTCCACGCCGAAGCCGTCAAGAATAATCAGAGCCTTGGTTGCGCGTGCATCAGTCATGGTTGCGTTGTCTGTCCGGTCGATTAAAAAACAGGCAACCATTTTACTGTCTTGCGGGCCGAGAAGCGAACTGCAGCGCCGCCAGCTTTTGCCGGCATGCCCTTATCGCTGTCCCGGTGGCATTGTATACTGACCTACTTTCTATCCGCCCTTTTGACCGGAACGACTATGGAACGCCTGATCGAATTCGCAACACAGCATTATTATCTGGTCGGTGCCTGGGTACTGACCCTGCTCATTCTGCTGGCCACTGAAAAACGCAAGGCCGGCAAGTCGGTCACGCCGGCGGAAGCCACCCGCCTGATTAACAAGGAAGACGGCGTGGTACTGGATATCCGTACTCGCAAGGAGTGGGACACCGGCCGCATTACCGGCGCCCATCACATCCCCCTGGCCGATCTGGACCGCCGCATGAGCGAGCTGGACAAGTACAAGGACAAGCCGTTGATTGTGGTCTGCAACCTGGGCCAGGCCGCCGGCAGCGCTGCCAAGACCCTGAAGGCTGCCGGCTTCAGCCAAGTCGTTCGCCTCAGTGGTGGCATGACCGAGTGGAAAGGCCAGAACATGCCGATCATCAAGTGAGAGCCATGAACGAGACAACCATTTACCTGACCCGCTGGTGCCCCTTCTGCACCCGCGCCATCGCCCTGCTGGACAGCAAGCAGGTGAAGTACACCGTGATTGATGTTGATACTGATCCAGCCCTGCGCCAGGAGATGATGCAGCGCAGCAACCGGCGTACAGTACCGCAGATTTTCATCGGCCAGACCCATGTGGGCGGCTGCGACGAACTGTTCGCGCTTGAGCGCCAGGGACAGCTCGACGCACTGCTGGCCGACTGACCCCAACAACAAGACCGATACAAGGATTCAACGATGTCCGAAGCAAACGCGACCCAGCCTCAATTTGCCCTGCAGCGTGTCTACATCAAGGATGCGTCGCTGGAAACTCCGTCGGGTGCCAAGGCCTTTACCCAGCCCTGGCAGCCGGAAATCAATCTGGAAATGAATACCCGTACCAACGCGCTGGACGAAAAGCACCACGAAGTCGTGCTGACGCTGACCGTCACCGCCAAGAACGCGGACGAAACGGCATTTCTGGTGGAAATCCAGCAGGCGGGCATCTTCCTGATCGCGGGTCTGGAAGGACCGGAACTGCACCACACCCTGGGCGCCTTCTGCCCCAACCTGTTGTTCCCGTATGCCCGTGAAGCGGTTGACAACTTCGTCACCAAGGCGAGCTTCCCGCCGTTGATGCTGGCTCCGGTCAACTTTGACGCCCTGTATGCTCAGCAGATGCAGCAGCGCGCCGAAGAACAGCCGGCCGCTGAAGAAACCCACTGAGGTTTCAGGCCGGGCGGAGCTACTCCAGCTCGCGCCTGGCCCAGCGCCGCCGGGTCGCGATATAACGGCTGTTGAAGCGCTCGAAATACCCTTCCAGGTGGTCTGCCGCTGCCTGATCCCCTACCTGTTCCAGCAATGCCACCGCCACCTCTGCCGTACACAGGTGATGATCAATGGTTGATCGCCGCAGCTGATAGCGGCTCAAGCGATCCGTCCGCGGCTCGATGACCGGCAAGTGCTGAAGGTAACGACTATGACGAAACATCCGTCGCGCCTGCCGCCAGGTTCCATCCAAAATAATGAACACCGGAATGCGCGCATCCGGCATGCGCGGATCGTTTGCCGGATCTTCGATCATCCGTTCCCGGTAATCTTCCCCTGCCGGAAATACCAGGCAGGGCGCATAACACTCATCAGCCAGGGCGGCCAGCAGCTGCTCACAGGGTTCCGTACGGGACCATTCGAAGAGGCGCGTGTGCTTAATCGAGTCCATGATCAGGCGACCGGTATTGGTCGGCTTGTACAGTTCATAGCGATGAGTCAGCAGCCAGAACTGGCATTTGGCTGGCACGGTAAAGCGCCACTCACAGATACACACCTCTTGCGGCAAACGACAGTCTTCACAACGCACAACACCCGAGCCACGGGCGACGAAGGGCTTTCTGTGAGGGTTCTCAACCTTCATGACATATCCTGCTGAATCCTGAACTGGGCGGCACTATACTGAGTGCCGCAGAAGCAGACAAGCCGTGAATACCGTTGGAGACACACGCTACATGACAGGCACAACGTTCAACTCGCTGATCCCGCCACAACCGGAAATTCTGCTGCAGCTGGCACGAGAGTGCCGTCGGGAAGATCCAAACCTTGAGCGCATCTGTACTTTGATCGGCCAGGATGTCGCCATCTATGCGGCCATCTTGAAAGTGGTGAATAGCCCCTATTACGGCCTGTCGGTACAGGTCACTTCGATACGGCACGCGATTTCCCTGTTGGGGATTGTCCGTGTCTTCAACCTAGCACGCCTGACCATGCTGCATAACACTCTGAGCCAGACCGGACGTATGGAGCGCTTCTGGGACACGGCCAGAGATGTGTCCCAGGTTGCCGTCACCTTAACTCGCCACTTTGCACTGCCACTCGACCCTGACGAAATGCAGGCATTGGGCATGCTGCATGATTGCGGCCTGCCACTAATGGTACAGGCTTTCGACGGCTTTCGGGATTGTCTGCATCGCAGCTCCAGCCAGGATCCGGCTGCGCTGCACCGACAGGAGCTGCTGCAGTTCCGGTTTTCACACTATCAGGTTGGTGCACGGATGGTGGAACGTTGGCTGCTGCCAGCACACCTTGCCGACGCCATTCGCCTACAGCCAGTTGCACAGGATGCCCTGTGTGACCGAATCAAGGTGGATGAGCAGGCGCTGTACCTGCTGGCAGCACTGGCATTGGCACAAGACGTAAGCGCCGAATATCGTTATTTCTGGCGTGTTCAGGCTGATGATCGCCGCACAACCGTCAATGCAGCATTGGCGTTTCTGGGAATCGTCGAATATGACTTCCTCAATTTCAAGGAAAGCCTGATCGATGCCTGGTCCGATAATACGGTGGACTGAACACCTCCATACCCCGCCATCATGCACTCGAGAGGCTCTTCAGCCCACCGATAATGCTCCTTTGGCCTGGCCCGGTGTATGAGGCGGTGGGCACCGCTGCTGTATGCAGGCCCAGTGCGGGCCCCGGCCCCAAACGCAAAAACCCCGATCTCAACGAGACCGGGGTTTTCACTGAATAAATGCTTGGC
>NZ_JAHQZT010000031.1 GCF_019061305.1 Marinobacterium weihaiense
AACTGGCGGCGAAGCCAAATCGCTTGCCGATGCGCACAGCGCATGCAGGCGATCTCGACACGGAGACCTCCCATGTTTAATAAAATTTTGATCGCGAACCGTGGCGAGATCGCCTGCCGAGTCATTCAAACGGCACACCGCCTCGGTATCCGCTGTGTTGCAGTCTATTCAGAAGCCGATCGCCACGCCCGTCATGTCGCCATGGCCGATGAAGCCTTCCTGCTGGGTCCGGCGCCCAGTAGTGAAAGTTATCTCCGTGCCGACACGATCATCGAAGTGGCCAAGGCCAGCGGCGCTCAGGCGATCCACCCGGGTTACGGCTTCCTGTCCGAGAACACCGATTTCGCCAAGGCCTGTGAAGCCAACGACATCGTATTTATCGGCCCGCCCGCGTCTGCCATCGCCGCCATGGGCTCCAAGTCCGCTGCCAAGGCGATCATGCAGGATGCCGGTGTGCCCCTGGTACCAGGCTACCATGGCGATGATCAGTCTCTTGACCTGCTGCGTGCCGAAGCCGAGAAATGCGGTTTTCCCCTGCTGCTGAAGGCGGTCGCCGGTGGCGGCGGCAAGGGCATGCGTGTTGTTGAGCAGATGTCCGAATTCAACGAAGCCCTGGCTGCCGCCCAGCGTGAAGCCAAGAACGCCTTCGGCAACCCGGACATGCTGATCGAGAAGTATCTGACCCAGCCCCGTCACGTTGAAATTCAGGTATTCTGTGACAACTTCGGCAACGGCGTGTACCTGGCCGAGCGTGACTGCTCGGTCCAACGCCGCCATCAGAAGGTGCTGGAAGAAGCCCCGGCACCGGGCCTGAGCGATGAGACCCGCCAGGCGATGGGCGAAGCCGCGGTACGTGCCGCTCAGGCGATCGATTATGTCGGCGCCGGCACAGTCGAATTCCTCTACGACGTGGATGGCTCCTTCTACTTCATGGAGATGAACACCCGCCTGCAGGTGGAACACCCGGTCACCGAAATGATTACCGGACAGGATCTGGTCGAATGGCAGCTGCGGATCGCCGGTGGCGAGCCGCTGCCGCTGGCACAGGAACAGATTCGCCTGCGCGGCCATGCGCTGGAAGCGCGCATCTATGCAGAAGATCCGGACCATGACTTCCTGCCTGCGACCGGCCGCCTCCACTACCTGCGCACGCCCCAAGAAACCGCCCATGTGCGCGTGGATACCGGTGTGGTTGAAGGCGATGAAGTCAGCATCCACTATGACCCGATGATCGCCAAGCTGATCGTCTGGGACGATACTCGCGAGCGGGCCATCAACCGCATGGTGCAGGCGCTGGAGGAATACCGGATCAACGGGGTGAAAACCAATATCCGCTTCCTGCATGCACTGGCCGATTCGGCCCCCTTCCGCGATGAAGCGCTGGATACGGGATTCATCGGCAAGCATGAAGCCCTGCTATTCCCGGCGCCGAAACTGGACGAGCATCTGGGACTGGTCCTGAGCGCCTGCTTCTTCCTGCTCAACAACAAGGCGGAACAGACCTTGCCGGCCGACCCCTGGTCGCCGTTTGCCCGCCAGAACAGCTGGCGCCTGAACTCCTGCTATGCACGCCCCATGATCCTGCTAAGTGATGATGTACAACATTCGCTTAGCATTCTGGAACAGGATGACCGCTACGAGATCCGTGTCGGCGACAGCCGCTATGATGTCCAGGCCAGTCTGAGTGATGACTGCCTGCATGCCACCGTCAACGGCCACCGTTTCAGCATTTGCGGCCACCTGCATCAGGATCAGCTAGTGCTTTTCCATGAAGGGGAAACCTTCCACTGTGCACGCCATCGTGAACATTATGGCCTTGAAGATCAGGCCAGCGAAGGCGGCCTGCAGGCACCCATGAACGGCTCCGTGGTCGCGGTGCTGGTCAAGGCGGGAGACCGAGTGGAAGCAGGCCAGACACTGGTGATCATGGAGGCAATGAAAATGGAACACGCCATCAAGGCCCCGGCCGCTGGAACGGTCAGCGAAGTATTTTTCGCCGAGGGGGATCTGGTATCGGAAGGCGCCGAGCTGATCGCCGTAGAATTGGATAACGAGGAGGCCGCCTGATGGCTTTTCCGCAACAGGTTCGCATTGTCGAGGTCGGTCCCCGTGACGGCCTGCAGAACGAACCCGGGCCGATCATCCCCACGGAAATCAAGGTCGAGCTGATCAACCGCCTGTCAGCTGCCGGGATCCGTCATATCGAAGCGGCCAGCTTTGTGTCCCCAAAATGGGTACCGCAAATGGGCGATGCCGCCGCTGTCATGGCCGGCATCAAGCGCCACCCCGGTGTTACCTACTCGGCCCTGACCCCGAACGTGAAAGGCCTTGAGGGAGCCATGGCAGCCAATACTGAGGAGGTCGCAGTGTTTGCCGCCGCCTCCGAGGCCTTTTCGCAGAAGAACATCAACTGCAGCATCGCCGAAAGTCTGGCTCGGTTCGTGCCGCTCATCGAGCAGGCCCGAGCGGCCGACATCCGCGTGCGCGGCTATGTCTCCACCGTTCTGGGCTGCCCCTACCAGGGTGAGATCGATCCGGCTCAGGTGGCAGCTGTCAGCCGCGAGCTGATCGACATGGGCTGTCATGAAGTGTCACTGGGTGATACCACTGGGGCCGGCACGCCCTTGAAAGCTAAGCAGATGCTGGCTGAAGTGACCAAAGCGATACCCGTGCAGCAGCTCGCGGCTCACTTTCACGATACCTACGGCCAGGCGCTGGCCAACCTCTATGCCGTGCTGGAAGAAGGCATCGCGGTGATCGACAGCTCCACTGCTGGCCTCGGTGGCTGTCCCTATGCCAAAGGGGCCTCCGGCAATGTAGCCACGGAAGATGTGCTGTACCTGCTGCAGGGAATGAATATCGAAACCGGCATCGACCTGCAGGCCGTGGTGCAGACCGGACACTGGATCACCCGCGAACTGGGCCGTCACAACGGTTCCAAGGTCGCCCAGGCATGGGGAGAGTGCAGCCGCTGAACACCCGCCAGGCCACCAACGCGAATCACGATGCCGAATAACGATAACAAGGGGTATTGAAAAATGTCACAGCCTGACCACGTCACCGCTCTGGATCTACCGATTCCCGAGCGTCACCAGTTGCCCGAAGATGTGCAGAAATACTTCGGTAAATGCGACGAAAAACTGGGCATGGTACCGAATGTGCTCAAAGCCTACAGTCAGAACCTGGCCCAGTTCGAGGTGTTCACCCGCTTCTACAACGAACTGATGTTCGGCGATAGCGAACTGACGCCGCTGGAGCGAGAAATGATCGCTGTGGTGGTGTCGTCCAACAACCATTGCTATTACTGCCTGACAGCACATGGGGCCGCCGTGCGCGAATACTCGGAAGACCCGCAACTGGGCGAGCTGATGGTGATGAACTATCGCGTTGCCGAACTTGAGCCGCGCCAGCGTGCCATGCTCGACTTCGCCCATAAGCTGACCACCTCGCCGGCAGCAATCAACGAGGCCGATCGCCAGACCCTGCGTGATGCCGGCTTCAGCGAGCGCGGCATCTGGGATATCGCCAACATTGCCGGCTTCTACAACATGACCAACCGGGTGGCCAGCGCGGTCGACATGCAGCCGAACCCCGAGTACCACAGCCGCTTTCGTTGATCTCCCACCGTTTTTCATTTGACCGGATAACAACAAGAATCGGAGTCACAGAATGAGCAAAACGCTACCGAGCTACACCAGCAGCACCGCCGACAAGCCGTTGATCGGCATGACCATCGGCGACAAGTTCGACGAAATTGCCCAGCAATATCCGGACAATGACGCCCTGATTGTTCTGCATCAGGACATTCACTGGAGCTACCGCGAACTGCAACGACAGGTCAATCAATGTGCCCGTGCCCTGATGGCCCTGGGCGTTCAGAAGGGAGACCGTATCGGCATCTGGGCCCCCAACCGGGCCGAATGGACCCTGACCCAGTTCGCAACCGCCAAGATCGGCGCCATTCTCGTCAACATCAACCCGGCCTACCGCACCCATGAGCTGGAATACGCCTTGAACCAGTCCGGTGCCCGCTATCTGATCACCGCCGACCGCTTCAAGACGTCCGACTATCGCGCCATGCTCTATGAGTTGGCCCCCGAGCTGAAAGCCAGCGGCGAAGGCCGCTTGAAAGCGCAGAAACTGCCCGACCTCAAGTGCGTGATCAACCTGGATGACGACAAGCACGCCGGCATGTGGCGCTGGGTCGACATGATGGAGCAGGCCGACCGCGTCAGCGAGCAGGACATGGCTGATCTCCAGGCGACACTGCAGTTCGACGAGCCGATCAATATCCAGTACACCTCCGGCACCACCGGTTTCCCCAAGGGTGCGACGCTGTCGCACCACAACATCCTCAACAACGGCTTCTTCGTGGCCGAAAGCATGAGCTTTACCAGTGAAGACCGTCTGGTGATTCCGGTACCGCTGTATCACTGTTTCGGCATGGTGATGGGTAACCTGGGCTGTATCACCCACGGTGCCACGATGATCTACCCGGATGAAGGCTTCGAGCCAACCTCCGTGCTCAAGGCCGTGCATGCCCAGCAAGCCACGGCCCTTTACGGCGTACCGACCATGTTCATCGCCGAGCTGGATCACCCCGAGTTTGACCACTTTGACCTGTCCAGCCTGCGCACCGGCATCATGGCCGGTTCCATCTGCCCCACCGAGGTGATGAAGCAGGTGATCAATAAAATGCACATGTCCGAAGTGCAGATCGCCTACGGCATGACCGAGACCAGCCCGGTCTCCACCCAGACTGGTGCCGATGACAGCATCGACAAGCGGGTCTCGACTGTGGGCCGTACCCAGCCTCACCTGGAGTCCAAGATCGTTGATCCCGGTAGCGGCCAGATTCTGCCACGGGGTGAAATCGGTGAACTCTGCACCCGTGGTTACAGTGTGATGCTTAGATACTGGAACAACGAGGCGGCCACCCGGGATGCCATTGACGAAGCCGGCTGGATGCACACCGGCGACTTGGCCATCATGGATGACGAGGGCTACATCCAGATTGTCGGCCGCATCAAGGACATGGTGATCCGCGGCGGCGAGAACGTCTACCCGAAAGAGATCGAGGAGTTTCTCTACACCCATCCGGCGGTATCCGAGGTACAGGTCACCGGTGTACCGGACAAGAAATACGGTGAAGAGCTGATCGCCTGGATCAAGCTGCACCCGGATGCCGACGAGGTGACCGGTGATGACCTGCGTGAGTTCTGCAAGGGCAAGATCACCCACTTTAAAATTCCGCGCTACTTCAAGTTTGTCGATACCTTCCCGATGACGGTGACCGGCAAGATTCAGAAGTTTAAAATGCGGGAAATATCCATCGAGGAGCTGGGTCTGGACGATTGACCCGGCATTGCAAGGAGATCAGGCGCCCGCTCACAGGTTATATACATTCGACCTGCGAGTTGGCGCTTTTGCATATGACCATCAACCAGCATTACAACCAACAACTGGAGACTGATGCCGTTCTGGCACGTGTGCGCCAGCAGTACCCTCAAGGTGCCAGCCTCTATCAACTGGCACCGCTGGACCAGCTCCATATCGGCGGCATCAAGGCCTCCGAGCGACTGCTGCGTCACCTGGACCCTGAGCGCCATCGGCAAGTACTGGATATCGGTTCTGGCGCCGGTGGCTTGATGCGCCAGGCAGCCTTGGCCGGCATCAATATGATCGGGCTGGATATCACCCATGATTTGAACCGCCTGAACCAAGGCTTGAACGGTTGCCTGGAACAGCCGGTTACCACCCCCGTGCTCACCAGCGATGCGCATCACCTGCCATTCGCTGATAACAGCATCGACCTGATCCTGTTCCAGCACAGCCTGCTCAACATGCCGGACGATGTGCAGGTGCTGCAGGAGTGCCGCCGCGTGCTTAAACGCGATGGTCAGTTGCTGCTGCACGAAGTGGTTGAAGGCGAACACCCAGGCGCCATGCGCTTTCCTGTTCCCTGGGCAGACGATGCGAAACACTCCCACCTGCTGAGCCAGTCAGCGCTTGCTGCACGTTTGCAGGCTGCTGGTTTTGGCGCCATCGAGATGGATGACTGGAGTAACGAAGCCCTGACCTGGCGCCGACGTCAGCTGGAGAAGGAACAGGCTGACTCATCAGCCCCTGCACCGCTATCACCGGCCTTGATACTGGGGAACCGCTTCAAGGCCATGGGGCAAAATGTGGCGATTAACCTGGAGAAAGGCGCCATTCGCGTGCTTGAGTGTCTGACCACCCCCGCCTAACGCCTTTCGACTTGCTGATTGTGCCTTTCTCATCCACCCTAGAGACATTGAACGCTTCTGTTCCACGCTGTGACCGGAGGTATTTGTATGTCTCAAACCATCACCGTCTCCAATGAAGTTTATGCCGCCATCGTGGCACGCAGGCTACACAAGGATGAAACAGAGGACACCATTCTCAGCCGTATTCTGCTGACAGCCGGCGATGCCGAAGCCGTGCATGCCCATGCCAACCAGGATCCAGGGGACGCTAAGCTGATTCTGGACAGTGACATGGACCACGTGGCCGAGTAACGAAACGCTGACTCAAACGTCAGGGCCGCCTTAAGACAGCCCTGACGCTGAGTCAGTCAGCCAGTACCAGTTCGACTCGGCGGTTTTCGGAACGGCCGCTACCGGTTGTGTTACTCATCACCGGGCTCACGGGGCCCACACCAACCGGTTCCAAGCGTGCAGGAGCAAATCGTTGCCACCACCTCGGCCGATTCGGCTTTCAGACTGGCTTTAACCGTATCAAACAGTACCCCTTCCCGCTCGACTTTCCCGGTTTCCGCCAGAGCCTTGCTCATGCCGTCGAGATCAATGCTCGATACGAGCATCGTCCAATGATTTGATCTCGCCAATATCCAGAACGGCTTTGGTCGGAAAGCGGCCTCCACTGTACTGGGCAACCGCAAGCGTGACATAGGTTTTTTTACCCTGTACATCCGCCTTGCCAGACGAATAAAACGACTCCCGTGCAGGTTGGGCGCATACAGTCCCTTGTCACGCCCACGGCAGGCTGAGTTGCCGTACCAGTAGGGTTTGTTCACAAACTTGCCACCGCACTCATAAGTGGTGCGCAGGTCACCCAACTAATTGAAAATTAAGTGATTTATATTTTAATGCCAAAATAAATTTTATAAAGCTATCACTAAGTGAATAATAAGCGTACGATGATCTTGCTTGAGAGTAACACCTGCATTTATGCACCTTTTCGACGTCCTGCCTAAACGTATGTACCTCGTTCTGTTTTCATAAGTCCTTGTATTATTTAGAGCATTATTCGAACACGTTCAGCATTTTAGCTGCAGTGTTCAAACACTTTTTGAACGAGATTATTATTATGTCTACTACTACTGGCACCGTTAAATGGTTCAACGAAACTAAAGGCTTTGGCTTTATCGAGCAGAAAGGCGGTGGCCCGGATGTGTTCGCCCATTTTAGCGCGATTACCGGCTCCGGCTTTAAAAACCTGACTGAAGGCCAAGAAGTTCAGTTCACTGTTACTCAGGGCCAGAAAGGCCCTCAGGCTGAGAATATTTCCGCGATCTGAACCTCGATTTCAGTAAGCGATAAAAAACGGACCCTTGTGGTCCGTTTTTGCATTTAATAAGGTCTGGCTTTAGGAAAAAGCTCTCCTAAGGTACTTCTTTGCGTTGCGCGTTGGCTCTTTGCACTCAAAGCCCTTCCCCTGGTGAAGCGATCCGGTAACTGACCAGAGGCAGGCTCTGAATTGCCGCATTACACAGTTTGGCCCAAAGCGGATATTAACGCCGTGCTAAGGGGCCGAAAAAGCGTAGCTTTTGAGGTCCCAGTGAGCGTAGCAAACGAACTTGAGCACCTTGTTAAAGATTTTTAATACGCATTAAAACTCCCCAGTGCTAAGGAATTTTTTCACTAACAGGAGGGTCTCATTATTCTGATGAATATTAGCATGACCGAAGGGGACAATAACAAAATCATCCATGTCATTCGCTTTTACGGATATGACCTCTACTCGACCATCACTCTCTTTAGACATAAACAACCGCCCAATTACTCCATTGTTTTTGCAGCCAGCAATGACACCTATTTTAAATTTCTTGGGAGATTTGAACGATATATATCTCAAGCCAGTCTCAAGATCTTTAATTGGCTTAAATATAGCAGAGTAGAATGGAATGCCACTCGCTATCGACGCCAGCTTAGAGCCCCCGTGAGGAGTTGCTATAAAAACACATTTCCCGACATTGGTCTGCCCCACAAAATCAATAAAGGATCTTGTAATAAGCCCGCCCATGCTATGGGCCACATAATTAACCGTGTCAGCATTGTCAACAATCTCCTTAATCTGTAAATAAAGGGAGTTGCGACATTGCTCGAGACTGCAGAATGTAGTAGGAAGGCTTACTGCCAATACCTCAAAGCCAGCAGACTTCAGACCGGCTTCAACATAAGACATATCTGATTTGCTTTTGTTGAAGCCATGAACGAGAACAGTGATTTCTCTTTTCACAGACTATTTATTCCCTTATTGATAAGAGAAACCAAGTCAATATCTCGAAGCACTTCACCTGCATCAATCTTTTTGTCAATTTGAGGGACAACATTGTTTTTTAGATACTCCCAATCGAACTCTATTTCCTTGAAGTCATTAGAGTTAGCGATTTCCATTCTATTTTCACGCATGGTTATTCTATATTTGTACGGCCAAACAGGAACACCAACCTTATGCTCCTGCATTATAAAATGTTCATTCTGCTTGATATTACTCCACCAAAACAAACCACCTAATGTAGATATAGGTTTCCTAAAAGCCATTTCTTATCCCTCTTTTATAATATATATAAAAACATAAGCATTAACTAAATTATACGCAGAACCAGAATATTTCAACACACCTGCTCCCTTTAACGCCGCGCTAACCGGCCTCCGCAAGCCTTAGGCTTGCGGAGGTCCAGGCCACGCAGTGGCCGATGGTTGAGCGCTTTGTTAGCTGCTGTGACTTGATTTAATACCGCAACCACAAAATTCGGTTGACTTCTGATATTTTTTGTGTTCTTATTTATCAGGTATTTGATTTCTAATATGAGGTTCGATGTTATGGTATACAAAAATAGGGCCGGACAACCTCGTGAAAGGGCAATGGTAGCAGCTTATTCCTTGGTGACGAAATTTGGAGCAAAGCAGAAAGATGTTGCTGCTGTGCTCGGCTGCTCTCAAGCAACCGTTGCCAATTGGGTTAAGGAAGTGGGCTTTCAGCAACAAATTACGGGGTTGCAGCGCGAACTGGATGATGCGAACGAATATATAGAAGAGCTGCAGCATATGCTCCCGCCGCCAGAAGACGATTACATTGATGGCGATTACTTTCAAGAGGAGAATTACTGACAAAAATCAATGACTAGAGCAGATTACGTGACCGCCAAAACGCACACTCAACTGTCAGTTTAAGGGCCTCAATCATGAGCAAAAACCCAGAAATCCATGTATTTACAGATGAAACGCTCAAAGAACACAACCGACAAATAGCAGCCAAAGTACACCAAGCGACAGTCACAAGCACCGTTCGAAAGTTGAACAAAATGAACCCAGGGCAACTACTGAATGCCTCTAGAAATAACGGTAAAGATCTGTATTGGTCCCAAGAAAAGCTCGATAAAGTGCTTGCTCACATTGATAACGACTGACTATCACCTAGGCCCTTTAGCTTCTAGAGGGCTCCAAAAGCTAACATTATTAATACTGCGCATGCGTGTTTTGGCTCTCAGTCGAAGACTGGACAGTCGTTATAAGCACCTGAAGATAAAGGACAAATCGAGATATCACAGTCATTCTCTTCCGGTGAAAACGAGCATGCGCGTTTTGCAGCTTTGCCGTGCGCAGTATCCTGCAACGGCCAGTCCATAGTTTCCTGATACTGAACGATTTTCCCGCCTGTTACCAGTCACAAATGAGCACAGTCACGTAACAAAACAAGCACCCTAGGCTCGTGGCCTTCAATACACTGTATATAACCACAGAAACTTAAAGCCGCTTGTCCACAGGTCCTGTCGTGCCCGGAACTGCTGGCCGATTCCCGCTAGGGTCTGCTCCGTGCGCTGGGCAGCCCTAATGACCGGTATTGCGTGTGGCTAACGTGAGAATGCGGTATAGAAACCGCTGGTGTGTTCAGGTGTTGGTAGGTATGGGGCTTCATCAGGCGGCGATACCAAATACTTTACCTACCCCCGCCGTCAGCGCCATGGCCAGGCCTCCCCAAAAGACAACCCGGACGGCCCCGATCATCATCGATGCGCCACCGTCCCTTGCGGCAATGGCGCCCAGTATGGCGAGAAATACCAATGAGCACAGTGCGACCAACGTAATCAGATAACCGATGGGCACCCTCCAAGCCACCAACAACGGCAGTGCTGCACCGACAGTAAACGTGGTCGCTGGCGAGAGGGCCGCCTGAACGGGTTGAGCACCACCGTTGACCGAAATATATTCCCCTGCAGCCATCGACATGGCGCCCGCAACCAGGCCGGCTACACCGGCGACAATGATACTCTCATGGGTGGTGCTGGCAGCGGCAACACCGATGATGAGGCTGGCGGTCGAGACAATGCCGTCGTTCGCCCCAAGGACTGCTGCACGCAGCAAGCCAACCAACACGGTGCGATCGGTGAATCTACTCGTGACTCATGAATGTCTCCCTGGAAAGCGGACTGAACGGCGCGGTGCCGTTCAGAAAGTGTAGGTCAATGACTGAATATACCCCTGTCCACGAATCGGAGTACCGGCCCCTGCCGTCGTCAAGGGGGCAATGACAGCCGCCGGCTGATCGTCCATGTCCTCCACAGCGGCATCGACACGAATCTGGTAGCCGCTGTCGATCAGCGTCTCGTCCAGATTGACGCTGATCTGCAGGGTTTCGCCCCGGGTAATGCTGGCACCGGTCAATCCATCATATTCGGCCCGACTGCGCTGACTGCCGCGTGCCCAGTCGCTCAGATGCTTGTAGTATTTGCTTTTTTTACCGGCAACCCAGAGGGTTTGCTGATACACGCCCCTTGCGTCCGTGAGATAAATGGCCAGATAGGCACCATCGCCCCGGTACTGACTCAGTTGCGTGTCGATGGTGACCGCTTTGGCTTGAGCAACCGCAGGCAAGGTTACCAGGCTGGCCAACACCATCGCTGGCAGCCATGCTTTAAGGGCGTTCCGACGTTTCAGGCCGTGCATTTTTAATATCCTCATTACCTGAATTCAAAGCGTTCCTGATGAAAGCGCAGCGAGACAGCCGAGTCGTTCAGTCCACTGCGAAGCGCTGCTGCCAATCCCTGAGGCCCACAGAACCAGAGATCCACTTTGGTCGCCTGGATTCGTAACCCGTCAGCTGTCAGGCGCTGTCCCTGTCCGCTGTCATGGATCTGCAGGCTGACGTCCGGCAACTGACCTACCCGCGCATGCAGGTGCTCCACATTGGGGTCATTAACCGCACTGTGCGTGCAGTAGTGCAAGGTCACCGGCTGATAGTGCTGATCCCTGTTGGCCAAGCGGTTTTCCAGGGCGGCGAGAAACGGGGTAATGCCGACGCCGCCGGCCACCCAGACCTGCTGGGCGCCAGGTCGGTTTTTCTCGGGATTGAAACAGCCATAAGGTCCTTCAACCGTGACGGCATGCCCGGTATGCAATCGACGTGGCAGGGTACGGGTATAGTCGCCCAGTGCCTTGATGTGAAAACCGAGCTGACCATTCTTCCGACCTGCCGTTGTCAGGGTGAACGGGTGCGCCCCTTCGGCCCGGTCGAATGTCACCAGTGCAAACTGCCCGGCACGATGCCCAGGCCAGTGCCGCCCCATGTCACAGACGACCTCCAGAGTGGTGTCGGATAGCTCTCGTACAGACGTCACCACACCTTTCCAGCGATGGCTGTTGCCGATGAGCCCGGCCAGCGACTGCAGGCTGGCGATACTGCCGGCGCCGATCAGCAGCGCCATCAGCCAGCCGGTCGGCTGCTGCCACCAACTCAGCGGTGCCAACAGCAGCGAGTGGGCCGCCAGGCTTAGATAGATCAGCGGCATGATGCGGTGCAGGTAGCGCCAGAAACGATAGGGGACCCAGCGAATCAGGGTGATGGCCACAAGGGCCAGCAGCAGATACAGACCGGGCTCTCCCCAGTCCTCAAACATTCCCTGCAGACTGTCGAGCAGGCCGGAAAAGTCAGCCTCGCGCAGGCTTCGATCCTTGCCGAACACCGCTTTTAAGGCGTCATCGCCCATCTCAACCAGCCAGTGTGTCAGGGCAAAAACGGCGCCTAGAATGCCGGTCCATTTGTGTACGTGATACTGCTTGTCCAGACCGCCCAAGCTCATTTCCAACCATTGCGGACGCATGGCCAGAAGCATGGTGATAGACATGAAGTTGATGGCCAAAAAGCCACTGAGGGTTAGAAAGTGTTCATAACTGAGGCTCCATTGCCAGACACCTAGCTGAACGGCCAGCAGAGCAAGGAGACTCAGGATCAGATTTCGATTGGGCATACAGAAAATCCTCCAGATGTGGAGTCATTCTGTACTGCTCAGGCTTATATCAACCTTAAAAACAGAGGGCTTTCAGACGCGCCAAAACTAAAAAGCCCCGCGCGGCTCAACACCGGCGGGGCCGTGTAGACATCAGTCAGACGATCAAATATCGATCACGTCGAACTGCACATCCGGGTTCACGTCGGCTTCGTAGTCAACGCCATCGATGCCGAAACCGAACAGCTTCAGGAACTCGTCCTTGTACAGCTGGTAGTCGGTCACGTTGAACAGGTTGTCGCTGGTCACCTGCGGCCAGAGGTCGCGGCAGGCTTTCTGCACGTCATCGCGCAGTTCCCAGTCGTCCATGCGGAAACGGTTGCCTTCGTCCATCTCAGCAGTGGACCCGTACAGGCCGGTGCTGAACAGGCGGTGTACCTGTTCCATGCAGCCTTCGTGGATACCCTGCTCGCGCATCACCTTGAATACCATGGACAGGTACAGCGGCATCACCGGAATGGCGGAGCTGGCCTGAGTCACCACGGACTTCAGTACCGCCACGTTGGCCTGACCCTGGTGAGCGCCGGACAGCTTGGTGTTCAGCTCGCCTGCAGCTCGGTCCAGATCCTGCTTGGCCTTGCCCAGGGCGCCGTGCCAGTAGATCGGCCAGGTGATGTCGGTACCGATGTAGCTGTAGGCGACGGTCTTGCAGCCATCAGCCAGCACGCCGGCGTCTTCCAGCGCGTTGATCCAGAGCTCCCAATCTTCGCCGCCCATGACGGTAACGGTGTTGGCCACCTCTTCTTCCGTCGCCGGTTCGATCTCGGCTTCGGTGATCACGTCCTTGTTGGTGTCGATGGCAGTCGAACGGTAGGGCTCACCGATCGGCTTGAGTGCAGAGCGAACAACTTCGCCGCTGTCCGGCATTTTACGTACCGGAGAGGCCAGTGAGTAAACCACCAGATCGATCTGACCCAGGTCTTCCTTGATCAGCTCGATGGTTTTCTGTTTGGCTTCATGAGAGAAGGCATCGCCGTTCAGGCTCTTGGCGTACAGGCCCGCTTCCTTGGCACACTTGTCGAAGGCAGCAGAGTTGTACCAGCCGGCGGTGCCCGGCTTGCGCTCGGTGCCCGGCTTTTCAAAGAAGACACCGATGGTGGCGGCATCGCTGCCGAAAGCAGCGGCAATGCGTGAAGACAGACCGTAACCACTGGATGCGCCGATCACCAGCACACGCTTGGGGCCGTTTTCAATCTTGCCCTGTGCCTGAGTGTAAGCGATCTGCTCACGGACATTAGCTTCACAGCCAACCGGATGAGTGGTGGTGCAGATGAAGCCACGAATTTTCGGTTTGATAATCATATTCGATTCGGTGCCGTTGTTTTGGAAACAGAAAGTGTAAACGAATGTGTCTGTTACAAAAGAGGGCTTAAGATACCGTATTTACCGGACGGACAACAGCTTCAGTCTACGGCGGTGCCGGGCCGACGACCTGCCGCGCCATACAGGAACAGCTCAACGGCCTGATCAACGGCGCGGTTGCGTTCAGTCATCGTCACTGCCATGCCCAGCATCGCGCGCATCTGGAAATTGCCCTTCACCATTTCCAGAAACTGAAACGCCGCCAACTCGGTGTCACCGATTTGCATCCGCCCGTGCTCAACCTGCTGCTGTAAAAAGCGGCTCAGTGTCTCATTCAGACGTTTGGGCCCCTGGGCGTAAAACATCGCCTGAATCTGATCGCGCTCACTGCTGCAATCGGTCATGACCAGACGGTACAGCCCCACCGCTTCGGGGCTCAACACCCGCTCCAGCAGCAGATGACCAAAGCGCTTGAGCACCGCTTCCGGGCAGTCGTCATGGCCGGCCGAACACTCGGCTGCCTCAAACGCCGAAAACACCCGGTTCGAGGTTTGTGTCATCATCGCTTCAAACAGGCCAAGCTTGTTGCCGAACAGCCGATACAGAGTACTCAGCGACCCCCCGGCACGGCGCATGATGTCGTTGATGCTGGCATTGTCATAGCCCTGTTCCAGAAACACTTCTCGGGCCGCTTCCAAAATGCGGCGCTGGCGCTCCAGCCCTTTTGGCGTCAGGCCACAGGGTTTTGCATTTGCTTGCTCTTGCACGGTATCCATCAGGTCTAACAGGTTTAAAGGGTGTCATTATATCAGGCTTGCAAGGGCCATGCGGAACCATCTGCACACTTGAATCCTGCACTGCTTCATATTAATGTAATGACAATTACATTTTAAAAGCCGCCTGCTTGCCTTTCGGTACTCTGCCATGACAACACACACGCGCCACATACCCGGGCTGATCCTGATGCTGGCAGGCCTGACCGCACTGGGCCCGCTATCAACGGATGCCTACTTGCCCGCCATGCCGGCCATCGCCGATAGTCTGGACGCCTCGATTCATGACGTGGAGCTGTCGGTCAGCCTGTTTCTGGCCGGCTTTGCCAGCGGCCAGATCACCGGTGGCCCTTTCTCGGATCGTTATGGCCGTCGGCGGGCCATTTTTACCGGCCTGACCCTGTTTTTTCTCGGCTCACTGGCAGCTCTACTGTCCGGCACGATACTGACACTCTGGTTTGCGCGCATGCTGCAGGGCTTTGGTGGCGGCATGAGCGTTGTCAACTCGGCAGCGGTGATTCGTGATCGCCACTCCGGCCGGGACAGCGCTCAGGCCATGAGTCGTATGGCGAGCATTCTGATGGTAGCGCCCCTGCTTGCCCCAGTCCTGGGAACAGCGCTGCTGGCCGTTGCCGACTGGCGCAGCATCTTCGTGTTCCTGGCCGCGTATGCGCTGCTGATGATTCTTATCCTGGGTCTGCGTCTGCCGGAGACCCGACGGCACCAGCCCGGCCCTCGCCCCAACCCGCTGCGCAGCTACTGGGCGGTACTGAGTCACCGTAGCGCTCTGGGGTATCTGTTTTCGGTGGCCTTCAGCTATGCCGGGCTGTTTGCTTTCATTACCGGCTCGCCGGGCAGTTATATTCACTATTACGGCGCATCACCGGCGCTGTATACCCTGCTGTTCGGCCTTAATATCGTCACGCTGCTGGCGTGCAACCGTCTCAACATTCGTCTGCTACACCGTTTCACCTCCCAGCAGCTACTGCAACGGGCACAGCGTTTTCAGCTGCTGATGGCCAGCGCGCTGCTGTTGGTCTTCGTGCTGACACCGGCGCCACTGTGGCTGGTCGTGGCGCTGATCATGCTGTATATCGGCGTGCAGGGCTTCATCATTTCCAATGGCATGGCGGGCACCAGTGAGTTTTTCCCGCACTCCGCCGCCACCGCGACGGCTCTGCTCGGTGCCTGCGGCTTTGCCGGAGGCGCACTCTCGGGCGCACTGGTCGGTCTACTGGGAGACGGCACTCCGCTGCCTATGCTGGCCGTCATGTTCGGCACCTGTCTGCTGGGCAACCTGCTGGGCACCTGGTTGCTGCCAAGACGCGCCGGCGACATGGCTGCAGAGGCCGAACCGGTCAGAGCGCCTTCTCGAAAGTGAACCGCATGGCATCGGTGTTGCCATGACTGTCTACCACGCTCAGGTGATAAAAACCGCTGCGTGACAGCTTCAGGGTAAAAAAGGCTCCCTCGCGTTCACTTTCCAGCGGCTCGCCATTGAGATACCAGTTCAGCCGGCCCTGGCTACCATGAACCTGCAGATCCACTTCCAATACCCGGCGCCCCGGCGGCAATTGTATGCGGCTGCCGTTTTCAATGCCGGTGATGCGGATGGGCACCTCGGTGCCGTTCAGACGTGTACAGCTGTCCGCAGGACCGGGAAGACGCTGCTGACGCTGCCATTGCGGCTTGAGCCAGGGCTCGGCCTGCACCGGCCATATCGCGATCTGCCGCATGGACAGGTGCTGACCCGGCGCGCGGCACCCCGGCGCCCGCGCGCGCCCGGTCGCATCCACCCAGACTCGCCTCAGCAGGGGCTCGGCCTCAGCGGTTGGCGCCTGCGCCAGGGTGGACGGTGCGGTATTGTCCAGCAGCCACGCCTGGTGCTGCTGCAAACAGTTGCCGTTGCGGTTGTGTGGGTGGTCAAGCCGCGTTCCCAGAGGCCAGCACACAGTCTCCCGGCTGACGCTCTCAGGCCGCGGCAGGGGCACGCCGGTTTCGCCCAGCAACGCATGTACCTGAAACAGCAAGGGCGCAGCAGTTCGCCGGCCATGGCGGCCCGGGCTAGGGCTGCCGTCCGGTCGCCCGACCCAAACCCCGATGGTCCATTCCGGCGACACGCCTATCGCCCAGGCATCCCGATAGCCATAGCTGGTACCCGTCTTCCAGCCCAGCACCCAAGAGGATTCACCGACCTGTCCCAAGGCACGCCAAGGGTTCTGTGCCAGGATGCGCCAGCTGATCCAGGCAGCGCCCGGGCTCATCAGCCAGCGATCCTGATCCGGGTCGCCAGGTCGCAGACGCACATCCCCTGCCAGACCACCTCGGGCAAATGCGGTATAACGCCCCACCAGAGACTCCAGCGTGGTCCCCACCGCGCCCAGCACCACCGCGCTGCTGGGATCCGTCACCCCCGGCCCCTGCATCGCCAGCCCGCTGTTGTGCAGTCCAGCCACCAGGCGCTCGGCCCCCAGGTGTTCCACCAATTGCACCACCGGCAGATTCAACGAGCGCTGTAGCGCATCCGTCACGGTCACCGGACCGGCAAAACCGCCGGTAAAGTTGTGCGGACGATACCGCAAGCCATAGCGCGGCGTATCCAGCAGCATTGAATGGGAATGGATCAGCCCCCGATCCAACGCCATGGCATAGGCAAAGGGTTTCAATGCCGAACCGGGCGATCGGATGGCGCGAGTCATGTCCACATGCCCCTGGCTGAGCCGATCACCGAAGCGAGCCGCCCCCACATAACCGCGCACGGCCCGGTCCCGATTGCGCACCACCATCACCGCCAGCGACTGGTGCTCGTTCATGCCACGGGTGTAGCGACCGACCAGGTGCTGCAACCGGCGCTGAAGGCTGGCATCGATCAGGGTGGGAATGTCTCGGCATTGCAGGCATGCCTGCTGCAACCGGCGAGCCAGCAAGGGCGCCAGCAGCGGCGGCTGTGGCGGCAGCGCCGCCACCGGCTCGCGCAGGGCCGCCTCGACGCGCGTTTCGGACCACAGCCCCAGCGCGTGCATGCGTCGCAGCACCTTGTCGCGGGCCTGGCGTGCCCGCTGCGGGTAACGGTCCGGCCGCCAGTCGCTGGGCCGCTGGGGCAACACCACCAGAAGCGCCGCCTCCGCATCGCTGAGCCGACCAGCAGGCTTGCCGAAGTAATGTTGTGATGCCGCTTCCACCCCGGACAACATGCCGCCGAATGGTGCCAGATTGTAATACAGCGTCAGGATCTCCGCCTTGCTGTAGTGCCATTCCAGCTGCAACGCACGCAATGCCTGACGCAGTTTGCCCACGAGCGTGCGCGGATAAGGGTCAAGCAGCCCAGCCACCTGCATGCTCAGGGTCGAACCGCCGGATACCACTTCCCCCGCCCGTGCGTTCTGCCAGGCAGCACGCACGATAGCCAGTGGGTTGATGCCCGGATGGTAGAAGAAACCGCGATCTTCGTATGCCAGCAGTACCTCGGTGTAGACCGGCGCCACCTGCTCCGGTCGGATCGAATAGCGCCAAGTCTGATCGGGTGCAGCAAAGGCCCGCAGCAGTTCGCCGTCGGCAGCCAGCACCCTCACGGCTGCCGCAGGCGGCTGGGGCAGCGGGAAAGCACGATCCAGGACACCCGCCAGCACCAGCAGCAACACGATGCCAACCAGTGGCACGGAGTAGCGGCGCTTCATGCCGCTTTACTGTGCCTTGATGGTCAGCATGCCACTGTCATCGCCCAGGTGACGAATGTCGGGCCGGTACATGGATTCGGCAAACGTCGGCGGCACGCGATAGCGGCCGGGCGTGACCGCACGGGCCAGATAGAAGATCCGTGCCCGACGACGTTCCAGATTCAGCGCCGCCACATAACGGTCATCTCGAAACTCCTGATGACGGATATCCGACAGCGCCATCAGGTCGACCAATCGATGCTCGCCGATCTGCAGCTCGCCCAGCTCCAAGCTGTGGGCCAGATTCTGGTTTTCTAGCTCCAGACCAGCCGGCAGCAGATCCACCACCAGCGCATCCCGCAGCGGCTCATCGCTGCTGACCCGCAGCTCAACCACGGCCTGCTGGCCGGTGGTCAGCGTGCTGATATCCAGAGGTTTGCCGTCGGCATCGTAATAATGACGCTCGACCGTCAGGCCCTGGCTGAAGGATGCCGGTGGCTGATCGGTATAGCCCTGCAGACGCAGATTGACCCAGGCTTGATCCTCGCCCTCGTTGCGGATATTCAGGCCTTCCAGCAGTGACTGTCCGGTCAACTGCAGGCGATGCTGCTGACCCTGCAGCTGCTCTTCCAGGGCACCGGACAGCGCCAGTTCAAGCGCATTGCCACTACGCCCCGACAGGGCCTGCCCCGCCAGGAACAGAGCGTTGCGTTCCTGAGTGCTGAACCAGGTACGGCGGCTCATGTCCGCCTGCAGGTGCTCCAGCAGTGGCAGCCAAGTCGTCTCCGGCTGGTCGTTCTCCAGCAGCCAGAACAGTGCCAACGCACGATCCCGCAATGAACTGCCGTAATCCGTAATGGTGAAGTCGCTCTTGTTCAGTCCCAGCAAACCACGCTGCAGCGCACGTTCGGCACGCGGTCCATCCCCGGCCTGCTGCAGGGCCAATCCCAGCTGCACCAACGCCAGCGGTGTGGCTTCACCGGCCTGATGATCCAGCAAAGTACGCATTTCAGCCAGAGGGGCCTGCCCGGCACGGGCCAGGACCTGAGCGGCATAGGCGCGCACGGCGACCCGTGAACGACCGTCATGCAACAGTTCGCCGTTGATGCGGCTGGGGTTGCGCAAGTAACGCCCTACCTGCTCCAGAGCCTGTTTCAAGCCGGGCTCCGATACGGCATACCCCGCTTCACGGGCGCGCAGCAGAAAATCAGTAATGTATACCGTCAGCCAGGGTTCTTCCGGGCTGTCCTTGCTCCACAGGCCAAAGCTGCCATTGTGGCGCTGCATGCCGAACAGGCGTCGAATGGCCAGCTCCACAGACCCCTTACGCGCCGCCGCATCCTCATCGGCCAGCCCCAAAGCGGTCAGCACATCGGCACTGACATACAATTGTGCAAACACGCCGCTGGTGGTTTGCTCGGCACAGCCATAGGGATAGGCACGCAGCTCACTGAAATGTCGCGCCAGGTTGAATGGCGGTCGACTGGCCAGGCTAAGCTGGGCGTTCAGGGTTGAGGGCACCAGCCCCTGCAAGGCCTGCCCCTGCAGTCTGAAAACATCACCAGGGGCAAGGGGTTGCTGCCAGTTCAAAGACTGGGCCGGCCAGGCCGGTCGCACGCCCAGTGTCCAGCGGCGATTGATATCCGCTTCACCCTTGATGCCACTGACCTTGAGCGTCAGCGGCACCGCACCGTATTGCGATCCGGCACGGGCGTGCACGCTCAGCTTGGTTCGCGCACCGGCAGCCAGCTCGACGCGAGGCTGCCAGAGGCCTGCGTGCCCATCAAGGCGCATCCCTGCCTCGGCCTCCAGCGTCACCTGCAGAGTCTGGGCCTGTTCAGTGCGGTTGTGCAGCTCCAGTGTCAGTCGCGTTTCATCACCCGGCGCCAGGAAGCGCGGGCGGTTCAGTTCAGCCACCACCGGCGCCACCACTGTCAACTCCTGATCGGCAGCTCCAAAACTGTCATCCGAAAAAGCCACCGCCATCAGCCGCATCTTGCCGTTAAACGCAGGCAGTTCCAGCGGAATGCTGGCCGAGCCATCGGCACCGACCGTCAGGGCACCAGAGAACAGCGACAGGATCTGCACGTCGGTGGGCGGCTGGGCACCGCCGCGACTCAGATCGGCGTCACCGCCATAGCGCAAACGTGCCATTTCGCCATCCTCGGCATCAATCAGATCACCGTAGTTGTCGCGTACCTCGACCGGGTAGGCACCCGGTTCAAAGAACCAGTTCAGCGGGTCGGGCGTCTGGAAATCGGTAATCGACAGCACCCCCACATCCACGGCCGCCAGCGTCACCCGTACCCGGTCCGGCAGCGCCTGACCGTTGCCACGCTCGACCTGAATCGGTACTTCGATAGTCTGTTCGGGACGCACCTGGGCTGGCAGTTCGCCGAAGCTGATCTCCAGCGCCTGATCGTCGCTGGACAGCGGCACCGGTTCAATACCGAGCATGCGCATCGGCAATTCACCCGTCTCGGCGTCACCGGCCTTGAGCAGCAAAACACTCAGAAACAGGTTCTGCTGCAGCCATTCCGGCTTCAGCGTCAGAGACAACGTTTTGCCCTCGGCCGGTATCTCGATGGGCTCGCGGTGCAGGGGACGATCGGACTCCAGCAGCAGATATCCCTTGCCGGCCGCCGGTGGACGTACCTGAACCTTCAGAATATCGCCGGCCGCGTAGGTCTGCTGATTGAGACTCAACCCGATACGGTCGGGACGTCCGGCCATCAGCTGCGAGTCCGGGTCCCAACCGGCCTGGAAGGCGTAGGCGGAGACCAGCCCCGTGCTCGGGTCCTTGATTTCGACACGGTAATGGCCCCACTCCACCGGAAACTCGATTTCCGTGCGTGTATCGGCAGACACGTCCAGTTCACGCTGCTCCACGGTGTAATGACGCTCGGTGAAATGACTCTGCCAGCCTTCGGCATCGCTCCAGCTCCAGTGATAGTCACGGCGTTCGCGGACCAGACTGACCTGCATGCCCTCGGCGGACAGGCGCTTTTCGCCATCGGTCAGGACCAGCTCGAAACCGGCACTGCTTTCATAATCGACCTGATCATCGGTAAACAGAGGACGAATCCCGGCCAAGCGATCGGCGGGCAACACGATGGAGCTGGCTCGACGGCTGACCGGACGCCCACCGGCATCCAGCAGGCTGGCAAACGCCTGCAAGCGCAGGGGACTGGTCAGCTCCTGCCAGTAGCTTTCAACCTCGATGACGCCGCGGCCATTGTCATCCAGACGAATTTCCGCCAGATCTTCACGTCGCTCCAGTGCGGTATCACGCGGACTGCCGAACCAGAAATCCTTGAACTTTTCATAGGGATGAGCCTCCAGCCGCGCCAGCAGCTGGGTCTGCAGCCGGTTGTCCGCTGCCGGGGCGCCATAGAGGTAGTCCCCCTGGACCGCCACCTGCCAGTCGGTCTTCGGCGCCAAGGTACCGGGCGCATCCAGCGCAAGCGACATACGTTCCGGCAGGAAGGTCTCAACCTGTACCGCATACTCATGCTGGCTGCCATCCGGCAGGCTCAACTGCCAGCGCCACTCGCCAGTGGGCGCGTCCTTGGGCAGTGGCAGTCGGGTTTCGTAGTAGTTCAGTTCACGGGGTTCCAGGTTCTGGCTGGCCACCACGCGGCCATCCGGCTGGATCAGTGCAGCCTCGACGGGGATGCCCGGCACCGGCTCGCCCTTGGACGAACGCAGGAGCGCACTGAATATCAGGGTTTCACCCGGCCGATACAGGTCGCGCGGGCTGTAGATGAACAACTCCTGAGGCGTGCGCTGACGGCCATCCACCGGGAATTCGGCTAAATCCAGCCCCGGCCCGTTCAGTCGCAACAGCGATGTTTCCGGCCCTTTCTGCAACAACAGCAGCGGTGCGGCCGTCAGCGCACCCGGCTTCAGCTGGTCCGCCATGAACGCGGCACGTCCAGCACGGTCCGTTGCGGCATCGGCCAGCAGATGGCCCTGCTCATCCAGCAGGGTCAGCTTCACACCGGCCAACGGATCGGCACCGGACAGCGTATTGACCTGTACCTGCAGACGATCCTTGTAGAGCCGCACCTGGGCACCCAGGTCGGTCACGGCAAACCAGGTGGCCGGATAGCGGTAGCTGATGTCCCCCGCTTCACGCATCACAGCCAGATAGACGCCACTGGTATTCAACGCATCCACGTCCTGCACCGGCAGGTAACGGGTAGCACGGGTATTGTCGTCCAGTTCCAGATCAAAACGGCCCGACCAGGCCAGTTCTACCTTGTCCAGATAGCGTTCGGCATCCCAGCTGCTCAACTGGGTCGCATTGCCGAAGCGCGACAGGAAATCGACCAGCTGCCCCTGAGGGATGCGGTAGAAATCCACATCCACCTGATCCACGTTGACCGCCATAACCGGCAGCCCTTGGCGTAAGCGATGTGCGAGCAGATTGCCGCGACCGGCAAAACCGAGCGCCGACTGCAACGCCGGGGTCTCGATCACCACGCTGGAGAGGTTGGCCAGCACATTGCCGTTGGCCGCTCTCAGGCCAGGCCGCACGCGCACGCGATAGCTCTGTTCCGGCTCCAGCCCGGTAAAGTAAAGCACCTTGCCACGCGTGTCCGCGACCCAGGCCCCTTTCACCAGCTCACCGGTATCGGTTTCGATCATCAACCAGGCGTCAAAGGGACGGTCGACCGCGACCGGCGTCGACAGTGTCACCGCCGCCGCCTGGCGCCCCTGCCAGGTCTGTACGCTGATATCCTGCACCCGCAGTGGCACCGAGGCCGACGGGTTGCGGCTGACACGGTCACTGGCGGCTTCCTGCTCGACCGGTGTCTGGGCAACCGGCGGCGAAGCCGCTTCATTGGGGTCATCAGAACAGCCGGTCAGCAGAGCGCCAACCAGCAAGGGCAGGGTAAATAGACGGTGTTTAAACGCAGGCATGACCCACTCCATTGCCGGGGCAGTGTACGGCCAGCCGGTAACTGGCCGTCAGCATCCTTAAAACTTTAGTTGAATGATGCCCTGTGCGTCAGCCGGTCGCAAGGCGATTGCTGCAATCCAGCTCGGCCGCCGTCCGATCACACAGGCGCAACATCAGAATAAGCACGGCCCCCAGCAGCACAAAGCCACCGGCCAGCCACAGGCCCAGGTTATAATTGCCGGTCGATTCGGCCAGCACACCGGTCAATGCCGGTGCCAGAATCTGCGCCAGCCCGTAGGACAAGGTCATCTTGCCCATCAGTTTGGCCGGCCGTGTCGGATACAGCCGCCCGGCCATGGTCAGCACCAGGCTGACACAGCCAATGAAGGTGCCACCGTACAGAACGGCGCTAAGCAGAACCACCGAGAGGCTTTCGCTGAAGGCCGGCAGCAGAATCCCGACGACCTGAATCAGGTAGGCCAGCAGCAACGCGCCCAGGTATCCCAGCCGACGGGCCACCAGATCCCACACCATAACCGCCGGTGCCGCCGCCAATCCCACAACCAGAAAGACCATCTGCCCCATGCCGGCCAGTTCCGCCGACCGCTCCACGATGGTGACAATAAAGGTGGCGCTGATCACATAGCCGTAACCGGCACAGAAATAGGCGGCCATCATCAGCCACATGAAGCGTGCCCCCGGTGGCTGGTCCACCAGTGTATGAGCCGGTACCGAGCCACTCACCTGGCCCGGTTGCGGCAGCCAGCGCCAGGCCGGGATCGCCAGCAGTGCGCCAAGCACCCCGAACCAAAGCCACTGGTCGGCCCAGCTCATCGACAGGCTCAGCATCACTTCCACCACCAGCGCGGCGAACATGATGCCCAGCCCCACGCCGGCGAAATGGATCCCCAGCTCGCTGCGGTGCTGGTGCCGAATCAGCCAGTTGAGAATCAGGCCCGAGGCGATGAGCATTGATCCGGCACTGCTCAGACCGGACAAGAACCGCAGGATCGACCAGAGCCAGATGTTGTCGGTAAAGGCCATACCGGCCGTGGTCAGAATAGCCAGCAACAGGCCGATACGGTAGAGCCGGTCCTTGAGGTGAAGATCACTGAGCGAGGCCGCCAGCACGGCGCCGCACATGTAGCCGGCATAGTTAATGGCCGCCATCCAGCCGCCTTCGGCATCGCCGATCCAGGTTTGATCCTGCATCACCGGCAGCAATGGCGTGTAGGAGAAACGGGCAATCCCGATGCACAGAATCTGACTGAAGACACCGGCAAGCAGCACCTTCAGACGTTGGGTCTGGTCTGACATGGTCAATCCTTGTCTTTTATTGTTGTAATTGCGGATCTGATTATGCCTCAGGCACCGGCCACGCGACAACGCGGTGCACCTGAACGCAAAAACCCGGCACAGGGCCGGGTTTGCAGGTGATCAACGCCGGGCGGGCATTACTGCCAGGCGCTGGCGAACTGCTCTTCGGGCAGTGCCATGATGGAGCGGCTGCCGTCCGTAAGCATCTCGGCGAAGCCTCTCCAGCGCGGCAGAATCTGCGCCATGTAGAAGCGTGCGCTGTCCTGCTTGGCTTGCATGTAAGGATCATCATCCCCTTCCGCCTGCAAGCGTGCTGCCGCACAGGCCTGACGCAGCAGCTGCCAGCCACCGCAGACATAACCGGACAGCATCATGAAGTTGTAGGCAATAGCGCCTGGCATGACGGCGTCATTCTCGGCGCCCTTGAGCAGCAGCTCACGGGCCTGCTCCAAACCGACAATGGCCTCTTCCAGCTGCTTGGCCTGAGTGATCAGCGCAGTATCGGTGTCGGCAACCGCCGCACGCATTTCCGCGATCAGCGCGGCCAGGGCTTCGCCCTTGTCCATCAGCGTCTTGCGGCCCACCAGGTCCAGCGCCTGGATGCCGTTGGTACCCTCGTAGATCGGCAGAATGCGGGCATCCCGATAGTGCTGTGCCGCACCGGTTTCTTCAACATAGCCCATGCCACCGTACACCTGAATACCCAGCGAGGTGACTTCCTGCGCCACTTCAGTACACCAGCCCTTGACGATCGGCGTCAGCAGCGCCGCACGCGCCTGCTCGGCGGCCTTCTCGGCCGCATCGTCCGCCTTGGCAGCAAAATCCAGGCTGCCGCAGGCATCATAGGCAATGCCACGACCCGCTTCGGTCAGCGTCTTCATGGTCAGCAGCATGCGGCGCACATCGGCATGACGGATGATCGGACCTGCCTCCTTGGTACCCACGGCCGGCCCCTGAATACGCTCGAAGGCATATTCCAGCGCCTGCTGATAAGCCCGCTCGGAGATGGAAACACCCTGCAGGCCCACGCTCAGACGCGCATTGTTCATCATGGTGAACATGCACGCCAGACCTCGGTTGGGCTCACCCACCAGATAGCCCACGGCATTGTCGAAGCCCATGACACAGGTTGGCGACGCATGGATACCCAGCTTGTGCTCCAGTGACAGCGGCCCGGCAGTGTTGCGCTCGCCCAGCGAGCCATCTTCATTGACCAGATACTTGGGCACCAGGAACAGGGAAATACCGCGCACCCCCGGCGGTGCATCCGGCAGACGTGCCAACACCAGATGGATGATGTTCTCGGCCATTTCGTGATCGCCCCAGGTGATGAAGATCTTTTCACCACTGACGCGGTAGTGATCCCCTTCGGGCTCGGCCTTGGCGCGCACCACGGACAGATCCGAACCGGCATTGGATTCGGTCAGGTTCATGGTACCGGTCCACTCGCCGCTGACCAGCTTGGGCAGGTACTTGGCCTTGAGTTCATCACTGCCGTTCAGGTCCAGGCACTCCACTGCCCCCTGGCTCAGCATCGGGCACAGGCCCCAGGCCATGTTGGCCGAATGCCACATTTCCATAACCGGGATCGACAACAGGAACGGCAGACCCTGGCCACCGTATTCGGGATCAAACTGCAGCGAGCCCCAGCCGCCTTCGGCATACTGCTGATAGGCCGCCTTGAATGAATCGGGGCACTGCACGGTGCCGTCCTTCAGTTGGACGCCCTGCTGATCGCCTTCCCAGTTGGTCGGGCCGACCACATCGCGGGCAACACGTGCCGCCTCTTCCAGAATCGCATCCACCATGTCGGCCGAGGCATCCTCGAAGCCCGGCTTTTCGGCCAGAGCCGGCATGCGGGCGACATGATTCAGGGTCAGCTTCATATCCTTCAGCGGCGCATTGTAATCTGCCATACGATACCTTCCTTACGGTCTATGTTCGCATCCAGTACCAGCATATCGATCGACTGGCACTGACAAAAATAAGGGAATACACTTACTATAGCACGCACGCCGGATTTGATAAGCAGGTAATCGTTCATTCGTGCGATTTATCATGCTCAACTTTGGTTATACTCCCCCAAACCCCGAGAACAAGAGAATTTTTTCAATGCAGGATCTACACGGCTACTACCTGGAAGACCTTGAAGTCGGCATGAGCGACTCCTATGCCAAGACCATCACAGACGCCGACGTGGTGCTGTTTGCCGGCCTGTCGGGCGACAACAACCCGATCCACATCAACGACGAATACGCCAAGACCACACCGTTCAAGCAGCGCATTGTCCATGGCATGTTCAGCGCCGCGCTGATCTCCACCGTCGCCGGCACACGCCTGCCCGGCCCGGGCGCGATCTACGTGGATCAGCAGCTCAAGTTCAAGGCTCCGGTGCATATCGGTGATACCGCCACGGCCACACTGACCGTGACCGAAATCGATGAACGCCGTCGCCGCGTCAAGTGCCGCACCGACGTGCATGTAGGCGATACCCTGGTCGCCACCGGTGAAGGCACCTTTATGGTGGACCGTCGCGAGGCCTGATCCACGGCCCGCCTGGATCGGCAGCACCGCTGCCCTACCGGGTCAAGAACGCAAAACGCCCCGACCAGCCAGGCTGATCGGGGCGTTTTCGTAACATGCAATCAATGCGTTACGGCTGCTTGGTCATGCGCAGGTACGGCAGTTTGATGTCGATTTCGCCGAACTTCGCCTTGGCTTCTTCATCATTCAGCGACAGCGCCACAACCACGTCTTCACCGGTGACCCAGTTGGCCGGTGTCGCGATCGGGTTCTGGTAGGTCGCCTGGAGAGCATCCAGCGCACGCAGAACCTCGGCAAAGTTGCGCCCCACCGACATCGGATAGGTCATCGACAGCTGCAGCTTTTTATCCGGGCTGAAAATGAACACCACACGCACACTGGCGGAATCGGCCGCGGTGCGTCCATCCGGCAGGTACGCATCCGCCGGCAACATATCCAGGGCCTTGGACACTGCCAGGTCATCATCGGCGATGATCGGGAAACCGGCCGGAGCGCCGCAGTAGGTTTCGATATCTTCTTTCCACTTCACGTGCTCGTCAACGCCATCCACCGACAGGCCGATCACCTTGGTGCCCCGCTTTTCCCACTCGGCCGACAGCTGTGCAACAGCACCGAACTCGGTGGTGCACACCGGCGTGAAGTCTTTCGGGTGGCTGAACAGAATGGTCCAGCTGTCACCGATGAAGTCATGCAGCTTGAACGTTCCCTGATCGGTCTTCAGATCAAGATTGGGGACGGTGTCATTGATACGAAGTGCCATCTGTCATTTCTCCAATTGTGATCCTGGCGAATGCGGTGTGCATCCGCACATGGAAGCTATTTTTCTATACCGAATGCCACAGGAAAGCAAATGACCACCCCACAGCATAGCCAAAACCCAGCGCCTCTGTTGCTGAGGTTAGGCAATGAGGAGGACATCGTCGGAGTTGCGCACAAAGCGGACATGAGTTGGGTTGAAAGCCACATGGCCTTCAACCTTAGCCGATTTTGCAAAAGTGCTCTTTAGCTCGTGTAACCGTAGGTTTCATGCTCGCGCTGAGGCTCTGAGTTGTAGATAGGCTGCCTTGTTTTCATCTGTCACTGTGTCTCCTCGGCTCTGGGTTAGAAGAGAGTCCAGGTTGGTCATCATATACCGCTCAATAGCCGCACGATTATCAGCCATATAACGATTTAAATCAGACATTTTAGGTGGTGTGTTCAGTCTTTCTTGGCGATCACTGTAATGTAGCAAAGCCAATTCATGATTTTCCCAAAAAGACTCTACAGCTTGAAAGTCAGGATGGACACGTCCATCATCCATTTGAGCCAGAGGCTTACCCGCCAGATAATTGTCCACCATATCCTGCAAGCTAAAATCAGAAAAGCCTGCTCCTCTACCAAATTGTGTATCGAACTCCGAGTAGAGACCAGAAACAAGAGTACTCATCTCTTGATACAAGATCTGATTTTCCTGCTTCATATACCTTGCTGCGGCCATCTCAAATAACCCGGAAATATCGTTCCATATTGTGTAGTCCTGAATTTCTTGAGCATCTGGGGCGTATTTTTTAAATTCAACCCATAGACCTGACATATCTTCATCCACGACCATCGCATTATCATAGTCTTCGCTTGAGGGAAGTGAAGATCCGTACCAGACCTCCATTGGTCTGAATGAATTATCGATCTGGTCACTTCCATCTATCCAGGCATTTTTCATACGATCGACCAGCTGATGAACTTCATCTGCTACAGGTTCATCCTGGCTGGACAGCCAGCCATCCAAATCGGAGGGAAACTCAACCAGTTTGGACAGGCTTTTTTCAAGCTCGGCTATTTTCTCTTGATTCTGATTCCAAAACAGTTCCACCGATTCGGCCTCGTCCGGAGACATATTGCTTGGCAATACAGGTTGACCATCCTCTTGCTCAAGAGAGCCCCTGAATAGGGTACTGAACATTCCTGCATCGAGATCAAGGTCTTCGAAAGAATCAGCTAACGTGAAAATCTGATCGAGGTATTCGGTTGTGAGTTGTCTACGCTCGGTTAGCCATTGCTGCTGGTAATTCGCAGCCTGTAAACCTGTTGCTGTACCTTCCGCTCTGTATGCTTGCCACTGTGCGTTTTCGCGCTCGCTCCAGAAAGTGACTTCTGCCATCCAGTCCTGATCAGCATTTTCAGACAACAAGTTTTTTGTAGGACCGGCCCCCACCATAGTGTCCTGATCGATTAGGCCATCCTTCTTCAATACCTGAAGCTCTTTAATCACACTTTTGGCAGGCTCATCAATGTTTAGATGAATTTCTCGTTTTGGACCATCGTAGACTCCCTTCCAGGTTGCCGGTGTAATATAAGACATATAGGCCTCAAGATTCTTATTTGGAAAAACATTGGAACCATGCCAAGCGCCTGAAAGACGCTTGGCAAAATGATTTTAGACGGGAATGTAGTACCCAGGATCAAGACTAGCAAAAGCATTAATAATAGCTTGGCCTGTTATTACAAGCGTATTAGCGCCACTGCCGGAGTCATGAAACTCTTCTATCATATAGTCACCACCGTAGAAGAACCCTTCCACAATTACGCCATTATCATTGATACCATCCGTTATTAGATGTCAAGTCCCGCATGATTATAAGGTCGCTTTTTAAAAAGTTCCGGATGGGTTTTATGCCACTCCTTCATCGCCATGATGGGTGGTTTGG
>NZ_JAHQZT010000032.1 GCF_019061305.1 Marinobacterium weihaiense
GCACCCCACGCGGGTGCGTGGATAGAAACGTGCCTCAGGATTAACTCAACTGCCGTGTCAAACGTCGCACCCCACGCGGGTGCGTGGATAGAAACACAACTTGAGCGTCGGTAGTGTTTGAGCGTTGGACGTCGCACCCCACGCGGGTGCGTGGATAGAAACTCATACCCAGCGTACAGCATCATGGCCTTGTAGACGTCGCACCCCACGCGGGTGCGTGGATAGAAACATGGAGTTGGCAGGTTATCAGGTGCAGTCGGTAGATCGTCGCACCCCACGCGGGTGCGTGGATAGAAACCGTTGACGTCACCGAAAAGGTCACAGGCCAGAAGTGTCGCACCCCACGCGGGTGCGTGGATAGAAACGTCTACTAGCACCTCAGTGATCGAGCATTTGCAGTTGTCGCACCCCACGCGGGTGCGTGGATAGAAACCGTTTTTCAATGCAGCAACAACACAGCCTGAGGAGGTCGCACCCCACGCGGGTGCGTGGATAGAAACCAGTGGTTTAAGATGCGATTAGGCGTCATCACCGCCAGTCGCACCCCACGCGGGTGCGTGGATAGAAACAACCCTGCAATCAGTGAGTACGGCGGTATGAATGAGTCGCACCCCACGCGGGTGCGTGGATAGAAACGCAAGATGGAGTTGATCGGCACCAAGAATGACGGCGTCGCACCCCACGCGGGTGCGTGGATAGAAACCGAGTACAGCCAGTCATGCAGCACAGCCGCCTCCGTCGCACCCCACGCGGGTGCGTGGATAGAAACTCGGCAAGCCGGTTATCGTGACTGATGCGGCTGATGTCGCACCCCACGCGGGTGCGTGGATAGAAACACGATACTCGACATAAACACTATGCAGCCGGTATGTCGCACCCCACGCGGGTGCGTGGATAGAAACAAGATCCCCGGCATCGAGGGCGAACGCGCCAGCATGTCGCACCCCACGCGGGTGCGTGGATAGAAACATGGTTAAAGCGCCAGCCTAAAGAGTTTCAGGATGTCGCACCCCACGCGGGTGCGTGGATAGAAACTGACTAAGTGGCTCGATCAGTTCGAGAGCTTCGGTGTCGCACCCCACGCGGGTGCGTGGATAGAAACACACAAAGGTTTACAGCATTGAGGCGCGCATGCTGGTCGCACCCCACGCGGGTGCGTGGATAGAAACTTCGTAGCGGCGGCATCGGCGTAGCACATCAAGTCGTCGCACCCCACGCGGGTGCGTGGATAGAAACGTTGCCCAGGCTGGCGCTGACGCCGGTTTGGTCGAGTCGCACCCCACGCGGGTGCGTGGATAGAAACATCCACAACAATCTACCTTATGCAGAGCGCCTTGGTCGCACCCCACGCGGGTGCGTGGATAGAAACGGTGGCAAGCTTGGTCAAGAGATAGGCGTCATTGGTCGCACCCCACGCGGGTGCGTGGATAGAAACAATGCTACAGGCAAAGATTATGCTGTAGGCGACAGTCGCACCCCACGCGGGTGCGTGGATAGAAACCGCCGCGGGTCGGATTGCTACACTGTCCGATGCGAGTCGCACCCCACGCGGGTGCGTGGATAGAAACGCGCCTAACGAGTCCGTCTATCCTGAGGCCATATTGTCGCACCCCACGCGGGTGCGTGGATAGAAACCAAAGACGGCGAGCGTGACCTGGGCAAGTTCGACAGTCGCACCCCACGCGGGTGCGTGGATAGAAACCTGCTTGCGCCGCTGGCGTCAGGGTAGACGATCAGTGTCGCACCCCACGCGGGTGCGTGGATAGAAACGTTGAACGTAATCTGCACTGTGTCGCGAGCCGTGTCGCACCCCACGCGGGTGCGTGGATAGAAACACAGATGGCGATATGATCAGCCGTTTCAGTTAGGCGTCGCACCCCACGCGGGTGCGTGGATAGAAACTCTTGCAGCTCTTTCTTGGCCTGCTGCTCGCGCTCGTCGCACCCCACGCGGGTGCGTGGATAGAAACAGGAAAAGGGCGCGTTGCTTGTACGCCTGATAACGTCGCACCCCACGCGGGTGCGTGGATAGAAACGCCAGGCGTACACTGCCCGGGCAGGCCATCCAGGTCGCACCCCACGCGGGTGCGTGGATAGAAACTCGACAATCTTGCCGGGGTGTGTGCTGATGCGGGGTCGCACCCCACGCGGGTGCGTGGATAGAAACGCCTTCAATGCCAGGTACCTTGAACTCGTCTTTAGTCGCACCCCACGCGGGTGCGTGGATAGAAACCGCTGTACTCGCATGCAACTAATACTTTCATAATCGTCGCACCCCACGCGGGTGCGTGGATAGAAACATACCCAAACCCTCCCCAACCAATACCGCGACAGGTCGCACCCCACGCGGGTGCGTGGATAGAAACAGCAAAATCAGCTTTTGCAGATTCGATGCCCTGGGTCGCACCCCACGCGGGTGCGTGGATAGAAACGCCTTGGATGACGCGCAACTGCCGGTCGTGGAAAATGTCGCACCCCACGCGGGTGCGTGGATAGAAACCCGCAATGTATAGCAACTGAGAATTATCTGTAACGTCGCACCCCACGCGGGTGCGTGGATAGAAACTACCACTGATCCAACCGGCGGCAACCCATCCTCAGGTCGCACCCCACGCGGGTGCGTGGATAGAAACCATATGATCCACAGCTCTGAGCCAGGTGCGCGTGTCGCACCCCACGCGGGTGCGTGGATAGAAACATGGCTCAATCATACCACACTAGCTAAAAACCGCCCGTCGCACCCCACGCGGGTGCGTGGATAGAAACGGCATAGGCCTGCTTGATGTCATCCAAAGCTTTTGTCGCACCCCACGCGGGTGCGTGGATAGAAACACGTTTTTGGTCGAGAGATACGGCCGCAACCGCCAGTCGCACCCCACGCGGGTGCGTGGATAGAAACGCGGCGTTGTTCTAGTGTTAATTCCGGCGCAGTGGTCGCACCCCACGCGGGTGCGTGGATAGAAACCATCGTCGGACATCCGATACCACTCACCTTCCGAGTCGCACCCCACGCGGGTGCGTGGATAGAAACGATGAGTTCATCGAGTTCCCGGACGGCAGCGACGGTCGCACCCCACGCGGGTGCGTGGATAGAAACATGTTGGCGTTGATGGTCCAGCCCCATGAGTCCCGGTCGCACCCCACGCGGGTGCGTGGATAGAAACATCCTGCCATTCAAGGTCTGCCGGCAGTTCCAGCGTCGCACCCCACGCGGGTGCGTGGATAGAAACCGCCTCTGGCTCGACCGCCGAGCTCGAGCAAAATAGTCGCACCCCACGCGGGTGCGTGGATAGAAACATTACGCGGGTTGTTGATGGCAAGCTCCGCATCTGTCGCACCCCACGCGGGTGCGTGGATAGAAACTCCAGCTGCCCGCTGGTGGATCTGTCAGACTCATGTCGCACCCCACGCGGGTGCGTGGATAGAAACATCCGTCAACGATAACACCCGTGCTGAAACCGCCAGTCGCACCCCACGCGGGTGCGTGGATAGAAACTCCCGCCCCAACGCCCAATCCAAAAGAGCCCAGCGGTCGCACCCCACGCGGGTGCGTGGATAGAAACGCGAATAAGCCTACGCTCTCGGGCTTGAGCCGCGTCGCACCCCACGCGGGTGCGTGGATAGAAACCGATTAACCCGACCCTGACCGGCATCGCGCTGGCGGTCGCACCCCACGCGGGTGCGTGGATAGAAACATGAAGCAAGAGCGGGTGGATATTCAGCACCCTGGTCGCACCCCACGCGGGTGCGTGGATAGAAACAAGCAGTGCCAGGAAAAACAACCGCTGCCAGACTGGTCGCACCCCACGCGGGTGCGTGGATAGAAACCAGATCAGATCGCACGTATCGCAGAGTGGGAGCGGCTGTCGCACCCCACGCGGGTGCGTGGATAGAAACGAGAAAACGCCCGCCCGCTTGGATTGCGGGGATTGTGTCGCACCCCACGCGGGTGCGTGGATAGAAACAGGAACAGCATGACCAGGGCGCTCACTTTGCGGTTGTCGCACCCCACGCGGGTGCGTGGATAGAAACTGCTGGCGCGATGCCGGCTGACTGGGCGCGCTGGGTCGCACCCCACGCGGGTGCGTGGATCGAAACTATGTGGACAGCAACCAGAAGAAGGCGCGGGAGCCGCTGCACCCTGTGCGGGTGTGTAAGGCATGATCTCTTGTGTTTCAGGCCTTGGGATAGTCAGCTATACACGCGGAGCCTCATAAGGTTAGAACAATGATCTTGGATACCTGCTGGGTCGTAGAAGACATTTTAGAATTAATACTATAAATAACCACCATGCCCCTATCCCCCGAAGACCACTCCCGGATCATTGAAATGGCCTGGGAAGACCGCACGCCCTTTGAAGCCATTGAGCACGGCTACGGCCTGGCCGAGCCCGAGGTTATCAAGTTGATGCAGCGCTCGCTCAAGCCGTCCAGTTTTCGCCTATGGCGCAAACGGGTGAGCGGGCGTGCCACCAAGCATGCCCGGTTGCGCCATCCTGGTGTCAGCCGTGGCTACGCGCCGGGGCAGTACAAACCACGTTAGCCGGTCGGCTTCTGCCGATGGCGCGCCGGGGGTATCATGCAGGCATGAACCTGACCTTTTTGGGTACCTCGTCCGGTGCCCCGACACGGCAGCGCAATGTCTCCGCGCTGGCCATACAACCCGAGCACGGACGCGATTGGGTGCTGGTAGACTGTGGCGAGGCCACTCAACATCAACTGCTGCGTACCCGTTTATCGCCGCTGAAGCTGCGGGCCGTTCTGATTACCCATGTACATGGCGATCACTGTTATGGGCTGCCTGGGCTGTTGGCGTCCTGTCAGCTGAACGGGCGTACCGAGCCGCTGACGCTGGTGGGGCCGCGGGCGGTCTGGGACTACTTGCAGGCGGTGATCAGGCATACCGAGATGCGGATCGAGTATCCGCTGGAGTTTGTCGAGGCGTCTGCCTCGCTGGCGCTGACGCGGGGCGGGTTCAACATCGGGGCGACCGCCCTGAGCCACCGTACCGAATGCTGGGCCTACCGGTTGCAGGAAGCCCGGGTGCCGGTGAAGCTGGATACGGCTCGGCTGGCATCCGAAGGCGTGCCGCCGTCACCGCTGTACGGGCGTCTGCAGCAGGGTGAGTCGGTTACGTTGGCGGATGGTCGGCAGCTGAACGGGCAGGATTACTGGATTGCCGCACATGTGGCGCGGGCTGTTGTGGTGGGGGGCGACAATGATCAACCTGATCGTTTGACCGAGGCCTGTCGCGGGACACAGTTGTTGATCCATGAAGCCACCTATACCGAAACCGTACTTCAGCAGGTGGGACCTGGGCCGCAGCACAGCAGTGCCGAGCGCGTGGCGCGGTTTGCCGAGGCGGCCGGCGTGCCGGCACTGCTGCTGACCCACTTCAGTCCGCGCTACCTGCTGTATCCGAAGCGGCCGCGCGATCTGAGCGTGGAAGCCTTGCGTCAGGAAGCGCAGGCACATTACACCGGTCAGGTGTATCTGGCCGAGGATTTCGAAACCTATGCCCTGGGTCGCGACGGTCGGGTCACGCTCGGTACCGGCTGAGCGTTACAGCACCTGCTCGATGGCGGCAATCAGCTCCTTGTTATCCGGCGCGGTCATGCTGGAAAACGCGGCAGTGACCCGGCCGTCACGGTCGATCACGTACTTGTAAAAGTTCCAGCGCGGGGCCTTGCCGCTCTGACGCGCGATCTCGCGAAAGATGGGATGGGCACTGCCGCCGCGTACCGAGATGGGGCTGAACATGTCGAAGGTGACGCCGAAGTTGTATCGGCAGACCCTGGCAATCTTGGCTTCGTCCTTGGCTTCCTGCATGAAGTCGTTGGACGGGAAGCCGACCACCTTCAAGCCCTGGTCCTTGTAAGCCTGGTGCAGGCTTTCCAGACCTTCGAACTGGGGCGTGAAGCCGCAGTGACTGGCGGTGTTGATCACCAGCATGGGCTGACCGCTGTAGCGTGCCTTCAGATCGACGATCTCACTGTTGTGCAGGCGTTTCAGCTGATGGTCGAGCAGGGCGCGGGTATCGGGCTCGACGGCCACGGCGGATTGACTGATCAACAGGCCGCAAAGGGCCGACACGAGACGCTTCATGACACACTCCTGAGTTTTTCTATTGTTACGCAGCCGTATCGATTTGGTTCATGCCGCCTGGGCACGTCGAGAAAGGCTCTGTTATGTTTAAAGCAGGCATAACAACGGGCAGGGCTCGGGAGGGGGTGATGGAGGCTGTCAGCAGCCGCGTGATACGCGGCGCCATACTTGACTACCGGGACGACCCGGCACGGGGCGGTGAAGCCGCCGTGCGTTATCTGGACGATGGCCTGCTGTGGTTGCGCGACGGCCGGATACAAGGCGTGGGCACACCCGCGGCGCTGCAGGGGCAGTTACCGCCGGAGCAGACGGTGGAAGACCGGCGCGGCTGCCTGTTGATTCCGGGACTGATCGATACCCACACCCATTACCCTCAAATCGGCATCGCGGCCTACCCGGCGGGCAGTCTGTTCGCGTGGCTGCAGCAGCGGGCCTTTCCGGCCGAGCAGTCACTGGATCAGCCGGGCATGTCCGAAGTATTGGCGCATCGCTTCATTGCCGAAATGCTGCGCAATGGCACCACTACGGCCATGGTGTTTGCCGGGGTACAGCCTGAAAGTGCCGATGCCCTGTTTCAGTATGCCCAGCATTTGGGGCTGCGGCTGATTGCTGGCAAGCTGTTGCAGGACCGACTGGTGCCCGAGTCCCTGCGGGAGTCGGTGGAGCAGGCGCAGCTGACCACCGAACGCCTGATTCAGCGCTGGCATGGCCGTGACCGGCTGGCCTATGCACTCACGCCGCGGTTTGCGCCGGCCTGTTCGGAGGCCCTGCTGGCCTGCTGCCGGGACTGGCTACAGCAGTACCCCAGCCTGTATCTGCAGACTCATCTGGCCGAAACCATCGAGGAGTGTGAACGGGTCCGGCAGCTGTTTCCGCGCTATCCGAGCTATGTCGATCTGTATGCCGACCACGGTTTTCTGCGTCCGCGCTCGATGCTGGCCCATGCCATTCACCTGACTCCGGATGAACAACGTACTCTGGGACAGAGCGGCGTATCCGTGGCGCATTGCCCGTCTTCCAACCTGCTGCTGGGCTCGGGACTGATGCCGTTGCGGGCGCTGCAGCGCGTCGGTGTGCTGCTGTCGGTAGGTACGGATATAGGCGCAGGGCCCAGTTGCTCGGTATTGAAAACACTGGCGGATGCGATGCGGGTGCAGCAGCTGCAGGGCGAGCCCCTGAGTGCGGTGCAGGCGCTGTATCTGGCCACGCTGGGCGGTGCGCGGGCCCTGCAGCTGGAGGATTGCATCGGTTGTTTTGCGCCGGGCCATGAGGCGGATTTTCTGGTGCTGGATCTGGAAGCGACACCGGAGCTGGCCGAACGCACGGCCCGGGCCGGTTCACTGGACGAGTTGCTGGGGCTGCTGATCCTGCTGGGCGATGACCGTCTGGTGGCCGAGGTGAATATCCAGGGGCAGGCGATCGCGCCGGCCGGCCCACTGGTACCGGTGGGGGATGTCGGCGCCTAGCGCCGGGTTCACTCCGTGCAATCGTCTGGGCGCCCGCCTTGCGCAGGCGTACAATCGGACGCTTTTATGCACAGGGAGATCAGAGGATGACAACCTCCAGCGGTCGCGGGCTCGGGCCCGAAGTGGTGGTGATGCTGGCCGGGATTACGGCCGCGCTGCATATCGGCAAGCTGCCACCGGCCATTCCGGTGTTGCAGACCGAGCTGGGCGTGAGCCTGGTACAGGCGGGGTTCCTGCTGTCGCTGGTGCAGTTGGCCGGCATGATCGCCGGTGCCCTGATCGGGGTGCTGGCCGACAGTGCCGGGCTGCGGCGCAGCATCCTGACCGGGCTGGGCATCCTGACACTGACCAGCCTGTTGGGCGGCTTTGCCGGATCGGCCACCGAACTGCTGTTGCTGCGCGGTTTCGAGGGACTCGGCTTCCTGCTGGTGACCCTGTCCGGGCCGGGCCTGATCCGGCAACTGGTGGCCCCGGAAAAACTCAGCCTGCGGCTGGGCTGGTGGGGCTGCTACATGGGCTTTGGTACCGGCACCGGCCTGTTGGCCGGGCCCTGGCTGATGCAGCAGCTGGGCTGGCAGGGCTGGTGGTGGCTGATCGCGGCTTTGACCCTGGGCATGCTGGTGTGGGTCCGTCTGGTGGTGCCGGGTGATGTGCGTGACACCAACCCGCGCACGGGCTCGCCCCTGTCCGGCCTGCGCGCGTTGCTGGGGCGGCTCAAGCTGACCCTGAGCAGTCCGGGGCCCTGGCTGGTGGCGCTGATTTTTGCCACCTACTCGGGGCAGTGGCTGTCGGTAATCGGCTTTCTGCCGTCGATTTATACCCAGGCGGGGCTGGAAGGTGCGGTGGTGGGCGTGCTGACCGCCGTTGCCGCCGTTGCCAACGTGGTTGGCAACGTGGCCTCTGGCCGTCTGCTGCATGCCGGTGTGGGCGCGCGCCAGCTGTTGTATGCCGGGTTCGCGGTGATGAGCCTGACCACCTGGACCGCCTTTTCCGGCCTCACGGCGGAGCTGCCCTGGCTGCGTTACCTGGCGGTGCTGGTGTTCTCGTCGGTCAGCGGCGTGATTCCGGGGGTGCTGTTTTCGCTGGCAGTGCGGCTGGCACCGGACAGTTCGGTGGTATCGACGGCGGTGGGCTGGATGCTGCAGCTGTCGGCGCTGGGGCAGTTCGTGACGCCACCGCTGATCGGGGCGCTGGCGGTCTGGGCCGGCGGCTGGGAGTTGACCTGGATGGCTACCGGCTGCCTGTCGGTCCTGGGCGTGCTGCTGGTCAGTCGGGTGGCGCGCCTGCTGTAGGGCGCCACCCGGCCGTTCAGGCCTGAAAGGCGGGTTCCAGTTCCGGCAGGCTGCGCTGCGGGGCCGAAATATGGTCGGCACCGGCCTGGGTCATGGCCCAGTGGACGCGTTCTTCCGGGGTCAGGTGCGGGCGCTTGAGGCCCTCGATGGCTTTCAGTCGCGGCAGTAGCCCCTGGCCGTTGGCGATCTGAATCGCCAGCCCCGGTCGGGCGTTTAGCTCCAGCAGCAGGGGGCCGCGCGTCTCGTCTACCACCAGATCCACGCCCATGTACCCCAGCCCGGTGGCTTCATAGCAGCGGCTGGACATGTTGAGCAGGTAATGCCAGTTGTCGATGCGGATGTCGGCCAGGTTGAGGCCGTTATCCGGGTGCTGTTCGATGGGGCGGTCAAACTGCACGGCGTTCAGTGCCTGGCCGTTAGCCAGGTTCAACCCCACGCCCACGGCACCCTGGTGCAGGTTGGCCTTGCCGTCGGAGGCGTGTGTGGCCAGACGCAGCATCGCCATTACCGGGTAACCCTTGAATACCACGATGCGGATGTCCGGTACGCCCTCGTGCGAGTAACGGGCCAGGCGCGGATCGCAGCGTACCAGTGCCTCGATGACGGCCACGTCCGGCGAGCCCCCCAGCGAATACAGGCCGGCGAGGATGTTGGACAGGTGGCGCTCGATATCGGCCAGGCTGACACGGGCCCCGGAGGGCTTGACGAAATCATCGCCCTCGCGACCGGTAATCACCAGAATCCCCTTGCCACCGGAGCCCTTGGCGGGCTTGATGGCAAAGCCGTCCAGCGCGGCCACGCGTTCGCGAAAGTGGCCGATCTCGTGCTGTTCGCTGACCACCTGCAACAGTTCGGGGCTGGCGACCTCATACTCATCCACCACTAGTTTGGTCTGCAGCTTGTTGTCCACCAGCGGGTAGGCGCGACGGTCGTTGTAGCGGGCGATATAATCGATGTTGCGCTTGTTCATGCTGAGCATGCCCAGCTGGTTCAGCGCACGGGGACGAATCCAGTCAAGCATCACTGATACCTCTTCATCGGCGCAAAGCGGCGCAGCTCGGTCAGCTTGTAGCCGGTGTACTGACCCAGCAACAGAATCAGACCCAATACCACCAAGTGCAGTTCCGGGAAGTTGAAACTGATGTGTTCAGCCAGCGGTGCGCGCATCACCAGGTAGGCGAGGGTGGCGACGATCAGGCTGCCGGCGCCTTGAATCAATACCTCATGGGCGCCTTCTTCCTCCCATAGAATCGACATGCGCTCGATGGTCCAGGCCAGAATCACCATCGGGAAAAAAGTCACGGTCATGCCGGTGCTGAAGCCCATCTGGTAGCCGATGATGCTGATGCCGGCGGTGATGAACAGGACCAGGATGATCAGGGCCGAGATACGGGAAACCAGCAGCAGGTTCAGGCTGGACAGGTAGCCACGCATCAGCAGGCCCAGGGTGACGACGCTGAGGAAGGCGGCCAGGCCCGGCAGCAGCGAGGTCTGCACGAAGGCGACGGCGATCAGCACCGGCATGAAGGTGCCGGAGGTCTTGATGCCGACCAGAATGCGCATCACGCAAACCACCAGTGCGCCGAAGGGCAGCAGTAACAGCATGCGGAACATGCCCTGTTGCTCCACTGGCAGCTGGTACAGACTGAGGGAACCGAAGGCGCGCTCGTTGGCCTCGGCACGCACGATCTGCAGGGCTGGCACGGTCTGGCGCAGCATGGAAAAGCGCACGGTGGACGCGGTGCCCCCGGTCACGTCCAGCAATGAGCCTTCCGCCTGGCGCCACAGCAGGACATCTTCGGGCACACCCTGAACACCGGTACGGGGGTTGAAGGTCAGCCAGCGCTGGCCGTCATGAATCTGTAGCCAGGGCTGCAGGGTCTGCTGGCGGCGGGCGTCTTCCAGTTGCAGGCCATCGGCCAGGCGTGCGGGAATACCGGCAAAGTTGAGCAGCTTGTACAGGGTTGGCGCCAGCGTGCCGTCACTGAGCAGCAGGCGGGTATTCTGGTCCGGTGTAGCGCTGTTGAGCAGTGCAATCAGCTCGCGGGTCAGGCTGGCGGCGTCGCTGGAGCGGGCCTCGGCTTGCTGCAACAGGCCGCGAGCGGCCGTGGCGGCCGGCTCTTCCATAAAGACTTCATATGGTTTCACGGAAGTGTCGGTTGGCATGGGCTCGCGGGCGTATTCATCCGGCACCAGGCGGGTCTTGAAATAGAGGGTCTGTGGGCCGATGGCTTCGCGGATGTTCCACTCGGCCCGGCGATCCCCCTGGTGATCGGTAATGGCAAAACCGTAACCGGGTGAGGCAGCCTGCTCGGTCAGAGTATAAAAGCCCGGCGGCTGGTCGGGGATGTTGAGGTTGACGCTGACCGGCTCACCCCAGGCCTGGAAGTCGATGCGGGCTTCGACCAGCCAAACCGGCTGCTGTTCACCGGGCAGCCAGGGCACGCCCATCTGCAGGTGGCGCAGTACGGCCAGCGCCAGGCCGGCGGCGATCAGCAGCAGCGTCGCCAGATAAAACGGGGTCTTGGAGTGGCGGATCACTGGTCGTCTCCTGTGGCGGCCGGGCGGGTCAGGGTATCCGGCAATTCGGTGACATACTCACGGCCGACATCGATCAGCATGACATCCCGCAGTACGTTGCGGCCGATCAGCACCGGGTAGGTGAGCTGGCTGCGATCACTGAGGGTGAACTCGGCGCTTTGGCGATGGCTGCCGATGACAAAGGGCAGCTCGACCACGGGGCGGCGCTCGGGATCCTCGCTGCTGGCTTGAATGATGTTGGCATTGCGTGCCAGTTTGCGCTCAATGGTCACCGGCGTATTGGATTCGGGATCACGAATGTCAAAGCGGACCCAGTCCTCACCGTCGCGTTCGAATCGCTGAATATTGGTGGCGTGCAGTGACGAGGTGGTGGCACCGCTGTCGATGCGTGCGTTATAGGTGATGCCGGGCACGGCCAGGTACAAGCGTTCGACCTCGCCCACCACCAGTTTGCCCTGGTAGCGGCCTGGAGCACCGGGCCCGGTATTGGTTGTGGTGGCCTGCAGCGGGCGGGGCGGCGGTAGGTACAGCTTGTCCAGTTTGGCGTTTTGGTCACGCAAGGCATTCAACAGCTCTTGGCGCTGGAACTGCTGGCTGCGGCTGAGGCTGTCAAATTGCTGTTGGCTGACGGCGGTCAGTGTTTCCAGCCGGCTTTGCTGTTGGCTCAACTGCTGGTTAAGGTTATCCAGCTGGGCGCGTTCCAGAAACAGGTAACGGTCATGGCTGCAGGCGGTGGTCAAGGTGGCCAGCAGCAGCAGGGTCATAAGACGCAGACCCGAAGTAAGGCGTGTATACATCACAATATCTCCATAGCGCAGTATTCCGACCGGAATGCATCCACGGAAAGGGGGCGTGTTATGCGCGGCACAATGAGGCTGAATAGTGCTGTCGTTCGGCTGAACAGACGATGAAACCAGACTAGTATAGCGGTGTAATCAGGTACGAATGACGATAGCGTGCGTATGATCCACCAAGCACTCCAACGATTGCAACACAAGGAGAAGCAAAGTGAAGCATTGGTTAACGGGACTGAGTGTTGTTGTGCTGGCGGCATTGCTGCTGCTGGGCTGGCAATACCTGACACCGCCCTCGGGCGATGCTCAGACGCGCGCACCACGGGTGCAATCGGTGCATGTGGTGATGCCGGAACATCAAGCAGTGGAGGATCGTATTCGTGCGGTCGGTACCCTGCGCGCGCGCGAGGCGATCACGGTCAGCAGCGAAGTCAGTGGCCGTGTGGTGACGCTGGCGTTCCGTACCGGTCAGGAGGTGAGCCGTGGCGATCTGCTGGTGCAGCTGGATGATCGCCAGGCCCGTGCCGATCTGCAGGTGGCCGAGGCGCGTCTGGACGATGCCCGGCGCCAGCTGCGTCGCGCGCAGCAACTGCGCGGCAGCAACAGCATTGCCCAGTCACGGGTAGACGAGTTGCGCACGGCCGTGGATGTGGCGGTCGCGGAACGCAATGCGGCGGCGGTGCGGCTGGACAATCATCGCATCGAGGCACCCTTTGCCGGTGTGGTCGGCCTGCGTGAGCTCAGCGCCGGGGCCTATGTGGAAAGCGGCGATACCCTGACCACGCTGGATGCGGTCGATCCCATGGAGCTGCGCTTTGCCATTCCCGAGCGTTATCTGGGGCAGCTCAAGCCGGGGTTAAGTCTGCAGGCCGACAGTGCGGCCTGGCCGGACCGGTCCTTTATCGGCACCCTGTCCGAGCTGGATACCCGTGTCGACCCGCTCAGCCGCAGCCTGAAGGTTAAGGCCCTGATCGACAACCCGCAGCGGCTGTTGCGATCTGGCCAGTTCATGTCGGTGCAGCTGGTATTGCGTGCCCGTGAGGCTCTGGTCGTGCCCGAGCAGGCGGTGCTGCTGCGCGGTGACGAGCAGTACTTGTTTGTGGTGGGTGATGAAGGCAAGGCGCAACGGCGCCGAGTGGCACTGGGGGCACGCAAGCCGGGCTGGGTTGAAATTCGCTCCGGCCTAACCGCTGATGAACAGGTGATCGTGACCGCACAGGATCGCCTGTCCAGTGGCGATGCCTTACGCATTCTGGAAGGGCGTGACAACGCCATTCCGCCCAATCGTCTCACCGGCACGGAGGCGGGCTGATGGTCTTGTCCGATATCTCCATCAAGCGCCCGGTGCTGGCCACGGTACTCAGCCTGTTGATCCTGGTGTTCGGCCTGGCCGCGCTGCTGGGGCTGCCGATTCGCGAATATCCCGATATCGATCCGCCGGTGGTGTCCATCTCCACCGATTACACCGGTGCTGCTGCCGAAGTAGTGGATACCCAGATCACTCAGGTGATCGAGGACTCCATCAGCGGCATCGAAGGGATTCGTTCCATCGAATCCAGCACCGAGCAGGGTGAATCGCGCACCACCATCGAATTCAATACCAGCCGGGATGTGGATATTGCCGCCAACGATGTGCGTGATGCGGTGTCGCGGGTGCTCAACCGCCTGCCCCAGGAAGCTGATCCGCCGGTGGTGCGCAAGGCCAACTCGGATGCGCGGCCGATGATGTGGCTGACGCTCAGGTCCGATACCTGGGATGCCGCCCAGCTCAGCGACTTTGCCGAGCGGGTGCTGTCCGATCGCCTGTCGGTGGTGGACGGCGTGGCTGATGTCTATATCGGGGGCGAGCGCCGCTATGCCATGCGCGTCTGGCTCGACCCCGAAAAACTGGCGGCGCGTGATCTCACCGTAGCCGAAGTGGAACGGGCGCTGCGGGCCAATAATATCGAGCTGCCCGGCGGCTCTATCGAGTCGGTGAGCCGCGACTTTACCGTACGCACCGAGGGGCGGCTGAATACGGTAGAGGCTTTCCGCCAATTGGTGGTACGCCGGGACGACAATGCCCTGCTGCGTCTGGGCGAGGTGGCCGAGGTAAAGTTGGGGGTGGAATCGGACGTCAGCCGTCTGCGGGCCAACGGCAAAACCGCCATTGGCCTGGGCATTATTCGCCAGTCCAAGGCCAATACCGTGGCGGTGTCTGATCGCGTCCAGGCGGAGATGGAGCAGATTCGTGCAACGCTGCCGGCGGAAGTGGAGATCAAGCGCAGCTATGACCAGTCGGTGTTCATTCGCGCCTCGATTGAAGAGGTGCTGATCACGCTGGCGATCGCCGTGACGCTGGTGATTCTGGTAATTTTCCTGTTTCTGCGTTCCTGGCGGGCCACGCTGATTCCGGCGGTGACCATTCCGGTCTCGGTGATTGGTGCCTTTATCGGCCTGGGGTTCTTCGGCTTTTCGGTCAACGTGCTCACGCTGCTGGCGATTATCCTGGCCATCGGCCTGGTGGTGGATGATGCCATCGTCATGCTGGAGAATATTCAGCGCCGCATTGATGGCGGTGAAAAGCCGCTATTGGCGGCGTTTTTGGGCGCGCGTCAGGTGGCTTTTGCTATCGTGGCGACCACGCTGACGCTGGTGGCGGTGTTCGTGCCCATCTCCTTCATGGGCGGTAACGTGGGCCGGCTGTTCGGCGAGTTCGGCTTTACCCTGGCGACCGCCGTGGTGGTGTCGAGCCTGGTCGCGCTGACCCTGGCGCCCATGCTGGGCTCCAAATGGCTGAGGCCGAGCCCGGCCGAAGGCGAAGGGCCGGTGGCCGGACGCTGGTTGGAGTCCGCCTTGAACGGGCTGAGCCGGGGGTACGAGTGCGGGTTAGTGGCGGCGCTGGCACGGCCGGGACTGGTGCTGGGGCTGGGCGGTGCCGCCTTGCTGCTGGCGGTGGCGATCTTTCCTCGGCTGCCCCAGGAGCTGGCGCCCACGGAAGACCGTGGCGTCATCATCATGCCCACCAAGGCGCCGCGGGGTTCGACGGCCGACTACACCGAGCACCATGTGCGCCAGATCGAGGAGCGGCTGCTGCCCTATGTGGAGTCCGGGGTGGCCGAGCGTCTGCTGGGCATCGTCGGCTTTCGCGGCGAGGCGGACAACGCCTTCATCATTTTCGGTCTGACGCACTGGGATCAGCGCGACATCAAGCAGCAGACCATCGCCGCCGAGCTGTTCCCCAAGCTGGCCGAAGTGCCCGGTGTACGCTCCATTCCGGTTAATCCGCCGGGGCTGGGGCAGAGCGGTTTCCGGCAGCCCATCTCCTTCGTGATCGGTGGACCCGACTACGATAGCGTGCAACGCTGGAGCGAGGAGATCGTGCAGCGCGCCCGGGAAAATCCCAACCTGCGCAATCTGGAAACCGACTTTGAGCTGACGCGACCGGAGCTGAGGGTCAATATCGATCGCCAGCGTGCCGCAGACCTGGATATCACCGTCGAGGACGTGGGGCTGACACTGCAGACCGTGCTGGCCTCGCGGCAGGTGACGACCTATCTGGATCGGGGCCGAGAGTATGACGTGATCGTGCAGGCGGAGGATCGCAGCCGTGCCAGTCCGTCTGATCTGGGCGAAATCTATCTGCGCCCCCGGGCCGGAGGCGATCTGATTCCGCTACAGGCATTGGTAGACGTGACCGAAGTGGGGGCCAACCCGGATCTGCGTCGCATCGATCGTTTGCCGGCGGTGGTGATCAGCGGTTCGCTGGCGCCGGGGTATGACCTGGGTACGGCCCTGGAATACCTCAATGGTCTGGCGCGCGACCACCTGCCGGCCGAGGCGCGGGTCAGTTATCAGGGCGAGAGCCGCGAATTCCAGGACGCCTCCAATGCCATCTACCTGACCTTTGCCCTGGCGTTCGTGATTGTCTTCCTGGTGCTGGCGGCCCAGTTCGAAAGCTGGATTCACCCGCTGATCATCATGCTGACGGTGCCGCTGGCGGTCACCGGGGCGCTGCTGGCGCTCTGGCTGGCCGGAATCAGTCTCAATCTGTACAGCCAGATCGGCATCATAATGCTACTGGGGCTGATGGCCAAGAACGGAATCCTGATCGTGGAGTTTGCCAATCAGCTGCGCGACCAGGGCAAGACGGTGGCCGAGGCGATCCTGGAAGGGGCGGTGCTGCGTTTCCGGCCAGTGCTCATGACCACAGTCTCCACCCTGTTCGGGGCCATGCCGCTGGTGCTGGCCACCGGTGCAGGGGCGGAAAGTCGCATGTCGATCGGGGTGGTGATTCTGGGCGGACTGACCTTCGCCTCGGTGCTGACACTGTTCATCATTCCGGTGCTGTATAACCTGCTGGCGCCTTATACCCGGGCAGCCGCTGCCGTGGCCCAGGAGCTGGAACATGAAATGGAGGATGCGCGTCGAAGCAGCAGAGAAGAGGCAGGGTGCGAAGAAACAGCCATCCGTGGCGTTCGCTAGAGTGTCTCTATATTAATACGGTTCTTTCTGGTTGTATAGTGTTCAGCTGTCGTTGCATCGGGCAATCGCTCAACGTACCCGCGGCAGGTCCGACCAGCGGGTGGTGTAGGCCGGTGACAGGTGGGCGCGCTTCATCTGCCAGTCGGGGTCGATGCCCTGGCTGGCAAAGAAAATGCGCCCGCGGCCACTGTGGTTGATCTGATCCAGCAGCGGCATCAGAGCCGGGTGCATGCGTGTGCCGGTTTGAAACAGGTCCGGCTGGACGCTGCTCCGGTCGTAGAGGTCGTTCAGCATGACGCTGGCCTTGGCGTAACGGTAGCCCGGCTGCCAGATTTGTTGCAGCAGACGTCGGCCCAACCGCAGCAGCTCGATACTGTCATCACTGGGTTCGGGCAGGCAAGCGCTGGCATGACGGCTGTAGCTTGGCTCCTGCGGGTTGAACAGGCCGGTGCGAATGCTGATGCTGAGCTGTCGGGCCAGGCGCTGATCGGCCCGTAATTTCTCTGCGGCCCGGCTGATGTGATGGCTGATCGCCTGCTGCAGGGATGCCTGTGACTCGACCCGCTGGCCGAATGAGCGTGAGCTGATGATCTGCTGACGGGCGCTGACCGCCTCCAGCGACTGGCAGGCTTCGCCGCGCAGTTCACGCAGGGTGCGCTCCAGTACCACCGAGTAGCGCTGACGTATGCTGCGCGGATCCTGTTTGGCCAGTGCTAGGGCTGTGTCGATGCCTTCGGCACGCAGGCGCCGTGCCAGCCGACGTCCCACCCCCCAGACATCCTCTATTGGCATCAGGGTCATCAGGCGTTGCTGCCGGGCTGGGTCACGCAAGTCGACCACGCCGCCGGTGGCGGGCCAGCGTTTGGCCGCCAGGTTGGCCAGCTTGGCCAGTGTTTTGCTGGGCGCCAGACCGATGCCCACGCCGATGCCGGTCCACTGGCGGATCTGCTGCTGCAGGGCACAGGCCCAGTCCGGCAGCGTCAGCAGGGCGTCGGTGCCGCTCAGATCCAGAAAGGCCTCGTCGATCGAATACACCTCCACCGCCGGCGCCTGCTGTTCCAGAATCTGCATCACCCGTGCCGACATGTCAGCGTAAAGCGCATAATTAGATGAAAACACGGTCACTTGATGGCGCAGAAAGAGCTCGGCATAGCGAAATGCGGGAGCGCCCATTTTATTAGTCCTGTGGTTACATGTAACAACCTTATAAGTGACTGAAAAGATTTAAAAGAGTCGGAGTTACACTTTTTCAGGTTTTCACTCTGATAATGTGACAATATTTTGGCCGGTTCTGGCCGTAGATTACCAGCATAATTCGGCCGTTAAGGTCGCAAAGCGAACGTTCAGGTCCGAATCCGAAGGACTCAGTTTGAGGCTAGGGCGTGTCACGCGTATCGGAGCAATTCCAGAAGGTTGTTTCATGACTTCGGCTGGCATTCACGCTGCATGCCTTTTCTGTTCAGTAGGCGTTAGGCTTTTGCCATTTTGCTGCGCCGCCATAGCCGTCCATCGATGGCAGATAAGCCCAGAGCAATCAGCGCCATTCCCACAAAATGGACAGCCTCCAGTGATTCGTTTAGGAAAAGTGATCCGAGCAGTATCGCTGAGACAGGAACCAGCAATGTAACTAGTAGCAGGTTGGTGGCTCCTGCTGACTCCAATATTTTGAAATAGAGAACATAAGCGACAGCTGTAGAGAGGACGGCAAGCCCAACGATAGCGCCCCATGTCCTCATGCTGGGCGCTGCAATATCAAGAGGACCGTCTACGATCAGGGCGATTGGAGCCAACACGAGCGCTGATGCAGTGACCTGGCCAGCAGCAGTAATCATAGGGTTTATAGTCATTGCCTTAAATCGGCGACCATACACGCCAGCAAACGCATAGGACACAGTTGCAGCAATGATAGCGAGTTGTGCTAGCAGGCTGTTGTCGCCATCGATAGCGGGTAAGCCGATCATCACAACTACTCCGATAAAACCAACCACTACTCCTACAATTTTCAAGGGCGTGGCACGCTCGTCAGGTAGGAACATACTAGCGACAACTACAGTGAATATCGGAGTTGCTGCGTTAAGGATCGATGCCAGTCCAGACGCAATTTGAGTTTGCCCCCAAACGATGAAGACAAAGGGGATGACATTGTTCAACAACCCCATTCCCAGAAATGCCGCCCAAACCCCCAAGCTCTTTGGCGGGCGCAACCCCATGACCAACGCGAAGCTCCATAACGCTATGGCAGCGATTCCTACCCTGAGCGTAACAATTGTGAGTGGCGGCAGGTCTGCAACAGCTACACCGACGAAGAAAAATGATCCTCCCCACAGGACGGACAGAACGATCAACATTACCCATTCACGAGCGCCCATAGCGGTGTTTATTGAAGATGTCATAGTGAGTGCCTGTCCAAGTTAATACATGTTGTAACCAGCTTAGGGGGTGATCAAAACTCAAAACATCCGATTATTGCGTTCTAATTCACTTTCGCTGCTCTGTCTTGCTCAGGGTGTCCTAACGCAATAAATTGCTCGATTTGAAATTACTCAGCAATAATCGGATAGATACGCCTCGCAAAGTCAGTTCAACTACATATTGTCAAATTCGAGCAAAGGGTTACGTCATGTCGATGCCATCTGAACAGCTGATGCGAGTAGCAATACAAGCAAGGGATAAGTCCTTCGATGGACAGTTTTTCTATGGCGTTATCACGACGGGCGTATTCTGCCAACCATCCTGCTCCGCTCGCCCAGCCAAGCCCGAAAACCTAAGATTTTTTCCAACTATTGCAAGCGCCGTGCTGGCTGGTTTCAGGCCTTGCAAGCGTTGCCAAGCGACGGAAGGCACTCCACGAGTAGCTCGATTGGTGGAGGTAGCCCGTCATATTGAGGAATATGCCGACGAGCGGCTAACACTATTTAACTTGGCTGAGATAGCAGGGCTGTCTCCTTCAAGGCTACAAAGAATATTTAAAAAAGCCTTTGGCGTCTCACCTAAAGCCTATCAAGATGCGGTTCGCATGCGGCATTTCAAGCAATCCTTGAAAGAAGGCGACAGCGTAACCGATGCAATTTTTTCTTCGGGATTTGGCTCCATTAGCCGCGTCTACGGTGAAGCGACACGCAATATCGGGATGACGCCCAAGGCCTACCGAGCAGGCGGTGCTGGTGAAGTCATCACCTACGCTTGCCGAAACACCGCTCTTGGCCTGATGGCCATGGCAGCGACGGATAAGGGAGTCTGTTTTGTCCAATTCGGTGATAATGAAGTGTCACTGGTCACCAACCTGAAAGGGGAATTCCCTAGTGCCGAATTGAGCATTTCACCTGCGCAAGACGCCCCCGAACTTGATGCCTGGATGGAAGCCTTGGATCAGCATATCAGCAAAGGTGCCCCAAGGCCTGACTTACCGCTTGATATGCGGGGAACCGCGTTTCAAATGAAGGTATGGCAATTCCTGTTGAGCATCCGAGAAGGTGACGTTCTCAGCTATAGCGAGGTGGCTCAGCAAATCGACAAGCCAAAAGCGGTCAGGGCAGTTGCTTCGGCGTGTGCAAAAAACCGTATAGGCGTGCTCATTCCTTGCCACCGGGTCTTAAGGGGTGACGGAAGTCTTGGCGGATACCGCTGGGGATTGGAGCGAAAACGGGCATTACTAGGCGCGGAAAGAGAACGACGGGCTGAATAATACTTAACGTCTATGCAAGTAGCCCGCCCTATGACTGGCGTCTACAAAGGAGCCCGTTACGGGCATAAACTCCGCTTAGAGCAGTGTCCGCTTTTGTTTAATACCGGGCGGCCAAAATATGTATAGCACTACTCACTCGGTTTCCCCCTAAAAACTGTCACGTTTTTACTCTCTAAAATAGCCAACAGACGACGGTTTTCGAGTGCCAAGGTAGCGTTTTTCGAGGCAAGTGCATTGCGCTGCTCCGTTAGATCCACGATCTTTGAACGTAGCTGACGATTCTTGAAGCGCTCCTGTTTGAGCTGGAGATGCTTCTCGTCACGCTGGCTCTGGATCGCTTTGTTGGCATTGCCCCGGATGCGTTCCATCAAGTCAGGATAGTCTTTGTGAATCAGGGCACGACTGACTCCAGCTTCCTCAGCCACGGCAGCCACCGAGACCTTCCGCCCTTTCTCAACTAACTTGGGCTGGCCTTTTTCCAGTCGCACGATGGCCATGCGGATTCGTTTGTGAGTCTCTGACTCAGATGGTTTCGACATCGGCCAATTGCTCCTTGAGGCGGTTGATGTCTACGCCGAGATCGGCCAGGACCTTCTCGCATCGATCCATGGTCCTTTCGACGGTCTTCGATCCCGAGGCGTCCAGATCCTCGATCTGGCGCAGCTCAATTTGTTGCTGGTAAAGGCCTTCCCAGAACGGCTTGTGGTTATCGTCAATGCAACCGTGCTCACAGTTCTCGCACTGGCCACCTGCACAGTCTATGCCGGTGTCATTGGTGCACCAGGCAATGCCTGTGGACCGCAAGTACACCAGTTCACTGATGGCCTGAACCATTTCCCGACGATCTTTATAGGTGCGAGTCTTCTCGGTACGGCTTCGCATCTGACGGACATGCTCCCCCATGCCACCGGAGAGCGGTGTGTCCGGCTCCAGCCAGTGACCGACGATGGCTTGACGCTTTTCCTCAAATGCGGCATAGATTTCATCATAAAGCTCCAGATCCTGCGCCTCGTTCATTACATACAAGATGGTCATATCCAGGCTCCAGTGCTTGAAGTGGTCTCGCAGGTACCGAAGGTCGCCTAGCTTGTGATGGACAACGTAATTCGCAAATGTACGGCGAAACTGGTGCGATGCTAGTTTCCAGTCAAGCTTTAGGCCTGTTGCAAATCTCTTCAGACGATCATCCAATGATTGCCAACTGATCACGCTTATGGGATTACCCTTTTTCATACTTCTAGTCAGCCCAACACACTCGGAACACTCCTGTAAGCGAGTCACCTCCTGATAATCACCGACTTCTATGGCATGTTCCAGCGCCTGTTCAAGCTCAATTTGCAAGGGCTCTGAAAGCCGTTCGAGCGTCTTCACGGCGTGAATGGCGATCTCGGGGCACAGCCATGACGTTTCGCCCTCATGGGTTTTATCCGAGCGCGAGCCGAGGAAGTAAAAACGCTCACCATCCCGAACCTCGCTGTACCAGTGATCCCGCCTGATGTTGCCCAACTCATGAGCCCGGATGCCGGTGGTGGCCAGAATGATCACGAAGCAACCATCGCGCAGCTCGCGAAGGGCGTTGTTTAAGGCTCCAAAACCCAGATCCCAGCCGCGGGTTTTCAGGAAGCGAGATTTTTCCTTTATCTGACCAGATAGGTTTTTGTAGCGTAATTGATAGTCGCCCACCGCGTCTCGATGTCCCAGCAACTCGGTAGCCCTGCTCAACAGGGATTCGGACTGTTGGAAGAGGGGGTGCAGCACCTCTTCCGGAATGATGTCGGTTTTCGGCTTAGTTGCTTGTTTCAATTTGGCCAGCGCACTTGCGGAGTTCTCGGGCCAGGGGTGGTCGAAACCGTTTGGTGTATCCAGCAGGTGGCGCCAGCACGTCTCCACAACCAGGAGTCGTTGTGCTTTCGTGCCAGGAGCCAGAGGCCCACCGATCCTGTTAGGTGAGGTGAGCTGGTTTACGTGTTGAACATAGCGGTCTGCAACCATAGGCGTGACTTGGGCAAGGCTTCGGATACCCTGGTCGTGCAGCCAGTTCAACCAAACCACAAGTTTCATGAACTGGCCAGAAACTGTAGAGACCGCTAACTTCGTGTTTGCCCAGATCAGTCTCGCCATGACTGCTTTGGATTCGGACCGGAGTTGTTTACATCTGATGCGGGCAAAATCCAACTTGCGCTTGCAGTCCACGAGACTTGTCGGGCAACCGGTCTTCGGTAACCACCAAACCATGTCTTCGTAGCGAGACAGCACATACAGTACCCCCTCTGCCCGATCGGTGGTGACAATGCCGAGTAAGCCTTCGCCGCTCGGCAGGGCTTCCCGAAGCCGTTGACGGTCGGCCAGCACCACTGCCTTGGATACCATGCTCATATCACCATCCTCGCCATGCTCAGGTCTCGCCAGAGGGGGTGTGGATTCGTCTTCGCTTTTTCGCGCTGCTCGTTCACCTGAGTCTCATCAAAGTGGGGCGCAATCTCTTCATCGATCAGCCGAACGACTTGCTTCAGGTATTTGGTCCAGCGCTTGCCACCAAAGCTGTCGTAGTTTCGCAGGGCGGCCCAGTAGAAGCTGAACAGGCGATAGAGGTCATCGCCGGTGACGACAAAGCTCTTGCACCGGAAGCATCCTAAATAGTCCTGACAGGGCTCACCGTTTTTTGGAGCGCGATGACCCCGCCGCGCATCTTGGCAGGACGCCACGGGGGTCCGATCACTGGTGATGATGGTGGATGCGCTGAGAAGTTCTTGAACGCGGGCCTCGCCCAAGAACCGCATATTCGTTTCGGCCTCCGGAGGAGCTTCCCAATAATGAGCGTTCCCTGTTGAGATGGTGTGTCGGCCCGTTCTGGCCGCCGCCAAAGGGTCTTGTCCAGACATTTCCCAGACGCGGTTCAGGAGCGTTTGTCTCAATCGACTAATATTCAGTTTGAGCGGCCTTCCATCGTCGGTCTGGAGCTGGTGTTCATCAACGAGCCTGTTGACTCTTTCTGTAAGCATATTCTTGGTCAGCCGGACTGGTTTCTGCTGGTAACGCTTGCTCGTGGATTCATAAACCAGCAAGCGATTCGGGTCACTGAACTGGCGTCGGATGCTCGCGTTTCGCTCAACGATCAGATCAATGGCATCAGCCGCGTACAAATGGATACTGGCCATCTCGGTCACTTCCTCGGATTTTCTCAAGGCGACAACCTGAGTGGCATTTCCACGGCGCTTAAAGCTCACCAGAAGCCGAAGGTTGGACTTTAACGGGTGGGGCTGCACGCAGTCCGTCACCAGCTCCAGAATGGGCGTACAATTCATACCCGTAGACAATGCGATGGAAAGCACACCCACCGCGAGATCGTAGCTGTCTAGCGGCTCAGAGTGTGCCACGATCCGTTCCATTTCTTTTCGCAGGGCTTTGACCACCCGGCGTTTCTCGTTCTTGCTGAGCGCTTTCTGACCTTTGGAACGCTTGTTGGAGTTCGGAAAGGGGTTGGCTGGCCACACCGTTTTAATATCCACTTCCGGCCAAAAGCCGAAACGATAACAGGCTCTGAGCAGGGCTATGGCCTTCGTGTAATAGCTCTTTTGCGTGACGTATCCGATGGGCTCGTTTCTCAGGTACTGCACGAACTGATTGATTGTATGGGTGTTCAGGTCCCCCATGGAGAGGTTTTTGCCACTGGCTGTATGAAGCAAAGAAAGAAACGGCGTAGCTTTGCGAAAACCGTACAGCCAGTAACCTACAACGGTTGTAACCGCCAGGGAGTTACCCTTCGTCTCCAAGCTTTCAGCAACCAGCTTTTCAATCGCACTTTGACAGGCCGCAGTGATGTCGTCATAGCCCTGACCGTAAAACGGCCCGAAGTCAGCGGTTCTTATAGAGGAGGCACTTTCGGGAAAAGAAACCACGGTGTTTGCCGGATTTGAGGGTATCATCTGATCGACGATACTGACCTTCGCCGCACTCGTGGATTTGCCGGCGTCCTGCACCCCAGTTTCCTGGCTCACCAACGTAAAGTCTTTTTTCATGCGCAGGCTACCTCCCTGGCCGTGTCCTCAATTTCCTCCTGATAGCTGGTGCGCAGATCGTCTTCGATATCATCCAGAAAGTGCAGGTATTTTTCGGTGGTCACGATGCTACTGTGCCCCAGTCGATCTCTCACATAGAGCAACGGATTGAACGTATTGCTTTTGCGGGTCATCAGCGATTTCAGGGTGTGTGTCGCATAGGTATGACGCAGTACATGGGGATGACAGGCAAACGATAAGTCCAGTCTGTTCAGTTGATTGTTGAGTGAGGTCCGAATACTCCAGGGTTTTCCCTTTGCCGTGACAAAGAGCGTCTTCGGGTGCGTCCCGCGCTGTCTAATCGTCTCATGACGTTCGTGGATCAGGTAATCCCAGAGATCCGCCATCAATGAAATAGGCACATGGATCGTCCGTGGAACGTCTCCCTTGGTTTTCATCTGTTGGGGATCTAGCTCAACCTTCACATGACTCCGGGCCGAGACCGACTGAGGTGCCGACACAGAGGTAACTGGAAACGTCAGCAGCTCTTCTTTTCGCAAACCCGTCAGCAATGCCAACCGAACGATCAATCGGAGAGTTTTGTTCTTGATAGTTTTGAGCAGCTCATCGACCTGCTCTTTGTTGAGGACTTTGATCCTGGTTGGCGTGGTTTTCAGCAGCACATCCGGCTTTACTGCATATCCCCCGGAGGAATCTGTGTGAGTCAGGAAACCCTTTGTCTGCCTCACTCTGACTGTCTCAAGGTCGTAAGGCAGTGTGCTTACCCAACCTTGCTTGAGAGCAAATTGATAGAACTTGATTACTAGATGAAGTCGTCGATTGACGGTTGAGGCATTGAGGTTAAATCGATCAAAGGAAATGTCCCGATACAGGGCTAACAGAGTTTCGTGATTTCGGTGATCAAGCTCTCTCCAATCAAACCCATTGGCTTCGATGAACTCGAAATAATCACACAGATCTCTTCCAAACGTTTCCCAGCTACCTCGGCTTTGCACACTTCCACGTTTTAAGCAGTGATGAACGAGAAATTCCATTCCTTCGACAAACACATCATGATTGGCTTTGAGAAGAATCGGGAACCCTTCATAGCAGTGGCCCCTGATTTCAAACTCTGACGTAGCAAGAAGGAACTCCACCCTCGAATCTCCAATACTGTATTTTTATTCAGTATAAAAGGGTGGTTTAAGACTGCAACAGGCAAGTTACATTATCTGTGGTACAAAACATGGGAATGCCTAGCGCCTTGGCTTCGGGCGAGCGGGCCACCACGCAGCCATCGTTGTTGGACAGCACCACCAGGGGGCGCTGCTGCAGATCCGGCCGGAACAGGCGCTCGCAGGAGGCGTAAAAATTGTTGCAGTCAACCAGCGCGAACACAGCTGTCACCGCTGGCGCCGGAGCGGATGAATGACATGGGTGACTACGCCGATCACGTCCAGGGTGCAGTCATCATGCAGCTCGATGGGCGGGTAGGCGCGGTTGCGTGGCAGCAGGCGCACGCGCGGGCGGGTCTGCAGCTGCTTGACGGTCAGTTCGCCATCCAGACTGGCGATGACGATATCGTTGTGGGTCGGCGTCAAGGCGCGGTCGACCACCAGGGTATCGCCGGGGAAGATGCCGGCTTCGATCATCGAGTCGCCTTCGGCGCGCACGAAATAGGTCGCGGATGGGTGCTGAATGCAGAGCTCGTTCAGATCGAGCGTACGTTCGACATAGTCCTGTGCGGGGGAGGGGAAGCCGGCCCGGACGGACTCCAGGAACAGTGGCACGGCCAGTCGAGCCGGCGCCATATCAGCCCGCGCAAGGAGGGTTGGGACAGTGCTGGAAGCGGACATGAAAACACCCCTGTAGAGTACTGTTGTTTTGTACAGTATTCTACAGGGGTGTCTGTCCTGCAACCCGTGAGGGCGAATCTCTCCTTCGGTAACCCGGCCGCCATGTCCATAGGCCCTGGGCTTTGCGCCGATCATGTGATCGTTGCCTTTTCGAGAGAGACTCTTTCGCTGGAAAGCGGTCAGCCAGCTGAAAACGGGCCAACTAACCTGCATGCATGGTAGCAACAATCGAGAGACTTCGCCAAGCGCAAGACTTGTCTCAAGTCAATTCTTGAGGTTGTGTGTTTTCATTTGGCTACATAATCACAGGCCTGGAGCCGTTAGAATGTCCCCGCTTCGTCGGCAAGCCGTGTGTCTGCGTGATGCGTCTAGCGTTCTGCTGTTTTCGGGGCTGGCATGCCAGGCGCGTATCAGGCGTTAATATGAAAAATTATTTCTTTATGGTGTTTTTGAAGAATGTTTCTTTCTTGAAGGTACCGCCCGGTCACTGAAATTCAAAGCACCTTTGCTCAACGACCGGTTAGACTTTTCTGGGTTTGCAGGCTGCGCCCTGCGATCCGCTCGTGCTTGAGCCTGAACATGAATAATAAAACAGGTAATACAATGAAAATAAGAAAGTGTCCGCTGGCAATGGCGGCTCTGAGCCTGCTGCCGGCCTTGCCGGTCATGGCAGCAACCGATATGGCCCCTCAGGTCAATCTGGACCTGCGTACCTTCTACATGAACCGTGACTTCGATACGGGCATTCCGGACACCATTGCGGCCGGTCAGGCGTTTAGGATCGAGGTGCTGTCACCTTACTGGCATGACCGGGTGGGCGTGGACATGTCGGTCGTGCACGTGGCCAAGCTGGAAGGGGACAAGACCGAAAACCCGTCCGATGTACTGACGCCCTCAGGCGACGGCTACACCACGCTTGAGCAGGCCTACCTCAAGCTGCGCCCGACCGAACAGCTGGAAATCAAGCTGGGGCGGATGATCTTGATGACGCCACTGTTGAATGATCTGACGTCCCGCATTTCGGCGCCCAGTACCCAGGGCGCGCACGCGGAGCTGCGTTTGGGGCCGTCCAAGGTATATGCGCTGTACTCGGACCGTGCGTCGATGAACAACAGCGAGTCCTTTGAGCAGTATCGCGCTGGGGGAGAGACCTACTCGATCGCATCACTGGGCGCGACCCACGACTTTGGCAATGGCCTCAGTGCCCATGTGCAGTATGCCGTGGCCGAGGACTACCTGAATCAGCTTTACCTGAACGCCCGCTATACCACCCAACTGGGAGCGCATGGGCTCATGCTGGATCTGACCCATATGCGCGGCGAAGCGGATGGCAAACTGTACGCCAACCGTGACTATGACAGTCACTTGACCGGTCTGACCGGTCGTCTGTCTGCGGGCCGTTGGGCCTACACGCTGGCCTACCAGACTGTCGGTGGGCAGGATGACTACCGTCAACAGTGGGGTGGGGCCGACAACACTCAGTTTTTCACCTGGGGGGCCGTACAGCTGCTGGATTTCAATGCCCGTGACGAGCAGTCCCTGCAACTGCGGGTCGATTATGACGTACCTCGCGTGCCGGGGCTGACGTTGATGGCGCGTCATACCGAAGCCTGGGATATCGACCATGCTGGCGGTGGCAATGGGCAGCGTCGCGAGACCAATTTTGATGCTAGCTACACCCTGCAGAGTGGAGCGGCCAAGGGGTTGAAGCTGCGTATGCGCCTGGCCCATGCCAATGGCGACGAGGCGGTTCTTCCGCGGATCAATGATATTCGCTTGATCGCCGAGTACCGCACCAACCTGCTGTAACCCTCACGTGCGATGCCGCACGTGAATCCCGTTATGTGTAAGCGTTTTGGAGGCTCCGGCCTCCTTTTTTACATGGGGCATACAGACTGTGGGGCCGTCCGACGGCAGCACACGCATATAAAAAGGAAAGCCGAAGCTTTCCTTTGGGGTGCAGGGGCAAAGCCAAGATCAGACGATGATATCGTCTACGCCACCGGTCGTGCCGGACAGTACAATCTCAACATGCTCTTCTGATGTAGCGAAGGATTCCAGAATTTCACCCCGTGCCATACCTGATGCAAGCTTGCCCAGCCAGAAGCCTTTGCCTGCAGAATCACTGGGGCGGTCCAGGGTGTTGTTGTATAGTGCTTCAATGAATTCACTATCGCTTGGGTTCTCACCGTAAAGATTGGTGAATTCTTCCGACGCCATGAAAAATTCGACAACGTCATCAAAGTCGGTATCGGAGCTGGCCAGTTTGCCCATCCAGTGTCCAAGGCCTGCCTGATCCGGGTCGCGGTCGAAAATGGCGTTGTACAGCAGGACCAGTTCTTGCTCATCGCTCAGGCCATCATCGACATCGTCTGCATCGTCGTCGGTGTCATCGGCATCATCGACATCGTCTGCATCGTCTGCATCGTCTGCATCGTCTGCATCGTCGTCGGCGTCGTCGGCGTCATCGGCATCATCGACATCATCGACATCGTCTGCATCATCATCGGTGTCATCGGTGTCATCGGTGTCATCGGTGTCATCGACGTCATCGATATCGTCCGCATCGTCATCGATATCATCATCGTCTTCATCCGCCTGAGCGAAATCGGACAATACTTCATGACGCAAATTGCCTTCTTCCAGCACACGGACCCAGTATTCCACACCGGCCTCATCTGGTTCACGCCCCAGTACCTGCTGGTATAGTACGGTGACAAACTCTTCATTTGTCAGGTCTTCACCGTATTTCTCCTTGAAGGCGTCAGTCTCCATCAAAGACTTTGCAACTTCTTCAAAGGTAATTTCGCCTTTGGCAAGTTTGGAAGACCAGTAACCAATACCTTCTCCATCTTTGGGATGGTCGTAGGTGGCGTGATAAAGACGTACCAGGCTTGAATAAAAGTGTCCGTTGGCCATTGTGGACCTCACTTCCCTATCTAAATAATGGTTTCAATGTTCCTTTGGCAGTGTCATGCAGCAGGGACATTGGCGATATAGCGCCTGAAGGTTGTACAGACAAAGATTAACTTAAACTGATTCTGTTCAAGTTAGAGGGCATTTAATCTCATTTGTTAATACATCATTGACTATGGTTAATATACGCAGCCTTATACAATTGAACGCCACCCATGCCAGGGCGAGAGCGTGAACATTTTTTAAGCATGTATCACCCTCTCCATGTACTCAATGTCCATGGCAGCCATCCGCTGTTTGCGCCGAATACCG
>NZ_JAHQZT010000033.1 GCF_019061305.1 Marinobacterium weihaiense
TCGAAGTTGCGGTTGCCGCTGGACTGCATGTAGCCCACGTCGGAGCGGTCTTCCAGACGCACACCGGTGCCATAGCTCAGGGTGCCTTTCCAGTCCAGAGTCAGGCCGTTGCCCATGTCGATGCTTTCACCGGCCTGGGCCTGAGCGGCAAGACCTGCAGTCAGCACCGCGAGGGCCAGACGATTGGGTGTGAATAAAGTCATGTGTCAAATCCTCACAGTGATCAGTGGGCGCGACGACGCAGCGCGGCCGGGGTGAAGTGTTCAGGCTCCAGGCCGCCGGCGTTCAGAATCGGGCCCTTGTCCAGATCCTGGAACAGGTTGTAGCCGATATAGCCACCGGTGGTGAGGTCGTGATAGAAGCTGCTGCCCGCCTGCCAGGCCTTCATGTCGTAGGCGTAGTAGTAGTTCAGGAAAGCGTGGTTCACCAGTTCGCCACGGGTATCGTAGTAGTCACTGATCACGCCGTGCCAGGTGTCTTCATCCAGATAAATGACACGCTTGCCATACTTGTGGCGGTGAGTGTCCTTGAGTGTGCCTTCCAGCACCCAGACGCGGCGCAGCTCATAACGCATGAAGTCCGGGTTGGCGTGGTTGGGGGTCAACAGTTCGTCGTAGGACACATCTTCTTCATGCACACGGTAAGCATTGGCCGGAATGTAGACTTCGCGCTTGCCCTTGAGCTCCCAGTCATAGCGCTCGGGGGAGCCGTTCATCAGGCGGTCCTGGTCGATGGTCATCTTGCCGGAGGTGCCGGCGGCGGGAGTATCGAAGCCGTATTCGGGCAACTGACGCACGCGGCGGGTGCCGGGGTTGTAAGTCCAGGCCAGGCGCTGGCCCTCGGCGAAGTTCATCGGCTCGATGGAGACCGTGCGCTTGCCCTTGTCGCGGGTCGGCAGCAGGGTGCCGGTATCACTGTAGGCCATGATATCGCCGACCGGCTTGCCGATCTGGTCCGGCAGGGTGATCACGTTCAGGGCGGCGTTATGGGTGCGGCCCCAGGTGATATCACCGCTGGCGTTGACATCGGCCAGGTCGCGCTGTTCCATGCGCTCGGTATAGGCACGGTACGGATAGTTGTGGTTGGCCAGGACCTGCATGGCCTGGTTGTCGCCGGATGGGATCGGGAAGGGAATCGGTCCCATGTAGCCGGTAAAGCCCATGCCGCCGTCGATCAACTCGGCTTCGACCGCGTTCTTCTTGGCAATTTCACAGATCTCGTCCGGATAGCGGAAATCGCGACGGCCTTCATAGACCGGGATGCGGAAGGTATCGGGGAAACGCTTGAACAGGGCGATTTGTCCCGGCGTCAGCTTGTCCTGGTACTCTTCCCAGTTGCTGCCGGTGATCTGAAACTTCGGTTTGTCATTGGGGTAAGGATCAATCGGGTGCTGGCCCACATTGGGCTCGTAGTCGATCCCCGGCGGGGTACCCAGCCACTTGCCGGAGAAGGGAGGAATGGTACCCGCTTCGTTGCCGGCGGCCACGCCACCCATGCAGGTGAGCTCGTTGCCGAGTTTGGCGGCTTCTTCAGGCGAAACCTTGGCGTAAGCGGATGCGGACAGGGCCAGTGCGATAGAAGCGGCGAGGGGCTTCCACAGTTGCTGCTTTCTCATCTTGCCTCCAGATGTGAACCCAGGCGGACAGTTCGTCAAAACGGTGTCTGCCATGGGCGGCAGTGGGTTTTATTGTTGTTGTGTTGGCATTGTTTGGGAAATGCCGAACAGAGAAATCGTCTAAAGAGACTAGTCGGAGTGGGGGCCGTGAAACGGGCATAAAAAAACGGCCCGGAAGGGGAGCTTCGGGCCGTTTGCAATGCGCTGATCAGAGTGTCAGTTCTGGGTGTAGGGCTCGGTACCCTTGGGCACGTAAACCCCTTCACACTTGTCCAGGAACTCGGCGCGGCGGTCGCGCGGGTTGTAGAACTGCTTGTACCAGATGCGCGCCTTCATGAACGGGCCATCACTGGGGATGAACATGCCGTTGAGACAGGGTGCCTTATTGGTCCAGACTTCGAAATCCTGCGCAAAGGCCAGGCGGCTGGCTTCCTGGAACTGGGCCGCGGCGATCTTGTCTTCCACGGTCACCTTGGCGTTGCCATTGGGTGATTTCACCAGCAGGGCGTGCCAGACGTGGACGCTGCCATCTTCCACCGGAGTGTGAGTGATCATCAGGATCGACTCGTAATAGCCGGTGAGGTAGGAAATCAGCACACCCGGGCCGTTGTAGGTGGTGATGGTGTGCAGGATCGGGCTGTGGCCGTCCTCACCCACCAGAGTGCGGTGCGGGCCGCACTGACGCTGTGTGGCGAGATGTCCCTTGAATTCGTTTTCATAGCGCTGCACGGTGGAGCCGTGGATCGGGCTCAGGTGGCCGTAGTCGCAGATATTGTCGATCACTTCCTGTGGGTGCTGTTCCAGAATGCCCAGATCGTCGAACTTCCACTGTACCCAGGATTCATCATCCCACTCCGGCAGGCTGGGGTGATCCCATTCCGGCTCGCCGTTTTCCGGGTCATGCCAGATCCAGATGGCACCCAGGCTTTCCTTCACGGTCCAGGACTTGACGCAGGCGGTCTTGGGGATGGGGCCGTCGTGATACGGGATATCATCGCACTCGCCGTCGGCATTGAAGCGCCAGGCGTGGTACGGGCAGCGGATGCTGTCGCCTTCGATGTTGGTACCGCCGCCGTCGATGATCACGTAGGAGGTGTCGTTCGGCGCTGCCAGGTGCGTTTTCATGTGCGGGCAGTAGGCGTCCAGCAGAACCACCTTGCCGGTTTCCTGACCACGGTACAGTGCAAAGTCGCGGCCGAAGAAGCGCACTGCCAGCGGCTTGTGCGTGTTGATCTGATCGGATGTGGCGATCATGAACCAGCCGCGGGGGAAGGTGTAGTCACCGAGCCGGTAGTCCTGAGATGTTGCCATGGGAAACTCCTTGATCTTGTTGTTATCACCCGCTTGATTCTGTCGATCACGCCGGGTCGGGGCATACCCTGTTTGGACGATATGGGTCTGTGTGGCTGATCTGCGTCAAGCTCCGGATCAGGCGATTTCGGCATCCAGCGCTTCCAGGCGGCGCTGGTAAGGCTTGATCGCCAGGGCATACATCAGGGCCGTGACCAGCAGCAGGCAGAGCACGGTGACCAGTGCCCAGCGCAGGCCGTCCGGGCCCATGGTACCGGTGTAAAAGTCGCTCAGCGTGCCGGAGATGAACGGGCCCAGACCGGCGCCGACCAGGGTCATGAACAGGTTGACGAAGGCCGCCCCCATGGCGCGCTGGGAACTGGTCAACAGGTGGCTGACCGCAGCGAAAGTGAGGGTCGGCCACCAGCTCTGGAAAAAGGCAAAACCGGCACAGAACAGCATGGCTACGGGCACATCAAAGCGGCCCACGGCGAAGGTGGAACTGGTCGGCCAGAGCAGGAAGGCGATGCCCATCGGCAGGCTGATCAAAATGCCCAGCATCGGCAGGGCGATCTGCCAGCGGGTGTCACGCACGATCAGGCGGTCACACAGCCAGCCGCAGAACAGGGTGCCGAGCACTGCGAACAGACCGCTGGCAATACCGAACATGAAGCCGGCCTGAGCCAGCGGCATCTCGTAGCTGCGCAGCAGGAAGGTGGGTGCCCAGATACCGAAACCGTAGCCGACCACGCCGGTCAGGGCCACGCCGAAGCAGAGCAGGACAAAGGCACGCACCTTGAAGATGCTCTTGATCTGTACACTGGCCTTGACGTCGCGGGCGAGCTTGGCCTGGCGTCGCTCTTCCTCGCTGTCGAACACGCCGCGACCGGGATCACGGGTAAAGAACCAGAGCGTGGCCGCGATCAGCACGCCGGGGATGCCGAAGAAGATGAAGGTGGTACGCCAGCCGTAGGTCTGGGCGATGTAGCCGCCTAGCACCATGGCAATCAGAATGCCCAGCTGCGGCCCGAGCATGAAGATGCTCATCGCCATGGAGCGGCGATTTTTGGGGTAGAGATCCGACACCATCGAGACCGATGGCGCCATGCCGCCGGCTTCGCCCACGGCCACGGTCATGCGTGCAATCAGCAGCTGCCAGAAGCTGGTGGCCATGCCGCAGGCCATGGTGGCGATGCTCCAGAGGCCACAGCAGATGGAGATCATCTTGCGGCGGTCGGCACCCTGGTCGACCATGCGGCCCAGCGGAATGCCTAGGATGCCGTACAGCACCGCAAACGCGAGGCCCGTGAGCAGTCCCATCAGCGTGTCCGAGGCGCCGAACTCCTGCTTGATCGGCTCGATCACGATGGCGATCACGTTGCGATCGATAAAGGAAAAGACATAAACAAGGGCCAGCAGAGCCAGGGTGAAGTGGCTCCTGACCGTCACTTTGGGAGGCATGATCGACATGGGTGGGCTCCATCGGAGTGTTATTGTTGTGGCTGCCAAGTTACCGGAGTGGTCCATATGGACATCGTCCTTTTGGACGTAGTGACCGCGAGGCGAATCACGTCAGATGGCAGCATGCCCGTTCACCGGCTGCTGCAGATGAAGCGGCAGGCCGACACAACGACAGGAGAGTGTCATGGCTCAACGTGAAACCCAGGCGCAGCTTCGCCAGCGCAAGGCCGCCGAGCGCGAAGCGCTGCAGTACCCGCTGGAGGCGCCGTCCCCCGAGGGCGAAATGGTTGAGGTGGCGCCGGGCCTCTTCTGGGCGCGCCTGCCCATGCCCATGGCGCTGGATCACATCAATGTTTACCTGCTTGATGACGGTGATGGCTGGTATCTGGTCGACACCGGTCTCAATACCGATGAATCCCGCGCCTGCTGGCAGCAGTTGGCAGCCCGCTTTGAGGGACGCCCGCTCAAGGGCGTGATCTGTACGCACTTTCACTATGATCATGCCGGCCTGGCCAGTTGGCTGATGAAGACCTTCGAGGCGCCGTTGTACATGACCCATGGCGAATATTTCACCATGCGTGCCCTGGCCAGCTCCCATGCGGTGGTGAGCGAAGACACCCAGCGCGACTTCTTCCATCATGCGGGTACGCCGACGGAAAAATTCGAGGCGATGCTGGCGACGCACCGCCGCGACCCCTTCATGCCCGAATTTCCACCCAGCTTCATTCGGCTGCGTGGTGGCGATGAGCTGCAGATTGGCGGTCGCCGCTGGCAGGTGGTGATCGGTGAAGGCCATTCGCCCGAGCATGCCTGCCTGTACGCGGCCGAGGACGCACTGCTGCTGGCGGGTGATCAGGTGTTGCCGGCCATCAGCTCCAACGTGCTGGTCAGCGATGTCGAACCCGAATCCAACCCACTGCAGCTGTGGCTGGCATCGCTGGATCGGTTGCGCACCCTGGCCGCCGACACGCTGGTGATGCCCGCGCACGGCCTGGTCTTTCGTGGCCTGCACGCGCGCGTGGACCAGTTGCATGCCCATCATGCGCGTCAGCTCGAGGTGGTGATGGGGCTGGCTCGCCAGGGCGAGGCCTTTACCGCTTGGGAGGCCATGAACGGGTTGTTCGAGCGCGAGATCAAGCCCTATGAACTGATGCTGGCGCTGGGCGAGACCCTGGCGCATCTGAATTACCTGTGTCGACAGGGCAGGTTGCTGCGCCACCGCGACGAAAGCGGACTGGACCACTACCGGGCGCAGTGATTGAATGATTCCAAAACAATAAGAGGAGACATCCCATGAATGCCATCACAGGGCAGGCGGCTGCGGTTCAGGCGCAGCTGACTGCGCAGGGTGCGCCCTTCGAACTTACCACGCTGGACACGCCCAAAGGCTCCTTCAAGGTTTACAAGCAGGCCCCCGCCAATCTGGTGGAGATGATTCGGCAGGCCCGCCGCGACGACGATGAATGTTTCATGGTGTATCAGGGCGACCACTGGAGCTTCCGCCGTTTTTACGCCCATGTGGATGCCCTGGCCTCCTGGATGTACTGCGAAGGCGTCAAGCCCGGAGACCGAGTGGCCATTGCCATGCGCAACCGCCCGGAATGGGTCGCTGCCTTCATCGCCGCCGTGCGTCTGGGGGCGGTGCCGGCACCGCTGAACAGTTTTGGCCTGGGCGAAGAGCTGCATGATGCGCTCAGTGGTCTGGATGCCACCGTGCTGGCCTGCGACAGCGATCGCCTCACGCGGCTGGATGTCTCGCGGGTGGACGAGCAGACCCGCATCCTGCTGATCGGCCCGACGCCGGAGCAGGGCGCTGGGCGCTGTCATGCCTACGATGAAGTGATCTCACGCCCGATCGGCGCGTTGCCGGACGTTAATCCGCACCCGGAAGATCCGGCACTGATCCTGTTTACCTCCGGTGCCACCAGTCGCGCCAAGGCGGTGGTATCCAGCCAGCGTGCCGTCTGCCAGGCGCTGTACAACATCGATTACATCAGTGCCGTATCGGTGATGACGTCGCCGGAAGCGCTGGCGCGCATTCAGTCCATGGCCCGGGCGCCGGTGATTCTGACCGCGGTGCCCCTGTTCCATGTCAGCGGCTTGCACGCGCAGCTGCTCACCGCCGTGCGCACCGGTCGTCGTCTAGTGTTCATGCACAAGTGGAACCCGGCCGATGCGGTGAACCTTATGGCCGCCGAACAGGTTACCCAGTTCAACGGTGCACCCTCCATGGTGATGCAGCTGCTGCGCGAGCCCGAGTTTCATGCCGATGGTGTCAAGGGCGGCCTGGCCGGGCTGGGCTTCGGCGGTGCCGGTCTGCCGCAGGGGCTGATCGATGAAGTGCTGGATGCGCTGCCGGAGCAGCTGGTCGGCATCGGCTACGGTATGACCGAATCTAACGGCGTGGGCGCTGGGATCTCCGGCGACCTGTTCCGCCTGCAGCCGACGGCATCGGGGTTGATCTCGCCGCTGATGGAGATCCAGGTGCAGGCGCCGGACGGCACCTCGCTGCCGGCAGGCGAAGATGGCGAGATCTGTCTGCGCAGCATCGCATTGATGGATGGCTACCTCAACGACCCCGATGCCACCGGCACTGCCCTGCGTGATGGCTGGCTGCATACCGGGGATCTGGGTCATGTAGATGCCGATGGCTTCATTTACATCGTTGATCGTCTCAAGGACGTGATCAACCGGGCCGGTGAGAATATTGCCGCGGCCGAGGTCGAATCCTGCCTGCTGCGTCATCCGCTGGTGCGCGAGGCGGCAGTGCTGGGCGTGCCCGACGAGGAAACCGGCGAAGCCGTGGTGGCCGTGGTGGCCATTCAGCCCGGTGAAGAGCTGGAGGAAAGCGAGTTGCAGGCCTTTGTCGGCGAGCACCTGGCCGCCTATAAGGTGCCGTCCATGATCTCGGTGCAGCAGGAAAAACTGCCGCGCAACCCCGCCGGCAAGCTGCTCAAGCAGCAGATCAAAAAACAGCTGTTCCTCTGATTCACTCTCTCTGTCCGCGTCAGTGACGAGTGCCCGTTGGGGTACCCGTCACTGGCGTGCGTCCGTTACCTCCATTTCCCGTTATTCCGGTCTGCCGCCCGGCCTGCTTAGTCCGGTTTGACGATGCCCGGCCCGGTCGCTGTTGCGCATGATGATATCCAGGTGCCAAAAGCGCTGGCACATCCTTGCAGCCGGGCGGCTGCTCCGGGTTGAGAATAATAAAATGGAGAGAGCAGATGACTTCACAGGCAACAGACACCGACACCTATGACGTGGTGGTAGTCGGCTCCGGCGCCGGTGCCATGACGGCCGCGATCTTTGCCGCCGATCAGGGCATGAGTGTGCTGATCGTGGAAAAGGGCGACAAGTACGGCGGCACTTCGGCGCTGTCCGGTGGCGGTATCTGGGTACCCAACAACCACTACTTCAAGGCCAAGGGCGGCAACGACAGCTACGAGCAGGCACTGACCTACCTCAAGGCGTCCACCGAAGGCAAGGTTGATGAAGCGCGCCTGCATGCCTATCTCGACAACGCCCCGAAGATGATGCAGTACCTGGAAGAGAACACCCGGCTGCATTACACCGTGGCGGAAAAATACCCCGACTATTACCCGCACCTGCCCGGCAGCTTGCCAGGCGGGCGCACCCTCGACCCGGAACTGTTCGATACCACCCAGCTGGGTGATGAAGCCGACAACCTGATGCCGGCCTCGCCGACCACGCTGCTGATGGGCAAGATCGCCTGGACGGCCCGCCATGCCCACAAGGCCATGGCGCGTGAACGCGGCTGGCGCCTGCTGATGGTGTGGCTGATGCTGCGCTACAAGTTTGACTTCAAACAGCGCCGCAAGACTCGCCGCGACCGCCGGGCGGCACTGGGCAACGCCCTGATCGCCTCGCTGCGTGCCTCGCTGATCGATCGCAAGGTGCCGTTGTGGCTCAACACCGATTTTCAGGAGCTGGTCGAAACCGACGGCCGCATCAGTGGGTTGATCGTCAAGCGTGACGGCACCGAGCAGCTGATCAAAGTGCGTCAGGGCGTGATCCTGGGGTCCGGCGGCTTCGAGCAGAACCAGGCGCTGCGCGACAAGTACCTGCCGCAGCCCACCAAAGTGGAATGGAGCGCCACGCCGCCGGGTCAAAACACCGGCGCGGCACTGGAAGCGGGGCAGGCGTTGGGCGCGGCCACCGAGCTGCTCGACTGGGGCTGGTGGGCACCGACCATTCGCGTGCCGAAAGAGAACAAGTCCCGCGGCGTCTTTGCCGAGCGTGCCTTCCCCGGTGCCATCGTGGTCAACGGCCAGGGCAAGCGTTTCGTCAACGAAGCGGCGCCCTACCTGGAGTTTGTCGATGCCATGTACAAGGATAACGCCGTCAGCGGCGGCCAATCGATTCCAGCCTGGGTTATTTTCGACAGCAAGTTCCGCTTCAACTATGCCATGGGCCCGTTGATGCCGTCGCAGGTGATGCCGGACAGCCGTCTGCCCAAGGCCTGGCACAAGACCGTGTACTGGAAGGCCGATACCCTGGAGGCCCTGGCCGGTGAAATCGGCGTGGATGCAGCAGGCCTGGCCGACACGGCGAAGAAAATGAACGCCTACGCCGCCAGCGGCAACGATGAAGATTTCCAGCGCGGCGGCAACGTCTTCGACCGTTACTACGGCGACAGCAACGTCAAGCCCAACCCCTGCCTGGCGCCGCTGCAGAAGGGACCGTTCTACGCCATGCGCATGGATGCCGGTGACATCGGCACCAAGGGCGGCCTGCTGACCAACGAGCGCGGCTGCGTGGTGCGCGAGGACGGCAGCGAGATCAAGGGGCTGTACGCCATCGGCAATTGCTCCGCCTCGGTCATGGGGACCTCCTACCCGGGCGCCGGCTCGACCCTGGGGCCGGCTATGACGTTCGGCTATATTGCCGTCAACGATCTGGTGAGCCAGCGGGCGCGCAACAAGGTGAAGGCATGAGTCGCTCGGCCGTTACCGAGATCGCCGCGCCGCTGCAGCTGAGCGATCCGGATCGGGAACACTGGGACCGCCAGTGCGACGTGCTGGTGGTGGGGTGGGGCGCCGCCGGTGCCTGTGCCGCGCTGGAAGCCCATGATCAGGGTGCCGAGGTACTGGTGGTCGATCGCTTTCAGGGCGGCGGCGCCAGTGCCAAGAGCGGCGGCGTGGTGTACGCCGGTGGCGGCACGCGCCACCAGCAGCAGGCCGGCTTTGACGACAGCCCCCGGGCGATGTTCGAGTACCTGCGCCATGAGACCCAGGGCGTGATCCGTGACGACACCCTGCAGCGATTCTGCGAACAGAGCAATGCCAATCTGCAGTGGCTGGAAGCCATGGGCACGCCCTACAGCCACACCCTGCCGCCGGGGGGCAAGACCTCCTACCCGCAGGACGGCTACTACCTGTACTACTCCGGCAACGAGCTGGTACCGGCCTACCGGGGCGATACGCCGCCTCCGCCGCGCGGCCACCGCACGGTCGGCAAGGGGCACGGCGGTGTGGTGCTCTATTCACACCTGCAGGCGGCCTGTCGCACGCGAGGCATCAGCAGTCTGACCCAGTCCTGCGTACGCCGCCTGATCACCTCGACCGATGGCCGGGTGGTAGGCGCCGAGGTCTGGAGCCTGCCCGTCGGCAGCAAGGCGGCAAGGCTGCATGCACGTTGGGCACAGCGGGCGGAAAAACTGCAGAACCTGGCGCCGGGCTACTGCAACCGGCTGCGCCTGAAACTGGCGGCTCTGGAAGCCGAGCATGCCCGTCCCCAGCGTATCCGTGCGCGCCAGGGCGTGGTGCTCAGTACCGGGGGCTTCATCTTTAACAAGGAACTGATCAAGCAGTACGCGCCCAAGTACCGGCGCAACTTCAAGATCGGTGCCACCGGCTGTGACGGCAGCGGCCTGCGACTGGGGCTGTCGGTGGGGGCGGCAAGCAACCGGCTCGATACCGTCTCCGCCTGGCGTTTCATCAACCCGCCGCAGAAGTGGCCCAAGGGCATTGCCGTGAACCGTCGCGGCGAGCGTTTTGCCAATGAAGAGGTGTATGGCGCCACGCTGGGGCATGCCATCTGCGAGGAGCAGGACGGCAAGGCCTGGTTGATTCTGGACCGGCCGCTGCGGCAGCAGTCGATCCGTCAGGCGCTGTTCGGCGGCTACTGGTGGTTCCAGTCGGTACCGGCGCTGGCAATGATGCTGCTGGCGGCCCGCAAGGGCCGCACGCCGGCGGAACTGGCCCGCAAGACCGGCATGGATCCTCAGGCACTGGAAATGTCGCTGCAGGCCTATAACCAGGCGATCAGTCAGGGCCAGCCGGACCCCCAGGGCAAGTCGGCCGATTCCTGCCAGGCGCTGCGCAACGGACCTTTCTATGCCCTCGACATTTCCGTCAGCTCGGCCGTGCTGCCGCTGGGTGCCCTGACGCTGGGCGGCCTCAAGGTGGACGAAGACAGCGGCGCCGTGCTCGATGCACAGGCCAAGCCCATTGCCGGACTCTTCGCGGCGGGCCGCACCGCCGTCGGCATTCCCTCGAATCTCTATATCAGCGGCCTGTCACTGGCCGACTGCGTGTTCTCTGGCCGTCGCGCCGGAGCCGCCGTGGCCAACGCCGGCACCGGCGTGGCTGACGCCCGCCCGCTGACCACTGCACAAGGAACCGAAACATGAGCAATTCCATGGATAACAAAGTCGCGCTGGTCACCGGCGCCGCCAGTGGTGTGGGACTCTGCGTGGCACACACCCTGGTGGCCGCCGGCGCCCGTGTCATCATGACCGATTTGCAGGAATCCCGTGGCAAGGCCGCTGCGGCCGAACTGGGTGGGCAGGTGCGCTTCATGACCATGGACGTGGCCGATGCCGATGACTGGGATAGCGTGCTGGCCAGCATCACGTCCGAAGAAGGTCGGCTGGACGTGCTGGTCAACAACGCCGCCATTCTCAAGCCCGGCACCATCGAAACCACGTCGCTGGACGATTGGCAGCTGCTGCACCGCATCAACTCCGACAGCGTTTTCCTCGGTTGCCAGAAAAGCATGCCGCTGCTGAAGGAGCAGGGTGGGGCGATCATCAATGTCTCCTCCATCGCGGCCTTGGCCGGGCGCGCCGACTACTTGGCTTACAGCGCCTCCAAGGGCTCGGTGGCGGCCATGACCCGTGTCATCGCCGCGCATTGTCGTCAGCGCAAGTATCGCGTGCGCTGCAACTCCGTGCACCCGGATGGCGTGCTGACGCCGATGACGCTGGCGGCGCTGCCGGAAGGCATCGACCCCAACCTGATCACCATCGACAGCGACCCGATGAACCGCATGTGCCAGCCGGAAGACGTGGCCGCCGCCGTGGCCTTCCTGGCGTCGGACGAGTCTCGTGCCATCAACGGCATCGAGCTGCGCGTGGACAGTGGCCAATTCATCATGAGTATCTGATATGACCAGCATGCAAACACAACTCGATCTGCCCCTGAAGGCGCAGACCATTCCCGAACTGGTATTCGAAGCCTCGCGCCGTTTTGCCGGCACCGCGGCCATTGAAGATGGCGGCAAGGTCATCGACTACGCCGACCTGTCGCAGCGGGCGCTGGAAGTGGCGCGCGGTCTGATGCAGCTGGGCGTACAGCCCGGTGATCGCGTCGCTGTCTGGGCCCCCAACGGGGCACGCTGGATTCTGGCGGCTCTGGGGCTGCAGATGGCCGGTGCGGTGCTGGTGCCGATCAACACCCGCATGAAAGCGGCCGAAGCCACCGACATCATCGAACGCAGCGGCAGCCGCATCCTGTTTTCGGTCGGCGATTTCCTCGACACCGACTACCCGGCCCAGTTGCGTGACAGCTGCGCCGACCTGCTCGACATGACCATCATCACCAGCCCCCGTGCCGGCGCGCCCCTGGCCAACAGTCTGGACTGGGAAGCGTTCATCGACCTGGGCCAGGCCGTGAGCGAATCGGCGGCCCGCGTGCGGGCCAGTCAGCTCGATGGCGACAGTCTGTCCGATCTGATGTTTACCTCCGGCACCACCGGCAAGCCCAAGGGCGTGATGAGCGCCCACGGCGCCGCGCTGCGGGCGTTTTCCGAGTTCGTGCGCATTCTCGGCCTGGTGCCGGGCGACCGCTTTCTGGTGGTCAATCCCTTCTTCCACACCTTTGGCTACAAGGCCGGCTGGCTGAGCGCGCTGTTGTGCGGCGTCACTATCCTGCCGCACCCGGTATTTGATGCCGATGAAGTATTGGAGCGGATCGAGAAGGATAACGTCAGCGTACTGCCCGGCCCGCCGACGCTGTACCTGTCACTGCTGGCGCATCCCGAGCTGGCCAACAAGGATCTGAGCAGCCTGCGGGTGGCCTCCACCGGTGCTTCCACGATTCCGCCGGTTCTGATCGAGCGCATGCGCAACGAGTTGGGCTTTGATGTGGTCACCACCGCCTACGGTCTCACCGAATGCGGCGGCCTGGCCACCATCTGTGATCCGACCGACTCCGCCGAGACCATCGCCGGCACCAGCGGCAAGGCCATTCCCGGCACCGAAGTGGCGATTCTGGACCAGGACGGCAATCGTCTGGGCGCCAACGAAAGCGGTGAGATCTGTATTCGCGGCTTTCACGTCATGCAGGGCTACTTCCAGAACCCGGAGGCGACTGCCGAGACCATCGATGCCGACAAGTGGCTGCATACCGGCGATATCGGCACCCTGGACGCGCGCGGTTACCTGCGCATCACCGGGCGCCTGAAAGACATGTTTATCGTGGGCGGTTTCAACTGCTACCCGGCCGAGATCGAAGCGGCGCTGGTCGAGCACCCGGAAGTGGCTCAGGCCGCCGTGATCGGGGTGCCGGATGAGCGCATGGGCGAGGTGGGCTGCGCCTTCATCGTCAAGCGTCACGGCAGCCAGCTCGATGCCAAGTCACTGGTGCAGTGGTCGCGCCAGAACATGGCCAACTACAAGGTGCCGCGCCAGGTGCGCTTTGTCTCGGCGCTGCCGGTGAATGCCTCTAACAAGGTCGACAAGCTGGTGCTCAAGCGCGATTACGCCAAGGCCTGATCATCCAAGGCACAGGCACCCACGCAAGGGCCGGCGAGGAGACTCCCGGCCCTTGCGCGTATTGGCACAGCCATCACAACCCAAAGGACGTACCCATGAGCCAAACTCCCTCCCGTGTTGCCGTCGTTACCGGTGCCAGTCGTGGCGTCGGCAAGGGCATCGCCATTGCACTGGGCGCTGCCGGCATGATTGTCTACATCACCGGCCGCTCAGCTACCCGCAGCGACATGCAGTTGTGCGGCCAGCCCTTGGGCGGCACCCTGTCCGAGACCGCCGCCGCCATCACCGCCGCCGGTGGCCAGGGCATTGCCGTGCCCTGTGATCACGGCGATGACGCCCAGGTCAAGGCGCTGTTCGAGCAGGTGCAGCGTGAGCAGGGCCGGCTGGATCTGCTGGTCAACAACGCCATCGCATTGCCCGAGCAACTGATCAACGAAGGCCCCTTCTGGGACAAGCCGCTGGCCATGACCGCCATGCTTGACGTGGGTCTGCGCTCCTCCTATGTGGCCAGCTACTATGCGGCGCCATTGCTGCTGGCCGGCGGCAATGGACTGGTGGTGTTCACCTCGTCCTATGGCAGTGTGTGCTACATGCACGGTCCTGCCTACGGCGCCCAGAAGGCGGGCGGCGACAAAATGGCCGCCGACATGGCGGTGGACTTTGAAGGCAGCGGTGTTGACTGCGTGGCGCTCTGGCTCGGTCCCCAGCGCACTGAACGCTCCGCCATTGCGGCTCAGGCTCGCCCCGATGCCTACGGCGACATCATGCACAGCGGTGAAACGCCGGAGTTCAACGGCCGCGTCATCCTGGCGCTGCTGGAGGATCCGCACCGCGCAGATTACAGCGGCCAGACCCTGATCAGCGCCGAGCTGGCGCAGGACTACGGCATTGCCGACGACGACCGCCAGCCGCCCAGCTATCGCCAGCTGCTGGGTGCCCCTCAGCAGTGGCACCCCGTGCGCGTCAAATAAGCCCTCAATATTGAGAAGGAAGCGCCATGATCAATGCACAACAGGTTCGTGACATCATGACCCGCTACATCGCCCTGGTGGATGCCAACGATGTGGACGCCATACTAGCCCTCTATGCCGACAACGCCGTGGTCGAAGACCCGGTCGGCCAGCCGCCGCATGTCGGCATCGACGCCATTGCCGCGTTTTACCGCGACGGCATGGGGCAGATGCAGGTGCGCGCCCGGCTGGAAGGCCCCGTGCGCGCCACCGACAACGGCTGGGGCGCCATGCCGTTTCGGGTGGAAGTGCTGGGCGACGAGCCCTGCCACATTGAAGTGATCGACGTGATGGAATTTGATGCCGACGGCCGCATCCGTTCCATGAAAGCCTATTGGGGCGCACTCAATTACATCCCGGGAGAAGGCACATGAACAGTGAACGGCGCCTGGCCCGCCTCGAAGCCCTGGAGGCCATTCGACAGCTCAAGCACCGCTATCTCAACGCCTGCGACACCAAAGACGTGGTGCGCATCCGCGACTGCTTCGCCCCCGGCGCGATCAGCATCGACTATGGCCCCATTGGCACATTCGACAACCGCGACCGCTTTATCGATCTCTACCGACAGCTGGCCTGCCATGAGCGGGTCAAGGATTTGCACCATGCCGGCAACCCGGAAATCGAGCTGACCGACGACCACAACGCCACAGCCCGCTGGGCGCTGTTCTACTTCAACCTGGATGCCGACACCGGCGCCACCCTGCAGCTAAGTGGCCAATACCATGACTGTTATCGCTGCATCGAAGGCGAATGGAAAATCGTTGCAACCCGGTTTGAGCGCTTGATGGAACTGGCGCAGTCGACGGTGCAAGACGCCGCAGGCCGGTGACACAGCGGCCTTGGCCTGCGGAAAATACGACTTTCGCGGTCTGGAAAAGTCGAGCCGTATGACTCAGGATTAACCCTAATGGATAGCTGTGCGGGCGATGACAGAGGCCCGCCTTGCTACGCTATGGCGCCGGCTCATTTTCAATGGAAGGGGGATGAAAGCGTTGTCTGAATGTATCAACTTTTGACTGTGTGAGCGTGCCCGTATCCACGACAGCAGGGGGCATATGCGCAGGGAGAGGGCTGAATACCCGCTGGATGGAAGCAACCTTGGTGGAATACCTTTTTTCCTATCTTAGGGTTGGTAAGTTGTTGCTCTGTTGGAATATTTTTGAGCGGCTCAGGGTTAAAAAGTATACCCGCTAATAAATATAATTCGGTTCGAATAGAAAAAGGCTTGCCTGAAAAAAATTTATATAAGCGTAAGCTTTATAGCCGTTACACTCATTTAGGCAGCCGAAACTTTGTCATATATGGCTTGAAGGCTGCGAAAGAGATGCAAAGTAAAACAATAAAACGTCAAATAAAACCACTTTGGCTTAGGTTTCATGAAGAACTCGAAAGAAAAAAATAACAAGGTGTTCAAAGTCGTTCGCGTTGCTCACTGGGACCTCCGCAGCTGCGCTGCTACGGCCCCTTAACACGGCGTTAGCAGTCAAAGGACCGCAGGTGCTAAATACTTACAGTGAGTACATTGATCGCTATCTCAGTAAGCCAGGACTGAGTAAGCGACCTTGCCCCGGAGAGCACCACTTTGTGAGCGCTTATCTAGTGCCGAGGCTTTTCAAACTAAACCAGCGCGTGCCGGACTACATCAATCCTGATGGAACAAAAGGCATCATCGGGGATGTCGTATATTACAAAGACCACGAACACCAATTCGGTATTGAGGCCAAGTTGGGCACTATTCGCTTAACGAAAGGTGAGTTCAATGAGTGGGTTGTTAATACAGAAAGTTCCCGGTGGCCACACATATTCATCGGCATTGGCACATCTGGTATCGGGCTGTGTTCATGGGCGGAGTTCCGCTCCGCATATATTGCCTCTGTGATAGAAAAAAATCGCGGCTGGGTCCCGCGCTCGCTGTCAGAGGGGTATGGGCCAATAAAATCTGTCAACATGCTGCTCCCCAAACTCCCTAATGGTAAGTTCTTCCCTAAAGGTGCCGACCCAAAGGATTACGCGGATCTCGAAGACTCCTTCATTAAAGCACTGGAGAAAGAAATTGCCTGCTAACTGTTAGCTTACGAAGAGGAGTGATCATTGAGTCTCAGAAAGTTGGCCGTGGTAGCTGTACTTTTTGTAGCGTTTGCTTCCCTTTACTTCGTACTCAATAGGCATGAGAGGGCGTTTGTCTCCCTATTGCAGAATGAAATTGAAGAAGGCCGAGCCCGCGTTGACTTGGCAGTGGTATTTGACGGGGACTGGGAACTGATGTGCTTTAGTCACCCCTATGACGGCCCGTTGAAGCTGGACAAATATGGAATCAGCTACCCACCTGTCGCTGACGCCCAGGATGGTGCATGGGGATTCCTGTTCATTAAAGCGGATGGTTCTTACCGATCTGTTTCCGGCTCAAGGAGCGATGGTTTTGAATTTGATCCAGATCTGGTGTGTATTGAACAGAAGGACGCGAAATTTCAATTTGCGCCTGATCGAAAGAGATGGTCCCTTGATACAGTGCAAGACAGTTAACAAGCGGCAGCACGGTGACCGCTTCTCCGCCGTTTCGCGGCTACAAATCGGCACGTGTGCCGGGCGTTAACTCTATAAACTCAACAAAAAGGAAAGAACATGAAAATTTTAAAAGCCTTATCAATTGCCGGCGTCGCTTTTTATACTGTTGGCTGCACACACATGACAAGCAACTATGGAGCCTCTCCAGATAACGTAGATGAAATAAGAAAATCCGGTATTACAGAGTTATCAGTAGGTGAATTTGTTTCAAAGAACAGCGATACCACTTCAATAACCTGCAGAGCAGCGGGTCCGGTGAAAAACCAGAATAATGTTAGCTTCGAGAACTATATTGAAGGCGCAATTAAAAACGACTTAAAAATGGCCGGTGTGTACAAAGAAGGCTCTGATATTAAAATCTCTGGCGCTATAGAAAAACTAGATTTCAACTCCAATATCGGTGCCGGTAAGTGGATGATAAATGCAAAAATTTCATCGCCTAAATCACAAGGGTACACTGTACAGAGTACGTATGATTTCTCTACAAATTTTGTTGCCGACAAAGCTTGTCAACAAGTTGCTCAAGCGTATGAACCAGCCGTTGAAAATTTTATTAACCAAATTGTGACTCACCCAGGATTTTCATCATTAGCAAAATAGTTAAAAAGTGACTGTGGTGTCTAGTTAAATATTTAAGCAATATTTTCGCCCCATCGTGTCTCATTCTTGAGCATGGTATTCAGCACCACAATGAGCTTTCGCATGCAGGCGATGATGGCGACTTTTGGCCGTTTGCCTTGGGCTTTCAGATGCTCGTAGAAGCGTTTGAAAACGGGGTTGCATTGGATGACAGCATCGCCATGAACATAACGGTGCGTATGCGGTAACGGCCTCCACGGATGCGCCGTTTGCCATTCCAGGCGCCGCTATCACGGTTCAGGGGCGCGATACCGACGAGCGCGGCGATCTCCTTATGGTCGCGTTTGCCGAGCTCTGGAAGCTCGCTGAGCAATGTGTACGCGAGGACTTTGCCGCCCCCCAGCACACTGGTCAGGATCTCGGTTTTGGTGCGCCAATGCTTGACCTGCATAACAGCTTCGTCGATCTGTTTGGTAATCGTCTTGATGTGAGGTTCCAGTGAGGCGTAGCAATGTTTTGATATTGCGCAGGGTTTTGTACTCAACCCTGCGCAATATCAAGGACATTGTGGGTAGGTGCGCGCCATGGCATTTAGTGTCTGGAAAATTAGACGCCATCCGGTAAGTATTAGCCCGCATGGATGTCGAGCGGTGTAGTACGTATCCAGGGTATTTCCAATGACTGACAAGGACGCACATGATGAGCGACGATACGATTACACAACCGGATAACCTACAAGCGCAAGCAGAGGAAGAATCCACAACGGTGCTTGGCTTTTTGGGTTTTGTGCTGGGCATAGTGAGCAACTTTTACCTGTCTCTGGTACTGGGGCCCATTGCGGTAGTCCTGTGTGTATTGGGGATCTTCAAGGGGCAGATCTTTTGGGGGTTGCTGGGGCTGCTGTGGTCGGCCGGCGCGATTCTTTCCAGCCCCCTACTGCTTGATATGGCACTGATGTCGCTACTGACATGATTGCCAGAACCGACCGGGTGGATACCGGGTGGGCGGTAACGACGGCCATCGCGCGTATCAAGTCCTGGTGATGCTCCAGTTAACGGTTGCTGGGGTATGAGAGGGCAGAGCACTCACCAATCAACGAGGGCGTATGAAAGCACTGTTGCTATCGGTCGGGGCGCTTCTCCTCAGCGGCTGTACCCAACTGGGGCTGACTCTGGCCAACTTCCCGGCCAAATTCAGCGATATCGACACCACCCGTGATTGGGCATTCGGCCCCGAGCCTCGTCAGCGGCTGGATATTTACCGTCCACCCGAGGCGCGTGATGCGCCGGTGCTGGTGTTCTTTTATGGCGGGCGCTGGACCGAGGGCGCCAAGTCGATGTATCCCTTTGTGGGCGAGGCCTTTGCGCGCCAAGGTTATGTTACGGTGATCGCCGATCACCGTCAGTATCCGCAGGTGCGTTTTCCGGTGTTTGTGGAAGACGCTGCCCGTGCGTTGGCTTGGGTGCATGATCACATCGACCGCTTTGGCGGCAGTCCCGACCGGATCCATGTGGCCGGGCATTCATCCGGTGCGCACATCGGTGCGCTGGTGTTGGCGGATGCGCGCTACCTGGCCGCATACGGCAAGCAGCCCGGCATGGTGCGTGCGTTTGCCGGCCTGGCCGGGCCCTATGATTTCGAGCCGGAGGAGGCTGACCTTCAGGCGATGTTCGGCCCGCCCGAACGCTATCCGCTGATGCAGGCGACCACGTTCATTGACGGTGACGAGCCGCCCATGCTGCTGTTGTGGGGCGAGGCTGACCGGCTGGTGGGCGCCCGCAATCATACCCGATTGGCGCAGGCCGTGACGGCGCGCGGTGGCCAGGTGCATACCCGGACCTATGCCAATCTCGACCATGTCGGCATTGTGGCTAGCCTGACCTGGTTTCTGCGTGAGCGCCGCCCGGTGATGCGTGATGTGCTGAGCTTCTTTGCCCAACATGGGGGCTGAGAGCGCAGCGGCATCGGGCCGCAAATGGCTGCCGCTATCCGGGAGATTAAGGCTACAATGGCGCGCCATTGCACCGGCGTGAGGCCGGTTGCCTTAACCTGACCACTGGCGAGGACCTGATGAGCCTGAATTGGAATACCCGCGAGCACAACAACCCCTTCGATCCCGACGATGCCGCACAAGCCGGATGCTGCTTTCATTATGCCGAGTCACAGGCGGTGGATGATGCGGCGCTGAAGCAGGATGTGGAAGCCTGTCTTGCATTATCGATGTCGCAGCTGAATGCCAACGTGAAAAACGAATCGCTGTTCTACATGGTGGAGTGGCAGCCGGAGACGGCGGTGCTGCGTCTGTCGGTGACCGATGGCCAGAAGGCCAATGATGCGCGTGACGTCGTGTGCTGCCGTTTTGTGGCGGTGGGCGGACAGGATCTGTCCGATCGCATGAGCTTCTGGGCCAAGGACTACCTGTCGACCTGCACCGGGTTCATGGATTTCTCGCTGGTTGCGCTGTTCACCGACAGCACGCGTGCACGCACACAGATTCTGTAAGCCGGACGCAAGGAAAAGCGGAAAGAAGGGAAGAGAGCGGGTGGCGACCGGGTCACCACCCGCGAGCGATCAGGTGTCGCTGGTGGCGACGGCCTGGGTACGGGTTGCCTGGCTGCTGCGGCGGGCACCGGCCGTGGCCTGTCCGGCCGGCTGAGGCGTGGTCGGGTTCGCCGTAGCGGTGGTGGCATCATCCGCCTGGGTCACCTTGCTCGGCTGCACGTTGAGCCAGCAGGCCAGTGCAGGCAGCAGGAAGATGGCGCCCAGTACGTTTACCATGAACATGAAGGCCAGCAGGATGCCCATGTCGGCCTGGAACTTGAGCGCCGAGAACGCCCAGGTGCCGACGCCGATGGTCATGGTGACGGCCGTGAATACCGCTGCCGTGCCGCGCTGGCGCATCGCTTCGTAGAAGGACGTACGCAGATCGACACCGCGCTTGAGCGAGTGCTGCATCTGTTCATAAATGTAGATGCCGTAGTCGACCCCCACGCCTACGCCCAGGGCGATCACTGGCAGGGTGGCCACTTTCAGGCCGATGCCCAACAGCGCCATCAGTGCGTTGCACAGAATGGTCACCAGCATCAGCGGCACGATCACGCAGAGCACCCCGCGCCAGGAGCGGAAGGTGATCCAGCACAGCAGGGTGATGGCCGCGAAGATGGACGCGATCATCTGCACTTCAGCCGTTTCCACCGCTTCGTTGGTCGCGGCCGCCACACCGGCGTTGCCACCGGCCAGACGGAACTCCACACCCTCGACGGTCTGGCCGTCGATAAAGCCCTGAATTTCGCCCATGACGTGTTTGAGCGTGTCGTTCTGGTGGTTGTCCAGGTACACCATCATGTTGATGGTCTTGCACAGTTCGTTGTTCAGGCCCAGCTCCGGGTTGGCCGCCTGGCTGCCTGAGCGCAGGGCCATGGACGAACGCTGCAGGGTGCGCCACAGCGGGTTGCCTTCGTTGTTGCCGGAGACGTACAGCTTGGCCATGCCGGAGACGGTGCTGACCGACTGCACGCCGGGCACGCCGCGCATGTGGAAATCGAAGCGGTCAACGGCATTCATCACCTGCCAGTCCAGGCAGGCTTCGGAGTCGCGGTTGGTCTCCACGTACACCGAGAGCACGTCCATGCCGATGGAGTAGTCGCTGATGATCTTGTCGTTGTCCTGGTTATAGCGCGATTCGGCCCGCAGTTCCGGCACGCCCGTGCCGATGTCACCGGTCAGCAGCGAGCGGGACTGCCAGGTACCGGCTGCCAGCAGGACCAGCATCACCGCCAGGCTAACCAGCGCCGGCTTGGGTTGTGACAGGGCCGAAATCTTCCACCACAGCGGGTGTTTTTCGCCATTGTTGTCGTCGCCCTTGAGCGCAATTTTCTCCAGCTTGAGGTGAGACAGGATGATCGGCATGAACATCTTGTTGGTGATGATCATCAGGGCTACACCCAGGCAGGCGGTCACACCCAGTTCGTGCACGATGGGGATGTCGATCACCATGATCACCATGAAGCCCAGAGCGTTGGCCAGCAGGGCTACGGTACCGGGAATGGCCAGCTTGCGAATGGCGCTTTCGGCGGCTTCAATGGCGCTCATGCCCGAAAGCACGTCCAGTTTCCAGGCGTTGGTCATCTGTACCGCGTGTGACACGCCGATGGAGAAGATCAGGAAGGGCACCAGTACCGACATCGGGTCGATGCCGTAACCGATCTGCGGCAGGATGCCTAGCAGCCAGATCACCGGCAGCAGTGCCACCACGATCGACAGCAGGGTCAGTTTCAGCGAGCGCGAGTACACCCACAGCAGGACGAACGTGATCACGAAGGCCACGGCGAAGAAGATCACCACGGTCATCAGGCCATCCATCACATCACCCATCACCTTGGAAAAGCCGATGATCTGGATATTGATGTTGTCGCCGCCCAGGTCGGCACGGATTTTTTCCAGATGGCGCGCCACGGCGGCATAGTCGGTCTTTTCACCGGTTTCCGGGTCCAGCTCCAGCAGTTCGGCCTGAACCATGGCGGATTTCAGGTCGTTGGAGACCAGGTTGCCGATCTGGCCGGATTTGTAGACGTTGGAACGGACCTGCGCCAGACCCTCGTCGTTGGCGGTAAAGCGGGACGGAATCACCACGCCGCCGGTAAAACCGTATTCGGTCACTTCGATGTAGCGCACTTCCGGCGTGAACAGCGAGCGTACGCTGGTCCGGTTGATGCCGGGGGTGAAAAACACCGCATCCGTGGCTTCGCGCAGCTTGTCGAAGAAGATCGGGTTGTAGATGTCACCTTCGCCGGTCCATTCCAGACTCACCATCACCCGGTTGGCGCCGGTGAACTCGGAAGAGTGTTCCAGAAAGGCCTGCATGTATTCATGTTTGAGCGGAATCAGCTTGTTGAAACCGGGGTCGAAGCGGGTCTGCATCGCGGAAAAGCCGAGCATGATGGTGATCAGCAGGAACAGAAAGCCCAGTGGCTTGCGGCCGATGATCAGAAGACGGGCCGAGGTGTCAACAAATTTTTGCACGGCAGTAGAGTGATTGGACATGATCAGGCTCCTGCGGACTGTTTCAGTTGGTCAACCGACAGGGCCGGCATCAGCCCACTATCGCTGCTCATCAGCAGCTGGCCGGAGGGCAGGCGTGCCATGTCGGTCAGGGTCATGCGGCCGCTCTTGTGCAGAAAACGGAAGTTCTGGCCCCGGTCTTCACTGATCATGAGCACGCCGCCCTGACCGCCCAGCAAAATGTCGCCGTTATCGAGCACGCGATGGGTAAACAGGGAGGCGTTGAGCTGACCGCCGACGCTGGCCCAGCTGGTGCCGTTGTCGTCACTGCGGAAGATGTTGCCGCGCATGCCGTAGACCACCCAGGTATCGTCACCCAGGTGCGCTCCGCCGTAGAAGGAGCCGTTGTAGAACTCGGGAATGCTCTCCCAGGTGTCGCCGCCATCCAGCGAGCGAAACAGGGTGCCGGCCTCGCCCACGATCAGCCAGGTTCGGTGATCTTCGGAGGGCAACAGGGCATTGAGGTGCCAGTCGGTACCGTTGGGCGGCGGCATTTCGGCCCAGCTCTGGCCGTCGTCGCTGGACATCAGCGCCTGGCCGAAGGCCCCGATTGCCATCCACACGCCCGAGGGCAGGCGGTTGACGCTCAGCAGCGGCTCGCCGCCGGGGTTGAAGGCAACTTCGTCCCAGTTGCGGCCACCGTCGGTGGTTTTGAGGATCCAGCCCTCGTGGCCGATGGCCAGGCCGTTGCGCTCATCCTTGAAGTGCAGGCGCGTGATCAGTGCATGACGCTGGTGCGACAGGGTCGCCTTGTTCCAGCTGTTGCCCTGGTCGTTGGAAACCAGGATGTGGCCCAGTTCGCCGGCGGTCACGAGCCCGGCGGCGGTTTGTGTGATGCTGGTCAGGTTCATGTTTTCAACCGGAATCTGGCTTGGCCCCAGAGGTGGGGTATCCCGGTGTGAGAACGCGAAAAGTCCGGCCACTGCCACAATCAGTGAAACAGCGATGCCCAGGGTTACGCGCATGGCAAAACTCCTTTGTTTTGAGGCCTTCAGGCTTGGCATTGTTTTTGTACTACTGGCCTGGAGCTCGAAGAGTACGCTTCCCATTATTCTCAGCGCGGTACCCGCAACATCGTCCAAATGGGCTAGGGGTCACAGGTGGTGATCTGAATCAGAAGTGAATTCGTGTTAGTCCGAATTGACGATGAGGGGGGTGTTGTGCTGTGGAAATCTGCGTCATGTACAAGGAGATGGTCGGTGCAGCCGGTCATGCCCGGTGAAGACAAATAATAACCGAGGAGACTCGTGCGATGGGCGTGTTGACGAACAATTTTATAGCAGCGGCAACCAATGAAGATTACATGACGCCGGAGGCCGTTCGCCTGGTCCAGGCGGCGGAAGAGATGGCGCCGCGTTTACGGGAGCGGGCCCGTGCGGCCGACGAAGCCGGCATGGTGCCGCGCGAAACGGTTAAGGAAATGGCGGAAGCGGGTCTGTTCCGTGTGCTGCAGCCCAAGCGCTGGGGTGGCTACGAGCTGGACCCGCGCGTGTTCTACAAGGTGCAGATGGCGCTGGCCCGTGGCTGCATGTCCACAGCCTGGATCTATGGCGTGATCGGCGTGCATAACTGGCAGCTGCCGCTGTTCCCGGAACAGGCGCAGCAGGATGTCTGGGCTAACGGCAATGACGGCACTCTGATTGCGTCCACCTACATGCCGGTGGGCAAGGCCGAGAAAGTGGACGGCGGTTACCGCTTCTCCGGTCGCTGGGGTTTCTCCAGCGGGGTGGAGCACTGCGAATGGATCTTCCTCGGCGGTCTGCTGCCGAAGAAGGACAACCCGGACGAGCTGGAACACACTACCTTCCTGCTGCCGCGCAGCGACTTCAAAATCGAGAAGAACTGGGATGTGCTGGGCCTGCGTGCCACCGGCAGTCACGACATCATCGTTGAAGATGCGTTTGTGCCCGAGCACCGTACGCACCGCACCAACGATCATTCCGATGCCGGTTGTCCGGGGCGTGAAACCAACCCGCACTGGACCTACAAGATTCCGTTCACGCAGGTGTTCCAGCGTGCCGTATCTTCGGCGTGCCTGGGGGCAACCGAGGCGGCCATCGAGGAGTTCCGTACCCGTGCCGGTGCGCATGTCGGCAAGCATGGTGCCAAGACCGCTGAAGACCCCAACGCCCAGATGGCCGTGGCCGAAGCGATGATTGCGGTGGATCAGCTCAAGCTGGTGATGTTCCGCAACTACGACCGCATCGTGCACTGCGCCCGGACCGGTGAAAAGATGCCGGTGGAAGAGCGTCTGATGCAGCGAGCCCAGGCATCGCTAGTACCGAAGCTGTGTGCCGAGCGCATCAGTGAGCTGTTGCGTGCCTGTGCGGCGTCCGGCATGTACCGCAGCAACCCGATCGAGCGCATTTTCCGCGATATTCATCAGGCGCGTGGCCACATCGCCAACAATGCCGATGCCTATGCGCGCGCCAGTGGTGCTGTGATGTTGGGTCTACCCAACATGGACCCGTACATCTGATCCAAGGAGTCTGCCGATGAGCACGTCCCGCTACCATAACCTGCAGGTTGAGCAGGTTGTACAGGAAACCGATGATGCGGTGTCCCTGCAGTTTGCCCTCGATGCCGATCAGGTCGAGCGCTTTCGCTACCGGCCGGGTCAGTTTCTCACCCTACGCCTGCCCTGGCAGGGTGAGCACCTGTTGCGCTGTTACTCGATGTCGAGTGCGCCCACGGTGGATTCACGCTTGCGCGTGACCGTCAAGCGCGTGGTGGAGGGGCGTGGCTCCAACTGGATCTGCGATAACGTGAAGGCTGGAGATCGCATCGAAGTGATGCAGCCAGCGGGTGTATTCACCCCTGAGTCGCTGGACGGGGAGTTTCTGCTCTTTGCCGGTGGCAGCGGTATCACGCCGGTGTTCTCCATCCTGCGTTCAGTGCTGCTGCGCGGGCGCGGGCAAGTGCGCCTGATCTATGCCAATCGCGACGAGCAGTCGGTGATCTTCCGTGAGGCGCTGAAGGAGCTGCTGGAGCAGTATGCCGATCGCCTGGATGTGATCCATCTGCTGGACGCGGTACAGGGGCGTCCCACGGTTAGCCTGTTGAAGCGCTTGTCGTGCGGTTTCGAGCAGGCCCGTGCCTTCATTTGCGGCCCTGGGCCTTATATGGATGCCGCCGAGCAGGCGCTGCAGGAACTCAAGTTGCCGCCTGCGCATATTCATGTCGAGCGCTTTGTGTCCCTGCCGTCGGAGGAGTCACGGGATGAGGATCAGCAGGCCGCTTTGACCGAGTCGGCTGAAATTGACGAGGCTCAGGTGGCGATCGAACTGGACGGCCAGCATTACGAGCTGCAGTGTCAGGGCGATGAAACCATTCTGGATGCCGCTGAAAAGGCCGGCATCGAGCTGCCGTATTCGTGCATGGCGGGCATGTGCGCCTCCTGCATGTGTGAAGTGACCGAGGGTGAGGTCAAGCTGTTGCACAATGACGTGCTGGATGAGCGCGACCTGTCGCAGGGGATGACACTGACGTGCCAGGCAGTGCCAACTTCGGCGAAGGTGCGGCTCAAGTACACCTGACTCTCATACAACCCTTTGTCTTTCAATCAATTGGACCGGCCTTGTGCCGGTCCTTTTGGTTTAGTCTCATTGGACGATGGCAGCCATCGGCCACCCTCTTAATCTGAATTCACTGACTGCGCAGGTGTGAATGCCTGTCTGTCGCGCAGATGCGGCAGCGAGTCTGTTCTCTGATAACAACAACTCAGGAGACACATTATGCAGGGCTGTCTACAAGGCAAGGTCGCATTCATTACCGGTGGCGGCAGCGGCATCGGCGCTGCCACAGCGGAACGTTTCGCGCAAGAAGGTGCGCATGTTGTGGTGTGTGGGCGCCGCCTGGAACCACTGGAAGCGGTGGTGACCAGCATCCGTGCCGGTGGCGGTGAAGCCGAGGCGGTACAGGCGGATGTCAGCGATGAGCAGGCGTTTGTCGCGGCGCTGGAAGGCGTGGCTGAGCGTCACGGCCAGCTGGATATCCTGGTGAACAACGCCATGGCGTTCAACTGGGGCAGCATCGAGGAGATGACCACTGAACAGTGGCATGAAAACTTCACCACCTCGGTGGACGGTACCTTCTGGGGCACGCGCACCGCGCTGCAGCTGATGAAGGCGCACGGGGGCTCCATCGTCAACCTGTCCTCTATCTGCGGCGAGCTGGGCACCCCCTGGATGTCGGGCTATTCGGCGTCCAAGGCGGCGGTAACCAACTTCTCCCGTGCCGCGGCCGGCGAGGGTGCGCCCTATGGCATCCGCGTCAACGTGGTGATCCCGGCCGTGGTCGAGACGCCGGCAACCGCGGGCATGCTGGCTGATGACAAGGCGCGCAAGAGCACTGAAAAACTGATTCCCATGGGGCGTGTCGGCCAGCCGGAAGAACTGGCCAACGCCATCCTGTTTCTGGCCAGTGACCAGGCGTCCTACATTACCGGCGCCACGCTGCCGGTGGATGGCGGTCGCTCGGCCGTGCTGGTCACGGCGCTGGATTAAGGAGACGCCCATGACAAGTCTTAATCAGGACAGTCTGGTGGGTGTGGAGCCGCTGTTCTCAACCATTCGCATCGGTGCGCTGGAACTGGCCAATCGGATTGTCATGGCCCCCATGACTCGCAACCGCGCCGACGCCGACGGTGTGCCCAGTGACTTAATGGTGGAACACTATGCCGCCCGTGCCAGTGCCGGTTTGATCGTGGCTGAAGGCACCTGGCCCAGTGTGACCGGGCAGGCTTACTGCCGCCAGCCCGGTATCGCAACCGCCGAGCAGATCATGGCCTGGCGCCGGGTGACCGATGCCGTCCATGCCAAGGGCGGTTGCATCATTCTGCAGATCATGCACGCCGGTCGTGTCGGCAGTGCGCAGATCAAGCCCGAAGGGGTGGAGACCGTGGCACCGTCGGCCATTCAGGCCCGTGGCGAGGTGTTTACCGATGCCGCCGGCATGCAGCCGTTCGACATGCCGCGTGAATTAAGCACCGAAGAAGTGGAAGCCGTGGTTAACGAACACCGCCAGGCGGCGATCAATGCCCGTGAGGCTGGTTTCGATGGGGTCGAGTTGCACTGCACCAGTGGTTATCTGCCGATGCAGTTCATGTGCTCGGGCACCAACCATCGCGAAGATTGTTACGGCGGCAGCGTCGATAACCGGGTGCGCTTTGCGGCCGAGTGTCTGCAGGCGATGGGTGAGGCGATCGGTCTGGACCGGGTCGGTTTCCGCATCAATCCCGGCAACACCTTCAACGATACCGCCGACGAAGACAGCGTCGCAACGCATGTGGCGTTGATGCAGGCGGCTTCGTGCATCGGCGTGGCCTTTGTCCACATCATGCGGGCGCCGGACCCGGCCATCGATGCCTTTGCGCTGGCCCGTGAACATTTCAGCGGTGGCCTGATCCTGAACGACAGCTTTGACCCGTCGTCCGCCGCCGATGCGGTACGCGAAGGCCAGGGTGACGCGGTCTCTTTCGCCCGCCATTTCATTGCCAACCCGGACCTGGTGACCCGCATCCGCAAGGGACTGGCGCTGGCCAAGTTCGACCGCAAGACCATCTATACCCCGGGGCCGGCCGGCTATACCGACTACCCCACAGCGGCAGAGTAATTCGAGGAATTGAACATGAAAGTACTGGTACCGGTTAAGCGCGTCATCGACTACAACGTCAAGGTGCGCGTCAAGTCCGATGGCTCCGGCGTGGATC
>NZ_JAHQZT010000034.1 GCF_019061305.1 Marinobacterium weihaiense
GTGTGCGCTCGGTTGAGTTCATGATGGATTCCTCGCGTAGGTGACGATGGAATCAGTGTGCGGCGGTCAGTGGCTGGAAAAAAGGTGCTGATTTAAGGGCGCTTACGGGCGCTGTTCAGTTCAAGAGGCAGGCAGAGCAGTGTGGTCCAGGGACTGAGCATACTGTCAATATTGGTTAAGCAGTATGTTTCTCAACTCCGAGTGTGTTGCAAATCCTGCATCGGTATACTAGATTCCACTCATATTCGCATGACTGCGAGCCAACTTTCTTGCTGTTTGATCTTCGATCAAACGCCTGAATGGCCTAAAGATCGGATCTCGCGCTAGGCCGATCTCTGCGGAGATTGAGATCCACACACCTACCAAACAGCCACCTCGGCTACTTTCTCAACGACTCGGCCAGTCGGCCACTCATACATCCACGGGCACAACTTGTTTCCTGCATGGATTGTCTGCGTCCCTTTGATATTGCAGGGATCGCACCGGAAAACTTCACGTTCTCCTCTACGGAAATGACTCTGACACTGCTCTCGGCTACCTGCTGTGCCTGATCATTGCAGCTGCTTGTTTCCCCTCATCGGTCTCTGTTCCGTGCGGTGTCATAGCCCCTGGCTTTTTAGTACATCCGTGCAGGCGATCAGTTCTGACCACCCCCTTTCAATCAAAGATGCCACAAACAACAAGGAGATCCCTTATGAATATCAACAAAGTACGTTTTGCCGGCAATATCGGCAGCATCAAATCTTCTGCTATGCCTGATGGCACTGCTGTTGCGAACCTGAGAGTCGCTGCAACCAAGCGCTTCAAAGGACGTGACGGCAGTCAGCAGGAAAAGACAACGTGGATGACCGCGACGGCCTTTGGCCGCCGTGCTGAAGTCATTTCACAGTATTTCCAAAAAGGTGACCCTATCTATGTAGAAGGGGAGCTGGATATTAACGTCTGGGAAGATGAAGCGAAGCAAAAGCGTCAATCCGTCCAGATTAATATCAGGGAATTCCACTTCGTTGGAAATCGTCAATCGGCCGCCAGCCAGCCAGCCGCCCAGCCACAAGGTGCTCCTGCGCCTGCGGGTAATGGTTTTGATGATTTCGACGACGATATCCCGTCTAGCGGGTACTTTGGCGATGAGTGTGTATGACCAACGGCTTCATATCCTTGTTGCACCACCGTAACCAAAAACCAGAGGAAACCGCATGTTTACCTTCTCTGTTTTTGGCGCTGCAGTGATACCGCTGCGGATAAACCTAACCTCAACGCCCGATGGGTAAACCAGCCCATTAGGGTGACGTTTGCTCAGAGGGCTCGTTTTTCAAAGGAGTCTCACATGAGCGAACTTAACCAAACCACTGTAGGCCATGCGCCTAGCACTTCAGATATCGACCTTGATGCCCTGTTTCGCGGTTCAAAGGTTGATGCCCTCGGAATATACCTTGCAGGTGCAGGCGTGATCCTGGAACGACTGGTCGGAGCAAAACTGGCCTATCCAGTGTATCTGCTTGCCGGCCTTGTGCTGGACTTCAGGACCAACATTCTCAAACACGGAATGCGGACCAAGAAGATCGTTCAAGCATTGAAGCAACGCATTGTGTAATCCACCTACTACAAAATGAGCCCCTACCAAGGGGCTTTATTCCAACCACGGGAGGCCCGATTATGGCTCAACAACCCACTGAGGACGTTAAGCAGTCCGACCCCGTTTTGCTGAAGATGATTGATTCGTCGATCAGTAAATTTGAAAACTCCGTGCTGGATTTTGAGAAGGAGAAAGTCTTCGCCTTTGGTGCGTTGGCCCAGAACAATCTCTTGCTCCAGTATGCCGTGAAAAACCCCACGTCGCTCAAAATGGCGATGTACAACGTTGCGTCTATTGGCTTATCGCTGAATCCAGTCACCAAGCTGGCCTACCTGGTACCTCGCCGTGTCAGTAAGGTCTCAAAGGTTGTTCTGGACATCAGCTATCAAGGCCTGATCGAAATCGCCACACAGGCGGGTGCGATCAAAGCATGTTCAGTGACACTCGTTCGCGAGAAAGATCTGGAGACGTTTGAATGGCGTGACAACTTCACCCCACCGAGGAACCCGCCCAATCCGTTCGTGAAGGACAAGGGCAACATCGTTGGTGGCTATTGCCAAGCACTGTTACCTGATGGTCGGTTCATTCTGCATGCCATGACAATCGACGAGATTGAAAAGCGGCGGGATGCGTCAGAGATGGTCAAATCCCGTGGTGTTTCCGGTCCCTGGCTGGACTGGCGAGAAGAGATGATCATGAAAACCATCGTCAAAAGTGCAGCCAAGTGGTGGCCGTCCAATGGCTCCCAAGTGCTGGCAGAAGCTCAGCGTCTTCTCAACGAAGAGAATGGCGAAGGGTTACCTCCGGAAGAGCGGATCATCAATGGCAATGTGGTTACGCCCACAGCGTCAGCCGAGTTGCCGCCTCCACCGTCACGCGATGAATTGCCTGAGAAGCTCGTGAAGTACGTTGATCGTGCGGTCGATCGTGCAGAACAGCTTGAAGCCTGGCAGACCTGTGAAGATCACCTGATTGAGAAGTTCAGTGACCTTCACCAGCGGTCCTTTGCGTTGGATCAGCTACGTAACCGACAGGCTGCGTTTGAGGAATCCAACCCGGACTCTCAAGTGGCGTAAACCAACACAACCTACAGCGTAACAACCAACCCAACGGGGAATACATGACTCCCCGTGGGGGCATTGTGTTTCCCCGCTTCAGTTTTCAGGAGAAATACAATGAAAATCATCAACCTCACCCAAGGCACTCAAGCATGGCTCGACTGGCGTGCACAGGGCGTCTCGGCCACTGATGTTCCGACCATCATGGGCAAAAACCCATACAAGACGGCGTATCAGCTTTGGCTTGAAAAGACCGGTCGGGCAAATGCCCCTGACTTGTCAAACAACCCCAATGTAAAGCGTGGTCACCGCCTGGAACCTATGGCACGTGAGTTCTGTGAAAATCGCGATGATGAAATCCTGCTGCCGGTATGCGCCGAGGATTCTGAGCTGCCCATTCTGAGAGCGTCGTTCGACGGTCTGAGTTCAAGTGGCAAGCCCTACGAATTCAAGGCCCCGAGCGATTCACGTTTCGCAGAACTTGAAAAGAAGGGTACTGCGTCTGCCACCTATGAGCTGTATGCCTGGCAGGTAAAGACCCAGTGCTTTATCGCAGATGCAAACGAGGGGATTCTGTTCTTCTACATGGAAGACGAACGCCATCTGGACTTCACGATAAAGCTCACTACGGAGGATATGGATGCTATCGACACGGCCGCACGACGGTTTTGGGATTGCGTCCAGACCGATACACCTCCACCACTCGACCCTGAGCATGATGTCTATATCCCTGCATCCGGGGAAGATCAGTTTCGCTGGGAGACCTTCTCGGAACAGTGGCTTGAAAACCAGGCGCAGATTAAAGCCCTGGAAGCAGAACTGGCACCGTTGAAGAAATCCCAGGATGAGCTGAAAAAGGCCATGTGCGAAATGATGGGGGACTTCTATACCACGGATTATGCCGGTGTGAAGGTCACACGTTTCGCTCGCCAGGGAAGCATCGATTACGCCAAGTACTTTAAAGAGCTTGGCATCGGAGCTGATGTACTTGAGCCCTATCGGAAGAAGGCGACGTGGCAAAGCCGCGTAACCGTCTCGGCAGATGAGCTACTGAACGCAGATGTGATCGGTAACGAGTCAAAGCCGGCTGATAGAGGCGGGAAGTATTTCTAACCACATGTGAGTACGGCCGCTGAATTTTAGGTGGTCGTACTCACCTTCTTCCAGCGTTCGTTTGCCAGTGTCCATGCCGGTCGTGGACAGCGGTAAGCGGATCTACCGCTCTGATTTGTATTGCCTGCCTGGTTCGCCAGCAGCAATAAAGGGTAGCAACGAGGCTAGAAGCTACAGGGGTCTGCGGACCTGCCTCACTTACTACAACAATCGAGCCAATGGCTCATTCTTCTCAACCACAATCGCCACGGGGCAAAGCATTGCCCTTGGGCGTGTTTTGTTCTGTGGCCTCTCAACCACGAGGAACAAAACATGACACTCTCAACGACGACTGACCGTAATAAAGGCCTGAGCATCGCTAAAACCTTCGGGTTGGATGGGGTGCCCGAGACCATTTTGACCACGGGTTTTGCTGAAGAACACACGCATACGCCAGTTAAAGACGATGGGTATGTGTTCCGCCGCGAAACACTCCGCGACTTGCTTGCCTACCTGGACAAGCCACGTGGAGACGGGCTGTTTTTTGCCGGGCATTACGGAACCGGTAAAACCAGCTTGCCATTGCAGGTGGCCGCACGGCTGAATTGGCCAGTGCTGTCGGCGGATGGCTCTGAGGAGTTTAACGTCGAAGACCTGATCGGCCGCCCTGACCTCCAGAACGGGAATGTCGTATTTCAATACGGCGCACTCGCGCTCGCTATGAAGTACGGATTTATCTTCATTTTCAATGAGATTGACTCCGTACCCCCCGGTCGCCTGACTGCCGTGCATGATGTCCTTGAGGGTCGTCCTCTGGTCATTCAGTCAAACGGTGGCGAAGTGATCCAACCTCATCCCAACTTCCGGTTTGTTGCAACCGGTAACAGCCTGGGATCTGGTGATACATCCGGCTTGTATCAAGGCGTAGGTGTTCTGAACATTGCGTTCATGGACCGCTTTCGTGTTGTTGCAGTCGACTACCCCGATGAAGCGATTGAAATGTCGATTCTGGAAAAGCGGACGCCTGAAATCCCGGAGTCTGTTCGCCAGAAAATGGTGAGAGTCGCCAACGAAGTGCGTCGTCTGTTTACAGGTGATTCCGGCGTGGATTCTACGCTGAGCATCACGATGTCCACCCGGGCCTTATGCCGATGGGCAGAACTGACCGTCGATTACCGCAATGCCGATAATCCGCTTGAGTACGCGCTGCGCCTGTCGCTGACAAGCAAAGCCGAGCCTGAGCAGAAAGAAGCGATTGAGGAGTTGGCACGTTCCATCTTCGGGGATGCCTGGGGAGGTTCACTATGAATCTCGCTCAACGCGCAACCATACTGCGTTTCCGTGAAGGAGACACCGATAAAGTCTGGGCTATCGTGCCCGATGTGACGGTGGGCGGGGAACACCTTGTTTCCTGGGGCCGCACACGTTGGGACGGTAAGGCTTCAGCTCCGCTTCAGAGCAAGCGAGTGAGTGGATCTGAAAATTCACGCATTCTCAAAAAGCTCAATAGCGGTTACAGCGTTTGGAACGGTGTGAAGTTTGATCTGGATAACCAACGTGTCATTCAGGCCGATGCTGAGCCTGTTTCCAAACCCATCACTAACCCATGTTTTTGGTATCTGATTGACTTTGCATTGTTTCCGGAAGAGGTGGCACTCGTGCTTCACCACATTTCCAATGGACTGCATGCGTTCGAATACCAACATGGCTATCCGGGACTCGTTGCCGAGTTCCAATCACTGCCTCTGGTTCGCAGCCTGCGGCGGGGTGAAACAATGGGACAGGTCGAATACACGGCACCGCCTATGTCGGTACTGGTGTTGTTCGCTCTGCGTCGAGCCCACCTTCTACTGGTGAAGGTAAGTGACCACAACAACAACCTGCTACCCCATCGACTGACGGGGCTGCGGGCACTTATGAGTGACGAAGGACTGTTCGGGGCGCTGCCGGAGTATTGGCAACCGCCACTGTTCCAGGCATTCGCGGCTGCGATGCAGTGCATTGATCCCGTCTTTAACCTCGCTCACATCCAATCGAATACGCCAGCGGCGTTCTTCTGATCGATCCCCCGGGGCCTATGCCCCGGACCTACCACAACAACGAGCAATTAACCTCACCAACCACTACGGAGGTCCGTTATGGATTTCATTAATGGCACGACCCTGTTCACGCTGCATATTCGCAAATGGTCAGGAAAAATCACGGCGGAAGACGCTGACTACAACCCGGCGGGTGAATTGCCCCCGGCCAAGCTGCTGGAACGTGGGCGAAAGCCGATATTTCCACCTAAAGCGCTCACCATCTTCGACACGCTGCGCAAGCAGGCTGAAAAGGCATTGCTCGCAAAAGGCGTTCGCTTCATGAAGGGCTTCGCGGTCCCGAATGAACATGTCGATGAGGTGATTAATGAGCTCAAGGACTTGGAACGCCAGTTCCATGCGGGGGTTAAAGATGTCATGGACAACTTTGACCGTCACCGTGACAACTGGATTGCCGAGAACCAAGAGTACGAATCGCTGCTCAAGCGGCTCATCCCCAAAGACACTGTTCAGGACCGATTTGAATTTGAGTTCTATGTGTCGCGGGTACAACCACTGGAAGGCCATGAGGTACCGGAAGACAAGATAGGCAACCAAGTCCTGCACGAGGTTAGCCAACTCTGCAAAGCGGAGGCAGATCGTCTGGTAGCGCGTCAGCGCATCATTGATAGCGCGGAGTTGAAAGACAAGCTTGCGCCAATGATCGAAAAGCTGGATGCCTTATCGTTTGGAAATGGCCGTGTGCTGAAGCTCCTGAGCGAGTTCAAAGCACTTGAAGCGGCGATTCCGGATGGCGAGGAGTACCAGCAAGCTGAAAGCATGCGAGCAAACGTGATTACGTTCCTGTCCACGTGCTCTAGCCTGGCCCGACTGGAAGCCGTCATCAATGGCGAGTTCTCAGTCAACTCCATGATCGCAGATGTGAACGGTAAGAGTCTTACCGATAGCAATGCGCACACCTTCAACCAACCAGCTCAAACGCTCGCCAGTGTTGGCGCGTTCTTCTAAGGGGTTACTCATGAAAACAACACTCCGCGACGCGCTGCCTATCCTGGCCAGCGCATACGGACAGCAATTCGGCGTCAAGGTCCAGATGGGCGGTACGGGCGCCTGGACCAACGGGACGACGATTCAGCTCCCGATGATCAGCAACCCAGATCTACGGGACTTGGCACTGGGCTACCTGGTGCATGAATCAGCGCATATCCGACTCACGGACTTTCACGTGTTCGGGACAACCCAGGGCATCTTTCGATCCCTGGTAAACATACTGGAAGATGTTCGCATCGAACGGTGGTTCTACGAGAACGACTACCCGGGCACGAAGCAAACGCTGCAGACTGTCTGGGATCATGTCGGCTCAAAGCCCACGCTTGAGGAAATGGTGCAAGCAGACAATGTTGCGTCACTGTTCCATAACTACCTGCTCTACCGCGTGCGGCAGGAGCAGCATGGTTTGGACTCAACCAAGCCTCACTACGAGGCTGTAAAGCAGGCGATCGAAGCCAAGTTGCCACCCGGGTTTTTCATCCGACTGGATGTGTTGCTCGATAAGCATCTTGATTCCATGGCCAGCACAACGGATGCGAAGGTATTGGCGCAAGCCATACTGGAAGCACTCAAGCATGCCGAAGAAGAGGCTAACCAGGAGAAAGATCAGCAGCAGGATCAATCCGAGAGCGACACTGGCGATAGTCAGGGGCGTTCCGGGAACGATCAGGGCAGCTCTGGCGATAGCCAGGCTGGCACTGGGGATGAACAGGGTGATTCTGCCGGCCAAGGCGGTTCTGACAACGGTCAGGATGGCTCAGGCAATGGTGGAGAGTCCAGTGACACTCAGGGACAGTCGGGTAATCAACAGGGTGGCTCGGATGCTGGTTCCGGCTCATCCACACAACCTCAGTCAGAACGTTCATCTGGTGAAGGCGATGGAGCTGGCGGCGGCTCAAAGTCACTCACTGAGCAGATCATGTCCGAGACGGATTTGCCAAGCGATGTGATGGAGGCTGTACGCCAAACGCTGGGCGATAAAGCCGAAGAAGAGTTCAAGAGCGATCCATCTGGTGTTAGCCAGGCGGCGCAACTGGACTCAGGCATCGGCCATGAAGTGCGGCAGGAGCAAGGACACTATCTGATGGGCGTAGATTCGCTCAAAGATGGGATTCTAGCCTCATCAAAGCTGCGCTCTCAGATTGTCGGGTTGCTCCAGGCACAGACACGGGCCCGCCGCTCTCATCGGGAGTATGGGTCACGTCTGGATGCAAAACGCCTCGCACGAGCGATGGCAGGCGAGCGCAGGATATGGAAGCACATGTCCAAGCGGCAAATGGTTGATACCTCCGTACACATACTGCTCGACACGAGCAGTAGCATGGGGGGCTGCCAGCCGATTGCGAACAGTGCAACTGTGTCCATGGCGTTAGCGATCAGTGCAATACCCAAGGCGGATGTGGCTGTTTCGATCTTTCCGGGCATTGGTGCAGGGGTTAGCCCCGTTACGCGCCGTAACACGCCCGTGAGGTCGAACGTAGGCCGCTTTGCAGTTCGGCCAAACGGTGGCACGCCAATGGCGGAAGGCATGTTCTATGCCGCCCGCGAGCTGAGTACCGTCACGTCCAAGCGCAAGGTGATGATCGTCATAACCGACGGCGCACCGAACGATGGAGCAAGCGTGCAGTACATCAACCGGCTTGTGGAAGGTGAGATCGATGTCTATGCGATCGGTATCCGCTCAGATGCGGTTCGCCTGTATTTCAGGAACTACGAGGTGATATCCGGCGTGAATCAGTTGCAAAGCGCACTGTTCAGCCTGGCCCAGGAGTTTTTGAAAGTCGCTTAAGTCTTTAACCCAAATGGGGGGATTGTTACTGATCCCCTCGTGGGGTCAGTGCGTCCTCCGGGAGGCACTATGGAAGCCCAGGATGATCTGTTCGAAGAGCTGCTCGACGCCTTCGAGAATGACGATATTGAACAACTGGAGCGCCACTTTGGCGGTGACGAAAATCCGGTCCCGGAAAGTCGGTCGAGCTTTGATAAGCCGGAAGTCTTTAAGGCGATCAATGAAGCGGAATACCTACGATTAGCGGATGGGCTTCTGGAGTCCACAATCCGAGAAGCCTTTGGCCAAAGCCGAGGTGGAAAGCCATTCCGTGAAAGCCGTCAGGCACTTCAGTGGTTGATGTATGACAGCCCGTTAGACGAAGGGTATCCCTTCAGTTATCGGAACTGCTGTAAAGCCGCCGGTGTTGATCCGGATGAGTTGCGCGAGCAACTGATCATGATGAAGCACCGCCTTACCTAACGACGTGCGGAGCCCCTAACGGGCTCCAGCACTTCCCCCTTACCCCAATGCTGATGACTGCCAATTCGAGTGCCGGGCACGTGTGCCGGTAGCCGAATGTGCGGTTTCTTTGTGCTGTCCGTTGGACACACATTGAGCGCCTGAACCGGTAGTGAATCGGGCAAACCCTGCGGGGTTCTACCACCAACCAAACCTTCGGGGATTTTATCCCTACTTACCAAATCACGGAGAAAACTATGTCTAAACGTGACATTGAAAAGGTCAATCGTGATCTTCCATCCACCATTAACCTCAAGACCCTTGTTGTCTTGCTCAAGATGCAGCTGCAGTTGTTCACCCGTCGAGTCGCTTGCAAGGCCAAGCGGGTTGAGAAGGTGAAGGGCAAACGGCCACCTGCTATCACTCCGCGTCTCGCGGTGGTGAGTATTTCGACAGTCACTCTGTTTGCCAGCTTTGCGCTGCAAATGGAAATTCTGTCGGTCGGTTCTGCTTGCGCCATTTGGTTTGCGATGCAGGAAACCGAGGCGGAACGGAAAGCCCGTGTCGCCGAGGATTTGGCCGAGCAGCATGCTCAGGTATACAGCGAAGAGCTGGCACGTCAGATGGCGCGCAAAGAGGCTCAGCAGCGGCACCAACAGGATGATCTGTCGGCCCGTCACTTTCGTGCGCGTCGTTCAGAGTCCAACTCGGATTCGGTGACTTATCACTGATCCATAACAAAACTTCTCGCCAATCGGCGAGTGTACACCCCGCTGGGCAATGGCCGTCCCGTGGGGGAGGTGCGTCATTGCCCCACGCATAGGAGGTTCGCAATGACGTACTTCACCACCAATGCACATGGGTCACGAGTAAAAGTCACTGTCCAAAAGCGCGGCAACCGCCTTACCAAGCGTCGGTCGCTGTTTGTTCAAGGTCAGTGGGTGCCTTTCGCACGTTCTTCTCGCCCCATTCAGATGAATCCCTAACTGGGGACGCGCATGCAGCCCAATACTAAGGAGGAAATCTTATGGGGTACAAAAAGCGCAATTCAACGCTTCTCAAGGAGCGTATGCGAGGCAAATGGCTGGCAGCGTTTTCAACGATCGCCGGCCATAAGCTCGGTCCTGCAATCGACAAGCTGGGTGACAATGTTACCTGTCCCATCGACGGTGATATTGAGGGGTTCCGGCTCTTCAAAGATGCCAACGATACCGGTGGGGGATGGAAACAGAACCAGCAGCGTGCAGGTGCTTACCCTGACGGGATCACGCTTCTCATGCACGTACTCGATCGTCCGTTCACAGAGGTGTTTGATCAGCTGGTGGAGTGGCTAGAGGGTCCCGGGCAAAAAGCCGGAAGTGCGCTTTATGATGCAAACGACCGGCCAACCCCTAACATCCCACGGCGTTCCAGGAAAAAGGCTGAAGACATGGCTGCACTTCGGGAATGGCTCAACAACATCTGGAAGCATTCAACGAATCTTCTGGATCTGCAGGCTGCGGTTGCACGCAAGTACCTGACAGAGCGGCACATCTACGATGCGGCGGTGAATGCCAGTGACGTGCGATTCAATCCATCGCTTGGGTATCGGAATTCCGAGAAAGAGTTGGTAGGCCGTTACCCGTGTATAACCGCGCTTGTTCGTGACAATCAGGGTCTGCCCGTTGCAATCCATCGAACCTTTCTCACCAAGGAGGGCAAGAAATTGCGACTGGCAGGCACGGGTCCATCGCGGAAACAAACACCCTCTGTGTCTGATACGCAAGGGCGAGTCATCTGCTTGGCAGAACCCGAATCCGGTGTCTTAGGCTTGGCTGAAGGATTAGAGACCGCGTTAGCCGTGATGCAAGGTACCGGATATCCGGTCTGGAGCTGTTTGTCAGCGTCCATGATGCCTCAGTTCGTGCCACCTGCAGGGGTGCATACGCTGATCATCTTCGTGGATGTCGATCGAAGTGGCGCCGGGCAGGAAGCGGCACAAGCGCTTAGAGAAAATCTCAGGGAGCAGGGTATCCGTGTGATTTTTCAGGTGCCGTTACTCAAGCGAGACCCGAGCCGGAAAAGCGTTGACTGGGCAGACCAGCTCGATGCAGACCTGACGACTGGCTCCAATGGTATGCAGGTTGCCAAAACAGCGTTTGTGAATGCCATGCACTTCGGTGCTGATCGAGCAGCATCATAAGGAGAGCCCTCGCACGAGGGCTTGTTCCACAACGTCCTGGGAAGGCCTGTTTCCTTCCTGGGGCTTCTAATGCTGCTGAGGAGGTTTCCTGACCAACTAGTAAGTGACGAGCGTGTGCCGAATAGCTGCATAGGTTGGTGAAATGTGAACGAGCAACAAGGCCGCTTTGCGCACATAGCGGACGTTAGATTGTGTTTGGGGCACCTCAGGGGCAATTTTTGATTAACATTAACCTTACAGAAAAGCATGTTTTGCTGTTGTAAATTTGTGCTATCACCCCAATATGATCTTTATGCTTGAGGATCAGGTATCGAAGTTACAGGCCTATGCTCTGGATCATTTCATTGCCGCTTATCGGCTAGCCCCCATCCAAAAGCACGTAAGCTAACACGGCTGCGTGCTGTTTCAGCGAGGAGCTTATGGCTACTGATTTGAAACAAGACAATAAAAAAAGCATATTCTTGCTGTTATCGGCCGTGATTATAGTATGCGGTTTGATCCAATCCGGATTGGACACTCTAACGATGTGGACTGATCTGCTTATCACTGGGACTCTTAGCCCTGTTATTGCTGCTTCCGCCTTGGTTCTGACTAACCTCCTACCCGCTAGCGCCAAACACAAGGTTGTCTTTACACGCTTGGTGGATGAAATGCCTGGTTCAAGGGTCGATCGGTTATGCCGCAAAGATTCTCGTTTGGTTTATAGCGACTTAGTTGCTAGATGGCCTGAGATCTTCAGTGATGACGCACCGCCCGATGCGCGTAATGCGATGTGGTACAGAAACATATATAAACCTGTGCAGGATGTAGATTCTGTACTTCAATCTCATCGGTGGTTTCTGCTCTACCGAGATACATTGTCAGGGCTAATTTCTATCACTTTATTGATTGGCCTATGGGACGCTTTGGGGAACCCTTCTCTACTAGGAGAAATCAAACCACTCGTATACGGAGCACTTGCTGGATGTTCTCTGATCGTGCTGATTGCTGCTCGTAACATGGGTAACCGTTTTGTCGTCAATGCTGTCGCTGCAGCCCTCTAAATACAAGGAAGTAACCTTATGTCCTCAAAGATCACCTTCTTTCCCGTAGACAACGGCGACATGACACTAATTCAGATCTGTAACCCGTTAAGATCGACCATCCTGATTGACTGTAATATCCGCGTTGCTGCGGACAATAAGAGTGATTCCACTCCCGATGTTGCCAAAGCTCTTCGAGAGCAACTGAATGTCGACGGTGATGGCCGCCCATATGTTGATGTAATGCTTTTGAGTCACCCTGACAAAGACCATTGCTCCGGATTTGAAAGGCACTTTTGGGTAGGGCCTTTATCTGACTATGCCGATGACGATAAGGAGCAAGGTGAAAAACGTATTATTATTCGCCAGATATGGTCTTCACCAATGGTTTTTCGGCGGGCAAATAGGAAAGAGCCACTTTGCAGTGATGCAAAGGTCTTTAAAGCAGAAGCCAGGAGGCGCGTCAGAGTGAACCAGGAGAATGGCTGTTCTGCTCTCGATGGTGATCGGATTCTAATTTTAGGTGAGGACCAGGATGGCAAAACCGATAGTCTTGGCCCAATACTTATCAAAGAGGGTGAATCCTTCAACGGTATTAATGGTCAGAGCAGTGATTTTCTAACCAGTCACTTGTTGGCACCAATGGCACCACAAGATGATGAGAAAGAAGAAGAGCTCTCAAGGAATGACTCCAGTGTCATCATAAACTTCGATATGGCCGCTTCTCAGGAAAATACAACACAGAGAAGCCGATTCCTGACAGGTGGTGATGCAGGTGTCTCTATCTGAGAACGTGTACGGGATAATTACTCAGATGACCAGCTTCAATATGATCTACTTCAGGCTCCACATCACTGTTCGTGGCGATCATTATCCCATGACAGCTGGTCAGACTGTGGGGAGGGTGCAGAGGTTTCTGAGAATGCACGGTCGGCCTTAGCTCAAGCCAATTCTGATGCCTTTATTGTATCCAGTAGTAAGCCAGTAAAAGCAAACGATAGTGATCCGCCTTGTACCCGTGCGAAACGTGAATATCAGGATATTTTGGGCTCGAGTGGCATATTTAAGTGCACGGGAGAAGTGCCGAACACCAAAAGCCCAAAACCTATGGTTTTTGAAACAACACAATCTGGATTTAAAGTTGTAGCTACCACCACAGTTGTTACTTCAGCAACACCGCCGAGGGCGGGCTATGCCCTCTAATTTTTTATTTTGGGGAGAGGTTATAGATCAATCGCTACTGAAATCATTACCAGGTGCGTTTTTAAGCATGCTTGAGGCATGCGAAGAGGACCCTCACTGCGATCTGATTGAAGTACGCGTTATCGAGGAAAATCATCATGCGATAATTATCAATGCTGCTGATGGGACCTTTGACAGTGTCAATAAGGCTGGAATTCGGCGGGTAGAGCGTCTGGCAATCGGGTATAACCCAAATAGGCTCATTCCATGGGAAGTCAGGGCGTTAAGATCTGATTTTCCGCGGACAATGCATCAAAACTTGGTCTATCCGGGAGAGCCAGCGTCTCTTTGTTTGTATGCTGAAGAATGGGCGGCGGTGGAGCGTACTTGGACACCGCAGGATCTCTTACAAAAGATGTTTTGGTGGTTACGAGAAACAGCTCAAGGAACACTGCATAGAGTTGATCAACCACTTGAGCAACTCTTTTTCAATTGCTATGAGTCCTTTGTGTTACCCGAGGATCACATGGACAAGATTCAGGATAATGAACTGAGTCTTGTTTTTAGATCGGGGGGGCAATCTAGAAACCGAAAAACCTACATTGCACATTACATCAGTGCAGCAGAGGCAAATAATCAGGAACTTCCGCTAGTTATAACTCTACCAATTGTCCTTCAGCCAATTGAACATGGAATAATTGAAACTACCCCTCGTACTTTGGCCGATTTAGTCAGCAAGGTTGAAGCTAGAGGTGCTGAGTTTATCGGTCCTCTTCGGGAATCCATTAATGATTTCGTTTCATCGACAGGCCTACGAATTCCCTCTGGAACTGAGCAAATGGTTCTATTGCTTGTTTGTGTACAACTTGCACGGGATGGTCAGGTCGAAAAGACGCAAATGCATGGATTTGTCACCTCAACCCACTTTGGCCATTTTGGAGAAACTCTAAATACACTTTGTAATCTACCAGAGAGTGATGAATGGTATAGAAACCCATTGGCGTTGCCTGATGTTGACCCTGAACGGCTGGAAGACATTAGTATTGTGCCAGTAGAAGTTAAATTTATGCCATCCCGTCAGAATATGCGAGGTTACTCAGGAGTAGGTGAAGAAGGGGCATTGATTAAAGGTGTATTAGCTGGCGCAGGGGCGCTTGGCAGCGCTGTGGGGAGCCTCTGGGCACGCGAGTGTTGGGGGGAGTGGGAGTTCGTCGATGATGATCATATACAACCGCACAATCTAGCGCGCCATATAGCGTATGCACAAGATATAGGCTTTCCAAAGGCCCAGATATTGAGTGTCCGGTCGGCGTTACATCTCAGCGTAGAGCCAGAAAAGACTCCACCGGCCCATGAAACGAAAATGTGCGCAAATCGAGAATGGACGCTATCACTTATTCAAGATAAAGACCTAGTAGTTGATGCAACTACTACCCTCAGCGTACCACGTGATCTCTCTGTGCTAGATGATAGCCCGCGAGTAGCGAGTATTTTCCTAACCCCATCTGGCATTTCCTCGGTGATGTTGTTGGAAGATAGTGAGAGAAATATCAGATACCTGTCACTTGAAGCTCAGTACTACCGTGCCATCATTATGAACTCAGAGTGGGGGGCTAACCACCTCAACGAAAATCAAAGCCGGTATTTAGTCGGCGCAGGGTGCCGGGATATTTCAGTTGCTATCTCATATGAATTGATCACCCTTCATGCTGGCATTCTTGCTCGTCAGGTAAGGAAATCTGTAACCCAAGAGCAAGCCAAGATATGCATTTGGGAATACGATAGTACAAGTGGTGGAGTTAGCGCACACACAGTTCCAGTCGCGCAGACCGTTTCGGTAGCGGTCGGCGAATGGAAAGTTGAGTGGGATGCCCAAATAGAGCAGTCACTCCAAGAAATGAGAGTAGCTAGCTTGCCTAATGAAACCGGTGGAGTTGTGCTCGGAATGGTTGATCAAAAATTAAAAACGCTATCCGTGGTGTTGGCTTTACCAGCCCCCAAGGATAGCGATGCATCGGAGACAGGCTTCAGTCGTGGCACCGCTAATGTTGAAGACATATTAACCGAGTGCGAAAGGAGAACTGGTCGAATAGTAAGGCATATTGGCGAATGGCACTCTCATCCAAACGGCTTTAGTGCAACTCCTAGTGTTGCCGATCAAGAACAGGTCGTGTATTTAAAGGACCTGATGCATAGTGAGGGGCTGCCAGCAATTCTAATAATCGCCGCGGAAGATACTATCAGCGTTACAATAGATACCAACACGAGCCAGTTGTCGTGGGGTTTTCCGCAAGAAGTGAGCCTGTAAATTGTGCCAGTGTCACATTTAGGGCTAACGTCTGCTTTGGGCCATCACCTAGTGTTCTGGCTACCTGGACACTTGCCGAAGCACTAGGTAGCCCCTTCGCGCACATTGCAGACCTTCGCAGGAATCAGCTGGTCGATCCGTGCACCACTTGGTCGGTGGACAAGCTGATCTGAGTTTCTGTGATTTCATACAGTGTATTGAAGGCCAAGTGCCGATGTTGCTTGCTTTGTCGCTTCGCGATGCTCATTTGTAACTGGTAACAGGCGGGAAAATCGTTCAGTATCAGGAAACTATGGTCTTGCCGTTGCTGGATAACACGCACGGCAAAGCTGCAAAACGCGCATGCTCATTTTCACCGGAAGAGAATGGCAGTGATATTTTGATTTATCATTTCTCTTCAAGTAATTAGATTACCTATTCCAGTCTTCGGCTGTGAGCATAAACACGCATGCGCAATATTAAAAATGTTAGATTTCACAAGGATACCGCGTGAGAATTGAAGAAGAATGGAAAAAGTCCGGTTACTTCTGGCTTCCTCAAAACGAAGACAAAAAAATCCCAGGAACCTTATCTATTCTAGATGGTGGTAAAATTGAGCTTGAAGTGGTTGGCCTATTTGACGACAGTATTGAAGCCCTTAATGGGAATGATGACCTTGACAGGATTATAGGTCACGTAGAAAAAGATGGTCTCGTTACACTAGAGGACTGTTTCTACAGAACGAAAAATATTGCATTTGGCGGTATAAGCAAATCACTTGTCCATGTCCATAAAGTCATCAGTGGAGTTGCTTACGATAAAGCTGAAGCTGTCACATTCAATGCAGTTTCTTTTGTGGTAGAAGGGATTAATGAGTGGGTGGCGATAACCGGAATAAATATTGCCCGTAGCAGTGATTATAAAACAGCGACTATAAGTTACACTCCTCAGGAAGAAATAGTTTACAACCTACAAGCAGGATTTAAACTGCACATCCTTTTTGGATACACGCTTCCGGGGTCTCCTATCACAACAGAAGCTAGGATAACACAACAAACGTACTTCAAGTTATCCTCTGAAAATGCCAAGGATTTCTCAGAGTTTAGACAGGTTATACATCAAATTACGTACTTGCTTGGTTTTGCCATTGACTCTACAGTCACGATTAGTGACGTATCTGCGACATCAAATGAAATAGTCAGGGAAATTTCAGAGGGAAAAAAAAGGCCTTTAAGTATAAAGCTATACTACCCCAGCCTGCCATTCTCAGATAGTGCACCAAAAATCGACATACATAGAATGCTATTTCGTTTTTCGGATATTCGTGAAAATGCTGAACATGTATTTAACAAATGGCTTAGTACATATTCAGTAATACGACCATCTCTTGGATTGTATTTCTCCGCAGTATCAGGAGACCACAAATATCTGGATGGAAAATTTCTAGCACTTGCACAAGCTCTAGAGACGTATCATAGAAGAACGTCCAATGAGACTTTGAGGGATGAGTCGGAGTTTAGGTTAATGGTGGCATCGCTTCTATGGAGTTGTCCAAAGCAAGATAGAAAATGGTTGCGAGGGCGATTATATCACGGCAATGAAATTAACCTTGGTCAAAGAATTAAAAGGATTATTGAGCCTTACAAGTCTTACCTCGGAAATTCAAAGCAGCGAAATAAGTTTATCCGAGGCGTAGTCAACACCAGAAATTACCTCACACACTACAGTGAGGAGCTTGAAAAAGACTCAGTGAAAGGCTCCGATCTATGGGGACTATGCCAAAAAATGGAAGCTGTTTTTCAGCTTCATCTTCTACAGCAGCTTGGGTTTGAAAAGTCTGATATTCAAAAAATTCTTAATAATAACTACAAGCTAAAGCAGAAGTTTGATGAAATCTAACAAGTCAATAAGCTACGCGCTTTCGGCGCCGGACAGCTTACACTGCGCTTCGCTCCGTTCCAGCTGCCGGTTATTGAAGCGTGAGGCATCCGGGTGAGTCGTGAATAGGAAGAGATAATAAGATGAAAGATTTACTAGAAAAGCTTTCTTCATACAATATTTTCAACTATCTCTTGCCAGGGGTGGTTTTTGTTGCAATGTCTAAGTCATTAACAAAATACAACTTTGCCCAAGAGGATATTGTCATTGGTGTTTTTCTTTATTACTTCATTGGGTTAGTGATTAGCAGGATCGGCTCTATAGTAATTGAGCCGATCCTTAAATGGATGAAATTTGTTAGATTTTCTGAATATAGAGATTATGTTGATGCATCGAGTAAAGACAAACTTATAGAGGTTCTTTCGGAAGCCAACAACATGTACAGAACTTTCTTGTCTTTGTTTGTATCACTTTCTTTGTTAAAGGTTTTTGAAATTTTGTCTGAGCGTTATCAGTGCTTGAGCTTTATCTCTTCAGAAATCACTATTTTAGGCTTGCTGATTCTGTTTGCTTTCTCATATAGGAAGCAAACTGATTACATTACAAAACGCGTTGATAGAGTAAAAAAAAAGGAATAAGTCATGTCTGATTTTTTCGAAATAGATTTTTTAGATGTTGAATCCAAAAAGAGCGGAGATGCAATACCTCTTAGATACTCAATTGACGGTGTTACGAGAATTCATGTGACTGATGGGGGGTTCCAAGCCACTGGAGATTTAGTGGTGAAGCATATAAACAAATATTACGGAGCTCCCAAATATATAGATGCTGTAATAGTAACGCATCCCGACGGCGATCATGCTGGTGGACTCAGAAAACTGTTTGATGAATACGAGATCGGTGAATTATGGATGCTGCGTCCTTGGTTATATGCTGACGAGCTAATTGATAGATTTAGCCGCTTCACGTCGTCAGATAACTTTGCTAAAAGGTTGAAAGAGATATATCCAAACCTAGCTACTTTAGAACAGCTAGCAAAGGAGCATGGGGTAAAGATTTCAGAGCCGTTTCAGGGGGCGAAAATAGGAGAGTTTAGTGTTTTGGCTCCATCTAAACCTAGATACTTAGATCTTGTTGTAGAGTCGGAAAAAACTCCTGAAGCAACAAAGGCAGAGGAACAGACATTAGCCGAAGCTGCCGGGCAGCTTATTAAAAAAGCTATTAATTTCATTAAGTCAGCGTGGGGTGACGAGTATTTTCCGGAGGGTGATACAAGCCCTGAAAACAACATGAGCGTAATACAATATGCTTGCTTATGTGATAAAAAAGTACTCCTTACTGGTGATGCTGGAAGAGCAGCATTAGAAGAAGCCGCTGATTTTGCTCCAAATGTTGGTTTGGTACTTCCTGGAATTGATCGAATGCAGGTTCCTCATCATGGTTCAAGACATAATGTGTCGACAGAAGTATTGGATAGGTGGCTCGGAACCAAGCATGACGTACAGCCTGAATCGGAGAGCTTTACCGCGATAGTGAGCGCCGCAAAAGAAGATAAAGACCACCCACGAAAGTCTGTTGTTCGAGCCTTTATTCATAGAGGTGCGAAGGTAATATCAACTGAGGGAAGTGACAAGCGAACTGGCCACAATGCGCCTGACCGTGAAGGTTGGGTTGCCGTAACTCCCATACCATATCCTGAAGATCAAGAAGATTGATTTACGTTCATGCCATACAAGGCGCTGCTGTCGGACAAATTTTCCGCTGCGCTACAAATTTGCCGCAGAGCGGGGCGTTTAGATAACTTTGGAGAGGACAGTGCAGGAATCTGATTACTTCGAGATGAACCGCGCAGGTTGGGACAGACGTGCAGCCGCCCATTTCGATTCTAATTTTTATGACTTGCCGGGCTTTCTGGCGGGTGAAACCTCTCTTCGTGAAATCGAATTGGCAGAGCTTGGTGATGTGAGCGGTAAGTCTTTACTGCACCTCCAGTGTCACTTTGGCATGGACACACTGTCATGGGCTCGTAAGGGAGCAATTTGCACTGGCGTTGATCTATCGCCGGTTGCCATCCAGAAGGCCCGGGAGCTGGCTCAGGAACTCAAGTTGAACTCAGAGTTCGTGTGTACTGACGTCTATTCTTTCCAGCGTTCAGGCCCAGACCCATACGACATCGTGTTTACTTCATATGGCGCAATCTGTTGGCTGCCAGATCTAAACCGATGGGCTGAGGTTGTCGCTTCAAATCTTGCAGTTGGTGGCCGCTTTTATATTGCCGAATTTCATCCTATTTGTGATCTTTTAGCGGGATATTCATATTTCACCCAAATGCAACCTGATGTGGATGAAGAAGGTACGTACACAGAAAACGGCGAAGGTGCGATAGCCAAGTTGGCAACTTGGGCGCATCCAATGTCCAGCGTTATAAACGCATTGCTGAATGTTGGCATTCAGATTGAGCGTGCAAGCGAGTTTCCGTTCAGTCCATACAACTGTTTCGAGGGCATGGTTGAGCGTGAGCCGGGTCGATTCTACCTGAGCCATAAGGGAAATGATGTTCCAATTGTCTACAGCATCACTGGGCGAAAAGTCGCCTAACAAGTTATAAGCCTAGAGATATATGAAAACTCCGAAAGAAAAACTAGCAGACGACCTAGGCGCGAATGGTTGGTATCTTGAAGTCGAGATTGTCGAAGATCTTGATTGGTGGGCAGATGAAATATGGGAAATGAGATCGACTTGGTCGCCAGAGGGTGTTCCTGCATATATTACTTTCCTCGTTGATCCACAGCATCAGGGTGCAAGAAAAAAAGGGCAGGCCGTTTGGGGGGTAGGTAATTCACCAAAGCTTCCCGCCACGTTGGAAGAAGCTCAATGTAACGGTGTTGTATCACTAAACGATATATTCAAAAACAAAGCTGAAGAATTCATGCACAGCTTTGAAACTTTGAGGTCAGGTGCCATAAATGACATCGGCTTATAACAAGCGGCTGCATTTCGTTCCGGCCTGCGGCCTCCACCGAACTCGCTACGCCCGCCGATGAGTCGGGCGTTGATGTCCGCTATGGGCCAGAAGAGGTTCTAAGCCTCGTTACAACTCTCATTATGTCGTGTGGCGTTACCGAACTGCAGGAATCTCGGCCCAGCGCGTTGTGTATGCTGGCGATAGGCGCTCCCGTTTCATTGTCCAAGCCTTCTGAGTACCTTGGCTGGCCAGGAAAATCTTGCCTTTGCCGCTGTTGTTGATCTGATCTATCACGGACATTAACGCTTTGGCGTTTGGCCGGTGTTTGGCTTCATTGAAAAGGCTTGGTTGGTATACCCCCGGTTCGTATAAGTCTGAGAGCATCACACCGGCCTTCATATACCGGTACCCATCCCGCCATGCAGCTTTCAAGAGTCTCATGGCAGCTTCGACCAAGTCGCGTGTGTCATCCGTTGGGAAGGGTAGTTCTGCGCTTAATGATGGCTTGTATTGCAGCTCTGCCGGATTGAATCCATTCGTGCGCATGAAGAGCGTGATCATCTTGGCACTTCGATTTTCACCCCTGAGTTTTTCCGCGGCTCGCGACGTGTACTGGCAGATCGCCTCACGCATCTCACTATACATGGTGATTCGCTTGCCGAACGATCGGCTGCAGATGATCTGCTGCTTTGTGGGTGTCACCTCTTCAAGCGACAAGCAGGACTCACCATTGAGTTCTCTGACGGTGCGTTCTACCACGACAGAGTAATGCCGGCGGATCTGTTTGGGATGGGTATTTGCCAAATCCAACACGGTTTTTATGCCGTCTGCCTGTAGGCGTTGGGTAAGGCGACGACCGATACCCCACACTTCATCGATGGGCAGTAACGACATGAGTTTACGCTGGCGCACTTGACTGGTTAGATCCACGATGCCCCCAGTAGCACGGTATTTTTTGGCTGCATGGTTGGCGAGCTTGGCGAGGGTTTTGGTGGGTGCGATGCCAACGCAGACGGTGATGCCTGTCCACTGTTGCACGGTCTCCCTGACTTGGAGACCGAAAGCCTCAAGCTCAATGGCATTGGCAACGCCGGTTAGATCCATAAAGGATTCATCGATTGAGTAGACTTCTACTCTGGGTGCCAGCTCTTCCAGAATACTCATGACCCTGCCGCTGATATCGGCATAGAGCGCGTAGTTGGAAGAGAACACCTCAATGTTGTGTCGGCGCACCAAATCCTGAATTTGGAACAAAGGGGTGCCCATTTTGATGCCGATCGCTTTGGCTTCTTGTGACCTCGCTACAACGCAGCCATCGTTGTATCTGAATTGTCCTAACAGTTAGTAAAATATAAGCTAATGATTTATATGGCATTTATATCGCTAACATTTTTTATGTATTTTTGGTTTGAAGCGAGTTGTCTCTAGTGGATTGCACCGTATTCAGAGCGGCTGCACCACTAGCTTTGGGGGGCGCTCTTCTACTTGCGGCACACTCGTGTAACAGCTCCGGCCCAGCAAAGCCTTACAGGTCCAGCGCGTCGAATAAGTCATGAGCTAAGCGACATAGTCGCTATATCATTTGAATGGCGCCGTTACGCACTTCGATATGTCCGGCCCTTAGCAACAACGTTGCCTGCGGAGGCGCAGACGATGCAGAGAATCGCTATCCACTGCGTCCGGCTCAACTGTTCATCCAGAATGACGAAGCCAATCAAAGCTGCAACAGCTGGCGAGGCGCTTAATGCCAACCCAAACACATGGCTCGGTAGGGTGCGTAATGCACGCATTTCCAGTGAATACGGCACCACGCTAGAAAGAATCGCTACCGCAAGTCCAATCAGCAAGACAGTAGGCGTGAACAGCGCAGCACCGGTATGTGCGAGCCCTACCGGTATCGTGAAGGTGGATGCAATCAGTAGACCCCAAGCAACCGAATCTCCCCCAGGCATAGCGGAAGCTCTTTTCCCAAACAGAATATAGAGCGCCCAACAGAGCGCGGCGCCTACTGCATAGAGTACCCCCAGTGGATCGAGGCCCGCTTCAGCTGCATCGATTGGGGCCAATAGGGCCAAGCCGATTATTGCTAGCGCGACCCATGCAAAGTCACGGGGGCGACGTGAGCCTATCAATGCGACCATGAGCGGCCCGGTGACTTCGATAGCGATAGCGATACCAATAGGAATGCGTGCTATCGCATGGTAGATCGCCAAATTCATTGCGCCCAAGCCCAGTCCATAACCGAGAAGGGTCGGCAGCTGTCTCCGGTCAGGCCAGCGCCGCCACGGACGCCACCACGCTGCCAGCAACAATGCGGAAAGTCCGATCCGCAAGGCTGTGACACCTTCAGCCCCAACCGACGGAAACAAGCCCTTCGCTGCCGCAGCACCAATGTACTGCGACAGTAGAGAAATGAGCACAAGCAACAGTGGCAGCGAAGCTGATTCAGTCGAAGCAGTGCGGTCACTCATTGGCTAGGTGTTCGCGCTGTTGCTGCTACGCGCTGGCGTATCTGTTTCGGCCCAGGCCAATCAACCGGAGCCGTGATGATTATCAGACATGCGACCACTAGGCCCATTCCCACCCAGCCCATAGCGCTGAGCTTCTCACCGACAATAATAATCGCCAACGCAGCGGCAACAATAGGTTCGAAGAGGGTAATGGTAGTAGCAGTGCTTGCCGGCACCCGCGCAAGACCGTGGCCGAAGCAGAGATAACCGAAGAACATCGGAACCAGCGCCATGTACAAGCCCACAGAAGCATTACTCCATGAAGCCAAGAGCGGGGCGCCAGTAACGAACAGCACTGGCATCAGTAACAATCCACCAATGCCGAAGGTCGCGCCCATCGAGACACGGGAAGCAATGCCACGCTGCATCAACCGGCGCGCTGTCCACGAATACAAAGCATAAGTCAGTCCGGCTAAGAGGCCCAGCAAAACACCTTGAACGACCTGCCCCCCAGCACTGCCTGCGGCGTGGCCAGCACTCTCGGTCAAACAGAGCAACACCATACCTGCTAACCCAAGCGCGGCGCCTAACACCCAGCGTACAGTGAGCCTCAGCCCCTCCAGACGATACTCGATGAGCGCCGACAACAAGGGAGCTGAACCGATGGATACGACCGTTCCGATAGCAACCCCCGCGAGTCGCATGGACGCGTAGAAAGCAAGGGGATAGATGGCCACTGCCGCAGCGCCCAACAACAGCAAAGGCAACTGTTTCCGCAATTGTTCCTGGGACTGGCGAATGCCCTTTGCAGCCAGTAACGCTTGCAGCAGCCCACCGCCACCCATCGCGACTGCTCCAATCGCTACCGCGCTTACTTCTGGAGCAAAGGTCGCTGCCGTCCCTGTCGTGCCCCACAGAATTGCAGCTATCAGCACCGCCAGGCTGCCGATCAAACGTTCTCTGACAGTGGCGTTCACAAGCCCTCCAGCATCTGAACGGCAATCGATTTGGCCTGACGTACGGATTCACTGTTCCGTTCAAGCCCGGCTCTCACCATCGCGCCTTCCAACAAGAAAGCCAAGTGCTTGGCCACCTGGGCGGCGTGCGCCGAGTCATTGCCACCACACTCGCCGACGTGTTTTGCCAACAGCGCTTCAACTTCCTCCTTATGCTGCCTGACGACTTGGCGACCAGGATCGTCAGCTCCGAGTTCGGCAGCCGCGTTCAGCAGGCCACAGCCACGAAACCCACGCTCGTAGGCGTGCTCGGCGTGATCTTCATAGGCTAGGAAGATGGCTAATACGCTCTCTTTCGGCGTCTTCGCCTGGCTCAGGCGCTCAGCGTATAGCCCCAGCCACTCAGCGTGTCTGGCTTCGAGATAAGCGGCTACCAGCTCGGCTTTCGATGCAAAATTGTTATAGAGACTCTTCTTGGCTACACCGGCTCTTTTCACAATGGCATCGATACCAGTTCCGGCGATGCCATCGTTATAAAACAAAACAGAGGCGGCGTTGAGCAGGCGCTCATGGGCGCTTTGCGGATGGTCTGATTTAGTCATAACGGCCTGGGATTAATTAGTAGGTAGCCCAGTCTACCTACTGACACCCATTTTAGCAATCCTGCTACCGGCAGGGCCTCGAAGCATCCGGGGCAGCTCCGATACAGAATGATCAGGTCGAATGACCGGGCCGTGTCTGGCGAGCTCAGAATAAGGGCAGGAAGCGCGAGATGCTCGGTCCGTCTGGTCAATTCCCTTAGGCCTAATCTGGACTGGTGGAGAGTGCTATTTCCCTGGCTTCGGGGGCAAAGCAACAAGCTTCCCGTTGGAGACCGCTTTCATCTCAGCTATTTCGAACAGCAGACGCTGGTTTACAGAAGCGACACGAGCAAGGTCAGCCAAAAGTTTCTCGTTTTCGATACGAAGCGCTCTGTTTTTCTCCTTCTCCCTCATCAGCGCTTGGTGCTTTAAATCACGCTGGGCGCGCACGGACTTACCCGTGAGGGTGCGAATCCGCTCTGCTACCGCTGGGTACGTATTATGAATGAGGCCGGGCGTAACACCGGCTATTCGGGCAACCGCCGCAATGGAAAGCTTTTCGTTGCCTGCGACAAGGCCATCGATGACTTTGTTGAGTGCATCAAGAGTCTTCGACCGCGAACGGGCTCCGGCATGTTCTCGCGAGGGTTCAATCTTCATCGACAGCCTCGTCCATCTCCTCGTTTGCGGGCGAAAGACCAAGGCTAGTGAGCACACCGCGTGCGACCCGCAAATCGCGCTCAGCTCTTTGCCTCACGGCAGGACCAGCGTCTATGATTTTGATTAACTCCTGCTGTTGACTGTAAATGTCCTGCCAGGTGCCGGCAAAAAACTCGTCGATCACCGAGTTTTTGCAACCTGGACACCGCGTGGCCTCGTAAAGACCAGCACCTCCACAACCACGCTCTATTGCGATGCACCAACCGTGTCCAGTCCCACGAATATTCGCGTGTGGGGCAGTCTGGGCCAGCAAAGCGGTTCTATCCTTGATTGGAATTGCCCTCAATTCGGCAATTTTTTCTCCTGCCCCGCCCGCCAATGGTTGATCGTCTAGCCATGACTCAATAAGGTCAACTTTAAACTCCGTCATCTGTTGTAAGATTTCGTCGAAAAGAGTCAGATCCTGCTGCGGATTGGAAGCATAAAGTTGGGTCATGCTCATACTGCTGTGCTTGAATTGCCATTTCAGCCAGATCAGTGAGGTACGCCCCATGCGAGATTCAACAAAACACCTTGCATAGGTACGTCGGCATTGATGCGTTCTGAGAGGCCAGTCGCTTCCAGCTGCTTTAGCAATGCTGTCAAATGCGAGATTGGACCCAGCCCCACTTAGAGCCTCGACATGTCTCTGTTTGAGCTTGCCGCGTTTGGCGTGACGTCCAAGAAACAGCTTTTGCGAATCTTTCCGAGCTTTTTCAAGCCTCAGAAAGTGCTCGGCAGGGTTGCTAGGATGCCTGATTCGTGTGAGAGCCCTTATCTCCTGCTCAAGCTCTTTTCTTATAGTAACTGAGTATCTGGCCAAGAGGTCAAGAGCGTCCAGTGTCAACTCTGGTACAAGATACTCTACAAGACCTTTTCCAGTTTTATGCTCAATGGTAGAGACCCAGCAGAATAGAACACCATTGTTGTATTCTCTGCGCCAGGCACCTACTTCAATTCCTATAGCTTCGTCATTACGCATACCGCTTGTGATTGAAACAATGTACAGAACTGCATTTCGAATACGAGTGGACAATCTGTCATCGCTAGGATGATATCCGATTCCGCTGACCGCCAACTCAGCGCGGGCCTCCTTAATGACGTTTTCACAATAGAGGTTGAGGATTTACCCAACTGGCCCGGTTTGAAAACGGTCGGAATGGCGACGCGCTACAGCCTCAGCAAAGAGGGACAGGAGATGCTGGAGCA
>NZ_JAHQZT010000035.1 GCF_019061305.1 Marinobacterium weihaiense
AATGAACTCGGAACCGGCATGATATCAAGTCGAAAACAGCTGTTCCGGGCAGTTTAGCTGTTCAGGCGGCGAGCAGCAGGTTTTTCGAGGTGCCCTTTCCTTTTTATTTTGGTTTTTTGGTGAAAGAACCACTTTCAAAAAGATCAATAAGTTGAGCCAATTCTTCCCGCATACTCTTTTCTGAATTATGCGAAAAATTATTCTTTATCAGCTGCTTGGTTCTAATAGCGGATTCAGTTGGTAACAAGGCAAGCTCCTCTGCACTGTTCATTGCAGTATTGAAGGCTTCGCCATCCTCACACAGCTCGTTTACAAAACCCTTTTCACAGAAACGATCCGCTTTCCAGGTTCGGCCAAGGACAAGCAACTCCGTTGCAATACAGTGAGTTGAAAAGTTTGGGATGATGAATGTTGCCGCAAACTCAGGACACAGGCCAAGGCTCGTAAACGGCATTTTGAAGAAGCTGCTTCGTCCCGCATAAACCAGATCGCAATGCAAAAGCAGCGTCACACCAATACCGACTGCAAAACCTTCAACAGCCGCGATTATTGGTTTTTTGCATTGGCTCATCCTGAGCATAAACTGAAATACGGGATGCGTTTCATCCTGTATTGGATTATTCAGAAAATCCTCAACATCGTGACCGCTGCAAAAATATTCATCATGCCCGGTGATCACGATTGATTTTATTTCGGAATTTTTTTCGGCCTGAGCTAAAAACTCCGAAAGTAATGTATATGCATTAATATCCAGTGCATTCTTTCTGGCAGGATTGACGATTCTGATCACCATCACAGAGCCGTGAACATCCCTGCGGACACAAGGTTCGGGTCGCATAGCAATTTCCTTGGAATTCAGCATCTGGAACCTGACCGGTTCCAGATGCGATTACGTCAGGCTAGAAGTCCGTGAACTGTTGGCGCAGTGCTCGTTTCAGAAGCTTTCCGGACGTGTTTTTGGGCAACTGCTGCACGAAATGCACGTGCTTGGGTACCTTGAAAGGCGCCAGATTTTCTCTGGCATGACGGATCAAGCTCTCCGCATTCGGATCGGCTTCAGGTCGCAGTACGACAACCGCTGCAATGGCTTCAATCCATTTTTCGTCCGGCACGCCAATCACCGCCACTTCATCGATGTCAGGGTGCGTGTACAGCGCCTCCTCGACATCTCGACTGGCAACCAGCACCCCACCGGTATTCACGATGTCCTTGATGCGATCCACAATCCAGATGTAGCCCTCCTCATCGCGATAACCGAGATCACCCGAGTGGAACCAGCCACCGGCAAAGGCTTCCTCGGTTTGCTCGGGCTTGTCCCAGTACCCAACCATCAACTGTGGCGACCGGTGCACCAGCTCACCCTGCTGCCCTGGCGCACACTCTTCGCCGGTCGCAGGGTCAACAATCCGTGTTTCAACATTGAAAATGGGACGACCGCAGGATGCGGGCCGCTCGGCGTGCTCGTCCGGTGCCAGTACCGTGGCCAGGGGGGCAATTTCGCTTTGCCCGTAGCAGTTATAAAGCCCGGAGCCGGGCAGGCGTTCACCCAACTCTTTCACGATGGGCTCCGGCATGATGGAAGCGCCGTAATACAGCTTCTGCAAATGCTGCAGCTCTGATTCGACAAACTGCGGATGACGCAGCAACGCGATCCAAACGGTGGGCGGTGCAAAGAAGCTGTTCAACCGCTTCTGTTTAAGCTGCTGCAGTATCAGCTCGGGGGTCGGTGTATCCAGCAGGCAGGTGTAGGCACCCGATAACAGGGCCGGCATGGTGAACACATGCATCTGCGCGGAATGATACAGCGGCAGTGCCGCCAGACAGCGGTCGGTCTTCTTGATATCCAGATGCAACAGGCAGCTTACATATTCAGCCATCAGGGACCGGTGAGTGTGCATCGCGCCCTTTGGATCTGACGTTGTACCGGAGGTGTACAAAATCTGGACCACGTCATTCTCATCCAGTACAAGCTCCGGCGAATGCGCACTTCCGGCACCCTGTGCCACCATCAGCACATCGGTTTTACCTTCCACCCTGACGTTACTGTGCAAACTGCCTTGTATGCTCAGGTTCAGCTGATCGCATACAGCATCGATGTGCCCCTTGAGGCTGTCGTCTGCAAACAGGGCGCGTGCACCCGATTGCGTCAGGACATACACCAGCTCACGCTCGGTCAATGAGAAATTCACGGGCACATGGATCAGACCCGCACGGGTGCAGGCAAGCCAGAGAATCAGGTAGGCATCAGAATTTTTGCCATACGCGGCAACACGGTCCCCCTTGTTAAGTCCCTGTGCCAGCATGTGGTTTGCGACTTTATTGACGGCCGCGTTCAGCTCACGATATGACCAGCAGCGGTCGGCATACTCCAGGGCAATCTGCTGAGGATACTGCACCACAGCCCTGTGCAGAGCATCCCCGATGGTATTGCGATTGGCTCGATCAATCTGCTTTTGGGTTTGAGCTTCCGAATTCATATTCACCTCTCGTTATTATTTTTCTACCGGGCATTCAGACCTGTTCAGTTACGCAATGGGCGGCCTGTTTCCAACAGGGCCTGCATGCGCTGAACGGACTCGGGGTACTGCAGCAACGCCAGATTGCAGCGCCGCTCATGGTCAGCAAAGCGATCAAACCAGCCGGGCTCGCTTGCCAGGTTCAACAGGTCAAGCAGGTGCTGTTCAAGTACCGCTTGATAGCCCTCAGCAGCAAGTGGTTTGGCTGGTACGCAGTGCTGCAGCGCCGACAGCGTTGGCTGCCTGTGTTCGGGTGCATCGCGCAGCTGCCTGCACAGCGCCACTGCATCCGACAACAGGCGATCACGGTTCATGCTGATGCCATCACTGTCGCGCAGAAAACCCCATTGACGAGCCTGCAGCGCCGAAGCAGTGACAGACGCCTCACTGATCAATGTGAATGTATGCTGGATTGCCGCTGAACCACCGAACCGCTCTGCACTGCGGGCCAACAATTCACGACATCCGCCCCATCCCGGAACAATGCCGACGCTGTTTTCCACCAATCCCAGCTGTGACTCGGCATGCACCTGAAGGGCGTGACAGTGAAACATCAATTCAAGCCCCCCGCCGAGCGCTTTGCCCGCCACGGCGGCAACAACCGGGACAGGCGCCTGACGAATCGCCATGAACAGCTGCTGCCCGCGCCGAATGTAGCGATCAATGGCACCCTCCTGAGTTGTCATGGCGACAAACTCCTTCAGGTCAGCACCCGCAGCAAAAATGCCACTGGCACTGTACAGGACCAGCCCTTTATCAGCGGCGATGGCTTCGGCCAGAGCTGTTTCGATCTCATCCAGCAGCACGCTGCTGAGAGCATTCACCTTATGGCTGAACTCAAGACACCAAATATCCTGGTCCAACTCCCGCAACACACTGCGTTCGAACGCATGAATGGCTGGGCGGGCCACAATGCTCTGCCAGTCAATGATCCCTGCATCTCGGGAGATCGGACGGTACTGACCCTGCCAGTCCAACTGTTCGGCATTTTTGTAGCAAGGTTGCCCAGACGCATTACGGACAAACGTCGAAAGGGAGCGACCTTCATCCTGCACACGTGCAGCAAACGCACTGACACCGATTCGATCCAATAACTCAAACGGGCCAAAGCGCCAGTTGTAGCCCAGGCGCATGGCGGCATCGATCGCATCAATAGCATCGGCCACGTCCGGCACCAGCCGCGTGGCATAATCCAGCACCCGTGACAGCACTCGCCAGGCATAAAGGCCTCCCTGATCATCGCTGGCCAGTAATTCGCTGATTTGCCCAGACTTCAACCCAGCGGATTGAAGCGTTACAGGTTCCGGTGCCCGGTGTTCCAGTGCGACCAGATCAAGCACTTCACGCTGTTTGCGGCCATCAGAATCAGTGAACTGCCGATAGAACCCCTGCAGAACCCTGCCCTTGCGACCGTACCAACCCCTGGCCAGCATATGTTCAATCACAGGCGCAGCACCGGCGTATGTCTGGAACGGATCATCCTCTTCCAGCAGGCGTGCCAGACTCGCTGTCACTTCAGGCATGAGATCGATTCCGACCAGATCCCAAAGCCCGAAAATGCCGGTTTTCGGGAATCCGCACACCTGCATCACTGCATCGGCGTCCTCAACACTCAACCCCATCGCGATGGCTTCCTGCAACGCAACCTGCATCCAGTAGACACCCAATCGGTTGGCGATAAAGCCCGGACGGTCATTGCAGTGAATCACCGTTTTACCCATGCCATGATCGATGAATGATCGCACCCGTTCCGCCACCTCCGGGCGCGTATCCTCAGAACTGACAAGCTCCAGCAGGCGCATGTAGCGTGGCGGGTTGAAAAAATGGGTTACCACAAAGTGCTCACGCAGGCTTTGAGGCATCCCCTCCATCAGGGTTGCCAAGGGAATCGTGGAGGTGTTGGACGAAACAATCGCATCGGGTGCACGCACCGCTTCGATCCGTCGATACAGGTCCTGTTTGACATCAAGGCGCTCTACCACCACCTCAACAATCCAGTCAGCGTCTTTCAGCCTGTAGAGATCATCCTCCGTATTGCCGACCTGCACGCGTTCTGCGACCCTAGTGTCCATAAAGCCGCCGGCCGCACCGGCTTTGAGCATTCTTTCAACGGCACCTGCCGCAATTGCATTGCGCTCGGCGGCAGAGGCATTTGATGCGACATCTTTTGGCGGTATATCAAGCAACAGTACGTCCGCACCGGCATTGGCGGCCTGAGCGGCAATGCCGGCGCCCATGACACCGGCACCGATTACGGCAACCCTGCAGACGGGTTTCAATACCTGCTGACTATCCATGTTCACCCCTCCAGCCGTTCGATGATCAACGCAATACCCTGACCACCGCCGATGCACATGGTAATCAACGCTCGGCGCTTACCCTGACGCTCCAGTTCATACAGCGCCTTGAGTGTAATGATGGAGCCGGTAGCACCCACCGGGTGCCCATGCGCAATCGCGCCACCATTGACGTTCACACGTGACGGATCGAACTCAAGACTTTGCGCAACCGCCATCGCCTGCGCTGCAAATGCCTCGTTGGATTCGATCAGATCAATGTCAGACATGGAGAGCCCGGCCTGTTGCAGGGCCTTCTGGACTGCCGGAATCGGCCCCAGTCCCATCAAGTGAGGCTCCACTCCAGCAAAGGCATAACTGACAAAACGCGCCCTGGCCTTAAGCCCACGCTGCTCCGCTTCCCGGCTAGACGTGATAACCAGCGCCGCTGCACCATCATTAATGCCCGACGCGTTGCCCGCCGTGACAATACCATTCTTTTTAAAGGCCGGACGCAGCTGCTGCAGATCAGCAAAGTCCACATCAGGGCGAACATGCTCATCAATGAAAAACGGCAGGGTTTCGCGGCCCTTTCGAACCGGTACCGAAACGATTTGATCGGTGAGGTAACCGGTATCAATGGCCGCCGCAGCCTTGTGGTGGCTGTCACGGGCATATTGATCCAGCTGCTCACGGGTAAAGCCATACTGCTGAGCGATATTTTCTGCCGTGATCCCCATATGGCCACTGTCGAAGGGATCACTCAGAATGCCGACTGTCATATCCAACGCAGGTGCATCCCCCATACGCTGCCCAAAGCGCATTTTCGGCAACAGATAGGCACCCTGGCTCATGCTCTCCGCCCCACCGGCCAGGGCAATACGGCTGGCACCGGACTGGATCATTTGCGCCGCCGAAATCAGGGACTGAACGGAAGAGCCACACAGGCGGTTAACATTCAATGCGGCCGAGCTGTCCGGCAAACCACAGTTGCGCGCAATATGACGTGACAGGTAGGCATCCTGCGGGCTCGTTGTGATGATATGTCCAAACACGGCGTGATCGATCTCGCCGGCATCAACTCCGGCACGCTCAATGGCTGCGCGGCCTGCAAAAGTACCCAGTTCGGCCGGTGTATAGGCTGCAAGGCTGCCACCAAAGCCGCCAATCGCCGTGCGGGCCCCGGCGACGATCACTACATCCTGCAACATGTGAGTCTCGCTCATCGTAAAATCCTCTTATTGTTCTGTCAGGCCACACGGCCAAGCATGTCGCGGGCAATCACTTCCTTCATGATTTCGGAAGTACCGGCATAAATGGTCTGGATGCGCGCATCCACGTAAAAGCGGGAAATGGGGTATTCCAGTGTGTAGCCATAACCGCCGAACAGCTGCAGGCAACGATCGATGCTGGTGCACTGCATCTCGCTGAGCATCAGCTTCAATGTGGCGGCATCGACAGGACTCATCTGCCCTGCTCTGTAGCGTTGCAGGCACTGATTGAAATAGGCACGTCCCATTTCCAGCTCGGCACGTACCTGTGCCAGCGTGAAGCGTGAGTTCTGGAAATCAGCGATGCGCTGACCAAAGGCATGACGTTCCTGAACGTATTCCAGCGTCAGCTGCAAGGCCCCTTCGATGGCACCCAGAGCCTGAGCAGCAACACCCAAACGCTCACGTGGCAGTTCCTGCATCAGATAGGCAAACCCCTTCCCGGCGTCTCCCAGCAGGGCCTCGTCGGGCACGATGAGATCATCAAAGAAGAGTTCCGCGGTATCGCTGGCGTGCTGACCGATCTTGCGGATTGACTTGCCGCGTGAGAATCCCGGCAGGCGCGTATCAACCAGAAACAGCGATACACCCCGGGCACCGGCGGTCGGGTCAGTCTTGGCACAGACAATCACCATATCCGCCAGCTGACCGTTGGTGATGAACACCTTGGTGCCGTTCAGCTTCCAGCCCGATTCAACCTTTTCGGCCGTGGTGCGCATCGCAGCCAGATCACTGCCGGCACCCGGCTCAGTCATGGCAATGGCACCCAGTACCTCACCACTGGCCATGCGCGGCAGCCAATACTGTTGTTGAGCGTCAGAGCCAAGATGCAGCAGATAGGGGATCACAATGTTGGCGTGGATGTTGTAGCCGCTGGCCAGACCACCAAACCCCTGACGGGAGATCTCTTCACAGATCATCAGGCAGATTTCAACCCCGGCCCCCGAGCCGCCCAGTGCCTCAGGCAGATCAACACCCAGCAACCCGGCTTCACCCAGTTTGCACCAGACTTCTCGTGGAAGCTGGTGTGCCGCTTCCCATTCCTCATAGTCAGGCGCCACTTCCTGATGCAGAATGCGTCTGACCATCTCCTGAAACAGAGCGCGATCCTCGTCCTCTGCCACTTCATGATTCAGGTTGTGCATCTGTGTATTCATACTAAGCCCTTTATTGTTCTTTTAACCTTGGGGCCACCGGCCGGTTGACCATTAAGGCCATTTAAAGCCTTTGAATAATGGCTTTGAATGACAGAACCGGTCGTTTTAATTGATCGAAATGGCCAAGCGTTGACATAACGTTGCAGAATGCTTGGCATGATCTGAGCTGTTCTGCACAATGACGGGATGTCAGCACATGAACTCCCGCGTCCTTCCGTCAAGGCGCACATTGCGAATCACTTCATCAATGCCTGTATCAGCGGAGCACTGCTGCAGGGCGCCTGTCGTGACACTTTGCTTAATGAAGCCCGCATTCCGCTGGACTGGGTGGACCGTCCCGACAAGCTGCTCACCGAACAGCAGCTGAGTGACCTCATCCGTGCCGTCTGGCGTTTTACTCGCAGCGAATTCATGGGACTCTCACCCAACATCTGCAGACGAGGTGTGTTTGCCTTGATGGCAGAATTGGCCTGCGGGGCCAAAACACTGGGCGGGATGTTGCGTCAGAGTGCCCGCTTTTATCGCGCGGTTTCGGACGACCTCGACATTGGCCTTGACCCTGAAAGCGATGGTTCACTGGTGTTCTACAGCCTGCACTTGAAGCATGGCGGAGAAGACCCGAACCACTTGCTTCAGGAGTTCATACTGTTGATGTGGCAGCGTTTCGCAAGCTGGCTGGTAGGGCAACAGATTCCTGTGGCAAGTACTAGTTTCGCCTATTCGACACCAGGCCATGTGAAAGCATACCGCGCCATGTTTTTGGGCGAATTGCAGTATGAGCAGGACCGTTGTGGTTTCAGCATGCACCCTCGCTTTCTCCAACTACCGATTGTACGGAACGAAAGTGAGCTGGACTCTTTCCTGCAAGATTGCCCTGCCGTAATTTTGCGTCGTCCGGTGGCTGACAGCAGTTTGCAAACCCATGTAAAGGTCCTGCTACAGCGGCATAATTTGGACAGCATGCCCGATCTGGACGACATCAGCCAACATCTGCTGATCACCTCCAGAACCTTACGTCGCCGACTTCAGGACGAAGGCACATCGATCAGAATGATCAAGGAGTCCCTTCGAAAAGATTTTGCCATGAAACTGCTCAATAACGAGAACTTGAGCATTCAGGAAGTGGCCGAGCAAACCGGTTTTGCCGAGCCTGCAGCTTTCTGCCGTGCATTTAAGCGTTGGACGGGACTATCCCCAATGCGATGGCGAAAAACTTCAACATCATAATCTGTATCCTTGGCTGAATGAGCTGGTGAAAGCTGTGGGCCTCATCAGCAAGCATGCGTAATTGATATCCTCCACCCCCTTCGCAGCTTGAGCTGACTCAGGAGGTGGATTCCCTTTACAGGGTGCCAACTAATTACTCGGTTGGCTGGTTCCTGATGCTGACCGCTACTGCGGTTCACTTCACAGGCGCTGCGGGACTATCCGCCCCTGAAAAATCGCTAGGCTGCGCTTTCTAGCGCGGCCAGACCACGATTGAGTACGTTGATAGCGCCCACAACATCGGCGTTTTCTACAAAGCCACAATGGACGCAGGCAAAGCTGGCCTGTGAAGTGCGGTTTTCAGCCGAGACATGTAGGCAGGCAGGGCACGTCTGACTGGTGTGATGGGGCGGCACAGCTATAAGCAGCCCACCATTCCATGTCATCTTGTACTCCAACTGACGCCGTAGCTCTCCCCACCCCTGATCGAGAATAGAACGGTTCAAGCCTGACTTCTGTCGGACGTTCTTGCCTGGGTCATCAGCGGTCCCTTTAGCGGATCGGGACATGTTAGCTACCTTCAAGGCTTCGACTGCGACCATCGCGTGAGTCTTGCTGATTTCAGTCGTTGCTTTCTGCTGGTAGTCGTAACGTATGTCCGCGATCCGCTTGTACAAGCGGGCGACTTTCTGCTTCTGCTTTTTCCAGTTAGCTGAGCCGCGCACCTTGCGTGACAGCCTGCGCTGCGCTTTGGCCAGCTTATCGCGGTGTGCCGCGAAGCTGCTGACACCCTTGTACACGACGCCATTGCTGAGCGTCATGTTTTTGGCTACGCCCATGTCGATACCGACCGCGCCGGTTCCGGTACGCGCCGGTTCAATTTCGACCTCGCACAGGATGCTTAAATGCCAGTTGCCGCATGGATCAAGCGTAACGGTGCAGCTCTTGGGAAGGCCCTGTATGGGCTGCGACTGGTAGTACCGCATAAGGCCAAGACCATTGGGCAGCTTGGCATGGCGACCCTCCAACCGACAATACTTTGGAAAGTTTACGAACCGGAGGGTCGAGTGATGGGCCAGCTTGCGTGTACGAAACACCGGGAATCCGCGCTTACCTGAACACCAGTCCTTAACTGCCCTGTCCCGCAGGTCACGCTGACGCTGTTGCAGGTTGTCAGTATAGGCTTCGGTCAGAAATGACAGCTCGGTCTTTTTCTTCCACTGAGTCAGGTGCTTGTTAAGTGCTGCCGAGCTTGGAAACTTCTTGGCTAGGGTTATCCTGTCCTTCGGCAGCAAGCTGTTCAGTTCGTTGTACAACGCTTTCTTGTCACCCACAAAACTAAGCTCTTTGCGGGCAATGGACAGCAGCATTTCGAGCGATTCATTGAAGACGACACGGCCACAGCCCGCCATGCGATACAGCAGGTTTACCTGCTCGTCGGTCGGCTTTAGTCGATATTTGTACGCCTTAAGAATCTTCATTTATAAGTCAGTGTGTAGTTATACTAGTACTGATACTATATTGCCAAACTAGCGAAGGCAATTATCAGTATGTATGTAATAAATAAGTCAAGACACAGTGCCTATCTGTTGCACGCCCATATCGTCTTCGTTACTAAGTACCGGCGCAATGTGCTTGGCGACTTGCACTTGGATGCCTTCAAAACGTCAGCGGCTGAAGTGTGCGCCGAATTCGATGCTGAGTTGCGGGAATGTGACGGTGAATCTGATCACGTCCACCTGCTGATCGAGTACAACCCCAAGGTGCAGCTGACCAAACTGGTAAACTCGCTCAAGGCTGTTACGTCACGACGCTTGCGAAACCAGTTCACCGATCTTAGGGCAGCGTATGACAAACCCGTACTTTGGAGCCGTTCCTACTTTGTTGGGTCGTGTGGTGGAGCGCCCCTTGAAGTGGTTGCACAGTACGTGCGAAATCAACGGGGCTAACGCCCCGTTCCGCATTCACCCCACACCTTCATCGGTGTGGGCACCCTGCGGGAAAAAGCTGGTGGGCCATTTTCTCTGGAAAGCCATTGAACTGAATGTCTACACCTCAGAGAATAGCTCCATTGTAAGCGTATGAACTATACGCCATCACCGTAACGGCTAGATAAGCTGTGCGGAAAATCACGAGCACAGGTGCCAACATACAATTCCGATCAGTGCGTTCAGCACCAATCACAATTAGACGCCCAACACATTGCGCCTACTGGGCGACAGACAGGAGAAATCGATGACTAAACAACCGGTTAGTGAGCCGCGCAATTATGTGGCGAAGAATGCGCGAGCTTTCAACAAGTCCGCAACGTTTGAGGACCGCAAGAAGGCACTCAAGAAGGGCAAAGTGAAGCACAAGGGACATAGCCCTTATCAAGACGTTACCGCAGCCGTAGCGGCTTGATAAGGGCTCTGACAGGTCGTGATACCCGCTTGTAGACAGACTTGATGATTAAAAACACCACCTGTGCCAAAAACTGGTAAGCATTGCCGCTTAACCGCTCACCAGTAGAACGAGTTATCACATAGCGGGTAAGACCCTTTCCTGACGCCCGGAGTGAGATGGGAGGGGTGGATGTTAAGGTGAACATGAGTAAAAAAGACTGGGTGGCAGCGTCTGCTGCCGGAAGGGCTGCATTCTGCAGCAAGTACCTGGAGCACAAAGCAAAAGGCTCAGCCGTGAGCGAGTCCGCACAGAAAGCACGTGCACGAGGTGAAGAAGAGCACGAGAGGTTCAGCGCACAAATAAAACGACAAGCACAAGATCGTGAATATTGTTCTAGTCTTTTCCGAATGGTTGACATAATTGGATAAACCCAAGGGCTCGGCTCTATCAACTGATCATCATCTGCACTGCTGAAGGATAGATCTGAGTTTCATTGGTTTAAGTGGTTTATGGACTACCGGATAGCCCAGGGTCTTAATCTGCTGCAACTGTTCAGGCTCAGTGTCGCCTGTCACGACGACTGCTTTTATAGTGCGACCGAATTTCTCTGTCAGAAGTGGGATGGCACTGGTTCCCTTTTCCTCACCTTTCAAGTGATGGTCAACCAACAGTAGGTCTGGACAGCATTCAATCCTTGCAATTCCTTCCAGGGTTGTGGCAGTAAGAACCTTGCACCCCCAATCTCTCAACAGCAATGCGGTGGCAATAAGGTTGTCTTGATCATCGTCCAGAACGGCGATACAAAGCGGTGGGATTGTAGTCTGATGTGGCTGCTGTAAGGCAGACGGGGCCATGGCTTCCTGTGTTGGCGCTGCTCGTAAGGGTATCTTGACACGAAAAACGGAGCCTTTTCCCTGCGTTGAACGTACCTCTATCTCGTGCCCGAGCATTTCACAGAGCCTGTTCGCAATCGACAAACCCAGTCCCAGCCCTTGCCGACGTACCTTGCCGACTTCGAGCTGTCGAAACTCCATAAACATGGCTTCTATCTGGTCTAAGGGAAAGCCTATGCCGGTATCCCATACATCTAAAACCAGTTCATTCGCTCGTACGCGCACCCCAACCAGAACACCACCCGTATCGGTATATTTAATGGCATTGCCTATCAAATTGCGAATTATGCGCCCCAGCATCGATGGATCACTGTAAGTGAAATGGCCTGTTGGCCGAATTTTTAGCCTCAATCCCCGACTGCGAGCCTGTGGTTCGAACTCTTTTTCAATAGCTTGCAGCATCTCGTTGAGATTGAGCATCTGCAACTGAGGCTCAATTACGCCAGCATCCAGCCTGGAGATATCCAGTAATGAATCAAACAGACTTTGCATGGTATTCAGGCAACTTTCGACCCCCGAAAGCAACTCGCGCTCTTCAGGATTAGATAAGCGTCCGGAGAGTGCACTGACCAGGATCCCCATGGCATGCAATGGTTGGCGCAAGTCATGACTGGCAGCTGCAAGGAAGCGTGATTTTGCCTGATTGGCACTATCTGCAGCCAATGCGGCTTCATGTTCACGTTGTTCCGCACATTTCAAACTGGTGATATCAGTGTAAATACCGACGGTACCACCATCACGTGTTCGCCTCTCACGTGCCTGTAACCATTTTCCCGTGTGGTTTTTGACTTCAAACGTCCCCTCTCCATTGCGGTGCAGCGCCAATCGTTGTTGACGATATTCTTCTGGAGAGGATGGAACATCCTCAATTTCATCAAAACTGATCACTCGGCCAGTACGGATGTTTTGCTCTACCAACTCCGAGAATTTTACGCCTGGCCTTACCTTATCCGGTTCCATGAACTGCGAGGGGTATTTACTGTTACACAGTACCAAGCGATCATCCGGTCCCCAGTAGACGAAGGCTTCAGCAATATTTTCTATCGCATCAAGCAACCAGCCCGCTTGATTGCTGAGGAGATTCCAGACGTCGTCTGATACATACTCCCTCTGTGCGGTTTGTATGGCTGGTTTATCTGCTTGAGACAACATTTTAACAGTCCAAAAAATTATTTATCTGATGATATAGCAGAGCTGTTACTGAAAAGCTAAAGGGGGCTCTGAACTGGCCAGTCGCCCCCTTTTTCCTTTAAAGGGATACCCTCAGCGAAAGCAGTGTTGCTATATCTGGCGCCAGCGCGTTTGCATGTCGACCAATCAAGAAGGGGCGTATTCCCACAGCTTTAGCGCCATCACAATCCGTGTGTGGATTGTCTCCAATCATGAGACTATCTTCGGGGGCCGCTCCGGACTGGGTTAGTGCGCACTGAAACAATCTTGGTTCTGGTTTACCAAACACTTCGTACTCAAGCGTCGGCAGCACCGTTTTCATGAAGGCCAGCAAACTCCCCGTTTCAGGAACAGGATCTCCGTCCATATCCGGGTGGGATATATCGGGATTGGCCACTAATAAGGGGACTCCTTTGCTCAGGTGTTTGATGGCCAGACTTAAGCGTCGATAGTCCAAGTGCACATCACGTGTCAGGATAATGACATCCGGTTTTTCATCCGTTTCCATGATACCCCTGGATCGGGCATACTCGCGCAGTTGGCGTCTGGCGAGAATCATGGCTGCTCCATCGGGAAAGCGAGCTCTTGCCTCTTCCAACACCAACTCTCCAGCTAGCAAAATCCGTTGGGCAGGGATGGCAAGACCTAGCCCTCGCAGATAATGGCTCAGCTCATCGGCACTGTGACTTGAGTTGTTTGATACCAGCCATAGGTGCTCACGACACAGGTTAATCAAGTCTTTAGCGCCTGGAAGTGGCTGACCGCTTGCAATCATGCAGCCATCCATATCAACCAGTACCGCCGAACTTTCGGTAGCCAAAGCGCTAAATCCAATACATTTCCTCTCACTCATAAGGTTTTCACCTTATCCTGCGATGGCTTCACTAGATGTAGCTTCGGCTTGTCTGGAGCACCCTTCTGTTTGGTTCCATGAAGATTAATCGGGCTATTGTGTATGTCCGGCGGCATCAATCCCACTCCGGTTCCATGTTGGGATCGAATACCTGTGACGGGTCCATGAAGTCATGGTTATGCACGACCACATTGTCATCATCAATCAGCACTACAGCGTAAGCCGGTGGCTCATGAGTGAACAGATAGTTGTCTTCCCTTTTTAGGTCCAGGGCCACCTGGTGATTCATACCCCGCAGAGTCGAAAATCCAATGCCTGACCAGCTACCATGCATCGGGCGATGGTAATGGCCGAAAAACAGATGCTTTATGCGCCCGTATCTCTGTAGCAGAGCCTTCAGTGCCAGTGCATCCTGAGCGTCCATACCTATCTTGTCCATCGGCTTAATACCGGTTTTAAACGGTGCATGGTGCATGAACAAAAAGACATCGTCGCCCGCTTTTTCCAGCTGCTGGGCCAGCCATGTCCTTCGCGTCTCACAATAGGCGCCGGCATGCGTACCGTCTTTTACGCTATCCATAAAGATGAATGTTCCCGCTTCAGTTTTCAGCGCAGACTGAACAAAGCCGGCTTCATCACGGGCAAGTTGCGGAAAGCGCTCAACTAGGCGTTCACGATGATCGTGATTGCCAATCACCAGCTGAACAGGCACCTTGAGGCCAGCGAGAATGGAGGCCAGCTCTTCATAGGCTTCGATATCACCACAGTGCGCCAGGTCACCCGTAATCACGCACAGATCAGCATCGGCATGCTCATTATTAATCGACTCTACACAGGCACGTAGCCGTTCAGCCGGATAGGTCCCATAGAGTGGTTGGCCTGGCAGGGTCAGATGAGTATCGGTAAGGTGAATCAATTTCATGGGTAGTCCTTGGTCACGCAGCCCCGGGCTTAATGGCCCGGGGAGAGACATTATTGTGAAAGAGTCTACAGAATTCAGTTAGGCAGCAGTTTCTGAACGTCAGCAGCCATATCTTTCAGGACTTGATCTGCTTCATTGACACGCTCGCCACTGGCAATTGACTGCATATGGTCATGAATCACTTGCGTGATTTTCAGGCCGTTCTTACCCGGGAAGGCATACCAGTCTGTCATCAATGGCAACTGTTTCACGGCAGTAAAATGGTTCGGGTGCTGGCTGTAGAAATCCTTCAGATATTCTTCATTCGCTTTCTTGTTAGGCGGCATATAGCCCGTGGTCAGAGCAACAATGGCAGCCCCTTTGCCTGAGGTGGCATACTTGATGAATTTCCAGGCCGCCTCCTGCTTTTCCGCATCTTTGGTTAGCATGACGATTGCGTTACCACCTGCCGGCAGAGCGCCCCCTTCTTTAACACTCGGGAAGACATGAGTTTTCATCTCAAAACTGTCACCAATCATCTCTTCTGCGTTAGTGACGGTCGAAGTAGACCAGAACCACATGCCAGATTTGCCGGAATAGAAAGCTTGTTTGCCATCTGCTCTTGAATAGTCTTTCATACCCGCCTCCTTGAAGAAGCGAGAAAACGTCTCAAGGGCCCACTGCCCTTCAGGGCCGTTAAAGGCCACCTGTTTTTCATCAGCACTCAACATTGCGCCCCCCTGAGAGAAGACCGGAGCTTGCCATAACCAGTTTCCAGTTATCTGCCAGCCATAGACCATGCCTGTGATGTCTTCATCAAGCGCATCAATCCTTGCGGCCAATTCAATCACTTCATCCCAGCTTTCAGGCAGGTTGTTTTCATCCCAACCCGCTTGACGAACCAGATCCATGTTGTAGTAAGCGATCGGCAAAGACACCGCAAACGGCAAGCCATAGACTTCATCGTTATAGGTGCCGATATCCAGCATCGCCTGGTGGTAACCTTCCTTACTGAAATCAGCCTCCTTGGCGATAAAAGGCTCGAGGGATACCGCGATATTACGATCTACAAGCGGACGCACTCGGTTCAGCCCCTGGAACGAGATATCCGGCAACTGTTTGGTGATCGCTTCACGCATCACTTTCTGAGTTCCGTCTTCGTAGTCCTCATAGGGAGCACGAAAAGTAACATCGATATCAGGGTTCTGTGCTTCAAACTCCTGCTCGAGCTGTGCAAAGGTGTCCTTGAAGGTACCGCCATAGGGGTACTGTACAACCAGCTCAGTGGCGGCCAGCGCATTACCGGTCAACACAATCGCTGATGCTGCGGTCAACTGTCGAAGGTGTTTCAACGTCATGGGTTGCTCCTGGGATAATCCCGTTGGTGTTGTGAAAGTAAGTAGTTGTTTTTACTTCATGCCCGAAAGGGTAATTCCTTCGATAAAACGTTTCTGCGCCAGCAGAAAGGCCACCACCAGAGGGGTAATAACAATGGTGGCGGCTGCCATCAGCGGGCCATAGTCATTGCCTGTGTCATCATTCCTGAAGCTGACCAGACCTAATGGCGGGGTGTAGTAATCGGGCGAGTTCAGCACAATCAGAGGCCAGAAATAGTCATTCCAGTGCGCCACTATTGAGAAGATTCCAAACGAAACCAGTGCCGGCATTGCTGTGGGCAGCATGACGCGCCAGACAATGGCCAATTCACTGAAACCATCCATGCGTGCGGCGTGGATCAGATCGTTGGGTACCGTCATGAAGAACTGACGCATCAGGAAAATACCAAATACGGAGATGCTGAAGGGGGCAACCAGCGCCATGTACGTATCCAGCCAGCCAAACTGATACATCAGCAGATACCAGGGAATAGCGACTGCATGCGGAGGTATCAGCAGACACAGGAGTACGGCGGCAAACATCAGCTTGCGACCGCGAAAACGCAGTTTGGCCATGGCATAGGCTGCCGGCACCGCCACGGCAATCTGACACAGAAAGATTGCGATGGTCACAATCACGCCATTCAGCAGGAACTGCAGCAAAGGCGTGCGAGTAACAGCTTCGGTATAGTTTTCCAGGATGTACCAGTTTTCCGGCAGAAAACGTAACTCAGAGCTAAAAATTTCATCCGGTGCCTTAAATGAGGTCAATAACATCCAGATAAAGGGCATCAGCATGACCAGTGCCCCGCTCATCAGGATCAGGTGACGCACAGCACGGAAAATCATTGAGGATTTGCGGTTCATGAGTAATGTACCTTGCGCTCAACAAAGCGAGCTTTAAGCAGTGTCAGAAGCAGGACAAAGAACAGAAAGACGACAGTGACGGCCGCTGCGTAACTGGTACGGAAGTATTCGAATGCCTCTGTATACATCGTATACAGCAGCACTTCAGACGCCTTGTTGGGTCCACCCTGCGTCAGTACCTGGACCGTATCAAAGACCTGAAACGCCTTGATTGACGTTATAACCAGTACAAACAGCGTGATCGGTCCCAGCATTGGCCAGGTGACCAGACGGAACCGTGCCCATGCCGAACTGGCGCCGTCCATCTCGGCAGCTTCATACAGATGTGACGGCACGGCCATTAACCCGGAGAGGAACAGAACCAGGTTGAATCCGACTTGCTGCCAAATGCCGATTCCACACAAGACATAGAGCACCAGTTCCCGATCTTGTAACCAGTTGGGACCGGTAATACCCAACTCCTTAAGCATCAGGTTAATCAGGCCGAAATCAGGATGCAGAATCACCTGCCAGACGATGGACATGGCAATCAATGTGGCCATAACCGGCAGAAAGTAGACGGCGCGATAAAAAGCCTTGCCATGCTGGCCCGCCTCAATCAGCATTGCAGCACCCAGGCCAAGGGCAACGGAGCCGGGAACGACTACCGCGACATAAATCATCGTGTTTTTCAGCGAATGCCAGAATGTATCGTCCGTGAGCATTTCCTGGTAATTATCCAGGCCTACCCAGGCAAAGCTGTCCATTCCCAGTTGCCAGTCGGTAAACGAAAGCGCCAGAACAGCCAATATGGGCCCGACCAAGAACAGCAACATAAGGCTGTTTGCGGGCAATGAAAGCAGCCAGCCCAGCAAGCGTTCGTGGTTCTCAGCGCCTTTAAAGATTCTGCTGGCGAAGGTTGGTCTGTTTAGTTTCACAGCATCAGGCGCAAGCGAATTCATGGCGGGCCTCCTGATGCAGTTTGCACGACTCAATCCGACGTCCCTGATCATTGAACAGAAGCGCGTGTTTGGGCTTGATACGAATGCCAATCTGTTGGTCAAGTTTGAGCAGGTGGCCTTGTTCAACGTCGCATCGAACCAGAACAGGTGTTTCCAGGCCTGGAACGTCAACGTGGGCGATGAACTCCGCCCCCATGTTTTCCAGATAGGCCAATCGCCCCTGAAGGTCGCTTCGTTCCCTGATACTGAGTTCTACATTTTCTGGTCGTACTCCCAAGGTGACACTTTGAACCAGGGGATCCGGTGTCGCGATACGTAAGGGCTGATTGCAGACGTTGATCCGCCCACCTGCGCCCGCTATAGCAGGCAACAGATTGATTTTGGGGCTACCGATAAACTCTGCGACGCGCACGTCGACAGGATTTCGATAAATCTCTTCAGGTGTTGCGACCTGCAACAATTCGCCATCCATCATCAGGGCGATGCGATCAGACATGGTCATCGCTTCCGCCTGATCATGGGTCACGTAAATGAACGTGGTGCCCAGCTGTTTGTGTAGCTGGGCAATCTCGGTCCGCATGTGTACCCGCAATTTGGCATCAAGATTCGACAACGGCTCATCCATCAGAAACGCATCCGGGCTGCGCACCATTGCTCTGCCAAGCGCAACGCGTTGGCGCTGCCCTCCAGATAGTTCACCGGGACGACGGTCCAGTAGATGACCAATCTGGAGCAGCTCGGAAACCTGGTTTACCTTTGTCTCCATCTCGCGGTTGCGGTGTTCAGCTCCCGGCATGAGATTTCCAATCAGCGGCAGGCGCTGATACCACTTATGGTTTCGCATCCTCAATGGAGTGACGATATTTTCCCGTACGGTCAGGTGGGGATAGAGAGCATAGGACTGGAACACCATTGCCAGATTGCGATCTTTGGGCCGCAGTTGGTCAACCTGACAGCCCCCAATACTGATATGCCCTTCTGTCTGAGATTCCAGGCCCGCGATAATTCGCAGTAGGGTGGACTTACCGCAACCTGAGGGCCCTACCAGGGTCAGGAATTCCCCATCCTGGATATTCAGGTTGATCTCTTCCAACACCCTTGTGTCACCAAACGACTTGTTCAGCGCCTGTATTGCAATCTGTGCCAAAGCGAGTGCCTCTCGTTAGCTTGTGTTTCATCAATGGCAGCGGATGATAGGTGGCTTATATGACCGTTTTGTTATAATTTTTCTTTAAAATCAGGTACTTGTGGTAATTCTGAGGAGTACTTGAGTACCTTTAAAAAATCAAAGAAGGTTTCAGTGATATTGCAGATCTATGAATTACAAAGGTTTTTTAAACACGAATGTCATCAACAGCAGGTACTTTGGTACTTGATGCTAGGCTTTATCGGAAATGAAAAAAATGAAAATTCTGCTTGCTGATGATCATGAATTGATCAGAAAGGGACTCATAGACATCATCTCTTCGCGCAACAACTCTTGGCAGCTTGCAGAAGCAGCCTCGCTTGCTGACGTCCAAAACCATCTTGTTTTAAATCCCGAAACGGACCTGGTTCTCCTTGACCTTAACTTGCCTGGGTCGAGTGATTTAAATGGACTGGCGACTCTTCAGAAGCACTTCCCTGGTATCGCAGTTGTGATCATTTCTTCTGAGGAGGCGCCTGAAGTAGTCGTGTCCGCTTTGCGCAAAGGAGCATCAGGCTATATCCCCAAGTCCACTTGCAATGAAGTATTGATCAAAGCGTTGGAGTTGGTTGTCTCAGGGGGAGTCTATGTTCCACCGCAGGTATTGCATGATTACCCGATCTCGGTAGGAAGGCCTGAAGTTCAATGCTTGGAGTCGGATGATAAATTCTCATTCGGAGAACTGAATGAGGTTCAGCAGCAAATTGTCCGCCTGCTGGCCGGGGGAATGAGCAACAAGGAAATATCCGTCAAAACCGGACTTGCTCTTCAAACAGTGAAAAACCAGGTCAGTCGCATACTGAAAAAAACAGGACTAGACAGCCGCACCGCACTGGCTGCACGCGTTGCAAAAGATGGTAAGTGGACACATTTATGACGCGCCACAAGTCGTTTGGCGGAATTTGTAAACCTTCCAGCTTTGGCCAGAGCAATGACTAGGTGTGGGGCCTACCCAATTAAGCAAGAACGCAAATGTAATTCATTTTTAAGAAACTAAGCTTAGCTGTGATTGAGCCTCGCGACACCGAAGTGTCACGCATGAATTCAATAATATCTGCCAACAAAACACTGGTTACGAGGCCACCGGAAAGTTAGGCCTGACTGTAGTCGAGTGTCTTTTGATATCTATTAATACAGCTAAGGCTAATCAAAATGTGGGCTTTTCATAATCCAGTCAAGATCCAATTTGGTGCGGGTGCTCTGGAGATGTTGGCAGACTCCCTGCAAGGACGTCCCTATGCACTTGTCACCTACTGTGACCCTGTTTTCGAGCTGTTATGCGACCGTATTACTGCGCAGGCCGGTCAACCGGCACTGGTGATCGACAATATCCAACCCAATCCTGATTTCACCGAACTGGAGGTGTCCTGCGCACGGTGGATGTCGGTGGAGCAGCCTCCTGAGGTGATTGTTGCTCTTGGGGGAGGCTCGGTAATCGACACCGCCAAAGTACTGGCTGCGGCAGGCGGAAACTTTCATCGGGTACGCCGTTATCTGCAAGAGGGTGAGGGGCGTGACCAATTGGCAGGGGTGCCGATTATTGCCGTACCTACTACTGCAGGTACTGGCAGTGAAGTGACTTGCTGGGCCACGGTTTGGCACAGCGAGGCTCAGCGCAAGTACTCGCTGGCACTGCCTGAGCTCTACCCCGAGGTAGCACTGGTAGACCCTGAATTGACCTTAGAGCTGCCCTTGTCACTGACCGTGAGCACTGCGCTGGATGCATTAAGCCATGCGTTGGAAAGTCTCTGGAACGTGAATCGCAACCCAATTTCCAGTGCCGCCGCAATTAGTGCCGCACGTGAGATCATTGACTGGCTGCCGGCACTGGTGGAAGAGCCTCAGAATCTAATGCTGCGCAGCCGTATTGCGCGGGCTGCACTGATGGCCGGGGTGGCTTTCTCCAACACCAAAACGGCTATTGCGCACAATATCTCCTACCCGATCACACTTCGATATGGCACCGCACATGGCGAAGCTTGCTCATTCACGCTTCCTACCATTTTGCGTACCGTGGTCGGGCACAGTGCCGAATTGGATGTGCTACTGGCGCAAATTTTCGGCACTCCAATTGAGGTAGGAGTCGAACAGTTGGAGCAGATGCTGCACCGATTGGGCATATCGACCGCCTATCAGGATTACGGCATCAGCGACAGGGAGTGGCTCGAGATCGTCGATGAGGCCTTTGCCGGTGAGCGTGGCGCCAACTTCATTGGCGAAAAGGCCCGTTTTTTGGCGGTCGGTCAACAATAACATTCAACCCAAAGTGTCCGGCTACAACTGACAATGAGTCGGCCCAGGTTCTGATCACCTACTGACACCTGAATAATTCCTGTGATCTAAACAAATTGAAACCGAAGCGGCCTTATTTAGCCGCTTCTGAGGAGAAAGCTATGTCATTTGTAGAAGCGGTTATTTTCGACTGGGCTGGAACAACCGTGGATTTCGGTTCATTCGCACCGACTACTATCTTTGTGGAGGCCTTCCGCAAGGCGTACGACTTCGACATCAGTCTGAAGGAGGCACGGGGCCCCATGGGTATGGGTAAGTGGGATCATATTCGTGCCCTGGGTGATGACCCAGCGATTTCTGCTCGCTGGCAGGCACAGTTTGGCTGCGCCATGAGCGACGAGGATGTAGACTTGGTCTATGAGACCTTCATGCCGCTGCAGATTGCCAAGGTAGGCGAACACGCGGACCTGATTCCGGGCACGCTGGAAACCACCGCCTGGCTACGCGAGCAGGGCATCAAGATCGGTTCCTGCTCCGGCTATCCGCGTCCAGTGATGGAAGTGCTGCAGCAAGCCGCCGCCGAACGCGGATACACACCCGACTGCGTGATCGCCACCGGTGACCTGAAAGCGGGCAGCCGCCCGGGGCCCTGGATGGCGCTGCAGAACGTTCAGGAGTTGGGCATCAATGCGGTGTCTCGCTGCATCAAGGTGGACGATTCTGCACCGGGCATCTACGAAGGCCACAACGCAGGCATGTGGACGGTCGGCTTGAGCCTGTCCGGCAACGAGTCCGGTCTAACACTGGAGGAATTCCTGGCGGCAGATGAGGCCACCAAGGCAGACGCTCGCAACAAGGCGTCGGTCAACCTGGAAACGGCTGGTGCGCACTACATCATCGACACCATTGCCGACCTGCCGGGTGTAGTGAAGGCAGTCCAGCAGCGAATCGCCAACGGCGAGCGCCCGTAAACTTCCTAACCACCTGTAAGCCGCTGGAGAGTTAAATCTCCAGCGGCTGCCTGGCGACACCAATCAAAGCTTGGGTCAGCGGCGCCGACACCCGATCATTTCGCACCACCAGGCTGCTGCGTGCGGTCAGGCCTTCCCCGACAATTCGCCGTGTAACAATGTTGTCGTGAGGTACATGCTCATCATCTGCCACCACCGAAATGCCCAGTCCCTGTGCTACCGCCTCTCGAATCGACTCGCGGCTGCCTAATTCATAGACCACGTTGACGCCCACGTCTTCCCGTGCCAGCGCTTGTTCAAATAGCTGGCGGGTTAATGAGCCTGGTTCGCGGCGAATAACGTTTTGGTTCTCGAAATCACGCAGGTGCAGCCGTTCGCGGAGTGCCAGAGGGTGGCCTGCAGGCAGAATTGCGATCAGCTCGTACTCATAAAAGAAGAATGCCTGCTGTCCAGGTGGGTTTCCTTCGAGTACATAGAAACCTGCATCTACTTCACCCCGGGTGATCATCTGCCCGACCTGTTCGGATGCAGCAAAACTCACTTTGACACGAATGTTGGGGTAGAGCGCATTAAAGTGCTTGATCAGCAGAGAGACTCTGTAGGGTGATACGGCGGCAATATGAATTTCTCCGGTTTCCACCTTGCTGTGAGCCAGCAGCAGGAACTCTGCTTCCCGCAGGCTGTTGAGGCAGCTACGAAACCGGGGCAGTAGTGCCAGACCCAGGTCTGTCAGCCGGTTGTTGCCGCGCTGGCGCAGAAACAGCCTAGCGTTATAGCTCTCCTCAAGGCTGGCGATGCGGTTCACCAGCGTCGGTTGGGCGATGTCGAGATACTGGGCCGCATCCTTGAAACTCTTGTACTGAGCCAGCGCGCAGAAGGCTTCGACCTGGGCCAATGAGAGGTTAGATTTTGACATGAAGGCTCTGGGGTAAAACGTATCAGGCCCTAGATTATAGCGGGAATATGAGTATCGAGTGGGCGTCATCCCGTTTAAGTACTGCTTTTATGTGGAAAAATCGGCTGCACTTTAACAAGTGGAGCTCTCAAGCTGACTCATAAAATATTATCGTTTCCCGATAAACAAACTATCTAGCAGTCTGTCGGGTTTTCGATAGCCCTGTGAGATAATCCCCCTATTATCGAGATCGAGCTATGACCGGAACGTCATCATGAGCCGCTTTATTCCAGTAGACCGCCAGACCGATTACCTGTTGCCACCTTCAGTTGATGAGTGGTTGCCCGATGAGCATCTGGCGCGTTTTGTCGTTGATGTGGTCGAGCAGCTGGACGTGTCTGCGCTGACACAACAGTATGCTGGCCGAGGCCATAAGGCGCATCATCCTGCGGTATTGCTGAGTCTGCTGATCTACGGCTACGCCACTGGCGTGATCTCCAGCCGCAAGATCGAACGCGCCACCTACGACTCGATTGCATTCCGCTACCTGGCCGCGAACACTCATCCCGACCACGATACGCTGGCCACTTTCCGCCGTCGCTTTCTACCCGAACTGGAGCAACTGTTTGTTCAGGTACTGTTGCTGGCACGTGAGATGAAGCTCCTCAAGTTCGGCACCATCGCCCTCGATGGCACCAAGGTTAAAGCCAATGCCAGCAAGCACAAAGCGCTGTCCTATGGTCATGCCAAGAAGCTGGAAGCTCAGCTCAAGACTGAGGTGAACGCCCTGATTCAACGGGCCGAGGCGGCAGACAACGATGTCGCGACCGATGGTATGGACATTCCGGCCGAGATTGCTCGGCGTGAAGCTCGTCTGGCGGCCATTGCAGAGGCAAAGGTTAAAATCGAAGCCCGTGCGCACGAGCGGGACGCCGCCGAGCAAGCCGCTTACCAGGATAAAGTAGCCAAACGCGATGCACAGCGAAAGGCAGGTAAAAAGCCCAGTGGGCGTGATCCCAAGCCTCCGATGGGAGGCCCACGCGATAAGGATCAGGTGAATCTCACGGATCCACAGTCACGCATCATGCCGGTCACGGGC
>NZ_JAHQZT010000036.1 GCF_019061305.1 Marinobacterium weihaiense
AAAATACTATTGGTAATGCTCCAGTAGCGCTCCCTCCACCAGAAGAACAAGCCGCCATCGCGGCCACCCTCGACCGCGAAACCGCCCGTATTGATACGCTGATTGGCAAGGTGAAGCAAAGCATCACTCTGCTGAAAGAACGCCGCTCGGCCTTTATTACCGCCGCTGTTACTGGCCAGATTGATTTGCGAGGAGAACAATAATGCAGGCATCTGCCCATCAGGAAAAACACTTTCAGCAATACATCATCGACCGGTTGGTAGAACAGGGCTGGAAGCTAGGTGATTCCAAGTTCTACGACACCGAGCGGGCGGTATACCCCGAAGACTTGGAAGACTGGATCAAAACCAGCGGCCAGCAGGAAAAGTGGGACAAGCTGGAACGGCTCAACGGGGGCAAAACCCTTGAAGTGCTGATGGATCGCTTGGATAAAACACTGGAGAAACAAGGCACCATGCAGGTGCTGCGCCAGGGCTTCTCCATTGCCGGTTGCGGCCTGATCGAGATGACCGAGGCAGCGCCGGAAGACAAGCGTAATGAAGCGGTGATCCAGCGCTATCAGGCGAACATCCTGCGCGTGGTGCCCGAGCTGAAGTATCACCCCGCTCGTGAGTTCGCTATTGATCTGGTGCTGTTTATCAATGGTCTTCCCGTGGCGACGGTGGAGCTTAAAACCGACTTTACCCAGTCGGCGGAAGCGGCGATGGATCAATACCGAAATGACCGCTTGCCGCATGATCCCAAGACCAAACGCCGGGAGCCGCTACTGACCTTCAAGCGTGGCGCGGTGGTGCATTTCGCCATGTCTGACTCTGAAATCATGATGGCGACCAAACTGGACGGCGAAAACACCTTCTTCCTGCCGTTCAACAAGGGCCGTAAGGACGAAAACGATACGGTACATGCGGGCAACCCGCCTGGTGAGATCAAGCCCGATGGCAGCCAGGAATACCCGGTCGCCTACTTCTGGGAAGCCGTCTGCCAACCGGATGCCTGGCTGCGGATTTTCCATAGCTTTGTCTACGTCGAGAAAAAAGACGTGGTGGATATTCAGGGCAACTGGTCGAAGAAAGAGACCCTGATTTTTCCGCGCTTCCACCAATGGACGGCAGTGAACCAGATGCTGGCCGATGCCCGCGAAAACGGTGCAGGCATGACCTACCTATGCGACCACAGCGCCGGTTCCGGCAAGACCAGCACCATTTCCTGGACGGCCCATGACCTGGTGAAACTGCGCGAAGATAACGGCGACGCGGTATTCAACAGCGTGATCATCGTCACCGACCGCAATGTGCTGGACGGTCAGCTTCAGGACGCGGTGAAGCAGATTGATCATCAGTTTGGTGTGATTGCCGCCATTGACCGGCAGAAGTCATCCAAGTCCAAGAGCAAGCAGCTCTCGGAAGCCCTGCTGTCTGGTACGCCGATTGTGGTGGTCACGATCCAGACCTTTCCTTATGCGATGGAAGCCATCATCACTGACAAAACCCTGAAAGGGAAAAACTTTGCGGTGATCATTGATGAGGCGCATAACTCGCAGACCGGCTCTACCGCCGCCAAGCTGCAAGCCGCGCTGGGAATGAGCGGGCAAGGCAAGATGTCCACCATGACGGTGGATGAACTGCTGGAGCAACTGCAAAAGTCCCGCGCCCGACCAAAAAATATCAGCTACTTCGCCTTTACCGGCACACCGAAGCACTCCACCTTGATGTTGTTCGGTCGCCCGATAGACCCAAGCCAACCGGCCTCGGACGATAACCCGCCGGATGCCTTCCATAAGTACACCATGCGCCAGGCCATTGAGGAGGGGTTTATTCTCGATGTACTGAAAGGCTATGTGCCCTACAAAACGGTCTTCAACCTCTCCAAGCAGCTTGAAGACAGTAAGCGGGTAAGCGGCAAGGCCGCCAAACGCGCCCTGGCACAGTGGATGTCACTGCACCCCACCAATGTGACCCAGAAGGTGCAGTTTATCGTTGAGCACTTCACCAAGAACGTCGCCCACCGGCTGGATGGCAAGGCCAAGGCGATGGTCGTGACCAGCTCCCGTGCCGCCGCCATTCGCTACAAGAAGGCGCTAGACCGCTATATTGAGCAGCACAGCGAGTACGGGTTCATTCATTCACTGGTGGCCTTCTCCGGCAAGATGACTGGCAAGCAGGTGATGCACCAGGATGACGGTGAGTTCAAAGACGATGTGTTTATCGTTGATGAGAACGAGGAGTTCACCGAGCAGAGCATGAACCCGGATGCTCAAGGGCAGGATTTGCGCTTTGCCTTTGACCGCCCGGAATACCGGGTGATGTTGGTGGCCGACAAGTTCCAGACCGGTTTTGACCAGCCCAAACTGGTCGCCATGTATGTGGACAAGAAAATCGCCAACCATGTGGAGATTGTGCAGACCTTCGCCCGCCTCAACCGGACTGCACCGGGCAAGGATGAGGTCTTTATCATCGACTTCGTGAACGACCCGGAGAACGTACGCAAGGCCTTTGCCACCTATGACAAGGGTGCTCACATCGACGAAGTGCAAGACCTTAACGTGGTCTACGAGATCAAGGAGCGCTTGGACGAGCACGGCCTGTACGACGAAAAGGACTTGGCCGCGTTCAAGGAAGCCCGCTTCAAGACTATCCGCGACATCACTCATACCAAATCGCCACAGCACAAGGCGCTGTATGCCGCCACTGGCGAGGCAACGACCTTGTATAACGACAAGATGAAGATGCTGCGCGACGGCATGGCAACCTGGGAAGCGGCGTTTGAGAAGGCCCACACCAAGGGCGATGAGGCAGGCATGAAGTCTGCCGACCACCATCAGGATGAGTACGCCGAGCAGATCAAGGCGCTGATGGGCTTCAAGTCGGACCTGGGGCGCTTCTGCCGTACCTATTCCTATATCGCCCAACTGATTGATTTTGGCGACCCGGAGTTGGAGAACTTTGCCGCTTTCGCCAAGCTGCTGCAAAAGCGCCTGCTGCACGAAGCCCCGGAAACTGTGGACTTAACCGGCCTGGTGCTCACCGGTTTTGACATCAATGCTCGTTCAGATAACGCCGAGGACGAAGGCGAAACCCCGGTATTGCAACCGGCAGGTGCAGGCGGTGGTGGCGTGGCAGGCGACAAGCCGAAATTCGTCAAAGAGATTATCGAGCGACTTAACAGCTTGTTTGGTGAGGCGACACCGATTCAGGACCAGGTGGCTTTTGTTAATCAGATTTCAGCGATTACCAGTGAAAGCGATGTCGTCATGGCTCAGGTGGAAAGCAACACTCGCGAGCAAGCCATGAAAGGCAACCTCCCCGGCGCTGTTCAGCAAGCGGTGGTGCGTGCTTTGTCCAGCCACCAGAAGCTGGCCACCCAAGTGCTCAAGTCTGACCGCCAGGGAATGACCGCGCTGGTTGACGTGGTGTATGACCTGCTGCACGAAGGCAAGTCCATCGACCTGGATATGGATTAAGCCGATGCTTGACCTGCTGAATCTGCCAGGCATCAAGCCGGTGGATATGCGCCATGAAAGCAAGGGCCTTGTGATCGTTGCTGAGCCGGAAACGGTCGAGGTGCCTCTGTGTGGGGACTGCAATATCCCCATGCACAAGCACGGCAAGCGCAAAAACAAGTTCATGGACACGCCGTTGTACATGGAGCCCGTTCGCCTTGAAGTGCAGCGCCCGCGCTTTCGCTGTGAGTCATGCGGCAAGATGGCCATGCCGGAGTTGAGTTTTCTGGATGACAAACGCCGAGCCACCAAACGGCTGGTCGATGTCATCCGACAGCAGTGCCTGGGAACCACCTTTCGTGCTCTGGCAGAGCAAACCGGCGTTGCGGTGAACACCGTAAAAAGCATTGCCCACGACCTAATAGACGAACTATCGCAAACCGTACACTACGAAACCCCGGTCATCATGGGCATCGACGAAGTGAACCTGGCTGGTGGTTACCGCTGTGTAATCACCAACCTGGCAACCAACAACGTCTTTGATATGTTGGAACATCGTACTCAAGAGCACCTGAAGCCCTTCTTCAAGGATTTGCCGGATGCTGACAAGGTGGAATGGGTCTGTACTGATATGTGGCGGCCCTTCAGGCGTTCCTTTGCTCAGTATCTGCCGAACGCCAAGCTGGTGATCGACAAGTTCCATGTCGTCAAAATGGCCTCTGAAGCCTTGGAAGCGGAGCGCAAGAGCTATCAGGCACAGTTAAGCAAAGAAGATCGGATTTACGTCAAAAAGTCCATTCGCTGGCTCACCCTGAAGCGGCCCGGCAACCTGACGACCGCAGAGCAAAAGGCGCTGGAGATCGTGAAGCAGGCGATCCCAGAACTTGCCGTGGCCTATGACTTCAAGGAGGCCTTCTTCTGCATCTACGACGAACCCGACAAGCAGAGCGCTCAGAACGCCTTTGAGGCCTGGGAGAACAGCCTGCCAGAGCATGGGCTGGTGGCGTTCAAGAAGCTGGCCAAAACCGTCCACAACCATTATGACGACATCTTTGCCTACTGGGATGCGCCACTTCCGATCACCAACGGCTACACCGAGGGGCCCAATGGTCTGATCAAAATGGCTAACCGGTTAGGCCGGGGGTACAGCTACGACATCATCAGGGCAAAAACGCTGTACTCCAAAGAAGCTCGCAAGGTCGGAAGCGGCATACGTGCTGGGCGCGGCAAGGTCGAGTATGGGCCGCATATTCCAACGCTGCTGAAGCAGGCAGACAACGGAGAGTTGGATTAAGAGGTAAAGCGAGGATCAACGATGAGTAACCCTGAACTGAGTGAGCTGTATATCGCCCGCATCTTGGTGACATTATATGAGCATTGGGCTAACCCGGTTGTTCTTCATGCTTCATCTATCACAGAGGTTTCGTTTGATACCGAGCTGATGTTTGATGGGCAGTCAGCCCCAGAAGAATGGTCACTGTTCGAGAACACCGTACATTGGCTGGAAGCCGAAGGGTTTATCCGAACCGAAGGCGTTGCAGCGGGCTACCCCTATGACTTTCAGAGAACGACGCTGACCCTGAAAGCGATGGAAGCCATGAAAAAGGTGCCTGATCCACTGTCCCCAGACAGTACATTGCTCGATGGACTCAAGGGGGCGATTGGAGAAGGCAAGAAAACCGCCATTCAAACACTGGTCAATACCTCTATGACAGCCATCTATCAAGCTGTCACCAATGCTGTCTGATGACATGTGAGAGAAAGCTGGTAGAGAATCCAACCAAGGCGTAGTTCTGGTGAGGAAATCAAAACCAGAGAAATCCAACCAGACGTAGCCTTTTAACGAGAAGCATATTCAGGGTTAGAATGGGCGAATTCCAACCCTATTTTGCAAATAGCCTTCATTTCGCTCGGTGGTCCTGATCGGCTTATGGGTGGAGGTGGTGTAGATACGGCTCTTTTTTTGAGGCCTTTGTCTGAGCACCAGGTCTACACCATGGGGCCTTATTGGTATGTGGAGCATGCTGAAGAAGAGGAAGGCACCATCCTGAGTGATGTTGAGAGGGTGCAGTTCATTGATGGATCTCTTGCTTTAGATCTCGATGGCTCTAGCAGTGCTGGTGGCATCTATCGTACCTACCAGGCTGCATTCAACCGTACACCCGACGAGTCCGGCCTGGGGTATTGGATAGACCGTGCCGATAATGGGGCTTCAGCGGTCCAGATGGCGGAAGAGTTTGTCTGGTCTGATGAGTTCCAGCAGGTGTACGGCGTCGATACGAATGATCAGTACCTGAGTGGTAACGACATTGAGTCGGTGGTCTCGAAGTTCTATCAAAATGTCCTAGGCCGAACGCCGGACCAGGGTGGTCTGGATTTCTACACGGGCATGATCGAAAGCCAGGAAGCCACGGTGGGTCGCGCCCTGGCTGAAATTGCAGACAACCAGGAGAACCGCGATAACGTACAAGCCGCCATTCAGAATGGCATTGAATATGACCTTTGGCTGGGGTGATCAGCCTAGCGGGCCGGTTCCGGCCCGCTGCCTATAATTGGCGATTACGGTAAATGAACGCGACCGCTGGCCTGGTGGTGAGCCTCCAGTCGGCAGGGTATGATGCCCAAAATGTCTTTTTTGGGTGCCCAGAATGAGCCGCGAGACCAAAACCGTTAAACTGGACCAGCTCCAGGCCCTCATTGAGGCCGGTGCCATCCTGGATGCTTTTATCATCGAGGACCAGGATGGCCGCTTTCACGTGCTCTGCCGCTCAGTCAAAGGCGTTGACCACCGGATCGAGACCAAGCGGGGTGAGCTCAGGTCTTTCAAGACCCTCGACACCGCCGCTCGGCTGCTGCGCGACCTGGGGATCTCCAAAATGCGGCTGCATATGTGTGAATTCGCGCCTGGCAATATCCCGTTACTGCGCTGACGCAAGCGTAGGCCATATGGCACTGGGTGAACCGGTGGCAGAGGTATTCTCTTTGTCAGGTATTTGGGCGCCTATGATGGGCTTTTTTGTCTCTATTGCGCCCGAAAGCCTGACAAAACGCCTGATGATGAGCGCGCTCACCCCTGCTTTTGCCACAGATCGAACCTCAAAAGATACGTTATGGTCGTGAGAGGCGGTCTTATGACCAAAAGCCGCCCATAAACCTGACATTGAAGATGTAGACTCGGCCTCACTACCAGTAGTCAGGCTTGATTGCCGGTTTCTTTTTGGTCGGCACGCGATCGGGGAGCTGATGAGCCTCTAACTCTGCCACTGTGACCCTGCGCCTCATCCAGTGCGCATGATTCTGCAAAGAGCCGGGTGCTACGCGCTGAATACCTTCTCGGTGAGGCAGGATTACGCCCAGCCTCAAGTCAGGAAAGTCTTCTCGAAGTGCTTGCAGTGCAGGCCCCATATCGGTGTCGGCCGATACCAATACGATCTGCTCAATACGCTGACTTTGGGGCTGAGAGGCTTGTTTGACGGCCATGCGATACATGCTCAGGGCAATATTCACGTCCGTTTCTTTTTCTTCAAGCTTCCAGATGGCCACCTGGTCCTGTCGAGACGGCGGAGTGTTTGGGCAGACATAACGGGGAGCTTTGGCTGGATCCAATTGATGCCGGCCAGTGATAACCTCGACACCCTGAGCCTTCAACACGCGGATGTAGGTGTCCTGCGCCTGCTTAGACAGTAGGCCGCGAGTTGCCAGTTTGGGCTGTACCGGAGCTGTGAAATAATGGAACGTCGCCGGTACGCACTCGGGGTTCTCAACTTGAGCGATGTGCGATAGCAGGGCAGGCAAGTCTAGCCACTTGTACCGCGTATTGGCCAGTAGCCCGTAAAAGAGGTTATATCCGTCGATAAAAAAAGCGGTGCGCACAGTACATCAGTCCCTATATACGAAAAAACCGGCTCGGAAGCCGGTTTTTTCACCCTAACGGCCAGCGAACTGAATCGCTGCGTACAGGGCTAAGTAGTGTTCAGTATATTGGCTTCTACGAGACCATCTGTCAATTGTGATGTGCAAACAGTTTTCGATAACTACCCGCAGACCCTACTGCGAGTTTGGGCAAATCGGCGCTCTTCTGGTGGTGACAGCTTTAACTTGTAGGTTTTCATGACGCGAGTGAACCGCAGAACGTATTGGCATTGGTTTGCCGGCGGTAGCCACTGATCGGGGCCTTTTGCGCCCTTCTGCCGATTCAAGCTGGCTTCGACTGACAACAGGTTTGCAGGGTCATTGGCAAAGCGTTCACGCTGAGCACGTGACCAGCTGGCTGCGCCGTGCTCCCAGGCCCACTTCAGTGGGACAACATGATCGATGTCGATCTGGCTTGGGTCATGGATGACGGCACCGGTGAACGGAGAGATCCAGCGACCGGCAATAACACGGCACTCACGTCCGGTCTTGAAGCGCACCTTTCCGGTTGATTGAGCGATCAGTGCTTCGTGCCTGGAATTCTGGCAGTCGCCATCCGTATCAGCCCAGCCTCTCCCGAACTGTTCGCGGCTGTAACCACTGCTGGACGCCGATTTACTGCTTGATGATGTACTGGAACTGCCGCTGTAGCCTTTCGGTAAACGGCCACCAGCTCGCAGACAGGCATCCAAGGAGCTGAATGGCTTGAAGTTTTTGGTGCGCTCATAGTACGAGCTGTTTTCATCATGGCAAATGCCAGATGAGGATTGTTTTACGGTTGCAGCTTGGCTTGTGGTTGCCACTACTGCCGTCGCTACCAGTATCAGTGCAAAGCGTTTCACGTGAGTCTTCCCTGATTCGGATTTGCTGGACCGAATATTGATCACCTAATACAAGAAAATCGGCTCAACAAGACCGGTTTCCTTACCCTAACGGCCAGTGAATTGAATCACTGTGTACAGGGCTAAATCGTGAGCCTAATGATGAGGGCTAGGTTAAAGCCCGTCAACCAATAGCCAGGAGGGGCAGCTTCTTCAAGGCCACCACTATACCTCGGACGATCCAACCCACTCTGTACCCAGATGAGCGTCGATTACACCCGCAGCGTCCAAGCTTGTCGCGAGGATATTGGCTGTTTCATGCAGATATTCATGGCACCACCCACCTTCAGGAGCGGGGCACCCAACAACAGTCTTACCATCCACTTTCAGTACCAGCGAAGCATGTTTTACCGCTGACAAAATATCAGGTTCCCCAACTCGCTGATCCGTCACGATGTAGATGTTTGCCATCGGCTCCTTCGATCCTGTTTCAAGTTTGCGGATTCGAAGGATTCTATCCCGGTATCAGACAACAATATGGGATAAAAAGATCATGGCTTCTAACCCAATTTCACGCTGCGACCTGCCATTCATTCGTGACCTGGATCAGTTGCTGCAATCAAACCGCTTTCGCCACAGTGGCATAGAAATACTCGATTGGTTCCTGTCAGAAATGCTGACCAGGGAATACGGATTGACCCACCTCAAGCTCACCCCTCTGCCCGAGGAGTGCCGTAAAGAAATCCGCATGCTCTCAAACAGCTATCTCAAGACCATCATGCTTTGCGAGACCTCCACGGATTTGCTGGGGATGGCTCAACAGCATGTCGAATCTGTTGGGCACCGACAGATGAAAGGTGCCTTCTATACACCTCCCGAGGTGTCATACATGATGGCCAAAATGCAGTTTCACGATCTGGACTGGAACGCCTATCCGGTTTTGACAGTAGCAGATCCAACGGCTGGGTCTGGTTCCATGCTACTTTCCGCCATCCGGGTGATGGCCGAAGACCACACAGACAAAATGGACCGACTCTCAATCACAGCCTTCGACAAAGACCGCCGTGCCTGCCTATGTGCAGCCGTGCAACTCCTTTCGGTATGCTTGGTTAACGGCTACCAGGTCGGTGAGCTGAAGGTGGTCTGGATGGACTCGCTCACTCAAGACGTGTACGGCTATATTTTGCATTGCCGGAACCGCAAATACGGACCTCCGACCTACGATGCACGAACTATTGCCGACCTGCCGCAACGTACAGCGGCTTAATCTACCGTCCCACTTGGCCCCAGCTACGGGGCCTTTCCCTTCAGGCTAACCAGAGAAAAGAGCAGGGGATTCCAACCCAGCTCAACACCATCTCATCGACTGGTGTTAACGGATCATTTTATCAACTGCAGCACCGCCAAAACCCTTTTAAGAACAGGCGTTAATGAGAAATTAGAAGCGTGAACAGACAAGAGGATGACTCCCTATGAACGCGCTCACACAACCACAAACTGCAAACACTGCTTTGAACGCTCAGGCCCAGATTCCGCTGGCCGAGATCCACCACGAGTTTGAGAACTCACGCCGTCGCATCGACCCCGAAGCATTGGCCACTATGAAAGACAGCATCCATCAGCTTGGTCTGCTGCAACCGCTTGTGGTTACACCCCGCGAAGGCGGTAATGGCTACGTGCTGATTGCCGGTTTCACCCGTTATCAAGCCCTACACGAACTGGGCCATGTGCAGGCTAACTGCACGATCATTAAGGGCGATGCTCATACGCTGCTGGAAAGTCACGTAGCCGAGAATACCAACCGCCAAGACCTTTCTCTGGTTAGCTCCGTGACCGCCATTCGCCGTCTGGCCACCAAGTTGGGTGGTGACTACGAGGAAGTAGGAAAGCGCCTTGGTTTCTCCAAAAAAGCGATGGATGACCGGCTGGCACTGGCCAAATGTACGGAATCCGTGCTGGATGCACTGGACGAAGGCAAACTTAAACTGGGTCATGCGGTGATCCTGTCAGCCTTCACCCATGCCATGCAGGATCGGACTCTTGAAAAAATCCTGGATGAAGGCTGGACAGTAGATGACTTGCGCGAACGGGCTGGCAAAGCCCGTATCAAGCTGGAACTGGGACGTTTCGATAAGTCAGAGTGTGCATCATGCCCTTACAACTCAGATGCCTGCTCCCAAAGCAATCTGTTTGGCGAGGATATTCCAAGCGGTATGTGCAGCAACGCCAAGTGCTATGGAGAGAAGCAAACCAATTGGCTTGGCGAGGAGCGCACCCGTCTCAATGAGCAGTATGGCACCCTGCTCGATGCCACCACTATCGACAACCAGCATATTCGCCTGATTGATGTGACCCAATTGGGTGAAGTACAGCACACAGCCTGCCAGAGCTGCCAACACAACGTCTGTATTTTCGACAACCGTTTGAACTCCCGTACTGCCGGTTCCGTGCGCCAGCAGGTATGCAACAACGCCAAGTGCTTCGATGAAAAAGTAGAGGCCCAGCGCAAACCCTCCTCAGATTCCGGTAGCGCCAGCACCGGCCAAGGTTCCGCACCAGCTACATCCAAGTCCGGCAATGAAAGTGCGAAGAGTGGCAAGGCGACAGCGGCGGCCAGCGCGACACTGAGCAACAAGCAGCAAGAAGTCGCTGAAGGGATGCTGGCGAAGCATGTCTGCGATAGCTTCCCTTCAACTCGTTTGGAAGGGCTGTACTTGTCTCATATGGCCGCGCAAGCCTTGTGCGGCAAGCGCCATGAAGGTATTGCCCACCTGATTGGCAAAACCGAGTCAGAAGTCCACATGGCTACTCGCCTGATGGTGACTGAGTACCTGGCCAAGTGTGATGAGAATATCCAAACCGGCTCTACCGCTCCCCGAGGGATTCTGCATGAGCTGGCATTTATGCGTTCCACGCCCGAGGTGCAGATTGTTGAGGCGTGGCAGTCACACACCTTGAAGCACTATCCCACCGCGCAGGTTGCCCGACTGTGTACCGAGGCCGGTTTCCACACCCATTACGACCAGAGCAACGGGGACGGAGCGTTCAACAAACTGGCCAAGGGCAAAAAAGCCGATTTGCTGGCTGCTATTGAGACTAGCGACTTCGATTGGACACACTACGCGCCAGCCGCCTACTGCAGCCACTTCACTTCGAAGTTTCCTAAAGAATCCCCTATGGATGCAGCCACCCCCGAGAACAAGGAGTAACACCATGCTGACCGTACTGACTTCTCTTATTAATGAACACGGTATTGCCAACGTACAGGTATCCATCAAGCCCCACGGCGAAAGCATTGCCGCCGTTATCAACCTGATCCCTGATCCTGCCGCTGTGCCGGATGCAGCAATGAAGGCGGCATTGGCCGCTCCGATCACATTGATTGGAGAAGACGCCATTCAGAGCGCCAGTGTCGAAGCGGCATTGGAACGGGTGCGCAGCTCTATGGCCAACCATAGCTATTTCTCTGCCGATGCTGTTGCCAAGCGACTGACCGCTGCCAGCACCAAAAACCCTGTAAGTCCGGCCAAGCAGGGTAAAAATGATGTAAAGGTCGAACAGAAAGAAGTTCCGGCACCCTCGCCAGCCGTGCCTGATTCGATGGATGACATTTTCAATCAAGATTCACTGTAAGGAGAGGCGTCATGAAACGCATTTTTGCTATCGGCACCCTGAACGACATTCCCGATCCGGCACCGCTGGGGACGCTACAGGAGTCATACGAGCTGTTGGCTCAACGCTTTCCTCAAATTCGTCACTCGGCCGTATTTGAATCGGATGCTGTGCCGGTCGATGAAGACACCGTGCGCTTTACCATCCCACTCCCCGTGATGAAGACCAATGGTTAAGCCGCAGCCGAACACCCGCGAATTGCTGGACCTGATCCAGCAGTTTGCGGAGCAAAAGGAGCCAGAGTCATGCAGCTCAATAAAGAATGCCAAACCACTGAAACAGCATCCACGATTCGAACATCTGCGCCGGATTCAGCCGCCACACGCCTGTTGTCGAGTGCTACTGCTCTGAAGCCCCCTCACCTTGCACTGGTTGGCCAAACTGTTGAACGACTGGAAGGTATCACGGCGGGGGACAAAGAGATTGTGAGTACCCAGCGTGGCGGTCTGAGCGCCCTTCTTCGCTTTGGGGTGACACACGGCCTTACCAATGAATCAGAGCTTCTCGCTCTGCTGAATGCACCCTACATTGAGCAGCCTGATCATGCCCGTTCTGTACTTCGCCAGACCTTTTCGCGTCTTGCTGACGTCCTTGGGGACGAGCTGAACCTGTTTGTACTATCTCCCACGGAAACAGGCTACATGGGTGGGACACTTGGCATCCACATTGAGCCGACCGATTTAGTCACTCTGATCCGCTGCCAAGCGCCCGATCCATTACTGGTTGACTGGTTCCATCGCTTTGGCGCATTGATGAGCGACACTCTCGGCTTCTATACCGCCAGCGATATAGCCGACTACGAACTGGACATGTCTCTCGACTGTGTAGGCATTGATGCCAAAACTTTTGAAAAGCACCGTGACCGCATTGAAGCAATGTTGGAGACAGAATCAACAGAAGAAATTTGTACCTTGCTTGAGGTGACTGCCCCTGAGCTTGAGGAAATGTGGGGAGAGGGTGAAGTCACCAACGCCCTGACGCACTGTCTCGAATTGAGCCGGATGGGTAATCGTAACGCAGGGGATACGCCAGACACGTTCCAGGGACTTCGTATCGAACTGAATGCACTGGTAGAAAAGTACCCTCGCTTTGCGTATGAGCCAACCGTTAAAGAGCTTTTAAACAGCTTGCCAGAAATAGCTGAGGCCGCTGCGCTCTATGCCGAATACGGAGCTGATGTTCTTGAACCCAAGGGAGATCGTTTCATTGGCGAGCAATTCATGGTGGTCAATGCCGACCTGCCTGATTCAGGCTGGCAAGCTTTGCATGATCACGAAATGCATTTCTTTGAAGCCGGTGAGACCGGTTGCTGGAGTGTGAACCACGAGCATCCCAAAGCAATTGAAGTGACCCGTGCCTACCTGCTGTTGTGTTCTAAGTTTCTCGATGTTTGCGACTATCAGTGAATGAAAGGCAAAACGATGGAGAACAGATCATGCACGTTAACAATGAAGAGCTTATTGATAACAGCTTGCCCGTACTGCCTCAAGCAGCCTTCGTGTTGCACGGCACCGCGCCCCGTAAGACAGACATAATCACCCTTCATGCGGTGAAAGATGGTCAGCTTCAAATTGGTGACTATGTTGATCCCGCTGCTGTCGTAAACATGATTCAGGACGCCAACAGTGACCAGCGCGACCACGAAATCCGCCTGATACCGGATAATGTGTTGATCGATGATGCACACTATTTGGTCTGGTATGTGCGTTCGGCCCGACGCCCGTTTCATTTCCGTCATGGAAGCGGAGAGAAGGGGCATTGGCATTGCCAAGTGCGCTACCCCAACTTGCTATTCATTGCCGATAAGTGTCAGCGCCGCATTCGTATTTTCGCGCTGCCTGACAGCTCCAGGCCCACGATGGATTCTCAGTTGTATCATGCGCCGCTATTCAACCTGAACAGTCACGGCGACCTTTGCCGTGGTACTGCAACACTGCCGGAATCCATGTCGGTATCCACGATGGTTGAAATGGAGTCAGTCTTCTTTGATGCCAACGGCTCTCACCCTAATCATAACGGCACGTTGAACAAAGCCACCATCACCAAAAACAAGACCCTGATCGGTTACTGGAAGGCCAAGGCCATTGCTGATGAATGGGTGCGCGTATCCGAGCTGAATCCTTACAAAACGTTGGCGGAGGTGATTCGTGAGCTTTAAGTTACCACCCGATTGGTTGGGCAAGCCCTTGCGTGTCGCAGTACTTGGATGTGGTGGCACCGGCTATTACATTGGAACCAATTTGTTCATGATGGAGCGTGTGTTGAACGGCCTCTACCGTGAGGCGAGCTTCAGGTGTATTGACCTGTTTGATGCCAAGACAATCAAAGCCCCAAACCTGTCCCGCACTGGCTACCTGCCAGCGGAGATTGGTTTTCCCAAGTCTGACATATTGGCACACCGACTCAACGCTGCACTGGGCTATACCGTGTTTCGATCCATGCCGGAAAATGCGACAACAGAAAAGCTACTAGAAGGGCACTACGATCTGATTATCACGGCTACCGACAGTGTCGAGAGCCGGATGATGGTGGCCAACCTTGCCGCCAAGGTACAGCGATACACCCTTTGGCTGGATACTGGTGTTGAGAAAGCAACGGCAAGCACTGTGATGGGTGAACTTACCACCAATCCTGATCGCTTGCCGGTCGCTACTGACTTATTTCCGAATCTCCCTGAAGGGGAGCAGCATCAAGGGGCTTCCTGTGATATGCAAACTTCACTGGCCAGACAAGCATTCGGGGTCAACCAGCAGATTGCTGGGCAAGCTATAAACCTGTTGTCTCAACTCCTGCTTGACGGGGAGGTCAATTACCACGGTTCCATGATGGATATGAAGACAGGCTTTAGCTCGCCAATTCGTGTAGACAATGCTGTTTGGGCCAGCTTCGGATATGCCGCATGAGCCGTTAACCGCAGAGATCATAGAAGGAATGTCCTGCACACCGTCGTCCCGCGTCCTAGGACACGGGACAGAAGGAAAACCTGCAGTCGAATCCGTCAAGAGCAAAATGAACATCAGTACCAAGGGGAGCAGGTTGATATGCTATTATATATATTATGACACCAATGATGCATTATGGCATATCAAAATGAGCTATATAACTGAGCCGATAGTGGCGACTCTTCGAGAAGCACGGGTACGTAAAGGGTTAAGCCAACGGGAGCTGAGCGCTCGCTCGGGTGTACCACAAAGCCATATTTCGAAAATCGAGTCAGGGAGTGTTGATCTACGCGTGTCCAGTTTGATTGCACTCGCCCGTGTGCTCGACCTGGAGCTATTGGTTGCGCCTAAAAAGTCTGTTCCTGCGATACGGTCGATCATTAGAAGCAGTAGCGGTACTCACGTTGAAGGTGAACACGTGTCGCCAGCCTACCTTTTAGATGAGGAAGACGATGACTAACCTTGTGTCCACTCTGAATGTTTTGCTGCACGGCGAACCTGTCGGCACGATCACCAACGTGGGTCATGACAGAACGCTATTTGCTTTTACAGATGGCTACGTCAATGATGAATCGCGACCGGTGTTAGGACTTGGCTTTAAAGATTCGCTGGGCGGCTTGCTTACTGATTTCAAACCAACCCAAACCCGATTGCTTCCGTTTTTTTCCAATCTATTGCCAGAAGAAAGGATGCGCCACTACTTGGCAGAGCGTGCAGGCGTGAACCCGGCGCGGGAATTTTTTCTATTGTGGGCACTCGGACAAGACTTACCAGGTGCGATCACAGTAGAGCCAGCCAATGGTGAAGCGCTCCCACCAAATTATCATAACGAGACACAAGGTGATCCGAAACGTGAGGCACCCATGCGCTTTTCATTAGCGGGTGTGCAGTTGAAATTTTCCGCCGTGCAACAGGCAAAGGGTGGTTTAACGATCCCGGCAACAGGTCAGGGCGGCTCATGGATTGTGAAGTTGCCGTCGTCTCGATTCGAAGCTGTACCCGAAAATGAATATTCGATGATGGAATTGGCACGCATGCTGGGAATGGATGTGCCAGAGACCCAGCTGCTGCCGATTAATCAGATTGCCAATATCCCGGAAGGGATCGGACAGTTTGGTGAAAGTGCCTTTGTGATCAAGCGTTTTGACCGTGCGGATGGCCGTGCCATACATATTGAGGACTTTGCCCAGGTATTCGGCGTATACCCTCACGACAAGTACCAAAAAGCCAGTATGCGTAACATTGCTCAGGTGCTGGGCATAGAAGGTCAAGATGAGGACATTGCCGAATTTACCCGCCGATTGGTCTTCAATACGCTGATAGGCAATGCGGATATGCACCTGAAAAATTGGTCGGTGATATACAAAGACAAGCACACAGCATCGATTGCCCCCGCGTATGACTTTGTTTCGACCGTACCCTATATCCCCGATGATAGTGCGGCCCTAAAGGTCAGCCGCAGTAAAAAGTTCAGCGACTTCACGTTAGATGAGTTATCACACTTGGCCGCGAAAGCCATGTTGCCGGAAAAGTGGGTGTTGGAAATTGCCAAGGAAACCGTTGTAGGCTTCCATGAGGTTTGGGCGAAAGAGAAAGCACACTTACCCCTGACCCAATCCATGATCGAGGCCATCGAGCGGCACCTGCGCAGCATACCAATTTGGTGATGAGTGTGCCCCGGAAGCAATATTTGGCGGAAAGAGAGCCTCACTTTGGATGAAATCCAGCATGAGATATAAGGTGACTATCGATCATGCCGCTTCAGGGAACAACGAAAAAAATCACGAGGACTCAAGCAAATCATGGCAGACCCGTTCGGGCATATCGATTCACTTCTAGTCGACCTTTTGGATGAGGGCATCTCCAGCATTGCAGCCTTGCGCCTTTTGATCTTCGTTCGCCATCCACGCCGGTTTTCTGAGATCGAGGAAGCCATTGGTACAGAGCGCACCGTGGTAAATCGAATGGTGTCTCGTTGCCCAAGCTTGCTAAAGAAGATCCAACTCCCTCAGCATGTGTGGAATCGAGAGCGGGGTAAGCCACCCGTGGCCATTGTAGCGACAGATCGGGCGCAAAGGCTGTTGAAGAACTTACTGCTCAGCGCCCCAGACTAAAATTCCAAATGCACGTCAACTTGAAGCACAATAGTTCATGCAGAACCCGGTATGAACCGGCACTAATACAAGCAAAGGAAGGTAGGACTCATGGCGGATATGCATGACTTTTTGAACCCGGATGCGGAGAAGGCACGCGCGGTAAACCCTATGTACTCACCCAATAGCTATACTCCCAGCTATATCAAAGCCGGTGAACGCATCACGGTTCAAGTGGAAAGTAGGGACATGGAAGTTGCTCTCATCAAAGCCTACGACTACGGTTATGAATCGCTTAACGATGAGGGGCGGCAACTAGTGCAGCGTTTTATCGATGATGCCGTTCTTCGCCTGTCAGGCAAGATCGAGTGACCCCGGAGCAGCATCCAACATGGATAATCTCCGCGAACAATTGGAAGCTACCCTCCGAGACCCCAACAAGCGCTACAAGTACAAGCTTGAGCGACTAGTCTTCCATGTACGGAATCACCTCAGCCGACTAAAGGAATACACAAGGCACCGGGATAACCAGCTCCTCACCCTACAGCAGCAGGTACAGCATGGGTCACCGTGGGTTCCCATAGAGCGTGAGCTACCACCAGTAGGTGTGATGCTTGTCTTCTGGAGCGCAAGACTTAATAGCTGGGAGCAGCGTGGAATCAGTGGGGACCACCCTATGGGGAAAGATTCACATGCGCTGAAATCCTGGCTGGAATCCGAGCAGTTAACCCACTGGCAGCGGATCTACCCACCGGATGCGGTTTTGCAGACGCAACGCGAACGGCTAGACAACGAGAGTCTTGATGGCAACGGCCATACCACCAACTAGCACTACGATCGGCACTGGAAAAATAGGTACCAAGATCGTGTGCCAGAAGTACCACAACAACTTCTCTCGCGAATCTCATCAGAGGCCACATGGCTGCGTTTCGATGCAGCACCGAGGTGTCTCATACCATCAACGATAAAGCTGCAATACCGGTTTCAAATCGTAGACCTGTTGCCGGCGTTTTTGCACTGCACGGTGAACATAAACCATGTCCAGCAGGCACCAAACAACCAAGGCAAATACCAGAAATTCCCAGCCGGATATCTCATTGGCGAACGCATACACCGCCGCCACACCCAGGAACGTCATGATGAAGGCCGACGCCCAGTTACCCAAGTAGTAACGATGAGCACCAACAACACCTGCTACAAGTAGCAACAAGTAAGCGATGCTTTCGCGCCGAAGTTGATCTTCATTGTAGAACGCAAGGGTATTATTCATGGTGTGTATCCGATGCTGTCTGCCTACATTTCCGCGAACGGACATGTCAAAGAGTACCACGGAGTGGCCCATGCCTCAATTTTTACTGTTTATTTATACAGCTTATAGACGCTTAAATCCAGCCTCCCAAGCGCTTTGCCTATTCAAATTTTTGCCTACTCGGGCGGGCAGCGCGTATCGAGAAATCGCTACTTTAAATAGCCCTATGTGCCCGGCAGCTGCTGGTCAATGAACACCAGCCTCAACCGGTGATACCATCAGCACTTTCAACGTGGATAAGGGACTAACCCTTTGGGATCAAAGAAGTTAACTGCCAAGCCTGGATTCTGGGCAAATCTGTTTCTACCCCAGAAATGGAAGCTTTCGTTCAATCACAAAACACCTGACCGCTTTTTGCTCTCGCTTCAGCAGAACACGGAACTTAGATTCGCTACGATCAGAGCCATCAGTACCCGGAAAGGCCTTCTCTGGTCAGCAATCGAGATTCGCTCTACAGATCGCACGGACGTACTTGGAGGCTTGAGCACCTCAGCTGCATCAAATCTAGTCGAACAGCTTCGCAGTGCAATCAATGAGCATCTAATATCCACGATAGAAACGGACAAAGCACAGCTCATTGAGATCGATGAGGCGATACAGACCTTGACGCGCAGTGGTCACCAATATTTAGCCCATGGAGATATCAACCAGACCATTGCATCGGTACCCGGTGAAGCGGCCAAAGCCATTGCTCACCCCCTGTTTGATATCGAACGAGTGCCGCAAGCACTTTCTCAACAGTTTCCGGCATCACTATCAATGCTTGCGGATAGTGAGGAGCGCCAACGCTATAACGCAAAATTTATCACGTCCGAGCTAAGCCGCTTCGATGTCTTTTTCAGTGACTTAGATGGTCGCTCCCTGTCACACGAGCAACGAGAAGCCTGTATCAGGCTGGAAGACAACAACCTGCTGGTCGCATCGGCTGGTTCCGGCAAAACGGCAACGATGGTAGGGAAGGTGGCCTATGTTTTGGACAAAGGACTGTACCGGCCGGAGGAGATTCTGGTTCTGGCATTTAATAACGATGCCGCAAAAGAGCTGCGCGTGCGTCTGGCGCATCAGTTAAAGGTCAATGCAGCTGATCTCGCCTGCCAGGTATCAACGTTTCATGCCCTGGGAAGAGGCATCATTCAGCAAGTTGAAGGCAAACCACCTCAGCTGGCTAACTGGGTAGAACATCCTGCCGGTGAATCCAGATTGATCGAACAGATGATCAACGAGCTACGGCAGAGTGACCCCGTTTTTCTGCAATTATGGACACAGCTGTTGGTGCTCTATCCCAAGGCAGATATTCCAGTTGAGGTGTTTGATTCCGAGGAGGATTATCGCCGGTATATCAGTGACCGCAATCGGCGTGAAGGCGCAACGATCTCCACGTTAGCTGGCGTGTATGTGAAGTCATTGCAGGAGCAACGCATTGCGAACTGGCTATGGTTGAACTCTATACCCTTCGAGTACGAACGCCAGGTGCTCATCGGCGAAGAGGGCGGTGAGCAACGCTATGTGCAACCGGATTTCTATTACCCTGAGATCAATACCTATCACGAGCACTTTGCCATCAACAAGGATGGCACGTCACCGTTTGAAAACTATGTCGAACACGCTCAGCAAAAGCGAGAGGGATATCGTCAGGCAGGTATTAGCTTCTTTGAAACGACCAGTGCTCAAGCCAATAACGACAACTTGCTTGAAGTCCTCGAAGCTCAGCTAAGCAAGCGTGGTATAGAGCCTACCCCACGCAGTTTAGACCAAGTCATGAATGCCCTAGAGCCTGATGTAATACGGCGTTATCACAACCTGATCAGTGTCTGTATCAAGCATATTCGATCAGCTCAACTCAAGCAGGACATGCTACTGGAACGTGCCATAGCCCTTAAGCACAAGGCACGAGCTGATCGTTTTGCTCGCGCGGTCTGGATGCTCGCCGAAGCCTACACCCGCAAGCTAGAAGAAGCAGACAGCATCGATTTTGAGGGCATGATCGGCAATGCTATCAATCTCATTGAGGACGGCCGCTACTCAAGTCCATTCAAGCTGATACTGGTTGATGAGTTCCAGGACATTTCCGAACCTCGAGCAAACCTGATCAAGGCACTACGCTCACAACGCCCCTTTACCAAGATCTTTGCCGTCGGGGATGACTGGCAATCAATCTACCGGTTTGCGGGCTCAGATATCACACTTTTCACGCAGTTCGAGCAGTACTTTGGCACTTGCTGGATTGGTAGGCTGCAGCAAACCTATCGCTGCAACCAACTGATTGCTGGGGTCGCCGCTGCGTTTGTCCAACAAAACCCTGAGCAAATGAAGAAGGATGTTCAGTCAGTTCGCCCGGAAATTCCACGCTCGATTCGGGTGATTCCCGTGAAAGTCGAATGGGAAAAACCCAGCATGGAAAATGCTTGCCGACAGCTGTTGAACCGGTTGAACGGATTTGCAGCGAAGATCGCCCCAAAGTGGCAAACGGAAGTAAAACCCAAACTCAGTGTTTTGGTCCTCTCACGGTATAACATGCAGAATCCTTTCAAAAGCGGAACGCCTTCATTCTCGCACATTGTAGTCAGAAGCATGACTTTCCACCGTGCCAAAGGCCTTGAAGCCGATTACAGCGTACTTCTGGATGTGAGTGAGGGAAATTTTGGGGTTCCGAGCCGGATAGAAGATGACGAGCTGCTGCATTTGGTGATCCCATCACCCGAAATCTTCCCCCACGCAGAGGAGCGCCGGCTTTTCTATGTGGCAATGACACGTGCTAGCAGGGGAGTCTACCTTCTGACAAACCAGATCCGGCCTTCTCGCTACATTGATGAACTGAGGAAGATCGGGGGAAATAATGTCAGCCTTGAAAGCCTCGAAGGGAATCCAATAAGACAATGTCCGGCATGCGGAAAAGGGCACCTTATTCAACGTATCGCGAAGGGTGGTAGCGCATTCATGGGATGCAGCGAATACCCAGTATGCCAATACACAGAGGATGCTTGAGCCTGATATTCAGTCCGCAAAGCGTACAGAGCAGACGTTAGCGGGAAACGGAGTCTGGCTGGTAGCTGCTCGTTTATAACTCATCCAAGGGGCTGCGAGTTCCGGCAAAGTGTTGTCCGATTACGTGGGTATATATCTGTGTTGTACGCACATCGCTGTGGCCAAGCAGTTCCTGTACAGTCCTGATGTCGCGTCCAGCTTCAAG
>NZ_JAHQZT010000037.1 GCF_019061305.1 Marinobacterium weihaiense
CAGTCACGCATCATGCCGGTCACGGGCAAGGGCTTTGATCAGTGCTATAACGCCCAGGCAGCGGTGGATACTGAGAGCATGCTGGTCACCTCTGTACACGTCACGCAAGCGACGAATGACAAGCAACAAGTCATGCCACTGCTGAACGCATTGACCGCCTTGCCAGCCTCATTGGGCAAGGTGACCCATCTGCTGGCGGATACCGGTTACTTCAGTGCTGAGAATGTTAAGGTGTGCGGCCAGCAAGGTATTGAACCGCTTATTGCCATGAAACGAGACGTCCACCACCAGCCACTGTTCGAGCGTTTTGCGGCCGAGCCGATGGCACCGGACAGTGAAGATCCCGTTGAGCATATGGCCTATCGCCTGAAAACACAGGCCGGTCGAGCCCGTTATGCACTGCGCAAACATACCGTGGAACCCGTGTTCGGCATCATCAAACACGTTATGGGGTTCCGGCAGTTCTCACTTCGGGGGTTGGCCAACGTCAGTGGTGAGTGGCGTTTGGCCACCTTGGCATGGAATATCAAGCGGATGCATCGCTTAGTGGCCAGCTGACAGACACTGCTGGAAATAAGCGCCTGTGACAGCCGCATAGGGGATCGAACAGCGGTAAAGCGAATGCACAGGTCATGATGGCTGTTTGGCGATCATTGAAAGCGATAAAGGGCTCTGTCACTCCGACGAGCCACGTTAATCCGACAGACTGCTAGTCGACCTCCATGATCAATTAGCTCCGATAAGGAGCGCTCGTACATATATGCTCTTAAATGGGCCGGAGAATATCAGACTGGCCAAGTCGCCATCATGGTGTGTAGATGCTTGAGTGGGTAATCCCAAATTCCCCAGACTGAAGTGGTTTTGTTCACAGCAGGTTGCTATCATCATTTTTATGACCACCAAACGATGACACAGCAACCCAAGGACAGCACCCCATGCCAACGATGGCAGCCGATACCGCTTCACCCACCCAGCGCGAGCGCCTGTGGCAGATCGATTTTCTGGCGCGCTTTCGTGGTCAGGTCACGCGCCAGGACTTGGTTCACCGTTTCGGCATTGCACTGTCCAACGCCACCCGCGACTTCACCCTCTACCGCGAGCTGGCGCCGTCCAACCTGGACTATGATCATCGCGATAAAGTGTACCGCCGCACGCCGCAATTCCAGCCGTTATTCACCTACGACCGCGAGCATACCCTGCAGACGCTGACCCTTGGCCAAGCAGCAGGGCAGGAACCCTGTGAACAGCCGATTCTGGTGGATGCCGCGCCTACATTGAACCAGCCAAGCCTCGACGTTTTGGCAGTGGTATCCCGTGCCATTTATGCCGCCAAGGCGATCAGGATCCGTTACGTATCCGTGAGCAGTGGCGAATCCGAACGGGAGATCGTGCCGCACAGCCTGGTTAATACCGGACTGCGCTGGCATGTGCGGGCCTACTGTCGCACCCATGCCCAGTTCCGTGATTTTGTGCTGACGCGGATCACTCAGGCCGATGAGTTGAATACCGCCATCGATCTGGCGGTAGAAAGCATCGGGCAGGATGCCGAGTGGAATCGTTGCCTGGTCGTAGAGCTGGCGCCGCACCCCGCAGCAGCCCACAAACGTGCCATCGAATTGGATTACGGGCTTGCCCCCGGCGAAACTCTGCAGATGAACATTAAAGCCGCCACCGCCGGTTATTGGCTGCGCCGCTGGGGTGTCGATTGCAGCTTGAATGCCAGGCTTTCGCCGGATGAATATCAGCTGGCGTTACTCAATCCCGCCAGCGTTTACCGCCAGGCGAATCTGTCCATTGCCCCCGGTTTTACCCAGGAGACACCCAACCCATGATCTCGACCGAATCCCAGCAGAAGTTCGGTTTCAAGTATGGCCGTAATGGCGTTCATGCCAGCCGGACCATGATGCTGTCTGAAATCACCGAGCTGTTTCACGGTCGCAACATGGACGCCACCGCCGCTCAATACCAGGAAGATGTGGAGCTTTTCAATGTCCTGCACAAGCCAACGGAAAAGTCCCGCAAGCTGACCTGGAAGCATCTGGTGGACCTCTACGGCATGGATACCGCCATTCCGCTGTTCCGCATCTTTCGCCGTTTCTGGGAAGTAGATGAACAGGCCCGAACCCTATTAGCCTGCCAGATGGGATTGGCGCGTGATCCCTTGTTGCGCATCTCAATGAACAAGATTCTGCAGCTGGAGCTGGGCCAATGGCTGCCCCGTGAAGAGATGGAGCAGGTGTTCGCCGAACAGTGCCCGGATCGCTACAGCCCGGCGACGCTCAAATCCATCGCCCAGAACGTCAACGGCACCTGGACCAACGCCGGTTTCCTGCAGGGCCGCACTAAAAAACATCGTACTGAGCCGGATATCCGCCCGGTCAACGTCGCCTTTGCGCTGTTCATGGGTTACCTGCAGGGGCTGACCGGCAACCGCTTGTTCAATACCGAGTGGACCCGTGTATTGGAATGCCGCACCGAGCGTTTGCTGGAGCTGGCCCGCTCAGCCAGCCATAGTGGTCTGTTACGCTTCAAGCACTCCAGTGAAGTGGTTGAAATCACCTTTCCCGATTGCCTGACCAAGGAAGAAGAGGCCTGGTTGTATGAGTAATAGAGCATGAGTAACCGACTGAACCGCCTGATCAAAAGCTACGCCAGCTATATAAGCATCCCCTGGATGAAAGGGCTTGCCGATGAACAGCGGGTGCTGTTTGCCGTCTACCACAAGGAAGATGAACTCAAGCTGCGGGCACGGGTAGAAGAGTTCCGCCTGGCTACCGAAAGTGCCGGACATCAATGGCTGGAACTGGACATCACCCGCCTGTTTCCGGAATGGATGGCCTCGCAGAAGTATCGGGAAGACTACTTTGAAGACCCCGAAGATCTGGAGCCCAAGTACAAAACCTTCGTACGCCAATCGGTGGAAAAACTGGCCGAACAGATTCAGGCCGAGGCGGACGAAAACACTTTGGTGACTCTGGTCGGCTGCGGCACCCTGTTTGGCTTTGCCTCAGTATCGGATTTCGTCAAACAGCTGGCCGCTCATGTACCGGGCCGCTTGCTGGTGCTCTTTCCCGGTGAGTACATCGACAACGGCTACCGACTGCTGGATGCCCGCGATGGCTGGGGCTATCAGGCCACAGCGATTACCGCCGACAACTGACATTAAACAGCAGCACTGCAAACAACTGAAAGAACAGAACCACACCCGGCGACACCGGCGGGCGTTGATGAATAGATGGCTACACGACAAGGGAGCACGCACAGGATGCTGAACCGCGATATCTACCAACTGGACCCCCAGCAAAACCGGCTGGAAAACAACGGTGTCGCCGAAGTAAAGGACGACCAATCAGCACAGGCGCTCAAAACCCTGCGTTACGAGCTGCAAACCTTTGTCTGTGATGGCGAATATGAAGCCGGTCTCGACAAGATCCTGTCGGCCTACCTGCGCAACCTGGGTGATGGTCATGAGCAGCCGGGTGTCTGGATCTCCGGCTTCTTTGGTTCCGGTAAATCCCACCTGGCCAAAATGCTGCGTGCGCTTTGGACCAACCAGCCGTTTGGCGATGGTGTCAGTGCCCGCGATATTGCCGACCTGCCGCAGGAGATCAAGGACCACTTCAAAGAGCTGAGCATCGCTGCCGGCCGCCACGGTGGCCTGCATGCCGCTTCAGGTACGCTGGGGGCGGGCGCGAACAATAACGTGCGTCTGGCGCTGCTGAACATCATCTTCAAGTCTGCCGGTCTGCCGGAGCAGTATCATCAGGCTCGCTTTGTGCTCTGGCTGAAGAAAGAGGGCATTCTGGAGCAGGTCAAAGCCCAAGTTGAAGCCGACGACGATGTCTGGGAAGACGAACTGGAAGATCTGTACGTGTCCCGCAGTATTGCCCGTGCGCTGATGCAGGCCGACGACACCCTGGCTAGTGACGTTAAAGAGATGCGCCAGCTGCTCAAAATGCAGTACCCGCAGGTCAACGATGTCACCAACCAGCAGATGGTCGATGCCATCCATGATGCCCTGGCCCAGAACGGCCAGTTCCCGCTGACCCTGGTGGTGCTCGATGAGGTGCAGCAGTATGTCGGTACCGATACCGACAAGGCACACCAGGTTCAGGAAGTGGTGGAAACCTGCTGTAAGCACTCCACCTTCGAGAACAAGCTGCTGTTTGTTGCCACCGGTCAGAGTGCGCTCTCCGGCATGCCCAACCTGCAGCGCCTGCTGGGGCGTTTCCAGATTCCGATTCAGCTCTCCGATACCGATGTGGAATCGGTGATCCGCAAGGTGATCCTGCAGAAAAAACCCTCGGCCCAGTCCGAGTTGGATGCGGTGATCAAAACCAACCTGGGGGAGATCTCCCGCCAGCTGCGCGGTACCAAGATCGAACACCATCAGGATGATGAGCAGGTGATGCTGGCGGATTATCCGCTGCTGCCGGTACGCCGCCGTTTCTGGGAGAAGGTGCTGCGTATTGTCGATACCACCGGCACCGCCTCCCAGCTGCGTAACCAGCTGAAAGTGATCCACGAAGCCGCCCAGGCCACGGCCGATCAGCCGCTGGGTCATGTGGTACCGGCGGACTTTATCTACAACCAGATCACCGTCAACCTGCAGCAGACCGGTGTCATCTCCAAGGAGATCGCCGAAGCCATTGGCCGCTTGTCCGCCGGTGATGAGGATGAGCAGTTCAAATCCCGCATCTTGGCGTTGGTGCTGCTGATCGGTAAGCTGCCGACCGACCCCACTGCCGACTGCGGCGTGCGCGCTACCGCCGATATGCTGGCCGACCTGCTGATCGATGACCTGAACAGCGGTAAGGAAGCGATCCGCAACCGGGTGCCCAAGCTCCTGCAGGCGCTGGCCGACGAGGGTCTGGTCATGCCGATGGAAACCAGCGTGGGCACCGAGTACCGCCTGCAGACCCAGGAAAGCGCCCAGTGGTACGACACCCTGCGTCAGGAAGAAGCCGACCTGCGCGGCAACCAGCAGCGCATTGAAAATATCCGTGTTGACCTGCTGCACAAGGAGCTGCGCCAGCAGATCGCCCAGGTGCGCTTGACCCAGGGTAACTGCAAAGAGCCGCGCACCGTTTACCCTTGCTTTGATCCCGAGCTGCCCCGTGATGCCGCTGACAAAATCTACGCCTGGGTGCAGGATGGCTGGAGCCTGGATGAAAAGCACTTCCTCGCCGATGCCCGCAGCCGTAACCCCGGTGAGCCGACCATCTTTATCCATGTACCGGCCCGTAACCGTTCCGAGCTGAACAACGCCATCGTCACCGAACACGCGGCGCAAACTACCCTCGACAAGCGCGGTATGCCCAACACCGATGCCGGTAAAGACGCCCGCACCGCCATGGAAACCCGCCACCGCGACGCCCAGAAGCAGGTGAAAACCCTGCTGCGTGAAATCTTTGATGGCGTCCAGGTGCTTCAGGCCGGTGGCAATGAAGTGGAAGGCAACAGCATTGCCGAGCGCATTGAAACCGCTGCCCGCGCCTCTCTGGTGCGCCTCTACCGTGACTTTGACCAGGCCGACCATGCCGGTTGGGGCAAGGTGTTCGACCGCGCCGGTAAAGAGGGCGGCCAGAACGCCCTGGAAGCGGTGGGCCACAGTGACGAGCCGGAAAAACACCCGGTTTGTGCCGCCATCAAACGCTTTATCGGGGTCGCCAAAAAGGGCAGTGAGATCCGTGAACACTTCCTGTCTGCGCCTTATGGCTGGCCGCAGGATGCCATCGACGGTGCCCTCTTTGTGCTGCTGGCCAGCGGCATTCTGCTGGCCGAAGATGCCCGCAACAATCCGGTGGCGGTGACCAAACTGGAGCGCAAGCAGATCACCCAAACCAACTTCAAGCCGGAAAGCATTACCATCCGCCCGGTGGATCTGATCAAGATCCGTGGCCTGCTGACTGCCTCCGGTATTGAAAACCAGCCCGGCGAAGAAGCGGCCAAGCTGCCGCTGCTGGCGGAAAAGGGCCGTGAACTGGCACAGAAAGCCGGGGGCGAAGCACCCTTGCCCGCCAAACCGGATACCCGGCTGTTTGATGAACTGGCACGTCAATCCGGCAATACCCAGCTGAAATACGCCCTGGATGAGCAGGACGCCATCAAGCAGGCGATCAAGGCCTGGGCCGAGACCGCCCAGCGCATTGAAGCCCGCCGCCCGGAATGGACGCAACTGCAGGAGCTGCTGGCGCTGAGCAAAGGCCTGGCCTTCCACGGCCCCATTCAGACCGAAGTGGAGGCCATTATCGATCAGCGCTCCCTGCTGGCCGAGCCCAACCCGGTGACCGGCCTGATCCAGCAGTTAGTGACCAAGCTGCGGGAAGCGATCCAGTTCCATGTTAAAGCCTATCTGAACCGCCACGCCGAGTGTCTGGCGCAACTGCAGGCGGACAGCCACTGGCAGCAGCTGGATGACCAACAACAGAACCGGATTCTGGCCAAGCGCAAACTGCTGACGCTGGATGAACCAGCCCTCAACGATGCCGAAGCTGTGATCGACAGTCTCAACGAAGTCAGCCTGGAGTTGTGGAGCGAACGCACCGACTCCCTAACGGGTAAGTTCGACAGCGCACGTGTGGAAGCGGTGGAGCTGCTGCAGCCCAAGTTGCAACGGATCAACCTGCCCAAAACCACCTTTGAATCCGAAGCGGATCTGGACACCTGGCTGGAACAGGTGAAACAGCAGGTACTCGATAAACTGAATGAAGGACCGGTGACATTCTGATGAGCATTTTTAACCACACCCGTCAGCCACTGGAGCGCACTCTGCGTAAGGCGCTGGAAACCACCGTGGGTAAAGCTCGTGAAGTGGCGGAACAGGCCGCGACTCAGGCCCTGACCCGCCTGAGCGTCGGCGAGGCCAAACCCGCCGATTACCTGAACGATGCCCAGCGCAACCTGCGCAACCGCCTGCGTGCCCACGGCCGCCAGTTGGGGGATAGTAAGCAGGACAATGGCCAGCAAGGCATCCGCAAGCTGGTGACCGAGGTCGCCTACGAACACTGGCACCGGATGCTGTTTGCCCGTTTTCTGGAACAGAACAGCCTACTGATGTACGACGAGCACACGCCGCTGACCCTGGCGGAGTGCAACGAGCTGGTGCAGGAGCCGGATATCGCCCGTGATGAATTGGAAGCCCGTTGCACCACCGGCTGGGAATTGGCCGGAGTGCTGGCCTCCAAGATGTTGCCGCAGATCTTCCGAATCGACTCACCTGTGTTTGAGCTGGAGCTGGCACCGGAGCATCAGCGTACCCTGGAGAAATTGGTGACTGGCCTGGCACCTGAAACCTTCCAAGCTCAGGATAGTCTCGGTTGGGTCTACCAGTTCTGGCAGAGCAAGCGCAAAGAGGAAGTGAACAAATCCGAGGTGAAGATCGGTGCCGATGAACTGGCCCCGGTGACCCAATTGTTTACCGAACCCTATATGGTCAGCTTCCTGCTGGATAACAGCCTGGGTGCCTGGTGGGCGGGCAAACGCCTGTCGGATACGGATTTTGCAAATGCCCAGAGCGAACAGGAACTGCGTGACAAAGCCGCCATCCCCGGTGTGCCACTGAGCTACCTCCGTTTTGTAAAAGACGACCTACAGGACGTAGGAAGTGCCGATATTGCAGGAGCAAATATCGGCCGAAACACCCAAAACTGGCAACCTGCTTCCGGTACCTTCGACAGCTGGCCGCAGCAGCTAAGCGAGCTGAAAACCCTCGACCCCTGCTGCGGTTCCGGTCATTTTCTGGTGGCCGCGTTTTTGATGCTGGTGCCCATGCGTATGGAGCTGGAACAGCTCACAGCGCAGCAAGCCATCGACCGGGTGCTGAGTGAAAACCTGCACGGGCTGGAGCTGGATCAGCGCTGTGTTGAGCTGGCCGCCTTTGCCGTAGCGCTGGAAGCCTGGCGCTTTCCGGATGCGGGTGGCTACCGCAGCCTGCCAAATTTTAATATTGCTTGCTCTGGCTTGCCACTGAGTGCAAAGAAAGAAGAGTGGCTAACTTTGGCTGGTGAGGATGGAGATCTGCGGTTAGCACTTGAGGTTTTGTATGAGCAGTTCAGTAATGCTCCTGCTCTTGGCAGCTTGATCAAGCCAGAGCTAGGCTTGAATGAGGGATCTTTGTTTGAACTGGACTGGTCTGTAGTAATGTCTGCGCTAGACAAAGCTCTTGCAAGAAAAAACAACTTTGAAACTGATGAGCTTGGTGTTGTTGCCCAGGGAACAGCAAAAGCAGCTAATTTACTTGTCGAAAAGTATCAATGGATAACAACAAATGTTCCATTTAAAGAAACCAAGCAATTAGATTTTAAAATTCAAGAACATATTGAAAAGAACTTCTCTGCCGGAAAAACAAATCTCGCAACAGCTTTTGTATTGCGCTTAAAAGAGATGCTTGGGGATGGGGGAGCGTTAACGGCAGTTACCCCCCATGAATGGTTATTCTTGAAATCATACGACAAGGTTCGAGAAGAACTATTGAGAAGTGTAACTTGGAATAGTTTGGCTGACTTGGGTGAACATGCTTTTGAAAGCTCCCAAGCTGCCGGTGCTTTTACAGCTTTAATATCTTTTACTAAAAAACATCCTAGTCTTGAAAGCTCTTATTGCGGCATTGATGCTACGAAATTAAAGGGTTGCGTTGAGAAGAACTATTTTTTAAAAGAAGGGAGTGCGGAGCGTTATTCTCAGCTCGACCAGCTGAAAAACCCTGATTTCAGAATAGGTTTGTTTGAAATATCAACGGTCCCATTGCTGACTACTCTCGCAGGTTCATATGTGGGGTTGCAGAACGGAGATGCGCCCAGGTATCTATATCAGTATTGGGAGATACCTAATCATAACTGCCAGGATACTTGGGGTTTTTTCCAGCTTCCTTGTGATGTATCGAAACATTTCAATGGAAGGGATGGCATGATTCGATGGGAAAGAGGTAATGGTAGTCTCAGCACTTCGAGTCAAGCTAGAGTTCAGGGGGTTGAGGCTTGGGGTAAAAAGGGTGTTGCGATTCGACAGACAAGGTCTTTGCCTGCGACTATTTATTCGGGGGATATTTATGACCAGTCAAGTGCGGCGATTATTCCGATAAATACTGATAACTTGGCAGCAGTTTGGACCTTTTGCTTCAGTCAAAATTTCCATGATGAAGTGCGCAAGATAGATAAAAAGAAAAATGTTACTAATGCGACCTTAGTAAAGATTCCCTTTGATCTTGACCACTGGACCAAAGTTGCTGAAGAGCAATACCCCAACGGCCTACCTCAGCCCTACACCAATGACCCTACTCAGTGGATTTTCCACGGCCACCCCTGTGGCTCGGTGATCTGGGACGAAGAGCGCAAATGGACCGCTAAGGGCGAGCTGCGGGTTGATGACACTGTGCTGCAGGTGGCGGTGGCGCGTCTGCTGGGTTACCGCTGGCCAGCCGAGCTGGATGCCGACATGGAATTGGCGGAAGAGCAGCGTGCCTGGGTGCTGCGCTGTCAGGACTTGGAAGACCATGTGGATGATGACGGTATCGTCTGCCTGCCGCCGGTGCGCGGTGAACAGGCCGCCGACCAGCGTCTGGAAGCCCTGCTACAGGATGCCTACGGCACGGCGTGGACCACACCGCTGAAAAACCGCCTGCTGGAAACCGTCGGCAGCAAATCCCTTAGCCTCTGGCTACGCGACAAGTTCTTCGAGCAGCACTGCAAGCTGTTCCAGAACCGCCCTTTTATCTGGCATGTGTGGGATGGCCTGAAAGACGGCTTCAGCGCCCTGGTCAACTACCACCAGCTGGACAAGGCCGGGCTGGAGCGCCTAATCTACACCTATCTGGGCGACTGGATTCGCACCCAGCAAGCCGGTGTCGCCAACGGCGAAGACGGTGCCGATATCCGCCTCGCCGCTGCCGAAACCCTGAAAACCGAGCTGGAAAAGATCCTCGAAGGCGAAAAGCCCTACGACATCTTCGTGCGCTGGAAACCGCTGGCGGAACAACCCATCGGCTGGAACCCCGACCTCAACGACGGCGTGCGCCTTAACATCCGCCCCTTCCTGCTGGCCAAAGACCTGGGCAAAAAAGGCGCGGGCATCCTGCGCTTCAAACCCAACGTTAAATGGAGCAAAGATCGCGGCAAAGATGTGCCCTCCGCCCCCTGGTACCACCTGGGCCTGGAATACGACGGCAAAGAAGGCGACCGCATCAATGAGCATCATCTGACATTGGCAGAGAAGCAGGCGGCAAGGAGCTGAGCCTATGAAACGCAGCTGGAAAGAAAAGGATGTCACGCAGGCGTTTTTCCCGGTGGAGCTGAAGCCGGTTTATATTCGGTCTGCCACCGGTGATATCGACCTGCTCGGCAGCATCAATTATGAACAACTGCCGCGCCACCAGGCGGTAGTCGATACGGATAAGGGCCTTACCTTTGCGGTAGTAACAGACAGTTATCGGCTGATCACCAACCGGGAGGCCTACGACCTGGCGGCAGATGCCATGCAAACAGTGTTCAAGATGACATCCATGAAGGATATGCAGTGCCTGAATGTGACCATGCCCAAAACCCGGTCTTTCTGTCATATCGACCTGATTCATACCAAGAGTGAGTTCGAACCCTGGGAGAAAGACCGTTGGACGCCCTTTGTACGCATTACCAACAGCTACAACCGTACCCACCGCCTGCGCTTTGAGATCGGCTTTTGCCGCTGGATCTGTCTGAACGGTGTGATATTCGGCAGCAAAAGCGTCGAGATCAGCTTTGCGCATACCCGGCAGTTGGAAGACGCGATGAAGCGCTGGGAAGAGAACCTGGCCGGTATCCATGAGCTGGAGCGGCTGTTTGTCTCCCAGTTGCGTAACCTGCAGCGTTACCACGTGCCGGCCAAGTGGATGTTGCCGCTGACTTGCAAGGTGTTTGATCTGCGCCTGCCGCCAGAGGCGGAGATCAAACGCAAACGTGCCGAAGAGCTAATCGAGTTTCGTAACGCCATTGCCGACCGCACCAGTGATTACTTCGTGAAAATGGGTGAGCACGGCTACGCCGCGCTGAATGTGCTGTCGGACTACGCCAGCCACCCCGTGGGCGTGATGGCCCCGGAATCGAAGATGGATGGCTACCAGCACAAAACCGGTGAATGGATCATGGACTTCATCGAGCAGATAAAAAAGCGGGACTTCACCTTTGAAGCCTACCTGGCAGACTACCTGGATACTGCAAAGCAGATTGCGGAGTTGAAGCTTGAGCGGGTGGAATAGCGGCGACCTATTTACTGCATGATAGACTGTTTGAACCATTAAACCCTGCTGGACGGGAGTATGAGATGCACATTTCTGAGGTTAAGCTGATCAACTTCAGAGGCGCCAAAGAGCTGTCGCTGAACCTTGATGAGCATTTGAATGTGTTTGTAGGTATGAACGGTGCCGGCAAGTCCAGCATCCTGGATGCCAGTGCGATCATGCTCTCCTGGTTGGTAAACCGGATGCGTACCGCAACTGCATCCGGACGACCGATTACCGAGTCGGATATTCGTAACGGTAGCTCGGTTTCCACGGTTGAAATGGTCTGTGAGGATAAAGTCCCTTTTGCCTGGAGTCTGGCCAAAGCACGTTCAGGGCATAGCCGCAAGGAACATGCGTCTGTCTTGCTGAGTGCGACTGAACAGGCCAAGCGTTATCAGGCGTTGATTACTGAACATCAAGGGCAAGTCAATTTACCCCTGTTTGCCTATTATCCGGTGAACCGGGCAGTGCTGGATATTCCGCTACGGATTCGTAACTCGCACCAGTTTGAACTGCTGGATGCCTATGATGAATCCCTAACCAGTGGGGCTAACTTCCGTACCTTTTTTGAATGGTTTCGCGACCGTGAAGATCTGGAAAACGAGCACCGTCGTTATCGTGATGATTTGGTTCAGCCTGAAGGTTATGCCTTTCCCGACCCGCAGTTGGAAGCGGTGCGCTGTGCTTTGACCACGTTCATGCCGGAGTTCAAGAACCTCACAGTCCGGCGTAAGCCTCTGCGTATGGAGGTCGAAAAACAGGGCCAAAAGCTAACGGTTAACCAGCTATCAGACGGCGAAAAGTGTCTGATGGCAATGATTGGTGATTTGGCCAGGCGTCTGGCCATTGCCAACCCCATGCGTGACAACCCGCTTGAAGGGGATGGCGTTATCCTGATTGATGAGGTGGATCTGCATCTGCACCCCAAATGGCAGCGCATCCTGATTCCTAACCTGCGTAAGGTGTTTCCCAACTGCCAGTTCCTGGTCTCGACCCATTCACCCCATGTTATTACGCATGTGCAACCCAAACATCTGCACCTGTTACGGATGGAAAAAGGGGAGCTGGAAACTGTGCCGGTGACGGAGTCCTATGGCAAAAACGTGGACCGTATTCTGGAAGACATTATGGGGCTACCAACGACCCGACCGGATGATGTCTTCGATGATCTACAGCGGTTGCACCAGCAAATTCAGGCCGGTGACTTGCAGCAGGCGATGGCTGATTTGAATGCGCTGCAGGAGCGGATTGGGTCTGACCCGGAGTTGGTTAAGGCCTCTGTACTGATCAAGCGTAAGGAGTTGATTGGTAAATGAAGCCTATCATCAAAGGGACCGAGCCGGCCGAGCTTACGGCTTGGAAAGCCTTGGAAAACGAAGACTGGTCGCCGACCTACGATGATCTCAGTGGGGCTGAAAAGCGAGCTGTTAAAACTGCATTGATGCAGGAGCAGGGGTATATCTGCTGCTACTGTGAGCGCCGCTTATCTGAGCAAGACTCGCACATCGAGCACTTTCAACCTCAGAGTGATGCAGCGGTTGACCCCTTGGATTATTCGAATTTGCTGTGCTCTTGCCAGAATCAACTGGAAAAGGGAGAGCCCAGACATTGTGGAAATCTCAAAGGTGATTGGTTTGATGAGCATTTGCTGGTATCGCCGATGGACTCTGATTGTGAGCAGCGTTTTAAATTCACGGGAGATGGCAATATCTATCCGGCACCAGACGATGAAGCGGCAGACGTTACAATTACAAAGCTGGGACTTGATCTGCCCAAGTTGGTCAGTATGCGGGCAGCCGCGATTGAGCCGTTCTTGAGTGAAGAACTGAGTAATGACGAGTTGGCGCTGTTCGTCGATGGATATTTACAACAGAGCGAGTCTGGCCAGTACTCACCCTTCTGGACCACGATTCGTAGCCTGTTCCCCGGCCTGACACCCAGAACCCTGGCCTAAGCCTGTTGGAGATTTTGTCATGTTCAAAACATTGAAATTGACCAATGTTGGCCCGGCTCCCTCCATGACATTGGAGTTTGGTCAGCGTCTAAATCTGATCACAGGGGATAATGGCCTGGGCAAAAGCTTCCTGCTGGATGTCGCCTGGTGGTCGATGACCCGCAAGTGGCCGTCTGAAATCAACCCCAAGCTGACCGTGGGGAAAAAGGTTCAGCCTCAGCGCAAGGGTGACTCGTCTATCAGCTTTTCGTTTTCGGGCAAGGTGAAAGAGGTTAGCTACGAAAGCACCTATCAGCGCAGGGAAGAAGCCTGGACAGGCAATGCCGGTCGTCCGGCGAACCCTGGCTTGGTGCTCTATGCCATGACCGATGGCAGCTTTGCCGTATGGGATCCGTCGCGCAACTATTGGCAGACCCGCAACGGTATAGATGTGCAGGAGCGACGCCCGGCCTATGTCTTTGCTCCCGATGAGGTATGGCATGGCCTGAAAGCCGAAGATGGCACTGTTTTATGCAATGGTCTGGTACAAGACTGGGCGACTTGGCAGAAGGAAAAAGGCGCGGCGTTCAAGCATTTGGTCAAGGTGCTGAAAGTGCTGTCGCCCTCTGATAAAGAGGAGTTGCAGCCGGGTGACCTGACGCGCATCAGCCTGGACGAGGCCCGCGATATTCCAACGATCCGTATGCCCTATGGTCAGGATGTTCCTGTGGTCCATGCGTCATCCGGTATCCGCCGCATTATCGCGCTGGCTTATTTCCTGGTCTGGGCCTGGGAAGAGCACCGCAAGGCCGCCGACTTGTTGCAGGAAGATCCCACCCATCAGGTGGTCTTTCTGATCGATGAAGTGGAGTCGCATCTTCACCCCAGCTGGCAGCGCAGTATTATTCCGGCGCTGTTGTCTGTCATGGAGCAACTTACTCGACGTCCCGATGTGCAGTTGATTACCGCTACCCATTCGCCTCTGATCATGGCATCCGTCGAGCCGGTTTTTGATCCTGCACAGGATGCCTGGTTTGATCTGGACCTTGAGCAGGGAGAGGTGAAGCTGCGGCAGCGTGACTTTGAGCCGATGGGAGATGCTTCAAACTGGCTTACCAGTGAAGCCTTTGATTTGAAAAGTTCCGGCTCGCTTGCTAATGAGCGACTGATTAAGGAAGCATCCGAGCTACTTGAAAAAGATACGATCTCCAAAGCCGAATTTCAGGAGATGAATACCAGGCTTGTTAGGGCATTGAATCCGGCTGATGATTTCTTGTTCAACTGGCGCTATATCTGTAAGTCCAAAGGACTCATGTGATGATTCCAGTTAAATTACAGCCAGAGCCAGAGAGCTTTGACGAGGAGGTACGCCAGCCTGGGCTTGCCTGGTTGGATAAAAAAGGGATCGATTTACAGAGCGCTCCACCCGAGCCGAGTAAACTTCCGGTGTATTGGCAAAAGACCAACGAGCAGCTGTGGGAAGCCTACTCAGGCGTTTGTGCCTACCTGGCTATCTACTTCGAGTGGGTATCAGGAGCATCATCCACGGACCATTTCATACCCAAGTCGGCCCTCGCGGGTGATGCTTACGAGTGGTCCAACTATCGTTTGTCCTGTTTGGGGCCAAATCGCTCCAAGAACGCATTCACCGATCTACTTGATCCTTTTGAGATACAGCCAGATACATTTGTTTTGAACCTGGCAAGTGGTGCTATAAAGCCTAATCCGGAACTGGATAATGCCGTGGCAGAGGTCGCTGCGACGACAATCTCGCGTTTGAATCTCGATAGTGAACAGCACCGAAAAATGAGAAGTAGGGCTTTTACCCGTTACCTTCGCAGAAAAGATGAAGAAAGTCTGAAAGAGCTATCACCCTTCGTTTGGTACGAAGCGAACCGCCAGGGACTGCTATGAAACTGATCGACCTGCTGGCGGAGGAAGTCCGTGCCAGCGCAGCCTATAACTCCAATATCCAGATGGCACCGAGCGTTATTCTCTGGACTGACAAGCAGCGCCAGTGGGAATCCGCCTTGCCGCTGCTGCAGGCCGCCATGCCGGAGCTGGTGGTGCTAGGCGACTATGCCCCCGAGCAGAAGCGCGGACCGGCCATCTGGATCAAGTGTGTCATCGAAGGTGTGTTATCGGAAGTGCAGTTGCCGCAGGACCGTACCCCGATTCTGTATTTGCCGGGTGTAGAGCGCCGCGACTTGCGTGCGATTGCGGATTGCCCCGATGTGCTCAAGCCCTTGGCAGAGCTGCAGTATCGCGGCTGTTGGTGGATCTACAACAACACCGGCCGGGACTGGACGGTCAATGCATTCCTGATATCGGCCAATGGCGGTGCCGGTCTGGATGTGGCCAAGGATGACAAGTCGCAGCAGGCGATGCTGCGGGTACTCACCGAAATACTGGAAAGCGAGCGCGAAGAGCTTGCCAACCGCCGCCTTGAAGCGCCGGACTTCAATAAACTGGTGTCCAGTGACCCGGTACGGGATCTGCTGAGCTGGATGAATGACAGCAAAGCCTGTCGTGAACGCTGGGATGCGCCCCGTTGGCAGGCGTTGGTGGGTATCTGCGAGACCGAATATCACTTCAGTCCGGAACGCGATGGCGAACTGACGGCAGCGGAGTTGCTGTGTCAGCGTCAGGGTGTTTGGGAGAGTGTTTGGCAGCGGTATGCCGAGTCCTGTCACCACTATCCCAGTTTGCCGGAGCTGCTGATGAAGGTGCAGCCTGATCTGGCCGCTGATGGTGCCAGCTATCCGGTGATCAATGCCGATGATGAACAGCGGCTTGAGCAGGACCTGAGCCAGCTGTTGTCACTGGACTCAGCCCAGGTGCGCCAACAACTGCTGCGACTTGAACAGCGTCACGCCGAGCGTCGTACCTGGATCTGGTCACAGTTGGGGCAGGCACCCTTGGCGGGTGTAATGGAGTTTCTGAGCCAGATCGCCGAGCGTACACAGCAGGTGTTCTCCGGTATCGATGCCGAAGAGATGGCTGAACTTTATCGCCAAGAATATTGGCAGGTGGATGACCTGGCGCTCAAGGCACTGGCTTACCCACTGTCCAATGGGCAACAAGCGCTGGTGCAACAACTGCTGGCGCTGATCTACACCCCCTGGCTGGATGAAGTGACTCGTAATTTCCAGAATCTGGTGAAAGCCAAGGGATATCCGGGTGTTGGTCAGGTGAGCGAAGCCACGGCGGCTTATGCTCCGGGCGGTGAGGTGGTCTTCTTTGTGGATGGCTTGCGCTATGACATCGCCCAGCGGCTGGAGCAGATGTTGGTATCCAGGGCGAATATCAAATTGTCATCCAACTGGGCAGCCTTGCCTTCAGTAACCGCGACGGCCAAAGCTGCTGTTACCCCTGTCCATGACAAGCTGACGGGACGGGTGTCCGATCGGGATTTTGAACCCAGCCTGCTGGATGAGGATAAGGATTTTTCGGCCTATTACCTGAAGAAGTTTCTCAAGGAAAAAGGCTGGGTGTACTTGGAAGAGGGCGAGACGGGTGACCCATCCGGCAATGCCTGGGTGCAGAGTGGTGATATCGACAAGGAAGGCCATGTTAAAGGCCTGAAACTGGCGGCGCGCATCGACACGCTGCTGGAAGAAGTGGTTGAGCGGGTCGATGAACTCCTGGCTGTGGGCTGGCGCAAGATTCGTATCGTAACCGATCATGGCTGGGTACTGACACCCGGCACCATGTCCAAGGTGGATCTGACCAAACACCTGACCGATACCCGCTGGGGCCGTTGTGCCGTGATCAAGGATGCGGTGGATACAGGCTATCTACAGCTGGGCTGGTACTGGAACAAGGATGTCAGCATCGCCATGGCCCCCGGCATCAGCAGCTTCAAGGCAGGCCAGCATTATGATCACGGTGGTTTGAGCCTGCAGGAGTGCCTGACGCCCATCATCGAAATCAGCAGCAATCAGCAAGTCCAAACGGGTCCAAGTGCGACGGCGGCCCTGTCTGACCTGCGCTGGCTGGGGCTGACCTGCAAGGTCCAGGCAGAAACGGATGCTGATGGCGTGGTGGCGGTGCTGAGAACGCACGCGGCGGATGCGGACTCCGAAATCTGCAAGCGCAAACCACTCAAGGGCGGCAAGTGCAGCCTGATGGTGGATGATGACTTTGAAGGCATGACAGCCGTACTGGTGCTGCTGGATGAAAGTGGCAATGTACTGGCGAAAAAGCCGACCCTGGTCGGTGATGAATAAGGTTAGGAGAGAGACGCGTGGAACTGGATGCTCTGGATAACAAGGCCGCAGACGTTTTTGAAGGCTATATCGTGCGCAAGGATCTGGTGCGGACCTTTGCCCGCCAGTTTCCGGTGCCGACCTATGTGGTCGAGTTCATGTTGGGGCGTTACTGTGCCTCTACCGATCCCGAGGAGATCGAAGAGGGCCTGGAGATTGTTCAGCGCCAGCTGGCCTCCCGCACTGTACGTGCCGGTGAAGAGGAGCTGTTCAAAGCGCGTGCTTACAAGAAGGGTGCGGCCAAACTGATCGATATTATCAGTGTCCGCTTTGTCGAGAAGGAGGGCGGTTACGTTGCCTCTTTGCCCAGCCTTAATCTCAACCGTGTGCGTATTGCCGACAAGATTGTCGATGACAATGAACGCCTGTTAACGGGCGGCTTTTATGCCGAGGTCACGCTGGAGTATGACCCCGTCATCGCTGAAGAAAAGGGTAATGCTTTTGGTATCGCTGAGCTGCGTCCCATCCAGATGTCCAAGCGTAACGTGCTGGATGTGATGGCCGAGGCCCGCAGTCAATTTGATAGCCATGAGTGGCGTGACTTTCTGATTCGGTCCATTGGTCTTGAATCCGAGGCCCTATCCGAGCGGGCCAAAGACTCCATCCTGTTGCGTATGGTGCCCTTTGTTGAACGCAACTATAACCTGGTCGAGCTGGGGCCGCGCGGAACCGGCAAGAGTCATCTGTTCCAGCAGGTGTCGCCCTATGCCCATCTGATCTCCGGTGGTAAGGCGACCATTGCCAAGATGTTCGTCAACAATGCCTCGGGCCAGCGCGGTCTGGTATGCCAGTATGACGTGGTCTGCTTTGATGAAGTCAGCGGGATCTCTTTTGATAGCAAGGAAGGGATCAACATCATGAAGGGCTACATGGAATCCGGTGAATTCAGCCGTGGCAAGGAGAGCATCCGTGCCGATGGTTCCATGGTGTTTGTGGGTAACTTCGACGTGGATGTGGAGCATCAGCAGCGGGTAGGCCATCTGTTTGGCCCTTTGCCTCAGGAGATGCGCGATGACACCGCCTGGATGGACCGTATCCACTGCTACCTGCCCGGTTGGGATGTGCCCAAGATGAGCAAGGATCTGACGACTGATCATTTTGGTTTGGTCAGTGATTTCTTCTCCGAGTGTATTAGCCGTCTGCGTTTTCAAAGCCGTGTGGCGGCCATGCAAAACCGAGTACATTTAGGCGGAGCGTTGAGTGGACGTGATACCAATGCGGTAAATAAAACGGTATCGGGTCTGCTCAAATTAATGTATCCCGACGCTGATATGCCAGTATCTGATGAGGATTTGGAGTGGGCAACACGTTTGGCGCTGGAAGTTCGTCGCCGAGTAAAAGAGCAGCAGAAGCGAGTGGGCGCTGCCGAGTTTCGTAATACTCATTTCAGTTATTTTATCGGTGACGATGGCATTGAAAAGTTTGTTGCCACACCTGAGTTGCGCGCCGATAACGAAATTGGTGATGACCCGCTTGAACCGGGTCAAATATGGACAATCAGCGAAGGTGGCACAGACTTTGATGACAACGCTGGGCTTTATCGTATCGAAGTGAACGAAGGCCCAGGCTCCGGTGTGAAGATTCTGAATAATCCGGCACCGGCAGCATTTAAAGAATCCATGCGATATGCTGAGCAAAATCTTTATGCACGTGCGCAGCAGTTAATTGGTGATCGAGATCCACGATCACATGAGTTTACCGTTCAGCTCCGAGCCTTTGATGCAGCTAAAAAAGGTTCCAAACTGGGTGTCGCAGCATTAATTTCCATGTGCAGCAGTATGTTGAAGAAATCCGTGAAAGGCGGCCTTATTGTGGTGGGTGAGATCAACCTGGGCGGTTCCATTGAGCCGATCAGCAATGCCGTGAATATTGCAGAACTGGCAGTGGAAAAAGGCGCTAGTACCCTGTTGATGCCAGTGACAGCGCGACGCCAGCTCTACGACTTGTCGGATGAGATGGCTACCAAGGTTGATATTCAGTTTTATCAGGATGCGAGAGATGCGCTGCTGAAAGCGCTTGCTGAATAAATAAAGCAACGCAGCCAAGGAAATAGTGGGAGTGTATGGATATGCCCTCAGGCCAAGAGAAAACAGAACTGCAGAAGTTAATGGATGACGTTGAACCTCGTCTTGCAGCCTTGGAGGCTCTACGCCGCTGGTCAAAGAGCCGGCATATAGCTGTCGATGCGCTCATTGACCAGTTAGCCCATCGTATTCGTGAATATGGAGCCCATGAGGCGGACTCTATTGTTGCGAAGTATCAAAAATCCAAGCCTTCAAATGCTGTTATGACGAGTTATGAGAAAGGGAAAGTTCAAGTAAATTCGCAGGAAAAGCAGTCAAAGAAAAAGAAACGTAAAAAGTCCCCTCAAGACATTCAAAACTCTAAAAAATTACCAGTAACTCCTGATCGAAGGGTTAATCATGCAATTAAGTGTGAAAAGTGTGAACAAAGCTACTTGAAAGGCTGGAAGGTTTCAAAAGTAGGAGGGGGATTTGGGTTGTTGTGTGATTTTTGCAGGAACCGTTTAAAAGGAAGACGTGCTCACTGGCGCCGGGTGCATGGATCATACGGGAGTGGTAAAGCATAGGTTGAAAGCTAGTGTAATAGGCTATTTTAAATTAATTTTTTATTATTAATCCAGGTGATTTATGATGAAAAATATTGTATTCGAACGGTTGGAAAAAGAGCTTGCGGAAGAGGGATCGAGATACTTCGGTGAAGCGACGCCTGAGTTCGACCTGTATATGGATGTTAATGTATATGCATTGAGAAAAATGACGGAGCATATATTCTTCAATGATAATGTTTTTACATCCAGACTTATTGAAGGCTTGTGTGCGTATAGCGGCTTAAGTGTTTTTGATTTTATAAATGATGCGAACAAGCAAATAGACTCATATAAGAAAATAAAAGAGTTCGAAATTGAGTATGGGAATAGGGTTAGTCTATGGATATCAACTGTAGAAAAGTGGGAAGACTGGGAGAAGTGTTTAGAAGTTGTTGAATGGAATGTAAGCAAGATATCTGAAAATGGATCAGATAAGCCAATTTTTGAGCCGTCAGGTGATAAGCGATATCGTACTTCTGAATCAAGAAATCTATGGGTTATGAATCGCCCATGGAACGGAAAACCTGAAGAAATTGATAGAGAACAGTATTACATAGGGATTGTAGACGAGATCGAAAGAAAGATTCACCGAGTTGAAGGTGATGGCCGGGATTTTGTTAGATACAATAATAAGTTATATCCTGTACATTCAAGATTTGAATTTGCAGCAATTATATCTTTCGTCCGACGAGAAGTTCTATATTTCTTTAGCAATATACATCGAACCCCTGATCCAATCCAGGATGTAATTCCAAGGGAATTTATTTGTCTGGAAGAAGAAGCTCACTCTTAGTGCATAAAGGCAAGTTGTGAGTACTTGATTAATTAAGAATATATCAGCCGATAGAACATGGCGGTGGTAAATGCTACCTGTTATGAAGGAGTTTTTCTGCTACTGGGTCGACGGGAAGTTTGGTCGAAGTAGTCGAACACATCCTGTCCTACGACTTGACAAATACAACAAGGCTTATGGCACTGCCTAGCTGTCGCATCCCGGATGATCATATAAGCAAAAGGCGCTATCCTTGGTTTGCCGCTCGCGGCATCATGTACAGCGCTATTCAGCAATTCATCCGGG
>NZ_JAHQZT010000038.1 GCF_019061305.1 Marinobacterium weihaiense
TCAACAATGTGAAGTTCAAGGACGGCGAACAAGTACAGGATCAATCAGACAGGAACGCGGCTTGATGCCCATACACCAGATTTGACATTAACTCCTCAATGGCTTCGGGGAAGCCCTTCAGGCCATCGACACAGGCAATCAGGATGTCTTTAACGCCCCGGTTGTAAAGGTCGGTGAGGACGCTGAGCCAGTGGTGAGCGCCTTCCTGGTCGGAGAGGTAGAGGCCGAGCAGCTCTTTCTTGCCCTCGATGTTCAGGCCGAGGAGCGTATAGACCGCCTTGCTGACATAGCGACCATTCTCTTTGATTTTGTAGTGAATGGCGTCGAGCCAGACAATGGGGTAAATGGCTTCCAGGTCACGTTCACGCCAGGCTTCCAGCTCCGGTACCAGTTTGTCGGTAACGGCGTTGATGGTGCCGTTGGAGAGCGACACACCATACAGATCGGCGATGTGGGTGCGGATGTCCTGATAGCTGTTGCCGAGTGCGAACAGGGCGATGATTTTGCGTTCCAGCTCGTCGGTGAGGTGAGTCTGGTGCTTCTTGACGATCTGGGGCTCAAAGGAGCCAGCCCGGTCTCTGGGAGCGTCAAGTTCAAAGCTGCCGGTCGGTCCTTTTATGGTCTTGCGGCTGGAGCCATTCTTGCGATTAACCGCGTCCTCAGCGGCCAGATGGGCCTCCAGCTCACCTTGCATGGCGGCTTCGGTGAGTTGCTTGATCAACGGGGTCAGGATGCCGTCTTTACCGGTGAGGTCTTTGCCCTCGCGCAGAGCTTGAAGGGCGGCATCCATATCGAACGTAGGTTTGGTCATGAGTCATCTCTTTTCGGTTCAGTCTAAAGAAATGACACAGAATTCTGAACACTACCGGTGGCTCAGATCGCCGTATTTCTGGCGCGTACCCCCTATTTCTCGACCGTGAAACCCGAGACTGCCTACATGGCCGGCCTGCTGCATGATTTGGGCCGGTTTGTGATGCTGCAGGTCGCGCCCGATGCGCTCAAGGATACTGATGTGCGCGGTTGGGGCGCTGCGGAAGAATTGATTTCTGCCGAACAAAGCAGCCTGGGTTTTACCCACACGGTGGTAGGACAGATGGCCTGCAGGAAAATGCACCTGCCGGCGTTGTTGAGCAATATCGTGCGCTATCACCATCATCATGAAGCGGTGCGCCATCCCAAGGTGCTAAAAGAGTTACGCGATCTTTTGATTATCATCCAGTTTGCCGATGGACTGAGTTTTTTCCTCGCTGCCAATCCGGATTGGCCCGAGCTCGACGCTGACGCGTTAAAGCAGCGTATTGAAACTGAAGTGGTCTCCGAGGCCTGGGGCGGAGTTCGTTTGCCCCTGCTGGAGCTGGTACATGCTTTACCCATGATCTATGCCGACTGCGAAAGTGCGTGCGGCATGCTTGGCATTCGTAAATAGAGGAGGGGGTTATGAGTACACACCCCATAGTCAGCATTCCTGACTTTGACTCACTTGTGCAGTTGGCGCAGAACGACCCCGTTGCGCTGGAGCAGCTGCGAATGGAGCTGGTCGAGCAGCATATTGCCGGTCGTCCTGAAACGCAGCGGCAAAAACTTGAACGGATGCAATTCAGAATCAACGGAGTAATTCGTCGGGCCAGTAATCCGGTTCACACCTGTGTGTTGCTGAACGATCTGCTGATGGAAAGGTCTGCGGACCTGCTGCAGAAACTGAACCAGATACCAGGCAAGCGTGACCGAGAGGCAATCGATACTGCCCAACCCCGTCAGCCGCAGCTCCGTTTGGTAAAAAAGAAGGATGACTGAGATGGACAGTGCTTTACCTCCAGTCGGTGATGTGGCCGCCGCTATCGGATTGTGTAACGAAAGTTTCGAGCAACGCAAGCGTTTCATTGCGCTGACACTTGACGAGGAGAGGCTGCTGCAACAGCTGCAGCCGCGCATGCACACTTACAGCGATCAGTTGATAGAGGCTTTCTATGATCATTTGATGCAATTTGATGCCGTGGCGGATCTGTTGCAGCACGACGCTACGCGTGTGCGGTTAAAAGATACTCAGCGCCGATATTTCGAGCGTCTTTTGTCGGGTCATTATGATTACGATTATGCGCTTGATCGTTTGGCGGTCGGAATAGCACATGAACGTATCGGTTTGAAGCCCGAGTGGTATACCGGTGCCTTCGGCAGTTACCTGCATCATTTCAGCAAGGCGTTGCAGCATGAACTGGCCGATAGTCCGGCCCAGATCTCTAGTGTGCTTACTGCACTGAACAAGCTAGTGTTGCTGGATGTCACTCTGGCACTTGATGCGTACAGCTATGCCAGTCAATGTGCCATCGTTAATGCCCGTGATGACGTGCAGAATTTGTATGATGAACAGACCCGACACATTCAGAAGCTCGCGTTTTACGACAGTTTGACTGGTTTGCCAAATCGCAACTTGCTGGGCGAGCAGGTTGAGCAAATGCTGGCTATTGCGCGGCGAGAGGGGCGCACGCTTAGTCTCATCTACATGGACATCATTAACCTTAAAGAGATTAATGACACTCTGGGGCATGAGGTGGGGGATTCGTTGCTCAAGGCGGTCAGCTTGAGGTTGCAGCAAACAACCCGCGAAATGGATTTGCTGGGGCGGCCGGAACAGACTGTCGGTGGAACCTTGGCCCGCATTACAGGTGACGAGTTTGCCCTTGCCTGTTTTGTGCCGGATGGTGATGCGGTGCTCTCACTAGTGTCGCGTATCAATCAGGCATTTACTGAGCCTTTCCAAGTTGAGGGCGTGGAGGTGACGGTGCGCCAGCGCTATGGCGTTGTGTTGGCGCCCCACGACGGAGACAGCTACGAAACCCTACTACGGCACGCCGATATTGCACTTCATCAGGCCAAAGCGCGCACCGATCAAGTGTGCTTTTACGATTCACTGCTGGGTTTGAAAATCAGAGAAAGAGCCTATCTTGCCCGCCGACTGGAAGCTGCTTTGGTAAAAGGTGAAGGGCTGGAGTTGCGTTTTCAGCCGCAAGTGTGCCTTGCCACGGGCCAGCTCTGTGGTGCGGAAGTATTATTGCGCTGGTTTGATGCCGAGCTGGGTTGGGTCAGTCCCAACCAATTCATACCGCTGGCTGAAGAGCGAGGGTTGATCGACATGATCACTCGAAAGGTTTTGCAAATGGCAGGTCATCAGCGCCGTATATGGCAAGAAAAGGGTTTCATTGTTCCGGGTCGGATTCAGATAAAACTGGCTGTAAACGTGTCGGCACGAGACTTGGATGATAGTCGCTTTGCCAATGATCTGTTGCTGTTATTAGAGGAAGAAGGTGTTTCACCGAGTGATTTTGAATTGGAGCTGACCGAGACCGGTTTGATGCGTGACCCCGAGGAGGCCATCAATATGCTGCACTATCTTAAGGAAAAAGGTTTTGCTCTGGCCATTGATGACTTTGGTACCGGTCACTCATCGCTGAATTATTTGAAAGATATTGATGCGGACCTTTTGAAAATCGATATGTCGTTTGTACGCAACCTCGACTGTGATCAGGCAAACCGAGCGATCGTACAAACCATCATCGCCACTGCACACATTTTCGGTATGAAAACCCTCGCGGAGGGGATTGAAAATGAAGCAATCGCGGACGAGTTGAAGCGGATGGGTTGTGATTACGGGCAAGGCTACTGCTTTGCTCGTCCCCTGACTGCAACAGAATTTGAACAGCGCTGGCTCTCTAGCCAGGCAGCAGATGTTATGGCGTAATCGAGGTAGTCGAGATGAAAAACAATGGCCCCGTGACTCAGCGTGAACAGCACTTTGATGCGCATGTTAAGCTGATCTCATCAACCGATCTGTCGGGTGTGATCACTCACTGTAATGATGCCTTTCAGAAAATCAGCGGTTACGCCCGCGAAGAGCTGATTGGGCAGAATCATAATCTGGTGCGGCATTCGGATATGCCGGCGGAAGCGTTCGAGGTGATGTGGAACCACCTCAAGGCGGGTCGCCCCTGGATGGGGCTGGTCAAAAACCGTTGCAAAAACGGCGATCACTATTGGGTTAGTGCCTATGTGACCCCCGTGACCGAAGCAGGCAAGGTAGTGGGCTATGAATCCGTGCGCTCCTGTCCTGCACGCAAGGATGTGGAGCGGGCCGAGAAACTGTACGCCCGTGTCAATCGCAAGCGTCGTCAGTTGCAAGTGCCGCGCTATCTGCAGCAACTCCTGATCGCGCTGGCCTTTATCGTACCGGCGGTAGCGCTGGCCTATTGGCTGTCACCGCTGGCCAGTACCCTCTGGTTGATCGCTGCCCTGTTGATCTTCGGCGGTATTCAGTTCCTGCACCACAAGCATGACCTTGAATTGATCAGCAAGGAGCTGCACGGTGTGTTCATGCACCCTCTGGCAGCGAACACCTACACCAACCAGCACGGTATGACCGGCAATATCATGGTGGGGGTGATGAGCCTGCGTGCACACCTGGATGCGGTGTTGACTCGTATTGAGGATGCGTCCCGACAAGTGGCGCAGCAGTCGCGGCTGGGGCTGGAGCTGTCCGAAACCGCCCGCGAGGAGATGCAGGCTCAAAGCCGTCAAACCGAGCTGGTGGCGACTGCCATGCACGAGATGTCGCTGGCGATTCACGAAATTTCGCACAACGTTCAGAAAACCGCGGGTCAGGCCGAGCATTCCAGAGAACTGGCCGGCCAGGGTGGCGAGATTGCCCGCATCACCTGTACCTCTATAGAAGAGCTGCGTAACACCGTATCCGAGATCGGTCAGGCAGTGCATCTGTTGGCTGAGCAGACCAGTGAGATCGCCCACGCTGCTCAGTCCATCGAGGATATATCCGATCAAACCAATCTTCTGGCCTTGAACGCGGCGATTGAGGCGGCTCGTGCCGGTGACCATGGTCGTGGCTTCTCGGTTGTGGCCGATGAAGTGCGTGTTTTGGCTGGTAATACTCGTGAATCAGCACAGAACATTCGGCAAATTGTCGAGGGACTTACGGCTCAGGCGAACTCTTCGGTTACCGTTGCCAAAGAGGGTACTGAAGATGCCGAAACCGGCCTGCAGCGTGTGATTGAGTCTGAGTCCATGCTTCAAGGTATTGCTGAGGCGGTAAACCAGATCTCGGCTATGTCTGAGCAGATGGCTGCTGCGGTTGAAGAGCAAGCGTTGGTATCAGAAGAGGTGAACCGTCAGGTCAGAGAAATTTCTGAATTGGCTGAGCGCAGCCTAGCTAGAACAGAGGAAAGTGCTGAAAGCATTCGCCAGTCACAGCGTGTGTCTGGACAGTTGCACGAATTAGTTAATCGCTTCAAACAATAACGCTTTATGAAGCAGCCACAGACTAAAGTCAAAACTGCTGCATCTCAATGTAGTAGGGAAGCTATGACCAAGCATCAGGCTCTTGCCATATTACCTGTCTGAGGCAGGCCAATGAGTCTAGCTTGTAGAACATGTCTCATGTGGCTTTTGTTCTTAAAAGTGCACAACTAGATGGATCCTATTTCAAAGCTGACATATGAAAACACTTACTACCGGCGAAATCGCCAAAATCTGTGATGTGAATCTTCGCACGGTGATACGATGGATCGAGCGTGGCGAGCTGAAGGGCTTCAGATTGCCTGGGCGAGGCAACAACCGGGTTCTGGTTGAAGACTTTGTCAATTTTCTTGAACAGCATGGCATGCCAATTCCGCCAGAATTTGCCCCCAAAAACAATTGTCGTGTGCTGGTGTTGGATGATGAGCCTGCTATTACGCGCTTGATCAGCCGAATTCTGCGCTCAGGCGGCTACGAGGTGGATGTGGCAACGGACGGTTTCCAGGGGGGCACAAAGCTGCTGCAGAATCGTCCCGCGCTGATTACGTTGGATCTGAGTATGCCAGGCCTGGATGGTTTTCAGGTTTTGGACTTCATCCGCTCTACCAGCGAGATCAGAAACACTAGAGTGGTTGTAGTCTCAGCACTTAGCAATTCAGATTTGAACCGTGCTTTGGAACTAGGTGCGGACGCTGTGTTGCAAAAGCCCTTTCAGCATCAGGAGTTGACGGGAGTAGTTGATCGATTACTTCAGGGGGTTGCCCAAGAAGGTTAGCAGGTACCTGGACGTCCAGAATGACCAGACCACTACATGAACGCCCTTGAGTAGTATCAGGTAGTGAAAGGAACTCAAAAAGAGTTTCACGCTATGGTCAAACCAAAAAATATGTTGCTATGATCCGACATGAAAGAATGGGACGTAGCACTGACACCTTGTCATTTAGGATGCACTGTTTTAGTGCAATGAGCAGAGCTGAAATTTAGACTGCATAAAAATCATAGTCATTAATTAGGTTCCCATGTCTTCACATGAATCCCCGCTTGGCTTCGATATCGTTCCTTGGAACCCAAGCTTTGAAACCGGTATCCAGACGATTGATCAGCAACATCGCCAGTTGGTTAAGCTACTTAACAGTTTGGCTAACCAGTATGTTTTTGGTCTGGAACCTAACCAGTTAAAGTCAATTGTTGATGGCCTTGTTGACTATGCAGCTTATCATTTTGATTCCGAAGAAAAATTATGGATAGAAGTGTTCGAGGATGATGAGTGGTTTGCCAGGCACCACCGCTCACATGATGGGTTCGTAGACAAAGTACGCGCCATGCAGGCTCAAGTTGAAAATACTGCCAGTCTGGCAGGGGTTGATGATCTGCTTTCCTTTTTGGTGAGCTGGCTGGCACACCATATTCTGCACGATGACAAGAGCATGGCAGTTGCTTTGCTTGAGGTGCATAAAGGGAGGCCTTTGTCTGAGGCCAAAAAGGCGTCGCGCGAAGCGATGAGCGGTGAAGCCTCGGGCCTTATTCAGAGTGTGCTTAGTATGTACAAGCAACTTTCGGGTCGCACCTTAGCTTTACAGCGAGAAGCGTATGCCCGAGAGGTGGCTGAAAAGAAACTCATAGAACAGGAAGACCATTGGAAGTCAGTCTTGGGGGGGACCAACGACTCTTTCTGGGATATGGACCTAGACGCACTTGATTCAATCTGTCCTGATGAAACGCTCGATTTGCTTACCCAGCCTGGACAGGCCATCCACCCGGACGATTGGCCCGTCCTGAAAAATAAGTTCCTTGAACATTTGTTGGGTAAGACCGATGTTTTCAGCCATCAGCATAGGGTCATTAATAGTGCTGGAAACGAGCGCTGGGTACAGTGCCGTAGCAAAGTTATTGCTCGTGATTTTGAAGGCCGGCCGTTACGAGTAGTTGGTACCCAGACGGATATAACTGAGCGTAAAACTCAGGAGCTTATTTTACAGCGGGAAAGAGATACCCGATTGATAATAAGTGATTTTGCCTCAGACTTTATGGCCTCGTCCCCACAAGAGTTTGATACTGCAATAGAGAGAGCACTGCAACGAGCTGGTGTTTATTTGGGCGCAGATCGCACTTATGTTTTTCTTGTGAGCGGCGATGGCAGATATATGAGCAACACCCACGAGTGGTGTGCAGATGGCATCAATGCCGAAATTAAAAACCTTCAGAATCTACCCTCTAACCTAACCCCTTGGTGGTGGCACCAATTGCGAACCACTGGTTATGTGCTGATTCCGCGAGTCAGCGATATGCCCCTTCAGGCTCATGCTGAACAAACCATTCTGGAAGCTCAATCAATCAAGTCAGTTTGCGTATATCCGTTACGTATAAGCGGCGACATTGTCGGGTTTTTAGGCAACGACTCTGTTAAGGAAGAGCGGCAATGGGGGCCAGAAGTTCTGCAATTCTTAGAACTGATGAGTGAATTGCTGGGTATTGCGCTGGAACATCGGCAAGTGCATAGACAAAGAGAGCTGGAAACTGAACGCCTGGAGCGGGCTGAGCAGCAGGCTCATTTGGGCCACTGGAGCTATCAATTGGGTGACGGTGAAACTTATTGGTCGAAAGAAGTTTTTCGAATATTTGAGCAGGACCTGACGAGCTCAACGCCCACCTATGATAGCTACCTTGCAATGGTGCATCCTGAGGATCGTCAAAAAACTCATCAAGCTTTCCAGAATGCAAAAAATGTGGCGGGGTATCTGCATACGGAGCATAGGGTCTGTCTTGCGTCTGGGCAAACCAAGTACCTGGAAGTTCGTGGTCAATTTGAAACAGACCCCGACGGTAAGCCAACGGTGATTGAAGGGACCCTTCAGGATATAACAGACAAAACAAAGCATCTGAAGCAGCTTCGCAAATTAGCGTATGAAGATGATTTGACCGGTTTACCAAATAACAGAGCGCTGGAAGAAAGGTTGAAAGTGGCAATAAACCATTGTGAGCAGAATGGTTGTCATCTGGTTCTGGCAATACTGGACTTGGATAACTTTAGGGAAATAAACGAACGACATGGTACAGCTTTTGGCGATGATGTGTTGTTGGCACTCAGTCAAAGGACTCGTGCAGTGTGTGGTGAGGAAGCCTTTATCGCTCGTAATGGTGGTGATGAGTTCATCATATTGTTACCTAAAATGAGGCTGGATGATGACCACTTTTTGTTGTTTCGCCGGTTACTAGTGCGAGTAGGCGAGCCTTTGGTTGTCTCGGGCGTACAGATTCAGGTCACAGCAAGTATTGGTGTTACGCAGTATCCTCAGCCTAACAAAGTTTCAGAAGATCAGCTATTGCGGCAGGCCAACCAAGCTCTTTTTGAAGCCAAAATGCAGGGTAAAAACCGGTTGCAGCAATATGATGTGCAATGGGAGCAGAAAACACTGGCACTGACGGGCAGACTTAAGGCAATAAAAAAAGCGCTATTGAACGAAGAATTCGTACTTTTCTACCAACCGAAGGTCAATATGGCAAAGGGCACCGTTTTGGGAGTGGAAGCGCTTATCCGCTGGCAGCCACCTTCCGGAGAATTAATGCCACCCAATATGTTTTTGCCTGCAATTCAGGACCATCCATTGGAAGTTGAGCTTGGGGACTGGGTGATTCACACAGCAGTGGCTCAAGCCGAGGCTTGGCATGAACAGGGCTTGTCTCTTGAAGTCAGTGTGAATGTAACCAGCCTTCAAATTCTCCAGCACGATTTTGTTAGCAAACTTAAGTCTGAGCTTGAGGCGCATCCAGGTATTAGCCCGCGGTTTTTGCAAATTGAAATTTTGGAAAGTAGTGCCTTGCATGATCTGGATAAAGTATCCCGAGTAATGCGGCAATGTCGTGAGCTAGGGGTACGGTTTGCACTGGATGATTTTGGTACAGGGTTCTCTTCACTTTCTTATCTCAAACATTTGCCGGCCAGTGTTTTGAAAATTGACCAGAGTTTTGTCCGCAACATGCTGGACGACTCTGATGATTTGTCCATTATTTCCGGTGTTGTTGGTATGTCCCAGGCCTTTGGCTTACAGGTGCTTGCTGAAGGTATAGAAACTGAGGAGCATGGTGACCTGCTGCTGCGATTAGGGTGCGAGTATGGACAGGGTTACGGTATTGCTCGACCGATGAAGGCGGGAGACTTGCATAGCTGGGTTAGCCACTGGCAGGCGCCTAATACTTGGAAAGCGCAAAAGCCTGTAGACTTTGATAATTTGCCGCTACTGCACGCCGAAGTGGAGCACAGACACTGGGTGAACCAACTTGAGTCGTGGTTGCAGGGTGAAACCGATTCCTTACCGACTTTGCAGGCCAGCGAATGTAAGGTTGGTAGATGGATAGAAAATAATGGACAAGCCCGTTTTCAAAATAAGCCTGAATTCACCCAATTGTTAACTGCTCACGAACATTTACACAGTGCTGGAGAGCAGCTGGTTGATGCACATGCAAGAGGTGATATAGAGATAGCTCACGAGAAGTTATTTGCCATATATGAGTACAGAAATGCCGTTTTATCTGCCTTAAGGTTATTAGAAAGGAGTTAGTTTGAGCATAAGGATTTGTTTTCGAACGGCGTGTGTACTTGTAATGCTTGTTCTCATGGGGTGTGAAGACTGGGATGAATCGAAAACATTGAGGATCGCAGTCAATCCGTGGCCAGGTTACGGCTATTTTGCAGTGGTCGAAGAGCGGGAGTACACATCCGTATTGGAAATTGTTGAGACTGCTTCTTTAAGCGATTCTGTTCGGGCCTTCAATCGAGGCCAGGTAGATATGCTGGGCGGTACTTTGGCTGAGCTCGCAGCGATTAACCACTCTGGAAAGAGAACGGCCAGCGCGGTTCTGGTACTTAGCCGATCGGTTGGAGCGGACATGATCGTTGCCAGTAATGAGATAACCAGCCTCGAACAGTTGGCAGGAAAACGCCTTGCTTTGGAAAAGGGCTCGGCCAATGTTTTGGTATTGGCGATGGCCCTGGCAAAAAGTGGGTTGCAACTTGACCAGATTGACTTGTTGCCTGTCCCCCAGGGCGAAATGCCGGTTGCTATGACTACAGGCCTTGCTGATGCGGCCATTACCTACCCGCCAACCTCGGTCGAGCTTGAGAGTTTGGTGGGTTTCAGTCGGTTGTTTGATACTAGCCAGGCACCGAATGCTGTGATTGATCTGCTGATTGTGGCCGATGAAGTGATCGATCAGCATCCGAAAGAACTTGCCTCGGTTATCAAGGCTCACAACGATGCGCTTCGCTGGGGACAAAACAACCCGTCTGAGGTGAACGAGGTGCTGGCAAAGCATACTGGGCTTTCGGTTAAAGAAATAGTGGAGTTCAGTGATTCAATTGAAATGCTGGAGTTGGATAACCAGGTTGGCTTTTGGGACCCAGAGGGCCCTCTTCATAGTCTTGTGCCCGTTGCTAGCAGAATCATCCTACGGTTCAACAACCACGATGCTGAGGAAGCTTTGATGTCTTCAAATGTACTTAATGATCGTTTCATACCTCTAGCAGAGTTTCCATGATCAAGAAACTGTTGTTACCGACATCTCTTGCACGCCGCTTCAGCTTATTGATGGTTTTATTTTCCACTCTTGGGGTCTTTTTGGTTGCGCTGCTTAGCTATTACGAACATGTTTTTGAAGCGCGATCACAAGCCAAGTCAATTGCTGTAGACCGGACACTAACCATTGTGGATGCCATGGAAACGGCAGCTAGTAGAGAGTCTATATCACGTTTTATTTTTTCAGTAGCAGCGCAGCCGTCAGTAGAGGCCATTGCGTTGGTTGACGCAGCTGATCGCGTCATACTAGCTTCCAGGCGCAGTTTGCAGAACACAGATGTCAGCGAACTTCGTGGTGTCATTGACGAGCAATGGCTAGAAAAAACGGCCGCTCAGGACATATCAACGTATTGGGATGAGCGCAATATTCAAGCCGTGGTCATTGCGCCTATCGAGTTGGTAAACCCTGCCTCATCAGTTATCCGGGACTTGCAGGGTGGGCGGTTGCTGTTTGCTCTTGATGCCGAGCCCCATATTTCAAGTGCTAGATATGAGGCCTGGTTTGATGCTTTCTGGGCCAGTAGCATTCTTGTGGTCATGATGTTGCTCGTGTCCTGGGCATTGCAACGGGATGTTACCCGGCCATTGGAGAGGCTTTATGCGCAAGCTCAAGGCCCAGATAACACCTGCACGATTAGCCAGTATACGACAGTTGGCAAGGTACGTGAGTTGCAGGCTTTGGCTCGTGCTATTTCCGATCTTGCAGATGCACGCTTTGCTTTGGGGGCTGAGAAACAGAGACTTGTGGACATTGCCGACAGTATTCCCGGAGCAGTCTATGAGTATAGACACCATCCTGACGGAAAGGATGAGTTTCTTTATTTCAGTGAGGGCATTAATAAACAGCTCGGTCTTAATGAGGAATTGGCTAACCTTTCGAGCCCAGCTGATATTGGCACTAAGCTTTTTTCACTGATTGAGCCGGAGGATCACGATGTGCTTGCAAAAGAGACACAGGCAGCGAACTTCCCAGTGCCTAACGAGTGGAAAGCTGAGTTTCGCGTTCGTTCTAACGGCACCATTCGATGGATCTGGGGACACGCAATTCCAATAATTGATGATCAGCCTGGACAACTATTTCGTGGAGTAATGTTGGACATTACAGATCGCAAGGAGCTGGAAAAGCGATTGAAGCTGGCTGCTACCCGTGACCCACTGACAGGTGCTCTCAACCGAGCTGGTATTGAACCCTACCTGGAGGTTAGCTTGGCTGGTTTTCATCGCTCTAATCATCCTATGTCTTTGATGCTTTTGGATATAGATTACTTTAAATCTATTAACGATACATTTGGCCATGACATAGGCGACAGTGTGTTATCCCAATTGGTTAGTATTCTTAGGCAGCGACTTCGCAAGACTGATCGATTGGCTCGGTGGGGTGGAGAAGAGTTTTTGGTGCTTTTGCCAGACACGGATCGAGACGGCGCCATGATGATAGCTGAAAAGCTCAGGCAAATAGTTGAAAGGGCAACTTTTGAGCACCGAGAGACTCTAACAGTTTCATTGGGTGTTACAACGGTGAAACCCGATGACACTATTAGAACGATTGTTCGCAGGGCAGACGATTATCTCTATCAGGCCAAAAATGAAGGAAGAAATCGTGTTAAGAGTGAAAGCTAAATAATTTTAATATTTTTAACGTTTCACTATTTTAGTGACGGCATTATAGACTTTACAGGTGCTGATATTTAGTCCAACAGAATTTAGAATGCGACTATATATCTTTTGAGGTGAATATGTTTTTATCTAGACGTAAGCAGCGTGAAAAAGAAGAAGAATTACAGGCTCTGATAAAAGATTTGAAGGCCGAGCATCTTAAAGAAAAGCAAGAATTACAGCTACTCCTTGCTGAAAAAGATGACCAGATAGAAAAATTGATGCAGGAAAGTGATAGCGAATCAGGAGTGATGTCATGTCAACTCAAGGGTGGTGAGATGCTGCTCAGTATTCGCGGCGGTCTAATGAGCACTGCTGAGGAGCTCATTAATGAGCGTAAGTCACTTAAAGAATTAGATAACGTCTTCGATCATACCCGTGAAGCCCTTAATAAACTTGGGCACCGAGCGAATCTAATTAACGATCAGGCAAATGCAAGTATGAATGCCGCTTCTGTTCTGGATACAACTGCCCATTCAATATCTCAGCTGGTATCAAGTATTCAAGAAATTTCTGATCAGACCAACCTTCTTGCTTTGAATGCGGCGATTGAGGCTGCCCGTGCAGGCACCGCTGGACGAGGGTTTGCAGTTGTTGCTGACGAAGTGCGTGCTCTTGCAGGGAAAGCTCATGTTGCTAGCCAAGAAATAGAGAATTTGGTGACTCAGGTAATTGATCAGACAGGGTCTATTAAATCGGTGGTAAAACAGAATCAAGAAGTAGCTTCTGATGTTGCAGCCTCATCTACTCAGATCGATTCCGTAGTCGGAGATGTTATTAACCGCTCTAACCATATGCAGCGTGTCATACGTATCTCTACGACTGCTTCTTTTTTGAACACGGTTAAACTAGATCATGCTGTTTGGAAAAATGAAATTTATGGCTTGATTGAGCGAGGTGAATTTTCTGAACGTGCCAGCAATCATACAGAATGTCGATTAGGACACTGGTATTATGAAGGTTACGGTGGCCGAAAGTACTCCGGTTTGAACAGTTTTAAAGCATTGGAGTCTCCCCATCGACAAGTTCATGAATCAGGGATTTTGGCCCTTTCATGCGGTGAGAAGGGAGATTTTCAGGGAATGTTACGGCACCTTGAGCGTATGGAATCTGCTAGCCTCAGTGTGGTTCGCTATATCGACAACTTGATGCAGGAGACCACACTAACAGTTTGACTCTAAAGGTGGTTTACATGCATGTAGTTGTGAATACTAAACACGTTGTTCACGCAGCTTCGGTATTCGAGACACCGGCGGTAGATTTCCGATACTGCCATGAGGGCGCTGTTTATTGTAGTGATTGATCCAGTCTGTTAGCGCCCAAGTCCTTGATATGTCATTTGCGTAGGGCACCGCATATGCCGGTAATCCCCCCGAAAAATAGCGGTGCTCAGAAGTAGAATTTTCCGTAAGCTATCCGCAGGGAGATTCTGCATGAAGAAATCACGTTTTTCCGACAGCCAGATCCTGTCGATTCTGAAGCAAGCCGAGAACGGCATTCCGATGCCGGAGCTGTGTCGTGAACATGGCATGAACAGCGCCAGCTTTTACAAATGGCGGGCCAAATTCGGCGGCATGGACGCATCCATGATGGCTCGCCTGAAAGAGCTTGAAGATGAGAACCGCCGGCTCAAGAAGATGTATGCTGAAGAGCGCATCAAAGCGGAGATCCGCAAGGAAGCCCTGGAGGGAAAGTTGTAAAGCCATCTCACCGCCGCGAGATGGCAAAGCGTGTCGTTGAGCGCCACGGCCTCAGTGTTCGGTTGGCCTGTGAGTCCCTTGGGATTAGCGAGACCTGCTACCGATACCGGGCCAAGCTTAGTGATGAGAACGCAGAGATCGCAGACTGGCTGGTTCGACTGACCCATAACCAGCGTAACTGGGGATTTGGGCTGTGCTTTTTGCACCTTCGAAACGTCAAAGGGTTTGGCTGGAATCACAAACGGGTTTACCGGATTTACCGGGAGCTGGAATTGAATCTGCGTATCAAGCCCAGAAAACGTTTGGTTCGCGAGAAGCCCGAACCATTGGCAGTACCAGAAGCCATCAATGACAGCTGGTCGATGGACTTCATGCATGACCAGTTAGGCGATGGTCGTAGTTACCGGCTGCTGAACGTGATCGACGATTTCAATCGGGAGGGCCTGAGCATCGAAGTCGATCTCTCGTTGCCGGCAGAGCGTGTTATCCGTACGCTGGACCAGGTCATTGAATGGCGTGGGAAACCACGTTCTATTCGCTGTGACAACGGTCCCGAGTACATCAGCGGCAAATTGGCCACCTGGGCAGAGAAACAGAAAATTACGCTGGCGTTTATCCAGCCGGGAAAACCTCAGCAAAACGCCTACATCGAACGATACAATCGAACTGTTCGCTACGACTGGCTGGCTCAGTACCTATTCGAGAGTATTGAAGAGGTGCAGGATTACGCCACTCGTTGGCTCTGGCATTACAACCACGAACGACCCAATATGGGACTCGGAGGGATCACCCCTCAACAGAAGCTGGCCATGGCGGCCTGAGGTCTACTTTTGAACCCTGCTAAAAATGGGGGGATTACCCTGGAGAACGCTCCCGACCTCTTCGAAAGCAAGAAGAAGGCCGGCAAGCAATCCGGTGAGCCCAGCACAGGCGAACTTTACCGAGAGATTGGCCGGCTGACGGTGGAGCGCGATTTTTTGTCGCGCAAGCTCGATCAGTAAGCCGTCAACAGCGGTTGGCGATGATCGAGCGTGGTCATCCCCAGGTCAGTCTTTCGCGCCAGTGCGAGCTGCTCAAGCTGAGCCGCTCATCGGTGTACTACGTCCCTCGTGAGCAATGTCAGGAGGATCTGGATCTGATGTACCTGATTGATCAGCAGCACCTGGAAACGCCGTACTATGGCTCTCGCAAGATGCGGGTCCACTTGCAACACCTAGGCTACCGGGTCAACCGGAAGCGGGTGCAGCGGTTGATGCGCACCATGGGCATTCAGGCTGTGTATCCGCGCCCCAAAACCAGCATTCCGGGCGACGGGCACAAGGTGTATCCGTACCTGCTCAAAGGGCTGACAATCGACCGCCCCAACCAGGTTTGGGCGACTGACATCAGCTACGTTCCGCTGGCTCGGGGCTTCATGTACCTGGTCGCCATCATCGACTGGTACAGCCGCAAGGTGCTGTCCTGGCGGGTCTCTAACACCATGGACACAGACTTCTGCATCGATGCTCTGGAGGAGGCCCTACAGCGCCATGGAACGCCGGAGATCTTCAACACCGATCAGGGTGCCCAGTTCACCAGTGAAGCCTTCACAGGCGTTCTCAAAGAGCATGACATCCGGATTAGCATGGACGGCAAGGGCTGCTACCATGACAACATCTTCGTGGAACGGCTCTGGCGCAGCGTCAAACACGAGTGCGTCTACCTCACTGCTTTTAAGGATGGCCGACACTTGAAGCAGGCGCTCCACCGGTACTTCTGGCATTACAATCAGACCCGGTACCACCAAAGCCTTGATTACCAAACACCCGATGAGGTGTACTACGGGAAACCCATATCTCTGGCAGCCTGAGCCAGGGAAACTCGGTGATGAGATAGAGACTCGGCTTGCAAGTTTAGAGGCTCTTCGTCATTGGTCGAAGAGTCGCAGTTTAGATTTGGACTAGCCTCTGAATCAATTGATCCAGATGATTCAGAAATACCGCGATGATGTGGCTGATACGATCATTAAAAGGTTGAAGTCTGTACCAGCTGCATCGACTTTAAATTCCAGTATTAAGCCTGATGCTGAACAGCGCAGTAGAAATAATGAATCAACAAAAACAAGAAAAAACGGAATAAAAAAACAAAAATCGTTTAACAGATTTTGATCTTAAAAAGTTAATTAACCTAAAATCCAGGGCGAGAGCATGAACAAAAAGTAATCAGCTCAGTCTTTGAGCTTTCCTCCACCAGGGCAGTTGTGATCAGATACTGGCTTTTGTGATGACGACGATGAGCCTCAATGTTCTTGCCCAGCACCTGTCTGAGATCCCCGATGTACGTCAAGCCGCCA
>NZ_JAHQZT010000039.1 GCF_019061305.1 Marinobacterium weihaiense
GTTACCCTGATCAACCCGATCGCGATGGAAGAAGGTCTGCGCTTCGCCATCCGTGAAGGTGGTCGTACCGTCGGTGCCGGCGTGGTATCCAAGATTATCGAATAATTTTCGATAAACCTGTTGCATGCAGGTAGGGAGGTGCATATAATGTGCCTCCCTGTTACGCAACAGGCCAGTAGCTCAATTGGCAGAGCAGCGGTCTCCAAAACCGCAGGTTGGGGGTTCGAGTCCCTCCTGGCCTGCCATTCCTAATCGGGGATGGCGTCACACAAAGCGCAAGCTTTCATTAAGCCGAGGCTCCAAGCGTGAACTCTAAAGTGACTTCCGAAGGATCTAAGCTCGATGGCCTGAAGTGGGTTGTCGTTGTTGCATTGGTTGCGGCTGGTGTTGTAGGGAACTCCATTTTTGCCGATGAGTCTCTGCTCTATCGTGTTTTGGCGCTGGTTGCGTTGGCAGTGGTTGCGGGCTTTACCGCGCTGCAGACTGCAAAAGGCCAATCGTTTTTCCAGCTGTTCAAAGAAGCCAAGAATGAAATTCGTCGTGTAGTATGGCCGACGCGTCAGGAGACGCTGCAGACAACCGCGATCGTTGTTCTGGCTGTATTGCTGGTCGGGCTGGCACTCTGGGGGCTTGATTCCCTGCTGGGGTGGCTGGTGTCCGGCGCTATTGGTTAAGAGGTGTAAGCATGGACATGGACAAGAAGCGTTGGTATGTCGTGCATGCCTACTCCGGCTATGAAAAGCGCGTCATGAATACGCTGAAAGAGCGCATCGATCTGCATGGTATGCAGGATTTGTTCGGTGAAGTGCTCGTGCCGACCGAAGAGGTGGTCGAGATTCGTGACGGCAAGAAGCGCAAGTCAGAGCGCAAGTTTTATCCGGGCTATGTTCTGGTGCAGATGGTCATGAATGACGAGACTTGGCACCTGGTCAAGAATACCCCGCGGGTGATGGGCTTCATCGGAGGTACGGCAGATAAGCCGGCACCGATCACCGAAAAAGAGGCGCAGGAGATTCTTCAGCGCGTTGAAAGTGGTGTTGATAAGCCGCGTCCCAAAACCGTATTTGAACCGGGTGAGATGGTACGTGTCATCGACGGTCCCTTTGCTGACTTCAACGGCGTGGTCGAAGAGGTCAACTACGAGAAGAACCGTCTGCAGGTTGCCGTGCTCATCTTTGGTCGCTCGACACCGGTTGAGCTCGAATTTACTCAGGTCGAAAAGGCCTGAGTCTGGTAACGAAGCCGCCCTCCAGGGCGGTTTCGTTGTTGTAGAAATGGGGAGCCCGCTGGGCGTTTGAACCCAAAGGAGTAGCTTAATGGCTAAAAAAATCAACGCTTATATCAAGCTGCAGGTAAAAGCAGGTCAGGCTAACCCGAGTCCGCCCGTAGGTCCGGCACTGGGTCAGCACGGTGTTAATATCATGGAGTTCTGTAAAGCGTTCAACGCACAGACCCAGAGCCTGGAGCCGGGTCTGCCGGTGCCGGTTGTTATCACTGTATACAGCGACCGCAGCTTTACATTCATCACCAAGACTCCGCCGGCAGCGATCCTGCTGAAGAAAGCGGCAGGTCTGAAGAGCGGTTCTGCGCGTCCGAACACTGAGAAAGTGGGTACTGTTACACGTGCTCAGCTGGAAGAAATCGCCACTACCAAGCAGCCCGACCTGACTGCGTCCGATATGGATGCGGCAGTTCGCACTATCGCTGGTAGCGCTCGTTCCATGGGTCTGGTCGTAGAGGGTGATGAGTAATGGCTAAGCTGACTAAGCGCCAGAAGGCGATCCGTGAGAAGGTTGAAAGCGGCAAGCTGTACCCGGTAGCCGACGCTGTTGCGCTGCTGGGTGAGATCTCTGCAGTCAAGTTTACCGAGTCTGTTGACGTTGCGGTAAATCTGGGTGTGGATCCGCGTAAATCCGACCAGGTTGTGCGCGGTTCCAGCGTACTGCCGAACGGTACTGGTAAAGACGTGCGTGTAGCGGTATTTGCTCAGGGTGACAACGCTGAGAAAGCCAAAGCTGCAGGCGCTGACGTGGTTGGCTTTGAAGATCTGGCAGAACAGGTCAAGGCCGGTAACCTGGATTTTGACGTTGTTATCGCGACGCCCGACGCCATGCGTGTCGTGGGTCAGCTGGGTCAGATCCTGGGTCCGCGTGGCCTGATGCCGAACCCGAAAGTCGGTACCGTGACTCCGGACGTGACCACTGCCGTCAACAATGCCAAGGCTGGTCAGGTACGTTTCCGTACTGACAAAAACGGCATCATCCACTGCTCCGTGGGCAAGCTGGGCTTTGAAGCTCAGGCGGTTCAGGAGAATGTGGAAGCGCTGCTGGCTGAGCTGAAGAAGCTGAAGCCTGCCTCTGCCAAGGGCGTATACGTTAAGAAAGTGACCCTGTCCACTACCATGGGCCCGGGTCTGGCGATCGATCAGTCCTCTCTGAGCTTCTGATCGGCGCAAAGGTTTTTTGAGGGTCTTCGTGACCTGTAATACAGAGACGAAGGCCGTCAAAGACCGCAGGTGATGCTCCACCTTCGGTGGCGGCATCTTAATGGAAACACCAGCCTGCGCAGACGGTGAGATTCACGCGAATCAAAACCACCGTACTCACAAGCCCCGCAAGGGGTGGTTGGTAAACAGTCGCAAGACTAAATCCAGGAGTAAATCGTGGCATTAGGACTCGAAGACAAAAAAGCGATCGTCGCTGAAGTCCAGGAAGCTGCCAAGTCTGCTCTGTCTGCAGTTGTTGCCGATTCTCGCGGCGTCACTGTTGAGCAGATGACTACTCTGCGTAAAGAAGCCCGTGCAAACGGCGTATGGCTGAAAGTCGTACGTAACACACTGGCTCGTCGCGCGGTAGACGGCACTGACTACGCATGTCTGCAGGACAGCTTTGTAGGTCCGACCATCATCGCATTCTCCACCGAGCACCCGGGTGCCGGTGCGCGAATCCTGAAGGAATTCGCGAAAAGCAACGAGCAGTTCGAACTGAAAACTGCTGCGTTCGAAGGTGAAGTGGTTGACGTTGCAATGCTGGCAAGCCTGCCGACGTACGACGAAGCGATTGCCAAGCTGATGAGCGTTCTGAAGGAAGCTTCTGCTGGCAAGCTGGTTCGTACCATTGCGGCCATTCGCGACCAGAAAGAGCAGGAAGCCGCCTAAGACTTGTTCTTGGCCGTTTCTTGAAAGTTTTAACGAGCTATCGCTCTACCCAATTATCAGGATTTGAATCATGTCTCTGACTCACGAAGATATCATCAACGCTGTTGCTGAAATGTCCGTTAAGGACGTAGTTGCTCTGATCGAAGCAATGGAAGAAAAATTCGGCGTAACCGCTGCTGCCGCTGTTGTAGCTGGCCCGGCTGGCGACGCTGGTGCTGCTGAAGAGCAGACCGAGTTCAACGTTGTTCTGGCTGCTGCCGGCGACAAGAAAGTAAACGTCATCAAGGCTGTTCGCGGCGCGACTGGCCTGGGTCTGAAAGAAGCGAAAGAAATGGTTGACGGCGCTCCGGCAACCATCAAAGAAGGCGCTTCCAAAGAAGAAGCTGAAGAGCTGAAGAAAGCTCTGGAAGAAGCTGGCGCGACTGTTGAGCTCAAGTAATCGCGTTGATGCGCAAAAAGCAGCGTAAAACTGCTTGAAAAGCGTATGGCTGGTGGCGTAACGCCACCGGCCTTTTTCCGTTATTTATAGACAGCAAATAAATAATGGCTACACAGCCCATTCGCAGGCATGCGAACGGGACTGGCTTCTCAACCTGGGTGCAGATGCTGGGGAACACTGATGGCTTATTCATATACTGAGAAGAAACGCATTCGCAAGAATTTCGCTAAGTTGCGGCAGGTTATGGATGTGCCATACCTGTTGGCAATTCAGCTCGACTCCTACCGTCGCTTCTTGCAGGACGGCAGCGCTGGTGAAGGACGTCGTGACGAAGGCTTGCACGCTGCGTTCAATTCCGTATTTCCAATTGTCTCTTACTCTGGCAACGCCGCCCTCGAGTATGCCGGTTACCGCCTGGGCGAACCCGTATTCGACGTGAAAGAGTGTCAGCAGCGTGGCATCACCTACGCCGCACCTCTGCGCGTGAAAGTGCGCCTGGTGATCTATGACCGTGATTCGTCCACCAAAGCGGTCAAGGACATCAAGGAGCAGGAAGTCTACATGGGTGAAATGCCCCTGATGACTGAAAACGGTACCTTTGTGGTCAATGGTACCGAACGTGTAATTGTATCCCAGCTTCATCGCTCTCCGGGTGTGTTCTTCGACCACGACAAGGGTAAGACACATTCCTCCGGCAAACTGCTGTACTCCGCGCGTATCATTCCCTACCGTGGCTCTTGGCTCGACTTCGAGTTCGACCCCAAGGACAGCCTGTTCGTGCGCATCGACCGCCGCCGCAAACTGCCGGCGACCATACTGCTGCGCGCCCTGGGGTATGAAGCGGAAGAGATCCTGGAGACCTTTTTCGAGAACACCGGCTGGACGCTGGAACAGGACCGCATTTGGATGGACCTGATCCCGGAACGTCTGCGTGGCGAAACCATGTCGTTCGAGATCAAGGATCCGGAAGGCAACGTCATCGTTGAAGCCGGTCGTCGTATCACCCCGCGTCACATCCGTCAGATGGCGAAGGCGGGCATGCAGCAGCTGGACGTGCCGGCCGAATACCTGATCGGCAAGGCCCTGGCGCGCAATCTGGTTGACCCGAGCACCGGCGAGCTGATCGCCAACTGCAACGCCGAGATCACTGAAGAGCTGATCAGCAAAATGCAGGTGCTGGGCATTGATCGCATTGAGACACTGTACACCAACGATCTGGACTGCGGATCGTTCATTTCAGACACTCTGCGTATCGATCCGACCCGCAACCAGCTGGAAGCGCTGGTCGAAATCTACCGCATGATGCGTCCGGGCGAGCCGCCGACTAAAGAGTCTGCCGAAGGCCTGTTCGAGAACCTGTTCTTCTCTGACGAGCGTTATGACCTGTCGGCCGTGGGCCGCATGAAGTTCAACCGTCGTCTGGGCCGCGAAGCGGTGACCGGTTCCGGTATCCTCGACAAGGATGACATCCTCGACGTGATGCGCACCCTGATCGAGATCCGTAACGGCAAGGGTACCGTCGATGATATCGACCACTTGGGCAACCGTCGTATCCGTTCCGTGGGTGAAATGGCCGAGAACCAGTTCCGTGTTGGTCTGGTCCGTGTCGAGCGTGCCGTGCGCGAGCGTTTGTCCATGGCCGAATCCGACAACCTGATGCCGCAGGACCTGATCAACGCCAAGCCGGTGGCAGCCGCGATCAAGGAGTTCTTCGGTTCTTCTCAGTTGTCCCAGTTCATGGACCAGAACAACCCGCTGTCCGAAGTCACGCATAAGCGTCGTGTTTCTGCGCTGGGCCCGGGCGGTCTGACCCGTGAGCGTGCCGGCTTCGAAGTGCGTGACGTGCATCCGACTCACTACGGTCGTGTCTGCCCGATCGAGACCCCTGAGGGTCCGAACATCGGTCTGATCAACTCGCTGGCGGTCTTCGCGCGCACCAACGATTATGGCTTCCTGGAAACGCCGTATCGTCGCGTAGTTGATGGCCAGGTGACCGATGATATCGATTATCTGTCAGCGATCGAAGAGAACAAGTACGTCATCGCCCAGGCATCTGCGGCGATGGACGATGACGGCCGTCTGACCGACGAACTGGTTGCAGTGCGTCACCTCAACGAATTCACTGTCATGGGCCCCGAGCGTGTCCAGTATATGGACGTGTCTCCGCGTCAGGTGGTATCCGTTGCGGCGTCCCTGATTCCGTTCCTGGAGCACGATGACGCCAACCGAGCCCTGATGGGGTCCAACATGCAGCGTCAGGCCGTGCCGACCCTGCGTGCCGAGAAACCGCTGGTCGGTACCGGCATCGAGCGCAACGTGGCCCAAGACTCAGGTGTCTGCGTCGTGGCCCGTCGCGGTGGTGTTATCGAGTCTGTGGATGCGGCACGCATCGTTGTGCGTGTACACGATGATGAGGTGCACGCCGGTGACGCCGGTGTGGATATCTACAACCTGACCAAGTACGTGCGTTCCAACCAGAACACCTGTATCAATCAGCGTTCCATCGTGAACCCGGGCGATACGGTACAGCGTGGCGATGTCATGGCTGACGGTCCGTCTGTCGACCTGGGCGAGCTGGCACTGGGTCAGAACATGCGCATCGCGTTCATGCCTTGGAACGGCTACAACTTTGAGGACTCCATCCTCATCTCCGAGCGCGTGGTGCAGGAAGACCGTTTCACCACCATCCATATTCAGGAACTGACCTGTGTGGCACGTGACACCAAGCTGGGGCCGGAAGAGATCACCTCTGACATTCCCAACGTGGGCGAGTCCGCGCTGGCCAAGTTGGACGAGGCGGGCATCGTGCACATCGGTGCTGAAGTCGGCCCGGGTGATATTCTAGTCGGCAAGGTAACACCGAAGGGTGAAACCCAGCTGACGCCTGAAGAAAAGCTGCTGCGTGCGATCTTCGGTGAAAAGGCGTCCGACGTGAAGGACACCTCGCTGCGCGTGAAGACCGGCACTGTCGGCAAGGTTATCGATGTTCAGGTCTTCACCCGTGATGGCGTGCAGCGTGATGAGCGTGCGCTGTCCATCGAGAAGTCCGAGCTGGATGCGATCCGCAAAGACTTGAACGAAGAGTTCCGCATTGTCGAACAGGCTACCTTCGAACGTCTGCAGCGCAAGCTGGTGGGTCTGAGTGCCGAAGGCGGTGCCGGCCTGAAGAAGGGTGAAGAAATCACCGAAGACTTCCTGGCTGATCTGAAAAAGGCTGACTGGTTCAAGATCCGAGTGGCGGATGAAGCGGTTGCCGAAGAGCTGGAGTTGGCCCGCAAGCACCTGGAAGAGCGTCGCGAAAATCTGGACAAGCGCTTCGAAGACAAGAAGAGCAAGCTGCAGACCGGCGATGACCTGGCGCCGGGCGTGCTGAAAATTGTCAAGGTGTACGTGGCCACCAAGCGCCGCGTGCAGCCGGGTGACAAGATGGCGGGCCGTCATGGTAACAAGGGTGTTATCTCCGTGATCATGCCGGTCGAGGACATGCCGTACGACGCCAATGGCGAGCCTGTCGACATCGTACTCAACCCGCTGGGCGTACCGTCCCGTATGAACGTGGGTCAGATCCTGGAAACGCACTTCGGCATGGCGGCGACCGGCCTGGGTCGCAAGATCAATGCCCTGCTGGAACAGGAGCAGGCCAAGGCTGAGAAGGTCAAGGCGCTGCGCGATTTCCTGGGGCAGATCTACAATGATGATCATGGCGGTCTGACTGCCGGTCGTCAGGAAGATCTGGACAGCTTCAGCGATGACGAGATCCTGGAACTGGCAGCCAACCTGCGCCGTGGCGTGCCGCTGGCAACGCCGGTCTTCGATGGTGCCAAGGAGAGCGAGATCAAGGCGCTGCTGCGTCTGGCCGACCTTGACGACAGTGGTCAGGTGCGTCTGTATGACGGCCGTACCGGTGACATCTTCGACCGTCCGGTAACCGTGGGTTACATGTACATGCTGAAGTTGAACCACCTGGTCGACGACAAGATGCACGCACGTTCCACCGGCTCCTACAGCTTGGTCACCCAGCAGCCGCTGGGCGGTAAGGCGCAGTTCGGTGGTCAGCGCTTCGGTGAGATGGAGGTCTGGGCGCTGGAAGCCTACGGCGCCGCCTACACCCTGCAGGAGATGCTGACCGTGAAGTCGGACGATGTGAACGGTCGTACCAAGATGTATAAGAACATCGTCGATGGCGATCACCGTATGGAACCGGGCATGCCGGAATCGTTCAACGTGTTGATCAAGGAAATCCGCTCGCTCGGTATTGATATCGAGCTCGAGAGCGAATAAGTCCTTAATGATCACCAGGCCGGGGCTTGCGGGCCCCGGCGCAGAGAACTCCGCGAGGAGCTATAGACAATGAAAGACTTGCTGAATCTGCTGAAGTCCCAGGGACAGTCCGAAGAGTTCGACTCTATTCGTGTGTCCCTGGCGTCACCGGACATGATCCGTTCCTGGTCCTACGGCGAAGTTAAAAAGCCGGAAACCATCAACTACCGTACCTTCAAGCCGGAGCGTGACGGCCTTTTCTGTGCCAAGATCTTTGGTCCGGTGAAGGACTACGAGTGCCTGTGCGGCAAGTACAAGCGCATGAAGCACCGTGGTGTCATCTGTGAGAAGTGTGGCGTTGAAGTCACCCAGACCAAGGTGCGCCGCGAGCGCATGGCGCACATTGAACTGGCTTCGCCGGTTGCCCACATCTGGTTCCTGAAGTCATTGCCGTCCCGTATCGGCCTGATGCTGGATATGACCCTGCGCGATATCGAGCGCGTGCTCTACTTCGAATCCTTCGTGGTGATCGAGCCGGGCATGACCACGCTGGAGCGCGGCCAGCTGATGAATGACGAGCAGTACTTTGAAGCGCTGGAAGAATACGGTGATGAATTCGACGCCCGTATGGGTGCCGAGGCCGTACGTGAACTGCTGTCGTCCATCGATCTGGAAGAAGAGTGCCAGCAGCTGCGTGAAGAGCTGCCGCAGACCAACTCCGAAACCAAGATCAAGAAGCTGTCCAAGCGCCTGAAGCTGCTGGAAGCCTTCCACAAGTCTGGCAACGATCCCGCCTGGATGATCATGGAAGTGCTGCCGGTACTGCCGCCGGATCTGCGTCCGCTGGTTCCGCTGGATGGTGGCCGATTTGCGACCTCGGATCTGAACGATCTGTACCGCCGCGTGATCAACCGTAACAACCGTCTGAAGCGTCTGCTCGACCTGAACGCGCCGGACATCATCGTGCGCAACGAAAAGCGCATGTTGCAGGAGTCTGTCGATGCGCTGCTGGACAACGGCCGTCGCGGTCGTGCCATCACCGGTTCCAACAAGCGCCCGCTGAAATCCCTGGCCGACATGATCAAGGGTAAGCAGGGCCGTTTCCGTCAGAACCTGCTCGGTAAGCGTGTTGACTACTCTGGCCGTTCCGTAATCGTGGTAGGTCCGTACCTGCGTCTGCACCAGTGCGGTCTGCCCAAGAAAATGGCGCTGGAGCTGTTCAAGCCGTTCATCTTCTCCAAGCTGGAGCTGCGTGGTCACGCGACCACCATCAAGGCCGCCAAGAAGATGGTCGAGCGCGAAGAGCCGCTGGTCTGGGATATCCTCGATGAGGTGATCCGCGAACACCCGGTCCTGCTGAACCGTGCACCGACACTGCACCGTCTGGGTATCCAGGCGTTCGAGCCGGTCCTGATCGAAGGCAAGGCGATTCAGCTGCACCCGCTGGTCTGTGCCGCATACAACGCCGACTTTGACGGTGACCAGATGGCGGTCCACGTACCGCTGACCCTGGAAGCCCAGCTCGAAGCCCGTGCCCTGATGATGTCCACCAACAACATCCTGTCACCGGCCAACGGCGAGCCGATCATCGTACCGTCCCAGGACGTGGTACTGGGTCTGTACTACATGACCCGTGAGCGTGTTGCCGCCCCGGGTGAAGGCATGATCTTCTCCGACATCAAGGAAGTGCAGCGTGCGCACGGTGCTGGCCAGGTTCACCTGCAGGCGCGCATCAAGGTGCGTGTGCACGAAGTCATTCGTGACATTCAGGGCAATGTCGAGAAACGTTACGGGTTGAAGGACACCACGGTTGGTCGTGCGCTGTTGTTCGATATCGTACCGGACGGCCTGCCGTACGAGCTGGTTGATCAGGCGATGAAGAAGAAGTCCATCTCGCGCCTGCTGAACGAAGCCTATCGCCGTTGCGGCCTCAAGGACACCGTCATCTTTGCCGACCAGCTGATGTACATGGGTTTCCGTCAGGCGACTATGTCCGGCTCCTCCATTGGCGTCAACGACTTTGAGATTCCGGCCGAGAAGGTCGATATCATTGCCGAAGCCGATGCCGAAGTGAAAGAGATCGAGCGTCAGTTTGCGGATGGTCTGGTTACCCAGGGCGAGAAGTACAATAAGGTTATCGACATCTGGTCGCGTGCCAACGAGCTGCTGGCCAAGAAGATGATGGATAACCTGAAGGTCGACATCGTCACTGATGCTGAAGGCAACCAGGTGGAGCAGGAGTCATTCAACTCCGTCTACATGATGGCCGACTCCGGTGCACGAGGCAGTGCGGCCCAGATCCGTCAGCTGTCCGGTATGCGTGGTCTGATGGCTAAGCCGGATGGCTCCATCATCGAGACGCCGATCGTGGCCAACTTCCGTGAGGGTTTGAACGTACTCCAGTACTTCATCTCCACCCACGGTGCCCGTAAGGGTCTGGCGGATACCGCACTGAAGACCGCGAACTCCGGTTACCTGACGCGTCGTCTGGTTGACGTGGCGCAGGACGTGGTCATCACCGAAGAAGACTGTGGCACCGATCGTGGCGTCGTGGTGCAGCCGATGATCGAAGGCGGTGACGTAATCGTGACTCTGGGTGAGCGCGTGCTGGGCCGAGTTGTGGCCGAAGACGTACTGGATCCGAGCGAAACCGAAACGCTTATCCCGGCCGGCACCCTGATTGATGAAGCCTGGGTGCATTTGCTGGAAAACGACGAGAAGTACAGCGGCATTGATGAGATCTTGGTACGCTCCGCGATCACCTGTGAAGCCAAGATCGGCATCTGCTCCAACTGTTACGGCCGTGACCTGGGCCGCGGGCACCTGGTTAACCGCGGCGAAGCGGTCGGTGTTATCGCTGCCCAGTCCATCGGTGAGCCGGGTACCCAGCTGACCATGCGTACCTTCCACATCGGTGGTGCGGCATCACGAGCCGCAGCGGTCGACAGCATTCAGGTCAAGAACGGCGGTGAGATCCGCCTGCACAACCTGAAGTTCGTTGAGCGTACCGATGGCAACCTGGTGGCAACCTCCCGCTCCGGCGAGGTGGGTGTATCTGATGAGCACGGTCGTGAGCGCGAGCGCTACAAGCTGCCGTACGGTGCGATCATCAAGGTGCGTGATGGCTCCAAGGTTGACGCCGGTGCCGTCGTGGCTAACTGGGACCCGCATACTCACCCGATCGTGACCGAAGTGGCGGGCAAGATCGAATACGTGGGCATGGACGATGGTATCACCATCAAGCGTCAGACCGACGAACTGACCGGCCTGTCGACCATCGAGATTCTGGATGCCAAGGACCGTCCGCAGGCGGGCAAGGACATTCGTCCGATGATCAAGCTGGTGGATGCCAACGGCAACGATGTCTTCCACCCGGGTACCGAGATGCCGGCCCAGTACCTGCTGCCGGCCCGTGCGATCGTTAACCTGAACGACGGTGCGGACGTACAGATCGGTGACATCCTGGCGCGTATCCCGCAGGAAGGTTCGGTCAACAAGGACATCACCGGTGGTCTGCCGCGTGTTGCCGACTTGTTCGAAGCGCGCAAGCCGAAAGAATCCGCCGTACTGGCAGAAGTGTCCGGTACCGTGACCTTCGGCAAGGAAACCAAGGGCAAGCGTCGTATCGTGATCACGCCGAACAACGGTGGTGATCCGGTCGAGACCATGATCCAGAAGTGGCGTAACCTGAACGTGTTTGAAGGTGAAACCGTGGAGAAGGGTGAAGTTATCTCCGATGGTCCGTCCAACGCTCACGACATTCTGCGCATTCTGGGTGTGGAAGAGCTGGCCAAGTATATCGTCAGCGAGATTCAGGAGGTTTACCGCCTCCAGGGTGTAGCGATCAACGACAAGCACATTGAAGTGATCGTGCGCCAGATGCTGCGCAAGGCCGAGATTCTGGAAAACGGCGACTCCGACTTCATCCCGGGTGACCAGGTTGAATATGCGGCGATCATCGACCAGAACCAGCGCCTGGAAGCCGAAGGCAAGATCCCGGCTAAGTACGAACGTGTGCTGCTGGGTATTACTAAGGCATCGCTGGCAACCGAATCCTTCATCTCAGCGGCCTCCTTCCAGGAGACGACCCGCGTGCTGACTGAGGGTGCGGTAACCGGCAAGCAGGACTTCCTGCGCGGGTTGAAAGAAAACGTAGTTGTGGGTCGTCTGATCCCGGCCGGTACCGGCCTGGCGTACCACAGCGAACGCAAGCGTAAACGTCAAATGGCAACTGAAGGCGTGACCGTAAGTGCGGAAGACGTGCAGCAGGCACTGACCGAAGCACTGAACGCGTCCATGTCGCCAGACGCTGAGTAAATATTGCTCAATAATTGACGTGCAGGGCCGGAATTGATTAAAATTCCGGCCCTTTCGTGCTGGATATGAATCCGGCTTTTTAATGGTGCTTATAAACCAAACGTGGAGTTTGCTTAATGGCAACAATCAACCAGTTGGTACGCAAGCCGCGTAAGCGCAAGGTACAGCAGAGCGACGTTCGTGCGCTTCAGGCATGTCCGCAGCGTCGCGGTGTATGTACCCGTGTTTACACTACTACTCCGAAGAAGCCGAACTCGGCTCTGCGTAAAGTATGTCGTGTGCGTCTGACTAACGGTTACGAAGTGTCTTCCTACATTGGTGGTGAAGGTCACAACCTGCAGGAACACTCCGTGGTTCTGATCCGCGGCGGTCGTGTAAAAGACTTGCCGGGTGTGCGTTACCACACGGTTCGTGGTTCTCTGGACTGCTCCGGTGTCAACGATCGTAAACAGGGTCGTTCCAAGTACGGTACCAAGCGTCCCAAGTCCTGATCCCGTCGCTCCGACGGTGAAGCTGTTCCAGCCGGTGGCCGCTTAGGGTTCCGCAGCTGTTAAAGCAATACCGAAAGACGATAAGAGTAAGGGCGGATGTGTATACATACCGCATATTCCTGAAGACCTTAAACATTTTATAGAGGGCTTATCCATGCCAAGAAGACGCATCGCTGCGAAGCGTGAAATCCTGCCGGATCCCAAGTTCGGTAACACTACACTGGCAAAATTCATCAACCACCTGATGGTGCACGGCAAGAAGTCTGTTGCCGAGCGCATCGTGTACGGTGCGATGGAAAAAATCGAAGAGCGCACCAAGCAGGACCCGCTGGAACTGTTTGAAAAAGCACTGGAAACCGTTCAGCCGATGGTTGAAGTCAAATCCCGCCGTGTGGGTGGTGCGACTTACCAGGTGCCTGTAGAAGTACGTCCCTCTCGTCGTATGGCGCTGTCCATGCGCTGGCTTGTAGACGCGGCCCGCAAGCGTGGTGAAAAATCCATGGCTCTGCGTCTCGCCGGTGAGCTGGTTGACGCTTCTGAAGGACGTGGCGCTGCAGTCAAGAAACGTGAAGACGTGCACCGCATGGCTGAAGCCAACAAGGCTTTCGCACACTATCGCTTCTAATCTTCAGAGGAATTGAGTCGTGGCTCGAACTACACCCCTCGCGCGCTACCGTAATATCGGTATCTGCGCGCACGTTGACGCCGGCAAGACTACCACCACTGAACGTGTTCTGTTCTACACAGGCCGTAGCCACAAAATGGGTGAAACCCATGATGGTGCTTCTACGACTGACTGGATGGAGCAGGAGCAGGAGCGTGGTATCACCATCACGTCTGCCGCTGTAACCTGCTTTTGGAGCGGCATGCAGCAGCAGTTCCCGGAACACCGTGTCAACATCATCGACACCCCGGGGCACGTTGACTTCACCATCGAAGTAGAGCGTTCCCTGCGTGTACTGGACGGCGCTGTCGTGGTTCTGTGTGCCTCTTCAGGCGTACAGCCGCAGACCGAAACCGTATGGCGTCAGGCTAACAAGTACGAAGTTCCCCGTATGGTGTTCGTCAACAAGATGGACCGTGCCGGTGCCAACTTCTACATGGTTGAAGAGCAGCTGAAAAAACGCCTGGGTGCGGTCCCGGTGCCGATCAACCTGCCGATCGGTGCGGAAGACGAATTCAAGGGCGTCGTTGACCTGCTGCGCGGCAAAGCGATTCTGTGGAACGAAGACGACATGGGTATGACCTTCGAAGAAGGTGAAATCCCGGCCGACATGCAGGATACAGTCGATCAGTACTACGAACAGATGGTTGAAGCGGCTGCTGAAGCCTCTGAAGAGCTGATGGACAAGTACCTGGAAGAAGGCGAGCTGACTGTCGAAGAAATCAAGTCAGGCCTGCGTGCCCGTACACTGAACAACGAAATCATTCTGATGCAGGCTGGTTCCGCGTTTAAGAACAAGGGTGTACAGGCGGTTCTGGATGCTGTTATCGAATACCTGCCGGCGCCGACTGAAGTCAAGGCGATCGAAGGTACTCTGGATGATGCGGCTGAAACCGTTGAAACCCGTGAAGCCGACGACAATGCTCCGTTCGCGGCGCTGGCGTTCAAGATCGCAACCGACCCGTTCGTGGGTACCCTGACCTTCGTACGTGTGTACTCGGGTGTTCTGAACTCTGGCGACAGCGTATACAACTCTGTGCGCCAGAAGAAAGAGCGTATCGGTCGTATGGTACAGATGCACGCCAACAGCCGTGAAGAGATCAAGGAAGTTCGTGCCGGTGATATCGCCGCCATGATCGGCCTGAAAGACGTGACCACCGGTGACACCCTGTGCGACATGGATAACAAGATTATCCTGGAGCGTATGGAATTCCCGGATCCGGTAATCTCTGTGGCCGTTGAGCCGAAGTCCAAGGCCGACCAGGAAAAAATGGGCGTGGCACTGGGCAAACTGGCCCAGGAAGACCCGTCTTTCCGCGTTGAAACCGACGAAGAAACCGGTCAGACCATCATCTCCGGTATGGGTGAGCTGCACCTGGATATCATCGTTGACCGCATGAAGCGTGAGTTCAAGGTTGAAGCCAACATCGGCAAGCCGCAGGTGGCCTACCGCGAGAAGATCCGCAAGAACGTCGTGGCCAACCACAAGTTCGCGCGTCAGTCTGGTGGTCGTGGTCAGTACGGTCACGTTGTGATCGAGTTCACGCCGAGTGAAGAAGAAGGTCTGGAGTTCATCAACGAGATCGTGGGTGGTGCCATTCCGAAGGAATACATCCCGGCGGTTCAGAAGGGCGTTGAAGAGCAGATGAAGAACGGCGTCATCGCCGGCTACCCGCTCATCGGCCTGAAGGCGCGTCTGTATGATGGTTCCTTCCACGAAGTTGACTCCAACGAGATGGCGTTTAAAATCGCCGCATCCCAGGCTCTGAAAAAGTATGCAATGGAAGCTAGTCCTTGCCTGCTGGAGCCGATGATGCAGGTTGAAGTCGTGACCCCTGAAGAGTACATGGGTGACGTCATGGGCGACCTGAACCGTCGTCGTGGTCTGGTACAGGGCATGGAAGACAGCACTTCCGGCAAGGTGATCAACGCCGAGGTACCGCTGGGTGAGATGTTCGGTTACGCTACTGACTTGCGTTCCGCGTCTCAGGGTCGTGCGACCTATTCCATGGAGTTCAAAGGCTATGCCGAAGCTCCGCAGAATATTGCCGACGCCGTTATCAAGCAGAACTGATAAGCCAATTATTGAATCAAGAGGATTTATCTCGTGGCTAAACAATCATTCGAACGTAACAAACCGCACGTTAACGTAGGTACCATCGGCCACGTTGACCACGGTAAAACCACTCTGACCGCTGCGCTGACTCGCGT
>NZ_JAHQZT010000003.1 GCF_019061305.1 Marinobacterium weihaiense
CCAGAGCCCAAACCAGAGCCCAAACCAGAGCCCAAACCAGAGCCCAAACCAGAGCCCAAACCAGAGCCCAAACCAGAGCCCAAACCAGAGCCCAAGCCAGAGCCCAAACCGGAGCCCAAACCGGAGCCCAAACCGGAGCCCAAGCCAGAGCCCAAACCGGAACCCAAACCGGAGTCGAGCACTCGGGTGGCAGCAGTCGACGGTGTGGATGCCCTGTTGCGCGAGCAGGAGTTGCTGGGCTGGCCGGAACAGGGCTACACCCTTCAGCTGCTGGGGGCTCGCGAGGCTTCCAGCGTGAAGAACTTTATCGGTGCCCAGGCGCAGCCGGCCCGGTTCTACTACTTCCGTACCCGGTTCAAGGGCAAGCCCTGGCATGTGGTGGTGTATGGCCAGTATGCCAGTCGTTCGGCAGCGCTCAGTGCCATCGAAGGGCTGCCGGTAGCGCTGCAGAAGCTACGCCCTTGGCCCCGCTCTATCGCCGGGGTCAAGGCAGATATTCGGAAGAAAAATCAGTAGGTTAGATGGAAATGGCGCTTCAGGCGCCATTTTTTTTGCGGAAATTTTTTTACCAAATTTTGGATAAAATTTGTTCTTTTTGTATTGCACGTGTAAAATTGCTTCCCCTTTTTGCCCGTCCAGTATGCCCCGGGGGAAAAGAAATAATATAACTATTTGATTTTAAACGAGTTTTTAGTGAGGTCGGCTTATGAACAAAGGTCTCTATCGCCTCGGAGAATTCAAGGATAACTGTGGCTTTGGTCTAATGGCCCACATGCAGGGTCAGGCCAGTCACGACTTGTTGGACAAGGCGATCGAAGCTCTGGCTTGCATGACTCACCGCGGGGGGATAGCTGCGGACGGCAAAACAGGGGATGGTTGTGGTCTGTTGATGCAGAAGCCGGACAGCTTTTTGCGCGCAGTCATGAAAGAGGAGCAGGGCGTTGAGCTCGGCGAGCAATATGCCGTCGGCATGGTCTTTCTTTCACAGGAGGCCGAACAGGCCGAACAGGCGCGCATCGAATTGAACAGCGCGCTGGAGGCACAAGGCCTGGGGGTTGCAGGCTGGCGAGAAGTTCCAACTGATCAAAGCTGTTTGGGACCGATCGCAAAAGATACCTTACCTCGTATCGAGCAGGTATTTATCAACCCAAACGGCAAGAATGATCGTCAATTTGCCGTTAGCCTCTTTACCGCCCGCCGCCTCACCGAAAACGCCCTCTCACAAGATCCCGATTTTTACATCTGCAGCCTTTCCGATAAGGTCCTCTCCTACAAGGGCCTGATGATGCCGGTCGATCTTCCGGTGTTCTACCAGGATCTCAACGATCCGCGTCTCGAAACCGCCATCTGTACTTACCATCAACGCTTCTCCACCAATACCGCACCGCGCTGGCCGCTGGCCCAGCCGTTCCGCTTCCTGGCACACAATGGCGAAATCAACACCGTCGATGGCAACCGCAACTGGGCGCGCGCGCGGCGCACCAAGTTCGTCACCGAACTGCTGCCGAACCTGGATGAGCTGCAGCCGATCGTTAACACCACCGGTTCCGACTCGTCCAGCATGGACAACATGCTGGAGTTCCTGCTGGTAGGGGGCATGGACATCTACAAGGCCGTGCGCATGATCGTGCCGCCGGCCTGGCAGAACGTGGAGACCATGGACTCCGATCTGCGTGCCTTTTACGACTACCACTCCATGCACATGGAGCCCTGGGACGGCCCGGCCGGCATGGTGATGACCGATGGCCGTTTCGCGGTGTGCATGCTGGACCGTAACGGTCTGCGCCCGTCGCGCTGGGTGATGACCCGGGACGGCTATATCTGCACCGCCTCCGAGATTGGCGTGTTCGACTACAAGCCGGAAGATATCGTGGCCCAGGGGCGCGTGGGACCGGGCCAGATGCTGTCCATCGATACGCAGACCGGTGAAGTACTGCATACCGAAGACGTGGACAATAAGCTCAAGTCCGGTCAGCCTTACAAGCAGTGGCTGAAGGACAAGGCGATCCGCCTTGAACAGACCATGAGCTTCGAGAAGGAGTCACAGTCGTTCCGCGAGATGTCGCCGGACGAAACCAAGCAGTACATGAAAATGTTTCAGGTCAGCTTCGAGGAGCGCGACCAGGTGCTGCGTCCGCTGGGTGAATCCGGCATGGAGGCGGTCGGCTCCATGGGCGATGACAAGCCGATGGCGGTGCTGTCGATCAAAATCCGCTCGCCCTATGACTATTTCCGTCAGCAGTTTGCCCAGGTCACCAACCCGCCGATCGATCCGCTGCGTGAAGCGATCGTCATGTCGCTGGAAACCTGCATCGGTGCCGAGCAGAACGTGTTTGAGGAAACCCCGGAGCACGCGCGCCGCATCATCCTGAGCACACCGGTGCTGTCGGCCAACAAGTTCCGTTATCTGTGTGACTGCCCGCATGAAGGTTTCGAGTCACAGAAGCTGGACCTGCAGTATGACCCGGAAACGGGCCTGGAACAGGCGATTCGCAATCTGTGCGCCGACGCCGAAGAGGCCGCGCGCAACGGCAAGGTACTGCTGGTGCTGACCGACGCCTACCTGCAGCGCGGCAAGTTGCCGATCCATGCCTCCATGGCCACCGGCGCCGTGCACCATCACTTGGTCGAGAAAGGCCTGCGCTGTGAAACCAACCTGATCGTGGAAACCGCGACCGCCCGTGACCCGCACCACTTTGCGGTGCTGTTCGGCTTTGGTGCCACGGCGGTGTACCCGTACCTGTCTTATCGCGTGCTGAATGATCTGTGCCGCACCGGCGAACTGGGTGTCGAGCCGCTGCAAGCGCACGAAAACTACCGCAAGGGCATCAACAAGGGGCTGCTGAAGATCCTGTCCAAAATGGGTATCTCCACCATCGCGTCCTATCGCGGTGCGCAGCTGTTCGAGGCCGTTGGCCTGTCCAGTGAACTGGTCGACCTGTGCTTCCGTGGTGTGTGCAGCCGCATCGAAGGTGCCCGTTTCAGCGACTTCCAGCAGGAGCAGGCACAGCTGGCCGAACTGGCCTGGAGCGCGCGCAAGCCGATCCAGCAGGGCGGTCTGCTCAAGTATGTTCACGGCGGCGAGTATCACGCCTACAACCCGGACGTGGTGCAGTCGATCCATGAAGCGGTCAAGACTGGCGATCAGCGTGCCTACAACCGTTATGCCGAACTGGTCAACAACCGTGGCGTGGCCACCCTGCGTGACCTGCTGGGCCTGAAAAAAAGTCTCAAGCCGATCCCGCTGGATCAGGTAGAGCCGGCTGAGAAGATCTTCCCGCGCTTCGACAGTGCCGCCATGTCACTGGGTGCCCTGTCGCCGGAGGCGCACGAAGCGCTGGCTGTGGCGATGAACGAACTGGGTGGCCGCTCCAACTCCGGTGAGGGGGGTGAAGATCCGGCGCGTCACGGCACCATCAAGCGTTCCAAGATCAAGCAGGTAGCTTCCGGCCGCTTCGGTGTCACCCCGGAATACCTGATGAGCGCCGATGTCATGCAGATCAAGGTGGCCCAAGGCGCCAAGCCCGGCGAAGGCGGCCAGCTGCCGGGCGGCAAGGTCAACGCGCTGATCGCGCGTCTGCGGTACTCGGTGCCGGGCGTGACGCTGATTTCACCGCCGCCGCACCATGATATCTACTCCATCGAAGATCTGGCGCAGCTGATCTTCGACCTCAAGCAGATTAACCCCAACGGCCAGGTGTCGGTGAAGCTGGTATCGCGCCCGGGCGTGGGCACTATTGCTTGCGGTGTGGCCAAGGCCTATGCCGATCTGATCACCATCTCCGGCTATGACGGCGGTACCGCGGCATCCCCGCTGACCTCCATTCACTATGCCGGTTCGCCCTGGGAATTGGGTCTGGCCGATGCGCATCAGGCACTGCGTGCCAACCATTTGAGGGGCAAGATCCGTCTGCAGACGGACGGCGGTTTGAAAACCGGTCTGGACGTGGTCAAGGCGGCTATGCTGGGGGCGGAAAGCTTCGGCTTTGGCACCATGCCGATGGTGGCGCTGGGCTGCAAGTATCTGCGCATCTGTCACCTGAACAACTGTGCTACCGGTGTGGCGACCCAGCGTGAAGACCTGCGCAATGACCACTTCCGCGGTACCGTGGAAATGGTGAAAAACTTCTTCCGCTTCGTCGCTGAAGAAGTGCGCCAGTTGATGGCGCAGCTGGGTGTGCGTACTTTCGACGAGCTGGTTGGACGCGTGGACTTGCTTGAAGTGCTGGAAGGCGTGACCGAGAAGCACGGCAGCCTGGATCTGGAACCGATCATCGGTGATGCCGGTGTTCCGGCCGAATATCCGCACACCGTGCAGCAGGACCGCAATGAACCCTATGATGCCGGCAGCCTGAACAGCGACATGCTGGCGCTGGCGCGTGATGCCATCGCCAGCAAGCAGGGCGGTGAATGGACACTGCAGATCACCAACTGCGACCGTTCCGTCGGGGCCCGAACTTCCGGTGAAATTGCCCGTCTGCACAGCAACCAGGGCATGAACGATGCGCCAATCACCTTCCGCTTCCAGGGTCACGCCGGTCAGTCCTTCGGTGTCTGGAACGCCGGTGGTCAGAACCTGCTGCTGGAAGGTGATGCCAACGATTATGTCGGCAAGGGCATGGCCGGCGGCAAGATCGTGGTGCGCCCGTTCAAGGAAGTGACCTTCAAGTCCAATGAAACCGCCATCCTGGGCAATACCTGCCTGTACGGCGCCACCGGCGGCAAGCTGTTCGCGGCGGGCCACGCGGGTGAACGTTTCGGCGTGCGCAATTCCGGTTGTCACGCGGTCATCGAAGGGGCCGGCGATCACTGCTGTGAATACATGACCGGTGGCCTGGTGACCGTACTGGGCGAGACCGGCTATAACTTCGGTGCCGGCATGACCGGGGGTTTTGCCTATGTGCTGGACCTGGATAACCGCTTCGTGGACCGCTATAACCACGAGCTGGTGGATATCCACCGCATCGCGACCGAGCAGATGGAAGCGTACAAGAACCACCTGCGCTCGGTGATTGAAGAGTATACGGCGGAGACCGGAAGCGCCTGGGGTCAGGAGATCCTGGACAACTTCTACGACTTCAGCGGCAAGTTCTGGCTGGTGAAGCCGAAGGCCGCCAGCCTGAATGATCTTCTCAACACTGTGCGTGTACGTCCCGAATAAGCACAGCCAATGACTAACTGCAGCACCTGCCCAGGGGGCAGGTGCCGGACGAGGTGGTACTATGACTGAGCGTCTGAACAACGATTTTCAGTTTATCGAAGTCGGCCGTCAGGGGCCGGAAAAAATCCCGGCGGGCGTGCGCAAGCAGCAGTTTGCCGAGATCTACGAGCCGTTCCAGAACAAGGATGCCTCCAATCAGGCGCACCGCTGCCTGGAGTGCGGCAATCCGTACTGTGAGTGGAAGTGCCCGGTACACAACTTCATCCCCAACTGGCTGAAGCTGGTCACCGAAGGTAACATCATGGAAGCGGTGGAGCTGAGTCATCAGACCAACTCCCTGCCGGAAGTCTGCGGCCGTGTCTGCCCGCAGGACCGCCTGTGTGAAGGGGCCTGTACCCTGAATGACGAATTCGGGGCCGTGACCATCGGCTCGGTGGAAAAGTACATCACCGATACCGCCTTCGCCATGGGCTGGAAGCCGGACATGTCCAAGGTCGAGTGGACCGACCGCAAAGTTGCCATCATCGGTGCCGGCCCGGCGGGTCTGGGCTGTGCCGATATTCTGGTGCGCAACGGCGTCAAGCCGGTGGTGTTTGATCGTAACCCGGAAATCGGCGGCCTGCTGACCTTCGGTATCCCGGAATTCAAGCTCGAAAAGAGCGTGATGAGCCGTCGCCGAGACGTGTTCACCGAAATGGGCGTCGAGTTCCGTCTGAACACTGAAGTGGGCAAGGACGTGACCATGCAGCAGCTGATGGACGAGTACGACGCCGTCTTCCTGGGCATGGGTACCTACACCTACATGAAGGGCGGCTTCCCGGGCGAAGACCTGGACGGCGTTTACGACGCGCTGCCGTTCCTGATCTCCAACGTCAACCACTGCCTGGGCTTCGAGAAAGACCCGGCCGAATACATCAGCGTCAAGGGTCAGAAGGTCGTGGTGTTGGGCGGCGGTGATACGGCCATGGACTGTAACCGAACCTCCATCCGTCAGGGTGCCGAGTCGGTGGTCTGTGCCTACCGTCGTGACGAAGAGAACATGCCGGGCTCCAAGCGCGAAGTGGAAAACGCGCGTGAAGAGGGTGTCCAGTTCCTGTTCAACCGCCAGCCGGTTGAGGTGGTGGGCGAGAACGGCAAGGTCACCGGCGTGAAGGTTGTTGCGACGCGCATGGGTGAGCCGGACGAGAATGGCCGTCGCCGTGCTGAAGTGGTACCGGGCTCCGAAGAGGTGCTGGATGCCGATGCGGTACTGGTGGCCTTCGGTTTCCGCCCGAGCCCGGCGCCCTGGTTCGCCGATTTCGGCATCGACCTGCACGACGACGGTCGCATCAAGACCGACGCCCAGCCGCAGACCATGGGCCGTTTTGCCTTCCAGACCAGCAACGCCAAGGTGTTTGCCGGGGGTGACATGGTGCGCGGTTCCGACCTGGTGGTCACCGCCATCGATGAAGGCCGCAAGGCCGCCGAGGGCATTCTGGACTTCCTCGAAGTCTGATATTCCCGTGCGTGACTGAGACGCCACGATCAAAACCGGATGCCGTCAGGGCATCCGGTTTTTTTATGTCCGCAAATGGTGCGGCACCCGGCTGGTGCGGCACCCGGCTGGCGCGGCGCTGGATTAGCGCGGTTCGCGATTAATCGCTTTGCGCAGGTAAAACTCCAGTCTCAGCGTCATGGCCCAGCGCGGCTCGAAGTCCGAGTCCCGATCAAAGTGGAGCTCGGGAATCAGATCAAGAAACAGCCGCCCCTTGTGGATGTCGCGTCGATACCAGCTTTGCAGGTAATAATCGTTGATGCGCGGGCTCGACAGGCTTTCCCCGACCACGATCAGACCATTGCGCCAGTGGCTGCGGCTGTCCAAGCGTTTGGCCAGTTCAAACCGTTGCGAAAACTCCAGTGTATCCTCGGTTTCCTGCCACTGGAATTGAGTGTAAGAGCGCAGGCGGCGGTTGCCGTCCAACGGTCGATTCAGATCCCAGTGGCTGCGTGCAGAATAGCCGTCACTGTCGAACCAGGACAGGCGGTTGTAGCTGCCCAGTTCCCAGGGGCCATTGTCCTGACGCCAGACTCGCTCGCCGGTGGCGCGCACATACGGGTCGATCGGCGTTCTGAACTTGATGCCGGCCCCCAATCGATAGCTCCATTGCTGATACTTGTCACCGGGCGTCAGCTGATCCAGGCCGATGATAGCGTTGTTGCTGCTGAGTTGCTCATTCAATTGGCTGTTGCTGCCCTGTTCCGCCAGCGTCCCCAAAGATTCCTCGGGATCACTTTCGATCAACAGGCGCAACCGCTCCTGGCTGGTGGGCAGATCAAGCTTGAAGCGGACGCTGACATCATTCGAGAACCCCGCTGATTCTTCCCAGAGTGTTTCCTGGGTGAGGCGCAGGTAGGAGTCGTTTTCAACAGTCAGGCTGTCTTCAGTGCCGATCAGCCCATCCAGGCTGCGGGCGGAGTAGTCGACCCAGCTGCCGACGCTGTCATGTGCACTATCGATGCTGCTGGCGGCCCACTCGGGCAGGTCACTGTCCGGGGTTTGGTCGCGTTGAGCCAACACACTGCCGGGCAGCAGTGTGCAGACGATCGGAATGACAAGTTGTTTCACGTGCATGGTGTGGATTCCCTGTGGCCAGTGACAACATTACCGGCCCTGTTGGCCGGTGCATACAAGCCCCGGTTGAGCCGGCACAGCCGCAACGGCTGCGTGCAAGTGTGGCCCTGTACCTGAGTACAGTAGCCTGACCGCGTTCCCGAGGCTAGTTTGAATACAGAATAACCATCGGGAGAACAGGCAATGAGCACTGCAATTGGTTCGGTGACCGCTATCCGCGGCCTGGTCGTCGCCATTGATGCCGCCGGCAACGAGCGCACGCTGGCGTTGGGCGATGTCATACTGGAGCAGGAATTGGTCCGCACCGGCATGGATGCACAGGTCGAAATCACCCTGAACGGGGTGGATAACGTGGTGACGCTGCAGGGCGGGGACAGCTGGCTGGTGACGGCGGATACCTTCATGCCGGTGGAGCAGTTCCCCAGTGACGAGGCCGTGGCCGGCATCGATGCCATTCAGGCCGCGATTCTGGCCGGGCAGGACCCGACCGAGCTGCTGGAACCGACGGCCGCCGGTGCGCCGGCCGCCGGTGGTGCGCCCCAGGGTAACGAGGGCGCCGACTTTGTTCAGCTGAACAGGACTGCCGGTGAAACAACACCGGAGGCAGGCTATGAAACCATCGGCTTGACCCCAACCGTCGAGCAGCCGCTCTTCGAGCCGGGCGTAGTGCCGGTAGAGGATGCCGCCCCAGAATCTCCACCCGTGCCGGAACCTGAACCTGAGCCCGAACCTCAGCCCGAACCTCAGCCTCAGCCTGAGCCTGAGCCGGAACCCGAGCCCGAACCTGAACCAGAGCCTGAACCAGAGCCTGAACCAGAGCCTGAACCTGAGCCCGAGCCCGAACCTGAGCCTGAGCCTGAACCTGAACCAGAGCCTGAACCTGAGCCTGAGCCTGAACCTGAACCAGAGCCTGAACCAGAGCCTGAACCAGAGCCTGAACCAGAGCCGGAACCCGAGCCCGAGCCCGAACCTGAACCGGAACCGGAACCTGAACCAGAGCCTGAACCTGAACCAGAGCCTGAACCTGAACCTGAACCTGAACCCGAGCCCGAGCCCGAGCCCGAGCCCGAGCCTGTCACCCTGCAGCTGTTTGCCGTAGTGGGTGGCGAATATGTGTTGGCCAGTACCCTGTATGAACCTGGGTATCAGACGGGTGACGCGTCCCCGCCAGCAGACGACCCGTCTACAGGTACCTATGTGGTGTTGGCCGTAGATGAGAACGGAACGGCGTTGCCGCCGTTGGATCAGCCGGGGGGTGTGGTCAGTGTTGCCATCGGCACTGCCAACGACAGTGCGACGGCAACCCTCGACTACACGCCCGCGGGCAACCAGAGTGTTGAAGTGGGGACCGAGTTTACGATCACTGCGGTGGATGATGCCCTGGCCGACAGCGGCGAATCCTTCTCGCTCCTGTTGGGGAACGATTGGTCCAACCCGGTGGGTACGGACACGGTCACGTATATCGACACGCCGGTCGTGACTCGCATCCTGGATGAAACCGCCAATGACGACCCGCAGGCCCCCGGCAGCACCGACGATAACGATGCGGCCTTTACCCTGCAGATTTTCGCGGCGGACAGCGAGGGCACACCCCTGACTGACGGACAGGGCAATTATGTACTGGCCAACAGTATCAACGAAGACGGGCCGACCAGTGCCCATTACGTGGTCCTGGCGGTGGATGATTCCGGCGCGCCATTGAGTGAGCAGCCAGGCGGTGAGGTGCAGGTTGCCTTCATCAATCAGGGCAGCACCAGTGATGGCGACTATACACGCCCGGAATCGCCGGTGGTCGCCATCGGTCAGCGGTTCTCGTCCACGGCGGTTGCGGATGCGGCCGAGGATGGCGGAGAGACCTTCAATGTGGCCCTGGTGCCTGGCAGCTACAGCGAAGATGCCGCCCATTCCGACAGTGATACGGCACTGTATGAAACGGTCAATTACAGCGATACGGTCATTGAAACCACCCTCATCGAGCCGGTTGAGGTCAGCCTGCAGCTGTTTGCCGTGGTACCGGATGCCGAAGGGCTGCCGACCTATGTCAGTGCCAATACCCTGTATGAACCGGGATATGGCGGGGCGGCTGCAGCCGAATACCCCAATACGGGCGAGTATGTGGTCCTGGCCGTGGATGGTAGCGGCACGCCACTTCCGCTGGAGGATCAGCCGGGCGGAACCCTGACGGTTAACGTGGGCGGCGGCGATGCCACCCGGGGAGACAGCGCGAGTGATGGGGTCGACTACATTGCCCCGGCTGCCATTAGTGCCACGGTGGGAACCCCCTTCTTCATTAATGCCGCCGACGATGCTCTGGCCGACAGCGGTGAAACCTTCATTCTGTCACTGGGCACTGACTGGAGCCTGGCGGGCCAGGTAGATGGTGTGGGTTACAGTAATATCGATGTGGTCAGCACGCTGATTGATGAAACCGCCAATGATCAGCCCGGTGAACCCCCGTCTGGAACAGACGATAACGACCCGGCGCTGACACTGACAATTTTTGCATCGGATGCGGATGGCACACCGCTGACGGATGCCGGTGGCAACTACGTGCGGGCCAACGCGATCAGTGAAGTGGGCGAAACCGGTGCCCATTATGTGGTGCTGGCCGTGGATGACAATGGCGATCCGTTGACCGCTCAGCCGGGGGGCGATGTTGGCGTGCAGTTCGTCAACGGCACTGCCAGCGACAACGATTATGATCAGGATACGAGCCGCATCGGCATCGGTGAGGTGTTTGCGGCGACAGCGAACAAGGACAACGAAACCGAAGGCGAGGAAACCTTCAACGTCAGCCTGGTGGCAGGCAGTTACAGCGAGGATGCGGCCAGCATCGCGAGTGATAACACGCCGCTGTACGAAACCGTCAATTACAGCACCGAAGGCGTCACCACCACCATTGAAGATCTGGTCAACCCGCTGGGCGGCGACTCCATCCAGTTGCAGGTGGATGAGGCGATCGCCAATGACAGTGATACCGATGCAACGCTGACGTTCTCGGCCGGCAACCGGGATCTGACCGATTTCAGCTTCAGTAACGATCTGACCGGGTTGACGACAGCAGGCGGCCTGGGCTGGAGCCTGGCAGGGCCAGCGGAGGTTGTCGGATCCATCAACGGGGTGCGGATCGTCACGCTCACCCTGAGTGCCGGCACCATTGCAGCGGGTGCTACGGCGGATGTCGCCGTCAGCGCCACTCTGGAGCCGGATGCCAATGTGCTGCACCCGGGCGCGATACAGGGCACGGATACACTGGATCTTGGCCGTATCGACGTGTTGGCCAGTGACGGCCTCAATACACCGGCCAGCGGCATGGTGGGCATCACGCTGGTAGATGATATTGTCACCATTACCCGCCTGGGTAACGCCAACCTGAGCAACGCAGAAGGGGCCAGTACCTCAGGCATTCTGGATGTGGACACGGGTGTGGACGTGCCGGTCAGCCTGCTGTTTACAGAGGGCGACATGCCAGGCCTGAAGACGGCCGATGGTGAAGCGGTGAGCTATAAGACGCTATCGGGCGGCGGGTTGCAGGCGGTCGATGCAAGCGGTGACTCGGTTTTCCGTCTGATGGCCGACAGCGATGGCAGTGGTTATACCCTGACCCTTGATCAAGTGCTGCAGGCGCCGGTGGTGGAAACCGGTGTGACGGTGGATAAAACGGCTATTCTGCAAGCTGGCAGCCCCATTGACGGTGAAATTGCCGTAACCCAGGGAGATGTTACCGTGTACCTGAGCAGCAATGGCGGTTCCATCGCAACGAACCCTTCTCAAGATGGCTACGGTGTTGGTAATAACTTGGTGGACAAGGCGGCAGAAACCATTACTTACCGGCTGGGTACAGGTGAAACATTCGATAACGTTAGTTTTACGTTGGGTAACTTTTCCACAACCGGTCAGGGAGATACTTTCTATTATCAACGTTACAACGATGGTGTGGCGTTGGATACAGAGCCCCAGGCTATCAATGCGGTGCTGGATAACGAGAGCGGCGAGTATAGTGTGAGCATTCCGGGTGAAGGGTATGATCGGCTTGAAATCTCCGGCTCAAGCTACAAGGTGATCTCGGTGAGTGCCGATGTTATCAGTGCCAGTACCACGGATGTGGTGCTCGACTTCGGTGTCCAGGCCCAGGATGCCGATGGTGATGTTAGCAGTGGCAGTTTCCAGGTGGCGGTGGACACCTCGGGCGATAATCAATTCCCCGACCTGCCGGGTGCTACCCTGGACAACCTGATCGCCACTCCGCCGGATACCTCCGATTTCTGATCTGGCGTATACTGCCTGCCTGACCAAGCCCGGCCGCTCAAGCCGGGCTTTTTGTCGATACAGTCCCATGAATGCCGTACAAGGATGCCGCCATGTCCATAGAGGAACAGCCCTTTCAACGCCTGCATGATGCGCCTCACATCATCACACGTGACCATGCCCTGACAGTGGACGAGTGCCGGCACATCATCGCGCTGGCACAGCCAAGGATGGAGCAGGCGCGCGTCAGTGCAGACAAGGCCGGTATCATCAGCCAGGGCCGCTCCGGCAGTAACTGCTGGCTGAAGCACAATACCGATGCCGTTGTTGAGGCGGTGTGTCAGCGTATCAGTGGCTGGGCCGGCTTGCCCCTGAGTGCGGCGGAGTCTCTGCAGGTCATTCACTATGACGAGGGTCAGGAATATGCACCCCACTACGATGGCTGGGATGCTACTACCGAACGGGGGCGGCGCTGCCTGCAGAAGGGGCAGCGGGTACTGACGGCGCTGTGCTATCTCAATAGGGTCGAGGCCGGCGGCGGCACGGTTTTCCCGAAGCTTGGGCTGGAGGTCGAGGCGCAGCCGGGGCGGCTGGTGCTGTTTGCCAACGTGATCGACAACAGCCTGCAGCGGCACCCCGACAGCCTGCATGGCGGCCTGCCGGTCCTGAAGGGGGAAAAGTGGGCCTGTAACCTCTGGTTTCGCGTCCCTTGCCCGCTGGACTAGTATTTGCACAGTCGTTATCCTCATGGCGCCATCAGGACATCAGGTTGTGGAGAAAACAGATTGAGCAGGCCGGATAACAACACGCCCAACACTGGGCGCGCAGAAGTGCTGTCACTGGCGCGACACGGGCAGTTGAAGTTTCATGTCGCCAACAACTTCGCCTTCGCGGCGGATTGGCTGTACGTGCCCGTACACTACAAAGAAGCCAGCCGTCTGGGTGCACGTTTTCCGGTTCTGTTCTACCCGTTGCCCAATGGGCAGGCGATGCCTTGCATGTTGCTGAAATCAAAAGACAAGTCGGCATTGAGTGCGCAAATGCACTGGCAGGGCGGCCCCCTGCCGGATGTATTGCGTCTGTACCCCTTTGGCTTCAGTCAGCAGCAGGGCCGTACCCACCTGTCGGTGTATCCCGAAGCGCCGCACTTCGCGGGCAGGGGCGAGAAGGTCATCACCTCCCGTGGCAAGCCGACGCAACGCTTGCGGGGCATCATCAAACAGCTGGCGCCGGTACAGCAGGCCTTTGACCGGACGCGGCCCGTCATGCAGGAGTTGCTGGCATTGAAGGTGTTGCAACCGATCACCTTTACCCTGGCGCGCCGCAACGGCCAGCGTGCACGCATCACGCTGCTGGCGTCCCCGGATGCTTCGGTCATCAAAACGCCCGGTTTGTCCGCGGCGGCCAGAACCTTGTTGTATGTCCACCAGCAGTCATGCCGGCGTCTGTTTCAGAGTGCTGCCCCGGCGGCTGCCGACAGGCAGGAAGCGCCGGTCGACACCTCCGCCAGGCCCGATATCGAAACCCTGATCCAGGCCACCTGTGAGCGCCTGGGGGTGTCCGTGGAGGATGTGCGCAGCCGCAAGCGCAGCGACACCATCAAGCAGGCCCGTGCGGCACTGGCGGCCCGGGCGCGTGACACCGATCAGCTGGAGGCGCTGGCCGAGCAGCTGCAGCGTTCAGTGGAGACCGTGAAAAAGTGGAACTGATTCAAGGGCCATCCCGGTCGGGTGAAACGCCATGATGCAATTGACCCGCGTGACGACACGCTTCGTCGAACAGGAAGACCGTTTTCTGGTCAGCGCCGACTCCCGTGCCGGTGTCGTGAACCTGTGGCTGACCCAGCGACTGTTAAAGCGCTTGTTGCCGCACCTGCTCACGTGGGTCGGGCAGCAGGAAGGGGAGCCGACTTCGGTCTCCCGGGCAGAGAGCCGGCCCGAGGGCACCGTGTCTCCGGCCGCCCCGGCGGAGTCTACCCAGACCCGACAGGCCAACCGCCAGCTGGTCGCCCAGCATCGCAAGCCTGTGGCGGACGTGGGACCGGATCAGGCTGTACTCACGACCCTGGTCCATTCGCTCAAGTTCCAACCACGTGGTGATGTTCTGCAACTGATATTCGAGCTGCCGGACGATGTGGCCGTGCTGCAGTTGAAGGAAGAGCAGGCGCGTATTTGGCTGGGCGTGCTGCATAAGCATTGGCAACAGGCACAATGGCCCGATATCTGGCCGGACTGGATCAAGCAGGCGCATCGGATACGGCCCAAGTCTCCCGTATCCCTGGTGCACTGAGAGTGTCACGATCATGACCGAAAAAGAACAGCGCCTTGTACTGGGCCTACTGGCTCAATGTTCACTGTTTCAGGAGCTGAGTGAAGAGCGCCTGCAACGCATTCTGCCGTTACTCAAATTCAGACAGGTTCAGCGCGAAGAAACGGTGCTGGGCATGGGAGATCCGTCCGATGCGATGGGATTTCTGCTCAAGGGCCAGCTCAAGGCTGTTGCCTATTCCAGCAGCGGCAAGGAGATTGGGTTTTCTCTGATACGTGCCGTCAGTCATTTTGGCGAGTTGTCCCTGATTGATGGCCAGCCTCGCTCGGCAGCTGTACTGGCCGTGGAGCCTTCACTGGTTGCCTTTTTGCCCCGCAAACCGGCGCTGGAGTTGATGATCAACGAGCCCAGCGTGTCGGCACGGATGATGGTCGCCTTGACGCAGCTGGTGCGCCGCTGTAACCAGCAGATCATGTTGCTGGGCTATCAGCAGGCCCACAGCCGTGTCTGTGCGCTGTTACTGCGCTCGCGCCACGAGGAAACGCCGGACGGCCTCAAGGTGCTGGACTTTCCATCACAGCGCGAAGTGGCCAGCCTGACCAATACCAGTCGGGAGACCGTTTCCCGTGTGCTTGGACAACTGCAGGAGTCCGGTGTCATCAGCAAGAAAGGGCGCAGTGTCTGGATTCTGGACCTGCCCAAACTGGAAAAACGCGTACTGGAAGGTCGGGACTGACCGGATGCTTTCGTTCGCTGATACCGTTTACCAACACGCCTTATACCCGCTCGGAACTGCCTGACATGCAATCATCCAACATTGCCTATCTGCCACGCCTGGATCATCTACGCGGGGCTGCGGCCCTGCTGGTCTTTGTGTACCACCTGTACCATCACTTCTATCACCAGTGGCAATCCAACCCGGAGGCCTGGTACCTGGGCTTGATGGTGGAGGGGCATACCGGCGTGGGCCTTTTTTTCGTGCTGTCGGGCTTCATCTTCATGTTAATTCGGCTGCAGGCCGGCGAAATCCGTTACGTTGATTTCATGCGCAACCGTTTTCTGCGCATCTTCCCGCTGTTTCTGTTCGTGTTTTTTGTGGCCATCTCCATCAGCCGCAACGACTTTCGTGCTGCGGATGTGCTGTACCTGTTCTTTTCCAATCTGGGCCAGGCGCCAACCTCGAACAGTTTCATTACCGGGGCGGCCTGGACCATCTCGGTCGAGTTCACCTTTTATGCGATCTTCCCGTTCATTGCGCTGGCGGCCGTCAACAAGGGGCTATCGTACCTGCCACGGCTGATCCTGATCATCCTGTTGTTCAAGCTGGGGGCCTACTTCATCAGCGCCAGTCCCAAGCACATGTACTATTCAACGCTACTGGGTCGCCTGGATCAGTTCCTGATCGGCATGCTGGCGGCCATGGCTTACCAGTACTGCCGTCAGCGTGACTGGCTGACCGGTGTGCTCTGGCCGCTGCTGGCGGCGCTGCTGGTCTGGGCCGGTGTTGGCCTGATGGCCGCTCACTTCAGTTACCAATCCACGCAACAGCAGGATCCCTGGTGGATTGTCTGGCCCACACTGGAAGCCCTGCTGTGGGCGTTCATGGTACTGACCTACCTGTGTACACGTGCCGCCTTGCCACGGGTACTGGCCCGCTGTTTCGAGTTGATGGGGCAGGTAAGCTACTCCTGGTATTTGATGCATGCATTGATACTATGGCTATGGGGTCAGCTGATAGGGCCACTGGACATCGGCGGCGGTTTCATGATGAACCTGCTGCTCAATCTGATCGTGGTCGGTACCTTGAGTCTGGCCTTTGCCAAACTGTCGTATCACACGCTGGAAGAGCCCTTCCTAGCGTTGAGGAAACGCTACGTCAACTAGCCAACGCGGCCTGATGGCCGCCTGTATCCAGGGATTGGATCGCCATGAAACACATCATCATTTGCTCGGATGGCACCTGGCAGTCGCCCGAGTCCGAGACCGCCACGCATGTCCTGCGCATTGCCCGTGGCCTGGCTGCGCAGGACGCGGCCGGTCACCAGCAGGTCGTGTTCTATGACTGGGGGCTGGGCGCGGATGGCCATGCGCTCAGTGCCGGCCTGACCGGTCAGGGCATCGACAAGAATATCCTCGATTGCTACCGCTTCATTGTCCACAACTACGATATCGGTGATCGTCTATACCTGTTCGGCTTCAGCCGCGGGGCCTATACGGTGCGCTCGCTGGCCGGACTTATCCACAATAGCGGTATTCTGCGGCGCGAACATGCCCAGCAGATCGAAGCCGCCTACTGTCTGTATCGGCGTCGCAGCCGTCGCTCGGCGCCTCATCATGAGCCGGCGCGGGCCTTCCGTCGTCAATATGCCGTGGCCGATAGCAGCCGCGTGCACTTTGTCGGCGTGCTCGACACCGTGGGCGCGCTAGGCATTCCGGCGCCGTTTCTGGGCACCCTGGGAACGGATCGCTACCTGTTTCATGACACCCGGCCCAGCGCCATCATCAATCATGCCCGCCATGCGGTGGCCATCGACGAAAACCGTCAGGACTTCGAGCCTGCCCTGTGGCACGCGAGCGACGGCATCGATCTGCAGCAGGTCTGGTTTGCCGGTGTACACAGTGACGTGGGGGGCGGCTACGCCGATCATGCCTTGGGGGATCATGCCGCCCAGTGGCTGGCGCGCGAGGCACAGCGTTGCGGCCTGGCCCTGGCACCGCACTTTCTGCAGCGGTTGGCCCCGAACCACGCCGGTCGTCAGCACAACGAATACAAGGGCTTTTACCGCGTCATGCGGCGGCGCCTGATCCGCGATGTCGAGCCGGTGCTGCATGCCAGCGTCAAGCAGCGTTGGGACGACGAGGGCGTGACATACCGCAGCCCGGCGCTGCAGCGCCTGCTGACACGGCTGGGGCATGACTGGAGCCGCGTACGGCTGGTGGAATGAGTGTTGCCATACAAGGAGGTTGGCATGATCGAACTGCTTCATCACGGCGCCACGAAGGGCGTCACCGGCTCTTGCCACGAGCTACGGCTGGGGGAAGACGGACTCCTGATCGACTGCGGCCTGCTGCAGGGCGCGGATATCCGGGGCTCCGACCCCGAGGGGCACATCGACTTCGACATTGGGCATATTCGTGCCCTGGTGGTGACCCATGTGCACATTGACCATGTCGGGCGCATTCCCTACCTGCTGGCGGCGGGGTTCAAGGGCCCGATCCTCTGTTCGCAGCCCTCGGCGCTGCTGTTGCCGGCCGTGCTGGAGGATGCGCTGAAAATCGGCTTTACCCGCAACCGCCGCCTGATCGAACGGGTCCTGGATCTGATTCGCAGCCGCCTGCAGCCGCTGCCCTACAACCAGTGGCATACGCTGGCGCTGGAGACGCCCGGTCATGCGCTGGACATTCGCCTGCAGCGAGCAGGCCATATCCTGGGGTCAGCCTACGTGGAGTGTCAGGCCCGCACACCGGATACCGACGAGCGTATCCTGTTCAGCGGCGACCTCGGCGCGCCGGATGCGCCACTGCTGCCGCCCCCCGAGCCGCCCGAACGGGCCGACCGGCTGGTGCTGGAAAGCACCTATGGCGATCGCAACCACGAGCACCGCGCCCAGCGGCAACAACGCCTGCAGGCCATCCTGAACCATGCCCTTGAGGACGGCGGCACGCTGCTGATTCCGGCCTTCAGCATTGGCCGCACCCAAGATCTGCTGTACGAACTGGAAGCGATCATTCAGGCCGGACAGCAGGAACTGGAGGTGGTGGTGGACTCGCCGCTGGCGGCCAACTTTACCGCGCTCTATCGACAGCTGCAGCCGTTCTGGGATCGCGAGGCCCGGGCGCGGCTGGCGGCCGGACGGCACCCGCTGGCGTTTGAGCAGCTGACGGTGATCGATAGCCATGCCGACCACCTGCGCACGGTCGATTATCTGGCCCGCTCGCACCGCCCCTGCGTGGTACTGGCCGGCTCCGGCATGTGCGCCGGCGGACGCGTCGTCAACTACCTCAAGGCCCTGCTACACGAGCCACGCAACGACGTGCTCTTTGTCGGTTATCAGGCGGCCGGCACGCCGGGACGGGATATTCTGCAATACGGCCCGCGTAATGGCTGGGTCGAACTGGACGGCAAGCGCTACGACATCCACGCGCAGGTGCACCAGATCGGCGGCTATTCGGCCCATGCCGGTCAGGATGACCTGCTCGAATTCGTGCGGGCCCTTCCCGTCCCGCCGGCCGAGATTCGGCTGGTACATGGCGACAGCCGTGCCAAGCAGGCACTGGCGCAGCGGCTGCGGCTGCAGGGCGCACCACGCGTGCATATCCCTGCATAAGGTTTTAATCATCACGTGTATAACCATTGTTCATCAATTACAGGAGGCCAGGATGGCACAGGTAACGGCAACCCATTGGGGGCTGAACTTCTGGGAAGGTAAACTCGAGACACTGCATGAAGGTCTGGACCGGGTGTATGACCAGTTTTGGGAGGCGGCCGATGATGTCATGTTCGGCACTGTGCGCGGTGCCAGCAATACCTCACTCACCGTGGATATCTGGGGGGGCGGTACGGCCAGCGTCAGCGGCAGCAACTTCTACGCCAGCAATTATGGCGACATAGTGGTCAACCGGGTGGTGACCCAGGGGACGGGGCGCGAGTTCACGGCTGCGGGTGACCTGCGCATGGGCGGCGAGCTGGGGGTATATGGCACGCTCAGTCAGGTGGATTTCAGCTCCGTGGCCGGTAGCATCAGCGCGCGCGGCATCATTAACTATGGGCGTGACGGCAGCATGCAGCCGATCAACCTGACAGAAACGCTAGGGCTGGCGACGGGCGATTCACTGGTAAGTCAGACCGACGGCAGTGGCGACTATGTGCGTCACCAGGCACAGGTGGACGGGCACCAACTGACAATAGAAGGGCGCTGGGCGTACGAAACTGTCGACAGCTGGCCGGAGCTGCTCGGTGGTGACGATGTCTTGCAGGGCAGCCAGGGCAATGATTACCTGCAGGGCTTTGCCGGCAACGACCGGCTGGAAGGCGGCGATGGTACCAATACGGCGCTATTTCAGGGCAGCCGTGATGAATATCAGATCCAGTCACAGGGGGGGGCGCCGTTGCGGGTCACGGACAGCCAGGCCGGTCGTGACGGTCAGGATACCCTGGTGCATATTCAGCGACTGGCCTTTGATGACGGCATCCTGGCCTGGGACAGCGGCAGCGACGGCGTCGCCGGGCAGGCCTATCGTCTGTATCAGGCCGCCTTCGACCGTACACCGGATGAGGCGGGTTTGGGCTATTGGGTTCGGCAGATGGACCATGGCATGAATCTGCAGGAGGCCGCAGCGCGCTTCATCGATTCGATCGAGTTCAAGGAACTGTACGGCTTTGCGCCGAGCAACGACGACTTCTTGCACCGGCTCTACACCAATATTCTGGACCGTGAACCCGATGCGGCCGGTTACGATTGGTGGTTGGAGCAGCTGAATACCAACCCCGAAAAAACCTGGGACCGGGTGCTGGCCGATTTTTCCGAGTCGCCGGAGAACCTGGACAACATGCTGGAAATCACTGGCGGCATCATCAGTTTTGATCTGTTCTGAACAAGGAGATATTCACCATGGCTTATAGTGGTGTTACACGGATAGAAAGCGATCACTACCGAGGCTCGGCCGTGATGATCGATGATCGCTGGCTGTTGACGGCAGCGCATGTGGTGGAAGGCATTGCGCCCTGGGAGTGGGAAGTCATTTTTGAACGCGGCATGTTCGACTCATCCCGTGACGTCAAACGCATCATCACCCATGACGCCTATGATCGAGACAGTGGCCGGGCTGACCTCGCACTGGTTGAACTCAGTGGTTCGGCACCCTCGAATACCCGGGTGTACTCCCTGTTCACCGATGAGATGCGCCCCGGCACGATGGTCAGCCTGGAAGGCTATGGCGAGCGCAAGGCCTCGGACTCCTATGGTTTCTGGACCGGTGTGCCGTTGCTGCAGGTGAGCTACAACACCGTGGATGGCACCACGGCCGACCTGGGCGTTTTCGACGATGCGTCGGGGCTGGCGTTCGACTATGACACCGGCAGCCCCTATGGTGACACCCTGGGCCAGCAGTTTGGGCTGGACCACACCGGCCTGGGGTCGCGCGAGGGCTTCATGGGCCAGGGTGACAGTGGCGGTGGACTGTTTGTCAGCGGTCAGCTGGCCGGCGTCCTGAGCCACATGGTGGAATACAACGGCACAGCCGTGGACGGCGGTTATGGTGAGGTCGGCTTTGCCCAGAGCATCGAGTATTACCACGACTGGATTGCCAGCCACGTGCCCGGTATCGAGCCGATGGGGTGGCAGGGCGGTGGCCCCGTCCGGGAGGAGGTGATTGATCTGGCACTGCTGTATGAAGCGGGCCTGAACCGTCGGCCGGATGAGGCCGGACTCAACTACTGGATTGACCGCATGGATGCGGGCACGCCCATGGACGTGATTGCGGACAGTTTTCTGTATTCGCGTGAATTCGGTGGCTATCCCGAGCAGCATGCCGACTACGTCAGCCGCTTGTACTTCAATGTGCTGAACCGGGCCCCGGAGGCCTCCGGGCAACGGTACTGGGAGTCGCGTCTGGATGCCGGCATGGCGGAAGCGGAGGTGCTGCTGCGCTTTGCCGACTCATCTGAAAACCGGCAGCAGGCCGAGGACTGGCTGGTGCAGCTGCATCAGGACCGCACGGGGGATTGGTTGATCGGGTGATCAAAAGGGCAGCGATTGTCTCTACGCGGCCACATTGATGTGATACTGTTCACCGGAACTTTTGTCGCCATCAAGGCGGGCGTGTCATAACACCCTGATGGCGGCTTCCCGGTTTAGACATAAAAGGATGTATGTTCAAACACCCCCCGCTGTATAAAATTGACATTAAGCCGGTCTTTTTCTCTTTTGGCGTTGGCCTAGTCGCACTGTTGTTCGCCGTATGGTTGTATACGCCCTTCCTGAACCCGCTCGACGTTGGTTGGCTGCTCAATGAAGGAGATGTCTTTCAGCATTATATCGGCTGGCAGTTCTTCCGACATGAACCCTGGCAGTGGCCATTGGGGGCTATCAATCGGCTGGCGACGGACATGCATGCCAGTATTGTCTACACCGACTCCATCCCTCTCGTTGCCCTGCTGCTGAAACCTTTCAGTACAGTACTACCCGACCCCTTTCAGTATCAGGGGATCTGGATGCTGGTGACGTTCTTCCTTAATGGCTTCTTCGCTGCCCGTTTATTGTTAAAAGCCGGGTGTGCAGCCAGCTTGGCCATGCCTGTTGCGCTTTTGATGAGTACATCAACCCTGGTGACGGCCCGAGGATTGGGAATGCACGGGCACGAGGCACTCACGGCGCATTGGGTGATATTTCTGGCACTGGAATATGCGCTGTTATTGGATGCCTTCGATAGGCATCATTTACGCCGCTGGCTGATACTGCTGAGCATTACTGTGCTGATTCATTTTTACCTGTTTTTCATGGTGGGCGTGCTCTGGTTTGCCTGGTGGCTGGTTCATGCGCTCCAGGAGGTGCGTCCACAGGGTAAACATCTAATCCGCCCTTCTACTCTGCTGTTACACCTGTGCGTGCCTCCGGTTATTGTTCTGATCATTATGCAGGGCGCAGGCTATTTCATGCCGGGGCGGGGCGCCGCAACGGCTGGCGGGTTTGGACATTTCTCGGCCGAGCTGCTGACGTTTTTCAACCCGGCTTCCACGGCCTGGTTCTTCAATCATGGCTTTACCAGCCTGTCACAATGGCTGCCGGGCTGGACACCCCCCATTGCCGGGCAATATGAAGGTATGGCGTACATGGGGGTGGGTGTGTTGCTGCTGTGGGCACTTGCGCTGGCAAGCGTGTTAAGGCCTGGTATGCGCGGTCTGGAACGGCGCATCAGTGCCGGTTTTGCTGCAGTCGCTTTGGCGGTGATGGTGTTATTCATGTACGCCATGGCAGGCAGAATCAGCATGCCCGACGGCAGCCTTTACCTGGCGTTCGATCTTCCTTTTGGCCCCATACGCGACTACCTGCGATCCAGCGGGCGCATGGTGTGGCCGCTGGCCTATGCTCTGACGTTGTGGGCGGCGGTTACACTGGCACAACGCCTACCACATAAAACGGGGCTGGGGGCATTGGGAACCGTGCTGCTGGTCTTGCAATTGTTTGACCTTCAGCCCTGGCATGAGCGCATACGCAGCGAAGTACAGCAGCGTGCAGCGGCGGCACAAGCGTCCTTGTTTACAGCGCTTCATGATCCGCAGCTGTCGACACAGCTGGAGCAGCACTCTGGCATGATTGCCTTTCCGGCCGGTCAACTGGAACAGCTCAAGCCCTATGTCTGGCTGGCGGCGCATCAGCACGTATCAATCAATGTGGCCTACCTGGCTGGTCAAGCTCCCAACCGGGGGCGTGTGGTAACACGCCGGTATGTCGAGCAAGCGCAGCAGGGCACGCTAGCACCTGAGTATATATACCTGATCACAGAACCGTCTTTGGTACCTTCAGTGTGTGATCGACCGGGGTGGTTGTGTCGCCGGCATGGTCAAACCACATTGGCCTGGACCCGCAAACATCGAGTAGACCTCAATGAGTACTGACAGCAATACAGCATGGAATACCGGCACGAGTACCGCCCGGCATGATGGTGAGCATTGGCTGTTGAGCCTGGTGGTGCCGGTCAAAAATGAAGAAGACAACATTCAGCCATTTCTGGATGCCGTGTTGGAAACGTTGACCCCTCGGGTTCCCGCGCTTGAGATCATCTTCATTGATGATGGCTCCACGGATCAAACGTTGCCCATGCTACGGCGGCTGGGAACCGCCGATCAACGCATTCGCTACCTGTCGTTTTCGCGCAATTTCGGCAAGGAAGCCGCCATGACCGCCGGACTGGAGGCCTCACGCGGGGATGCGGTGGTGCCGATGGATGTGGATCTGCAGCACCCACCTGAAGCGGTACTGGAGTTCATTCGTCATTGGCGTGACGGTGGCTGGGACATGGTGTACGGCGTACGGATGGATGCCAATGCCGAGACAACCGGTAAAAAAGCGACCTCCAGCCTGTTCTATCGTATCTTCAACCGTGTTTCGCACACGGATATACCGCCGTCGGCCGGTGACTTCAGGCTGCTTAGTCGCCGCGTCGTGGATGTGCTAGGCCAACTGCCTGAACGGAACCGCTTCATGAAAGGGCTGTATGCCTGGGTCGGTTTTCGGTCGATCGGCGTGCCTTACCATCAGCCCGCGCGCTTGCACGGCAACAGCCGCTTCAACTACTGGAAGCTGTGGAACTTTGCCCTGGACGGGCTGGTGGGCTTTTCCAGCCTGCCACTGCGCGTCTGGAGCTATCTGGGCGGCGGTCTGGCATTCTGTTCCTTGTTGTTTATGCTATGGATCATTACCCGCACCCTGCTCTTCGGTATTGAGACCCCCGGTTATGCATCGGTCATGTCGGCCATTCTGTTTTTCGGCGGCGTACAGCTGCTGTCTATCGGCGTGCTGGGTGAATACATTGCCCGGCTGTTCATTGAGAGCAAGCAACGGCCCCTGTATATCATTGCGGAGCACAGCGATGATCAAGCATGAACTGGGCATTGTATTGCGCTTTGGCGGGGTCGGTGGCGTTGCCACGCTGGTGCATCTGGCCGTGGCCTGGGTGGCACTGGCACTGTATCCACAGTGGTCGCCCCTGGTGGCCAACCTGGTCGCGTTTATAGCCGCTTTTCCGGTGTCCTTTTTTGGCCATCGGTATCTCACCTTTCGCACGGAAGGGGGCGCGGGGCGCTTCCTGATGCTGGCGGCTGGCGGATTTTGTTTGAACAACGGCGTATTGGCGGTGCTGATAACCACCCTGGCGGTGGATGGGTTTGTGGCGATTGTGCTGTCCACCTTTACGGTGCCCGTGCTGATATATGCCGGTTCGCGGTTATGGGTGTTTCGATAAGGCGGGTGTGGGCGCCGCTGGCGCGGCGCAGGTCGCCCTACGCGGGCCGCCCTGCGTGGGCCGCCCTAGATACAGGGCACAAAGGGCACACCGCCGCAGCCGGCCAGCAGCAGACAGGCGGTGATGATCGACAGGTAGCGCATGGGCCGTCCTCAGAAGTTGAAGCTCAGGGTATCGTCCTTGCCTTCGAAGAAGGACTCGACCTCGCTTTCGGACAGGGGTTCACGCGCGGCATTGAATTTGTCGCGCAGCTCGACCAGGCGCGACAGCCCGCTCAGGCGCGGCTGTGAATACAGCTGTGCGTACGCCAGCGGCAGTGCGTGGCTGTCCTGCAGCGTTTTCAGCGTGGCCGCCGGCAGCGCATTCAGTGCCTGTTCATTGATGCGGTACAACCCCTGCAGGGCCTGGGCTTCGGTTTCGGCGCTCTTGACCTGTACCGGCCAGGGCTCGATCAGGTCTTGAGCCGCCAGGGCGTCAACGGCCGTCTGGGTGGCCTGACGGCTACGTTCGCATTGCTGCAGAAACTGCAGCACGCGCTGCAGGGTCTCACCGGGTTGGCCCTGATCATCAAAAAAGCGCTGAGCATCGCTGTCCGGTTGCTCGGTGATCAGGCCGCTGTCGGCATCGATACACAACACCAGACGGTCCGCCTGGGCATCCTTGAGCAGACGGAAGGGGTAAGCCCGCAGGGCCGCCGGTCGGTAGCCGCCGAGCCAATGGCCGTCGGGGGTAATGAACAGGTTTTGGTCTGGGCGGAATGACATCAGCGCCACCAGCTCAAAGCCCCGGCTCGGGTCGTTGGGCTGACGCGGCACAAAGGCCAGCGGAAAGATGGGCAGTGCCTGGGTCAGTTCATCCAGCAGCACGGGCAGTACGCCCTGATTGGCCAGGGGCGCGAGGGTGGCAGCCTTATGCCAGCCCTGGGCGCCATGGGTATTGGCACTGAGGGGAATATAGCGGGGCATGTGTATCCTCCGTTGAACGTGTGAGGGCCCATTAAACAAAAACCCCCGGCCCGAAGGCCAGGGGTTTTATCGGAGATATAAGTTACTAGGCGAGGCCGTTCACTTACTCAGCCAATTTTAGGCGAAGTTGCCAGCATTGAAAGTAATGCTTTCGCCGAAGTCAACGGTACCCACCAGAGAGATCTCCAGGGAGCCTTCCGCGATCGCCAGATCGAATACCTTGTATTCGCCCTGGTTCGCAGCGTTCTCGATGAATACAACAGACTGGTGAGCCGCGCTGTACAGGTTTGCATCCTGGGCAAAGTTAGTCAGGATGTCAGTGTTGATACCTGCGTAATCAGCACCACCGCTCAGGGCCGCTTCCAGTACGTCACCTGTCAGGTCAGCCCAGGTGTCTTCTGCAGTGAATGCAACGCCAGTGAAGTTGACCACGGTGTTGACGTTGTTTTCCAGAGCAGTTTCCAGATCGCCTTCGGCAACGTCAGCAACGACAGTTGCGTCAACCACGGAGCTTTCTTCAGAACCGCTGGTAGACGTGCGCGCTGTCAGGTAAGCCGACAGATCCAGCTGGTCGCCAGAGCCGGTGCCGTAAGTCGCATCGTCGAAGTTAACGATGGTGTTGTGGCCGAAAGAGTCTTCCAGCACGATGGTTTCGTTGCTGTTTGCGCCGGTGCTCAGAACCAGAACGTCGTTGTCGCCGCCCAGGTTGATCACGTTGTCGCTTTCAGCGCCGCTGGCAGTACCGGTGATCTCGTTATCAGCAACAGCTGGCGCACCATTCGCAACGTTTGCACCTGCACCTGCCAGGCCGTTAGTGGTACCACCTGCTACTGCACTGACGTCCGTGTCAATGTTGGTCGTGTCGTTGTAGGTGATGGTGACAACATCTGCATCAGCAGTGGCTGTGGCCAGGCCGCTGAAAGTGCCATCAGCATTCAGGGCGTCGGAAACAGCAGTGGCGACGGCAGTAGCGTCAGTTACATCGATAGCTCCCAGGTTAACGATAACGTCTGCAGTAGCGGCAGCCGCATCTGTACCGAAGGTCACGGTCAGAGTTTCGTTACCATCATCAGTATCATCCGCCGTGATGGTCAGGGTCTGCTCTTCGTTAACAGCCGCTGTGCCGGTTGCAACACCCGCAGTTGCCAGGCCGAAGGTACCATTGGCACCGTCAATCCAGCCCTGTGCAGTCGCTTCGCCTGCATCCAGCAGGGCCTGCAGCTGAGCAGCGGTCAGATCATTAGCATCGGAGTCCGCTTTCAGATCGGAAGCCAGATCGGACAGAGCAGCGTTGCCGATGAAGTTGTCAGCCGTGGCGTCAGTCGCGTTACCCGCCAGGATATCCAGCTGAATGTCTTCAGAGCTGAACTCACCGTCGATCAGGGAGCGGATGACCAATGTGTTGTCCGGGCCCGCTTCTGCTTCCAGCAGCTTGCTCAGGACAGGGCTGGCATTGATTGCTTCAATGATTGCCGCGTTGATATCAGCGTGAGTTGCGAAACCGTTCTCGGTCTGAATTTCCGCAACAGCTTCAAGACCATTCAGTTCAGCGGCAGCGTCGGTAGAAGCTGTCTGCATAACGCCGAAAGCGTCAGACAGGGTGATCTTGACCTGAGCGCCTTCCAGCAGCATCGGAGCGATTGCGCCCGGCAGGACAGCGTTCTGGGCGTTGCCAGAACCGGCTACGTCATAGCCGCGCATGTCCAGGATGTTGTTGTCCTGACCAAACAGAGTCCAGTGAGCGTGAACCTGACCGTTATCGTTGGCCAGCGCATTAAACTGCTCTTCGTTCAAGCCAAGGTCATAAACAGCTGCCTCGAAAGTAGAGCCGCTGTTGTCGCTGTAAACAGTATCGTTACCACCTTCTGTAGAGATGGATACACGGCCAGCACCGAAGGTAGAGACAACGTCGTCACCTGAACCAGTGTTAACAGTGATGTTGTCCAGATCCTGCTGGTTGGACAGATCGTTCTCAGTACCGAAGTCAGAAACCAGCGTTACGACATCGTCGCCACCAGAGGTGCTAACACCCAGAGAGAAACCAGCGTACTCAGACGCCAGGTCACCATTGTAATCGATGGTGATGGTGTCGTTGCTGCCAGAAGTGCTGTATGCGTAAGCATCGATTGAAGTTGCTTCGCCAGCTACTGCCAGGTTTTCACCCTGGAAGGCAGTTGAGTCGAACTGCTTGGCATCGCCAATGCTGCCGATTTCCAGGTCACCCTGTGCTGCGCCAGACGTCACTTCGATCTGGTCGAAGGCAACACGGTTCGCTTCGCCCCAGCCCTGTCCTTCGGTATCAACGATAGAAGTAACGTCATCAACCTTGCTGTTGCGGTCAACGATCAGGTTCAGCTTCTCGATCGCTTCGTCGGAGTTGGACATGCCGCCGATCACAACGTCACCTGCAGTAGAACCGCGGCCAGCGTTGTCCAGTACTACGTTGGTTTCGATCAGGGAGTCACGCGTGCCCGGCTCAACCGGAGCTGCGTTACCGGCTACCAGGAATTCTTCGTTAACAGACTCAACGCTGTTGTATTCGAAGGTGACGTCGGTGAACGCCTTGCCAGCCGGATCAGTGATCAGAACTTCCTGAGCGGTGAACGGCAGGTCAACGGTGTTGTTAGCGATGGTCACCTGGTTGTACGGGTTGTCCAGAGTGACAACCAGACCGGTCAGGCCCTTGGCATCCAGCGCCGCGTCGATCGCCTGACGCAGACCGGTGTAGGTGCCGTCGGTAGACTGGATGTTTTCCAGCAGAACGTTCTCACCGTTGAAAGTGAAGCCAACGGTCACTTCAACGTTGCTCAGCGGCGCAGCCGGAGTAGCAGTGGTCACATCGGCGATGCGAACCAGCAGCTGGGAGTTGACGTTGGACGTGCCTTCGTTCACCAGGGAGTTGGTATCGAAAGACGCAAACAAACCAGCGTCAGTGTCGACGTCACGCAGACCGAAAGTGATGTCCTTGGTGGCAGACAGCTTGTCGCCCAGGCGCACATCTTCGATGATCAGGTTGTTGTCGCTGTTGTCAGACCAGTACTGCTCGACGCTGTTCATGCGGCCAGCATCAACCAGGACGGTTTCATCCAGAACTTCGAGGTATACTTCCTCAACGTTCTCAGTGCGCGGAGCAACGGCTTCGGCGTTAGTCAGGTTACCCAAAACATCATCGTTGCTGGTATTACCCAGAGAGTAATCGTTCAGCAGTGATGCTTCTACAGCATCACGACCTTCGCCACCGTCGATGTAGTCGCCAGTTGCAAAAGCGTTGGCAATTGCACCGTTCTGGTTCTGGCCTGCCAGACCGATGAAAGTATCATCGCCGTCTGTACCGGTAACCATGTCACGGCCATCGGTCAGGGTGAAGGTTTCACCTTCAGTGCCCTGGCCCGGCTCGGAGCCTTCGTTTTCGAAGCCTGCTACAGTGCCGGCGATGTCAACGTCAGCCGGGTTGGTAGATGCGCCAACGCCTTCCAGCAGTGCGCGTGCAGCGTCTTCAGCTGCCTGGCCTTCGTACGCTTTGCCTTCAGCTTCTACAGTTGCGGTGAACGCATCTGCAACGGCTTTACGGTTTTCCAGAACAGCCGCGTCGTCACCCTGAACACCGTTCAGGATAGCCAGTGCGATTTCACCTTCGGTGATGTTGCCTTCAGCCAGTTCACCCACGTAGAAATCCAGACCTTCCTGCTCGGCGTCACGGCCCAGGATCTGCTGGTACAGCGCGTTAACCAGCGCTTCCGGTTCCAGGTCGCCGTAGTTGCGCTGGTATTCGTCAGAAGACGCGAAAGCGTTGATGATGGCAGACAGGTCGCCGTTAGCGGCTTCCAGTTCGTCAGCCCAGAAGGTCTGACCGGCAACGTCAGCCGGACGACCGTAGAAGGCGATGTACAGATTCTGAATCTGATCCAGGCTTGCTTGTGTAGCCATGTAGTATTACTCCGTTAGTGATGTTAACCACTTGGTCATATATATGACAAAGCGTCTCTGCTTTGTTTGGTGCAACAGTGCGTGGCCAATACACACTGCCGTTTTGCCGGCACTATGCCTGCAAAAAGTTACAGTCGGGTAACAGCGGTTGTCTGCCCCGGTGCAACAGCGTTGCATTGAAGCAGACCGGCTGGCCATTGAATGTGACCGCTGTCACACCTTGCCAAATTGAATGACACCAGAGGCTGAACGTGCTGATCCTCTGCACCGGATGGGCAATCTTACTATAAAACACTGGCCCGGGTACAAGGCCTAGAAGGAACCGCCCAGGGTCAGCTCGGCCAGCCAGCCGTGCTGTTGATACAGCGCAAGGGGGCTGTCGGTGTGACGCCACTGCAGCCGGGTGTGCAGGCTGAGGTGTCGGGTGAGCGGCCACTGATAGCGGGCACCGATGCGGCTGAGGCGACGGTCGCGACGGTCTTCGCCCCAGAATCCGGTGGAGTAGGCCTCGCGTTCGTATTCGCGCAGGTGGATCAGGTTCAGCTCCAGCGGCTGGCCGGGCAGCGGGGTCAGGCGTGTTCCCAGGTGCAGGCTGGCCTTGGCACCGCCGGCACGGGGCTGTTCCGGGCGGTCATATTCCGCGCCGGCCATCAGCAGGGCGCGTGGATGCACGCGGCCCAACCACTGGAGCCCCAGGCTCTGGCTGTCGGGCGCCGCGCTGTCGCGGGTGTGGCGGGCATAGAGCGAGGTACGTTGATCACGCCCCAGCAGGCTGATGCCGAGCTGGGTCTGCAGCCGCTCCTGCTGTGCCTGACGCAGGCCGTTGAGTGAGGCGTCCAGGGTACAGTTGAGTCCGGCCGGGCAGGGAATGGGCTGATTGAGCAGCGCATAGAGACGAAACTCGGAATTGCCCAGCGTGTCGTAGTGGCGCGCGCTGCCGCCCAGGTTCCAGGTGCGGCGGGCCTGGTGTTGCCAGTTCAGACTGAAGGCGCTGAAGGTGCTGGCGCGCTGCTGGCTGTTGGCCCCCAGATCCCAGGTCAGGGGCAAGCCATTGAGGTTGATGGCTATGCTGTCGTGCCGGCTGCCGTCGTTGGCGTTGCTGTCGTAGCCGCGCGTCAGGCGCAGGCCCAGGCGCGAAGTGATCATGCCGGTGCGGCGCCGGGGGGTGGGTGCAGCGGCTTGGGCATCGGCCTGCGCATTGGCCAGGCCGTTGGCAAACCAGGTATCCACCAGTTGCAGCAGGGCGGGGGGCACTCGGTGCGCCACCAGCCATTGGCGATGACGCAGGGCCGCGGCGGTATCGCCGTTGCGCAGGGCCAGCCGCAGCAGTTCAATCTGCAGGTCGCCGCGCTGCGGCTGGCAGCGGCTCAGCCGCAGCGCGGCCGCATAAGCCTGTGACCATTGCTGTTGGGCACTGAAGTGATTGATCTGCTGCTGCCAGGTGTCGAGCCGGCGGGGGTCGCAGTCCAGGGCCCAGGCCGACTGGCTGAATAGCAGGCCCAGCAGCAGGGCAAGGGCGGGTTTCATGTGGTGCGGGTCTCGACCGGTGCCAGGCCCCAGGCGCGGGTCGGCAGGGGCTGGCTGGACAGGTGCAGGTCGACCGGGCTGCCGTCGGTATCGCGTGGCAGCAGCGCCCGCGTGCCTGGCCCCAGGAGGATGGCGAACGGGGTCTGGCGGGTGGCGGCTTCCAGGTGCGCGGCCAGGTTGACCGGTGCGCCGATCAGAGTGTAACTGCGCCGATGGCTGGAACCGAATTCGCCCACCACCACTTCACCGGAGTTGACGCCGACGCTGAGCCGCAGCGGCAGTTGATATTCGGCCGCCACGCGGTCCATTTCGGCACAGAGTGCGCGGGCGGCCTCGGTGGCATGCCGGGCGTGTTCGGCATCGGCCAGGGGGGCACCCCAAAAGGCCATGACGGCGTCTCCGATATACTTGTCCACCGTTCCTCCGTGCTGGTGAATAACGTCTGTGAGCCGGTCCATGATGATCTGCAGTACGCGCGCCAGGTACTCGGGATCGATATCAGCGGCATAGGCGGAAAAGTTGCGCATGTCGGCAAAGAGTACCGTCATGATGCGACGTTCCGGCTCCATGCCGATGACGTGCTCCGGGTGGCGACGGATGCGCTGCAGGACCGGCGGTGCCACGTAGTGGCTGAACTGGCGCTGCAGTATGTCACGGGCACGGATAGCGTCAAGGGCTGTCCAGGGCACCAGCAGTGCCAGGGTGCCCAGTGTGGTGGCCAGGACCGGCAACAGGGGCCAGAATGCGCCGCCGGGTTGTTGTGTCAGCGCGAACAGGCCCCAGCCGGTCACGCCGGTGAGTGCGGCGGCCAGGCCCAGCCGCGGGCGCTGGCGGATCAGCGCAATGGCCAGCGCCAGGGCAATGATCAGGCCGGCGCCCCAGGCCAGGGTGTTGGCATGGGCGGGGGTGTACCACAGTTGCTGGTTCAGCAACCCCTGCAACAGTAGGGCATGGGCTTCGACGGCCGGGTAGTCGGGCGCGATGGGGGTGCTGATACGGTCATGCAGGCCGACCGCACTGGAGCCCAGGATCAAGACGCGCCCCTGCAGAAAATCGTCGGGCAGTTGTCGATTGAGAACATCTCGGGCGCTGACCCAGGGAATGGCGTGGCCATCCGGGCTGTACCAGGGGATGCGCAGGCTGGCATCGGCGGCCAGCGGCAACCGGATCAGGGTATCGGTACTGCTCAGGGTATGGGTGGATGCATCGAAGCGATAGGCCGTCGGACTGCCCAGCAGCTGGCGCATCAGACTCAGGGCCAGGGTCTCGACACAGGTCTGCGGGTGACACACCAGCGGAAACAGGCGACGGACGGTGCCGTCGGGGTCGGTAATGGGACTGATGTGCGCCTGCTCTCGACCCTGCAGCAGCGGGATATTGGTGATCCAGCTGCGCATGCGCGGCAGGGCACGGCAATCGCCCCGGCACTCGGCCTGTTCCGGGAGCGTCCCCTGTGTCGGCATGTTGGCCGTGGTCCAGACCAGGCTGGTGGTGATGTTGTCGGCCTGCAGGGCCTGGGCCAGAGTATCGGACTGATCCGCCTGGTCAGGGAAGAGTATGTCCACGCCGATCAAGGCGGGTGACTGGGCCTGCAGCGCTTGAATCAGTGCCGCAATGCGCGTGCGTGACCAGGGCCAGCGCCCTTCCTGTGCCAGGCTGTCATCGTCGATATCGATCAGGGCCAGGCGCGGGTCGGGGCCACTGACCGCGGGCTGCAGCAGGCGAATGCGCATGTCGTCCAGCGGGGCTTCCAGCTGGCGCACCCGCTCGGGCCAGACAAGGTGAACCAGCAGCATCAGGCCGTGCAGGCACAGCAGGGCCAGTATCTTGGCACTTAGGGTGCGGCGCATCACTGCCAGTGGGTAATGCCGCTGACGTGGCCGTCTTCACCCAGGTCGCGTTCGAAAATCAGGGCGGCACTGTCGCCGCCCGCTCCCAGGCCGCCCTGCATCTGGGCGTTGGAAAGCTCGTCCTCGCTGCTCATCAGGCCGTTGTCATCGATGCTGCCGGCGCCCTGGATGGCGATGTTGTCATCCAGCCCCGGTGCGGTGACATCAAAGCGGGAGACAAAGCGTTTCTGATCAAAATCGACCTGCAGCATCGGGTTGATAACCTCGGCCGGGCGCAGGCCGTCCTTGCCGGCATAGACGGCCGATGCATCGCTCAGGGTGAAATCGACGCGGCCACTGGCAGGCAGGTTGTCAGCGGGCAGCAGTTCAAGCGCGTAATGACGGTTGTAGGCAAAGGTTTTGCCGTAACGCGACAACTGCGCCACCTTGTCTTCATCCAGGCGGGCGAAATCGGCCCAGTGGCCCCAGCTCACGCCGTTGGTTTCCCGGCTTTGCCACTGGGCCAGCAGGGGGTTGTCATCGAGGCCGGTCTGTTGCAGGCCGAACATCCACTGTTGGTGCGAGTCTTTCTCGGTGATCAGGATGACCAGCGTATTGCCCTGCCAGTGCCCCTTGAGGCTGAGGTGGTCGTTTTCGGCAAACAGCATGCCGGCTTCGCCCACGGCACCACGCAGGTTGTAGTTGTAGCGCTGGGTGCCGATTTCCAGCTGAAAACGGCCTTCGGCATCGGCCTTGAAGCTGCGGATACGGGCGGGTGCGCCGTGGCCGGCCGGGTTGCCCAGTGGCTGGCTCCAGCGGGTACTGAATACTTGGGTACCGGTGCCGGTCGGTCCTTCACCGGGGGTAAACCAGAGGCTGTGACGGCCGCCGTCAAGCTGCCAGAGCGCAACCTGATCCTGACGCAGGGCTGTCAGCCAATCGATGCCCGCTTGGCTGCCCCCGAGTTGGCCCAGGCTCTCGGGCAGGGCATTCCAGACCAGACCTTCGGGCCAGTAGCGTGCCGCCAGCAGAGTGTCGATGGAGCCGGTCTCGCCCCAGAGGCGTTGCTTGTCCAGGTCGAACCAGCCGTTGAGGGCCAGACTCTGGCGCAGCTTGAGCTGTAGGTTGTACAGCGTGTGGCTGGCGATCGGGTCATAGGCGTCCACTTTCAGGGTGGTATGGCGCAAATAATGACGGATCTGGGCTTCGGTAAAGGCCTCGGCGCGGTTGTCGACCTTGTACAAGTGGGTATTGGCCTGGTTGGGCGTGGGATCGACCGCATCATCGAGGCCGTCGCCATCCATGTCGGCCAGCCAGGGGTTGAGGTCGTTGGCCAGCTCGTACTCGTCCGACAGGCCATCGCCGTCGGTATCACCGGAGGCGTCCAGCAGCAGGGCGTCACGCAGCCCGTCCAGGTCCATGTCCGGTTGCTCGGTTTCAGGTAGCGTGGCTTTTTCGTTGTCCGGCAGTACTTCGTCCTGCTCGACAAATTCCAGTACCTGCTCATGGGTGGCCGTGGGGGTCAGTGCCTTGCCATGGGCATCATAGAGCCCGGCGCTGAAAACGGCCGGGGTGTTCATGTCGGTGATGAAGTCGGGGGTGCCGCTGATGCGCTCGATGCCATCCCCGCGCTGCAGCCGCAGCCAGGCGTTGTCGCTGCCGTTGAGATCGGCGGCCTCGGGTGTGCTGCAGGCGCCCAAGCTACCCGGCAGACAGCCCAGGCTGTCCGAGAAGGGCGCCAGGCGAATGGCGCCGGTATGTACATAGACGCCCAGCTCATCCTGGCGCAGGTTCACGGTGTAGTCGGTGCCCCGGATGCCCAGCGCGGCGAAGGGTGTATCCAGACGATAGCGGTGGTGTGCACTCTCACCGATCTGTCCGGTGCGGGTGCGCAGGGTACCCTGCTTGAGCTCAAAACGGATGGCGGCGGCCTGGCCGTCCGTGGCGGGGCGGTAGGCGTGAATGATCATTTCCGAGTGCGGTTGCAGGTTGACGATGGCGTCATCCTGCATGCGCAGTGTCATGCTGCCGTCGGCGGTGATGAGGTGATCGCCGGCAAAGATCTGCGCCTGCCGGCGCAGGGGCTCGCGACCGCTGTCGGCGAGGCGCCAGCTTTCACCGGCCGCCAGAATCACGGTACCGGCGGCTGTGGCGGCGTTGACCACACCGGTCATGCCCAGGTTGATGGCCAGGGTCATCAGCAACAGGGACAGGTGAGACAAGCATGTGCGCATGAGTAACCTCGGATCAGGTAAGCCAGAGCTGCAGGCCGACAAGTTGCAGGCTGGCATCAATGTATTCGTCGGACTGGGTGAATTCCAGCATCACCCGGTCGGGCGTCCGGACACCCGAGTATAACGCATCCCGCCACCAGTTATAGCCACCCAGATCAGGGTTGCGGCCAAGTGTGTTGGCATAGAGCTCATCCAGCAGTTCTTCAGGGCTGATCTGGCTGTCCCGGTTGGTATCCGCGCGGTTTCGAAATTCGGGTGATGTCAGGAACCCGGCTGTCATGTCCTCTAGCGCGGCCCCCTGTTGCAGCTGCGCCGCCCACCAGTCAAAGCCGGCCTCGTCAGGGGTGCGACCCATGATGCCGAGGTAGGCGCGATACAGCTGTGCATCCTCGGCGGCGATGATCTGCCCGTTGGCGAGCACGTCGCTGTTCCAGGGGGATTCGGGTGACGCCAGGTGGGCATCACCGGCAATATTGAACAGCAGATCGTGCGGTGTGTAATCCAGGGCGCCGAAGCGGATCTGTTCCATGCCGGAGAAGGTGACGGCGTTGTTCCAGCTGCCATCCAGCTTCAGGGAGAGTCGGTCAAGCGTCAGACCGTGACGGGTATCCAGCGCCCAGCGTTCGACCGGCAGGTCAAGCAGGAGCAGGTCTTGCCCGGCCCCGCCGTCAACGCGGTCATGTCCGCCTTGCCAATGGTAGAGGTCGTGGCCTTCACCCAGTTCGGCATGGTTGTCGTGCCGGGCACCCGTAACCCGGTCGTTACCGGACGTGGCGATCAGGTGCTCGAACTCGGTGCCGAAGGCCAGTGCCAGATTGTTGTGTCCCGTCTGCTTGTCGCCCCAGGCATCAGTAACGCTGCCGGCACTGATGAAGCCGCCAGCACTCAGATCGGCGATAACCGAGCGGGTCAGGGCACTGAAATCCAAAGTGTCATTACCGCCGCCGTCCCAGAGTGTTTGCACCGGTATGTCGGTGTCAAAACGGTAGTGCGTATCGCCAGCGTTGAAGGCTCTGTTGGCACCGTACAGGTATTGTAGTGCGGCGATGTCCATCAGCTGAAACCCGACCGGTAGGGTACCGGGCTGGTCGGGGTGGTCAGAGTAGGACATCACCGTGTATTGATAGTTGTCCTGGGCGCCCGGCACGGCGGGAAAACCGTCATCGGCTTCAAACGAATGCGCCAGCCCCAGCGCGTGGCCCAGCTCGTGGATCATGGTGTGATTGAGCCAGGAGCCGGGGGCCGCAGAACCGGCCCCGGTGCTCTGATTGAGCCAGATATCACCGGATGCGGCGCTGGCCTCCGTGCCGTCCACGTAATAGGGGCGAGGGTAATAGGCATAGCCGGATGTTTCGGGCGACATGAGATCGGTGAAGGCGATGCGCAGATCGCCATAGGCCTCATCGTCAACGACTTCAATCAGGTTGAGTCGGGTCAGCTGACTGACCTGCTCGGCCAGCTGCCGAAAGGCATTCCGGTGCGTCTGATTGAGGGCATACCAGCTTGACCACTCATCGTCGTTACTATAATTGCCGGCATGTTGGGCGGTACCTGACGGGAAGCTGTAGGTCAGCGTATCACCCGTCCAGCGGTAGGCGCTGAGCAGACCGGAAAACCATTGTGCCGTGTATGCCGTGGGTGTGACGTTCATTGTTCATTGCCACCTTTTAGGCTTGGTTTCAGGTGTTGATGTCAGGCCGTTGCTTCGATCAGCTCCAGCAATGGTCGGGCACAGACACTCCAGTCGAATGTTTCGGCTGCGCGTTGCCGGGCACGCTGCTGGCGAGCAATGCGCTGTTCGACACTTAGTTGGCTCAGCTGATCAAGGGCAGCGCCAAAATCCTCAATGTCGACGATACTGACCTCTGTATCCTGGGCAAAGTCCAGCCCGCGGTTGCCGAAGGGCGTGGTAATGATATCGAGCCCGGCTGCAGCGTAGTCAAGCATCTTCAGATTGGTTCCCGAGCCTGAGATCATGGGGTTCAGGGCAATGGATGCCGCTGACATGACGGTATCCTTTGCAGCGGCAGGCAGTAACCCCAGCGGCTTTACATTGTCCGGCAGCGCCTGAAGCTCTGGGTGGCTACAGAGGCTGCCCATCAGCCAGAACTGCAACCGAGGTCGCTGTCGCGCCAACTCTACCAGTAAGTGCGCGGCTTCAATGTTGGGGCCGTGCCAACTCCCCATGAACAGTACCACCTCTTGCTGTGGATCCAGTCCAAGCTGGGCACGATGATGGCTGCGCTGCCTGCAGTCATGGAAGGAGGTACCGAGGATATCGACGCCGTTGGGGGCGACCGCGTGAGCAGCAGGTATAGGTGTGTAGAGTGCTTGCAGCCGAAGGATATCGTGATGACTACAGGCAACGACCCAGCGACTGTCCTGCAGACAGCGTTGTTCAATATGCCTTACCTTATCAAGCCAGTGCTCGGTGCCAGGCGCGCCCGCACAAATGGCTGCTTTGACATCCAATTCGACGTCTTGTGCATCGTAGGCCATGGGACCGGACCAGACGGCACGAATGCTGCTGTGCAAAAAAGGATGCGAGCAGATCATTAAATCGGCGTCGTGGGCGAGCCGTTCCAGCTGATTCAGAAAGTCCGTGTTGAGCAGGTTGCTGTCTGCGGTCAAGATGTCAGTGAAATCAAGGTTATATATCTGATGAAGGCGCCCGCTATAGCGATGCTGCTGAGCCGTGTAGGGCACGCATATTTCAACCAGCCCCGGCTCCAACTGGCGTTGGCCCTGCTCGCTGCCCAGGCATAGCAGTGTTACGTCATGGTGGCGTGCAACCTGCCGGTACAGGCTGAATAGGCGGGCTTGACCGCCTCCGGTGGGGGGCCAGGCCGGAAAGGTTGAAACGACAACCAAGTTCAGTCTTCGACCGCCAGGCATGGGCCGTGCGGGGGGAGCCAGTATGGGGGTCAGCGTGTCTTCCCAGCTGACATGCTGTATGTGCTGCTGCGCACACTGCCCCATGCGCAGAGTGTTTTCATAGTCGTTGACCAGTGTGGTGATGGCGTCTGCAAGGGCGCTCTCCTCTGGCGCGACGCTGAGCCCCGTAACACCATGCTGTACCATTTCATGGACACCGCCCGAGTCGGTGGTGGTCAATACGGCTTTGCCTGCCTGCATGGCTTCAATCGTGATCAAGCCATAGTCTTCATCGTAGGGGATGAAAGGAACAAACAGGGCGTTGGCATAATAGTTGACCAGTTCACTGTCGTTGACATAGCCAATAAAGCGAATTCTGGGATCATCGTCAGCCAGTGACTTGAGGGCCTGCTCCTGAGGGCCGGTCCCGGCAATCAGCAGCGATACATCGACGTCGGTATTGCGAAATGCGCGAATCAGCATGTCCAGCCGTTTGGGTTCGTCCAGTCGGCTGGCGGTAAAAATGAAACGATATTCGCCCGTGTAAATACCTTCGAGATCAGAGGGGTGGTGGCGTACATACACCGGGCAGCCCTCCGGGAAGTAGTCGCTGCGCTTGCGCACATTGTCCGAAATGGCGCCGAACAGGTGAATGGACCCTGGCTGCAAGGCGATGCCATCCAGCTGATGGATAATGGCGCGGGTCAGAGGGCCGGGAAAGTCGAAATGTTCCGGGTATTCCTGCAACAGCTTCTGTGTCTGGTTGAAAAGCGCCGTCAGCAGAGCTCTATCTGGAGGGCTGTCGAGCAACTGCAGAAGTGGGGCAAAAGCGGAGGGAAGTTCGGGCAACTCCGTGCTATGGCCGCAAAAATGGTAGGTGTCATACAGCCCGCGCAGCTTGTGCTGCAAATAGCAGACATGATCGTGGTGCGCCACCATCCAGGCAGGGTACTTGGTGCTGATCACACGATCAAAATGGCTTAGGTCCAATTCGCTGAAATATCGGTAACTGGCAATAAGGTCGGGGAAGCTGCGCTCGGGCGAAGGCAGCTTGATCAGTTCTGCATCATGTGGCGTCTCATGGTTGATGTAATCCAGAATGCCCCACCACAGTTTTTCGGCTCCGCCGATCATGAATGGGACGGGGCTGGGCGCAACAATGGCAATCTTCATAGGTGTACTCTCAGGTATCCGCCATCAGTCGGCTGATAACATTCTGCCAGGAGATCCCCAGCGCCTCGTACGCCTGGCGACCATTGATCCCCATGCGCTCGGCCGTTTTTCGGTTGCGATATAGATCATCTATTGCTGACGCCAGACTGAGAGGGTCCGGGTCACACACCATGCCGGTCTCACCATCGCGAATAAATTCGAGAGGACCGCCGGAATCTGTACAGCTGATAACCGGCTTGCCGGCCAGCATGGCCTCCAGTGTGACGTATCCATAATCCTCGTCATACGGGCCAAAGAAGACGCCAAGTGCTCGAGCGTAGAGTGTTAGCTTTTCAGCCTCGCTGACATGCCCCATCAGTGCAACGCGATCCTCAAGTCCCAGTTGTTCAATCTGAGACTCGCAGTTCGCCTGCTGGCCGCCGGTGCCAACCAGCAGTATTTTGACCGGGGTTTGCAAATGCTGTGCGGCCTCGATCAGCAGTGATTGGCGCTTAAGTGTTTCCAGGCGGCTTGGGAACAGCACATAGTCCCAGGCGGGTGCACTGTAAAACCGGTCAGCAGCATAGGGCGGGTGATAAAGCGTTTCGGCATCCAGTTGGTTGAATCGCTTTAGGCGGCCGGCAACATTGGTCGAGTTGGCAAACAGTTTCTCGGCCTTGCTTAGGTGCTTGTTGTCATACGCAATAACCTTGTCTCGCAGTGCTGCAAGATCAGGCGATGCCTGCTGGGCATCATACAGTTCGTAGACGGATCGGTGCTGGTGCATGACCCATACACGGTGGTCATCATGCAGCACGCCATAACCGGGGAATTGCAGGCTGATAACGCGATCTATTTTGATACCGTTGAAATGATTGAAGTCTAGAGCGTCACAGAAATGCATCAAATGCTCGATGCGACTCTCGGGTGCAAAATGGAACGGAAAGCGAACCAGTTCCACTTCATGCCCTGCCTGCCGCAAGGCTTCAACAACGCCGTTGACGTGATACGTGGCGCCGCCGCTCATGAAAGGCGTCTGGCTGGCCGTAACAATCAGACGCATGTCACCTCCCTGGCCTTGGTGGCCACGAGCCCAATATCTTGAGGGCCACAGAAGTGCCCATTAAACCGTGCCGTCAACGGGTCATCACCTGGCAGGCGAGCCTCTTCGGGATATGGGTGCAGGCGCACCAATTCAGCGTTATCGAAGCCGCAGTAACCGGCCAGAAATTCCAGCAATGTTGGTGTCAACGGATTACGGTGCGTGGGGTCGTGATAGAACGTGTGGCTGGCAACCAGAATGTTTTCTGGGTTCGGCGTCTCGTAAATCAGTACTCCTCCGGGCTGCAGGGCACGATAGGCTTCCCGGGTCCACTGCAACAGCAGTTCAAACGGAATGTGTTCAACCACGTGGAATGCCGTGACGGCACATAAGCTGTTATCCGGCTGTTGTTTCAGCCACTGCAGGGCATCGGTCGCCTTCACGTCCAGACCCTTTTGACGACAGTGCTGGATCATGATGGCGTTGGTGTCGACGCCATATGGTTGATAGCCATGCTGGCTCAACAATTGCAGCCATTCGCCGCGGCCACAGCCGATATCAAGTATGCGCAGGCTGCCGTTATTATTGGATGGTGGCAGGTGGTCCAGCCAGGTGTTGAACTGCTCGCGTATGGCATCTTCCGAGCCTCGACATGCGTTTTCGAATGCCAGGTAAAAGGCTTCAGCATCACTTTCGTCAGCTTGAGCCAGGCTGGTGGGCTGTGTGATGTCGGCGTTGGTGGACCGCAGGCGCAGCCGTTCCATTTCCAGCTCCAGCATATGCAGCTTTCCTGTTACCGGTCTTATCATGTCGCGAGCACTCTGTTCGCTATCGTGCAGGTACTGTATCAGGGCTCGGGTATCCGAAAGCTGTTGCTGCAAGGCACGGTTAGCTTCGCTCGCTGCCAAGGTTGGCGCGCTGGCGCGCATGTGACGCTCCAATGTACGGCATAGACGTGTTTGCAGGCGTGGAAACCGTTTGAGCCAGCGGTGGGTATACAGGCGAGTAAACCGTTCCAGCCCGGGCAGCATCTTGCCTTTTGCCACAGCCTCTGCTGAAAACTGCAAATCAAACAGCAGTCGGGAGCGTGGTACTCCTTGCTGCAGCAGCTGCAAGTGGTGTGCTTTGCCTTCGCTGTCTGCCGGACGCGCCAAAAGTTGCTGATAGGCGCTCTCGATGAACAAGCCTTCATCCTGAATGGCCAACAGAACCGGCAGGCCGCCGGTTGTGATCGCTGTTATGGGCGTGCTTGGTAACGGTTTTTCCGGCAGGGTGGAAAGGGGGTCCAGCAGCAGTTCTGCCGTCTGGCTGCTTGACTCCCGCCGGATTGCCTCCAGCAGGTGCTCAAGGCTGTGATTTGGTTGACTCATGAGTTTGACCCGGTGTCCGCGTTCAAGGGTTGAGGCTCAGGTTTACAGGCAGGTAAGTGACGCCAGAGAAAAGTGGCACCTGTGAGCCGGCCACCTCAAAGCTGAGGTAGCTGTCGCACCAATGATAACAGTGCTCAAGATGGTCGACATCCTGATGCAGCGCCAGTGTCAGGGTGTATTTGCCGGCACTGAGGTGCATGGGGAAGTCGAAGACTAGGGTGTGCGTCTCACCTGCTGTAATACTGTGTGACTGGCCCAGCAAATGGGTATTGGTGCCGAAAATATCCTGGCCAAAACGGTCTCGGATCATGAATCCGGCTGACAGTTTTTCTACAGACTCTCGGGCTTTGATCAGTACCTCCAGTCGTGCCGTTTCCCCGGTGGATATAATGTGGCTATCGGAACCGTGACCCATAATGCGAGCCGATTCGATGCGCACTTCGCCCGTACCGTAGTCTGCCTTGACAGTGCTCTCGCTGCGCATGACCGGGTCTTCTTCCATTCTGGCCATGATTTTGTTGTATGCGTTGACAGCTGCCTCCGGTGGTCCGGAGTAGGCGACATGGCCGTTGTCCAGAACAATGGCACGGTCACAAATCATTTTTACGGCGTTTAAATCATGAGATACAAAGATGATTGAGCCGCCGTTGCTGCGAAATTCACGGATACGCTTCATGCACTTCTGCTGGAAGTGGCCGTCGCCGACCGAGAGCGCTTCGTCAATCAGAAAGCAAGTAGGGTCAGCGTGAATGGCAATCGAGAATGCAAGGCGCATTACCATGCCGGATGAATAGGTGCGCAACGGTTCATCAATGAATGTCCCCAGTTCGGAAAATTCAATGATGTGCTGTTCACGGGCCTGTATTTCCGCTGTTGTCATACCCAGCAGCAGACCATTGGTATAGATGTTGTGACGACCGCTAAGGGCGGTATCGAATCCTGTGCCCAATTCCAGCAAGCCGGTAATGCGGCCTGAAAGGCTGACATGACCAGCATCCGGCATCAGAACGCCGTTGAGAATCTTTAGCAGGGTTGATTTGCCCGCGCCATTGCGCCCCAGAATGCCCAACGTCTCACCGCTCTCTACAGAGAATGAAATATCCTGCAGGGCATGGTGGGTGTGGTGATAGCAGCGCCGAAAAATGATTTCTTTCAGGCGGTCTGCAGGGTGGCCATACAGTTTGAAGGATTTGCTGAGATTGGTGACCGTGATCATATGAAGTCTCGGATATCTTTTTCCAGGCGGCGGCCCGCGTAAAGAGCAAATAGCATCAGTGCTGCGGATGCAAGCGCGATGATGGCCAGCGGCACCAGGTCCGGCATGTGTCTGTAGATCAGGGCATCCCTGAGCGCACTGATGATGTGATACATGGGGTTCAGTTCGAACATCAGGTGCCAGTGAGCAGGCAGAATGGAGAGCGTGTAGACGATGGGGGTCATCCAGAAGCCAAGCTGCATGGCAATTCCGACGACTTCTTTTATGTCTCGCAAAAATACGCTGAGAATGGCGCATGTCATGCCGATTGCGTATGCCATCAGCTGTGTCAGCAGGAGCAAAACAGGCAGGAATAACCAGTACCAGCTCCATTCAAACCCGATCAGGGCCAGGAACGCTGCAAAAAATATCATTGAGATCACGTACACAACAGTCTCACTCAATACGATGTACAACGGCAGGGAAAACAGTGTCAGCTGTACCTTGGTGATCAGGTTTGCTTTGTCATGAAACACCTGCGTGGTGCGTGCGACAATACCGGCAAAACAGTTCCAAATCAGAAGGCCTGTGATCAAATAAATGCTGTAACTGTATTTTTCCAGGTGTTCCATACCCGCAAGCTGCAGCTTGGCACCCATGATGTTGGAAAAAATAAGGGTGAAAATCAGGATGTTTACCAGCGGTAAAATCAATGTCCAGGCTGCCCCAAGCGTTGAAGAAGCATGTCGGTCGATAAGGTCCTGGCGGGTAAACTTCAGCAACAGGGCTAGGTTCATGCAAGTAGTCGTCCGGTAGGGGGTTGGTGCGTAGTAAAAGTTTCAATTGTAACATGTGCCAGTGGTACCATAGTAGGCGTTTCCAGCTGGTGTTTTCCTGGTTCCAGGGAATGATGTCCCGGGCTGAGAGTGTCCGTCATTAGCAAGGAAGAGTGAAGCCGAAATGTTCGAGCCGGAATCAGACGTTGTAGCGCATGCATACAGTACAAGCGGCATGCTGGAAAGTGGTAATCAGGTGTTGGGTGTCAGAGGGCACGAGTTCTATCGGTTGGATGTGCCCCCTGGGGATTTCAGCCTGCGGATGACGCCTGACTCGGGTGATGACGTTAATATGGTGCTCTATAACGGTGCCATGCAGGTTGTGGCCTCCAGCTTTGGACCGAAAGAGGAGTTCATCAGCTATCACTCCTCTTCAAGTGAAACTTTTTTTGTAGAGCTCTACCCCACGGCTAAGCCCTATGCAACAGCCTTCCTGGACGTTGAACTTTCATCTGGTGGGTGGTCGACCGAATTGGGTTTCGGACCAATTCGTGATGTTCCAGTGACCTTGTATGACATTGATAAGGATGGTCGCGATGAAATCTTTGTGGCGACCAGCAAAGCGCTGGATAGTGAACTTAATGAAGTGCGTCCAGCGGGTCTGGTGGTACTGGAAGATGACGGTTCCATCAAGTGGAGTGTCAGTTTCCCGGCAATTGGAAATACAGATCCTCAAACGGGCAAGATCTATCATACTACGTCGGTATCCTCGGCCCCTGCATTTGCTGACCTGACAGGTGACGGGCGTAGCGAGATTGTCATCGGCGTTGGCGCTGACACTTTTGGGGAGGCCGGGCCTGATGTGGTCGGCCAGCCGGGTGACAAGGGAGGGGTATATGCCTTGACGGCAGATGGAAATATTCTGTGGTTCCATCAGTCCCGCGATACGATCGGTGGCAGCAGCAACACCGGTGATGGGCGACCCGACGGTGTATATGGGGCACCTGTTGTCTTCGATATTGATGGAGATGGCAGCAAAGAAGTCATTGTTAATAGCTGGGATCAAAGTACCTGGATTCTTGAAGGGGCTACGGGCGTTGCGAAAGCAGAGGCGCACCTGGCCGATACTATCTGGTCAACACCTCATGTGGCGGATTTGAATGGTGATAATCGATTCGAAATCCTGGTTTCTGCCGACATAACAGAAAATTCAAATGCGGGCACTAAGACCGGCGGTATTTTTCATGTTTTAAATGCTGATGCGGAGCAGGTTTTCCCGGGGTTTGATCAGCCGGTTGGAAATCCGGATTATATCGAGCTGCGTGGTAAGTATGAAGAGCAGGCGCTTTGGAGTAGCCCAATTACGGCTGATCTGGATGGCGATGGGCGTCTAGAAATTCTCTATGGTACAGGCAATTTCTTCCATGATGAGCGCGGCAGCTATATTCGCGTCTGGGATGCTGATGGAAGTGAGCGGATGCTGCTGCAGACGCAAGGACGTACATTCGCGACACCTTTGGTGGCTGACCTGAATAATGATGGGCGCATGGAAATTGTGGCAGCAACTCTCGACGGTGTGCTACACGGCTGGGATGCGGCGGGCGAAGAGCTGTTCAGAACTGAGACCAGCAGTTTCTTGAATACCAAGGGGAACCCTATCTTCAGTGCTCCTGTTGCCGCTGATCTGACCGGTGATGGTAAGCTGGAAGTGCTGATTGCTCAAGGCGCTCAGGTTGTAGCGGTTGATGCAGAGGGGCGGCAATTGAGCGATGCGGGCAGCCGAGAGCTGGTCTTTGAATCCTTCAAGGGTGCCGTGGCCGTGAAGGATATTGATGGTGACGGGAAATTGAATATCATCAGTGGCGGTAACACAGCAGGGCATGATCAGGCGATCGTCTTTAATTGGGTTAATCCTTTCAATGATGATGCGTCCAGTTCCGAATTGTCTGGTGCGCGTTATCAATTCAGCCAATCACAGGGTAATATCATTAATTTCGTCGAACGTTTCTATGACACGGTTCTAAACCGGAGTGCTGACCCGCATGGCCTCAATGATTGGGTCGATAGCCTTTATACCGGTGTCAAAACGGGTGCTGATGTGGCAGTGGGTTTTGTTTTCAGCGCAGAGTTCACAAATAAGGCTGTCAGCGATATTGACTACCTCAACACGCTCTATCGGTCTTTTTTTGGCCGAGAGCCTGATAGTGCAGGATTTAATCAGTGGCTTGGGCAGCTTGATGCAGGAACAAGTCGTGCAGCCGTTCTGGACGGTTTTATTTATTCACAAGAATTCAGAAATCTAGCAGCAGGGTTTGGCATCTTGCCGTTTAAGGAGCAGCCTCAGGCGTGAAGACGATTTTCATCGATTGCAGTTATCTTGCAGACCACCCGGAATTGAATACGGGTATTCAGCGGGTGGTGCGAAAGACCGTTGCCAATTTCAAAACGCTTGCCCCGGGTGAGTGGGATATACAGCTGGTCAAAATCAGTAATGGCCAGTTCAGCCTTTTGCAGGAATCAGATTTGTACCCCAAGGCTGAGCTCCCTGCGGCGCAGGCAGGCCAGTCTTTACCTTTTAAGGTGAGGTTGTCCAATTACTTGCGTGGTGTGTACCAGGCAGGGCGCGAGTTTGTATCCGCCGTGTGTGGACACCACAAGGGTGTGCGGCACTTTCTGTATGCGCCAAAAAATCAGCTCGGGCTTGGCATGTTCGTGCACTGGCTACTGCTGAAGCCTGCTCGTGCCGCTGTCAGGCTTGTCCGCAGGCCGGCTGCTCAGCCATCCAGTTCGGATATTGATCGAGTGCAGCGCGGTGATGTGCTGCTGCTGCTCGATTCAACCTGGTATTCCAACATATGGCCCAGTGTTGAAGCTGCAAAGGCACAGGGCGCGTCTGTGACAGCCGTCATTTATGATCTTATTCCAATCACGCATAGTCAGTTCTGTGATGATTTTTTGGCGAAGGTGTTCAAGGGCTGGTTCCATGACTCTGTAGCATATGTCGACCGCTATATCGGTATATCACAGACGGTACAGCGGGATCTCGAGTCTTTTATGAATCGCGAGCTGGGTACGCAGGCCCTCCGGGACAAGCAATTTGATTACTTTCTGCTGGGTGGGGATATTGCGGAACGTACAGTTACAGCGACTGTTGATATGCGGCCAGAGCTACAGCGGGCCTTTGATGGCGGAAGCTGCTATCTGATTGTGTCGACGGTGGAGCCACGCAAGAATCATGTATTCCTGCTGGATACGTTTGAAAACCTTTGGCGTGATTCGGCACAAGATGTACGACTGATCATTGTCGGTCGGCCCGGCTGGAAAGTAGATGCGCTGCTGGAGCGTATTCGATGCCACCCTGAACTGGGGCGGCGGTTGTATTACTTCTCGGATCTGGATGACCGGGAAGTGGGGTATAGCTATGACAATGCCAAAGCGTTGGTCTTCCCGTCTATCGTTGAAGGGTTCGGGTTGCCGATTCTGGAAAGCCTGAACCGTGGGCTTCCAGTGTTGGCCAGCGATACGCCCGTTCACCGTGAAGTCGGCGGTGAACAGGTGGGGTATTTCAGTTTGGATGATCATAAGTCCCTGCTGCGCTGGATAGAAACCTTCGAGGCAGAAGGGATACCCGAAGCGTTGCAGGTTGAGCCAGGCTTTTATGGCATGACGTGGCTGCAAAGTAGCCAGATGCTGTTTGATAAGGTTGTGCGTGACTGAGCAGTCAGGGGTCTCGTGCAGGATGAACGTTCACCTGGGGCGGTATGTAACCGACCCGGGAAACGGCTTTTATAAACGCGTTATCAAGTAACGCGAGTTTGATTTAAGTGGATATGATATGACCATTAAAACGGCTTTGATTACAGGTATTACAGGTCAGGATGGCGCTTATCTAGCGCAGCTGCTGCTGGGCAAGGGGTACCATGTGTGTGGCCTTCTGCCGCGCCGCAGCACCTCGGATGTCAACCTGTCGCGGCTTGAGTGGCTGGGGATTGCAGGCGATGTTGAGTTGATTGATGGTGATTTGCAGGACCTGTCCAGCCTGATTCGCATCATGCAGGACAAAAAGCCGGACGAAGTATATAACCTGGGCGCGCAGTCTTTTGTGAAAACGTCCTGGGATCAGCCGCTGTTGACCGGCCAGGTGACGGGGATGGGGGCGGCCAACATGTTGGAAGCCATTCGCTTGATCAAGCCGGAAGCGCGCTTTTACCAGGCATCCACGTCTGAAATGTATGGACTGATTCAAGAGCCAAAGCAGAGTGAGACGACGCCATTTTATCCGCGCTCGCCTTATGCGGCTGCCAAATTGTATGCGCACTGGATGACGGTCAATTACCGTGAAAGCTTTGACATGTACGCATGCAGCGGAATTTTGTTCAATCATGAATCGCCTTTGCGTGGCTTGGAGTTTGTCACCCGCAAAGTTACGGATGGTGTTGCACGCATCAAGCTTGGCCTGGAACAGGAGTTGCGTTTGGGCAATATTGACGCCAAGCGCGACTGGGGGCATGCGCGTGATTATGTCAAGGCGATGTGGCTGATGCTGCAGCAGGATCAGGCAGATGACTTCGTCATTGCAACCGGACGGACAACCACTGTGCGTGACATGTGTCGAATTGCATTCGAAGCTGCGGACCTTAACATGGATGATCATTTGGTCATTGACCCGTCGTTTTTCCGTCCGGCAGAGGTCGACGTGCTGTTGGGTAACCCGGCCAAGGCGGAAGAGAAGCTTGGCTGGACGCCCGAAGTGACGCTCGAAGAGATGATCCAAGAGATGCTACAGGCTGATTTGGCTCGTCTGCAGCGCTAATACACTGAGAAATGATGGGTACCAGAATGACGCAGATGCCTGTACTGGTGACAGGTGGTACCGGCTTTGTTGGTGCCCACTTGCTTGCCGCCCTGGAGCGTGCCTTTCCTGAGAGAAGCATTCACGCAACGGCCCGAACCCGGCCGCGCCCGGATGATAATGCCGGGTGCGTATGGCATGAGCTTGATATATGTGACCATGCCGCAGTCGATAACTTGATCCGGCAGGTTGCACCTGGAGTAGTGGTGCATTTGGCCGCACAGTCTAATGTGCCGTTCAGTTTTGAGCAGCCTGATCTAACCTGGGATATCAATCTTGGCGGCGCGCGTAATCTTTTTCAGGCACTGGACAGGCTTGTACAACCGGTGTTGTTACTGCAAATCGGGTCTGCCGATATGTACGGGGGGAGCTTTCATTCCCCTGATCCTGTTGATGAAAGCACGCCATTATTGCCTTTGAATCCTTATGCGGCCAGTAAAGCGGCTGCTGATCTCGCGGCTTATCAGCTGTCCTGCACATCAAGTGTCAAGGTAATCAGGGCGCGCCCCTTCAATCATATTGGTGCCGGGCAAGCCGATGGCTTTGTTGTGTCATCTTTTGCGCGTCAAATTGTAGAGATTGAAATGGGGGGCAAGCAAACCCTGCAGGTGGGTGACTTGACGGCAGAGCGTGATTTTCTGCATGTGTCTGACGTGGTGGATGCATACATCGCACTGATTAAACAGCAATCCGCTATCGATAATGGAGCGGCAGTCAATATCTGCTCTGGAGGATCGGTCAGAATTTCGGACATGCTGGATGAGTTAGTCGGCCTTTCTGTCGCTGAAATCAACGTGCAGCAGGATCCGGGGCGGATGCGAAAAAGTGATATTGCCAGGGTCTGTGGCAGTTACAGTTATCTCTCGGATCGCACCGGATGGCGGCCAGCAACAAGCCTGCGTGATGCGTTGCGGGATGTTCTGGATGATTGGCGACGCAAGCTTTACCGATGATGGGACTTGCATGCCCCCAGGCTACCGGCCAAGGTATCGGTGGCCTGTACCCAGGTGAAATCGCGTGCGCGAATGCGGCCTGCAGCGGCGAGTTGCTCTCGCAGTTCAGGAGTGCTCAGCAGCATTTTCAATTTTGCGGTAATGTCTCGCGTATCGCCTGGGTTTGCCGTAATTGCGTTACCGGCTGCAACTTCAGGCATGGAGGTGACGTTCGAAGTCAGTACGGCTGTGCCAGCGGCCATTGATTCAGCAACAGGCATGCCAAACCCTTCGTAATGTGAGACGTATGCGGTCAAGCTTGCGGCTGCATACAGTGCCGGGATATCGTGTTGATCTACATAGCCCAGTACCAATGCCTCTCCTTGTTCGGTCAGCTCCGCAATGGCGCTATTGATTGAACTGTCACGCCAGCCTTTTGCGCCAGCAATTACCAGTGGGTATTGCGAGCGCAGTGTTTCGGGCAAGTCGCGAAAGGCTTGTATCAGGCCTGTAAGGTTCTTTCTGGGTTCAAGTGTTCCCAAAGACAGAATGAACTGTTCAGGCAAGCAGTGCCGGCCCCGGCAGCGTTCAATATCCGCCTGAGTCACATCAAAGAAAACGCTATCAATACCCGGGTGAGCTATATCGACAGGCTGCTTGGGGCTCAACAATGCATGCAGCTCTGATCGGGTAAACTCCGATATGGTCAGGATGCGGCTTGCACGGGCCAGTGTGTGGGGAATGGTCCGGCTCAAAAGCTTCACCCTGTGTCCGGGGTGGTAATCAGGGTGTCTCATGTGGGACAGGTCGTAGAGTGTGGCGACGCTGGGGCACTGTAGCGGCAGCAGCGAGAATCCCGGCTCCCAGTAGACCCAGCCAGTCAATTGGCGTCGGTACCTGAGTGCTTGAATATAGCCAAGCAGGCGCCATCCAAGCCGTGCGCCTGGAACTTTGGCAAAGAGTTGACGTAAGCCTTTGCTCGGGGCTGATGAAGAAATACTGTCCAGCTGTTGCAGTCGCGTCTCTATTGTGGCTCTGTCATGAAGGCCGCTTGGGGATATGCCTTGGATATCGGACACTCCCGGGTGGTTCAGCAGTCCTTTAAGCATGTGGTAGGTGTAGCGCCCTATACCGGTAAGCGGTGGTGTAAGGGCGCTGATGTTGACGACGACCTTCATGCCTTGCCCGGGCAGCGACCGTAAACGTCTGTGAAACGAACAATGTCGTCCTCGCCCAGATAGTTGCCGGACTGGACTTCGATTACTTCCAGCGGCACCTTGCCGGGGTTGCTGAGACGATGCTTTTCGCCCACGGGAATATAGGTGGACTGGTTTTCGGTGAGGATTTTTTCCTCGTCGCCACAGACCACCAGTGCGGTGCCCGACACCACAATCCAGTGTTCGGCGCGGTGGTAATGCAGCTGCAGCGACAGCTGCTGTCCTGGTTGTACGGTGATGCGCTTGACCTGGTAGCGATGGCCTTCGTCAATGGTATCAAAATCGCCCCAGGGGCGGACGGTGTGGCTATGGTTGGAGTACTCGGAGCGCTGGTTCGCCTTGAGGTACTGCACCACTTCCTTGACCTTTTGCGAGTCGTCCTTTTGGGCGACCAGCACGGCGTCCTTGGTTTCGACCACGATATGATTGTCCAGGCCAATGGTGGCGACATGACGATGGTGCGCCTGTACCAGCGAGTTGCGTGTTTCGTGCAGGTAGGTATCGCCCAGGGTGACATTGTTGTCCTGGTCGCGTTCGCTGACATCCCAGAGTGACTGCCAGCTGCCGATATCGCTCCAGCCGGCATCCATGGCCACTACGCAGGCGTTATCGGTTTTTTCCATCACGGCATAGTCGATGGAGTTGTCCGGGCACAGGCTGAACAGCTCGGTATCCGGACGGATGAAGTCTGGGTCCTGAGTGCCGGATGCCAGGGCGGCCTTGCAGTGATTGAGCATTTCCGGGTCGTGCTGCTCCAGTTCCTGCAGGTAAATCGAGGCGCGGAACATGAACATGCCGCTGTTCCACAGGTGCTGGCCGCCTTCCAGAAACGCCTGGGCGGTTGCGGCGTCCGGTTTTTCGGCAAACTCGGCGATACGGAAGGCACTGTCGCTCAGAGAAGCGCCCGTTTTGATGTAGCCATAGCCGGTCTCGGCACGTGTGGGCGTAATGCCGAAGGTGACCAGTTTGCCCTGTTCAGCCAGAGGCAGGCCCTGCATGATGGCCTGATGTAGCTCGTGCGGGCGCGTGAACTGGTGGTCGGAGGCCAGTACCAGCATGACTGTATCGCCGCCCTGTTGCAGCAGGGACAGTGCCGCCAGCGCAATGGCCGGTGCCGTATTGCGTGAGCAAGGCTCCAATACTGTCGCCAGCGATGTAACATCCGCCTGACGCAACTGTTCAGCCACCAGAAAACGGTAACTGTCGTTACTGACAATCACCGGTGCTGCATGGTCCAATCCATTGAGGCGTGTCAGCGTCTGCTGCAATAAGCTGGAACCCGACCCGTCCAGGTCAAGAAATTGCTTGGGTGAGCTTTGACGTGACAGCGGCCAGAGACGACTGCCGCTGCCGCCAGCCATGATGACCGGTGTGAACATAAAATGATATTCCTGAAATCAAGGGATGTGCCAACCCTGTATTATCGGTTATGGCCGGGTTTTAGTCTACCTTGGTCGGATAATGTGCTGGGGTATTGGGGCAGGTCGGTGGTGTGTTAGTATGCGCGCCAAATATGTGGTCGTTGGTACGAGCGGGGTCTGAGCGTTGAAAACGGTTGGGGCCAGCCCCATATACGGTCCTATAATGTTCGCTTTCCTGCCTATGAAATTTGGAGTGCCCCATGGAAAAGAAACGCACTGATCTGGAAGCGGTGTTGCATGCCTGCCGTTCCAGCTTCTTCAGTGTTGGCCTGTTCAGCATGTTTATCAATTTGTTGATGCTGGTACCGGCATTTTACATGTTGCAGGTCTATGACCGCGTCGTGACCAGCGGCAGCGTGCCCACCCTGGTGATGCTGACGCTGGTCATGCTGCTGATGATGGGGACCATGGGGGCCTTGGAGTGGGTACGCTCGCGCATCATGGTGCGTGCCAGTACTCGCATCGACACCCTGCTGGGCAGCCGCCTGTATGATGCCAGCTTCAAGCAGGCGCTGTATTCCGGCGGGATGCAGGCCAACGCCCAGCCACTGAATGATCTGACGGGCTTGCGCCAATTCTTGACCGGTAACGGTTTGTTCGCTTTCTTCGATGCGCCCTGGGTGCCGATCTACATCGGTATCATGTTCATGTTCCACCCCTGGTTCGGTATCGTGGCGATTATCAGCGTCATCATCCTGGCAACGCTGGCGGTCATCAACGAGAAGGTGACCGGCAAGATGCTGGCCGAGGCCAACAAGGAAAACATGGGTGCGACCCAGTTCACCAACAAGAACCTGCGCAATGCCGAGGTGGTTGAGTCCATGGGGATGCTGGGGCGCATCCGTGACCGCTGGCAGGAAAAGAATCGCAAGGTGTTGGCGCTACAGGGCATTGCCAGTGACCGTGCCGGTATCCTGACCTCCGTCTCCAAGACCACGCGCTTGATCGTGCAGTCACTGGTACTGGGCCTGGGTGCCTACCTGGCCATTCAGCAGGAGATCTCGCCGGGTCTGATGATCGCCGGTTCAATCCTGCTGGGTCGCGCACTGGCGCCCATCGACCAAATGATCGGGGTCTGGAAACAGTTTGTCAGTGCCCGTTCACAATACCAGCGCTTGAATGAAATTCTGGCCCAGGTGGGTGAAGAGCCCGACCGCATGTCCCTGCCGGCGCCCAAGGGCGCACTGAGCGCCGAGAACGTGATGGTGGCGCCGCCGGGCACGAAAACGCCGGTGGTCAAGGGGGTCAGCTTTCAGGTCGATCCGGGCGACATGGTCGGCGTGATCGGCCCCAGTGCTGCCGGCAAGTCGACCCTGGCACGCGCCATTTTGGGGATCTGGCCCACACTGGGGGGCAAAATGCGCCTGGATGGCGCCGATATCTTCACCTGGAAGCGGGATGAACTCGGGCCGCATATCGGCTACCTGCCGCAGGATATTGAACTCTTTGAAGGCACCATCAGCGAGAACATTGCGCGCTTTGGCGAGGTCGATGCTCAGGAAGTGGTGCGTGCCGCACAGATGGCCGGTGTCCACGAAATGATCCTGCGTTTGCCGGAAGGCTACGATACGGTGATTGGCGCGACCGGCGGTGCGTTGTCGGGCGGACAGCGTCAGCGGATCGGTCTGGCACGTGCCATTTACGGCAAGCCCAAGCTGATCGTGCTGGATGAACCCAACTCCAACCTGGATGATCAGGGCGAAGCGGCGCTGGCGGTGGCGTTGAAGAATTTGAAGGAAACGGGCGCCACGGTGTTCATTATCACGCACCGGGCCAGTGTCCTGTCCCAGGTGGAAAAGCTGATGGTGATGCGAGATGGGGCACTGGCCATGTTCGGGCCGCGTGACCAGGTGCTGGCAGAGTTGAACAAGGCATCCCGCGCTGCGCCTGCAGCGAAACCGGCTTGAGGATAGGTTGAAAAATGAGTGCAGAAACACTGAAAGCCATTCGAGAAGGCCAGTTCGAGCTGGATGTATCGGACAAGAAACCCCGGTTGATCGGGCTGCTGATCCTGTTTGTCACCTTTGGCATGTTCGGCACCTGGGCCGCTGTCGCGCCGCTGGACAGCGCTGCGCTGGCGCCGGGTGTGGTGACGGTCAAAACCTATCGCAAGACCATTCAGCACCTTGAAGGCGGCATCGTGGAAGAAATCCATGTGCGCGATGGTGACCAAGTCGAGACCGGTGATGTGCTCCTGGTGCTGGATGATACCCAGGCACAGGCTGAACTGGGCATTGTCCGTGGCCAGCTGATCGCGGCACAGGCGCTGGAATCGCGGTTGAAGGCCGAGCGTGATCAGCTTGAACAGATCCGCTTTCCCGACAGCTTCAATGTGACCGACGAGCGCGTGGCGGAGTCCGTGCAGAGTGAGAAGCAGGTCTTCGAGGCGCGCATGAACTCTCACCTGGGCGAGATCGAGGTACTGGAGCAGCGCATGACTCAGATTGGCGAGCAGATTCGTGGTCTGGAAGCGGTCATTCGCAGTAAGGGCGAGTTGATGACGTCCTACGAGGAAGAGATCACCGAGCTGACCGAACTGCTGAGTGATGGTTTCGTCGACAAGCAGCGTCTGCGTGACTTCGAACGTCGCGTTTCCGAGCTGGAAGGCGATATGGCGGACCATCGTTCGTCCATCGCTCAGGCGAAGATGAAGCAAGGTGAAACCCGCTTGAGTGCTCTGCAGCTTAAAAAGGATTTTCATACCGAAGTGGTGAACCAGCTGTCCGAAGTACAGTCCACTCTGTTTGACCTGCGCGAGCGTGAACGTGCGTTGATCGACCGGGTGGAGCGCACGGTGATTCGTGCGCCGGAAGCCGGCATGGTGCTGGGCATGAAGGTGCATACCGTGGGCGGGGTGGTACAGTCCGGCGCGCCGATTCTGGATATTGTGCCGGCTGCCTCCGATCTGGTGGTGGAAGCGCAGGTGTCACCGATTGATATTGACCGTGTCAGCGCCGGCAAGCTGGCCGACATACGTTTCAGCGCCTTCAAGTCAGCCACCACGCCGGTGATCGAAGGTCGCGTCGAGCATATTTCGGCTGACCGTCTGACCAACGAAGAAACCGGCGCGCCGTATTACCTGGCGCGGGTCGAACTGACCGAAACCGGACGCAAGGACCTGGGTGATCTGGTACTGGTGCCCGGTATGCCGGCTGAAGTGTTGGTGAATACCGGTGAGCGTACCCTGCTGGAGTATCTGGTACAGCCAGCCACGAATGCCTTTGCCCGCTCACTGATAGAGGACTGATGACATGCGCAGGATTACCCGCCTGATCGGCTATTGCTCGCTGGCGCTGCTGGCGGCCGGGCCGGCTGTAGCTGACGAAGCGGCCGATGTTGAGCCGGCGCCATCCGATCTATGGTTGCTGTATCAGCAGGCCCAGGAGCAGGACCCCCGCATACTGACGGCTGAAGCGGCCGCGCGCCGTGCCGAGTATCAGGAGCGCGAAGCCCTGGGCCGGCTGTTGCCTCAGGTGAATGCCGACAGTCGACTGACCCGCACCAACTATATTTCCGGTGCCTATGAAACCTACTATGGCGGCGAGCGTTACTCCGTCTCCATGTCCCAGGTGCTGTACGATTCGCCGGTGTGGCAAAGTTACCAGCGCTCGCGGGCGTTGAGCCAGCAGTATGCCGAGCAGGGGGAGCACGATATTCAGGGCGCGACGGCCGACCTGGTGCAGCGTTACTTCGACGTACTGGCGGCGCAGGATAGCCTGGAGCTGATTCAAGCCGAAAAGCGCTCTGTTGAGCGCAACCTTGAGCGGGTACGTTCGCTGTTTGAACGGCAGCTGGCGCCCATTACTGACAAGCTGGAAGTCGAAGCACGTCTGGACCGCCTGCGTTCGGACGAGATCGAGGCACGCAACAACATCTGGGTAACGCGCGAAGCCCTGGCGGAGGTCATCGGTCGTCCGGTCTACGAGCAGCTGGAGCGTCTGGTGGCGCAGCCCAAGCTTGCGCAAGCCTTTGAACTGGAAAGCTTTGAACACTGGCGTGACCTGGCGCTGGCGAACAGTCCGCTGATCCAGTCCAAGCTGGCATCCGTGGATGCACAGCGCGCGGCACGCAAGGAAGCCCAGGGCGGACACATGCCGAAAATCAGCATGCAGCTATCCAGCCAGAAGAGCAACATCGGCAACGAAAACTCGCCGTCACCGCGAACAGAATCGAATGTGGCGGCGCTGCAGATTCAAATCCCGATTTTCTCGGGCGGCTCAACCAGCGCGCGCTCGGATGCGGCTTATGAAAGCATGCTGATTGCGCGGCAGGAGCTGGAAACCGTGCGCCGTCAGGTGCTCAAGGAAGTGCGCACGGCCTACATGAATGCCGAGTCGGCTCTGGCCAAGGTACAGGCCGGTAAGGTGGCGCTGCAGTCTGCCACCAAGGCACGCGAGGCGGCGGAGAAGAGTTTCTCCTATGGTATCAATAACGCCGTTGATGTGCTGGACCGGGCTCGTGAGCAGTACAGTGCCGAACGCGACCTGCTGGAAGCACAGTACAGCTTCCTGTTGAGTTACGTGGTTCTCAAGCGCTGGAGCGGCAATCTGTCAGAGGACGACGTGCAGCAGATCAATACGCTGCTGGACATGCACGAAGTCAAGTATGCAGCCGTTGAGGCTGCCGGTTAGTCCCTTTGAACATATTGCATCTGTACAAGTCAGCCCCGCCGGAAGATATCGGCGGGGTCGGCGTTTTTATTGCCAACCTATCCCGAGGTACGGCCGCACAGGGCGTGCAGCACCGAATACTGGTGTTCACGCGGGAGCACCACGTTCGCATTGAGCGTTGGGACTGCGGCGCGGAAGTTTTCTTCTGTCCCATGTGGTTCCAGCTGGCCTCCATGCCGGTGGGGCCTGCCTATCTGAAACGGTTCTTTCAGTTGCTTGACTGGGCCGACCTGCTGCACCTGCATTTTCCTTTTCCGCTACAGGATCTGTTGTACCTGTTGGGCGGGATCGGGCGTCGTATGCCGCCGGCACTGGTGACCTACCACAGTGACGTTGTACGCCAGAAGTTGTTCGGACGGTTGTATCGCCCCTTGGCGCAGTGCTTTCTGCGCCGGGTTGACCGTGTCGTCGCCACGTCTCCCAACTATGTGGACAGCAGCCCGATACTGCAGCAGCTTGATCCCCCTGCCGTGATCCCACTGGGGATTTGCGAGTCGCATTATCCGGCACTGTCGTTGCCCCGCCAGGCCCATTATCGGGAGCGGTATGGCGAAGGGTTCTTTTTGTTCCTGGGGGCCTTGCGTTATTACAAGGGGTTGACCTGGCTGGTGCAGGCGGCACTGCACACAGGGTTGCCAGTGGTCATCGCCGGGGATGGCCAGATGGCAGCCGAATTGAAGGCGCAGGCGGCCGGCGCCGAGCATATCCACTTCGCGGGCGTGGTCGATGAGGTGGACAAGGTGGCACTACTGTCCCTGGCGGGTGCTTTCGTGTTTCCGTCGCATTTGCGCTCTGAAGCGTTCGGCATCAGCCTGTTGGAAGCGCAAATGATGCACTTGCCGCTGATTACCTGTGAAATCGGCACCGGTACCAGTTATGTCAACGCGCATGGCGTGACCGGCCTGGTGGTCCCCCCTGCGGACGCCCATGCTCTGGGCCGTGCCATGCAGGTACTCTGGGATGACGCCGAGAAACGAGACGCCATGGGGCAGGCGGCCTATCAACGTTTCTGTGAGCACTTTACGACAGGGCGCATGTCGGCGCGTTATCTGGAGCTTTACCAGCAGCTGTTACGGTCGGACGTATGATGGTGCCTTTGTGGACGCGCGCGTCCCGGCGCTTTTGGCGCCATTATCGTGAAGAAGACAAGCGTCAGCATTTCGGGTACAGCTTTGTATTGTTGCTGCTGGCAGCGCCCTGGGTGCCGTTGGCAGCAGCCGTCACCCTGGTGCTGCTGATCGGTTTGTTGAAAGAAATCTGGGACCATTTCTGGGGCAGCGGGTTTTGCTGGATCGACATGGCCGCCAATGTGCTGGGGATTATAGGCGCACTGCCCGGTGCATGGCTGCTGGCCTCGCTGTGGCAGTCGTTGGTGGCTTGACAGCCAATAGAGGATGACACCGGTGCTTGGGCGCCGGTGTCGTGCCCAGGAACTGGATTAGTATTCACAGCAGCAGGTCAATATGCTCCCGGGATTCGGAAATGGCCGTGATGACATCCACGGCGCCGTTCTCGTCCACGCGGCTCGACCAGTATTCCAGGGCCGCCGTTTCAGCACGGCGCCCCAGTGCATGTTGATACAGGGTATCAATCCATGTGTGGGTGTCAGTGTCGGCCGCAAACAGTTGCTGGTACTCGTCCGATGCCAGGAATGCCGAGGTGACGTCGTTCAGGCCAATGCCTTGCTGCAGTTGCGCATGCCAATAGGCCAGACCTTCAGTGTCAGCATCGCGGTCGAACAACGTATCGTAAAGTCGGATGACGGCATCGATGTTATCGGCCAGCACCTCATCGCTTTTGAAGGCCAGGTTCTGGATGCGTTGGTCTTCGCTTTTGTCGGTGTCGGGCTGGGCGAAAGCCTGCTGGGCATCAAAGGCATGCTGCATGTATTCAGCCAGTGCGTCCTGTTCGGTTCCGGCAGCGGCGGCGGTGGCTGTGCCTTCATCCAGGTTGGCCTCCATCAGATCGATCCGTGCGATGGCGGCGGCATCCAGGCTCAGGAATTCTCCGAACGGATAGCCATCCCCGCCATCCGCCATGAAGCCCAGCGTCACGACCTTTACCGGGGCGGCGTAGTCGCCGACCAACGCGCCATTGACCACCAGTATATCCACAACCTGCCCATTGTCATCGACGATGGCTGCACTTTGAATGCGATCACCGGGCGCACGGTTCCAGTCAAAGCTGTAGTGAATACCGGCCACCTGAGCGAACTGACCGGGTGTGCTGTTTTCATTGGAGGCGGCCACGGCATGTTCGATCACGGCCAGCAGCTGGGCACGGGTCAGGGTCAGGATGCTGAGGTCGTTGTTGAAACGCAGAGAGGACTCAATGTCCAGCTGTGAGATCTCGCCTGCGGCCTTGCCGGCATCCGGGTTGCCCTGAGGTGGGCGCAGTTCATAATCACCGTCGGCGCCAGTGGCAAAGGTCGTGCCGATCGGCTCACGAATGCCGCCGCCGTTCTTGATCGACACCATGACACCCTCATCGGCCTGGCGTGCATACCAGAGGTTGGCATCAGCGGTCAGGTTGCCCAAGTTGGTTTCTTCGGTGCGAACAAAGGCACGCTCCCCTTGTAGATAGACATCGGTGCGGCCGTAGGTGATACCGTCCTTGGACGTGACCAGGCTGTCCACGGCGTCCACCAGGTCCTGCGCGATGTCACCCTTGCTGCCTTCTGCATAGGCCGCGTCCATGCTGCCCCAGAGATTGGCGGCGACCGCATCGGTGGCGGCGTGTATGGTGGAGGTCGCATCATTGATGCTGTCGGCAATGATATTGCCCTCAGCATCAAACTCGACATTCAACTGGCCGACATAGCGCCAGCCGCCATCGGTATTGATCAGCACCACATCCTTGCCGGAGGCATCCTTGGTCAGAATCGGGTAGGCCTCATAGGGCTGCTGGCCCGTGCCCGGAAACAGTGTCTCGTCGGCATCCGCCAGCAGGGCATTGGAGCCGCCTGCCATGATGATGTCGACGCCATCCAGCAGGCCCGCCAACTCTTTTTCAAGGGCGATCTGCTGCAGATGTGACATCAGGATGATCTTGTTGATGCCCTGATCGCGCAGCTGATCGATATACACCTGCAGCTGCTGAGCCAGCAGTGCCATGTCGTTGCGGTCGGTGCCTTCGACCTGTACGCCGCCGGTGCTGGTGATGCTTTCAAGAATCTGGGTCGTTGCTCCGATGACGCCGATGCGTTCACCGCCTTCTTCGATAATCGTGGCCGGTGCAATCTTGGGCGCGGCTGCGGCGGCGTCGAGATCGTCAATGGAGGATGCAAACGCCTCCTGACGCATAATCACGCCGCTGAACAGCCCGGACAGGTTATCGTCACCGGACAGGTCGAGGTTGGCGCTCAGGTAGGGGAATTGGGCACCGAGCCAGCGCACGCCATCGAGATCATCGGAGCGGATATCGGTACCAATCAGCCCGGCAAGCGCATTGGTACCCTGGTCAAACTCATGATTGCCAAGGGTAATGGCATCGGTTTCCAGCAGGTGGGCCAGGGTCAAATCGATGCGCCCCGCGCCTTCGCGCAGATTGCTTAATGTGCCCGGCGCCAGCCCTAGCAGTGTTTCATTGGCCTGCTGAATGGCATCACGAAGGCCACGGTCACCGGCGGCTGACATGAAGGGGCCCGGCAGTATCAGGTCGCCGCTGGATAGGAACAGCGAGTTGGCGGCCTGGTCTTCCAGGTAGTCGACAATGGATACGAAGGCAGGCGCATTGCGCAGGTCACCGCCGCCACCTTCCATGTCGGATGCATGCAGGATCTGAAGGGTGTAGTTGGACATCGGGAGCCTCTTGTCAGTATATGGGGGACTGAATCTATTCCCATATTCCACCGCAGAGTTTAAAGCCATGTGACAGACAGACGACATGCGTGAGACTCAGTGTGCGTGGATGCGGGCTTTTTTAAGTTTGGTTTCAGGCGCCCTGTCTAGACTACACTGACACAAACACATGTGGTGCGGGAGGCAAAATGTCGTCATTGGATCTGAAACGTTTTGACATTCAAAGCGGTGAAATTGTTGCGGTCTACGAGTGGGATGATGGGCGTTGGGAACGCGACACCATCGATCAGGATGAAGCATACAACCTGGATGGCCAGGAAGTGGTCAAGACTGAACGGGATGATGGCTATATCGAAACGTCGATCTACCGTGATCGGGGCGATGGCATTTATGCGGAAGTGGCTGAATACCATAGCCTGCCGGGGGCTCAGACCGAGGAGCAGTCACGGCAGGATGATGCCGCTTTGGTCCGTCTGTATCTGTCGGTGTTTGATCGTACGCCAGATGCTGCCGGCTTCAATCATTGGAGCGGCCGTATCGACATGGGAATGTCGTACGAGCAGGTTGCTGATCATTTTCTCCGCAGTGCCGAGTTTCAGCGTGACTATGCCGGATTAGAGGATGCTGCATTCGTCACTCGCCTGTATGACAATATTCTGTCTCGTGAGGCGGATGCCGATGGCCAGAACTGGTGGACTTGGCAGTTGGAAAGCGGACAGCAATCGCGTCAGGATGTGGTGCTTGGCTTTGTGCAGTCAGAAGAATTCATTGCCGAGTCAGCGGAGGAGGTACAGGTGTTTCTGCAGGGAAATGCGCTGACGTTACCGATGGCCGATCTGTTGATAGGGTGAGGCAACAAGCGATCCAGGATCCGCGTACGGAGGGCGGAAGACCCGGCAGAGAGCCGGGCCTTCCGCGTCGATTACAACTTGTCCAGCATGCGCTGGTGCTGTTCATGTATCTCCTTGGACGGTGCACGCCCCATCATGGAGACCGCGAAAATGGCGATGGTCGCAAAGATGATACCGGGCACGATCTCGTACATGTCGTAGATGCCACCGGACAGCTGCTTCCAGACCACGACGGTCACGGCACCGACGATGATACCGGCCAGGGCGCCGTTGCGGGTCATGTTCTTCCAGTACAGGCTGATCAGCAGCGCCGGGCCGAAGGCGGCACCGAAGCCGGCCCAGGCGTAGGACACCAGCCCCAGCACTGTGCTGTCCGGATCGAAGGCCAGCACCATGGCGATGATCGACAGGCCGATCACGGCCAGGCGGCCCACCATGACGATCTCTTTCTGGGAGGCGTTCTTGCGCAGCAGCTGCTTGTAGAAGTCTTCCGCCAGTGCGGATGAGGACACCAGCAGCTGGGAATCGGCCGTGCTCATGATAGCCGCCAGGATCGCCGCCAGCAGGATACCGGCGATCACTGGGTGGAAAATGGCGTTGACCAGCAGCATGAAGATGGTTTCGCCGTCTTCCAGTTGTCCGCCCATCTGGGTTTCCACGAACATCATCCCGGCCAGACCGACCAGCATGGCGCCGATCATGGACAGGCCGCTCCAGCCCACGGCAATACGGCGTGCGGTGGGGATTTCATCATTGCTGCGGCAGGCGGCAAAGCGTGCCAGGATGTGCGGCTGTCCGAAGTAGCCCAGACCCCAGGCGGCCAGCGAAACGATGGCGATGAACCCCAGAGGTTCACCGTTCACGTTGTTGAAGATGGTCAGCAGTTCCGGGTTTTTCGCTTCAATGGCGCTCCACATGGTGCCGAAGCCGCCATCAGCCTGAATGGCGGCGATGGGTACGATCAGCAGAGCGGCAGCCATCAGCAGGCCCTGAACCAGGTCGGTCCAGGAGACCGCCAGGAAGCCACCGAACAGGGTATAGGACACGATGCAGACGGTGCCGATCATCAGGGCCGTGGTGTATTCGAGGCCGAACACGGTTTCGAACAGCTTGCCGCCAGCCACCAGGCCGGAGCTGGTATAGAACAGGAAGAACAGCAGGATGAAGAAAGCGGAGATGACTTGCAGCAGACGCGAGTTGTCGCGGAAGCGGTTGGCAAAGTACTCCGGCAGCGTCAGTGCGTCACCGGCTTCGATACTGTAGGTACGCAGGCGCTTGGCAGTAAACATCCAGTTGCCCCAGGTGCCCAGCAGCAGGCCGCCAGCGAGCCAGATTGCTTCCATACCGGAACCGAAGGCGTAGCCAGGCAGGCCCAGCAGCAGCCAGCCGGACATGTCGGAGGCACCGGCTGACAGTGCCGCCGGCCAAGGACCCAGTGAACGGCCACCCAGGAAGTAGTCCGATGAATTGGCGGTACGTTGATAGGCGATCACCCCGATCGCCAGCATCATGATGAGGTAAACGACAAAGGTGCCGTATACAGCATAGTTGTTTTCAATCATGCAAAAAGCCTCTCAGCAGCCCGTTGAGGGTCTGTTATTGTGCGCCTGCTCCGTGCCCGTGGCTTGAATAGGCCGGGCAGGTCGACAGCGGATGGCGGCCCGCAGACCGCATCCGGATATGTTAGACGGTGCGACTGCCCAGCTCCAGCAGGGTCGCATTGCCGCCCACGGCCGTGGTGTTGATGGTGCGGGTCTTCTCCGTCACCAGTCGCAGCAGAAAGTCGGGGCTTGTCAGCAGCGGGCAGTGCTGGATATCGGTTTCCGCGACCAGCTGCAGCAGTACGCCGTCATATTGTGCCAGGGTGCGGTTGAGCGCGATCTCCTGATCCGGTGTACAGCTGGTCACCACCACGCGCAGATCGGCCAGGCCAAACAGCTCCGCCGGTGCGGTGCTGCTGTCGAGCGCGAGCATGGCACGGGGAACACCGGCCGTGTACAGCGCCTCGACCAGTGCGGTCAGCCAGCGTTCCTGTCCGGGCCACTGCAGAATGACGGCATTGCCGCAGGCCAGTGCCGCGATCAGCTGACAGGCCACCAGTGTTTCGGTGCTGTCGGCGGTGCCCAATACCAGCGCCACGCCGCGACCGGTCAGATAGAGTTCGTTGGACTCACCGGTCGGCCCCGGCATTTCCAGCGTCTCGCCCAACGGCAGGGCATCGGCCAGAATCTGACGTGCCAGGCGCTCGGTCAGCGCCGCTTCGGCATGGGCCGGCAGGTGGTCGACCGCTGTGGCCAACAGGCGGCAGCGATCGGCAAAGCCGCGACGGTTCCAGGCTTCCCAGACCGCCGCGGCCTGAATGTCCTGAGTATCAGCGTGGTACATGCTTATCCCTCCACCTTGTCTGAAATCTGAGTGCCGCCCAGCTGAGTGCAGCTTAATTTGGTAAAGCGCAGCAGGTAGTGCGGGCCGCCGGCCTTGGGACCGGTACCGGACAGGCCCTGGCCGCCAAAGGGCTGAACGCCCACAGTGGCACCGACCTGGTTGCGGTTGATGTAGGTGTTGCCCACGCGAGCACGTGACTCGATATGCGCCGCCGTGCCCTCGTTGCGGGTATGAATACCCAGTGTAAGGCCGTAGCCGCAGCGGTTGATCTGGTCGATCAGCGTGTCCAGGTCCCGGGCCTGGTAGCGCACCAGGTGCATGATCGGGCCGAACTGTTCGCGGCCGAGACGCTCAATGGAGTCGATCTCGAAGGCGGTAGGCGGTACGAACGTGCCCTGGGCCGCGTCTGCATGCAGTTCGGTCTGCGCCAGCAGGGTGCTGGTGTTCTTCATTTGCTCGACATACTGCAGCAGGTTCTGCTGGGCGGCACGGTCGATCACCGGACCCACATCGGTACTGTGCAGACAGGGGTTGCCGGTGTTCAGCTCGGCCATGGCGCCCTTGAGCAGATCGATGATGCGGTCGGCAATATCAGTCTGCACGCAGAGTACACGCAGGGCCGAACAACGCTGGCCGGCCGAGGCAAAAGCGGACTGCACGGCATCCTGCACCACCTGTTCCGGCAGCGAGGTGGAATCGATGATCATGGCGTTCTGACCACCGGTTTCGGCGATCAGCGGCACTGGTGCACAGTCGCGTGCAGCCAGGGTGCGGTTGATCAGGCGTGCGGTTTCGGTGGAGCCGGTGAAAGCCACGCCGGCAATGCGGGCATCGGCGGTCAGCGGCGCGCCCACATCGGCACCGCGGCCGGGCAGCAGCTGAATGGCACTGCCGGGTACCCCGGCGTCCAACATCAGTTCCACCGCACGGCAGGCGATCAGACTGGTCTGCTCGGCCGGCTTGGCTACCACCGTATTGCCTGCCGCCAGTGCGGCCGTCACCTGGCCCAGGAAGATCGCCAGCGGGAAGTTCCACGGGCTGATGCAGACGAAGACGCCGCGGCCGTCGCGAATCAGGCTGTGGCTCTGGCCGTCGGCCAGGGTACGGTTGAGCGGTGCGCTGAACAGGTCGTTGGCCTGGAGGGCGTAGTAGCGGCAGAAGTCGACCGCTTCACGCACTTCATCAATGCCATCCTGAATGGTCTTGCCTGCTTCCTGATGACACAGTGCGACCAGCTCTTCCAGATTGTCTTCCAGCAGGTCGGCCAGGCGCATCAGGGCCTGGGTACGGATGCCGACCGGCGTGGCATGCCAGTCGGCGAAGCCGTCATGTGCGACCTGTACCGCCTGGGCCACCAGCTCGGCATTGGCGAAATGCATGTGGCCGGTCAGGTGACGCTGATCATAGGGCGCTTTGACGTCGATGCGCAGCTCGGTGTCGAGGCGCTGGCCATTGATAATCGGACCGCCCAGCCACTGATGCTCCAGCCACTGGTTGACCTTGGCACTGAACGGACCCCATTCGCAGGCGATATCGATGTTCGGGCCACCGGAATTGCGGCGCTGGCTGCCGTAGATGTCGCGGGGCAGGGGGATGTGCGGGTTGTGCAGCGGGTTGCGTTTGCTCAGGGTCAGCCAGGGATGCTCGATCAGGTCGCTGATCGGGCAGCGGGCGTCGACCAGTCGGTGTACGAACGAGCTGTTGGCACCGTTTTCCAACAGGCGGCGCACCAGATAGGGCAACAGGTCCTTGTGGTTGCCGACCGGTGCATAGATGCGTACGGCCACGCCGGCCTGTTCCAGGACGCGGTCATAGAGGGCATCGCCCATACCGTGCAGACGCTGGAATTCAAACTGGTCGTGCTGCGCTTCGGTCATGATAGTGGCCACCGTGTGCGCGTTATGACTGGCAAACTGCGGCCAGATCAGCCCCTTCACATGGTTGCTGAGCAGGAAGCGGGCACAAGCCAGGTAGGCCACATCGGTGGCTTCCTTGCGGGTAAACACGGGGTAGCCGTCCAGCCCCTTCTGCTGGCACAGCTTGATCTCGGAGTCCCAGTAGGCGCCCTTGACCAGACGCAGCGGGATAATGTCACCCTGGGTGCGAGCCAGGGCGGCCAGCCAGATCAGGACTGGCAGGGCACGCTTGGAATACGCCTGAACCACCAGGCCGAAACCGCCCCAGCCCTTGCAATCCGGGTGCTGGTACAATTTCTGGAACAGCTGCAGTGACAACTCCAGGCGGTCGGCTTCTTCGGCATCGATGGTGATGGCGACGTCCAGTGCGCGGGCCTGACGGATCAGCTTGAGTACGGTTTCGAACAGCTGCTCCATGACCTGCTCCTCCTGGCCCGGCTCATAGCGCGGGTGCAGGGCGGACAGCTTGATGGACACGCTGGGCTTGGGGCCCTTGGCCTTCTTGTCGCGGAAGTTGCCGACAAAGTGGATGGCACGGCTGTAATCGTCGAAGTACTTGGCAGCATCGGTACGGGTCAGCGCCGCTTCGCCGAGCATGTCAAAGGAGTAGGTATAGCCCTTCTGGCGGGAGTCGCTGCCGCGCTTCATCGCTTCATTGATGTCGCGTCCCAGCACAAACTGGTGTCCCATGATTTTCATCGCTTGCTGCATGACGCGGCGGATCATGGGTTCGCCCAGGCGGTTGACCAGGCGATTGATGACGCCGGACGGAGTGCCGTCCTCACGTTCATCCATGGTGACAACCTTGCCGGTCAGCAACAGGCCCCAGGTAGAGGCGTTGACCAGCAGAGAGTCGGAATTTTTCAGGTGGCTCTTCCAGTCAGCGACGCTGAGCTTGTCGCGGATCAGGGCGTCGGCGGTATCGGCATCGGGGATACGCATCAGCGCTTCGGCCAGACACATCAGCAGGATGCCTTCGCGGGTATCCAGACTGTATTCCAGCAGCAGGGCGTCGATCATGTGGATGGCGCCATCATCGGCGCGCACCTGTTCGATCAGGCGTGTGGCGCAGCTTTCGGCGGCACGGATCTGCTCGCCATTCGGTTCTGCCAGTGCCATCAGTTCCCTGAGCCAGCGGCTCTCGTCAATGGCGTAAAGCGGGGAGATCTGCTCCCAGAGCGCCGTCAGCGGCTGCTCGATCAATCCCGGATGCAGTGCATCGATCGCTTTGAACATAGACTTTTCCTCAACTCGTCCGCAGGCATCACGCTGCCGGTGCACGGCAGGGCGAGACCCTTGGTGTTTGCCGGTTCAGAGAGCGGAAGTGCCCACTGAACCGGCATTTAATAACAGCCGTTAAGGAGTGGTCTTGTCAGGTTCTACGGATCTTTTGCGCAATCCTCCGGGGCGGGACCACCCTGCTGACGGCGGAACTGGGCCGGCGACAGGTCAAAGCGTCGGCGAAAGGCGCGGGTCAGCGCGCTCTGGTTGCAGAAACCGAACCGGTCGGCGATCTGGGCAATGGAGTCGGGCGCCTGTGCCAGGGCCCGGCGCACGGCCTGCAGACGGCGTTCGGCGACATACTGGCTGGGGGTCATGCCGGTCTGGTCACGGAAGCGGGCAAAAAACTGGCTATTGCCCAGGCAAAACAGGCCGGCCAGCTCATCCACGGCCAGACGGCGTTCCATGTGGGTATCGATATAGTCATCCAGCAGGTCCAGATTGAGCAATCCCTGCACCCGAGTTGGCCGGGTTTGCTCCAACTGGCGCTGCAGGGCACAGATGAGTGTATTGCTGCAGGCCTCCTGCAGCAGCGAGTCACGCGGGTTGTACTGCAGCTCGCGGCCGAGTGAACGCAGCAGCAGCTGAAGGTCGGGCAGGCACTGAAAATAGCTTGCCTGCTGGAACAGGCGGTCGATGCGTTCCTGCTGCAGGCGATCATGGCTGTGGGTGGGCAGGTCCAGCACCAGAATGCGGTTGTCGCTCAGGCCGCTGAACACATGGTCGGTTGCACAGGGGACCAGGCAGCCGTGGCCGATGTGCACCTCGCGACCCTGTCCGGCCAGCTCAAAGGCGGTTTCACCTTCCAAGCCGAACACCAGCTGGTGAAAGTGGTGGTCATGCTGGTCAGCGGCATTGGGCAAGCTGAGAACTTTGGTACTTCGGGTCATGGTGCCTGTTACCACATTGATTGTCGTTATCTGGGTTAACCTTAGTCTGTTAATTATACAGTTCAAGCCGGGGGATGTGATCAGGTGGAGCGCATTTGCCCGCTTTTGCGGGTACAATGGCGGCAAATAAACCCTTACCTACAGGATAGATGGCGAGATGGCTGAACTGAAAAACGATCGCTTTCTGCGTGCGCTGATGCGTGAGCCGGTGGATGTGACCCCGGTCTGGATGATGCGTCAGGCAGGGCGTTACCTGCCGGAATACCGGGCCACCCGTGCCCAGGCCGGTGATTTTCTGAGTCTGTGCAAAAACCGTGAGTTGGCCTGCGAAGTGACCTTGCAGCCGCTTGAGCGTTACGATCTGGATGCGGCCATCCTGTTTTCCGATATTCTGACCATCCCCGATGCCATGGGGCTAGGCCTGTATTTCGAACAGGGCGAAGGGCCCAAATTCGAGAAGGTTGTCCGTACCGAGCAGGACGTGGATGCCCTGCCGATACCTGATGCCGCCAGCGATCTGGATTACGTCATGGCCGCCGTCAGCGAAATCCGCGGCGCTCTGTCCGGCCGTGTTCCGCTGATCGGCTTCTCCGGCAGCCCCTGGACGCTGGCGACCTATATGGTTGAAGGCGGCTCCAGCAAGGACTTCCGTCACATCAAAAAGATGATGTATGCCACCCCCGAGGTGATGCATGCCCTGCTGGACAAGCTGGCGCAATCGGTGACCGCTTATCTGAACGAGCAGATTCGCAGCGGTGCCCAGGCGGTACAGATTTTTGATACCTGGGGGGGCGTGTTGAGCGGCCCGATGTATCAGGCGTTCTCGCTCAAGTATATGCAGCAGATCATCGCGGGCCTGATCCGCGAACACGACGGTCGTCGCGTGCCGGTGATTATGTTCACCAAAAACGGCGGCCAGTGGCTGGAAGTGATGGCGGATGCCGGTGCCGATGCCCTGGGGCTGGACTGGACCACCAATATTGACGACGCCCGTCGTCGCGTCGGTGAGCGTGTTGCCCTGCAGGGCAACATGGACCCGAGCGTGCTGTACGCACCGGCGGATCGCATCCGTGCCGAAGTGGCCGATATCCTGCAGCGCTTCGGCACCGGTAACGGCCATGTGTTCAACCTGGGTCACGGCATTCACCAGTTCGTGGATCCGGAAAGCGCCAAGGTCTTCGTCGATGCGGTGCATGAGCTGAGCGCTCAGTACCACCGCTGATCGCGTGCACATGCTGACGGCCCACAAGGCGAAAGCCCGTTGCGCGTGCTAAGTTACTTGCAGAATCAGATGTGTCTGACAGGCAGCGATGTGATCCATCGCTGCCTGTGTTGTTTATGTTGACGGAAACACCATGAAAAAACTGTCCAATCTCTTTGCCAACAACCGCAGCTGGTCGGACCGCCTGCGTGAGCAGGATCCCGAATTCTTTCCCACCCTGGCAGGCCAGCAGGCGCCGGAATATCTCTGGATTGGCTGTTCCGACAGCCGGGTGCCGGCCAACGAGATCGTTGACTTGCTGCCGGGCGAGCTGTTCGTTCACCGCAACGTCTCCAATATCGTGGTGCACACTGACATGAACTGTCTGTCGGTGTTGCAGTATGCGGTGGAAGTGCTCAAGGTGAAGCACGTGATGGTGGTTGGGCACTACGGCTGCGGGGGAGTGCGTGCGGCGCTGGATCAGCAGTCTCATGGCCTGATCGACAACTGGCTGCGCAACATCCGCGATGTCTATTACAAGCACCGTGCGCTGGTCGGTCCCTGGAAGGATACCCCGCCGCAGGTCGACATGATGTGCGAACTCAATGCGGTGGAGCAGGCCTACAATGTCTGCAACACCACCATCGTGCAGGATGCCTGGGCGCGGGGCCAGGAGCTGAGCATCCACGGCTGGGTCTACAGCCTGAAAAACGGCCGCCTGACCGACCTGGAATTCTGTGCCGATGGGCCCGAGAATGCCGAGGCCGAATTGCACCAGGCCATTGCCCGCGTCGAATCGACCCGCGCCTTCAGCTGAAACGAGCCGGTATCGGCATGCAAAAAGCCCTCGCCATGGCGAGGGCTTTTTTGTGTCCGGCCCTCAGCCCAGCAGCAGGGTCATGGCGGTGCCGCCGATCAGCAGCAGCACGAACAGCAGCGCGCCCAGGGCCATGGGTTTCCAGCCGGCGGCGCGGATGGCGCTCAGGCGGGTGGCAAAGCCCAGTGCCGCCATGGCCATGGCCAGGCACAGCTGGTCCAGCTGGTGCAGCAGGTTGAGTATGGCGCTCGGCAGCAGGTCGAAGCTATTGATCAGCGGCAGCAGCATGAACACCAGCGCGAACCAGGGTACCGGCAGTTTACGCGGTTGTTCGCCCGCCGCTTCATCGCGGGCAAACAGCTGGCTCAGCACCAGCAGTACCGGCACCAGCAGCATCACCCGCATCAGTTTGGTGACCACCGCCGTATGGGCGGCCTCCATCGGCAGGGTGGCCGCCACAGCTGTCACCTGTGCCACTTCATGGGTGGTGGCGCCGACCAGACGACCAAAGGCGGCATCGCCCTGTGCGAACAGTACCTGTACCCATTCCTGCGCGAACAGCCAGGGGTAGAGCAGCATGGCGGCACTGCCGAACAGCACCACGGTGGCAATGGCGACCGGGACGGCCTGCTGGCGGGCGCGGATAGTCGGGGCGCTGGCCAGTACGGCCGCGGCGCCGCAGATGGCGCTGCCGGCACCGATCAGCACTGCGGTACGGGCATCCAGCTTGAGCCAGCGGGTACCGACCCAGGCGGCACTGGCCAGAATGCCGATCACGATCACCAGATCAATCAGCAGGGCGTTCAGGCCGGCGGCCTGGAGGTCGGCCAGGCTGATGCGAAAGCCGTACAGAATGATGCCGGCGCGCAACAGGTAATGACGGCTGAACTGCAGACCGGCTTCGCTGCGCTGCTCCAGGCGTTCGCCGGCAAAGTGGCCGGCGAGGATGCCCAGCAGCATCGCCAACGTCAGGGGGCCAAGCACGCCGATGCCGGGCAGGGGGAGTTGTACCAGCGCCAAGGCCGTCAGGCTCAGTCCCAGGGTCAGTGTCAGTCCGGTCAGTAAGGGGGTTGGGTTGAAACGCGGCAAAGTGGTCATGGGGCACCTCCCTCGAAATCGATGGGGGCACTTTAATGCCAACGGTTATAAGTTTAAAACGGATTGATTTGGTATAATCAACCTGTTTTTTAGGTAAATTGGGTGTCCCATGCTTTCTCTGCGACAGCTGGAAGTCTTTCTGGCGGTGATCGAAACCGGCTCCACGACTCGGGCCGCCGATGCCGTGGCCCTGTCTCAGTCGGCGGCCAGCAATGCCCTCACCGAACTGGAATCCCGACTCGGTGAAAAACTGTTTGATCGCGTCGGCAAACGTCTGGTACTCAATGCCAGCGGTCGCGCCCTGCAGCCACGGGCGCGGGCGCTGCTGGCGCAGGCGCGGGATGCGGAAAGCCTGTTTCGCAGCGGCGGCGGCCAGCTCAAGCTGGGCGCCAGTACCACCATCGGCAACTATTTGCTGCCGCGGCTGCTGGGCGCCGCGCAGGAGCCGCTTCCCTGTGAGCGTATCGAGATTGCCAATACCGACGACATTGCCGAGCGCATGCTGCGCTTTGAACTGGATCTGGGGCTGGTCGAAGGGCAAACCCGGCATCCGGATCTGGTGCTGACGCCCTGGCGCCGGGACGAAATGGTGATCGTGGCTGCGCCTTTTCTGCCGGGCGAGCCGCTTCACTGCCTGCCCTGGATCATGCGCGAGCCCGGCTCGGGTACACGCAGCGTGGTGGAGCAGGAGTTGTCAGAGGTATTGACTGGGGTGGTGCCATTGCTGGAGCTGGGCAGCTCCGAGGCGATTCACAACGCGGTACGGGCGGGGCTGGGCATCAGCTGTCTGTCCCGTCATGTGGTGCAGCAGTCGCTGCACAATGGCGAACTGGAGGTGCGGGCACCGGAGTTGAGCATCCGCCGCCCGCTGTATCTGCTGCGCCACCGCCAGCGGCCGGACACCGCCGCGGTGGCGCGTTTTCTGGCGATGTGTCCGCCGGAAAACTGAAGCTTAGCGGGTGCTGGTTGCCAGCGCTTGATCCAGGTCGGCAATCAGGTCGTCGATATGCTCGATGCCGATCGACAGGCGCACCATCTCCGGCGATACGCCAGCCGATTTCAGCTCGTCGTCGTTGAGCTGGCGGTGGGTGGTTTCGGCCGGGATGGAGGCCAGCGACTTGCAGTCACCGATGTTCACCAGGCGCAGGAATATCTGCAGCGCATCGTAGAACTTGCGCGTGCCCTCGCGGCCGGACTTGAGGCCGAAACTCAGAATACCGGAGGCCTTGCCGCCCATGTACTTCTGCGCCAGGGCGTGATCCTTGTGGCTTTCCAGGCCGGCGTAGTTGACCCAGACCACTTCGTCGTGGTTTTCCAGATATTCGGCAATCTTCTGCGTGTTGTCGCAGATGCGCTCCATGCGCAGGGACAGGGTTTCCAGACCCTGCAGCAGCATGAAGGCGTTCATGGGCGACAGGGCCGCGCCCATGTTGCGCAGCGGCACCACCCGGGCACGGCCGATAAAGGCCGCCGGGCCAAAGGCTTCGGTGTAGACCACGCCGTGGTAGGACACGTCCGGCTCGTTCAGTAGCGGGAAGCGCGCTTTGTTTTCGGCCCAGGGGAAGTTGCCGGAGTCGACAATCACGCCGCCGATGGTCGTGCCGTGACCACCGATGTATTTGGTGGCGGCGGTGACCACGATGTCGGCACCCTGCTCGATCGGGCGCCACAGGGACGGGCTGGGGACAGTGTTGTCCACCACCAGCGGCACGCCGTGACGGTGGGCAATTTCGGCCAGCTTCTCGATGTCGGCAATGCCGCCGGAGGGGTTGCCCACGGATTCGCAGTAGATCGCCTTGGTGCGCGCATCGATCTTGCTTTCCAGCGCGGCGAAGTCGTCCTTCTGCACGAAACGCACTTCCAGCCCCTGGCGCGGCAGGGTGTGGGCGAACAGGTTGTAAGTGCCACCGTAGAGTTCGCTGGTGGAGATGATGTTGTCACCGGCCTCGGCCAGCGTCTGAACAGTGTAAGTGATCGCCGCCATGCCGGACGCCACCGCCAGGGCGGCCACACCGCCTTCCAGCGCCGCCACGCGCTTTTCCAGCACATCGTTGGTCGGGTTCATGATGCGGGTGTAGATGTTGCCCGGCACCTTGAGGTCGAACAGGTCGGCGCCGTGCTGGGCATCGTCGAAGGCGTAGGAGGTGGTCTGGTAAATCGGGACGGCGGCGGATTTGGTTGTTGGGTCGGTTTCGTATCCGGCATGCAAGGCCAGGGTTTCCAGTTTCATGAGCAATCCTTTTCAATACTGAACGTGTCGAGTGATGTCTGTATTCGCAACGGGGTATAGAGAAACCCCAGAAGGGAAGACATGTCAAATCAAGGTGGCATAATGTCGCCCGGTTTGCGGCCTCCTTCTGGTCAACGAAGTAAAACTCGCGTCTACCCTGCTGGGCTCGTGGGGCATCGCAGCTGATAATCACTAATGCCTGTCAGCAGCCTTTCCAAGGCGGCTTCAACGTCCAGCACCGTGGTATCCAGCCTCAGTTCAGGCGCAAGCGGTGGCTCGTAGGGGGATTGTACGCCCGTCATCTGGAAGATTTCCCCGGCCGTGGTTTTGGCATAAAGGTGTTTGGGGTCGCGTTGCTGACAGGTGGCCAGCGGCGTATTGAGGTGGACTTCCAGAAAGCGCTCTGCGGGAAAGACGCGACGAATCATCGCCTGCTGGCTGTTCAGGGGCGTGATGAACGAGGCCAACACCCAATACCCTTCTTGCCAGAACAGATTGGCGATATGAGCCGCTCGGCGCAGGTTCTCATCGCGGTCCTGCAGGCTGAAGCCGAGGTCCGCGTTGATGCCCTGGCGCAGGTGATCGCCATCCAGATGATAAATTCTTTCAATGCCCGAGGCTGCCAGCGCCTCTTTAAGGGCGAACGCCAGTGTGGTCTTGCCACTGCCGCTGAGGCCGGTAAACCAGATGACATGGGGGGTATGGACCAAGGCTCCCTCCCTGGCAATGCACAATTAAGGATGGATGTCAGGCCGCTGACGTTAGCTGGTTGAGGACGTGCTGTCCATGACCTCGTGTGCAGGCGCACTGTCTGGGCGACGGACTGTGCGTTTTCATGTGGCTTGGTACAATCCGCTTTATTCATAAGCGTTTTACCAGCATCGGAGACTCCCCATGGCCAAAACCAAAACCGCCTTTGTCTGCAATGATTGCGGTGCCGATTACCGCAAGTGGCAGGGGCAGTGCAGTGCCTGCGGGGCCTGGAATACGATTACCGAGGTGCGCCTGGGATCGGATGCCGGGGGCGTGCGCAGTGCCCGCTTTGACGGCTATGCCGGTGGTGCGGGTGGCGCCGGCGCGCAGAAAAAGGTGGTTACGCTCAGCGAAGTGGCGTTGGAGGAGATGCCGCGGTTTACCAGTGGCAGCGCCGAACTGGACCGGGTGTTGGGCGGAGGCCTGGTGCCGGGGTCTGCGGTGTTGATCGGCGGTCATCCCGGGGCGGGCAAGAGTACCTTGTTGTTGCAAACCATGTGTCATCTGGCCGCCGATATGCCGGCGCTGTATATCACCGGTGAGGAGTCGCTGCAGCAGGTCGCCATGCGTGCGTCGCGGCTGGGGCTCAAGGCGGATCAGTTGCAGATGCTGTCGGAAACCTCGGTCGAGACCATTTGCGATCTGGCCAATGAGCTGCGGCCCAAGGTGATCGTGATCGACTCCATTCAGGTGATGCATGTGGCCGATGTGCAGTCGGCGCCGGGTTCGGTGTCGCAGGTGCGCGAGAGTGCCGCCTTCCTGACCCGTTTTGCCAAGCAGACCGGCACGGTGCTGTTCCTGGTCGGCCATGTCACCAAGGACGGCAGCCTGGCCGGGCCCAAGGTGCTGGAGCACATGATTGACTGTTCGCTGCAGCTGGAGGGGTCTTCCGACAGCCGCTTTCGTACCCTGCGCAGCCACAAGAACCGCTTTGGCGCGGTCAACGAATTGGGCGTGTTTGCCATGTTGGAAAACGGCCTTAAGGAGGTCAAAAACCCCAGCTCTATCTTCCTCAGCCGTGGCAGCGAGCCCAGCCCCGGCAGCGTGGTGATGGTGGTGTGGGAAGGCACCCGGCCGTTGTTGGTTGAGTTGCAGGCACTGGTAGATGAGTCGCACCTGTCCAATCCGCGCCGTGTGGCAGTGGGGCTGGAGCAGAACCGGCTGGCGATGTTGCTGGCGGTGTTGAACCGTCACGGCGGGTTGATGACCGGTGATCAGGATGTATTCGTCAATGTGGTCGGTGGCGTCAAGGTGCTGGAAACCAGTGCCGACCTGGCGCTGCTGCTGGCGGTGGTGTCCAGCTTTCGCAATATGGCCCTGTCGCAGCAGTTGATGGTGATTGGCGAGGTGGGGCTGTCTGGCGAGATTCGCCCTGTTCCCAACGGCCAGGAGCGCATCCGCGAAGCTGCCAAACATGGTTTTCAGCGCGCCATCGTGCCCATTGCCAATGTCCCGCGTGAACCCATGCCGGGGATGGAGGTGGTGGGGGTTAAAACCTTGGCCGAAGCGCTGGACGCGATCTGAGCGATCAGTGATTGGGGTTGAGCAGCTGCTCCAGCTCTCGCTCCAACAGCGTTTCGTCACCCAGGTTGAGCTCAACCAGCCGGCGCAGGTGGGTGATACTGTCGATCTCCATGCCCTCGGCTACAAAACCGTATTGCGGTGGCTCGGCATGGCTGAGTGTGGCGGGGATTTCAATCAGGATATCGTTGGCCAGGTACAGGTGCAGGCGGGCCTGTTCGCCAAGGGTGATGGGCAGCGGGCGTTCCGACTCGACCAGAGTGCCGCGCAGTGAAATATCGATCAGCTGAACCACCGCGGCACCCTTGTCCGTGTGCAGTTCACACTCGGCATCAAAAGGGATGCGGGTAAAGCGGCGGCGTTCCTGGTTGTTATTCACGCTCGGACTCCTGATGATGAAAGTAATCTCTAGGCATGTTATTACACTGGAGTCGCCTTGTGGAGACTGATTTGCTGTCGCGGGTGCGGCAGATCAACACATGGTCAAACCGGTTGCTTTAGGCTGATAACAATGGAATGAGGGTGAGGTAGTACATGTGGGACGTGATGAGTGATCTGCTGGCCGCTCGGCGGCATTCGCGCTATTTCAACCATACACGCAGTTATCATCTGTTCACACGGGTGCGGATGTTGGCGTGGCTGTTGATGGTACTGCAGAGCGGCTGGATTCTGATCGACTGGTGGTTGCTGCCTGAGGCGGCCAGTACGGGTATCGCCTATGCGCGCCTGGCTTCCAGCGCCGCCTGTCTGGGCCTGGGGCTTTGGTTTGCTCAGCCCTATCGGCTGGAGCTGTCGATGGTGCGGCTGTTGCTGCTGGTACTGGTGCTGATCCTGTTCCAGACTGCCAGTACCGTGATTCTGCAGCAGCACGGCATGCAGAGCAGTGTGGCCGGATATGCGTTTTTCCCGTTCATGATCATTACCATGCTGGCGATTTTCCCGCTGACCCTGTTCGAAGTGGCCGGCTTCACCCTGTTCGTGGTGCTGGTGGAACTGGTGACGCAACTGTGGCTGGGCAGCTTTGGTCAGGTTGCGGGCATCAATGATCTTTGGCTGCTGGCGCTGCTGGGCGGCATTGCCGGTTGGGCCTCGGTCAACCAGCTCAGCATGTTGTTGGTGCTGTACCGTCAGGCCACCCGCGACCCGCTCACCGGGCTGGCCAACCGCCGTCAGGTGATGGAGCAGCTGGATGAAGAGGTGGTGCAGGCGCAGGAAAGTGGCAGCCAGCTGGCGGTGATGATGTTCGATCTGGACAAGTTCAAGAGCTTCAACGACCACTACGGCCACGCCGCCGGCGATCTGGTGTTGAAGCGGTTTGCCCGTATTCTGCGTGAGCACGCCCGCCGCAAGGCTGACCTGGCGGGACGTTTCGGGGGTGAGGAGTTTCTGATGATTCTGCCGGATATGGATGCAGCTCAGGCGGGGGCTCTGGCCGATGCCATTCGTGAAGCCTGCCATGCGGCTCGGGTGAAGGTGCCGACCGGGGATGAAGTCAGCTTCAGCACCAGTATTGGTATCGCCATTCTACAGCCGGGTGAAGATCGCTCCACTGTGCTTCAGCGGGCGGATGAAGCCCTGTACCAGGCCAAGGACAGCGGTCGGGATCGTTACTGCCTGGCGGTGATGCAGCAGGCGGCCTGATCGGCCCTTGCTGGCCCGGGTCTCCCCATCACGGGCAACCTCTCCATCCGGTAATAAAAAGGGCCACCCGAAGGTGGCCCTGCTGAAGGTCAGTGCGGGGCAGGCCCGCCTGCCATCAGCTCATGCGGCGATACTTGATCCGTTCCGGCTGATGATCTTTGCCGTAGCGGCGTTTGTAGTCCTCGGCGTACTCGCTGTAGTTGCCTTCGAAGAACTCCACATTGGAGTCGCCTTCGTACGCAATGATGTGGGTACAGATACGGTCGAGGAACCAGCGGTCATGCGAGATCACCACGGCGCAGCCCGGGAAGGCCAGCAGTGCTTCTTCCAGTGCGCGCAGGGTTTCGATATCCAGGTCGTTGGTCGGTTCGTCGAGCAGCAGCACGTTGCCGCCTTCCTTCAACAGCTTCGCCATGTGCAGACGGTTGCGTTCACCGCCGGACAGATCCTTGACGAACTTCTGCTGGTCGGAGCCCTTGAAGTTGAAGCGACCGCAGTAGGCGCGGGCCGGGGTCTGGAAGTTGCCTACGGTGATGATGTCCTGGCCGTCGGAGATCTCCTGGAACACGGTGTTGTCGCCGTTCAGCTCGCGTGACTGGTTCACGTAAGCCAGCTGTACGGTGGAGCCGATCTCGATCTCGCCGGAATCGGGTTGTTCTTCGCCGCTGAGCATGCGGAACAGGGTGGATTTACCGGCGCCGTTGGGGCCGATGATGCCGACGATCGCACCCGGCGGGATGGCGAAGTTCAGGTTTTCGAACAGCAGCTTGTCACCGTAGGATTTGGTGACGTCGTGCAGTTCGATGACCTTATCGCCCAGACGCGGGCCCGGTGGAATGTAGATTTCCTGGGTCTCGTTGCGCTGCTGGAACTCGCGCGAGTTCATCTCTTCAAATGCCTTCAGACGGGCCTTGGATTTGGTCTGACGACCCTTGGCACCTTGGCGCACCCATTCCAGCTCAGCCTTCATGGCCTTGCGATGAGACGCTTCGGACTTGGCTTCCTGCTCCAGGCGGGCTTCCTTCTGCTCCAGCCAGCTGGAGTAGTTGCCCTCCCAGGGGATGCCGTGGCCGCGGTCCAGTTCCAGAATCCAGCCGGCGGCGTTATCGAGGAAGTAGCGGTCGTGGGTAATCGCGACCACGGTACCGGTGTATTCCTGCAGGAAGCGCTCGATCCAGGCGATGGACTCGGCATCCAGGTGGTTGGTCGGCTCGTCCAGCAGCAGCATGTCCGGGTGATCCAGCAGCAGGCGGCACAGGGCAACACGGCGGCGCTCACCACCGGACAGGTTTTTCACTTCGGCGTCCCAGGGCGGCAGGCGCATGGCATCGGCGGCGCGCTCCAGCGCCTGGTCCAGGTTGTGCCCATCCTTGGCGGTGATCAGGTTTTCCAGCTCGGCCTGTTTCTTGGCCAGTTCATCGAAATCAGCGTCCGGGTCGGCATAGGCGGCGTAGACCTGGTCCAGCTCGGCCAGGGCGTCCTTGACGTCGGCAACCGCCTCCTCAACCACTTCACGGACGGTTTTGCTGTCATCCAGCTCCGGCTCCTGCGGCAGGTACCCGACCTTCATGTTGGGCATGGGGCGGGCTTCACCGGTGTATTCGGTGTCGACGCCGGCCATGATCCGCAGCAGAGTGGACTTACCGGCACCGTTCAGACCCAGCACACCGATCTTGGCGCCGGGGAAGAACGACAGGGAAATATCCTTGAGGATTTCACGCTTGGGCGGTACCACCTTGCCCACGCGGTTCATCGTGTAAACGTACTGAGCCATCAATATGCCTGTAGGTTTAGGGTTAAAAAACAGCCAGATTCTACCTGCGGCGTCGGGGGAAAGCCATGTTGCCAGGGTGGCGGGCAGACGAGTGGTTGGCAAGGCGGGGGTGCCTGAGGTACCCTCATTGCCTCAGCCTGGATGCTGCTCGCAGTGTATTTAAAACTGTACCCCTTCAAGGACAAGAAAATGAATCAAGTTGCCGACAACCCCTATGTCGCGCCGGAAGCCGAGCTGGAAGTCCAGCACGAAGCCGGTGATCTCTCCGTTTTTCCGCGTTTTACCACCTGGGCCGTGTTTGGCCTGACCATCATTACCCTGGGCATCTATGCCGTGTATTGGATGTATAGCCGTACCCGTCATCTGAACAGTATTACCGAAGACCGTATCTCGAACGGCTTTGTTGGCGCGGCTGTCGGCGTTTATATCGCCAGTGGTGTGTCCTCCATCATGATGGGGTTGACAGATGCTTCCGCCCTGTCCGGTACCATGGTATTGATTGATGGCCTGTTGGGGCTGGCAAGCTGGATCCTGATGCTGGTGTGGGCCTTCAAGTTCCGCAACCGCCTCAACCGTGTCACGGACAGCCGGGGCAAGCCGACCTGGGCCGGTCCTATCCTGACCTTCTTCTTTAGCGTGTTCTACCTGAGCTACAAGGTAAACCAGCACCTCGACATCCGCGCCAGCCGCTGATAACCGCAGGGTGATCCCCATGCAGGCATCCAGGCTGCTCGATAATCACTGCAGCGTCGAAACCCCTGAGGGGATCGACTTCAGTCAGGCAATGGCCGGTCCGGTGGTGCGTATTCTGGCATTCCTGATCGATCTGGGCTGGCGCGGGTTGATCTATGCCGCTTTGGGCATGTTGGCCGGTTTTCTGGGCGGGTTCGGTCTGGGCCTATTCCTGATCCTGACCTTTCTGCTGGAGTGGTTCTATCCGGTGTTCTTTGAAGTTTTCCGCCAGGGCCAGACGCCGGGCAAGAAAACGATGGGACTCAGGGTCGTCAATGAAGATTTCACGCCGGTCGGCTGGGGCGGGTCGGTGATTCGCAACCTGCTGCGTACGGCCGATTTCTTTCCGCTGTTCTATGTCGCCGGGCTGCTCAGCATGGTGCTGTCGCGCCGCTTTCAGCGTCTGGGTGATTTGGCGGCCGGCACATTGGTCGTGCATGTGGACCGCCAGCAGGCGCCACGGCTGGACGAAACGATTCAGCCGCGGATGCCGCAACAGGCCCTGAGCCGGGCCGAACGTCAGGGCATCATCAGCCTGACGGTACGCAGCCGCACCATCAGCGAGCCTCGGCAACAGGAGCTGGCAGATCTGATGGCGCCGGTGACCGGGAGTACAGGCAGCGAAGGACTGGCGCGGCTCAGAGGCATGGGTGCCTGGCTGCTGGGCCGCAAATAAAGCGGGGATGCGATGAAGGAAGCGGACTTTGAACAACGCTACGCAGCGCTCTGGCAGCGGCTGGAAGCCGTGCTGGATGCAGGGGGTAAAGTGCCGCCCCCGGATGAACGTTTTCCCGAACACTATCGCCAGGTGTGTGGTCATCTCTCCACGGCCCGCCAGCGGGACTACTCCGACGCACTGGTAAACCGTCTCAATCGCTTGGTCATGCTGGGGCATCATCGACTGTACCAGCGTGACTCCCGCGCCTCGCTGCAGCGGCTGGCCGAGGCGCTTGCCGCCTTCGTGACCGCCGTGCGCCGTCAGCGGCGTTATGTCATCTGCTCGGCACTGTTGTTCGTGGTGCCGGCACTGGTCATGGGGGTAGGCGCCTGGCTCAGTGAAAGTTTTGCCTACAGCATATTGTCTCCGGCACAGGCGGCCGAACTAGAGTCCATGTATGACCCGGGCAATGACCGGCTTGGGGCCGAGCGTGACTCTGAAACCGACCTGGCCATGTTCGGCTTCTATATCAGCCATAATATTGGCATCGCCTTCAAGGCCTTTGCAGGCGGCGTATTTCTCGGACTGGGCACGGTGGCGGTGGTGCTGTTCAACGGTCTTTACCTGGGTGCCGTCACCGGCTACCTGACCCGCGCCGGACTGGGCATTACCTTCTATCCGTTCGTGATCGGTCATGGTGCCTTCGAGCTAACGGCCATCGTGATTTGCGGTGCGGCCGGGCTGATGATCGGCCACTCCCTGATTCATCCCGGTCGCTGGCGGCGGTTGGAAGCCCTGCGGCAGGCGGCTGCCGAAGCGGTCAAGCTGATGTATGGTGCCACCTTCATGCTGTTTGTCGCCGCTTTTGTCGAAGCCTTCTGGTCATCCAGTTCACAGTTGCCGGTGGCCGTCAAACTGAGCGTGGGAGCACTGCTGTGGCTGTTTGTGCTCTGGTTCTGCTTTTTTTCATCACTGGAGGCACGCCGTGAATCTCGCTGACTTGCAGATTCGTGCGCAGGTGCGTACGCCCTGGCAGGCACTGGATCTTGGCGTGTTGATGGCCCGGCGCTGGTTTCGACCGCTCTGGCTGGCCTGGCTGTTGCCTGCCGGCATTGTCTTTACCCTGTTGAGCCTGGGATTTGCCGATGATCCCTGGGTGGTGACGCTGGTGATCTGGTGGCTCAAGCCGCTGTTCGAACGCGTACCATTGCTGCTGTTGAGCCGTTATCTGTTCAACGAGCGCAGCCTCAAGGGACTGACCTGGCGGCAGTTGGTCGGAACCTGGCTGGTGGGTGCTCCGGGGGCGCTGCTGTGGCGCCGTTTTGACCCTCGGCGTTCATTTTTGCAAGCGGTCACCGTGCTGGAAAAACAGAAGGGACGGGCGCGTTCCAGTCGCCACCGCACCCTTGCCTATGGCAGCGGCAAAGCGGCCTCCTGGTTGACTATCGTACTGGCCCACGTGGAAATGCTGTTGATGCTGGCGGTACCGGTCACGGTACTGGCGATGGTCGGTGATTTCCTTGAACTGGATCTGTTGTGGCTGTTCGGCAGTGACGCCGGCGTGCTGGCACACCTGAGCAACGTGCTGACCCTGCTCTGCATGTCGCTGGTGGCCCCTTTTTACGTTGCCTGCGGGTTTGCGCTGTACATCAACCGTCGTATCGAGCTCGAAGCCTGGGACCTGGAACTGCTGTTTCGTCAGCTCGCCCAGGCTCGTGAGGCGCCCCGGACGCAGCCACAGGCGGCGACGCTGGCAGGGCTGGTGCTGGCAGCCTCGCTGGTGCTGGTCGGTCTGGGTACGGCGCCCGTGGAGGCGGCAGAGCAGATGAATATCCAGACATCGCCCGCAGCGGCTCAGGAGGCGGCGCTGGAGCTGCTGTCGGCACCACCCTACGTGATCGAGGAAGAGGTGACCGAATGGCGCTGGAAAGAATCGACCGAGTCGAGCAAGAGTGATGCAGATCTGTCCTGGCTGGAGTCCTGGCTTGATGCTCAGACATCGGCGTCGGATGGGGTCGGCGAAGGGGTATTTCGTCTGCTGGAAGTGCTGCTCTGGATTGGTGCCGGGGTGCTGCTGATCCTGCTGGCACGGTCGCTGTGGCGACACCTGGGGCAGCCTGCCTCCCAGCCTCCCGTACTGCCGGCCGAGGCCAGCGCCCCGCGCGTGCTGATGGGCCTGGCAATTGGCGCCGACAGCCTGCCAGCCGATCTCAATCGTGCCGTGCATGAAGCGCTTGAGGCGGGTGATGTGCGTCAAGCCATGTCCCTGCTGTATCGCCAGGCTCTGCATCAGCTGGTGCATCGACACCGGGTACCGGTGGAGCCCTGGCATACCGAACTGGAGTGTGCCGCGGCCGCACGTCGTCACCCGGATCTCGCCGGCAGTCAGCTGTTCGAGGATTTGACCCGGGTCTGGCTGCACCTGGCCTATGCCCATCAGCTCCCGCCGCGCCAGCGTGTCGAACAGCTGCTTCAGGCCGTGCAGCGGGAGTGGGCATGATGCGGCTATTTATGTTCCGGGTCTTGCCGCTGGCGGCACTGGTGCTGTTGGTGTTGCTGGGCTACGTACTGATGAACGGGCTGGAGACGGTCGGCCGTGTGGTGGACCGTGGCCCCAGCGTCGAGGTGCGGCGCAATCAATATCTGGCGGCAGGGCAGTTGCTGGAGCAGCAGGGGCAGCGTGTCGTACACAGCCGTTATCCGGTGGCGGTGGATCAACTGGGGCCGCGCGACAGCCTGTTGTTGACCGATGCCGATTATTTGATGGACGACCCGGTGCGGGTGGCCGCACTGCTGGAATGGGTCGAGTCCGGTGGACATCTGCTCTGGCACTATTCGCCGACACAAACATCACACCCGCTGGCCCAGGCGCTCGGCGTGAGCCGGCGTCACCACGCTGAAGACAAACAGGCGCACCGGGACAAGGCCAGTCGCACGGCCGATGAAGAGGTCGATGTGGAAGCCTTGCTCGAGCACTTGGAGGCGGCCGAAAAACATACCGAGGACACCCCCGAACTCAGGCCGTCGGAGCGGGTGCGGGAGAATATTCACCGTAAAGAAGCGGGGGTTGCGCCATCCGAGCTGAACTATCTGGCTGCCGCCGACCGTGCACGCTTTTACAGTTTTGCTTCATCGGCACTGGAGTGGCAGTCCGATACTTCAATCAGCGCGAACCTGACTTTGGAGGCCCGGTCACAGCCGTCTGAACGCGCCGCCTTGTTGATGCTGAGGCTGGGCAGCGGGCGTGTAACCGTACTGCAGGATATCGGCATCTGGAGCAATAGCCGTATTGGCCTGTTTGATCATGCCTACCTGTTGCTTTGGCTCAACCGCGATCATCCGGTGGTGCATGTTCAACGTTACAGCGACTGGCCGCCGCTGTCACAGTTGCTGGTTGCGTATGCCCCGGAGATGCTGGTCATCGATCTGTGTCTGCTGCTGGCCTGGCTGCTGTATCGCGGTCGCCGCTTTGGGCCGGTACTGCAGCCGTCGCATCAACAGCGGCGAACCTTGAACGAGCACATCGATGCAGTCGCGCGTTTCCACTACCGTCAAGGCCACCTGAATCACTTGCTGGCGCCGTTGCGTCGCCAGGTGCTGAATCGGGCCGCGCGCCTTCAGGTGGGGCTGGAGCAACTGACCACTGCTCAGCAGCAGGCAGCTGTGGCCGAGCAGGCACAACTGCCGGCCACAGCGGTCAGCCAAGCGATGACACCACAGGAACATTACACTTCGGCTGAACTGGTCGAGACCGTGCAGCTGCTTCTCAGAATCAGGAATCGATTATGACCATTGAAATGGAAGCCCCCCCGCTGAATACCGGTACCCACGAGCAGATCGATTTTCTGCGCGCCAGCATCGGTTCGGTGCTGATCGGTCAAGAAGATGTCATTGATCAGGTGCTGGTGACGCTGCTGTGTCGCGGGCATGTATTGCTGGAAGGTGTGCCGGGGCTGGGCAAGACTCTGCTGGTGCGGGCGCTGGCGACCTGTTTCAGTGGGCATTTCCGCCGCATTCAATTTACCCCCGATTTGATGCCGGCCGATATGACCGGGCATGCCATCTACGACATGAAGGAAGGGCGCTTCCATGTTCGCCGTGGCCCGGTATTCACCAATCTGCTGCTGGCGGATGAAATCAACCGTTCCCCGGCCAAGACGCAGGCGGCATTGCTGGAAGTGATGCAGGAACAGCAGGTGACCATCGAGGGCAAGCCGCATGCCCTGTCACCGCCGTTCATGGTGCTGGCGACCCAGAACCCGATCGAGCAGGAGGGCACCTATCCGCTGCCGGAAGCCGAACTCGACCGCTTCTTGATGAAGGTGTTCATCGATTACCCGGCGTTCGAGGATGAAACCCGCTTGGTGCGCCAGGTGACGGGAGGGAGCTTGAGCATGGCCGCGATCAGCGAGCGGCTGTCCGAAGCGCTGACACCGGCGGATATATTGGCGTTGCAACAGGCGGCGGAGCAGGTGACGCTGGACGACGAAGTACTTGGGTATGCCGTGCGTCTGGTACAGGCAACCCGCAACGCCAGCAGTATTCTCAAGGGCGCCGGGCCGCGTGCCAGCATCGGTCTGGTCAGTGCGGCCAAAGCCTGGGCATTGATGAATCGGCGCGATTTCGTGCTGCCGGACGATATTAAGCAGGTGGCCCTGCCAGTGCTGCGCCACCGTATCCTGCTGGCGCCGGAAAGCGAAATTGATGGCTTCACGCCGGACCGGGTACTGCAGCAGTTGGTGCAGACCGTGGACGCGCCACGCACATGATCAGGGCACTGCCGGGACTGATGCCGGACCGAGCGATGTTCAAGTACCTGCTGATCCTGCTCGGGGCGGCGCTGGTACTGGTCGGGCTGCGCGTCCTGATCCCGCTGGACATGGCGTGGCCCAGCGGGCTCTGGTGGAGCGCGCTGGGACTGGGGGCGCTGGTCGCGCTGGTGGATGCGCTGCGCATCTGTGCCCTGCCGGGCCCGGTGGCCCAGCGGCAGCTGCCCGGCAATCTGGCACTGGGGGCCAACGCCCGTATTCGCCTGCGTTTTGACAACCCGGGGGCGCGCAGGCTTAGGTTCAGCTGCATGGATGACTACCCGGCTGCGGTGACCACCGAACAATTACCGGTGGCGCTGGAGTTGCCGCCCGGCGAGCGCCAGGTCGTCGAGTACAGCGCGCGCCCAGTGCGGCGCGGCACGGCGCGTTTTGGAGACATCCGCCTGCGCATCCGGTCGCCACTGGGGCTGTGGCAGCTGCAGCGTGCCGTGGCGGCCGAGCAGGCGGTCAAGGTTTACCCCAACTTCATGGCACTGGCCAACCTGAACTTTCTGGATTACGAACAGCGCCTCTCCCATATCGGTGCACACCTGAGCCAGCGTCGCGGTTCGGGGCAGGAATTCAAGCAGCTGCGGGAATATCAACGTGGCGATGAAATCCGCCAGATCGACTGGAAGGCAACCGCCCGCCAGCAGCGGCTGGTATCGCGTGAATACCAGGACGAACGGGATCAGGACGTGCTGTTCATGCTTGATACCGGGCGCCGCATGCGTGCCATGGACGGTGAGCTGAGCCATTTCGATCATTCGCTCAACGCACTCCTGCTGACCGCCTATATTGCTCTGGGAGCCGGCGATGCCGTGGGTGTGCTCGGCTATGCCGGTAGCAGCCGCTGGGTGCGGCCGGTCAAAGGTCGCCAGGGCGTCAACGTGCTGCTTAACAGTCTGTACGATGTCCACAGCAGCACTGAGGCCAGTGACGTGGTGCAGGCGGCGGGTGCGCTGATGCAGCGTCAGCACAAGCGGGCACTGGTGATTCTGGTGACCAACCTGCGGGATGATGACAGCGACGACCTGCAGGCGGCGGTGCGGCTGCTGTCGCGCAAGCATCTGGTGATGGTGGCCTGCCTGCGCGAAAGCTGTCTGGAGCAAACGCTGAGCGAAGACGCCGACGTGCACGAAACCCTCGACTTCTGTGCCCGTACCCTGTACCGGGAGCAGCGCGAGCAGCTGATTCGGCGGCTGCAGGGGGTGGGCGTGATGACCGTGGATGCTGTGCCGCAGCAGCTGCATGTCGCCCTCATCGAGCAGTATCTAGTACTCAAGCGTGCGGGCCGGCTTTGACAGCGCTGGCTCTGCCCCTGATGATACAGGGTATTCGAGGCGTGCTGTCGGGCAGGGGGCATGCCATACCTGTGCAGTACTCCGGGCTGTTGCATCGTTCCAGCGCGCCAGAATGAATCTTTTGCGTAATGGACTGACCCCTTTTCATGTGCCTTCCGTATGAATTTTGGACTATAATGTGCCTCTTTTCAGAGGCAGCTTCAGGTCAGTCCGTCACTACCTGCGCCGACTTTGCAGCCATATTTGCAATTACAGGGGACAGCAATGTTTAGCAAAGATATGTCAATCGCCAGTTATGATGCGGATCTGTGGTCTGCAATGCAGTCCGAGGCCGTCCGTCAGGAAGAGCACATCGAACTGATCGCGTCAGAAAACTACACCAGCCCGCGTGTCATGGAAGCCCAGGGTTCCGTACTGACCAACAAGTACGCTGAAGGCTACCCGCACAAGCGTTACTACGGTGGCTGCGAGTACGTTGACGTGGTTGAAGAGCTGGCGATTGAGCGTGCCAAGGAGCTGTTTGGCGCCACGTACGCCAACGTTCAGCCGCACTCCGGTTCCCAGGCCAATGCGGCCGTTTACATGGCGCTGTGCCAGCCGGGCGATACCGTACTGGGCATGAGCCTGGCACACGGCGGTCACCTGACCCATGGTGCTGCCGTATCCTTCTCCGGTCGTATCTACAAGGCGGTTCAGTACGGCCTGAATACGGAAACCGGCGCCATCGACTACGACGAAGTTGAGCGTCTGGCCATTGAGAACAAGCCGAAAATGATCGTGGCCGGCTTCTCCGCCTACTCTCAGATCGTGGACTGGGCGCGTTTCCGCGAAATCGCCGACAAGGTTGGCGCTTACCTGTTCGTCGACATGGCGCACATCGCTGGCCTGGTTGCCGCAGGTGCATACCCGACACCGCTGCCGTTCGCCGATGTTGTCACCACCACCACGCACAAAACCCTGGGTGGCCCGCGTGGCGGTCTGATCCTGTCGGCCAACGCTGATGAAGATCTGCAGAAGAAGCTGAACTTCGCGGTATTCCCGGAATCCCAGGGCGGCCCGTTGATGCACGTCATCGCAGCCAAAGCCGTCTGCTTCAAGGAAGCGATGGAGCCCGAGTGGAAGGAATACCAGGCACAGGTGGTAAAGAACGCCAAGGCCATGGCTGAAGTCTTCATTCAGCGCGGCATCAACATCGTGTCCGGTGGCACCGAAGACCACCTGTTCCTGGTTGACCTGATCAACAAGGACATCACCGGCAAGGATGCGGACGCTGCCCTGGGTCGCGCCAACATCACCGTGAACAAGAACTCCGTACCCAATGATCCGCGTTCTCCGTTCGTGACCTCCGGTCTGCGTATCGGTACGCCGGCCGTGACCCGTCGCGGCTTCAAGGAAGAGGAAGTGGCGCAGCTGGCGAACTGGATCTGCGATATCCTCGACGATATCAGCAATGAAGATACCATTGCGCGCGTGAAAGAGCAGGTGAAAGAGATCTGCGCACGCTTCCCGGTTTACAAGTAAGCCGGTAGAATAGCGGGGGCGGCTGTGGCCGCCCTTTTTTATTGGGGCTTCCGGCCCTGAATTCCTTATGGAAACGCTCTTTAACCCGAGGCACGCATGCACTGTCCGTTTTGTGGCACCCATGAAACCAAAGTTGTCGACTCCCGGCTGGTGGCTGAAGGTCAGCAGATTCGTCGGCGGCGTCAATGCATCAGTTGTCAGGAGCGTTTTACCACCTATGAAACCGCCGAGCTGCTGATGCCGCGCGTCATCAAGACAGACGGCAGCCGCCAGCCCTTCGACGAAGACAAGCTGCGTGCGGGCATTCAGCGTGCCCTGGAAAAGCGGCCGGTCAGTGTCGAAGAAGTCGAAGCCTGCATCACCCGCATCAAGCAGCGCCTGCGCGCCACCGGCGAACGTGAGCTGCCGTCGCGCGAGGTCGGTGAGGCCGTGATGGCCGAGCTGCGCAAGCTGGACGAAGTGGCTTATGTCCGTTTTGCGTCCGTGTACCGCAGTTTTCAGGATATTCGCGAATTTCGTGATGAGATCGAGCGTCTTTCAAATGCGGCCGACGACCGTGACGAGGAGGACAGCTGTCCATGAACATACCGTTGGGCGCTGCTGACCACCAATGGATGGCGCGTGCCATTCAGCTGGCACGGCAGGGCCTGTATACCACTGATCCCAACCCCCGTGTCGGCTGCGTGATTGTGCGCGACGGCCTGTTGGTAGGCGAAGGTGCCCACCTGCGCGCTGGCGAGCCACATGCCGAAGTGCATGCGCTGCGTGCGGCCGGCGAGCGAGCCCGGGGCGCAACCGCCTATGTCACCCTTGAGCCCTGCAGCCACCATGGCAAGACCCCACCCTGTGCCGAAGCCCTGGTGCGGGCCGGCGTGGGCCGCGTGGTCTGTGCCATGCAGGACCCCAATCCGCTGGTGGCCGGGCAGGGCCTGGCCCGCCTGCGGGCGGCGGGCATTGCCACGGCTGCCGGGGTGCTTGAGCCTGAAGCCCGTGCGCTCAATCCGGGTTTCATAAGCCGTATGGAACGCGGCCGCCCCTTTACCCGTCTCAAACTGGCCTCTAGTCTGGATGGTCGTACCGCCATGCAGAGCGGTGAATCACAATGGATTACCGGAGCGGCCGCGCGGGCCGACGTGCAGCGCCTGAGAGCGCGCAGTTCGGCCGTGTTGACCGGCGTGGAGACCGTGCTGATCGACAAAGCGTCCCTGACGGTACGGGCCGCCGAGTTGGGCCTGCCGGACGCCGAAGCGCAGCGGGCGGCCCAGCGTCAGCCGCTGCGGGTGGTGGTCGACAGCCACCTGCGCCTGCCGGTTTCGACGCCCATGCTCAACCTGTCGGGCAGTACTCTGGTCGCCACCGCCATGCCGGACAATGCACCGGCGGCAATCGCGTTGAGCGCCGCCGGCGTACAGGTACTGTCGCTGCCGGGGGCGGATGGGCGCGTGGATCTGGCCGCGTTGCTGCCCTGGCTGGCACAGCATGCCCAGTGCAACGAGCTGCTGATCGAGTGTGGCGCCACCCTGGCCGGGTCGGCGCTGCGGGCCGGTCTGGTGGACGAACTGGTGCTGTACATGGCACCGACCCTGCTGGGCAGTGCCGCGCGGCCGCTGTTCAATCTGCCGCTGGAGCAGATGGCACAGCAGTACCGTCTGCAACTAACCGATACGCGCCAGCTGGGGGATGACCTGCGTCTGACCCTGAGCTGCCGCCAGGACGACAACTGATGTTTACCGGAATCATTGAGGCGGTGGGCGAAATCGCCGATATCCGCATGATCGGCGGCGACATGCGGCTGTATGTGCGCACCGGCAGCCTGGACCTGAGTGACGTCAAGCTCGGCGACAGCATTGCCACCAACGGCGCCTGTCTGACCGCGGTTGAGTTGCCCGGTGACGGCTTTGTCGCCGATGTGTCGTTGGAAACGCTGGCGCACACCCGGTTTGAATCGCTGGCGGTGGGCGAAGCCGTCAACCTGGAAAAGGCGATGCGTGCCGATACCCGTTTCGGCGGCCATATCGTCACCGGGCATGTGGATGCACTGGGTACGGTAGTGATGCGTCACGACGATGCCCGCTCGGTCCGCCTGAGCGTGCGCATGCCGGCCTCGATCCAGCGTTACGTGGCCGCCAAGGGCTCGATCACCGTGGATGGCGTCAGCCTGACGGTGAACGCGCTGGATGGCGACTGCCTGGAACTGAACATCGTGCCGCACACGGCACAGGAAACCCTTATCGACAGTTACACAGCCGGTCGTCAGGTGCACCTGGAAGTGGATATCATAGCCCGCTACCTGGAGCGTCTGATGGGTGCAGCGCAGGCCGAGCAGACGACCGACGGCGACGCCGGCGGCGTGACGCTGGCGTTGCTGGCTAACCACGGATTCATGCGTCGCTGAGGCGGCGGGAGAGGACTATGCAGCTGAACACCACTGAAGAACTGATCGACGATATCCGTCAGGGCAAGATGGTCATCCTCATGGATGACGAGGACCGCGAGAACGAGGGCGATCTGGTGATCGCGGCTCAGTGCGTCCGCCCGGAAGATATCAATTTCATGATTACCCACGCCCGTGGCCTGGTCTGTCTGACCCTGTCCCGCGAGCGCTGCGAGCAGCTCAACCTGCCGCTGATGGTACAGAGCAACGGCGCGGCCTTCTCGACTAACTTCACGTTGTCGATCGAGGCCGCCAAGGGCGTGACGACCGGCATTTCAGCCGCCGACCGGGCGACCACGGTGCACGCCGCGGTCAAGGCCGATGCCAAGCCGGAAGATATTGTCCAGCCGGGCCACATCTTCCCGCTGATGGCACAGCCGGGCGGTGTGCTCAGCCGCGCCGGGCATACCGAAGCCGGGTGCGACATTGCCCGCATGGCCGGATTCATGCCGGCGTCGGTGATCGTCGAGATCATCAACGAAGACGGCAGCATGGCGCGCCGCCCGGACCTGGAAAAGTTCGCCGCCAAGCACGGCATCAAGATCGGCACCATCGCCGATCTGATCCACTACCGCACCATGAACGAGCACACGGTGGAGCGGGCCGATGAAGGCACGCTGCAGACCGAGTACGGCGAGTTCAACTATGTCACCTACCGTGACGAGATTCAGGGCTGTACCCACCTGGCCCTGACCAAGGGTGATGTGGACCCGGACGATTCCACCCTGGTGCGTGTACACGTGCGCAACGAAGTGCTGCGTGACGTGGTCGGGGTACGTCCGGGTGACCAGATGAAATGGACCATGCGTCGCGCCCTCAAGCGCGTCGCCGAGGAAGGCAAGGGCGTGGTGCTGCTGCTCGATTCTGGCCGCCGGGTGGATCTGGGCGATGCCATCGACAGCCTGCTCAATGCCGACCGCAGCCGCTCCAAGGTCAATGTCAGCGCATCCGGCGCCTACCTGACCGTGGGCACCGGCTCGCAGATTCTGCGCGATCTGGGCGTGCGCAAGATGCGCCTGCTCAGTTCACCGATGAAATTCAATGCGATCTCCGGCTTTGACCTGGAAATCGAAGAGTACATCCCCTACGAGGATTGATGGACAACACTATGACAGTACAAGTTTTTGAAGGCGACTTCGTCAGCGCCAACGGCAAATACGCCATCGTCGTCGGCCGCTTCAACGCGTTCGTGGTTGAAAGCCTGCTGGACGGCGCCATCGACGCCCTGACCCGCCATGGCGTGGCGGAAGAAAACATCCGCGTGATCCGCGTGCCGGGGGCATTCGAAATCCCGCTGGCGGTCAAGCGTGTGGCCCAGCAGCAACAGGATGATGCCATCATCACCCTGGGCGCGGTGATCCGTGGCGGCACCCCGCACTTTGAATACGTGTCGGCCGAGAGCTCCAAGGGCGTGGCCCAGGTCTCCATGGATTTCGACATCCCGGTGGCCAACGGCATTCTGACCGTCAATTCCATCGAACAAGCCATTGAACGCTCAGGTACCAAGGCCGGTAACAAGGGCGCCGAAGCCGCACTGTCTGCACTGGAAATGGTCAGCCTGCTGCGTCAGCTTGAGGTCTGAGCATGAGCGACACCACTCCGCGTAAAAAGGGCAAGCCCAACCTGACCGAAATGCGTCGCAACGCCCGCAGCTTTGCGTTGCAGGCGCTGTACCAGTGGTCAATCGCCGGACAGCCGATCCACGAAATCGAAGCCCAGTTCCGCGTCGACAACGACATGAGCAACACCGATACCCAGCTGTTCGGTGAACTGCTGCGCGGTGTGACCGGTGCCGCCACGGACTTGGACGAGGCCTACCGTCCTTTCCTGGACCGTCCTGTTGACGATCTGGACCCGGTAGAGCTGAGCGTGCTGCGCATCGGGGCCTATGAACTGGTGCACCGTCTGCAGGTACCCTACCGCGTGGCGATCAACGAGAGCGTTGAGCTGGCCAAAGTGTTCGGGGCCACCGAAAGCCACAAGTACGTCAACGGCATTCTCGACAAGCTGGCGCAGCGCGTCCGTGCCGCCGAGATTCGCGCACGACGTTCCGGCCAGTAAGCATTAAGCGAGGCTGCGTGGGCGAATTCGAGCTGATCCGCCGCTGCTTTCTGCAGGCCCGCCAGGGCCCAGGCGTGGTGACCGGTATCGGCGATGACTGTGCCGTGCTGCAGGTGCCGCCCGGGCAGCAGCTGGTGGTCTCCATCGATACCCTGGTGGAAGGGGTGCACTTTCTTCCCGGCACCGAGCCGTCGCGGCTGGCCACCCGCCTGCTGGGGGCGGCGGTCAGCGATCTGGCCGCCACCGCCGCGACACCGGCCTGGCTGACCCTGGCGCTCACGCTGCCCAGCGGTGATGCCGACTGGCTGGAGCCCTTTGCGGCGGCACTGGCGCAAAGAGCCGCCGAACTGGGCATCAGCCTGGTGGGCGGTGACACGACCCGCGGTGCCACCCTGACCCTGAGTGCACAGGTGCATGGACTGGTGGAGCAGGGCCAGGCCCTGCTGCGCTGCGGTGCCCGTGCCGGGGATCGCATTCTGGTCAGCGGTACCCTCGGGGACAGCCGTGCAGGGCTCGAGACCCTGCTGAAGCCTCAGGCTGTCGATGCCGACCGTGCCTGGCTGCAGCAGCGCTTTTTTCGGCCCGAACCCCGTCTTGAACTGGCACGGCACCTGCGCCCCCGGCTGCAGGCCGGGCTGGATATTTCCGACGGCCTGCTGGCCGATCTCACCCATCTGTTGAATGCGTCCGGCCTGGGCGCAACGGTGGACTGTGCTCGTCTGCCGCTGTCGCCGGCGCTGCAGCGCATCTTTCCCGATCAAGCCGAAGCGTGGGCGCTGTCCGGAGGTGAGGACTTTGAGTTGTGCCTGGCTGTCGCTCCGGACCAGGTGACCGCCTGTCAGGCCGAGGCACAGCGCCTGGGCGTGCCGTTGACGGATGTGGGTGAGTTCCAGACCCGGGAGGGCCTGCGGGTACGGGGGGCCGATGGCCGGCTGCTGGAAGGCCTGCATCAGGGTTATGATCACTTCAAGGAGCATGCATGAACAAGGCACCGGCGTCGGTCTGGCGCAACCCGGTCCACTTTCTGGCCTTTGGGCTCGGCAGTGGCGCCTCGCCCTGGGCGCCGGGGACGATGGGTACGCTGGCCGCTGTGCCATTATGGTATTTGCTCGCGCAGACCGGCCTGACGGTCTATTTGCTGCTGACGCTGATCGCGTTTGTGATCGGTATCTGGCTGTGCGGGCGTACATCTCGCGATTTGGGCGTCCATGACCATGGCGGCATTGTTTGGGACGAGTTCGTCGGCTACTGGATCACCATGATTGCGGTGCCGGTCGACTGGATCTGGGCGCTGCTCGGTTTTATCCTGTTCCGCCTGTTTGATATCTGGAAGCCCTGGCCGATTCGGCCGGTGGATCGCCGGGTACATGGCGGTCTGGGAATTATGCTGGACGATGTGCTGGCCGGTGTGTTTGCCGCGCTGGTGCTGCAGGGGCTGCTGTGGATCTGGGGCTGATGGCCCCGGACGCGTGTGAAATGAATCTGTGACAGAGGAACAACCAAGGTGTCAGTACAGTATGTAGCCGATTCGCGGCTGCCGACCCCCTGGGGGGTCTTTACCATGGTGGGGTTCGAAGATCCCGCTACCGGCAAGGAGCACGTCGCGCTGGTGTTCGGTGAAGTGGCCGGTGATGAACCGGTACTGGCCCGTATCCATTCGGAGTGCCTGACCGGTGACGCGCTGTTCAGTTTGCGTTGTGATTGTGGTTTCCAGCTACAGGAAGCGCTCAAGCGCATCGCTGAAGAGGGCAAGGGCGTACTGCTCTACCTGCGTCAGGAGGGGCGTGGCATCGGTCTGCTCAACAAGATCAAGGCCTACCATCTGCAGGATGGCGGTGCCGATACCGTTGAAGCCAACGAGCGTCTGGGCTTTGCTGCCGACATGCGCGATTACAGCATGTGCGAGCCGATGCTGGAACATCTGGGCATCAAGGCGGTCAAGCTGATGACCAACAACCCGCGCAAGGTGGCGGCACTGGAAAAATACGGTGTTAACGTCGCCGCGCGGGTGCCGCTGCAGGTGGGTAAGAACCGCCACAATGAAGATTACCTGCAGACCAAAATGGGCAAGCTCGGTCACATGATGACCGAGCACCACTTCAAGCAGGACGACGAGTAAGTCATCAGTCTTGCAGCCGCTGCCGGATCGAGGCCTCGATGCCGGCAGCATCCAGCCCGCATGCGGACAGCTGTTCTGCACGGCTGGCGTGTGCGATCCAGCGATCCTCGATTCCCAGCATCAGCAGCGGCGTTGCCAGTGCTTGTGCCTGCAGATATTCCGCCACGGCCGATCCGGCCCCGCCCTGCCGGGCGTGATCTTCAATACTGACCAGCAGCTCATGCTCCGCTGCCAGGCGTGTCAGCATCGCCCCGTCCAGCGGCTTGACGAAGCGCATGTCCACCAGCGTGGCGTTCAGTGCCTCGGCGGCTTCGTGTGCCGATGCCAGCAGGGCGCCGAAATTGAGCAAGGCTACACGCCGGCCCTGACGCAGCCGTCGCGCCTGTCCCAGGTGTAGCGGCGTCGCGTGCGGCTGTGGCTGTGCGGCCGCACCGCGCGGGTAGCGTACCGCCGCCGGGCCGGGGTGCTTATGCCCCAGGGTCAGCATGGCCTGCAGTTCGGCCTCGTCGGCCGGTGTCATCAGCACCAGATCCGGCAGGCAGCGCAGAAAAGCGATGTCGAAGCAACCGGCATGGGTGGCACCGTCCTCACCCACCAGACCGGCCCGGTCGATGGCAATCAGCACGTCCAGCTGTTGGATGGCGATATCATGCACCAGCTGGTCGTAGGCGCGCTGCAGGAAGGTGGAATAGATCGCCAGTACCGGCTTCATGCCGCGACAGGCTAGGCCCGCGGCCAGCGTGGCGGCGTGTTGCTCGGCGATGGCGACATCGAAATAGCGCTCGGGGTACTGCTCGGAGAAGGCGATCAGGTCGGAGCCTTCTCGCATGGCGGGAGTTATGCCCACTAGACGGGTATCTCGGGCGGCGGTGTCACACAGCCAGCGGCCGAAGACATTGCAGTACTTGGGGCGCTTGGCTGTGGGCGCTGCCGCGGGCGTGACCGGGTCGATCTTGGTCAGGGCGTGGTAGCCGACCGGGTCGGCCTCGGCTGGGGCAAAGCCCTTGCCCTTGCGGGTAATCACATGCAGAAACTGGGGCCCCGAGCGGTCCAGGGCCTGCTGCAGCGCCGGCAGCAGCAGGCTGAAGTCATGCCCGTCTACCGGGCCGCTGTAGTGAAAGTCCAGGGCCTCGAACAGGGTTGCGGTGACCGGTCCATCGATCTTCTGTTTCAGGTTGCGTGCCAGATAGCTGGCCAGCCCACCCTCATTGCGCGAGATCGACATGTCGTTGTCATTCAGAATCACCAGCAGATTGACGCCGGTGTGGGCGGCGTGGTTGAGGGCCTCGAAGGCCATGCCGGCGGTCATGGCGCCATCGCCGATGACAGCCACGCTGTGGCGCTCCTGTCCCTGCAACCGGTGGGCCAGCGCCATGCCCAGCACGGCCGAGATGGAGGTGCTGGAGTGACCGGTGCCAAAGCAGTCCCAGGGGCTCTCCTCACGCTTGGGGAAGGGCGACAGGCCGCCCTGCTGGCGCATGGACAGCATTTGCTCCCGGCGCCCGGTCAGAATCTTGTGTGGATAACTTTGATGGCCCACGTCCCAGATCAGCTCATCGTCCGGCGTCTGCAGCAGGTAGTGCAGGGCGATGGTCAGTTCGACCACGCCCAGGCCGGCCCCGAAGTGGCCACCGGTCTGGCCTACGCAATACAGCAGGAAGGCACGTAATTCACGCGCCAGCTGTGGCAGCTGCGACGGCGGCAGCCGGCGCAGCTCAACGGGCGTCTCGACCCGGTCCAGCAGAGGGGTGGAGGGGCGAGTGTGTGGAATCTGGTCGAATATCATCAGTGATCACGGTGTACGATGTAATCGGTCAGGGCGATCAGATCCTGTGCATCCTCACCGTAGGCACTCAGCACGGCAACCGCTTCTTCATGCAGTTGCTCCAGGCGCCGGTGGGCACCGTCCAGACCCAGCAGGGCGGGGTAGGTCGGCTTGTTCTGGGCCAGGTCGGAGCCCTGCGGCTTGCCCAGCGTGGCGGTATCGCCTTCGATATCGAGCAGGTCATCCTGAATCTGGAATGCCAGGCCGATGAGGTCGCCATAGTGGCGCAGGTCGGCCAGGGTGTCGGCACCGACGTTGCCGGTGGACAGAGCACCCAGCTCCACGGCTGCCGTGATCAGAGCACCAGTCTTGCAGGCGTGCATGGCCTGCAGCTGGTCCAGTGTCAGCGGTTTGTCTACATGGGCCAGGTCAAAGGCCTGACCGGCCACCATGCCGCGCTCGCCGCTGGCCCGGGCCAGAGTGTTGAGCATGCGCAGCTGCAAGGCGGCCTCCACGCCGTCCAGCGGGGCGCTCAGATGTTCGAACGCCAGGCATTGCAGGGCGTCACCGGCGAGGATGGCGCTGGCCTCGTCAAAGGCGATGTGGCAAGTGGGCTGGCCACGGCGCAGATCATCGTCATCCATGGCCGGCAGGTCGTCGTGCACCAGTGAATAGCTATGAATGCATTCGATGGCCACGGCGGCGCGATCGGTCAGCACACCGGGCTCGCGACCGCTGCACAATTGATGGCTGAGGTAAACCAGGGCCGGGCGCAGGCGCTTGCCGCCATTGAGCAGCCCGTGGCGCATGGTCTGCTGCAGTCGTGGTTCCAGTTGCTGATCCGGTGTAATCAGCTGATCCAGCTGCTGTTCAACCCGTTGGCGATAGTGCTGCAGCAGCCGGGCGAGCGCGGTCATGGGGTCGGCTCCTCGGTAGCGCCGAAGTCGCTGGCGACAATGTCGCCGTCCTGCTCGGTCAGCAACTGCACCTTCTGTTCGGCCTGTTGCAGGATGCCCTGGCAGTCACGGGTCAGACGGATGCCTTCCTCGAAGGCCTTGAGGGCGTCCTCGATTGGCAGGTCGCCCTGCTCCAGTTGCTCGACCAGCCCTTCCAGCTGCTGCAGGGCCTGTTCAAAGTCCGGTGTCTTGGGTTTGCGTGGCATGGCGGTTCATTGTCTCCTCTGGGTCGCTCACGTTAACCAACCGCATGATAACGGTCAATCCGGCATCGGGAAAAACCCCGGTAAACAGGGTGAACAGCTGTTCCATTCTGGTATCATCGTGGCGGGCCGATGTACCCCTTTGTCGGCCGCTTTCTTTCGGTCGGACATCTATATTCAGGAGCGATCAGTGGATCTGGCTACACTCGTTGGTCTCATCGGTTCTTTCGGTATCATCATCGCGGCGATGGTGCTGGGTGGCGATATCGGTATTTTCGTCAACCCCCCTTCGATTCTGATCGTCCTTGGCGGCACCCTGCTGGTGGTGCTGATGAAATTCACCCTGGCCCAGTTTCTCGGTGCCGGCAAGGTGATGGCCAAGGCCTTCATGTTCAAGTCGGTCAATCCTGAAGACATCATTTCTGAGACCGTTGATCTGGCGGATGCCGCGCGCAAGGGCGGGCTGCTGTCGCTGGAAGAGAAACAGGTATCGTCCGACTTCATGCAGCGCGGTATTCAGCTGCTGGTCGATGGCCACGACCCGGAGGTGGTCAAGCAGCTGCTGAGAAAAGAGGCCAGCCTGACCTATGATCGGCATGATTTTGGCTCCAAGATATTCAAGGCGATGGGGGATGTGGCCCCGGCCATGGGCATGATCGGTACGCTGGTGGGCCTGGTACAGATGCTGTCCAACATGTCCGACCCCAAGTCGATCGGCCCGGCGATGGCGGTGGCGCTGCTGACCACTCTATACGGTGCCATGATTGCCAACATGTTCGCATTGCCGGTGGCTGACAAGCTGGAAGTGCGTCGTGATGAGGAGGCCTTGAACCAGGCCTTGGTCATCGATGGCCTGCTGGCGATTCAGGCTGGACAGAACCCGCGGGTAATCGATCAGATGCTGCGCAGTTACTTGCCTGAAGGCAAGCGTGCGGTTGCCGAGAGCTGAGGGAGTCGGCCATGAGTGACGAGAGCGAAGAAAAGTGCAAATGTCCCCCGGCCGGGTCGCCGATGTGGATGGCGACTTTTGCCGATCTGATGTCGCTGCTGATGTGCTTCTTCGTCCTGCTACTGTCATTTTCCGAGATGGACGTGCTCAAGTTCAAGCAGCTGGCAGGTTCCATGCGTGAGGCCTTCGGGGTCCAGGCTCAGATCAAGGTCGAGGATATTCCCAAGGGTACCTCCATCATTGCACAGGAGTTCAGCCCCGGACGGCCCGAGCCGACGCCACTGAACGAAGTGCGCCAGATTACCGTCAATAACGACATGAACACCCTCGATGTGCGCTCGGTCGAGGGTGAATCTCAGGTGGAGGACCGCCTGCAAGGGCTGGAGGAGCTGCGTCGTCAGCAGGAAGCGGAGGCGAAAGAGCAGGCCATTGCCGTGGCCGAGGCGCTGTCGGCCGAGATTGGTGAAGGCAGCATCGAGGTGGAAACTGAAGGCACACGCATTATTATTCGGGTCAAGGAAAGAGGTTCTTTTGACTCCGGCTCAGCCGAGCTCAAGTTCGATTATATTCCGGTGGTGGCCAAAATTCGTGATTTGCTGCTGGATATTGGTGGCAAGGTCGCCATCGAGGGGCACACGGATAACATTCCCTACAATGGCCGTCGCTTCGAATCCAACTGGGATCTGTCATCGGCGCGCGCTCTGGCCGTAGCGCATGAGCTGTTTGCCGACCGGCGCATTCGCCAGTCCCGCTTCAGTGTTACCGGGTATGCGGATACGCGGCCACTGGGCCCGAACAGCTCGGCAGCGCTGCGTGCCCGCAACCGCCGTGTCGAAATCGTGATTCAGAAAAGCAACCCGGAGGAATCGCTGGAGCGGCTGCAGTCACGCCCTGATGGCGATACCGAAGGCGAACCGCTGGAGCCGGGCAGCCTGTTCTGATCGACGGCTTGCCTGCAGATACAAAAAAACCGCCCGAGGGCGGTTTTTTCATGCGGTAACAACCGAGATGATTACTTGGCGGCGTCCAGCATGTACTGGATGGCTGCTTTCAGTTCGCTGTCGGTGCAGTCCATGCAGGTGCCTTTCGGCGGCATGGCGTTGATGCCGGTAATGGATGTAGCCAGCAGCGCATCAATGCCCTTTTCGGCACGCGGTGCCCAGGCAGCAGCGTCACCGAACTTGGGTGCGCCCGCAACGCCCGCCGCGTGGCAAACAGAGCATTTGGTGTTGTACAGCTCTTCGCCGGAGCGTTCAGCCATGGCGGCTGCCGGGGTCAGCAAAAGGGCGCTAGCGGCGATCAGCAGTGATTTTTTCATTGCAGGTTTCCTTTATTTGGTCGGTCTCTGAACCATTATACTCAAAGAATCGAGTTTAGGTTTGGCCTGAGCCAAATGTAAATAGATCAAAAGTGCGGCATGATGCCGCATGTCAGTATTACGTGCAGGAAACGCGTGCAGTTCGGTTCAGCGGGGGCGACCCAGGCGCATGGCGAAGTCGGCCTGACCCTGTATCAGGCGGTCGTGACGGCGGCTGCGCTCCTGCAGGCGATGTTCGCGGATAGCCTGTTCCAGAATGTCATGCGGGGCGGCGACCAGGTTGCGTACGTCCTCGATGGAGTAGCCACGCTCCAGCAGCTGTCTCAGCTGGGCAGTCAGATGAATGGCGCTCATGTCGTTATCCTCTTTATTGTCATGGCACCATTATGCGGCTGCAGATGTGACAACCCGATGTCAGTTCTGCGCTGTTTTGTTGACAAGGCTCAGGCCGAAGGCCAAGGCAGCCAGCACTACGAACAGAGAGCTGCCGGCCGCCAGCAGCTCAGCCATGGTGAAGCCTGCCACCATCTCGGGGGTGTAGCCGCAGGATTCCCATATCTCGAACAGCCAGGGCCACCATTGACCGGGCGCAAACCAGGCGGGGAAGCCGCTGTCGAGCGAGCAGGCGCTTTCGATCCAGTAGCGTTCCACGGCCAGGGTGCGCCAGCTGCGCTCGGCGAGGCCCAGGGCTGTTACCAGTGCCAAGCCATGACAGCCGATCTGCGCCTTGCGGCAGCGTGGTGTCAGCAGTGCAAACAGTGCCACCAGAATCAGGGCAAACATCCATAGTCGAATATGGATGCAGAGCACGCAGGGGCCGTAGTCGAGCGCGTATTGAAAGTAGAGTGCGACCGCCTCGGCGGCCAGGGCGCCCATCAGCAGCAGACCCCAGTAGAGGCGGGATTGCAGCAGCCGTTTGATCTGCTCCATAGCGTGTTGTCCTGGTTGAAAATGCAGTCGCAAGAGTAGCCTGACAGGGGATAAACGGGCAAGCGGACGAAGCATTTTGGGGTGCTCTCGAAACCACTATGTACCAAAATGGTGCACAATTTCTGCGAATAGCGCGCTTTTGGTGCATTGTATGCACTAATGTAGTGTTTTATTATTAGCGCAGTTTTGTCGCGTCAGAACAGCCAGGTTCAACTGTCATCCGTCAGCTTTCGCCTGTGTCCACGCGTGGCGATGGATGGTTTCCTTCCGTCGGCTCTCCGTTCTGGCCAATATCCGCTTTACCGTCTGAGGTACTCAATGTCCTACATTCATGACACCATCACCGGCCTGATGGCCTCCAGCCCTGCGCAGACCGAATTCTATCAAGCGGTTGAAGAGGTGCTTGAGTCTCTGGAACCCCTGCTGGAACAGAGCCCGCACTACCGCGAGAATCACATCATCGAGCGCATGGTAGAGCCGGAGCGCCAGATCATGTTCCGGGTCCCCTGGGTTGATGATCAGGGCCAGGTGCAGGTCAACAAGGGTTACCGCATCGAGTTCAATTCAGCCCTGGGTCCTTACAAGGGCGGCCTTCGCTTCCATCCCTCCGTCAACGCCGGCATCATCAAATTCCTCGGTTTCGAACAAATCTTCAAGAACGCACTGACCGGTTTGCCGATCGGCGGCGGCAAGGGTGGCGCCAACTTCGACCCCAAGGGCCGTTCCGACCAGGAAATCATGCGTTTCTGCCAGTCCTACATGACTGAACTATACCGTCACATCGGCCCGACCACCGACGTACCGGCCGGTGACATCGGTGTGGGCGCGCGCGAAATCGGTTACATGTTCGGCATGTACAAGCGCCTGACCGGCCGTTACGAAGGTGTACTGACCGGCAAAGGCCTGCTGTGGGGCGGCTCGCTGGTGCGCAAGGAAGCCACTGGCTACGGTTGTGTCTACTTTGCCGACAACATGCTCAAGGCGGCGGGTGATTCGCTGGCGAGCAAAACCTGTCTGGTATCCGGTGCCGGCAACGTGGCGATCTACACCATCGAAAAGCTGTACCAGCTGGGTGCGCGTCCGGTAACCTGCTCCGACTCCAGCGGCACCCTGTACGACAGCCACGGTATCAATCTGGAAACGCTGAAGGTATTGAAGGAGCAGAAGCGTGTTTCCCTGCGCGAGTACCTGGAAGAGCACCCCAACGCCGAGTTCATTCCGACCTCCGAGTACCCGGAAGACGGTCATGCGGTATGGCGCTTCAAGGCCGATGCGGCTTTCCCGTGTGCAACTCAGAACGAACTGACCGAAGCCGACGCGCGCGCGCTGTTGGATAACGGTGTCAATTGCATCAGCGAAGGCGCCAACATGCCGTCTACGCCGGAAGCGGTTGAACTGTTCATCGCTAACCGTATTCATTATGGCCCGGGCAAGGCGGCCAACGCCGGTGGCGTGGCCACCAGCCAGCTGGAAATGAGCCAGAACGCCAGCATGCAGCACTGGACCTTCGAACAGGTTGACGAGCAGCTGAAGGCGATCATGGCTGATATCCACAACCGCTGCAGCGAAACCGCGAAGGAATTCGACCAGCCGCACAACCTGGTGCTGGGTGCCAACGTCGCGGGCTTCCGTCGAGTGGCCGATGCCATGCTGGAGCAGGGTGTGGTCTGATAGTCGCCTCACCTCGTGCAGAAAGCCCGCTGCGTGCGGGCTTTTTCATGCCCACTATTTGGCCGCGCCCTACGGGCAGGCTGTCGCCCTGTGCTACATTAAATCTTTGCTCTCAAATGGATTTGTCGGATGAATCTGACATGCATGCGCACCTTGGGGATGCTGCTGTATCTGCTACCGCTGATGGCTGTGGCCGGGGCTCCTGCAGCACCGCTGTCAGTGGGAATTGTGGCCAACAACGAACCTTACTCCAGCTATGGCCCTAACGGCCTGCAGGGATTCTCGATTGACCTGCTGGATGAACTCAGCCGGATCAGCGGCCTGGACTTTGAATACCGTGTCGGCAGCTGGTCGGAAATCTATGCTGCCTTTTTGCGGGGCGATTTGGATGCGATTGACGAAATTTCCTGGCGTGCCGATCGGGCTGATCGCATGTTGTTTACCCGCCCTTACCACTTGCGCACCACGGTGATCATGCATGATGCCAGCCAGCCCATCGAGTCCGTCAGTCGGCTGATGGACCTGGAGGGGTATCGGGTGGGCGTGCTGCGCGATATTTATTACAGCCACATGCTACGTGAAGCCGGTCTGGAAGTGGTGGAATACGACTTCCAGTCCGACCTGGTGCGTGCGCTCTCGTTCGGCTGGGTGGATGCGGTGGTCGGGCCGGAAGTGACACTGCGCTACATGGCGCGTCAACAGGGGTTCGTCAATCTGGAGGTGCTGGCAAAAGCACCTCTTCAGGGGCAGGAAAGCGAAGATTTTCGCATTGCCGTGTCCATCGACCGGCCTGACCTGCACCAGCGGCTGGACGATGCTCTGGCCAGCATTGATCCCGACTGGATCGACGCCCAGCGTGAGCGCTGGCAGGAGTATGGCGGGCAGACGCTGCAACCCCAGGGGTTCAAACTGTCTGCGGCTCAACGCGCCACATTGCGCCAGCAGGGTCCCATCCGGGTCGGGCTGATGCGTGATTATGCGCCCATTACTTTTGAGGATGGCGGCCGCGTGCGCGGGCTCTCGGTGGATGTGCTGCACCGCATCATGGATATGACCGGCCTGCAGGCGATCCCGGTGGTGGACCAGTGGAATGTGCTGATGGAACAGCTGCAACGCGGTGAGATCGACGTTATCGCCAACATCTCCGACCACCCGGATCGACGCAGTTTTACCCGCTTTACCGCCCCCTATTATCAAATGCCGGTCGTGGTGTTCAGCCGCATGCCGGAGTTCCGCTTCAACCGGGTTGATGATTTTGGCCATTTCAGGGTGGGGCTGGGCAGCGATATCTTTTATGAGGCCCGTCTACGCGCACGGTTGGGGGATCAGGTATCGGGCTTTGATAGCCAGGCCTCCATGTTCCAAGCGCTGGCGGACGGCGAGGTAGATCTGGTGCTGTCGTCACTGCCCAACGGCAACCATTGGATTCGCGCACTGCAGCTGAACGACGTTTACGTGGCCGGTGAACTGCGCCTGGACGGGCTGGCAGGGGAGGATCTGCGTTTCGGCCTGCGCCCCGAGCTGGCGCCATTGGTACCGATCTTCAATCAGGCACTGGCCGCGATGACACCGGCCGAGCGGCGGGCCATCGAAAACCGCTGGCTGGGGGCGCACTTCCTGGCACAGGGAGACGTCGGGCAGATCACCCTGAGCACGGATGAGCAACGCTGGCTTGGCCGTCGCCAGCAACAGTTGCGCTACTGTATTCACCCCGATCGCATGCCGCTGGAGGGCCTGGATGAGCAGGGCCGGCACCAGGGCATGTCCGCCAGTCTGCTGAGACTGTTTGCCGAGCGCATTCAAGCCGACTTCGAACTGCATCCAACGACCAGCTGGGCCGGTGCCCTGCAAGCGCTGGCCAACGGTGACTGTGATCTGCTGCCGATGGCCGGTCGAGTGCCGGATGCTCAAGGAATGCTGAGCTTCAGCGACGCCTACTACACATTGCCGACGATTGTACTGGGGCGGCTTGAGGCTCCCTTCATCACGCATCTGGATGAACTCCAGGCGCGTCCCATCGGCATCCTGCAGGATTTTGCCCTGCTCGGTAGCCTGCAGCGACGCTACCCCGGGCTGAATCTGGTTCCGGTTGCATCGGAGGAAGAGGGCGTGCGCCGCGTACAACGCGGCGAGCTGTATGGCTATATCGGCACCCTGGCCACCACCAGCCAGCTGTTACGCGAGCTGGGGTATGCCGACGTGCGTGTGCTGGGGCGTGTGCCCATGGATACGGCGTTGGCCGTGGCCAGCAGTGGCCGCGATCCGGAATTGACCGGGCTGATCGACAAGCTGGTGGCCAGTCTTGGCAGTCAGGACCTGCAGCGGCTGGATAGCGAGTGGCGCACTGTTGAGCTGAAGCAATCGATGGACTATCGGTATTTGTGGCAGATTCTGCTGGCGACAGTGGCTGTGGTGACGTTTATGGTGTATTGGATTCGCAAGCTGCGGGCCTTGAATCGGCAGCTGGCGCGGGCCAATCGCCAGCTGGAAGCAGTCAGCACGACGGATGCACTGACCGGACTGGGCAATCGCGTGCTTTATGAACAGCAGTTCGACGCCTGCTTCCAGGCCTGTCAGCGCAACTGTATTCCCTTCATGGTGGCGGTGCTGGACGTGGATCTGTTCAAGGCCATCAATGACACTTACGGCCATGCGGCCGGCGATCGTTGTCTGCAGGCCCTCAGTGCCTGCATGCGCCGTTGCTTCCGGCGTGAATCCGACTGTCTGATCCGGTTTGGCGGGGAGGAGTTTGTCATCTTTCACCCCGCCAGCGAGCCCGAAGCCGTGTCGGACACCCTGGAAGGGCTACGCGCGGCCGTCGAGGCGATGACCGTGACCACCGATCAGGGCGTTATCCGCATGACCATCAGCATCGGCTACTGCTTGCAGACGCCGGGTCGAACGGACCGTTCGGAGAACTGGCTCAAGGCAGCCGACCAGGCCGTATATCAGGTCAAGCGCGCCGGTCGCAATGGCGTATGTGGCTCAGGCTTGGTGCGCGACCAGGCAAGGGAACGGACGCCGGTGTGAAGGCTCAGCCCTGGACCTGTTCCCGAAACTGGCCAATGGCACTGACCACGCGCTGAGCCTCCTCGCGGATCTCCAGCATGAGTGCGCCGGCCTCGTTGGCCAAAACCACGCCCTGTTCCACCTGGGTCTGACAGCAGTTGGCTTCTTCCGCGGCTGAGGATGCCAGCTGGCGGTTCTGGTCCACAACCTGCTTGATTTCATCAGTGGCCTGGCTGGTGCGTTGAGCCAGATTGCGGACTTCATCGGCCACTACGGCAAACCCGCGCCCCTGGGAGCCGGCTCGCGCTGCTTCGATGGCGGCGTTCAGAGCCAGTAGGTTGGTCTGTTCAGCGATCTCCTGGATGACGTCGACAATGCGCTCGATCTTGCCCGACTGGTCGTTCAGGGCTGAAACCTGCTGGCTCATGGTGGTCAGGCGCGTTTCGATGCTGCGGACCATATTGACGGTTTCGTCCACGGCGGTGGCGCCTCGCACGGCGCTGTTGTCGGTTTCCCGTGCCGTTTCATAGGCCATCTGTGCCGCTTCGGATTCGGCATTGCGTCGCTCAATATCGGCGGTGATGTCGCTGGCAATCTTAATCACCCCGTACAGCTGACCGGCGGCATCGTACAGCGGGTTGTAGGTGGCATTGAGCCAGACGGTGCGGCCGTGACGGTCGACCCGCTCGAACATGCCGGACATGTATTCGCCCTTGTTCAGGCGCTGCCAAAACTGCTCATACGCGGCACTGTCCGCATAGGGCTGCGGGCAGAACATGCGGTGATGTCGGCCTTTGAGCTCGCGTTCCTGGTAGTTCATGGTGGCCTCGAAATTCTCGCTGGCGCGCACCACCTCACCGTTCAGGTTGAATTCGATCACCGCCATGGAGCGGTTGATGGCATCCAGGAAACTCTTGTGTTCCTGTTCGCGGGCCACCGCGACACTGACATCCTGAGCCAGCTTGACCACTTTAGTCACCTGGCCGCTGTTATTCATGACCGGAATATAACTGGCTTCGAGCCAGATGACGCGGCCATCCTTGTGCACGCGGCTGAAGCGTTCACTGACGCCACGACCACGGGCCAGTTCCTGCCAGAACCGGCTGTAGGCCGGACTTCGGGTCAGGGGGGGTTCGCACAGCATACCGTGGTGCTGACCGATCAGTTCTTCTTCACGGTAGCCCATGACCTGTGAAAACAGGCTGTTGGCGCTGATGACATAGCCATCGGGCGTGAACTCGATCATGGCCATGGTATTGCGCACGGCACTGATCAGCTGTTGGGCCTCAGACAGTTGCTCCCTGCATGTCGATAATTCCTGCTTGATTTTGCGTGTAGACATGGCAAGTCCGGCGCTTACGGTTGGAGAGGTTTTCTGGACATGCTGGGAAGGTGGGGGAGCATGCACAGAACACACTATAACATTTGTTGGGTTGTGGATATTCAATTGTATCCGAAATGCAACATACGAAAGTATGATTTGGAGCGGTTCAGTGCACGATTGAATTAATCTGCCCAACCGGACCCGATGGCGCGCAGGGGCAGTTCAAGGCCCAGTTCGGGCACCTGTTGCGCGATCCAGGCAGGAAAGGTATTGCTGTTGGGGCCGGGAAAAACACGGTAATCGTGTTTCCAGGGATAGTCACGCGCGGCGGCCTCGATTCGCTGGATCAATTGACCGGCATCAGCCCCGCGTCGATCCAGAATCAGCTCGGGGCGGGCGCCGTACCAGTGGCGATCGGGAATGTCCTGCTCCGTACGCAGCACCGGCAGGCCTTGCTTTTCGCGCCAACCGACCACCTCGTATACGGTGTAGTGCTCAGCGTCACGGGGCTTGACCGCAATCCAGGTGTGCACAGCAAACAGGCCGCGCCAGCCCCAGGCATCGGCTGCGTAGGCCTGGATCACGGCCTCCGGGTGGTCGGCGGCAGGCGGTGCGATACCGGCACTGGCACGGCTGGCCGTTTTCCAGCCATCACTGGAGCAGCCGGTCAGTGCCAGCAGCAGAGCGATCACAAATGCGCGTACCGAAACAGGCATGGCAAGGCCTCGTACTTGGGTATTCACCAGTATAGTACTGGCCCTGCAACGGGGTTGGATCAGCCGTTCTCGTCATCGGCGGCGCGCATCAGCAGGCGGTCCAGCCAGCGGGTCGGCAGCAGCCGGCGCAGACAGCCCAGCAGCCGGGTCGGGACGGTGATCGGGTAGCGCGCCCTGGCGCGGGGGCGAGTCAGGGCGTGGTGCAGGGCCTTGTAGACGGCCTCCGGTGGCAGGGTAAAGCTCGAATCCTGCTCTTCTCCGCCTTCCAGGCGCTTGAGCACGCCGGCATAGATTTCGGCATGCGCGCCCTGGCGATAGTCGATATTGCGCTTGAAGGCGGCCAGCGCGTTGGCTCGGAAGGCGCTGCTGATCGGACCCGGTTCGATCAGGCTGATCTGGATGCCCGAGCCGTGCAGTTCCTGTCGATAGGTATCGGTAATCCCTTCCAGCGCAAACTTGGAGGCGTTGTAGGCGCCACGGTATTTCATCGCCACCAGCCCCAGAACCGACGAGTTCATCACGATGCGGCCATGGCCCTGACGGCGCATGACGGGAATCACCTGGTTGGTGAGTTCCACCCAGCCGAACAGGTTGGTCTCGAACTGCGCGCGCAAAGTGTCGCGGCTGAGATCTTCCACGGCCCCGGGCTGGCCATAGGCGCCGTTGTTGAACAGCGCATCCAGGCGTCCGTCGGTCAGGGCCAGGGCGTGCTCCACACCGCGGGCAATCGACTCGGAGCTGTCCAAGTCCAGCACGAAGCTTTCCAGCCCCAGAGCATTCAGTTTGGCGACGTCTTCCGGCTTGCGCACGCTGGCGAGCACACGCCAGCCGGAAGCACGCAGGCGCATGGCACAGTGCAGGCCGATACCGGTGGAACAGCCTGTAATCAGAATGGACGGGGTCATCGGGGGCCTCATGTTCATCAGTGGCAGGGGCAGGTTTCAGTGTTGCGCAACATACCAGCTGCATATCCACGCCTGCAAATCCAGCGGGTCTCCATTGATGCGCATCAAGGATATGTTGTGTGCTCTGGGGCTAGTATGCACAACATATTGTGGTCTAGGCCTTATTTTAACTCCATATATAGTGGGTGCGGAGATGGGTAAACATGCCAGCGTGGCAGTCAGCAGCACGATTGATGAATATCTGGAGCGCAGCGATTGGCGGGTGAACGCCAATGCCAACCAGGGCTATTCGCTGGGCGGCCTGATTCTGAACGTGTCCGGCAAAGTAATCGCCAATTACTGGCTAAACGAGGTCTACACCCCGGTTATTGGCGAGGCGCACCGTGCAGGGGATCTGCATATCCACGATCTGGACATGCTGTCCGGCTACTGCGCCGGCTGGTCACTGCGTACGCTGCTGTTCGAGGGCCTTAACGGCGTGCCGGGGCGTCTTGAGAGCGGCCCGCCCCAGCACCTGAGCAGCGCCGTTGGCCAGATTGTCAATTTCCTGGGCACCTTGCAGAACGAATGGGCCGGGGCGCAGGCTTTCAGCTCCTTTGATACCTACCTGGCGCCCTTCGTCCGCAAGGACAACCTGACCTATGTTCAGGTACGCCAGTGCATGCAGGAGCTGATCTACAACCTGAATGTGCCTCCGCGCTGGGGCACGCAAACCCCCTTTACCAATCTGACCTTCGACTGGCACTGCCCGGACGATCTCAAGGAGCAAGTGCCGGTGATCGGTGGGGAGGAGATGCCTTTCACCTATGGTGAACTACAGGCCGAGATGGACCTGATCAACCGCGCCTATCTGGACATTATGGCCGCTGGTGACGCCAAGGGGCGAGTCTTTACCTTCCCGATTCCGACCTACAACATCACCAATGACTTCGACTGGGATAGCCCCAACAGCGAGCGTTTGTTCGCCCTGACGGCCAAATACGGGTTGCCCTATTTCCAGAACTTTATCCGCTCCGACCTGCAGCCCAACATGGTGCGCTCCATGTGCTGCCGGTTGCGGCTGGATCTGCGTGAACTGCTCAAGCGCGGCAACGGCCTGTTCGGCTCGGCCGAGCAGACCGGCTCCATCGGCGTGGTCACGATCAACTGTGCCCGCTTGGGGTATCAGCATGCCGGTGACTGGGAAGGGCTGTACCGGCAGCTGGATCACCTGCTGCTGCTGGCCAAGGAGTCGCTGGAACTGAAGCGTAGCCGTATCCAGCAACTGATGGATGAAGGGCTTTTCCCCTATACCCGTCGTTATCTGGGCACGCTGCGCAACCACTTTTCGACCATTGGCGTAAACGGCCTGAACGAGATGCTGCGCAACTTCAGCCACGACCAGCTGGATATCACTCAGGCTGCAGGGCAGGCCGAGGCGTTGAAACTGCTGGAGCACATCAATGCGCGCCTGGTGGCATTTCAGGAACAGACCGGCCATCTGTACAACCTGGAGGCGACACCGGGCGAGGGCACGACCTATCGCTTCGCCCGTGAAGATCGCAAGCGCTGGCCCGACATCCTGCAAGCGGGCAGCCGCGAGCACCCGTATTACACCAACTCCAGCCAGCTGCCGGTAGGCTACACCGATGATCCCTTTTTGGCGCTGGAGCAGCAGGAGGCGCTGCAGACCCGTTATACCGGCGGCACCGTTCTGCATCTGTATATGCAGGAGCGGATCTCCAGCGTGCGCGCCTGCAAGCAGCTGGTGAAGCAGGCTCTGAGCCGCTTTGCGCTGCCGTATCTGACCGTGACCCCCACGTTCTCGATCTGCCCGCATCACGGCTACCTGGCGGGGGAGCACGAGTACTGCCCGCGCTGCGATGAAGAACGCCTGCAGCAGAAGCTGTCTTTGGGCGCAGCGGCCACTGCCGACGCCTGACCCATTGTCCTACCCGAGGAGCATCACATGAAAGCCGAACACTTGTTGAAGCCCGAAGAGCGTCAGCGCTGTGAAGTCTGGACCCGTGTCATGGGCTACCATCGACCGGTTGCCCAGTTCAACGCCGGCAAGCGCGAAGAGCACAAGGAGCGCCGTCCCTTTGTCGAGCCACGTCGATGAACGCCATCGGCGTCGCCGCACCGACACTGGTGGTCAGTGGTATGACGCCGCTGACCACTATCGACTTCCCCGACCACCTGGCCTGTGTGCTCTACACCCAGGGATGTTCACTGCGCTGTCGCTACTGCCACAACCCACAGCTGATTCCGACCGCGACGGCAGACCCGGGGCTGGCATGGGAGGAGATTGACCATTTTTTGCAGCGGCGTCAGGGCTTGTTGGAAGCGGTGGTCTTCAGCGGCGGCGAACCCTGCCTGCAGCCGGCCCTGGCCGAGGCCATGTCTGCGGTCAAGGCGCGGGGCTTCAAGGTTGGCCTGCACACGGCCGGTGTCAGCCCGGGACGGCTGGCGTCGGTGCTGCCACTGGTGGACTGGGTCGGGCTGGATGTCAAAGCGCCTGCGCACCGTTATCAACAGGTCACCGGTCGCCGCCACCAGGCTCGGACCAACCGCCACAGCCTGCAACTGCTGCTGGATTCCGGTGTGGCTTTTGAATGTCGCACCACCCTGGATTGGCGGCTGTTTTCCGCCGAAGAAACCTGCCAGTTGGCGCAGGAACTGGCTGACCTGGGCGTGACTCGCTACGCCATCCAGATCAATCAGGGCCGCCAATGCCTGGACCCGGAACTGGAACAGCCCGTCATCCTGCCCGGAGGACAACTGACAGCCTTGCAGCAAACCATGCAAAAGTTGTTTCCGGTGTTTGAGTGGAGGGAAGGATAGCAATGTGGGCGGTGTGATCAGGGAAGCGCGCTAGGGTCGGAAGCTATAAACGAAAAACGCCTGTAAAAACAGGCGCTTAGCGTATGCAATTTGGTGGAGGTAGCGTCCACCTATTCGGAGTCTCAGTCCGGTTTAGAAAGTCGCAATTAGTCTTATTTTTATATTAATTTCAAAGGGTTAAATTCTTTTCTCCTCTCTCGGTTGTCGCAATCAATAGCACCAAATCGCACCCAATGATATGGTTTTATGTGGGGTATTTGGAGGGGTCGTATTCTGGCCGTTTTCCGAGTTCGATTTTCAATTATGGTGGAGGCCGCGCCATGCCTAGGAAAGCAAGGGAACTGAGTGCCACTGAAGTGCGCCGTTTGGTGGAGCCTGGACGGTATCCGGTTGGTGGGGTGGCAGGCTTGCTACTACAGGTTACCTCGACTGGTGCCCGCTCGTGGTTGTTGCGAACCAAGGTAGGGGACAAGCGCCGTGATATCGGTCTGGGTGGTTTTCCTGATGTGACCCTGGCCGGAGCGCGTCAGAAAGCGCGTGACGTGAAAGAGCAGATCATGGCAGGGATTGATCCGGTGGCAGAGCGAAAGGCCCACAGGGATGCTATACGGGCTGCGCAGGCTAAGGCCCTGAGCTTTGAAGAGGCGGCCCGCCGTTGTCATGATGCCCGAAAGGATGAGTTCAGCAACCCGAAGCATCGGCAAGACTGGATCAACTCGCTTGAGCGTCATGCGTTCCCAGAGCTGGGGGAGCTGCCAGTTGATGCTATCGAGCTGCCGCATGTTCTCAAGGTGCTTGAGCCGATCTGGAAGGCCAAAACTGAAACCGCCACCAGGGTGCGACAGCGTGTTGAATCGGTACTGAGCTGGGCCACCGTATCCGGGCACCGTATTGGTGAGAATCCGGCCCGTTGGCCGGATAACCTAGACCAGTTGTTGCCGACACCTTCCAAAATCAGAAAGGTGAAACACCACAAGGCATTGCCCTGGCAGGAGGTGCCGGCTTTTTGGGCTGATTTGCGGCAGCGTGATGGTATGGGTGCTCGTGCCCTGGAGTTCATCCTTTTGACCGCTGCCAGGTCTGGTGAAGTGCGCTTTGCTACCTGGGATGAGATCGACCTGGCCGCCAAGATATGGACAGTACCAGCTGAGCGCATGAAAGCACGTAAGGATCACCGAGTTCCACTGTCCGAATCTGCTATTGAGCTACTGCAGAGAACACCGCGCATGGAAGGCAGCAAACTGCTATTCACCGCTCCCCGTGGGAACCCTCTGTCAGATATGAGTATTTCTGCTGTCTGCAAGCGCATGGAAGTGGATGCAACACCCCACGGGTTCCGATCGTGCTTCAAGGACTGGGCACGGAGTCGCACCGCTTACCCCGATGAGGTTTCAGAGTTGGCACTGGCCCACGTCAACAGCGATGCCACCCGAGCGGCCTATGCCCGTGATGAGCTGTTGCCGCAACGTACCCGCATGATGGCCGACTGGGCAAAATTCCTGAGCGAATCAACGCTGAATGGGGAGGTTGTGCCGATCAGGGGGGAGGTGCAGGGATGAGCCGGGAGAAGGTGCGCAAGCAGAGTCTGTTCTTTGATAAAACCACCACACCAGCAATTAAGGCAGAGGTTGCTGCCTTCACCAGCGCCAGCGCAACGGGGGCCCGTGTTGCAGATTGCTTTTACGGCTGGGCTGCGCATGCTCGGAACGTGTTATCAGGCAATGATGAGGTTTATCCGAGATGGGCTGGAGAGCAACCAGCAGTGCCTGAATGGGTTGATCCTGAATACCCGGAACATGCCTGGCATTTGATTTGCCTTGTTGCTCAAGGGCTACCCAAACATGCCCCGCCAGAAGGGTGCAACCTGACATCAAGCGAACAGCGAGCGTCTGAGGTGTTGTTGAGGCTTTCACGGGTACAGGAAGCCGTCCGCCCTTTGGCTGACCGTCTGGAGCAAGTGTTCCCGCTGATCGAGGCGTCTATTTCGCTTGGAACTGAGGTCGTGGCCGCCACGGTTGAGCCATACGAAAAAAATGCAGCGATCCACCACAATGCAGAGCGCCGCCTGATCGAGTCAAACCAGGGGACGCCAGTTGATTCACCCAATGGCCGTAGACGTGCTGATAACGAGCAGAGAAACAGAGATATTAAAATCCTGGCTGGTGACTATATGCGCAGAGTGGGCAGGGATAGCGAAAATGAGGCCGCACGATGGATAGCAGAAAAGCACCCTGATTTTAGATTATCGGTCCGGCAGTTACGCAGGATCATTGCTGAATAGCGCCGCCTTCAAAAGGTTGGCCATGCCTGATAGTGGCCAACAGTCCCGCCTTTCCATACTGGCCCCGTTGCGATCAATAAGCACGAGGTGCCAAAGATGGAAACCAATACATACCTTACCGATAAGCAGGTTGCCGCCCGTTTTACTATCAACAAGTCCACTGTTTGGCGTTGGGTCGAGAAAGGCCGATTCCCGAAGCCGGTCAAATTGTCACCTGGGTGCACTCGCTGGCGTTTGCCTGATGTGGAAGCCTGGGAAACTGAAAGGAGAGCTGCAGCATGAGGAAGGAAGCAGCCCCCGCCACAGAGGCCACTACCCGAAGTACACAAAGTGAGCATAACAGAAAGCTCGCGGCCAAGTATAAACGTGTGCTGCGCTTCATGCTGGAGCATGGCTCGATTACTCGCCTACAAGCCGAAAAGCCTCCAGTCTTCGATCACTGTCTTCCAAGCACCGTCTCCTGTGAGCTGATCAGGCGTCATGGCCTAGTGATTAATTCCGTTCTGGTTAAGCACTCGGGTTTTGGTGGAGTCATGACCTCATACAAACAGTACTCAGTGGCCGAAAGCTCGATGGACGCCGCAAAAGCGATTGTGTGGGGTGAGTGATGCCAGATCAGAGCTTTTTTCAAACTGAAGGAATGATTGACACCTTGGTGGTGCGTGGTTATCGTTTAGCCGCTGCTGCAAAATCAGCAGCCTGGGATTGGCGTCCTGGAATACAAGGCGGACACACCGCTATCAGTGCGGTTTTTTTGTGTCTAAAGCATGGCATGCCTGTTATGAGCGGGCCGTGTGTGGGTGCCTTCGGGCACACCGGTTCCTTGTACCGGTACGCCAACCCGCACGGTTCCGCTCACCATATTGGCGTTGGTGAGTGGAAAGGTAACCTTACAAGGACTTTCACCATGAACGCATCTTCTCTGAAGCGGTACCGCGCCGTTTCGATTCGTACCCGCAGCACATTCACCGTTATAGCAAATAGCTTTGCATGCGCTCGTGCGCTGCTGCCGGCTGATGCTGCGATTACCTGCCGTACACCGGCCCTGTCACTTGCTGCAGCGCAGGAGGTGTTTTCATGAACGCCCAAGCGACTACACAGCAGCAGGCCCGCCTGATGATCGAAGCAGGAGAGTTCATCTTGGCAATCATAGCCATCCATGAGCAACGCCGCATAGCTGATCACGACGAGCAGCCCTCGCCTTTCAATGACCGCACCCTAGCCGGTTTGATGTCCGGCCTGAGAATGGCCGGGGACCTCCTTTGGACTGAAGGAAGTGAGATCGGCGAGTTCATGGTGACCGTCAGCACCCTCTATCAACAGCGTTTGCAGCTCGGTCAGAGCCCTGACGGCGTGGCCGCCATCGACCGCACTTTATCCGGGCTGATGCCTGGCTTGAGGGCGGCGGGTGACCTCCTGTTGTCCTCAGGGGTTGGATCTACGGCAAAGGTTGAGAGTCCCGTTCTGGGCGCCTGATATCAGCTGATACACGTTTAAAGCAGTGCGTGGTCTGGCGTTGCCCCCAGAGGTGAAGCCTGGGGTCGTATTGTCTGACCGCGCACGCGAAACAGTGAGGTTTCACTATGTCTCAAGCGAGCAAGGTGATTCACCTGGCACAGGCACGCCCTGAGGGTGTCGCAGCTGCTGCCAAGGGCGGCTATATCCGCCTATTTCGTTCGCTCCAGAGTGCGGCTTTTGCCGGCAAACCCGAATACCTTTCGACCTGGATACACATGCTGATGCTGGCAACCCATAAGTGCCGCCGGTCCATGCTGGGGAATCGCAGTATTGAGCTGCTGCCTGGGCAGTTCATTTCTGGTCGTAAAGCCCTGGCCAATACCGTGGGCGTCACTGAAAAGCAGATGCGCACCATCCTGGATTTCATGGTTGATGAAGGCATGATCGCCAGGGCTGGGAGCCGAGCCGGTACGGTGTTCACGATCCTGAATTTTGAACAATACCAAGATGGGCAGGGCCAACGGTCTGGAGCGTTAAAAGCCAGTAATAACAAGGGCTCCAGCGTTTCCGGTATTGGCCAAGGGCCAACACAGGGCCAAGAAGGGCCAACAGTTTTGGGCCAACAGAAGGGCCAAACCCCAGAGGAGTCAGAGTCCACGAAACATGCGGGCTCCAGCGAAATGAGTGGTTACACAGGGGCCAACGTAAGGGCCAACACCGAAGCGGCCAAAAGGGCCACTATACAAGAAAACAATATATCTACACCAACAACAGCGCACGCACCCGAACCGGTTGCAGAGGTGGTTCATGGAGACCAAGAACGCAGCTCCCTGGAGGTGTTCGACAGGGTAGGCGGGGTGTCCCTGGATACACAACACCAGCGACCCACAACCGGTCTGCAGTCGATGCAGAGGGAAGCGTTTGCTATGCACTGGAACTGGCAGCCCGGTGAATCATTTGCTGACCGCTGCAGGCAAGCCGGTATCGATCTGGACAGTCTGTCTCCACAGGACGTAGAGGCGTGGGTTGGAGAGTTTCGAAGCTACTGGAGCGACCGCCCCGACGTTCAACGGCAAGGCCGCTGGGAGCACAAGCTGGTTCAGCAGTTGAGGCGTTGTCTGGCCAGCCAGGCAATCAAGCCGCCCACCCTGCCCGGCAGCCAGGCGTTGCCCCCAAGTGCGCCGCCCGCAACAGCTGCAGACCGTCGAACGCATCGAGCTGCTATTACGGCTTCCATCATGGACATCGGTGACACCAGCTGGTGATTGAGTGAATTGGTTTGGTCGTTGCCGCAAGGGGCAACAGGTTTAGGCGAGGCAGGGCATTCCGAGCCAGCAAGCCTCGTGATCATGATGTGTTAACAGAGGATATTCAAAACATGAATGCAATTATCGATAAGCTGTTTTCAAGTAAAAAAAGCCCGAAAGCCGTTGCCGACTGGGCAGCACGGATCGAGGAGCTGAGGCAGGCAGAGTTAGCGCTGAGTGAAGAACACTCGGAGCTTCAAACAAGGTTCAGCCGGGCCGAAGCACTTTTGCGAAATGCTGAGGAGCGACACAGCGTCTATGTATCCATGCCCGCGTCAGGCTCGCGTCGATTTTCCCCTGATCCGCAAGTGGCCCAGCAGCGGGCGGATGAGGTAACCAGTTGCCGGGTTGAGCTTGAGCAAGCCAACGCAGCCTATACCCCGGTACAGCAGAAAATGCAGCAGATCAGAGCAGAACTGAAGCAATTGCACGGTAACCCACCAAAAGCCACCAAGGCTGATCTGAAGGCGGTGCGGGCCGAGGTTGATGGTATTGCGGGCAAGATTGAATCCATTCAAAAGGCCCAAGAGGCTGCTACCGATCCCGAGCAAGAAGCGGCGACAGCACAGCTACGTGGACAGGTCGAGGAAGCTACGGCAACCAGGGACTTGATTGCTGCTGATGTTGGTCTGGGGGAAGCGACAGAGGCGGATTTGCAGAAGGCGCAAAAGGCCCTGGAATTGCTCAAGTCGAAGCTGGACAAAGTCGCCGCTGAAGAGGAAATGATGAAAGCCCGTAACCGGGGTTATGAATTGCGTATTCAGCAACTTGAAGCGGAGTTGCATGCGGCCAAAGAACTATTGAAGCAGATGGTCGAGAATTACGCCGACGAGGTCTATGCCGAGGCGGCAAAGCGTGCTGTGGATGCCTTTGATCAGCTGAAAGAGGCGTTCCTGGATATGAAAGCAGCGGACCTGATCAGTTACGAGCAGGGGCACCGGAAGACCAAAAGCTGGTCGGCTGAGTCGGTCTCGATCGAGTTTGGCAATTGCCATGTAGATCCAAAGGGGATCACTGAAAAGTGTTTCAGGCCTAAAGGCGAGGTGATCAGCGATCGCAAGGTTAAGCACTTGGCTGCTGCAGGGCTGGCTTAACTGGGGGTGTCGGGCTGGTCCGTTTCGGCGGGTCCAGCCTTTTGATGTTTCGTGTCGAAGCTAGATGCGAGCAATCAGTTCTACAAATTCGCGCAAATGTTCGATAGGGGGAGGGGGGAAGGGGGCTTGGACCGAGACAGAGGCGAGACCGGGGAGTCAGTCTCGAGCAGCGCAAAGCCTCGTGGCTGCTGGGTTAGAGTGTGATTTTGGCGATCCATGCTTCAGGAGGGTCTGGTTTGCCAGGGTTGTTTTCGGTGCGCTGGTTTGTGGATAGGTTGTTACTTCGCAAATTTGGTCATTTCAATGTTTGCACTTCCCCCCTTGGACCTATAAAATTCATGGTATGAATTTTATAGGTCCAAGGGGGGAGAGGCCTATTTGCTCTGTCAGTTAAAGGCTAATGACATGACACAAAGTAAAGTTGTTAAGATCCCTCTTTCCGTGAAGCAAGCCAAAGAGATTCTCTCTACGGTTGCTCAGGATTCTAGTCGCGTCATTTTTACAGACCACGCAGAACAGCGAATGTACGAAAGAGATATATCTCGAGTAGATGTTCTGAGGGTTTTGTCCACGGGTAAGATTGTTGAAGGACCGGCACAAGAGCCGAAGGGTAACTGGAAAATGACGGTGGAGGGCGTTTCGGCAGGAAGCGCTATCACTGTTGTCGCAGTAATAGACTATACGATCTTAGAGGAGTCTAGCTGCGTGGGAATAGTTATAACTACGTTCTAATGCTTACCTAATCCAGAAGGTATTCTTCTGTTAAGGAAGGAGAAATAGGCATGTATCACTACACTAGCTGTGGTCTGCCGAACATCTATTTGAAGAATGGGTTCAAGGAATACGAGACTCCCTATGGCAAGGGCGTTGCTATTGAAGATGTTCCAGGCCTACATAAAGCTATCGCTATGGCTATCATCGAATCCCCCTCAAAGCTGACAGGGAAAGAGATCAAGTTTCTTAGGAAAGAACTTAATCTTTCGCAAAAGAGACTGGGTCTGCTACTTGGTGTTGAAGACCAGACGGTTGCTCGATGGGAAAAGGAAGGGCCGACTTCGATGGCGGATCGTTTCGTACGTGTTGTTGCAATGGGGCACTACGAAGATGACGACGTTAAGGTTCTTATCGAAAAATTAGCAGAGCTGGATAGGAAGGATCACGAATCATTCTGTTTTGAAGAATCGGATCACGGTTGGAAGGAAGCTATAGCAGCGTAACAACCTCTAGCTCGTTAGCCTGAATAGAAAGGCCCGGCCTTAGTGCCGGGTTTTTTTGTGTCTATGCACTAGCCGTTGGGGTAAGTCTAGAGCCGATTTAAATGCTGGGGCCCCTAGGGGATTAGGCTAACCGCCGGGCGGGCGCAACCACGCGGTTTCCGGCTATTTTTTGGCGTTCTTATGGCCTCACCACCAGATGGTATAAAGCCTTTTGAATTCAGATGCTTGAGTTTGTCCAGGGTGGGGATTTTTGCCCGTTATTTGACCTGGTGCCGGTCAGGCGTATCAATGCCTAATCTCGCAGTCGATGAGTACTGAGCAGGCAAACGCGTGCGCTCTATGATGGTCAATGGGATCGGTTGTGGAGGTGGGTAAAAGCGGTTGCTCAAACTGAGAACCGCTCCCGCAGATAACCCCGTTTTAACCACTTTCTGGGATGTGGGTAAGGATGTGGAGTCTAGCAAAATCAGCCTTGTAACTTGTTGATTCTGCTTGGTATTTGGTGGAGGTGGCGGGTTTCGAACCCGCGTCCGCCAATCCTCTGCCTCAAGATCTACATGCTTAGGCATCTCTATTGAGTTAACCCGTCGCGACCCGAGAGCCAGGGTGCTATGGGCGAGCTCTTTTAGTTTTAACCGTTCAGCTTAGAGCAAAGCATCCGGGCGATTCTGTCTCGAATGACACCGCAAAATCTCTTAGTTACAGACACCTTAGAGCGCGGCGCTAGCTGACTTATGCAGCTAGAGCGTAGTTATCGTCGTTTGCAACTATAACTGTGTGATGAGGGATTTACGAGAATCATCACGTTCTCGGCATGCACCCAAGGGTTCGTAATCAGCGTCGAAGCCAAGTCACCCCCAGATATGTAACGCGCATTGTAGCGAGTAAATGGACCGGACGAAAGAGCCAAAGTTCAGCGTGCCGCCACGGACATTTCGCGCTGCTTTTGACGATTCCAGTCCTTTTCCTTCTCGTCGGCGCGCTTGTCGTGCAGTTTCTTGCCTTTCACCAGTGCCACTTCGCATTTGACCATGCCGTTTTTCCAGTACAGCGCCAAGGCAACACTAGTGTAGCCCTTGGCTTCCACGGCCACGGTCAGCTTGTCGATCTCGCGACGATGCATCAGCAACTTGCGATCACGACGCGGGTCGGTCACGAAGTGTGTGGACGCCGAGATCAGCGGGGTGATGTGGGCACCTACCAGCCAAGCCTCGTCGTTCTTGAGTACCACGTAGGAATCTACCAGCTGCCCCCGGCCTTCGCGTAGACTTTTGACTTCCCAGCCTTGCAGGGACAGTCCAGCCTCGAAACGGGTTTCGATGGTGTATTCGTGCTTGGCACGTTTGTTGAGGCAGATGGTGTTTCCGCCCGGAGCCTTCTTTTTCTTAGCCATGGTAGCAATTATATAGAGCTGCAGAGGGCAAGGAAAGCCGCCCGAAGTGGCCGTTTGGTTGCCTGTCAGCTTCATGCCGTTGCAACAAATGCCTGAAAAGGTTGTCACTCCTGTCCGATTTATGAACAATTGCCCTCTTGTGTAATTCTTTACTTGAGAGCGCTATGCAGTCTAAACAGTCAATTCACGGTTCCTGGGGGAGTCGATGGATCTTTATCCTCGCCGCCACCGGGTCTGCAGTCGGGCTGGGCAACATCTGGAAGTTTCCCTACATAACCGGTGAAAACGGCGGCGGAGCCTTCGTTCTGGTTTATCTGTTCTGCATTATGCTGGTGGGCATCCCGATCATGATGGGCGAGATTCTGGTGGGACGTCGTGCGCGCCAGAGCCCGATCAATGCCGTGCGTGAAACCGCTGCCGAGGCAGGGTTGAACCGAAACTGGAGCCTGATCGGATGGCTGGGCGTGCTGGCCGGCTACATTATTTTCTCATTCTATTCGGTCGTGGCCGGCTGGGTGCTGGATTATATCGCGGCCATGGGCACCGGGCAGTTGGTGAATATCGGTAGCAACGAGGCCGGCGAACGTTTCAACAGCCTGCTGGCCAATCCGGTGCAGATGCTGATCTGGCACACGCTGTTTGTGCTCATGGTGGTCGGCGTTGTGGCCGGCGGCGTAAACAAAGGCCTGGAGCGTGCCACCAAGATCATGATGCCGGCGCTGTTCGTGCTGCTTGTGGTGCTGCTGGGCTACTCTGTCAACAGTGGCGGCTTCCAGCAGGGGTGGGATTTCCTGTTCGGCTTCAACGTTGAGGCGCTGACTTGGGATGCCGTACTGGTAGCGCTGGGTCACGCCTTCTTCACGCTGTCACTGGGCATGGGGGCGATCATGGCCTACGGCTCGTACATGGGCAAAAAGGACTCGATTGGTGCGACGGTACTGACTATCGGTGTGCTGGACACGCTGGTGGCGCTGGTGGCCGGTCTAGCCATCTTCCCGGTGGTGTTTGCCAACCAGATGGATCCGGGTGCGGGTCCCGGCCTGATGTTCGTAACCCTGCCGGTGGCCTTTGGTCAGATGCCGGGTGGTCAGGTGTTCGGCTTCCTGTTTTTCCTGCTGGTAGGGGTCGCCGCCTGGACGTCGGCCATTTCGCTGTTGGAGCCGGCCACAGCTTGGGTAGTGGAGCGTTTTGGCCTCAAGCGCCCGGTTGCGGCATTGGTGCTGGGCGCCATTATCTGGCTCATGGGGATCGCATCGCTGTTGTCGTTCAACTACTGGGCAGAGATCAAGCTGTTCGGCATGGGTATTTTCGATCTGCTCGACTTCACGACTGCCAGCATCATGCTGCCCTTGAGTGGTCTGATGATCGCGTTCTTCTCGGGTTGGAAGCTGCAGCAGAAGATCACGCGCGACGAGCTGGCGCTGAAATCGGATCTGGTCTATTCCGCCTGGTTGCTGGTTATCCGTTTCGTGGCACCGGTTGCGGTGCTGGTGATCTTTATCGCCAAACTGTATGAGAAGCTGGCCTGATTGTCAGGCCAGCCGGGTATTGCCTTTATGACACAAGTGAATCGCAGCGCACTGGTGCTGCACACCGCTGAGCAGATGTTTGATCTGGTCAACGATGTGCGCAGCTACCCCCGGTTTCTGCCCTGGTGCGCCGCCACGGAGGTGGTGTCGGAGCGCGAAGACGAGCTGGTGGCCACCCTGCATCTAGCTAAGGGTGGCCTTAAATACAGCTTTACCACGCGCAATTGCCTGCATCGCCCTGAAAAAATGGATATTGCCCTCGTCGAGGGCCCCTTTTCGTCCATGCACGGTATCTGGACATTCACGCCGCTCAGCGATGAAGCCAGCAAGGTTGAACTCAGCATGCAATTCGAGTTCAAAGGCAAACTGACCGGTCTGGCGATGTCCAAGGTATTCAACTCGGTGGCAACAACGCTGGTGGATGCCTTTGTCAGCCGTGCGGATCAGGTCTACGGTTAGGAGCAGCCATGAAAGTGGAAGTGGCTTATGCATTGCCGCATGAGCAGAAAATCATAGCGCTACAGGTCGAAGAAGGCTGCACGCTGCGTGAGGCCGTGGTGCGTTCTGGCATCGTCGAGCTGTTTCCCGAGATCGACCCGGACAGCACGCCTATGGGGGTGTTTGGCAAGGCGGTGAAGGATCCGGCATCCACGGCGCTGAAGGAGGGCGAACGGGTCGAGATTTATCGGCCGCTGATCGCGGACCCCAAGGAAGTGCGGGCACGGCGAGCGGCGAAAATGAAAGCGGAAAAGGCGGCGCAGGCGGCCGGCGAGGACAAGCAGAGTTAATTGCGTTCTGCCTGTCCGAAAATGTTGTCAGGGAGTGTCGGGCGTGGTGCCTGGGCGGAAATCGCCACTCAGGCGGCTCAGCTTGCCCCCTTCGAAGAACAGGCTGATGCGTTCCTGAGAGCGCGGCTTGCCGCCTTCCTTGATGCTGTAGATGTAATCCCAGCGATTGGCGCTGAAGCTGTCATTTACCAGCGGGGTGCCCATGACGTAGCGTACCTGGGCCGGTGTCATGCCGGGGCGCAGCTGGTCGACCATTTCCTGGGTAACAACATTGCCCTGGGGGATGTCGATCTTGTACACACCGGGAAATTCGGAGCAGCCGGCGATCAGAAGTGCAACTGTAGCGCTGAGAAGAACCTTTCGCATCGGACAATGGCTTCCGTTTTCATGCCTAAACAAAGATAATGGAGTCTAACATTGCAAATCCCGAACAGCATAGTGATTGAGACCTAATATGGCACTGGAAAATCAGGAACTGCGGAAGGCCGGACTGAAGGTGACTCTGCCGCGGGTCAAAATTTATCAGATTCTGGAGCGTGCCGGAGAGGGCGACCACTTCAGTGCTGAGGATATCTACAAGCTCCTGATGGAGCAGGGCGAGGATGTCGGTCTTGCGACCGTCTATCGGGTATTAACTCAGTTTGAAGCGGCCGGGCTAGTATCCCGTCACCACTTTGAAGGTGGTCACTCGGTGTTCGAACTGGCGCGTGACGAGCATCATGACCACGTGGTGTGCGTTAAGTGTGGCCGTGTGCGTGAATTCACCGAGCCCAAGGTATCGGAAATTCTGGACAAGGTGGCCGATGAGCTGGGCTTCAGTATCACCGACCGCACATTGTACCTCTATGGCGTCTGCAAGGGCGGCTGCGAAGAAAGCGACAAAAAGTAAACCAGTCTGCTGTCAGCCGTTAGGCTGACAGCATCTCCCGTGCATGGCTCAGTGATGTGCGGGTGATGTCCACTCCGCCCAACATCCGGGCAACTTCTTCTACCCGTTGTGTTCGATCCAACCGCTGGACGCGTGTGTGCGTGCCGGTATGCTGGCCATTCTTGCTCACGAACAGATGCTGATGTCCCTGCGCGGCCACCTGCGGTTGATGCGTCACGCACAGGATCTGCACCCGCTGGCCCAGCTCACGCAACATGCGACCGACTACCTCGGCCACGCCGCCGCCGATGCCCACATCCACCTCATCAAACACCAGCGTTGGCGTACTGGAGGTCTGAGCGGTGATGACCTGGATGGCCAGGCTAATGCGTGACAATTCACCCCCGGAGGCCACCTTGGCCAGGGCACGGGCCGGTTGGCCGGCGTTGGTGCTGATCAAAAATTCTACGTCTTCCAGACCGTTGGCGTTGTAGCGTTCTTCATCCAGCGGGGTGAGGCAGGCGCTGAAGTGAGCGGCAGGCATGCCCAGTGCGTGCAGCTGCTCATCGACCAGCGTGTCCAGACGTCCGGCACATTGCTGGCGCGCCTCGCTCAGCTCGGCTGCTGCTTTGAGGAAAGTGTCACGCGCGGCCTGTACGTCCTGTTCCAGTTGTGCCAGCGCCTCATCGGAACCGGTCAGGCCGTCCAGCTCCGCTTTCAGTTCATGGTGAAACTCCATCAGCTGCTCCGGCAGTAGGCGGTGCTTGCGGGCCACGTCATATATGGCGGACAGGCGGGCTTCAACCTCCTGTTGGCGTGCGGGATTAACCTCGACACTGTCGAGGAAATGGCGGACTTCGCGACTGGCCTCGTCCAGCTGGATCAGGGCGGTATTGAACATGTCGCTGGCTTGCTCGATGCGGCTGTCGCGGCTGTGCAGCTGCTCCAGCAGCTGTAGGCAGTGCTGCAGCATCGACTGGCAGTTGTCGCTGTCGGCATCGCTGCTCAGCTGTAGTAGCCGATGGCCGGTGCTCAGCAGGCTGCCGGCATTCTCCAGTACCTGCTGTTCCTGTTCCAGCTGTGCCAGCTCACCGTCCTGCAGGCCGAGCTGGTCCAGTTCCTCGACCTGGTAGCTGAGCAGTTGGATGCGGGCGTTGCGCTCGTCGGAAACCTGTGTCAATTCCAGCCACTCGCTGTCGAGGCGGCGCCATTTGTGGAAATGTCGGCGTACCTGAGCCGCTAGCTCACCATGACCGCCGAACTCATCCAGCAGTATGCGGTGGTAGTCCTTTTTCAACAGGCGCTGATGCTCGTGTTGGCCGTGAATATCCACCAGGTGTTGGCCGAACTCGCGCAGCAGCGCCAGTGGGGCCGGGCGGCCGTTGATGTAGCTGCGGCTGCGCCCCTCGCGGGTGATGACGCGGCGCAGCAGGCATTCCTGAGGATCGCCCTCCAGCTCGTGCTCGTTGAGCCAGAGCATGGCCGGCGGCAGGTTGCGGATATCGAAGCAAGCGGTCAGCTCGGCCCTGTCGGCTCCCTTAAGCACGCTGTCGCTGTCGGCACGTTCGCCCAGACACAGTCCGAGCGCGTCCAGCATGATCGATTTGCCGGCACCGGTTTCGCCGCTGATCACGGTCATGCCGGTATCCAGTTCCACTTCGAGTGAATCAACAATGGCAAAGTTGCGAATCGTAAGCTGTGTCAGCATGCTGGCCACCTGCAGGGTCAAATAGTGGTTTTCTATACAGTGGTTATTTATACAGTATTTACTGTATAAGCCATTTTGCCGTGCGCATCAATCCTTGCATGAAAAAAAGCGTGTCTGGCGCTTGAATCATCGGTACCGGTCCCCATATAGATGGGCATCTAGGCGTAACCTCAAGAGTCAGTTGGAGAGACCTGATGGCGAAAGAGCAGCAGAACACCCAGGAACCCGTTGAGACGGTCGACACCCTGAACGAAGCGGAGCTTGAAACCGCAGAGCCGAGTGCGGCTGAAGCAACACAGGCGGATGTGCTGCAGCAGCTGGAAGAGTCCCGCGCTGAAGTGGACGCGCTGAGCAAGCAGTTGGCCGAGTTGCAGCCGCGTGCTCAGGCCGAGATCCAGAACATCCGCCGTCGTGCCGAACAGGATGTGGAGAAGGCACACAAGTTTGGCTTGGAAAAGTTCGCCAACGAGCTGTTGCCGGTGGTTGACAGTCTGGAGCGGGCCATTGAAGCCAGCCAGGGCGATGACGAGCAGGTCACGGCGATCCGTGAAGGCGTCGAGATGACCCTGAACATGTTCCTCGCCAGCATGGCCAAGTTCAATGTAGAGCAGATCAACCCCGAGCAGGGCGATGCCTTCAACCCGGACCATCACCAGGCGATGTCCATGGTGCCGGCAGAGGGTGTGGAGCCCAACGCGGTGGTAACCGTGGTGCAGAAGGGCTACCTGCTCAATGGTCGCCTGATGCGCCCGGCAATGGTAATGGTCGCAAAAGGCTGAGAAAAAGGGTGCAAGGGGCGTTGAAATACGGCAACGCGTACCCATATAAAGAGCAACCCGTTTTTTAGACAGTTTATTCGCCCGCCCGGCGGGCACGAGAAATATCGGAGCAGAACATGGGCAAAATTATCGGTATTGACCTGGGTACCACCAACTCTTGCGTGGCCATCCTGGACGGTGACAAGACCAAGGTAATCGAGAACGCTGAAGGCGATCGCACCACCCCGTCGATCATCGCGTACACCAACGACGGTGAAACCCTGGTCGGTCAGCCGGCCAAGCGTCAGGCCGTGACCAACCCGGATAACACTCTGTTTGCGATCAAGCGTCTGATCGGCCGTCGTTTTGAAGACAAAGTCGTTCAGAAAGACATCAAAATGGTACCGTACAAGATTACGGCAGCCGACAACGGTGATGCCTGGGTCGACGTAAAGGGCCAGAAGATGGCACCGCCGCAGGTGTCCGCCGAGATCCTGAAGAAGATGAAGAAGACCGCCGAGGACTACCTGGGCGAAACTGTGACCGAAGCGGTTATCACCGTGCCGGCCTACTTCAACGACTCTCAGCGTCAGGCGACCAAGGATGCAGGCAAGATCGCCGGTCTGGACGTGAAGCGTATCATCAACGAGCCGACAGCGGCTGCACTGGCCTACGGCATGGACAAGTCCAAGGGTGACAAGACCGTTGCCGTATACGACCTGGGTGGTGGTACTTTCGATATCTCCATTATCGAAATTGCCGATGTCGACGGTGAACACCAGTTCGAAGTGCTGGCCACCAACGGTGACACCTTCCTGGGCGGTGAAGACTTCGACCTGGCGGTGATCAACTACCTGGCCGACGAGTTCAAGAAAGAAAGCGGCATCGACCTGCACAACGATCCGCTGGCGCTGCAGCGTCTGAAGGAAGCGGCCGAGAAGGCCAAGGTTGAACTGTCGTCCGCGCAGGCGACCGACGTCAACCTGCCGTACATCACCGCTGATGCGACCGGTCCGAAGCACCTGAACGTGAAGCTGTCCCGTGCCAAGCTGGAATCGCTGGTGGAAGAGCTGGTGGTACGTTCCATCGAGCCGTGCCGCATCGCGGTGCAGGACTCCGGCGTGTCCGTGTCCGAGATCGACGAGGTGATCCTGGTCGGTGGTCAGACCCGCATGCCGATGGTGCAGCAGAAAGTGGCTGAGTTCTTCGGCAAGGAGCCGCGCAAGGACGTGAACCCGGATGAGGCTGTGGCCATCGGTGCAGCGATTCAGGGCGCCGTGCTGTCCGGTGATGTGAAAGACGTGCTGCTGCTGGACGTGACCCCGCTGACCCTGGGTATCGAAACCATGGGTGGCGTAGCAACACCGCTGATCGAAAAGAACACCACCATCCCGACCAAGAAGTCGCAGGTGTTCTCGACGGCCGATGACAACCAGACGGCGGTCACCATCCACGTGGTTCAGGGCGAGCGCAAGCAGGCGGCGCAGAACAAGTCTCTGGGTCGTTTCGACCTGGCCGACATTCCGCCGGCACCGCGTGGCATGCCACAGATCGAAGTGACCTTCGACATCGATGCCAACGGTATCCTGAATGTGTCCGCCAAGGACAAGGCCACCGGCAAGGAGCAGTCCATCGTGATCAAGGCCTCTTCCGGTCTGAACGATGACGAAATCGAGCAGATGGTACGCGACGCTGAAGCGCACGCCGAAGAAGACAAGAAGTTCGAGGAACTGACCGGCGCCCGTAACCAAGGTGACGCCATGATCCACACCGCGAACAAGACGCTGAAGGATGCCGGCGACAAGGCGACCGATGACGAAAAGGCGAAGATTGAAGCGGCCATCAAGGACCTGGAAGAAGCGCTGAAGGGTACCGACAAGGAGGCCATCGAAAGCAAGACCGAGGTGCTGACCGAAGCCCTGTCTGCTGTGGCGCAGAAAATGTACGCGGATGCCGCTCAGGCTGAGCAGGCCGGTGGTGCTGAAGGTGCCAAAGATGCAGCGGACGACGTTGTTGACGCTGAGTTCGAGGAAGTTAAGGACGACGACAAGAAGTAAACGCTTCAATGCGTGCGCGCATGTCGATCGTTGCAGTGTGACAGCGCGGGCTCAGGCCCGCGTTGTCATGTCCGGCCCCCCGGGGCCAAACCTTAACGAGTCAGATTCGGATCATGTCAAAGCAGGACTACTACGAACTTTTGGGGGTGTCGCGCGACGCGTCCGATCGTGATATCAAGAAGGCCTACCGCCGCCTGGCGATGAAATACCACCCGGACCGCAACCCGGATGACAAAGAGGCTGAAGACAAATTCAAGGAAATCAGTGAGGCCTATGAGGTCTTGTCTGATGCCCAGAAGAAGGCGGCCTATGACCAGTTTGGTCATGCCGGCGTCGATGGCCAGGGCGGCGGCTTTGGTGGCGGCGGCTTCGAGGGCAACTTCTCCGACATCTTCGGCGATGTGTTCGGTGACATCTTCGGTGGTGGCGGTGGCGGTGGCCGCCGTCGCTCCGGTGTTCAGCGTGGCGCCGATCTGCGCTACAACCTGGATCTGTCGCTGGAAGAAGCGGTGCGCGGCTGCGAGAAAACCCTGGAAATCCCCACACTGGTGAGCTGTGAACCCTGCGACGGCAGCGGTGCCAAGCCGGGTACCAGTGCCAAGACCTGCTCTACCTGTGGCGGCATGGGCCAGGTGCGCATGCAGCAGGGCTTCTTCTCGGTACAGCAGACCTGCCCCACCTGTCGCGGCGAGGGTAAGGTCATCTCCGACCCCTGTGACGCCTGTCATGGTCAGGGCCGTGTGGAGAAGACTAAAACGCTGCAGGTCAAGATCCCGGCCGGTGTGGACACCGGCGATCGTATTCGCCTGTCCGGCGAAGGCGAAGCGGGCACGCATGGCGGTCCGGCGGGCGATCTGTACGTGCAGGTGCATGTGCGTGAGCATCCGATCTTCCAGCGTGACGGCAAGCATCTGTACTGCGAAGTGCCGATCAGCTTTGTCGATGCGGCGCTGGGCGGCGAGCTGGACGTGCCGACCCTGGATGGCCGCGTCAAGCTGAAGATCCCGGCTGAAACCCAGACCGGCAAGTTGTTCCGCCTGCGCGGCAAGGGCATTGCGCCGGTGCGCGGTGGCAGTACCGGTGACCTGATCGTCAAGGTGATGGTGGAGACGCCGGTCAACCTGAACAGCCGTCAGAAAGAGCTGCTGCGTGAGTTTGCCGAAACCACCGAAGATGGTGGCAACAGCAAGCACAGTCCGAAAAAGCACGGCTTCTTTGACTCGGTGAAGAAGTTCTTCGAAGATATGACCTGATGGCAGGCCCTGCGGGGCCTGTATGGAACGACGGATACAGGAAAGCAGCATGACCAGAGTAGCGGTGACCGGCGCGGCCGGCCGTATGGGCAAGACCATTATCGAAGCACTGCAGCAGAATGATGCCGTCACTTTCAGTGCTGCCATCATCGAGCCGGACAGCTCCCTGATCGGCGCCGATGCCGGCGAGCTGGCGGGTGTCGGCAAGCTGGGTGTGGCCCTGGCGGGCAGCCTGGAATCAGTGGTGGACGATTTCGACCTGTTGATCGATTTCACCGCGCCGGAAGTGACCATGCAGAACGTCGCCTTCTGTGCCGCTCACGGCAAGAAGGTGGTGATTGGAACCACCGGTTTGAATGACGGTCAGAAGGACGCGTTGAAGCAGGCAGCGGAAAAAACCGCCATCGTGTTTGCGCCCAACATGAGCGTGGGCGTCAACCTGTGCTTCAAGCTGTTGGAGATTGCGGCCAAGGCGTTGGGCGAAGACAGCGGCTACGACATTGAAGTGATCGAGGCGCACCACCGTCACAAGGTGGATGCTCCGTCCGGCACCGCCCTGCGTATGGGTGAAGTGGTGGCCGATGCCTTGGGTCGTGATCTGAAAGAATGTGCCGTGTATGGCCGCGAAGGCATCACCGGTGCCCGGCCCGAGCGTCAGATCGGCTTCGAGACCATCCGAGCCGGTGATGTGGTCGGCGACCACACGGTATTGTTCGCCACCGAAGGCGAGCGCATCGAGATTACCCATAAGGCGTCCAGCCGCATGACCTTTGCCAAGGGGGCCGTACGTGCCGCCGGTTGGCTGGAAGGCAAGCAGACCGGCCTGTTCGACATGCAGGACGTTCTGGGTCTACACTGATTTCAACCTTGTTGTTGTTCCCTCTGCCCGCCTCGTTGCGGGCTTTTTTATGCCCGAGCGCAACCTTTCTGTCACTCGCGTGATGCATGCTGTGGATAATGCTTGCTGCACCTGCACACTCGGGGCTAAGGTAAGGACTGACTCAGGATGCGGGAGGCTGAATGTACAAGTTCTGTTTCTTTGTCCCCGAAGCGGAGGCCGAGCCGGTCAAGGCGGCGCTATTCGCCGTGGGCGTCGGCAAAATCGGCGACTATGACCAGTGCTGCTTCCAAACCGCTGGACAGGGGCAGTTTCGTCCGCTGGCCGGAGCCAACCCCCATCTGGGACGGCCGGGCGAGCTGGAGCGCGTGGCCGAACTGAAAGTGGAAATGGTCTGTGCGGATGAACTTATCCACACGGCTGTGGCAACACTCAAGCAGGTGCACCCCTATGAAGAGGTGGCCTACGAAGTGTATAAGTTGGCGGATATCTGAGACCCGAGCACGGAAAGGGAGAGCGGTGTGACACAACTGTTGGTGCGCTATTCACGGATTCTGGAAATCGTCGGTGACATCGTCAAGGTACATGTGCCCGAGCCCGATGAAGGGGATGTGGCCGCCATCGGCTACGGTGACCTGGCCCTGATCGAAAATACGCTCGACCCCGATCAGCCGCCCTACATGGCTCAGGTGATTCAGCTGGAGCGCAGCAGCGTGTCGCTGCAGGTGTTCTCCGGCACCAAGGGACTGTCCACCAAGGCGGGGGTGCGCTTTCTCGGCCATCCGATGCAGGTGACTTTTTCGCCCAATATTCTCGGCCGCGCCTTTTCCGGCTCCGGTCGCGCCATCGATGGCGGTCCCAGCCTGAGCGAAGAGGCGCGCATCGAGATTGACGGCCCGACAGTCAATCCGGCACGCCGTATTCTGGCGTCGCGCATGATCCGCACCGATGTGCCGATGATCGACGTGTTCAATTCTCTGGTGGAAAGCCAGAAAATACCCATCTTCTCCGTCGCCGGTGAGCCCTACAACCGCCTGTTGGCCCAGATCGGCGCCCATGCCGACGCCGATGTGGTGGTGTTTGGCGGCATCGGCCTGATTTTCGACGACTATCACTTTTTCCGTCATGCCTTCGAGGAGGCCGGGGTCAGTGCGCGCACGGTGATGTTCGTGCATCTGGGCTCGGATCCTACGGTCGAGGGCCTGCTGGTGCCGGACATGGCGCTGGCGGTGGCCGAGCGCTTTGCCGTGGAAGAGGGCAAGCGGGTGCTGGTGCTGCTGACTGACATGACCGCCTACGCCGACGCGCTCAAGGAAGTGGGCATTTCCATGGAGCACGTACCTTCCAATCGAGGCTACATCGGCGACCTCTACTCCCAGCTGGCCCGTCGTTACGAGAAGGCCTGCGATTACAAGGGGGCGGGCTCGGTGACCATCCTGTCGGTGACCACCATGCCCGGCGATGATGTCACTCACCCGGTTCCGGACAACACCGGCTACATCACTGAAGGTCAGTTCTATCTGCACAACGGCGTGCTGGACCCCTTCGGTTCGCTGTCGCGTCTCAAGCAGCACGTGATCGGCAAGGTGACCCGCGAGGACCACGGCCAGATCATGAACACCATGGTGCGTTTCTACGCCGAAGCAAGGGATGCGCAGCAGAAACAGGCGATGTCGTTCGACCTCACCGAGTATGACGAGCGGCTGCTGCGCTTTGGCGAGCACTTCCACGACCGCTTCATGGACATCAACGTGTCCATGCCGCTGGAGCAGGCGCTGGACCTGTGCTGGCAGACACTGGCCGAATGCTTTCAGCCCCATGAGCTGTTGATGAAACAGCCCCTGATCGACAAGTACTTCCCTAAGGATCAGGCAACGGGGTAAGCGGTCATGGCCAAGCTGGCGCTGAACAAGAGCACACTCAACCATGAAAACCAGCGGCTGAAGTCGTTTCGCCAGTTCGTGCCGGCGCTGGATCTCAAGCGCAAGCAGATTCTGGCGGCACGGCTCAAGTCGCGCCGTGCCCTGGCTGAATACGCGCAGCAGATGGAGCAGGTCGAGGCGGAGGTGGCGCGGCAGCTGCCCATGCTGGCCGGCACCTCGCTGGATCTGAGTACGCTGGTGCAGCTGCGCGCGGTGCGCCAGCGCCAGGACAACCTGGTCGGTATCGAACTGCCGGTGATCGAAGCCATCGAGATCGACCGCCGTGAGTACTCCCGGCTGGCGCTGCCGCCTTGGGTCGATATTCTGGCGGCGCGGCTGCAGCAGATGCTGGAGCTGAACGTGTATCGTCAGGTGGAGGAAGTGCGGCTGGCCCGGCTGGAAGACGCGCTGCAGAAAACCACCCAGCGCCTGAATCTGTTCGACAAGGTACTGATCCCGCGTACCGAAGCCAATATTCGTCGTATCCGCATAGCCCTCTCCGATGCCGAGCGCGCCGGAGTGGTGCGTGCCAAGATTGCCAAGAACAAGCGCGCAAGGATAGCGGCCTCATGAGTATTCAAACCCTTGAAAAGGCCACCCTGATCGGCCTGACCCGCGACAAGGCGCAGGTGCTGGATCAGCTGCAGACGTTGGGGCTGTTGCATATCATCCCGCTGGCTCAGGCGCAGCCCGAGGTGCCGGTTGCGCTGCCCGGTGATGTCGGGCCCGAGGCGCTGCAGCAGGCGATTCGTTACCTGCTCAGTTGCCCGCAGAAGCGGCGCCAGGTTGTGGTGGAGCGTCACTTTGAACTGTCATCGGTGGTGGCGGCCGTGCTCGACAACCGCCAGCGGCGGCTGGCGCTGAGTGAAAAGATCGATTTCCTGCGCAAGCGCATTCGTGACCTCGAACCCTGGGGCAGTTTCGAACTGCCCGGCGAGCAGGGACTGCTGGGGTACCGACTGTGGTTTTACCTGGTGCCCAATTATCGCATGCAGGACGTGGCAAAAACCGACCTGCCCTGGGCGGTGGTGCACCGGGACAACCGGTATTCCTATGTGGCCGTGATTGCGGAGCAGGAGCCGTGTGCCAATCAGATGCCGGTGCCGCGTACCCATACCGGCTCGGTACCGCTGGCGCAGTTACGCCGTGAGCTGGAAGACCTGGAAATCGAACAGGAAACCCTGGAAGCCGAGCGCGAGGCCCAGACTCGCTGGCTGTATCTGCTGCAGCGATCGTTGGCTGGCAGCCAGGACAGGGCGGACTGCGACCGGGTCAGCCAACAGGTACTGGATGCCGGCGAGATCTTTGCGGTTCAGGGCTGGTGTGCCCGCTCCGCCGCCGAGGCACTGCAGGCCTTTGCAACCGGGCACGACCTGGTGCTGATGCTTGAGCCCGTGGTCGAGGATGACCAGCCGCCGACCCTGCTGGACAACCCGGCCCATCTGGGCGGTGGCGAGGAGATCGTGCGTTTCTATCAGATGCCCGGTTACCGGGCCTGGGACCCCTCGCGGGTGGTGTTTTTTTCCTTTGCTGCCTTTTTTGCCCTGATTCTGTCCGATGCCGGGTATGCGTTGCTGCTGGCCGGGGTGCTGGTGTTCTACTGGGCGCGCATGGGGCAGAGCGAGACCGGCCGCCGCTTGCGGGTGCTGGGCATCAGCCTGTGTGGCTTTTCGGCCGTCTGGGGCGTGCTGGTCGGCAGCTACTTCGGAGCGCCTCCCCCCGATATGCTGGCGCCACTGAAGGTGCTCGACATGAACGACTTCGACAGCATGATGCGGGTTTCGGTACTGATGGGGGCCGGGCACCTGGTGCTGGCCAACCTCATAACGGCCTGGCGCAGCCGCGGGCGGCTGCAGATGCTGGCGCCGCTGGGCTGGGTGCTGCTGATCCTGGCCGGGGTCAGCGCCTGGCTACGTCAGCAGCTGGATGTGGAGTGGGCGCTGATGGCGCTGGGCATGGTGCTGATTCTGCTCTGCTCCAGTGATCGACCGTTGACAGGCGCCACGCACTGGCTGTGGCGACTGGTGGATGGCCTGCTGGCGTTGACCGGGCTGTCGAAAATGTTTGGCGACGTGCTCAGCTACCTGCGCCTGTTCGCGCTGGGGCTGGCCAGTGCCTCGTTGGCGATCACGTTCAATCAGCTGGCCACCGACGTGGCGGCTGCAGTGCCGGGGATGGGGCTGTTTCTTGAAGTGTTGATCCTGCTGCTGGGGCACTTGCTCAACTTTGTTCTGGCGGTGGTCAGTGGCGTGATCCACGGCCTGCGTCTGAATCTGATCGAGTTCTACAACTGGAGCCTGGCCGACGAAGGCTATGCTTTTCAACCTTTCACCAAGCGGGAGGTGAACCCTTGGACAACCTGATTTTGGCCCTGGGATGGGCAGGACTCTATGGCCCTATGGCATTGGGCGCCATCGGCAGTATCATCGGCTGTGCACTGGCCGGCCAGGCCGCCTGTGGTGCACTGCTGGAAACGGAAACCGGTCACGGTCGTTATGTCGGGATCGCCGCCATGCCCTCGTCGCAGACCATCTACGGCATCGTGGTGATGTTCTCGCTGAACCGCACGGTCACGCTGGACAACGCGCCGGGCCTGTTTGCTGTCGGTATTCTCGCCGGGATGGCGCTGCTGTTCAGCGCCGTGCGCCAGGGACAGTGCTGCGCCAGTGCCATCAACGTGTCCAAGATCAAGCCGGAGATCTTCGGCATGTCCATCGCTCCGGCGGCCATCGTGGAAGGGTTTGCGGTCTTCGCATTCATCTTCGCGCTGGTGATCAGTGCCGGCATCCCGGCGTGACGGAGGCGCACATGAGCGAGCAGGGCAAGCAGGCCGCATCCGGTGTCGAGGCGCTGATCGAGCGGCTCCGGCAGCAGGGGGTGGAGCAGGGACAACAGGAAGCGGCAGCGCTGGTGGAAGAAGCCCAGCGCCGTGCGGACTGGCTGCTGGAACAGGCGCAGCAGGAAGCCGAGCAGGTGCGCCGTCAGGCGCAGCAGGATGCCGAGCGGCTGCAGCGGGCCGGAGAAGACGCGCTGAAAATGGCGGCGCGAGACATGAACCTGCAGCTGCGTGAACAGCTGGCGCATACCTTTGCCGCCCGGGTGCAGCTGCAGGTGAGCGAGCAGTTGGATAGCCAGGATTTCATTCGTGAGGTCATTCGGGAAGTGGTGGTTCAGGCCTGTCAGGATGCCACCCTGTGCGCGATGCCGAAGGTCGAGGTGCTGCTGCCAGCCGGCGTGGTCGGGCTGGAAGAGTTGCGCCGCAATCCTCATGCCTATCGCGAGGGCAAGCTGAGTCAGTTCGTGCAGGAGCAGCTCAACCTGCAACTGCGCGAAGGCGTGACGCTGGATGTGCACGACGGCCGCGGCATCCGCATCCGTTGCAACGGCGATGATGCCGAAATCGATCTCGGTGATCGGGCGTTGGCCGAACTGCTGCTGCGTCATCTGCAGCCGCGCTTCAGGGCCATTCTGGAGGGAGTGATCCGCTAGTGTCGGTCTACTATACCCTGATCCCGGCGCTGCCGGCCTTGCCGGTGCGACTGGAACAGCTCAAGGAGTTGCCGATTTCGGTGCTGCAGCTGGAGCAGCGCCTGAGCATGCTGTCCGAGCAGGACCGGCTGTTGCTGCAACGGGCGCTGCGGCTGTTTCAGCGCGAGCGCAGCGGGGACGAGGCCTTGTCCGATCAGGATGAAGTACAACACTGGCAGCAGGAACTGGCGGCGATCCCGCACAAGCCGCTGCGGGCGGTATTGGCGGAAAACCTTGAGTGGCGCAGCCTGATCGCGGCCCAGCGCTACCGTCTGGCCGGACAACAGGACGGCGACAGCTTTCAGGGCTATGGCAAGCGGGTCTGGATCATTCGGCGTGACTGGCAGCAGCCGGATTTCGGTCTGGGGCGCCAGTACCCCTGGCTGGTGGAGTCGCTGGCGCAGCTCCGGCAGCAACAGGGGGTGGAGCTGGAACAGCAGATTCTGGACCGGCTCTGGCGCAAGCTGCGCATGCTTGAGCAGAGCCATCCCTTTTCCCTCATTGCTGTGGCCGCCTACCGGCTGCGCTGGTCCATTGCCGAGTATCGCTTGCGCTGGCAGTCGGATGCGGCACAACAACACTTTTCACACCTGGTCGATCAGGCCCTGGCCGGCGTCATGTCCGGCGCCAGTATCGACATAGGTCGGACAGGTTCGGTAACAGAGGCGAAACCATGACAACCCCCAACATTCCTACCGCACGCGTCATCGGGGTCCGTGATGATATTGTCAGCATTCGCATGCTGCGTGATGACGAAGGCGAGTACCACCCGATTACCAAGAATGAAGTGGTGCTGATCTGTCCGCAGCGCCATGACGGCGAACGCCAGGAGCAGCTTCAGGCTGAGGTGCTGCGGGTGCGCCATGGCGAGGCGGATGTGCAGGTGTTCGAGAACACCCGGGGGGTGTCCATCGGGGATGCTGTGCAGCAGACTGGGCAGATGCTGTCGGTTGCCCTGGGGCCGGGGCTGCTCGGGCAGGTCTATGATGGCTTGCAGAACCCGCTGGAGCTGATTGCCGGTCAGCACGGCTTTTTCCTGCCGCGTGGCCTGGAAGTGGATGGCATTGACGGCCAGCAGAAATGGTCGTTTCAGCCGGTGGTGAAGGTGGGGACTCGCGTCAAGGCTGGTGATCTGCTGGGACGGGTGCCGGAAAGCCGTTTCAGCCACAAGATCATGGTGCCCTTTAATCTGCGCGGTGAAGCCGAGGTCACCTGGGTGCAGGAGGGCAGCTTTACCGTCACCACACCGGTGGTGCGCCTGCGCCTGGAAAACGGAGACGAGCGCGAGGTTTGCATGCAACAACACTGGCCGGTGCGAGTACCGGTCAACCGTGACTTGCTGCGAGAAGGGTACAATCAGCGCCTGTATCCGCAACAGCCGATGCTGACCAGCATCCGCCTGATCGATACCTTCTTCCCGGTGGCGCTGGGCGGTACCGCCTGCATTCCCGGGCCTTTTGGTGCCGGCAAGACGGTGCTGCAGGGGCTGATCTCGCGTTACTCCAATGTGGATATCGTGGTGATCGTAGCTTGTGGCGAACGGGCTGGCGAGGTGGTGGAAACCATCACCGAGTTCCCCAATATGCCCGACCCGCGTGGCGGCACGCTGATGGACCGCACGGTGATCATCTGCAACACCTCATCGATGCCGGTGGCGGCTCGTGAGGCCTCGATCTATACCGGCATTACCATCAGCGAGTACTACCGCCAGATGGGCTACAATGTGCTGCTGATTGCTGATTCCACCTCACGCTGGGCGCAGGCGATGCGCGAAACGTCCGGCCGTCTGGAAGAGATCCCCGGTGAAGAAGCCTTCCCGGCCTATCTGGACTCGGCGGTGCGCGCGCTGTACGAGCGTGCCGGGCTGGTGCAAACCAATGATCACTCTCAGGGCAGCCTGACCCTGATCGGCACGGTATCGCCGGCGGGCGGCAACTTCGAGGAGCCGGTGACCCAGTCTACTCTGCGCACGGTGAAAACCTTCCTCGGCCTCAGTGCCGAGCGCGCCTACAAGCGCGCCTACCCGGCGGTGGATCCGCTGATCTCCTGGTCGCGCTATCTGGATCAGTTGGCCGACTGGTTTGCGCAGACGCTGTCGCCCCAGTGGGTGGGCAGCGTCAAACGCATGCTGGAGCTGATCCGGCAGGGTGAGCAGGTGCAGCAGATGATGCAGGTGACCGGTGAAGAAGGGGTGACGCTGGAAGATTACTTGGATTGGCAAAAGGCGCAGTGCCTGGACCAGGTGTATTTGCAGCAGGATGCGTTTGACGATGTGGATGCCTCGACCCCTATCGAGCGCCAGCAGGAGCTGTTTACCCTGCTGCTGAAGTGCCTTGATCATCCGCGCGAGTATCCGGACAAAGAAGCCGTGCGCGCTCACTTTGTACAGTTGACCGGGCTGTTTCGCAACCTCAACTATAGCCGCCACGACGGTCCGGACTATCGCCGCTATCGGCAGGAGATCCAACAGCTGGGGCTCGCCTGAGCCCTACTTGACCAATATCAGGTCGTCCTGATCCGGGCTCAGGGCGATGTGTCGCAGCGGGAAGGCGGGCGGTGACGCCTTGCGATCGGCAAAGTAGTACTGCAGCGCGTTGCGGATGGTGGTGAAGGCCAGCTCGTCCCAGGGAATCTCATCCTCGCTGAACAGGCGGCTTTCCAGCGTCTCGTTGCTGCTGCCAAACTCGGCATGGGGTAGATTGGCCAGATAGATCAGCTGCACCTGATTGACGTGAATGATGGAGGTCAGGGTGTACAGCTGGCGCAGCTCGACCTTGGCGCGGGCTTCTTCCAGGGTTTCGCGCAGGGCCGCTTCCTCGGTGCTTTCGCCGTTTTCCATGTAGCCGGCCGGCAGGGTCCAGTAACCGTAGCGCGGCTCGATTGCCCGACGGCACAGCAGCACCCGGTCACCGTGTACCGGCAGGCAGCCGGCGACGATTCTTGGATTCTGATAGTGGATGCGTCCGCACTGCTGGCAGGTGTAGCGCAGGCGGTTGTCGCCTTCAGGCAGGCGCAGGGTAACGGCAGAACCGCAATGGCTGCAGTAGTTCATGATCGGCTCGCTTGTTCAGGTCCGCAGAATTCAAGATCCCTGATTGTGACAGGTTGTGTGGGGTCGCGACAGCCCCGCTGCAGGGGTATTATAAGCGCCTCTGCGGTAATCGGATCTCCCCATGCTCGACCAGCTGCGACAACGACTGCAACACCACCGCCCCTGGCGCCTGCGAACCCGTGGCCGCGAGGCTGGCGTACTGGTGGCATTGACCGATTGTGCCGACCCGGAGGTAATCCTGACCCTGCGTTCACCGCATCTGTCGACGCACAGTGGTGAGGTGGCCTTTCCCGGCGGTAAGCGCGACCCCGAGGATATCGACCTGTTGGCCACGGCCATGCGTGAAGCACAGGAGGAAGTCGATCTGTGGCCGGAGCAGGTGGAGATCATCGGTTCCCTGGGGCAAGTGGTATCCAAGCACCGTCTGCAGGTAATGCCCTGGGTAGGGGTGATGGCGGCCAACCAGCCGCTGCAGGCCAACCCGGATGAGATCGCGCGCATCTTCCGCGTGCCGCTGAGCTACCTGCTGGCACCGGAGAATCGCTGTCTCGAATCGATCCGTTTCGGCGGCCAGGTGCGTCAGGTACCGGCCTGGCGCTGGCAGGGCGAAGTGATCTGGGGCCTGACCGCCTATATCCTGACTGAGCTGCTGAATGTCGGCTTTGATGCTGGCATCCCGATGCGGCCGCGACCTGAACATCTGGAGACTCATCCGCATGACCCAAGCTGTTGAAGACAAGCCCGTTCCCAGTCCCTGTGTCAGCGTCTGTGCGCTGGGCAAGGGCGATATCTGCATTGCCTGCCACCGCAGCGGCGAGGAAATCAGCCGCTGGGGCCGCATGAGCAACGAAGAAAAACGCGCGGTGTGGGCGCTGATTCGGCGTCGTGAGCAGGGCGAGGCGGTTTAACCGCCCGCCCATGTCACGCGTTAGAGACTGTCACGAGCCCGTGCGGTGCGGGTAACGCGTACGGTTTTCACCAGGTTGTCACAGATCTGCAGGGTTTCCATGCGGTAGCCCTCAACATCCAGGCACACGTTGGCGTTGGGAATGGACTCCAGAATTTCGGTGATCAGGCCGTTCAGGGTCTTGGGGCCGTCAGTGGGCAGGTGCCAGTTGAGTGCCTTGTTGATCTCGCGGATGTAGGCACTGCCGTCAATGAAGAAGCTGCCGTCCTCCTGCGGGTGGATATCCTGGTTGGTGTCATCATGATCATTGGATAGCTCGCCAACAATCTCTTCCAGAATGTCTTCCAGCGTGACGATACCCTCGATGTCACCGTACTCATCGACCACGACACCGATGCGGCGGCTCTGCTTCTGGAAGTTGAGCAGCTGGGTTTGCAGCGGCGTACTTTCCGGCACGAAGTAAGCCTCGTGCACTACCTGCATGATCGCCGGCTTGGTGACGTTGCCCTGCTGGATCAGCTGTGCCAGGTTGCGCATGTGCAGGATGCCGACAATGTTGTTGATATCCCCGCGGTAGACCGGCAGGCGGGTATGCCCGGTCTTGGACAGCAGTTCCAGAATCTGCTCCATCTCCATATCCAGGTCGATTCCTTCCACCTCGTTGCGCGGAATCATGATGTCGTTAACCGTGACCTCGTTCAGCTCCAGAACGCCCAGCAGCATCGACTGGTTGCGATGTGGCAGCAATGAGCCGGCCTCGTGCACGATGGTGCGCAGCTCTTCGGTGCTCAAGTGCTCATTGCCGGCCTCGTTGACGTTGACGCCGAACAGGCGCAGGAAGCTGTTGGTGATGCCGTTGATGATCCAGACCAGCGGGTACGCCACTTTCAGCATCGGTTGCAGCACATAAGATGCGGGGAACGCAATCTTTTCCGGGTGCAGGGCGGCCATGGTCTTGGGCGACACTTCGGCAAAAATGAGGATGACCAGGGTCAGGCCAGCGGTGGCGATCATGATGCCGGCGTCGCCCCAGATACGGACGGCGATGACGGTGGCAATGGCTGAAGCCAGTATATTGACGAAGTTATTGCCGATCAGAATCAGACCGATCAGACGATCCGGGCGTTCCAGCAGACCGTTAGCCTTGCGGGCGGCACGGTGACCGTTTTTCACCAAATGGCGCAACCGGTAACGATTGAGGGACATCATCCCGGTTTCGGAGCTGGAGAAGAAGGCTGAACAGAAGATCAGCATGACCAGAATGGCAGTTAATGTGCTTAACGACGCATCGTCCAAGGGACAGACACCTTATACTTGATTGGGGGCGTTCATTTTCTGGTCAGAAACAGGGGCTGTCAAGCTGTCTCAGGGCATGCTTTTGGCTAGGGCGATAGCAGCAGTTCCAGTACCAGCTTGGAGCCGAAAAAGCCCAGCATCAGCAGAATAAAGCCGCCCAGGGTCCAACGCACGGCGGTACGGCTGCGCCAGCCCAGGAAGTGACGACCGCTCAGCAGCACCGCATAGACGCCCCAGGCAAACAGGGACAGCAGCGTCTTGTGGGCCAAATGCTGTGCAAACAGATTTTCGACAAACAGGAAGCCGGTGATCAGTGCAGCGCTGAGCAGGATGAAGCCGGCCCAGAGGCTTTCGAACAGCAGGCGCTCCATCATCTGCAGTGGGGGTAGCGAGGCGACCAGGCCACGAGTGTGGTGCTGTTTGAGTGCGGCTTCCTGGCGTGACAGCAGAATGGCCTGCACGGTGGCAATGGTAAACAGGCTATACGCCAGCAGGGACAACAGGATGTGGGTGATCAGCCCGCCGGCATAGGGGCGCGGCGCCGAACCGGTATCGATGAAAGCGGCCAGCAGTGAGGTCACGGCTGCCAGCGGAAATACGCCGATGAACAGGTTGTCCAGGCGCTGGCGCAGACTGCTCAGCAGGACCATGCCGACCACTGCCCAGGCGATCAGCGAGCCGACCGGAAACAGGCTCAGGTCGATGCCGCCGGGCTGGTGCAGCAGGTGATAGATGCTGTACCCCTGCAACCCGAACGCGCCCAGCCCCAGCAGGCGCACGGGCAGGCGCAGATCGATACGGTTACCGGTCGACAGGCGACGCCATTGCAGCCCGGTCGCAACGAGATAGCACAGTACGGCGAGTAGCGTCGTGGTGATCAGCATCCATATCCTCCTCAATGGCGGCCAAGTGTGGCACAAATGCTGGGAGGAGGAAATATAGGTGCCCCCCGGGCGGGGGCTTCTGTATAATATGTCGCCAAAGCGTTTACAGGGCAGGCGCCGGGAGGGTGCCGCCGGCAGATAGAGGTATTCGATGTTTGATAATCTGACAGAACGGCTTACGCAGACGCTGCGCTCGGTGACCGGTCAGGCAAAGCTGACCGAGGACAACATCAAGGGTACGCTGCGTGAAGTCCGGATGGCGCTGCTGGAGGCCGATGTTGCCCTGCCGGTAGTGAAAGCCTTCATCAACAGCGTGAAGGAACGCGCTGTGGGCCAGGAGGTCAGCAAGAGCCTGAGTCCGGGCCAGGTATTCGTCAAGATCGTCAATGAAGAGCTGGTCAAGGTGATGGGCGAGGCTAATGCCGAGCTCGACCTGGCCACCCAGCCGCCGGCCGTGCTGATGATGGCCGGTCTGCAGGGTGCCGGTAAAACCACCTCCGTGGCTAAGCTGTCGCGCTTCCTAAAAGAGCGCAAGAAGAAAAAAGTACTGGTGGTATCCGCGGACGTGTACCGTCCGGCCGCGATTCGCCAGCTGGAAACCCTGGCCGGTGAGGTGGGCGTCGAGTTCTTCCCCTCCAGTGCCGACCAGGACCCGGTCGATATCGCCGAAGCGGCGATCCAGCACGCGCGGGTCAAGGCGTTCGATGTGCTGATTCTCGATACCGCCGGTCGTCTGCATGTCGATGATGACATGATGCAGGAGATCAAGCGCCTGCACGCTTCGGTCCAACCGGTGGAAACTCTGTTCGTGGTCGACTCCATGACCGGCCAGGACGCGGCCAACACGGCCAAGGCGTTCAACGAGGTGCTGCCGCTGACCGGTGTCATCCTGACCAAGACCGACGGTGATGCTCGTGGCGGTGCCGCCCTATCGGTGCGTCACATTACCGGCAAGCCGATCAAGTTCCTGGGTGTGGGCGAGAAGACTGACGCCTTGGAACCCTTCCACCCGGATCGTGTGGCCTCGCGCATTCTTGGCATGGGTGACGTGCTGTCGCTGATTGAGGAAGCCGAACACAAGATCGACAAGGAAAAAGCCGAGAAATTTGCCAAGAAAGTCACTAAGGGCAAGGGCTTTGACCTGGAAGACTTCCGTGAGCAGATCCAGCAGATGCAGAACATGGGCGGCATGATGTCGATGCTGGAAAAACTCCCCGGCATGGGCCAGATGGCCCAGGCGGCCCAGGCAGCCCAGGCGGAGAAGGGGATCCAGCAGATGTGCGTCATCATCAACTCGATGACCCCGCATGAGCGTCGCCACCCGGACGTGATCAGCGGCTCGCGCAAGCGTCGCATCGCGTTGGGCTCCGGCACCCAGGTACAGGATGTTAACCGTCTGCTCAAGCAGCACAAGCAGATGGCTAAGATGATGAAGAAATTCGGCTCCAAGTCGGGCATGGCCAAGCTTGCGCGCGGCATGAAGGGTATGATGCCGCCGGGCATGGGCGGCGGCGGTGGTTTCCCGCGCATGTGATAGCGGCGGGGTTTGTTTAAAAACTGATCTTTTTGCTTTTAACGGGCGGTGATTTCCCGTAAAATTGCCGCCCTGTTTAATTTGGCCTTTGTTTACCTGGGCAGTCTGGCTGGGGAAACGAAGAAACAAGAACGATGGGCGATCCTAAAACCCATCCAGCGAAATAAAGGGGTCCAGCGCATGGTCACTATTCGTTTGTCTCGTGGTGGCGCTAAAAAGCGTCCTTTCTATCACATCACTGTAGCCGATTCACGCAATGCGCGTGATGGCCGCTTTATTGAGCGTGTCGGCTTCTTCAACCCGGTTGCTCGTGGTCAGGAAGAGCGTCTGCGCGTCAACCTGGAACGTGTTGAGTACTGGGTTGGCAAGGGTGCTCAGACTTCTGAGCGTGTTGCTCAGCTGCTCAAAGAAGCACGCAAGGCAGCAGAGTAAGGTCGGATACAGACCGTGTCAGTAAAAAGTGAAAACAGTGAAGACCTGGTTGTACTGGGTCGTTTCACGTCTCCGTACGGTATCAAGGGGTGGATCAAAGTCTATTCTTATACCGACCCCATGGAGAACATACTGAAATACAACTCGTGGCAGGTGAAGTGCGACGGGCGGATAACGCCGGTCAAACTGGAAGCTGGCAAGCGTCACGGGAAAGGTCTGATCGCCAAATTGGCCGGTGTGAATACTCCAGAAGAGGCGCGACGGTGGAATGGGCGTGAAATCAAGGTGCCCAGATCCGAGCTGCCGCAACTGGAGACCGGTGAGTATTACTGGAGCCAGCTGGAAAACCTGTTGGTATACACCGAATCCGGCGTATTGCTGGGTCGGGTCAGCCACCTGATGGAAACCGGCGCCAATGACGTGTTGGTGGTCAAGGGGACGGCCGAGAGTATCGATCGCGAAGAGCGCTTGATTCCCTGGCTGCCCGATCAGGTGGTGAAAAAAGTAGATCTTGATTCGGGACAGATGCGGGTCGATTGGGACCCGGATTTCTGAGTCATGTGGTTCGGGATCGTCAGCCTGTTCCCGGAGATGTTCGAAGCGGTTACTCGCTACGGCGTCACCGGGCGGGCGGTGCGCAACGGCCTGATTGACGTGGAGTGCTGGAATCCTCGCGATTTCACGCATGATCGTCACCGTACCGTGGATGATCGCCCCTATGGCGGTGGTCCCGGCATGCTGATGAAGGTCCAGCCGCTGCGCGACGCCATCGGTGCTGCCAGAGTGGCGGCCGGTGATGGGGCCCGGGTGATTTACCTGTCACCTCAGGGGCGCCGTCTGGATCAGGTCGGGGCGTGTGAACTGGCGGCAAGCGACAAGTTAATTCTGGTAGCCGGGCGCTACGAAGGTATTGACGAGCGTCTGCTGCAGAGCGAAGTTGACGAGGAGTGGTCACTGGGTGATTTTGTCCTCAGTGGCGGTGAGCTGCCGGCAATGGTCATGATTGATGCCGTTGCCCGTCTTGTGCCCGGCGTGCTGGGGCATAGCGAATCGGCAGTGGAAGACTCCTTTTTCGATGGCTTGCTCGACTGTCCACACTACACCCGTCCCGAGGAACTGGATGGTCAGCGGGTGCCGGCGGTGCTGCTGAGCGGCAATCATGCCGAGATCCGACGCTGGCGCTTGAAGCAGCAACTGGGGCGAACCTGGGAGCGGCGACCTGACCTGCTGGACAAGATTGACTTGAACCCGGAACAGCAGACGTTGTTAAGCGAATATATCCGCGAGGCCCAGGGGCCGGCGGAAGCAATATCTTAGGAGCGAGCAATGAGCAACAAGAGCCTGATTATTCAGCAGATCGAAGCTGAACAGATGAGCAAAGAAGTCCCGGCTTTTGCACCGGGTGACACCGTAGTCGTACAGGTACGTGTAGTAGAAGGCAGCCGTAGCCGTCTGCAGGCGTTTGAAGGTGTGGTATTGGGTAAGCGTAATCGCGGCCTGAACTCTGCTTTCACTGTACGCAAGATCTCTCACGGCGTGGGCGTTGAGCGTACTTTCCAGACTTACAGCCCGACAGTTGAACAGATCGAAGTCAAGCGTCGCGGTGACGTGCGCCAGGCCAAGCTGTACTACCTGCGCGAGCGCAGCGGCAAGTCTGCACGTATCAAGGAAAAGCTGGGCTGAGACTTGTCTCTCCCTGCACCTTCAAAAAAGGCAGCCCGAAACGGCTGCCTTTTTTGTTGATCTGGATTCTCGCCATTTGCGCGGTCAGTCCCTAGAATCAACGCCAGTATGAATAGCAACTGAACAGACAGCGGAGTGTTGCATGCGTAGGCTGGGAACATGGTTGGGTGCGCCGGTAGTGATGGCGGCTGCGGCATATGGCTTTTACTGGTATCAGGTCAAAAGCAATATTGACGACATGGTCGCGCAGCTGTCGCCGTTCGCCAGCGTGCAATATGGCGCCATTCACGCACACCCCAATGGGACCGTCGGCGTCAACTCGCTGACCATCTCGCCGCATCAGGTGCATGCGCCGGTCAGTATCGATCAGGTGCGCGTGCGCGTTGGCAGTCCTTTGTACCTGCTGTTTGGTGGTGATGAGCCACCGGAAGAGCTGTTCATTAATCTTGGCGGAGTCGAGCAAAGCCTGGATTCAGCCCTGTTTCACGACATGCAGAAACAGATGTCGCAAGTGCTGGAACAGAGCCCGTTGTATGTCAGTCCGACGGCGCTGGGCTGTGGCTCCGTGCGCCAATTCGATATCAATAGCCTGCGCATGATGGGCTATCGTGACCTGCGCATGGATATTGATCTGCACTACCGAGGAGACGAAGAGGCGCGGAGCATCCTCTTTGATGCTCGTGTGGATGTCGACAAAATGGGTGACACCCGGCTTAAGATGGCGTTCAGTGCCGACCCGGCACAACTGAAGAATCCAATGATGGCAACCGGTACCGCGCGCCTGGAGCAGTTTGAAGTCGACTACCAGGACCGTGGGTACAACAAGCGTGTCACGGCCATGTGCGCGCGTGAAGCCGAAATGCGGCCATCTGACTTTCCGTCATATCATCAGGCCTTGTTCGAGCGCTGGCTGGCGGCCAACGCTATTGAGATGCCGGGTGAGCTGCTCGACGCCTACAAGCAGGTGCAGCAGGAGGGCATGAGCCTGTCACTGGCCCTGCACCCAATTGGGGGCTTTGGCTCGGCCGAGCTGATGATGCTACAGGACCCGACGTACCTGATTGAAAAGCTCAACCCGATTTTAAGTATCAATGATACGCCGGTAGAGTTGGCCGGTATTCAGTGGAATGAGCTGCTGCAGCAGGTAGGGCAGGCCGGCAGTGGCACTCGCGTGGCGCGTGAGGGTCTGGCTGGGGCAGCGCAGGAGCGTTCGGCGGCATCAGACGAGCACGCGGCCGTTGTTGAGCCTTCGTCAGCGGCGATGACAGATGAAAAGCTCAAGGCTGCCGATTCACCCCTGGCAGCCGTGGCATCGTCTCGGCGCAGCGTTCCGGTGAAAAAGCGCTATCGGGTGACACCACTGGATGAGTTGGGACAGTATTTGGGCAAGCCGGTACGTATCTTTACCTATTTCGGCAATGATGTTGAGGGGCGCCTGATGTCCGTTGATGCCAAGGGCATTCGTGTCATGCAGCGCATGGAGCAGGGCATGGCGGAATATCCGCTGGATCGGGCGCGTATCCAGCAGGCCGAGGTGTATCGTTGAAACCGGACGGTCGCCGTTCGGCGCGCCTGCCGCAGGCGGTCGATCATGAGCTGATTGAGAACTGGATCAACGTGCTCTGGCTGGAAAAGGGCCTGAGTGAAAACTCTTTGGCATCCTACCGGCGGGATCTGCGCCAGTATGCGCTCTGGCTGAACGAGCAGGAGCAGCACTTGGCGCAGGCGGGACGATCCGAGCTGCAGCGCTACCTGAACTGGCGCCTGGAACAGCAGCTCAAGAGCAGTTCAACCTCCCGGCTATTGTCCTGTTTGCGCGGCTTTTATCGCTATCTGCTGCGCGAAGGGCATGTTCAGGTTGATCCGACTCTGAATCTGGACAACCCGCGTAGCGGCCGTCCGTTGCCGAAAACCCTGACCGAGCAGGATGTGGAAACGCTACTCATGGCGCCGGATACCCGGGACCTGCTGGGCTTGCGGGATCGCACCATGTTGGAGCTGCTGTATGCCACCGGCCTGCGTGTCAGTGAATTGGTGGGGTTGCAGCTGGAGCAGGTTAACCAGCGCATCGGCGTCATTCGCGTGGTGGGCAAGGGCGACAAGGAACGCCTGGTGCCGGTCGGCGATGAAGCTCTGCGCTGGCTGTCGCGCTATCTGGTGCAAGGGCGTCCGCTGTTGCAGAAAAACACGTTGGAAGAAGCCCTGTTTCTCAGTCAGCGCGGCCAGATGATGACCCGGCAAACGTTCTGGTATCGCGTCAAGCGTTACTCGCTGGAAAGCGGCATCGACAAGCCGCTGTCACCGCACGTGCTGCGCCATGCTTTTGCCACCCATCTACTCAACCATGGTGCCGACCTACGGGTGGTGCAGATGCTGCTGGGACACAGTGATCTGTCAACCACACAGATCTACACCCATGTGGCCAGCCACCGGTTACAGTCATTGCACCGCGAACATCATCCGCGTGGCTAGGAACCATTTGCCGTCAACGCGTTCAAATATTAATCACGCACATTTCAATTTGAGGCACACATGCGATCAACTACCCTGACATCGGCGATGATGCTGCTCCTGACAGGTTCTGTCTGGGCGGCGGATGGCGCTGAAGAGACTATCCGCCAGCAGCTCAAGCAGGTTGACGCCCGCTTGCAGGTACAAAGTGTCGAACCGGCCCCTGTGGCGGGGTTGTATGAGGTCATGCTCAGCAGCGGTGAAACCCTGTATTCCGACATGAAAGGCGAGTATCTGCTGGCTGGCCAGCTGTTCAGGGTGGATGCAGATCAGGGGCTGGTCAATCTGACTGAGCAGAAGCGCAATGTGGCCCGCCAGGCCGCGATTGCCGCGCTGGATCCGGCTGACATGGTGGTGTATCCGCCAAGTGGCGAGGTTAAGGCCACCATTCACGTGTTTACCGACGTGGACTGCCCCTACTGCCGCAAGCTGCACGAAGAAGTGCCGGCCCTCAACAAGATGGGCGTTCAGGTCAACTACCTGGCCTTCCCCCGTGGCGGACCCAGTTCGCCGGCTCACGCCAAGATGCAGACCATCTGGTGTGGTGATGCCGACGAACGTCGCGAGCGCATGGACAGCATCAAGGAAGGCGCGCGCCTGGACAACGAGACCTGCGACAGCCCGGTACTGGACCAGTTCATGCTGGGGCAAAAGCTGGGTGTCACCGGCACCCCGGCCCTGATTCTGGATGATGGCACGCTGCTGCCGGGTTACATGCCGGCTGCACGACTGCAGCAGATCATGAAACTGGACTGATTGACGCAACACGGTTATCGCAACAGGGCGGGCATACATAGTGTATGACCCGCCTTTTCGCTATACTGGACCCCATTTTTGGCCGCCCGTCGGCGGTGACTGATCTGACCGAACAATCTGCGAGGTGTTGGCTTGAAACCGGTAAAAGTAGGGATCTGTGGTCTGGGAACCGTCGGTGGCGGTACCTTCAATGTCTTGATGCGCAATGCAGAGGAGATCTCCCGGCGTGCCGGGCGTCATATTCTGATCGAACAGATTGCCATGCGCAGCGACAATCCCAACTGCGACACCACGGGCATGCAGATCACCACGGACGTGTTCGAGGTTGCGACCAACCCTGAGATCGATATCGTTATTGAGCTGATCGGCGGCTACGATACCGCACGTGACCTGGTCATGACCGCGATTGAAAACGGCAAGCACGTGGTGACGGCCAACAAGGCGCTGATCGCGGTACATGGCAACGAGATATTCGAAGCGGCACAGGAAAAGAACGTCATGGTGGCGTTCGAAGCGTCCGTTGCTGGCGGCATTCCGATCATCAAGGCGATTCGCGAAGGTCTGGCGGCCAACCAGATCAATTGGCTGGCAGGTATCATCAATGGTACCGGCAACTTCATCATGACCGAGATGCGCGAGAAGGGGCGTGAGTTTGCCGATGTACTGCAGGAAGCGCAGGCACTGGGCTACGCCGAAGCGGATCCGACCTTCGACGTTGAAGGTATTGATGCGGCGCACAAGCTGACCATCCTGTCGTCGCTGGCATTCGGTATCCCGTTGCAGTTCAGCAAGGGATACACCGAGGGGATCAGCAAGATCACCCCGCAGGATATCCAGTACGCCGAAGAGCTGGGCTACCGGGTCAAGCATCTGGGTATTACTCGCCGCACCGACAAAGGCATCGAGCTGCGCGTGCACCCGACCCTGATCCCGAAAGATGTGCTGCTGGCCAACGTCAACGGCGTGATGAACGCCGTGCTGGTGGATGGCGATGCCGTCGGCCAGACCCTGTATTATGGCCCGGGTGCCGGTGCCGAAGCGACCGCGTCGGCGGTGGTGGCCGATGTCGTGGATGTGGTGCGTACCCTGACGGCCGACCGCGACAACCGCGTGCCGCACCTGGCATTCCAGCCGTCCGCCCTGTCAGATGCACCGGTACTGCCGGTTGACCAGACCACCAGCGCCTACTACCTGCGTCTGCAGGCCGTCGAGCGCCCGGGCGTGCTGTCACACGTCACCCGGATCCTGGGTGAAAAAGGCATCAACATTGAAGCGATCATCCAGAAACAGACCACCGAAGCTCAGGTGCCGGTGATCATGCTCACCCAGCGCGTGGAAGAGCGGATGATGAATGAAGCGATCCGCGAGATCGAAGCCCTGCCGGATATCCTTGGCGAAATCGTACGTATTCGTGTCGAGCAGCTGGCAGACTGAGGACTGAGTCATGAACTATATCTCTACCCGCGGCCAGGCGCCGAAACTGAACTTTGCCGACGTGCTGCTGGCTGGCCTGGCCAGCGACGGCGGCCTGTACGTACCGGAAACCCTGCCGACTTTCTCGCAGGACGAAATTGCCTCCTGGGCCGGCCTGTCCTACGCCGAGCTGGCGTTCAAGGTGATCAAGCCGTTCGTGGACGACTGCATCAGCGAAGCCGATCTCAAGCGCATGGTTGACGAGACCTATGCCGGTTTCAATCACAGTGCCGTGGCGCCGCTGAAAGAGCTGGGCACCAATGAGTGGGTGCTGGAACTCTTCCATGGCCCGACGCTGGCGTTCAAGGACTTTGCCCTGCAGTTGCTGGGCCGTCTGATGGATCACGTGCTGGCCGAGCGCGGCGAGCGTCTAGTGATCATGGGCGCCACCTCCGGTGATACCGGCTCCGCAGCGATCGAAGGCTGCCGCCATTCCGAGCACCTGGATATCTTCATTCTGCACCCGTACAACCGCGTGTCTGAAGTGCAGCGCCGCCAGATGACCACCATCAAGGCGGACAACGTGTTCAATATCGCGCTGGAAGGCAACTTCGACGACTGTCAGGAAATGGTCAAGGACAGTTTTGCCGACCAGGGCTTCCTCAACGGCCTCAAGCTGGGTGCGGTCAACTCGATCAACTGGGCGCGCATCATGTCCCAGATCGTGTACTACTTCTCGGCTGCCCTGGCCGTGGGCGGTCCTCACCGCCCGGTGTCCTTCTCCGTGCCGACCGGCAACTTCGGTGACATTTTCGCTGGCTACCTGGCCAAGCAGATGGGCCTGCCGATCGAACAGCTGGTGGTGGCCACCAACCGCAACGATATCCTGCACCGCGTGATCAGCGGCAACGACATGTCCAAGGGCACACTTGAGCACACCCTGTCACCGTCGATGGATATCATGGTCAGCTCCAATTTCGAGCGTCTGCTGTTCGACGTCTACGACCGCGACGGTGCCGCCATTGCCGATCTGATGGCGCGTTTCAAGCAGGAGCCGGTACAGCTGGATGGTGCGCGCTGGGAGAAGGTGCGTGCACTGTTCGACAGCCATGCGGTCGATGACGAGACCACCTGCGCGGTGATCAAGGACGTGCACGCCGAAACCGGCTATCTGCTCGATCCGCACACCGCCATCGGTGTCAAAGCGGCCCGTGAATGCTGGCGTGACAAGGCGGTGCCGATGATCACCTTGGCTACTGCACATCCGGTCAAGTTCCCGGAACCGGTGGTCAAGGCCGGCCTGGAATCGCCGCAGCTGCCGACCCACATGGCGGATCTGTTCGAGCGTGACGAGCGTTTCGAAGTGCTGGCCAACGACCTGTCCAAGGTACAGAGCTACATCGCCACCAACGCCCACCGCGGCTGAGGCTCGGCATGACCGATGGGCAGACCGGCTTAGCCGGTCTGCCTGCAGCGGGCGCAATGCCTGCTGTTGCTGTTCGTTTTCCTCTTTTCACCCGCCCGGACCCGTGCATGAGTGTATCCGACCCGATCATCGAACAACGGCCGCTGCTGGTCGATCCCGCCCATCCACCGCTGACTGTGCTTGATCCGGTGCTGGCTCGTGTTTATGCCGCCCGCGGCATCGACGATCCGGCCTTGCTGGGGCGCCGCTTGCAGGAGCTGTTGCCGGACAGCCAGATGAAGGGTGTGCCTGCCGCGGTGGCGCGTCTGCTGACCGCTCTGGAGCAGCGGCAGAAGATTCTTATCGTCGGCGATTTCGACTGTGATGGCGCCACCAGCACCAGCGTGGCTCTGCTGGGGCTGCGCATGCTGGGGGCTGCTGAGGTCGAGTACCTGGTGCCCAACCGCTTTGAATACGGTTATGGCCTCAGTCCGGAAATTGTCGAGGTTGCGTCCCGTTCCCGGCCGGACCTGGTCATCACCGTGGATAACGGCATCTCCAGCATCGAAGGTGTGGCGCGTGCCAATGCGCTGGGCATCGATGTCATCGTCACCGACCACCACCTGGCCGGTGCCGAGCTACCCGAGGCTTGCGCCATCGTCAACCCCAACCAGCCGGGCTGTGACTTCATTGCCAAGTCCACCTGTGGCGTGGGGGTGATTTTCTACGTACTGATTGCTCTGCGCCGAGCCTTGAATGAGCGCGGCTGGTTTAACGGCCAAGCCCCCAATCTGGCCAGTCTGCTGGATCTGGTGGCCCTGGGCACCGTCGCCGATGTAGTGCCGTTGGAGCGCAACAACCGCGCCCTGGTGTGGCAAGGGCTGCAGCGTATCCGTGCCGGTCAGGCGCGTCCCGGCTTGCTGGCGCTGATCGAGGTCTCCGGTCGTCGCCGTGACCGCATCGTCGCCAGCGACCTGGGCTTTGCCATCGCGCCAAGGCTTAACGCTGCCGGCCGTCTTGAGGACATGTCGATCGGCATCGAGTGTCTGCTGGAAGAAAACTACGACCGGGCGTTGTCCATGGCGCGCGAGTTGGATGAACTCAACCGCGAGCGCCGTGGCATCGAGCAGGAGATGCAGCAGCAGGCACTGGAACTGCTGGGGCAGCTCAGCCTCAATGATCGGGAACTGCCGTTCGGCCTCTGTCTGTATGACGAATACTGGCACCAGGGCGTGATCGGCATTCTGGCCTCGCGCATCAAGGAACGGGTATACCGCCCGGTGATTGCCTTCGCCCCCGGTGACGCGGGCGAGATCAAGGGCTCGGCACGCTCGATCAACGGCTTCCATATCCGTGACGGCCTCGATGCCGTGGCGGCCAAACACCCGGGGCTGCTGAAGAAGTTCGGTGGCCACGCCATGGCGGCCGGTCTGACCATCGCCGCCGAGGACCTGGCCGCCTTCAGCGATGCCTTCGATGCCGAGGTGCGCCGTCAGCTGGATGCCGATGACCTGACCCAGCGTATCCTCACCGACGGCGAACTGCCGGAAGCCGCGTTCAGCATGGAACTGGCCGAAGCCCTGCGCAACGCCGGCCCCTGGGGGCATCAGTTCCCTGAGCCGCTGTTTGAAGGCCGTTTTCACCTGTTGCAGCAGCGCATCGTCGGCCAGCGCCACCTCAAGCTGGTGGTGATGCCCGAAGGTGGCACCCTGGCGCTGGATGCGATCGCGTTCAACGTGGACACTCTGGTCTGGCCCGACGAATCAGTTCAGAAGGTGCGCCTGGTGTACCGGCTGGATGTGAACGAGTTCCGCGGTCAACGCAGCCTGCAGCTGATGGTGGACTGGATCGGTGTGGAGTGACGGAAGGCTCCATAGCTTAAGCCGGTCCGGCCACGCTGGCCTGCTTCGCTTATGCCTGATAAGTGTCGTTTTGCCTCATCTTGAGCTAGGATACGCGCCCTGTTTCGATCGCTAATTCAACCGGCCTTACGTCGGCCGAGGAGTACCCCATGCACGAACTCACCCTGGAAGAATTGACTGCACTGTTGAATGTCTTTGACCGTGCCGGTGCCGGCCAGGATGCCATCGAAGCCGATCTGCTGGCGCGCATCAAAGCGCAGCATGCCGAGAAGGAAGAGCTGGCATCGATGGATTTTGATGATTGCCTGGGCGGTGCTTGTAAGCTCTGAGGATTAGACGGATGTACTACATCGGAGCTCATGTCAGCGCCTCCGGCGGGGTGGAAAACGCCCCGTTGAATGCGGCCAAACTCGGCGCCAATGCCTTTGCCCTGTTCACCAAGAATCAGCGTCGTTGGGAGGCCAAGCCGCTGACCAGCAAGAGCATCAAGGCGTTCAAGGCCAACTGCGAGCGGCTGGGGTTCAGTGCCAACCAGATCCTGCCTCACGACAGTTACCTGATCAACCTCGGTCATCCCGAAACCGAGGCGCTGGAAAAATCCCGTGCCGCCTTTCTCGACGAAATGCAGCGCTGCGAACAGCTGGGGCTGAAACTGCTCAACTTCCATCCCGGCAGTCACCTGCGCAAGGTGGATGAAGCCACCTGTCTGAGCACCATCGCCACGTCGATCAACCTGGCACTGGCCGAGACCGACAGCGTGGTCGCCGTGATCGAGAACACCGCCGGTCAGGGCTCCAACCTGGGCTTTCGCTTCGAGCAGCTGGCGGCGATCATCGATCAGGTGGAGGACAAGTCGCGTGTGGGTGTCTGCCTGGATACCTGCCACACCTTCGCGGCGGGCTATGACCTGCGCACCCCCGAGGCCTGCGCTCACACTTTTGCCGAGTTCGAGCGCATCGTCGGTTTCGACTACCTGCGCGGCATGCACCTGAACGATTCCAAGGGCGCGCTGGACAGTCGCATCGACCGTCACCACAGCCTGGGGCAGGGCGAAATCGGCTGGGCGCCGTTCGAGTTCATCATGCAGGACAGCCGCTTCGAGGGCATCCCGCTGGTGCTGGAAACCATCGAACCGGAGATCTGGGCCGACGAGATTCAGCAGCTGCGCGCGTTGGCTGCCGCCTGAGGTGTCATGCGGCTGTCATCTCGATGACATAGACTGCGCCGGTTTCATCAGTCAGCGGTAGTTCAACATGCAGTACAGGCCCTCGCGACACTTTGATGCCCAGCAGGCACTGCAGCGTCAGGCTTTGAACGAGATTCTGGCCGAGCAGCGCCTTTATCCGCACTTTCAGCCGATCGTGGATCTGAAACAGGGCCGCATGCTGGGCTACGAGGCGTTGATCCGCGGCCCAAAGGGTAGCTTGCTGCACACTCCGGCGGCACTTTTCGGAGCCGCCATTCGTGAAGGTCGACAGCTGGAGCTGGAGCGGCTGTGCCGTCAGCTCTCCTTGCAGCACTTCGCTCGCCTGCCGGTGGGTAATACCCTGTTTCTCAATGTGACCGCCTCGCTGCTCAGTTCTCCCGGTCATGAACACGGCTTTACCGTTGAGCTGCTGCGCCAGCTGGGCATTGCGGTGGAAAGCATCGTCATCGAGTTGTCTGAACAGCATCCCTTCGATCAGCAGGGCCTGACCCGAGCGGCGGTGGAGCATTACCGCAGCATGGGGTTTCGGATTGCCATTGACGATCTGGGTACCGGTTATTCGGGCCTCAAGCTTTGGTCCGAGCTGCAGCCGGAGTTCGTCAAGATCGACCGCCACTTTATCCACAGGCTTGACCAGGATCCGGTCAAGCGCGCGTTCGTGCGTTCCATCTGCCAGGTCGGCCGTAATCTGGGCTGTCGTGTGCTGGCCGAAGGGATCGAACAGCCGGATGAATTGCGCGTGCTGCAGCAGCTTGGCATTGAGCTGGGGCAGGGGTTTCTGCTCGGCCGTCCCGCGGCCGTCCCCAGTGCCGCGCTGACCCCGGCGCAGGTACGTGCTACCCGGCCAAGCCGAGCCCGGCGCATGTTCCAGGCGCTGGGATTGCGCACGGCCTGACTCTGGCCTCCGATTGGGGTCTCCCGCCCGGCAGTGGTATAGTCGCGTTTTGATTAACGCGTGCTGAGGTGTTGCTCATGTCCACTGTCTGGAACCCCGTTTTTGACGAACGCGACGTGCGTCTGGAGCAGGACGAAACGCTGTACCGGGGTTTTTTTCGCCTGCACCGGTTGACGCTGAGCCATCCCCGCTTCGAGGGTGGCCGGGTCCGCGTGCAGCGCGAGCTGCTTGACCGGGGTGATGCGGTGTGCGTACTGCTGTACGACCCCCTGCAGGATGCCGTGGTGATGGTGGAGCAGTTTCGCGTGGGGGCAATGGGCAAGACCGACAGTCCCTGGCTGCTGGAGCTGGTGGCCGGAGTGGTCGAGCCCGGCGAGAGTGCCGAAGACGTGGCCCGGCGTGAGAGCGTGGAAGAAGCGGGCGTCGAGCTGGGAGCAATATTCCCGATCACCGGCTACCTGCCCAGTCCGGGCGGCTGTGACGAGTGGATCGACGTGGTCTGTGCCCTGATCGACTCCCGTGGCGTAGGCGGGGTGCATGGCCTGGACAGCGAAGGCGAGGACATTAAGGTGCATGTCCTGGCTGCGGCCGATGCCTTTGCGCTGGTCGAGGCCAACCGGCTCAACAATGCCGCTGCCATCATTGCCCTGCAGTGGCTACAACTGAACCATGGACGGCTGCAACAGATGCGGGTGTCCGATGAAACGTAAATACGTCCCCGACCTCAAGCGTCAGATGGCGCAGGGGGAAGCCAACTACATGCGGCTGCTCAAGCTGCTGCCGGACCTGGACCACTGCGACCAGCGCGAGTTTCAGGTCGAAGTGGATCAACAGCGCGCCCGGGTACGGCTGGCGATCGACGAGCGTTTTACCTACACCACCAGCGTGGTGGTGTCCCAGCAGTATGAAAACGCCTCGGCCTGGCTGGAAGCGCCGCGCCTGGTGGTACGCATGTACCATGATGCCCGTGTGGCGGAGGTGATCTGCACCCGGCAGCGCCGCCAGTTGTCCGGTGTCTATCCCTACCCCAATCAACAGATGCACCAGCCGGATGAAAAGGCTCAGCTCAACGCTTTTCTGGGCGAGTGGCTCAACCACTGCCTGGCCCATGGTCAATTGATGGAAGAGGTCTTTGCCGAGTGAGCCTGCGCATTCTTCAGCTGAGTGACTGTCATCTGCCGGAGCAGGCCGGCGAGCCCTTTCGGGGCCGTGACGCGGATCGTACGCTGGCGGCGCTGGTGGCGCAGCTGGTCGAGTTGCCGGCGTTCGATCACCTGCTGCTGACCGGCGATCTGACGCACCATGCCGGCGTCGAGGCCTACCGACGGCTGCTGTCTATCATCGCGCCGCTGACCGGCACGCGACACTGGCTGCCCGGCAACCATGATGTGCACTCGACCATGCAGGCGGCGGATGCCGAAGGCACTCTGGGGCGCAAGCAGGTTGATCTGGGGGGAGACTGGACACTGCTGCAGCTGGACAGCACGGCCAGCCCGGATGGCCGTGGCGGCGGCTCGCTGGCCGCGGCGGAGCTGGACTGGCTGCAGCGGACTCTGGTCACTCTGCGCGAGCGCCACGTGCTGCTGGCGCTGCATCACAACCCGGTGGCCACCGGCAGTCGCTGGCAGGACGCGATTCGGCTGGGCAACCCTGACGCGCTGCGGCGTATTCTGGAACCTGCGCCACAGGTGAAGGGACTGGTGTGCGGACACTTGCATCAGGCGCTGGCGCTGGAGTATGCCGGGCGTCCGGTGTGGAGCGCGCCTTCCACGGTGGTGCAGTTTGCCCTGGGTCGTGACGTGCTTGCGCTGGAAACGGATCCGGTGTTATCCACACCCGGGTGTCGCTGGTATGCGCTTCATGACGATGGCCGGATCGAGGCTCACCTGCTGAGGTTATCCACATGCGAGGAGGTGCTGTCGGCATGAGTGATGGGCAGGTTATCTATGTGCACGGTTTCAATAGCTCGCCCCAGTCCTGGAAGGCGCGTCAGCTGCAGGCTCATATGGCTGCACAGGGCCAGGCGCACCGGTTCAGGGCGCCCAAGCTGTCGCACTGGCCGGCCGAGGCGATCACGCAGCTGCAGGCCGAGATCGATGCGGCGGCGGCACCGGTCACCCTGGTGGGCAGCTCTCTGGGCGGCTATTACAGCACCTGGCTGGTGGAACACAATCCCGGCGTGCGGGCGGTGCTGGTCAATCCGGCCGTGACCCCCTACCGGTTGCTGGAGGCCTGGCTGGGTGAAAACGCCAACCTCTACACCGATGAACACTATCAGCTGACGCCGGAACACCTGGCGCAGCTCAAGGCACTGGACTGTCCGGCGCTGCACAATAGCGCGGCGTATCTGCTGCTGGTACAGACGGCCGATGAAACCCTCGATTACCGCGAGGCTGTGGACAAGTATGCTGACTGTCCCCGGTTCATCCAGCCCGGCGGCAGTCACGGATTTGAACAGTTCGAGGCGCTGATCCCGGCTGTGCTGGCGTTCGCCGAGGGCAGGATAGAACTGCCCGAAGCTAGGCCGCTGCCGGTGGCCTCTCTCTGAACAGGAAACCCCGATGTCGAAGCAATACAACGCGGAAGCGATAGAAGTTCTCAGTGGCCTGGATCCGGTCCGTCGCCGTCCGGGCATGTACACCGAGACCGACCGCCCCAACCACCTGGCGCAGGAAGTGATCGACAACTCGGTCGATGAAGCCCTGGCCGGCCATGCCCGGCAGATCGACGTATGCCTGCATGAAGACGGCTCCCTGAGCGTGGCCGACGACGGTCGCGGCATGCCGGTGGATATCCATCCGGAGCAGGGCGTCAGCGGGGTCGAGCTGATCCTCACCAAGCTGCACGCGGGCGGCAAGTTCAACAATGACAACTACAACTATTCCGGCGGCCTGCACGGCGTCGGGGTGTCGGTGGTCAATGCCCTGTCCAAGCTGCTCAACGTGGAAATCAAGCGCGACGGGCAGGTCTATCGCATCGGCTTTGCCGATGGCGACAAGGTCTCCGAGCTGGAGGTGGTCGGTACGTGCGGCAAGCGCAACACCGGGACCAGCTTGCGCTTTCTGCCGGATCCCAAGTATTTTGACAGTCCTCGTTTCAGTGTGGCCAAGCTCAAGCACAACCTGCGTGCCAAGGCGGTCCTGTGTCCCGGCCTCAAGGTAATCTTCACCGATCTGAGCAGCGGCAAGCAGGAGCAGGAAGAGTGGTACTACGAGGACGGCCTGGTGGCCTACCTGCGCGGCACCACCCAGGTTTATGAGACGCTGCCGCTGGAGCCGTTCAGCGGCAGCCTTCAGGGCGAGGAAGATGCGGTGGAATGGGCTGTACAGTGGCTGGCCGATGGTGGTGACGTCACCGCCGAAAGCTACGTCAACCTGATTCCCACGGCGCAGGGCGGCACCCATGTCAACGGCATGCGCACCGGCCTGCTGGAGGCCATGCGCGAATTCTGCGAGTTCCGCAACCTGCTGCCGCGTGGCGTTAAGCTGAGCCCGGATGACATCTGGGATCGCTGCTGTTACGTGCTGTCTGCCAAGATGCGCGACCCCCAGTTTGCCGGCCAGACCAAGGAGCGTCTGTCCTCGCGTCAGATTGCGGCCTTCATTTCAGGCGCCATCAAGGATGCGTTTTCGCTCTGGCTCAACCGTCATGTGGAAGAGGGCGAACGGCTGGCCGAAATGGTGATCGCCAGCGCCCAGCGGCGGCTGCGGGCCGGGCGCAAGGTGGTGCGCAAGAAGGTGACCCAGGGACCGGCCCTGCCGGGCAAGCTGGCGGATTGCTCCGGCGCCGATGCCAGCCAGTCCGAACTGTTTCTGGTGGAGGGGGATTCCGCCGGCGGCTCTGCCAAACAGGCGCGCAATCGCGAGTTCCAGGCGATCATGCCGCTGCGCGGCAAGATCCTGAATGCCTGGGAGGTGGATCCGGCCGAGGTACTGGCGTCGCAGGAGATCCATGACATTTCAGTGGCGATTGGGGTGGATCCCGGTTCCGACAAGCTGGACGGGCTGAGATACAACAAGGTCTGTATTCTGGCCGATGCCGACTCTGATGGCCTGCACATCGCCACCCTGCTGTGTGCCCTGTTCGTCCGCCATTTCCGGCCGCTGGTGGCGGCCGGTCACATCTATGTGGCGATGCCGCCGCTATACCGTATCGATTTCGGCAAGGAGGTGTATTACGCCCTAGATGACGGCGAAAAGGATGGCATCGTTGAACGCATCCGGGCCGAGCGCAAGAATGCCAAGATCGGCGTGCAGCGCTTCAAGGGACTGGGCGAGATGAATCCACTGCAGCTGCGCGAGACCACCATGTCGCCGGATACGCGCCGCCTGGTACAGCTGACGCTGGATGCCGGGGATGACACCCTGGAAATCATGGATATGTTGCTGGCGAAAAAGCGCTCGGGTGACCGCAAGCGCTGGCTGGAGCAGAAGGGTAATCTGGCCGAGGTGATCTGACGCCCTGTTGGGCAAGTCTGATACAAAAACGCCGGGCTCTGCCCGGCGTTTGATGGGTACCGATGTCGGTTATGAACGCGGCACGTAATGCAGCAGCTTCTCTCCGTCGTCATCGCTGTAGATACAACGGAAGCCCTTTTCCGCTGGCAACATGGCACATCCGGTCGCTTCCAGTTCCCCGGACGGGGTCCAGTTGTCTTCGCAGCTCTGTCGGCTTTCTGCCTTGGTTGTCTGGGTGCTGAAGACGTTGCCCTCCTGGCTCCAGGTATACTCGCTGCGGAAGCGTGCACAGCCACCTTCCAGATAACGGTAACTACCGGTATTGTCGGCACGGATATCGTCTTCTGCAAAAGCGTTGTCATCAATGCTGCAGTCGTAACTGGTGCCTGTTACGTGATAGCGGCCAACCGGGTTGATGCTGGCCTGGCTGGAGCCGTCCAGGCTGATCTGCACATCGGTGCTGAGGCCCTGTTCGATGATATCGAAGCGGTAATCCATACCGGCGCCCTGACTGCGCAGCATCTGTGATAGCTTGGCCCGGTTGACGCAGCCGTCGTGACGGCCGTAGCCAGTATCCATCTCACGTGCCACCTCACCGGGCAGCGCATCAATCAGGTCGGCGAAGCGTCCATAGTTGGCGCCCAGGCGTACCAGGCCGTTTGCATCCAGGCTTTCCTGCTTGAGCGCTTCGGCGGCCGTGCCGGCCTGTTCACCGGTGAAGGCTACCAGATGATCACCCTGCAGACCGGCTTTGAGGCTCAGGCCCGGTACGGCAAAGGACAGGTCGACGTCGGTCAGCGTGCCATCGGTCGGGATCTGCAGCTGACGTCCGATGGGAGACATGGACAGCATGCCCAGCAGCGGCTGCGGGTTGCTGGTAGCGATACTGAACAGGAAGTCGAGGTTTTTCGGCAGGCCGCGCTCACCCTCGAAATCGATGTTGTAGAGCGAGAAGCCAGCGCCCTGCGTGCCCTGTACCATGCCGGTGAACATGCCGGCCATGGCCGGGTTGGCGTTGCCCAGCTGGCGCTGCAAGCGTTGCAGCTCTTTGCACTGAGATGGGGTGGCCTTGGCCTTGTTGAGCAGAGTGGTGGCGGCCGGGATCAGGTTGTCTACATTCAGGCCCACCCCCAGGCCTAGGAGCTGCTGCTCGGAAGGTGCCGTATGACCCGGAATGTGGCCACGCAGGGAGGCCAGCGCCTCGACCACGTCTGCATTCTTGATTTCCAGTACCGTGCGACTGGTGGTGGCTGTGGCGCTCTGCGCGGTATTGCCCGCGACCATACGGGGGACCTGGCTGACCAGACTCAGTACTTCAGTGCGGCAGGCTTCATCCATGCGTGCGGTCGGCAGGGATTCGTCCTTGGCGCTCATCAGGGCCTTGAGGTCCTGCCCGAAGCCGTTGCTGTCTGGGGTCAGGAAGCCCTGTGCCAGGCGCTCCAGGTGCACCAGTGCCAGCATGCCGTTCTGGAAATCATAGGCTGTCTGCAGCTGGTCCAGTTCGCCACTGTCTGCCAGTGAACGCGCCGGCTTGATCAGCGCCATACGCGCCTGCTTGTCCGTATCCTGATCGAGGAAGTGGAAGGCGGTGAGGGTGGCAACGCCGTTGCGAACGTTGATTGCCAGTTCGAGGCTGTCCTCATTCTCCGGGGTCAGGCGCCACAGTTTGACGCTGGTATCGCCCAGGCTGATTTCCCGTGCGGTCAGGCCGCTGTCGGCGGAGGCCTGCTCCAGCACGTTCCAGAAGCGGGTTTCATCCTTCAGCCCAAAGCGGAGCACCGGTACCATGCCGTCCATGTACACGGCCTGTGGCCGGGCCAAGTCGAGACCATAATGATCGACCATATCGCCATAGGTGTTGGCATTGCCCAGGAAGTCACGCAGCAGTGCTTTCGCAAAAGCCTCCTGAGGTGTCTCGTGGCGGCTTGACGATTCCAGTTCATCCAGCAGTTGTTTGACCTGAAACTGCGAATTGGCCAACAGCGGTAGCTGGCGCATCTGTTCAACTTGTGCCTGGTCAACCTGACCGCCGGCGTACAGCACGGTATCGGCCGGTACATACGCAGCCATCGGTTCGACACTGCTGCCGAACCAGCCCTGTTGCCATGCAAGACCCGCGCCTGCAGCGGCAACCAGCACCCCTGCACCTATCCACTTCTGCATCCTTAGCTCCCTGTTTGGGTTGTTGTGCTGACAGGCACCACCGCATGGCCATCCCTGCCCGTATTCCAGGCGAGATCATAGCATCAACTGAAAACGGGCTATAGTGAATCTGAGGTGAAAGGGGGAGGTTGTATGACCCATGCAGGAGCCTTGTACCGCCGGGCTTTGATACTGCTGTGCGGGCTGTTGCTGGCCTGGCCGGTATGGGCGCTGGGGCGGCCGTTGCAGCAATTGGTCGACGCGGGACGCCAGGGGCTGTTGCCGGGGGTGGAAATTCGGGACTGGAACACGCTGGAAAGGTTCTATGCCGCACGTGACTGGCAAATGGTCTGGTCGGACCCTCAGGGGCGCCCTTACCGAGACCGCCAGCAGCCGCTGGTTGCCTGGATTGCGCTCTCGCATGAACATGGCCTGGACCCGCGCGATTATGGTTATCGACGTCTGCAACTGGTGCCAGGGCAGCTGCGTCTTAGCAGCGAGGCATATTTGAATGATCTGTTGATGAGCCACGCCTTTATCGAGCTGGCGCGGGACTTCTCCGGCAGCCGTTTCTCGCTGGCACAGCATGACCCGCTCTGGCGCCTGCCGCCTCGAACGCTCGATGCCCAGGCTTTGCTGGAGCAGCTGGCGCGTGGCGCCCAGGTGGATACGCTGCTGCGTCGGTTGTTGCCGGTTGCGGGCGAGTATTGGCGGCTGGTGGAGCTGCATGTCGAGCTGGTGATGCAGGCGCAGCTGCCTTATATGCCGCCGGCTCTGCCTTCGGGCCTGTTGCGGGTGGGGGACCGGCATCCTGAACTGCCGTCTTTGCGCCATTGGCTACAGCAGCAAGGGTTGTTATCACGTCTGGCCGGCGAGACCGAGACTGGCTTGTACACGCCGGCATTAGCTGCGGCTGTGCGCCTGTACCAGCAACAGCAGGGGCTGGATGTGGACGGCATTTACGGCCCGGATACCCGTGCCGCCATGCTGTTCAGTCCACAGCAGAAGGTACAGCAGGCCCGTATCAATCTGGCGCGCTGGCGTGCTTTGCCACATGCCCTGGGGCGGCGCTATCTGCTGGTGCGCACGGCTGCTTTTACGTTGGACCTGGTCGAGTACAACGAGACCGTGCAGCGCCATGACATTATCAGCGGCCGGCCCCAGCGCCCCAGCCCGTCCTTCAGCGCCAACATCGACCGCTTGATCATCAATCCACCATGGACTGTGCCGTTCCGACTGGCCGTGGAAGACCTGTTGCCCAAGCAGCAACAGGACGGTGAGTACTTCACTCGGCTGGGCATCGAGGTGCTGGCACAGCAGCAGGGACGGTGGCAGCCGGTTGCCCATGACAGCATCGACTGGCAGGGACTGTCAAAACGCAACTTTCATTACCTGCTGCGCCAGCGTCCCGGGCCGGACAACAGTTTGGGGCGCTATCGTTTCGGCATGCCCAATCCGCACAGCATTTTTCTGCACGATACACCTCAGCAATCCCTGTTTTCGGCGCCCAGCCGGGCGTTCAGTTCCGGGTGTATTCGGGTCGAGGCCATCGAGCAGTTGGCGGCCCGTCTGGTCGATGAAGACGCGCTGGCAGAGGCGGTAAACGGGGAGGAGACTCACACGCTGCAGTTGAAGCACCCGCTGCCAGTGCACCTGGTGTACTTGACGCTGTGGGTCGATGAAGCGGGTGGAGTGCATTACCATCGTGATATCTACGGGCTGGATGCCCGTCTGGCGGCGGTGCTGGGACCGCCGCCACCACCGCCGGCTCAACAGCTCATGCACATGGCGCAAAGGGTACTGAAACACTAGTCAGGCTGTGTACAGCTGGGTAAAATCCACACAGATCTGTTTGTATTGTGTACAGCTGTAAACATCTGAGGTGACCATGCTGTTAACCCCCCGCCGGCGCAAGCCGGGTGCCACTGCGGAGCCGCGCTGCCGTCAGCGCCGACGTCTGCTGGGCGGCATCGCCGGAGCCGCGACCCTGCTGCATCTGCCCAAGGCGCATGCCAACATCCAGCCGCTGTTTGGTCGCGAGCTGCGCTTCGACCATCTGCATACCGGTGAGCGGCTGCACACCACCTACTGGGCCCAAGGCGATTACGTCCGCGACAGCCTGGCGGACATCAACCACCTGCTGCGTGACTTCCGGACCGGCGAGGAGCACCCGATTGATCCGCGTCTGCTGGACCTGCTGCACCGACTCAAGCAGCAAAGCGGCAACGACAACCCGTTCCAGATCATCTCTGGCTACCGTTCGCCCCGCACCAATGCCCGGTTGCGAGCTGCCAGCAACGGCGTGGCCCAGAAGAGTCTGCACATGCAGGGCCAGGCGCTGGACATTCGCCTGCCCGGCACGCCGCTCAAGGAGCTGCACCGTCTGGCCTGTGATGCCAAGGTGGGCGGGGTCGGGCTGTACACCCGTTCCAACTTCATCCACATCGATACCGGGCGGGTGCGCTACTGGGGCGGCTGAGGCTCCCGAATGGTGGCCAGGCGGTCCTTCAGGCTGGCCACCGACAGCTCGCCCAGGTGCGAATCGCGCAACTGTCCGCTGGCATCAATGAACAGCGTGGTGGGCAGGGCACGCGAGCCGTAGTGCTCGCCGAGCAGGTTCTGTTGATCGAGCAGCACATGCTCCAGTTCCACTTCCAGCTCCCGCAAGAACGCGTTGACCGTGGCGCCATCCTCCCCCAGATTGGCAAACAGGAAAGTGACCTGCGGGTAATCATGCTGGGCCTGTTCCAGCACCGGCATCTCGCGCACGCAGGGGGGGCACCAGCTGGCCCAAACATTGAGCACGATGGGCCGGCCGGCAAAATCCTGCAGATTGACGGGCAGCCCCTGGGGCGTCATCAGTGCCATGTCCGGCAAGGCGCGGGTACTGCTTTGGATCTGCGCCAGGGGAATGGCCGTGCTGCCCCAAGTGATTCCGCCACACAGCAGCGCAATGCCAAGCGAGCGGCGCAGCTCCGGCTGACGCCAGGTGTAAACCAAGGCAGCCAGCGCTCCGGTCAGTACACCACTGAGCCACCAGAAACCGCCATCGCGAATGTCGATGATCTGCAGCGGATCGGCCAGATAGTCGCTGCCAAAGCGCAGCACAAAGCCGAGACGGGCGCCGACCAGCGCCAGCAACACGATAGTGATCAGTGCCGCTTCCGGGTTGCGACCTCCGCGCCGGCTGCTGATCCAACCGGCGAAAAGGGCAACGGCCACGGCGATCATGATCAACAGGCGGTCCAGTGACAGGGCAAAGGGCCCCAGGGCCAGGGATTGCATGGTATGTCTCCTATAATACGGGCACAGAGGTTGACCCCGTGCCGGCGCGGATGTTCAGTCGGGCTGCGTTCAGTCGGACTGCGTTCAGTCGGACTGCGTTCAGTCGGGCTTCAGCCGTTGGCCGGTCCAATACCGTTTTGTTGTCAACGAGGATATCCGCATGTGGCCGCGATTTCAGTTATTGCCCTTGATGCTGTTTGCCGTACTTCTGTCCGGTTGTGCCGGACTGCAGCCCGGTTATGATGCGCCCACTCTGGAAGTGACGGGCGTGCGCTTGGACCCTGAGGCCGCGTCGGGCATGCCCCGTTTCCTGATCGGGCTGCGCGTGATCAACCCCAACCGCCGGGCGCTGCAGCTGGACGGTGTCAGCTATAACCTGTACCTGCAGAATCAGCGTGTGCTCAGCGGGGTGAGTTCAAAGATCCCGCAGGTGGCGGGCTACAGTGATCGAAATTTCGAGGTGGCCGCCTCGCCTGCCCTGTTCGGCAGCATGCGCCTGCTGGTGGATCTGATGAATCAGCCGCAGCTGGACGCGTTGGAATATCGGGTTGAGGCCAAGCTCGATGGCGGCGGGCTGCAGTGGCCGGTGCGGGTTGAGGACAGGGGCCGGCTGTCGCTGGGGCCGACCGCGCGTTAACCCTTGCCGTGTCCCTGGGCGGCCAGTTCGGCACAGTAATCCTTGACGGGCAGCGCCGTCGTGAACAGCAGGTAATCGGCCGGCGGCAGGCCGTCCACGGCATTCGGCACGTAGTGGAGCGGATCAGTGCCGTTGTCGACTGGGATCATCAGGATACTGAGGGCCGGTACCTGCTGTAGCCAGCGGGGAATGCCCAGATCCCGACGGGCATGGATGGTACCGGTCAGCATGATGCCGATGCGTTGTGGCTGCTGGTGCTTGATAAGCTGTGCTGCCATTTGTTGGTCGCGTGCCAGCTGGACTTGGCGCATACCGTTCAGTGACTGGCGCGGCAGCTGTCCACAGTGGCTTTCGAACAGCAGGTCGCGCATGTACACCGCGTGTGACTCGCCCAGATCACCCCGGGGAGCACCTTCGGCATAGGCCTGACGCTGCTCGTCGCGGGTCAGGTCGGCACCAACCACGGCGGTGGCGCGGGCCAGGGCCGTGTTGACCACCTCGCCATACAGGCGCCAAGGCCAGCCCGGTTGCCACTGCAGAGCCTCGGGCAGGACGTCGTCGCGTCCCAGGGCCGCATCCAGCAGGCGCTGCTGGCTGTGATCGGCCATTTCCAGCGCCACCGCGCCGAGTTGGTCACGCTGTGACAGGGCCTGTATCCAGTCTGCCTGAATACGATGATGCTCGGGATGGTCGTGCTGCTCGCCCAACAGTACCCAGCCGCCGCGGGGCAGTTGCTCCAGCAGGTCGTGCTGGCTGACAAACTGCTGTTGGGCCACGGACCACAAGCGTCCCTCCAGTGTGGCATCGGCGTGAGCCAGAGGTACTGCCAGAGGTACGATCAGCAGCATCAACAGAGCCGACAGGCGTGTTTTCATGAAGCCCCCCGAGAGCTGGAGACATCCAGGTAGTCACGGGAAATCACGCTTTCCAAGGCGTTGACGGCGGCGACCAGCTCGTCAAAGGTTTCACGGCGCTGCCTGAGGGCCGCCACCTGCTCCGGCGAGGGCATCTGGCCATCGGCTTCATTGGCCAGCGCCAGTAGCTCTGCCACATATTCGGCCCGCGCATGCGCAACCAGCGTCAGGACCGGCTTGAGATCCTCCAGACTGAGCTGGGGGAATCTCGGGTTGATGATGTCACGGTTGATGTCGCGGCGCTGCCGGTCCAACTCCAGCAGTAGGCGGTTGTTATCGGTTGACATGGCGGTATCCTCGCTAAGGTCCTGATCTGAATCTAGCACATGGAGACGCCCGCCGAGGAGCCCTGCTGTGTGGGCGGACAATCAATGTACTGATGCAGGCCGGGTATTCGATCACTTGCTGCAGCCGGGGCCGGTGAACGGATGCGCAACAGGCACCGAGCTGGCATACTCCTGCCCTAACCGGCTGGCCGGTACGGCATCCGTTTCGGGGGCTTGCCCGTGCTGGCGGCATCCAGTGTTCAAGGACCAGTTGATGAGTGTAGAAACCACTTTTGACGGCGATACCGAGCAGCTGTCACTTCGCGACTTTACCGAAAAGGCGTACCTGGACTATTCCATGTACGTGATTCTCGACCGCGCCCTGCCGCATCTGGGCGACGGCATGAAGCCGGTGCAGCGGCGTATCGTCTATGCTATGTCCGAGCTGGGGCTCAAGGCCACGGCTAAGTACAAGAAGTCGGCGCGTACCGTCGGTGACGTGCTGGGCAAGTTCCATCCGCACGGGGATTCCGCCTGCTACGAGGCGATGGTGCTGATGGCACAGCCGTTCAGCTACCGCTATCCGCTGATTGATGGTCAGGGCAACTGGGGGTCGCCGGATGATCCCAAATCGTTTGCGGCCATGCGTTACACCGAGTCACGGCTGGCGCCCTATGCCGAGGTGCTGCTCAAGGAGCTGGCTCAGGGTACAGTCAACTGGGTCCCCAACTTTGACGGCACGATGAACGAACCGGAGGTGCTGCCGGCACGGCTTCCCAACGTGCTGCTCAATGGCGGCACCGGCATTGCCGTGGGCATGGCCACGGACATTCCCTCGCACAACCTGCGTGAGGTGGCTGCGGCCTGCTGTCATCTGCTGGACAGCCCCGGAGCCACGCTGGATGACCTCTGTGCGCTGATTCCCGGGCCGGACATGGCCACCGAAGCCGAAATCATCACGCCGGCGGCCGAGTTGAAAAAGCTCTATACCAGCGGCAAGGGCAGCTTCCGCATGCGTGCGATCTGGAGTCGGGAAGAGGGCGGAATCGTGATTACGGCTTTGCCGGCCCAGGTGTCCGGGGCCAAGGTGCTGGAGCAGGTCGCCGCACAGATGCAGCAGAAAAAACTGCCGATGGTGGTGGACCTGCGTGACGAATCGGACCATGAAAACCCGACCCGGCTGGTGATCGTGCCCAAGCGGGGCAAGGATCTGGATGCCCTGATGGCGCACCTGTTCGCCACCACGGATCTGGAGCGCAGTTACCGCGTCAACCTGAACATGATCGGCATTGACGGCCGCCCGCAGGTGAAGGATCTGCGCCAGATTCTGGTGGAATGGTTGAGCTGGCGCACCAGCGTGGTGCGTCGCCGTCTCGAATACCGCCTGCAGAAGGTGCGCGACCGTCTGCATGTGCTCGAAGGTCTGATGGTGGCCTACCTCAATATCGACGAGGTCATAGCCATCATCCGTGAGGAAGACAAGCCGAAAGAAGAGCTGATGCGCCGCTTTGAACTGAGCGATGTCCAGGCTGATGCGATTCTGGATCTCAAGCTGCGCCATCTGGCCCGGCTCGAAGAGATCAGGATCCGGGGCGAACAGGACGAACTCAACGAAGAACGCCAGTACCTGGAAGACACTCTGGGGTCCGACGCGCGGATGCGGGCACTGATTCGTGAAGAGATCGAAGCCACCGCCGAGGAGTTCGGAGATGCGCGGCGCTCGCCGCTGGTGGAACGCGGCGAGGCCCAGGCGTTCAGCGAGAAGGATCTGCTCAGTGCCGACCCGGTGACCGTAGTGCTGTCCAAGCAGGGCTGGATCCGGGCGGCCAAGGGCCATGACATTGATGCCGAAGGGCTCAGCTATAAGTCCGGCGACGGTTTCAAGCTGGCCAGCGCCGGGCGCATGAATCAGCCCTGCATTTTGCTCGACTCCACCGGCCGCAGCTACACGCTGGAAACTCATAAGCTGCCCTCGGCCCGGGGCCAGGGTGAGCCGGTCACCGGTCACGTCAGCCTGCCCAAGGGCGCGATGGTGGATGCGCTGGTATGTGGCCCCGAACAGGCCGCGGTGCTGCTGGCATCCGACGCCGGATACGGTTTCATCACCCGCATCGAGCAACTCACCAGTAAAACCAAGAACGGCAAGGCGGCACTGACCTTGCCCAAAGCGGCCCGGGTGTTACCGCCGGTACTGGTGCCGGGTGAGGATGCGCTGCTGGCGGCTGTCAGCAGCGAAGGGCGCCTGCTGGTGTTCCCGGTGGCAGAACTGCCGGAGCTGGCCCGCGGGAAAGGCAACAAGGTGATCAATATCCCCGGCGCCAAGGCGGCCACAGGGGAAGAACTGATGACCCAGGTGATCCTGCTGAATCCGGGCGATACCCTGGTGGTCAATGCCGGGCGCCAGCATCTGAAGCTCAAGGGGGCGGAGCTGGATCAGTATCGTGGCGAGCGTGGCCGTCGCGGCAGCAAGCTGCCACGGGGCTATCAGAAGGTCGACAGCCTTGAGATTCTGGCCGGCTGATCCCGCGCGGGAGTGCCTTGCTCAGGCGCTCCCGCGTTCGCGCTCGTTGAGCTTCTGCATCAGGTGATCTGCCTGTTTCTCCAGCAGCGCCTGGTATGACGGGCTGATGCTCAGAATCAGCACTTTGTCTTCATCTTCGCGGCGAATATCCGCCTGCTCCAGCGGGTTCGCTTTCAACAGCGGTGCCTCGGTCACGGCGGTATGGCTGATCAGGGCGTTGCTTTGGGTGGTGCGGGTCAGGAAGGCTGCTTCCTCCTGCATGCGTTCGATGCCTTCCCGGGGGCCGCGCACCAGTGCCATGTGCAGATTCATCACCGGTTGGAAGGCCCGAATCTGCTGCTGGTTGTATTGCGTGTACAGCCAAGTGAAGAGCATGGCGCAACACAGGGCATTGATGCCGTGGCTGTCCTTGTCATCGCTGTGGCAGAAGCGGATCTGCAGATCACCGTTGCGCAGGGTTTCGATGTCGCCGTTGTAGATGCGTGCCGCGGACGCCGCCAGGGTTCGGTAATTGCGCAGCAGGTGTTCCCGCTCCTCTTCATCCACATTGTCGGAGTGTGCGCTACGGGTATCGATCAGCAGCAGGTAGCCCGCATCCTCCGGTGTCAGCGTCAGCTCCAGTTCCTGTTCCAGGGTATACAGCCCGCCGGCATCGGGTTCCACCAGACTGAGCGGGTTGGTCCATTCGGTGGGGGATGGTTCATCAGGTGGGACATCCGGCTGGCTGAAGGTCAGCTCGTCCAGGTCCGGCACCAGGGCAGCGTCCGACTCATCCTGATCGGCCGAGCGAGGGGTGAAACGCGGAACCTGATGGTGGTCCGGTGCGGGCTTGAGCAGCGAGACCAGGTCATCGGCGTCCAGTGGCGACCGGCTGTCCGCGTCCGGTGTCCTCTCCGCTAGCGGTGCCGGCGTGATATCGGGAACCGGTGGTTGCTCTGGCTGCGGCTCAGCGGGCGGTGTCGGCGGTTCGTCGATCGGGGGGCTCGCGGGTGCGCTGTCGGCCTGCGGAGCGGGCGTGACCGGTCTCGAGCGGCTGGCGGTCGGCGCGGCATACCGGCCCGTTTCAGCGGGTGCCGGCGGTGAGGCAGGCTCTGGGGGCAGAGCGCTGAAGTTGAAATCCGGAATGCTATCACTGTCCTGAGGCAGGCTGAAGGGAGGCGCCGGGCGATCCGCTGTGTTTGGCGCCGGCGCGGCGACAGCGGCGGCGGCCAGGTCCCGCTGTCGCCGCAGGCTCAGGGACAACAGTACCGCGGCAATGCCCAGACACAGCATGACCAGCAGGGCGATCTCAAGCAACTGTTGTTGCAAGGCGGCACGCAGGGGCGCCGGGTTGCTCCATAGGGTCAGCCGACCAATGGGCATCTCACCCTGTACCAGCTCCAGCGTGTGCGTGCGCCCCTGCTGGGACCCGGCCAGCGCGATCAGGGTCTGGTCCGGTGTGCTCAGGCGCAGGCCATTGATCAGCGGCTGGTCCACCAGCTCGTTGAGCAGATAGTTGAGGCTGATGCGGTCATCCGACAGTACCAGGGGTTGAATCAGGATGGCACTGCTGCGCCCCAGTCCGCGGCTGATCTCGGCGGCTTGTTCGGCGGCGCGGGTTTGCAGGCGCAGATACTCCAGGGCGCCGCCCATTGCCAAGCCGAGCAGCAGGATGAGCAGCACGGAGATCAGGGTGCGCAGGGGCAAAACAGGCGTACAGGACACGGTGTCGTCAGTCGGCTCCATCGGGGCTCCACATCCGAAACAGGCAGATGCTTTATTAGGGTGTTTTATAATAGCAACACTTCTGTTTTGGGCACAGTGTTGCCGAATTTGCATGGATCTCAAAGATCTTTGATCCGGGTTAAGGTTATACTGTACCGCTTAAATCATCGACCCGGATAGATGAGATGAATGTAGAAACTTACATGACCGAACTGGGGCAGCGTGCCCGGACTGCTTCGCGCCTGATCGCGCGTGCCGATACTGCCCGCAAGAACAAGGCGCTGGCTGCCATGGCCGATGCCATTGATGCCAGCCGCGAAGCACTGGCTGCCGCCAACGCGCAGGATATGCAGAACGGCCGTGACAAGGGCCTGGATGCGGCCATGCTGGACCGTCTGGAACTGACCCCGGGGCGCATCGACGGCATGATCGAGGGATTGCGCCAGGTGGCGGCGTTGCCGGACCCAATCGGCGGTATCCGTGATATGAACTACCGTCCGTCCGGCATCCAGATCGGCAAGATGCGCGTGCCGCTGGGCGTGATCGGCATCATTTACGAGTCGCGCCCCAACGTGACCTGCGAAGCCGCCAGCCTGTGCCTGAAATCCGGCAACGCCACCATTTTGCGTGGCGGCTCCGAAGCGATCCATTCCAATCAAGCGATTGCGGCCTGCATCCGCGAGGGACTGGAAGCCGCAGGTTTGCCGCAGGAGGCGGTCCAGGTGGTGGAAACCACCGACCGCGAGGCTGTGGGCCGCCTGATTGCCATGCCGGAATACGTGGACGTCATCGTGCCCCGTGGCGGCAAGGGCCTGATCGAGCGCATCAGCACAGATGCCCGGGTGCCGGTGATCAAGCACCTGGACGGCATCTGTCATGTTTACATCGATGCCGAAGCCGACAAGAGCAAGGCACTGAATATCGCCATCAATGCCAAGACCCACCGCTACGGCACCTGCAATACCATGGAAACCCTGCTGGTGGACCAGGCCGTGGCGGCGGATATCCTGCCCGAACTGGCGGACCATTATGCCCAGCTGGGCGTCGAACTGCGCGGCTGCGAACAGACGCTGGCGCTGTTGCCCAATATCAATGCAGCCACCGCTGACGACTGGGACACCGAATACCTGGCACCGATTCTGGCAGTGAAGGTGGTCGCTGATATGGCAACGGCGATTGAACACATCAACCGTCATGGTTCGCACCATACCGATGCCATCATCACCGAGAACTACACCAAGGCGCGGGCGTTCCTGCGCGAGGTGGATTCCAGCTCGGTGATGGTCAACGCTTCGACCCGCTTTGCCGATGGTTTCGAATACGGCCTGGGGGCCGAAATCGGCATCTCCACTGACAAGATCCACGCCCGTGGCCCGGTGGGACTGGAAGGGCTGACCTCGGAAAAATACGTGGTGCTGGGCGACGGTCAGGTTCGCGCCTGATGCAGCCGCTGGTCTTCATGGGCGGGACCTTCGATCCGGTCCATAATGGTCATTTGCGTACGGCACTGGAACTGAAACAGTGGCTGGGGGTCGATCAGGTGTGCCTGATCCCCTCCGGCGCGCCGGTGCATCGTGACGAACCCGGGTGTACGCCGCGGCAGCGTCTGGCCATGGTGCAGCAGGCGGTGGCAGACGAGCCGGCCCTGTGTGCTGATCCGCGTGAAATCGAGTCGGATGCACCCTCTTATTCCCTGCTGACGCTGCAGGCGCTGCGTGAGGAACGAGGGCCGGTATGCCCGATCATCATGACCATGGGCATGGATGCCTATCAGAACCTGCCCGGCTGGCACCGCTGGGAGTCGCTGCTGGAGTATGCGCATATTCTGGTGCTGGCACGTCCGGGCTATGAGGGGACCGATGCCAGTGAGGAACTGCAGCGCTTCACGCGCCGCCACCAGGCCGCCGATGTCAACGAGCTATTGACGACACCGGCAGGCCGGGTATTCATTCAGGAGCTGACGCCGCTGGGGATCTCGGCGACGCAGATTCGGCAGCAGATCGCACAGGGGCAGTCGCCGCGCTACCTGCTGCCGGAGCCAGTATGGCACTATATTTGTCAACACACACTCTATGGTTATCATCAATAAAGGTACAACGCTGTAATGGAGATCGATCAACTGCGTGAGCTGGTGCAGACAGCACTGGACGATATGAAAGCACGCGATGTCACTGAGCTGGATGTGCGCGGCAAGTCCAGCGTCACCGATTACATGGTGATCGCCAGCGGCACCTCACGACGTCACGTCATGTCCGTCGCTCAGGAACTGCTGGACAAGGTCAAGGCTGCCGGACTGCAGCCGGTCGGCACCGAAGGCGAGAACACCGGCGACTGGATTCTGGTGGATCTGGGCGATGTCATCGTTCATGTCATGATGCCGGATGCACGCAGCTTCTATGATCTGGAGCGGCTGTGGCGGTTCGACGCGGACGAAGACGCGGCGGCGGAGTAAGCACTGGGCCATGCGTATTCGTTTGTTGGCAGTGGGCAACCGCATGCCGGACTGGGTGGAGGCGGGCTACAACGAGTATGCCCGTCGTCTGCCGTCCGACTTCCAGCTGGAGCTGGTGGAGCTGGCGCCGGGGCATCGCGGCAAGAATGCCGACCTGGCCCGCGCCATCCGCAGCGAGGGCGATGCTATGCTGGCCGCCATCGGCAAGGGCGATCGGGTGGTGGCGCTGGATGTCAAGGGTCGCCCCTGGTCGACCGAGCAGCTGGCCGGGCAGGCTGAGGGCTGGCGCATGGACGGGCGCAACATCAGCCTGCTGGTGGGGGGCCCCGACGGGCTGGACCCGCGCTGTCTGGCACTGGCGGATCAGAAATGGTCGCTGTCGGCTCTGACTCTGCCGCATCCGCTGGTGCGGGTGGTGCTGGCCGAGCAGCTGTACCGTGCCTGGAGCATTCTCCAGGGCCACCCCTACCACAAGTAATCCCGGCATCATGTCACCTCCCGAGCGCTTAAAGGATTACTCCCGCGAGAGCATCACCTTCACCAACCGCGCCATGATCGCCTTTGGCTTCGTGGTGCTGCTGATGCTGGTGCTGGTCAGCCGCGTCTATTATCTGCAGGTAGTCGAGCATGACCGCTATGCCGCGATTTCGGAAAAGAACCGGGTGCAGCTGCAGCCGGTGGCCCCACGTCGCGGCCTGATCTACGACCGCAATGGTGTGCTGCTGGCCGATAACCGGCCCAACTTCAGCATCACCCTGCTCAAGGAGGAGGTGCGCGACCTGGACGCCACCTTGGCCGCGCTGGGCCGTCTGATCGAGCTGGACGAACGCGATATCGAACGCTTCCAGACCCGTTTGAACCAGCGTCGTCGTCCCTACGAAACGGTGCCCTTGCGGTTCGGTCTGACGGAAGACGAGATCGCCCGCATCTCGCTGAATTATCACCGCCTGCCCGGTGTGCAGGTGGAAGCCGATCTGATTCGCTACTACCCGCATGGCGCCTCACTGGTCCATGCTCTGGGCTATGTCGGGCGCATCAACCAGCGTGAGCTGGGCCGGGTGGATGAGCAGAACTATGCCGCCACGCACTACATCGGCAAGCTGGGGATCGAGAAGTTCTACGAAGATATTCTGCACGGCAAGGTCGGTTTCCAGAAGGTCGAAACCAACGCCCGCGGTCGCATTCTGCGGGTACTGGAGCGGCAGGATCCGATTCCGGGGCGCGATCTGCAGTTGAGCCTGGACCTGCGCCTGCAGCAGTTTACCGAGCAGCTACTGGGTGACCGCCGGGCCTCCGTGGTGGCGATCGAGCCGTCCAGTGGCGAGATTCTGGCCATGGTCAGTACCCCGACCTACGATCCCAACCTCTTCGTGACCGGCATTTCCAGCAAGGATTATAACGCTCTGCGTGACTCGCCAGACCTGCCGTTGTTCAACCGATCGCTGCGCGGCAGTTATCCGCCGGCCTCGACCATCAAGCCGGTGATCGCTCTGGCGGCACTGGAGAGCGGCACCATTACGGCCGAGGATGAGGTCTGGGACCCCGGTTTCTACCAGATCACCCGCAATGGGCGGCGCTATCGGGACTGGAAGCGCTGGGGCCATGGCAAAGTGGATCTGGATCTGGCACTGGCCCAGTCTTGTGATGTCTGGTTCTACGAAACCGGCCACAAGATGGGGGTGGTGCCTATGTCCGACATGCTTGGTCGGTTTGGCATTGGCCAGGATGCCAGCCTGGACCAGCCCGAAGCCCTGACCAACTTCCTGCCGTCACGGGAGTGGAAGGAAGGCAGTCGGCGCCTGCCCTGGTACCCCGGCGACTCGATCAACCTGAGCATCGGTCAGGGGTTTCTGGTGATGACACCCTTGCAGATGGCCACCACCACGGCGGTCATGGCTAACCGGGGGCGCTGGGTACAGCCGCGCATGCTGCAGGGCCTGCTGGCGGAAAGTGACGGCGAGCCCCAACCGTATGCACCGATGCTGAACCGCAAGGAAAAGCCAGCGGATGTGGTGCTCAAAAACCCCGCCCACTGGGATCAGGTTATCGAGGGCATGGTGTCGGTCATGCACGGCCCCCAGGGGACCGCACGTCGTGCGGGACGTGATGCGCCCTACCGCATTGCGGGCAAGACCGGCACGGCGCAGGTGGTCGGCATTGCCCAGGATGAAGAATATGATGCCGAAGCACTGGAAGAGCGCCATCGTGACCATGCCTTGTTCGTGGCCTTTGCGCCGGTGGATGACCCCAAAATAGCCGTGGCTGTGGTGGTCGAGAACGGTGGCGGCGGTTCCTCGACCGCGGCGCCGATCGCGCGTGAGGTGATGGATGCCTGGTTGCTGGGCGACTACCGGAATGACCTGGAGGCAAGTCCATGAGCAATCGTGACTTTCAGCGCACCATGCCCGGCAGCAGCGTGTACCTGCAGCGCCCGACCGGGTTCTGGCACTACACCCACCTGGATGGATGGCTGCTGGGCCTGTTGTTGATGCTGTGTGGCTTCGGTCTGTTTGTGCTGTACAGCGCCTCCGGGCAGGACATGGATTACGTCGTGCGCCAGGCGGTTCGTATGGGCGCAGGCTTATTCGGTCTTATCATTCTGGCGCAGTTGCAACCACGGACGTATCGGCGTCTGGCTCCCTGGGGGTATGTCGCCGGTGTCGGCCTGCTGCTGGCCGTGCTGCTGTTCGGTGTTGGTGCCAAGGGCGCCCAGCGCTGGCTGGAGCTGCCCGGCTTCCGCTTTCAGCCATCGGAGATCATGAAGCTGGTACTGCCGATGATGGTGGCCGCCTGGCTGACCCGTGAGCAGCTGCCGCCGACGTTCAAGCACCTGCTCAGCACGTTGGTGCTGCTGGCGATTCCCACCGTCATGATCATGAAACAGCCGGATTTGGGCACCTCGCTGTTAATCGCGGCGTCAGGTGTGTTTGTTATTCTGTTGTCGGGTGTGTACTGGCGCTGGATTTTCATTGCGCTGGGCCTTGCGGGAGCCGCCCTGCCGGCGCTCTGGGCGGTGATGAAGGATTATCAGCGTCAGCGTGTGCTGACCTTTCTGGACCCTGAAAGCGACCCGCTGGGCGCCGGCTGGAACATCATTCAGTCCAAGACGGCGATCGGCTCCGGCGGCCTGCCCGGCAAGGGGTGGCTGCAGGGTACCCAATCCCAGCTGGATTTCCTGCCCGAATCGCATACCGACTTCATCATTGCGGTGATCGGCGAAGAGCTGGGGATGACCGGTGTTCTGGTACTGCTGGGCATTTATCTGATGATCATCGCCCGAGGCTTGGTCATTGCCGCCCAGGCCCAGGACAGTTTTTCCCGCTTGTTGGCGGGGAGTATTACGCTGACATTTTTTGTCTACGTATTCGTCAATATTGGCATGGTCACCGGTCTGTTGCCGGTGGTCGGGGTGCCGCTGCCCATGGTCAGCTATGGCGGTACCTCGATCGTAACCCTGATGGCCGGTTTTGGGGTGCTGATGTCGATCAGAACCCACCGCCAGATGCTGACTCGATAATGGAGATAGGAATGCGCAAAACACTGGGATGCATGCTGTTGGTCGGTGCCACGCTGACCGGTACCTCGTTGGCCGGTGCCGGCACGGCGGTCGCCAGCGGCTATGACCAGCACCCGCTGGCGGACGAGGTGGTGACCGAGCTGGTGGCCGAGGGGTTTGAGGCGGACGCCGTGCGTGCTGTACTGGCCAAGGCCGAACGCAAGCAGTCGATACTGGATGCCATCTCGCGTCCGGCCGAGCGTCGTCTGACCTGGGGCGAGTATCGCAAGATCTTTGTCGAGCCGCGCCGTATCAAGCAGGGGGTAGCCTTCTGGAACAAGCACGCCGATGCGCTTCAGCGTGCAGAAGAAACCTATGGGGTACCAGCCGAGATCATTGTGTCGATTATTGGTGTAGAAACCCGCTACGGCCGTATCATGGGCCGCTACCGCGTGCTGGATGCACTGACAACGCTGGGCTTCGATTACCCCAAACGGGCCGACTTTTTCCGCGGCCAGCTGGTCGAATTCATGCGCATGAGCCGCGAGGAGCAGCTGGATCCGACCCAGCCGATCGGTTCCTACGCCGGCGCCATGGGCTATGGCCAGTTCATTCCGTCCAGCTTTCGTGACTTTGCGGTCGATTTCGACGGTGACGGCAAGCGCGACATCTGGAAAAACGAAGTGGATGCCATCGGCAGCGTGGCCAATTATTTCAGCGAACACGGCTGGAAGGCCGGCGAACCGGTGCGTTCCAATGTGGTGATCAACGAAACCGCGGATCCGGCCTGGTTCAACGACGGGCTCAAGCCCGAACTGACGCTGGCTCAGTGGGCCGAGCGCGGCATCACCACCCGCCGCGATTTGGATCTGCAGCAGCCGGCCACACTGATGGAACTGACCATGGAAGACGGTGATCACCACTGGTTCGGCCTGCACAACTTCTACGTTATCACCCGTTACAACCACAGCCGCCTCTATGCCATGGCGGTATATGAACTGAGTCAGGCGATCAAGGACGCGCGCTCGGCACCGGTAAAACAGGAGTCCTGAGCATGAAACCCTGGCTGATTCTGGGCGTAAGTCTGAGTGTGCTGCTGGCCGGCTGCGCCTCCAAGGAGGACAATGCCGGTCGTTACAGCATCAAGCAGGACCGGGGGCCGGACCAGGCGGTCGATCTGTCCCGGGTACCGGATGCCGTGCCGCGCATCGAGCCCCAAAGCCGTTGGGGCAACAAGAGCCCCTACACGGTACTGGGTAAGCGTTACACTGTACTGCCCAGTGCCGAGGGCTATCGCCAACGTGGCACCGCCTCCTGGTATGGCAAGAAGTTTCATGGCCATACCACTTCCAATGGCGAGGTCTACGACATGTACCAGATGAGCGCTGCGCACAAGTCGCTGCCGCTGCCCAGTTATGTGCGCGTCACCAACCTGGACAACGGCCGCCAAGTGGTGGTGCGGGTCAATGACCGGGGCCCCTTTCATGACCAGCGCCTGATCGACCTGTCCTACGCCGCAGCGTATCGCCTGGACATGCTGCAGAAAGGCACGGCGCGGGTGGAAATCGAAGCCATTACTGACGCGGCAGCCAGTGGCCAGGCCGGGGGCACGGGGCTCAGCCATGTACCGGCGGAGCAGTCGGCCAGTAACGGCCGTATCCTGCAAGTGGCCGCGTTGAGTAGCATCGGCAACGCCGAGCGTCTGGCGCAACAGTTGCAGAGCCGGTTCGACGAGCCGACCCAGGTCCAGAACAGCGAGCGGGACGGGCGTACCCTGTACCGGGTTCGCCTGGGGCCGCTGAGTGGCCGCTACACATTGAACTGGCTGCTGCTACAGCTGTCCGATGCAGGCTACCCCGGTGCCCATCTGGTGGACTTGCCCTGAGGCCGGGGGTAGAGTTGAGACCTTGTGCGTGGGGCTGCGTTGGCAGCCGCATCTTCACCCATTTCTAACGATGTAACTGACTGACTATGGCGCAACGAATCCCATTCCAGACCGCATTTCTGTACCTGCTCCTGTTGATGGCACTGCTGCTGACCAGCACCGCCCAGGCCGCATCCGCCCTGATTCCGGCGCCGCCGCAGGTGTCGGCCCGTTCCTATCTGGTCATGGATGCTGATACTGGCCACATCATCGCGGCCGACCGTGAAAACGAACGTTTTGCGCCGGCCAGCCTGACCAAGATGATGACCAGCTACATCGTCGAATACGAAATCAGCAAGGGTAACATCAGCGAAGACGACCTGGTACTGATCAGCGAAAAGGCCTGGCGTACCGGCGGCTCGCGGATGTTCATTCAGGAAGGCACCCAGGTCAAAGTGGGTGATCTACTGCGTGGCGTGGTGATTCAATCCGGCAACGATGCCTCAGTGGCGCTGGCCGAGCATATTGCCGGCAGCGAGCGAGCTTTTGCCGATCTGATGAATCAACATGCGCGCCTGCTGGGCATGAACGACACCCATTTCGTCAATGCCACCGGCCTGCCGGCAGATGATCATTATTCCTCCGCCATCGACCTGGCCAAGCTGGCCAAGGCCCTGATCACCCAGTTCCCGGAGCACTACGCGATCTATTCGCAGAAGTACTTCACCTACAACAACATCCGTCAGCCCAACCGCAACAAGTTGCTGTGGCGTGACAACAGCGTCGACGGCATCAAAACCGGCCATACCGATGAAGCGGGCTATTGCCTGGTGGCGTCGGCTACGCGTGACGACATGCGTCTGATCTCGGTGGTCATGGGTACCGACAGCGAAGAGGCCCGTGCCCGTGAAAGCCAGAAGCTGCTGTCCTACGGCTTCCGTTACTACCGTACCCACCAGCTGTACACGGCCGGCCAAGTACTCAAGGACAGCAAGATCTGGGCCGGCAGCCGCGACCAGATCCGTCTGGGCCTGACTGAAGACCTGGCCGTGACCGTGCCACGTGGCAAAGTGGACCAGATGGAAGCCAATATCGAGCTGGACAAAGTGATCAAGGCGCCGGTCGAGCAGGGCCAGGAACTGGGCAAGGTGCGCGTCAGCATTGATGGCGAGACCATCACTACCGTGCCGCTGGTGGCACTGGAAAGCGTAGAGGAGGGCGGGCTGTTCAAGCGTATCTGGCACGCCATCGTCCTGTTTTTCCTGGGCCTGATCGGTTGAAAAACAGACAGAACCCTTGAATACGGTTTATGCTGCCCACATCTTGTATGATGTGGGCAGTTGCATTTTATGAACAGCGAAGTCGTTTACCTCAACGGGCAGTTTCTGCCTCCCGAACAGGCACAGATCTCGGTGTTTGATCGCGGGTTTCTGTTTGCCGACAGCGTCTATGAAGTCATCCCGTTCTATCAGGGGGTCGGGTTTCGCTTGCAGGAACACCTGCAGCGTCTGGCCTACAGTCTGGATGCGATCGGCCTGCAGGCCGAGCAGGACTGGCCGGTGCTGCTGAACGAACTGGTGCGCCGCAATGGTGGTGGCAACCGGTCGGTGTATCTGCAGATCAGTCGTGGCAGCGAGGGGCGCCGACGCTTTGCCAGTGAAGGCAAGCTGCAACCGACCGTGTTTGCCTGTACCACTCCGATCCGCCACATCTATGATGAGGGAGCGGATCGGATTCAGGGATACAATGTCATACTGACCGATGATCTGCGCTGGCACCGCTGTGACATCAAGTCCACCGGCCTGCTGGCCAATCTGCTGATGCAGCAGCAGGCACACCGTGCCGGTGCCGATGAAGCCCTGCTGGTACGGGATGGGGTACTCAGCGAAGGCACATCGAGTAACCTGTTCGTGGTGCGTGATGGGGTTATTCATACCCCGCGACTCAGCGCCGGTATCCTGGGCGGCACCACCCGGGCGCTGATTCTGGAGCTGGCAACTGATGCCGGCATTCCCTGTCAGGAAACGGATCTCCGACCCGAGGCGCTGGCCACGGCGGATGAAGTCTGGATCTCCAGCTCAACCCGCGGTGTGGTGCCTGTAACACGTATTGATGGGCAGCCCGTGGCTGATGGCCAGAAAGGGCCCCTTTGGCAGCACATGTTTGCCCTTTTTACCCGTTTTCAACACCGGCTGATGACCGGAGAGGCGTAATGAGTACCGAAACAGAAGCACCCAAAATCGAATTCCCCCACCCCAACTACCCGATCCAGGTGATCGGTGACAACCAGGCCGACTTCAAAGGCATGGTGATTGAAATCGTACAGGTGCATGCACCGGATCTGGATATCGAGCAGATCGTCGTACAGGAGAGCGGCAAGGGCCGCTACAGCTCTGTACGCCTGAAAATCACCGCCACCAGCGAGCAGCAACTGGTCGAGCTACACCAGGATCTCAAGGCCACCGGGCGTGTGAAAATGGTTCTCTGATGACGTTGGCTGACACGCTGATCATCCGTGAGCTGCCGGGGCTGCAGCCCTACGAGCCCATCTGGCAGTCGATGCAGGCATTGACGGCCAGCCGTGACGGTGACCGGGTTGACGAGATCTGGCTGCTGCAACACGAGCCGGTCTTCACCCAGGGGCAGGCCGGCAAGGCCGAGCACTTGCTCAATCCCGGTGACATCCCGGTGGTGCAGGTCGACCGGGGCGGGCAGGTCACCTATCACGGGCCGGGGCAGTTGATCGCCTATCTGATGCTGGATCTGCGCCGGCGCAAGCTGGGTGTGCGCGAGCTGGTAGATATCATCGAGCAGTCGATCGTGGAACTGTTGGCAAGCTACGGCATCGAGGCCTACCCCAAGCCCGATGCGCCCGGTGTGTATGTCAATGAGCAGAAAATCTGTTCGCTGGGACTGCGCATACGCCGCGGCTGCTCCTTCCACGGGCTGGCGCTGAACCTGAACATGGACTTGGAGCCTTTCCTGCGTATCAATCCCTGTGGCTACGCCGGGTTGCAAATGACTCAGCTGCATACATTGGCGCCCCAGGCCGACCTGGACGCGGTCCCCAATAACCTAGTAAATTACTTGGTTAAGAAGTTGGGGTATACTGAAATCACCCGCACACACACACTGGAAGACTGAAAAGTATGGCTGAATCCTCCGAAAACAAAAGCGGCCGGGTCGAGCAGGGCGTCAAGCTGCGCGGTGCCGACAAGGTTGCCCGCATCCCGGTCAAGGTAATTCCGACGGAAAAGGACGACATGCTGCGCAAGCCCGACTGGCTGCGCGTGCGCATGGGCTCCAATGCGGAAGTGAAGCGGATCAAGGACAAGCTGCGTAAACACAAGCTGGCATCGGTCTGTGAAGAGGCCAGCTGCCCCAACCTGGGCGAGTGCTTCAGTCACGGCACCGCGACCTTCATGATCATGGGGGATATCTGTACCCGTCGTTGCCCGTTCTGTGACGTGGCCCACGGCCGTCCCAACGCGTTGGCGCCGGATGAGCCGCGCGAACTGGCCGAGGCCATTGCGGACATGGGCCTGAAATACGTGGTGATCACCTCGGTAGACCGGGATGACCTGCGTGACGGCGGCGCTCAGCACTTTGCCGACTGTATCCGGGAGACCCGAGAGCGTCTGCCGAGCATCCAAATCGAGACGCTGGTGCCGGATTTCCGCGGGCGCATGGACGTGGCGTTGGAGATCCTGGAACAGACACCGCCGGACGTGTTCAACCACAATCTGGAAACCGTGCCGCGTCTGTACCGCAAGGTGCGTCCGGGCGCCGATTATCAGTGGTCGCTGGATCTGCTCAAGCGCTACAAGGCGCTGCGCCCTGAAGTACGCACCAAGTCCGGCCTGATGGTAGGCTGTGGTGAGACCAATGAGGAAATCATCGAAGTGATGCACGATCTGCGTGCCCACGATGTCGACATGATCACCATCGGTCAGTACCTGCAGCCGAGTCGCAACCACCTGGCGCTGGACCGTTACGTGACCCCGGACGAGTTTGCCGAGTTCGAACGCATCGCCAAGGAGATCGGCTTTACCCACGTGGCCAGCGGCCCGCTGGTGCGTTCCTCCTACCATGCCGACCTGCAGGCCAAGGGCGAAAAGGTTGGCTGAATAACAGTGGATTGACCCGTATCGAAAAAGCGCCCTGTGGCGCTTTTTTTGTGGCCGCGACAATTGCGGTTTCACATCGGTCGCCTTAATATTAGACTTTTCTTAATTAAAGTTCGGGGAAGGTATAATGAGTGCCAATAAGCGTGTTGCCGTCAATGCCGAAATGCGGGAAGGTTTTCTGGTCAGTGCCGATATTCGTGGCCATCAGGTCAAGATCGATCAGCCGGAAGCGGCGCATGGCCAGGATCAGGGACCAACACCGTTGGAATACTTCCTGTTCTCCCTGAGCGGCTGTATCTGTACCATCGGCCGTATTGCCGCCATGCAGCGCAGAATCGAACTGCGCGGCATGAAGGTCAGCGTAGAAGGCGATTTCAACCCGGCCGGCCTGTTGGGCAAGCCCAGTGACGACCGGGTCGGGTTCCAGAATATCCAGGTATCGGCCGAAATCGATGCCGACCTGAGCGATGAAGACAAGCAAGCGTTTCTGGACGACATCTGTGCCCGCTGTCCGCTGCACGATAACATCAAGTTGGAGACCCGGGTCACCCACTACCTGATGGAGCCCGGCTGCATTGCCTGAGTTGCATGCTTATTCGGCGGGCGGGATCTCAAGCATGAAGGTGACCGGCCCGTCGTTGAGCAGCTCGACCTTCATGTCGGCACCGAAGCGACCGGTTGCGACGGGCGCGTGCCACTGGCGCGCCTGGTCGACGAAATAGTCATACAGGCGCTCACCCTCGGCCGGGGTGGCACCGGTCGAAAAGCCGGGCCGCAGGCCCTTGCGGGTATCGGCGACCAGGGTGAACTGTGACACGACCAGCAGGCCGCCGCCAGTGTCGTTCAGGCTCAGGTTCATGCGGCCTTCGTCATCGGCAAACATGCGGTACTTGAGTACCTTCTGCAGCAATTTGTCGGCCGTGGCCTCGGAGTCACCTTTTTCCACGCCCAGCAGCAGCAGGGTGCCACCTTCGATCTGGCCGGTGATTTCGCCGTCGACCGTCACGCGGGCATGCTGGACCCGCTGTATCAATCCTTTCACGTCAGCTCCTTGGCTCAGGCACTCTGGGCGGCAAACTCGTCGGTTGCCTGAATCAGGTTGTCGATGATGCCGGGTTCAAAGGCGGAATGACCGGCATCGCGCACAATATGCAGCTGGGCCTGAGGCAACGCCTGTTGCAGGGCCCAGGCCTGTTGCAGCGGGCAGACTACGTCATAGCGGCCATGTACGATGGTCAGCGGGATATCCTGCAGGCGCGGAGCATCGCGCAGGATCTGGTTCGGCTCCAGAAAGGCCTTGTGGATAAAATAATGGGCTTCGATGCGCGCCATGGCCAGAGCGAAGTGCGGGTCCGCGAAATGATCCACAATGCCCGGATTCGGGTCGAGCGTTGAACAGCGTCCTTCCCACACCGACCAGGCCTTGGCCGCCTGCATCTGGGCCAGTTCGTTATCGGACGTCAGGCGACGATAGTAGGCAGCCAGCAGATCCTGGCGTTCGGCCGGGGGAATGGGAGCCAGATAGTCCTGCCAATAATCCGGGAACAGCGCGCTGGCGCCCTGTTGATAAAACCAGTGCACATCCTCGTCCCGGCACAGGAAAATGCCGCGCAGAATCATCCCCAGCACCCGCTCCGGGTGGGCCTGTGCATAGACCAGGCTCAGGGTAGAGCCCCAGCTGCCGCCAAACAGCAGCCACTGGTCGATGCTCAGGAATTCACGAATGCGTTCCATGTCGTCAACCAGGGCCTGAGTGGTATTGGCGTCAAGCTCGGCATGGGGCGTGGAGCGACCGCAGCCACGCTGGTCAAACAGGATGATGCGGTAGCGCTCCGGGTTGAAGAAGCGGCGATGGGCCGGGCCGCAGCCGCCACCGGGGCCACCGTGCACGAACAGGACGGGGATGCCGTTGGGGTTGCCGCATTCTTCCAGGTACAGGGTGTGGCCGCCGTCCACATCCAGGCAGTATTCGTGGTTGTGGCTGATCTCGGGGTAGAGGGTGCGCATGGCGTCTCTCCTTCAGGGGCTGGGTTTGTCAGTATATCGACCCGGCTGCAGGCCGTGAACAGGCCCGCCCCGATGAGTTTCAGTCCAGAATGATGTGTGGCAGAAAACGCGACAGGTCCTGAGTGATCCTGTGGGTATCTTCACGGATGGAGATGCCGGCCGGCTGATCATTTACCAGCCAAGCGCCGATCAGGGTATGGTTATCCCCAAAGCGGGGCAGTGGGTGGTACTGCTGCACGATGTAGCCTTCCGCGCCGTAGGGCCCATCGGCCGCTGCGGTTATCCGGCCGTTGTGGATAATCTGGATATTGGCGCCTTCGCGTGAAAAGATCGGCTTGCGCACATGATGGCTCAGTGACGTGGCGGCTGGGTCATCCTCGAAATAGGCCGGCAACAGGTTAGGGTGACCGGGAAACAGTTGCCACAGCAGCGGCAGCAGTGCCTTGTTGGACAGAATACTTTTCCACAGCGGTTCCAGAAAACGGGTCGAACTGTCGATCACCCGTGGACCATAGTCCTCGCGCAGCATGAATTCCCAGGGATAGAGCTTGAACAGCCAGCGAATGGGAACAGCCTGCAGGTCGACAAAGCGGTTGTCGCTGCGCAGCCCGATTTCATCCACATGCAGAAAGCGGGTGCGGATGCCGGCCTGTTCGGCGCAGTCCTGCAGGTACTGGACGGTGCCGCGGTCTTCCACCGTGTCACGGCAGCAGCTGACATGCAGGTCGGTGCCGGGATAGCGCGCCGCCAGGGTGGCAAAGCGGTCGATCAGCAGTTCCTGCAGGGCATTGAACTGGTCGGCACGGTGGCTGATGATGCCACGGTCGACCTGCTGTTCCAGCCACAGCCACTGCCAGAAGCCGGTTTCATACAGGCTGGTTGGGGTGTCGGCGTTGTTTTCCAGCAGTTTGGCCGGCCCCTTGCCGTCATAGGCCAGGTCGAGCCGGCTGTACAGGCTGGGGCTGCCGGCGAACCAGTCGCGGGCGATAGCGTCGTGAAAGGCCGGTGGAATGCAGAAGCGCTCGAGCAGCTGCTCGTCGCGTACCACCCGATCCACCACTTCCAGGCACATCTGGTGCAGCTCGGCGGTGGGGTCTTCCAGATCCTGCTCGATCTGGCGCAGGCTGAACTGATAACAGGCCGACTCATCCCAGTAGGGCTCGCCGTACAGGGTATGAAAATGAAAACCGAACTCACGGGCCGTGGCCTGCCAGTCCGGGCGTTCCGCCAGGGGCAGTCTCAGCATCAGCCGCCCCAGGAAGAGGACGATCGGCTCGAGACCGTCCGCCCGAAGCCACCACGCCCCATGACACGGGCACTGCCCTTGGTGGGTTGAAGCTGGCTTTTGCTGATGTCTGCCTTGCGCTGGTAGGTATTGCCCAGCAGAGCGCCGTCAGCGGTGCTCCAGCGGTTATAGGCGGGCGAGTAGCGACGCTTGCTGCTGGTCAAGCCACGGGGGCGGTCAAAGTCCAGATCCAGCTCGGTGTCACTGCCGTTGTTCAACAGCATGAAGCCGGTCATGATCGGGATGAAATGCTGTGACAGCGGCCGGCAGCTGCCATCGCCGAAATCATATTCACAGTCACTCAGGCGAGGGTAGCGTGGCGCCTCGTTGCGCCACTCGCGCAGGGCATCCTGGTAGGCAATATTGCATTGGGCCTGTTCGGTCGGGTTGTCGTCTTCACACTCGTTCAGGTTGGCGTAAATGCGTGCCTCATCCGAGCTGCAGCCCTTGAGCACGAAGGCACCACCAGCCACGACCGCGCCGTATTTGATCAGGGTGCCCAGCGAGGCCTTGCCCTGCTCCTTGCGCATCCGGCCAATATCAATTCGAGAACGTTTCATCCTTGCGCATTCCTGATCAGTAGGTCATGGAGGCGGCATTGAGAATGCCGATCGCGATGGACGTTGCGCCCAGTACCAGACCGGCCGGTACTTCATCAGCTTCAATGCGCCGACTTATCTTGGGCATGAACAGACGCACGATCAGGTAGGCGACCAGCTGAGCGATCAGCGCGACCAGCGCCCAGACGCCAAAATCGACCAGTGAAATGGAGTTGCTGGCGGCACTGCCTAGAGCGATGGCGAAGCCAATAATGGTGCCCGACAGCGCACAGGCGGCAGCGGTGTTCTTGTCCTTGACCAGCTTCCATTCATCGTGTGGCGTGATCAGGGTGTAAACCAGCTTGAACAACATCAGTGCGATCAGTGACAGCAGAAAGTAGAGCGCAAAGGCACTCAAGCCGCTGAGCAGCGGAGCAATGGCGTCCATGCAAATTCCTCGGAAGGTTGAATAGGACCGTTATGATAAAACCGCCAAGATGAAGGGTAAAGGGCGGTGGTCCCGCGAGTCTGCTCAGGGTGATGGGCGCAGACGGCGCTGCAGGCCCAGCAGAAAGTTGCGCAGAACCTGGTCCTTGCACTCGCGGTAATGCTTGTTGCCAGGCTTGCGGAAAAAGGCGCTCAGCTCGTGCGGACTCAGGCAGAAAGACGCTTCTTGCAGAATCTGCAGAATATCGTCGGATGTCAGATTGAGGGCGATCTTCAGCTTCATGAAGATCATGTTGTTGCTCAGGCGCTGTTCCGGCTCGGGCTGGGGGCCGTCGCGCCGTCCCCGACGGCTGTTGATCAGGCCGTTGAGAAAGAGAGCCAATTCGCGGTCATGGAGGGCAACGGCGGCGCTGTCATCGTCCTTACGCAGCCAGTTGACGACCTGTTGCTGGGACACGGCATGATCGGCGGCGGCAAACGTCGCCACCATGGCGGCATCGCTGAGGTCCAGGGTGTAGCGCAAGCGGCGTAGAATATCATTGTTGTTCACGGTGAGTTCCGGTTGTGATGAGCACGGCTGCAGACAAACAAAAAGGCCGGGGCATATGCCACCGGCCTTGTGTATCGACAGATGAAGCGATTACTTTTTGTTGGCGCGCTTGCGCTCGTTTTCTTTCAGCAGCTTCTTGCGGATACGGATGTTTTCCGGTGTTACTTCCACCAGCTCATCATCTTCGATGAAATCCAGCGCCTGTTCCAAAGAGAACTTGATCGGCGGGGTCAGGACGATGTTTTCATCGGTACCGGAGGCGCGCACGTTGGTCAGCTGCTTGCCCTTGGTCGGATTAACGACCAGGTCGTTACTGCGGCTGTGGATACCCAGGACCATGCCTTCGTAGACTTCGATGTTCGGGTCGATGAACAGGCGGCCGCGTTCCTGCAGTGTGAACAGGGCGTAGCCCAGTGCCTTGCCGTTGACCATGGAAACGAGCACACCGTTGTGGCGGGATACGACATCACCCTGCTTGACCGGGCCGTAATGGTCAAATACGGAGGTCATGATGCCGGTACCGGAAGTCATGGTCATGAACAGGCTGCGGAAACCGATCAGGCCGCGGGACGGCATCATGAAGGTCAGACGGACGCGGCCCTTGCCATCCACTTCCATGTTGGTCATGTCGGCGCGACGTTTGCCCAGTTCCTCGATCACGGAGCCCTGGTGCTCTTCTTCCACATCGATCATGACAACTTCGTACGGCTCGTGGATTTCGCCGTCCACTTCTTTCTGGATAACTTCCGGACGGGACACACCCAGCTCGAAGCCTTCACGGCGCATGGTTTCGATCAGCACGGACAGGTGCAGCTCGCCACGGCCGGAGACGCGGAATTTTTCCGGCGTGTCGCCGGGCTCGACGCGCAGCGCCACGTTGTGGATCAGTTCGCGATCCAGGCGGTCCTTGATGTTGCGGCTGGTAATGAACTTGCCTTCCTGACCGGCAAACGGCGAGTCGTTGACTTGGAAGGTCATGGAAACGGTGGGCTCGTCCACGGACAGGGCCGGCAGCGCTTCAACGGTATCCGGATCGCACAGGGTGTCGGAGATATTCAGTTCGTCCAGACCGGTGATGCAGATGATGTCGCCTGCCTGCGCGGAGTCAACTTCAACGCGCTCCAGACCGTGGTAGCCCATGATCTTGAGGACGCGGCCGTTGCGCACCTTGGCATGGCTGTCGACGACTTTGACCGGAGTGTTGGTCTTGACGCTGCCACGCGATACGCGACCCACACCGATGACACCGGTGTAGCTGTTGTAATCCAGTGCGGAAATCTGCATCTGGAAGGGGCCTTCGGTATCGACGTGCGGGGCATCAACGTGCTTGACGATCGCTTCGAACAGCGGCGCCATGTCATCGGCCATCTCGTCCGGGTCGTTACCGGCAATGCCGTTCAGGGCGGAGGCGTAGACCACCGGGAAGTCCAGCTGCTCGTCGGTGGCACCCAGGTTGTCGAACAGGTCGAACACCTGATCCATGACCCAGTCTGGACGCGCGCCCGGACGGTCGATCTTGTTGATGACCACGATCGGACGCAGGCCGCGGGCAAACGCCTTCTGGGTCACGAAGCGGGTCTGCGGCATGGGGCCATCCTGAGCATCGACCAGCAGCAGTACACAGTCGACCATGGACAGTACGCGTTCGACCTCGCCACCGAAGTCCGCGTGTCCCGGAGTATCGACGATGTTGATGCGGTAGTCGTTCCAGTTGATCGCGGTGTTCTTTGCCAGGATGGTAATGCCGCGCTCACGCTCCTGATCGTTGGAGTCCATGATGCGCTCGGCACCTTCGTCGCGGCGGCCCAGTGTGCCGGACTGCTGCAGCAACTTGTCAACCAGGGTGGTTTTACCGTGGTCAACGTGGGCGATGATGGCAATATTTCGGAGGTTATCGATCACGCGTAGTACCTTGTGATGTGTTAAAGGACGGGATTATACGGAAGGGCGCGGTAACAATCGATCATTTAGTGACCGTCAGCGACGATCGGCGATTATTGCGCCATATCTGGTGCGTATTGGCGCGCCGCCGTGCAGTATTTGCTGGCCAGCCTTCGGTAGTGGCGACTGTCCGGTTGCCGTGTCAGGGCCGCTTCATAGCGCTGACAGCGGTCAACAAAGGTATTGGCAGCCTGCTGTCGGCACAGCCGATACATGTAGCTGTCGCCAGGATAGTTATAGCACAGGGTATCCAGCCGAATAGTGCCGTTGCGTTCCAGCCACTTGGCCGGAAAGCGTTTGGCATATTCGTCCAATGCCTCGCTCGCGGGGAGCGTGGGTGATAACAGCAGCAGACACAGCAGACAGTAACGCATGTTTGCAGGCAACCCTCACGGCAGCATAATCCAACGCCGTGCAGGGTACTCCGCTGTCGGCATGATTTGAAGCACATTGGTGTGCAGTATTCGTCATATGGTTGCACTATTATAGGGTGTCAGGTGCGTACCCTTGGAATTTTGGATGGGTTCTTGCACCAAGTTGGTGCATTGAGGGTGTTGAATGCGCTTTTTTGGTGCTGCATGGGATTCCAGTGCGCATGCGTGTACAGTAAATCAAGTACTTAGCCGATTGTTAAAGCTGGCACAGCCCTTGCTTTAGTATTCGTAAACCGGTTTCCGGATCCTAATGTAAAGAGGTTTGCGCGGGCAAACTGATAACGAGTGGGGATAGCCAAATGTCAGAGAAGACTCTGAATCTGATCAAAGAAAGTGGCGCAAAGTGGATCGACATGCGCTTCACCGACTTCAAGGGCAAGGAACAGCACGTCACCATCCCGGTCACCGACATGGGCGACGACTTCTTTGAAGAAGGCAAGATGTTCGACGGTTCTTCCATTGCGGGCTGGAAGGGCATTGAAGAGTCCGACATGATCCTGCTGCCGGATGACAGTGCGTCCGTGCTGGACCCCTTCGCAGAAGATGCTACCGTTATCGTTCGTTGCGACATCATCGAGCCGGCGACTGGCCAGGGCTACGAGCGTGACCCGCGTTCCGTTGCCAAGCGTGCTGAAGAATACCTGAAATCTACCGGTATTGCCGATTCCGCCATGCTGGGTCCGGAGCCCGAGTTCTTCGTCTTCGACGGTGTCGAATGGCATGCCGATATCAGCGGCTGCGGTTACAGCATCCAGTCCGAAGAAGCCTCCTGGGCGTCCAACCACAAAATCGAAGGTGGCAACACCGGTCACCGTCCGCGTGTGAAGGGCGGTTACTTCCCGGTTCCGCCGATCGACTCCCTGCACGACCTGCGTGCAGCCATGTGTGATGCAATGGAAGCCATGGGCCTGACCATCGAAGTGCATCACCACGAAGTGGCCACGGCTGGCCAGTGCGAAATCGGCGTGCGTGGCAACACCCTGGTGGCCAAGGCGGACGAAGTTCAGATCCTGAAGTACTGCGTACACAACGTGGCCCATGCCTACGGCAAGACCGGTACCTTCATGCCCAAGCCGCTGGTGGGTGACAACGGTTCAGGCATGCACGTGCACCTGTCCATGTCCAAGGATGGCGCCAACATCTTCGCCGGCGACGGCTACGGCGGCCTGAGCGATACCGCGCTGTACTACATCGGCGGTATCGTCAAGCATGCCAAGGCGCTGAACGCGCTGTGTAACCCGTCCACCAACTCCTACAAGCGTCTGGTGCCGGGTTTTGAAGCCCCGGTCATGCTGGCTTATTCCGCCCGCAACCGTTCCGCGTCCCTGCGTATTCCGTACACCACCAGCCCGAAGGCACGTCGTGTTGAAGCGCGTTTCCCAGACCCGGCTGCCAACCCGTACCTGTGCTTTGCCGCACTGCTGATGGCTGGCCTTGACGGTATCCAGAACAAGATCCACCCGGGTGACCCGGCTGATAAGGATCTGTACGACCTGCCGCCGGAAGAAGCCAAAGAAATCCCGACAGTGGTTGGTTCCCTGACCGAAGCGCTGGACGCACTGGAAGCCGATCGCGAGTTCCTGACCAAGGGCGGCGTGTTCACTGACGACATGCTGGATGCCTACATCAAGATCAAGCGTGAAGAAGTGGCCAAGGTTAACATGACCACGCACCCGGTCGAATTCGACCTGTATTACTCCGTTTAAGTCACGGAGCGGGCATCAAGAGGCTTCCCCCGGGAAGCCTTTTTTATGCCCGGGCACAGGCCGGGCCATGCCCCATAGCAGTGCATAACAGCCGTTTTTCCCGAGTTGCACTAAAATGGTGCGTGCGGGACGCCAACCTGCGCCCTCGTTGCAGTGCCGCTGGTGGAAAAGCGGGTGGCCAAAGGGGGCGCTTTTCTTGCCTCATTATTTTCATTCATTCAGGTGAACGAGACCTTATGACGCATTCTCAGTCGCATAAACAGATACTGGATAACCTCACCGGGGCCGTACTGCTGCTGGATGGCCAGCTGTGTATCCAGTACATGAATCCGGCGGCCGAAATGCTACTGGAAGCGACGGTGCGTCGGCTCAAGAGTCGTCCGATCGAAGACTGGCTATCCTCCAGCGAAGAAGAGCTGGCGGTGCTGCGTCAGTCCCTGGCCAGCGGCCACCCCTACAGCAAGCGCGAGGCGCGCCTGGTCACCCAGACCGGTCAGGAGTTGACGGTGGACTACAGTGTCAACCCGATTCCCGATGCCGGCATTTTACTGGAGATCCAGGCCCGTGATCGCCTGATTCGCATCGAACGCGAGGAAGAGCTGCTAACCCGGCATGCCAGCGCACGCATACTGGTACGCGGGCTGGCACACGAGATCAAGAACCCGCTGGGTGGTATCCGCGGGGCGGCGCAGCTGTTGGACCGAGAGCTGGACCGGGACGAGCTGCATGACTATACCCGTATCATCATTGATGAAGCCGACCGGTTGCGCCATCTGGTGGACCGTCTGCTGGGTCCGCACAAGTTGCCAACCATTGAGCCGGTCAATATTCACGCTGTGCTGGAGCACGTATGTAGCCTGGTGACCGCCGAAGTGGGCGGGCGCATCAAAATCGTACGTGACTATGATCCCAGCATCCCCGAGTTCAACGGCGCCCGCGGGCAGCTGATTCAGGCGGTGCTGAATATCATCCGCAACGCCATGCAGGCACTGGAAGAGGCCGAAACCTCGGCGCCGCAGATCACCCTCAAGACGCGTGCTCTGCGCCAGATTACCCTGGGGGCCGAACGCCACCGGCTGGTGTGCAATCTGGAAATCACCGACAACGGCCCGGGCATCCCTGAAGAGATCACCGATACCCTGTTCTATCCCATGGTCAGCAGTCGAGCGCAGGGGTCCGGTCTGGGGCTGTCCATTGCCCAGTCGATCATGAACCAGCACCGGGGGCTGATCGAGTTCACATCCGAGCCGGGCTGTACCCGTTTCAATTTGTTCATACCTTTGGAGCCAAGCCATGACACAAGCCGCTAATGTCTGGATCGTCGACGACGACCGTTCCATCCGCTGGGTACTGGACAAGGCGCTGTCCTCGGCCGGGCTGGTGACCGAAACCTTCGACAATGCCGCCGACTTGCTGCATCGGCTGGAGCGCCAGGTGCCGGATGCCGTGGTCAGTGACGTGCGCATGCCCGGTATGGATGGTCTGAAGCTGCTGGAGCAGCTGCATGACGATCATCCGGAGCTGCCGGTGATCATCATGACCGCCCATTCCGACCTGGACAGTGCCGTGGCATCCTATCAGGGCGGCGCCTTCGAATATCTGCCCAAGCCCTTCGATGTTGACGAGGCGCTAACCCTGGTGCAGCGGGCCGTGGCCCATGCGCGGGAGCAGAAGGCCAGCAGCATTGAACTGCCGGTGAGCGAGCAAGCCACGGAAATCATCGGCGAAGCACCAGCAATGCAGGAAGTGTTTCGTGCCATCGGTCGCCTGGCGCACTCCAATATCACCGTGCTGATCAACGGCGAGTCGGGCACCGGCAAGGAGCTGGTGGCGCATGCACTGCATCGCCATAGCCCTCGTGCCAGCAAGGCCTTCATCCCGCTGAACATGGCGGCCATTCCCAAGGATCTGATCGAATCCGAGCTGTTCGGGCACGAAAAGGGGGCGTTTACCGGCGCCGCCGCCAGCCGGCACGGCCGCTTCGAGCAGGCCGATGGCGGCACCCTGTTTCTGGACGAGATCGGTGACATGCCCGCCGACACCCAGACCCGCCTGTTGCGTGTGCTGGCGGACGGTGAGTTCTACCGGGTCGGGGGGCATACACCGGTGAAGGTGGATGTGCGCATCATTGCCGCGACCCATCAGAACTTGGAGCAGCTGGTGCGCGAAGGACGCTTTCGCGAAGACCTGTTTCACCGCCTGAACGTCATTCGCATTCATATCCCGCGCCTGAGCGAGCGGCGTGAGGATATTCCCCGGCTGGCGCGCCACTTCCTGGCTAGCTCGGCGGAAGAACTGGCGGTGGAGCCCAAGGTGCTGAAACCGGAAACGGCCGCGTTCATGTGCGAGTTGCCCTGGCCGGGCAACGTGCGTCAGCTGGAAAATACCTGTCGCTGGCTGACCGTCATGGCCTCCGGTCGCGAGGTGCTGATCTCCGATCTGCCGCCCGAACTGCTGTCGCAGCCGCAGGAGGCACCGGTGGTGTCCGGCAGCTGGCAGGACGGGCTCAGGGCCTGGGCTGATCAGCAGCTTGGCTACGGTGCCGAAGGCATACTGCAGGAAGCGGTGCCCGCCTTCGAGCGGGTGATGATCATGTCTGCGCTCAAGGCCACGGCCGGACGCCGTCGGGATGCCGCCCGTCTGCTGGGCTGGGGGCGCAATACCCTGACGCGCAAGATCAAGGAGTTGCAGCTGGATGACAGCGGCCTGGCAGATGATGAGGGTGACGATTGAGCCCTGACCGGTATAATGACGGGCCGATGGAAGGAGGCCCTCATGCTGGACCTGGTGCTGTATCAGCCCGAAATACCCCCCAATACGGGAAACGTCATCCGCCTGTGCGCCAACACGGGCTTTCGTCTGCATTTGATCGAACCGCTGGCGTTTGAACTGGATGACAAGCGCCTGCGCCGTGCCGGTCTGGACTATCACGAATGGGCGCAGGTGCGGGTCCATGCCGACCTGGACAGTTGCCTGGCGGCACTGCAGCCACGGTGTGTCTGGGCCCTGAGCACTCGGGCACAACAATGCTACAGCCAGGCAGACTTTGCCGCTGGTGATATGCTGCTGTTCGGACCTGAAACCCGTGGGTTGCCTGATGAAGTGCTGGCCCGCTGTCAGGGCTTGCGTCTGCCGATGCGGGCCGACAGTCGTAGCCTCAACCTGTCCAATGCCTGTGCCGTGGTCGTGTATGAAGCCTGGCGCCAGCTCGACTTTGCCGGAGCCGTGATATAGTGACTGATCGTGTTAAGACCAGGAAACCCGGGCTGATGCAGCATGTAATGATTTTGACCCGTCTGACTCCCCAGTCGACCCGTCTGGGCCGGGTCGATGAATTGATTGGCGTCACCTCGGATGGGCGCAGTGTACTGGTGCGCAGCGAACCGGCGCAGCGGGTCAACGTGGCCCAGCTGCAACACCAGCGCACCCCTCTGATACTGCTGTGTGATCAGATTCAGGATACGGCGGTGGCCGATTTTCAGGTGCCGCCCCAAGCACTGGTCAGCATTATTCCCCTGCCGGCGGATGAAGTAGATATGCTCTTGCGTGAAGGACGTGAGCAACTGCTGCTGGATGAAATCCGTGCCCAATTGGCGTAAGGCTTAACGGCTGTCGGTGTTGCGGCGGCGTTGCTGCAGGATAAAGTGGGCCAGTGCATCGGCCTGTTCCAGACTGAGCTGACTGAATACCGGCATGTCATGGTGTCTGCGTGGATAGCCCCGGGTGATCAGAAGGCTGATCTCGTGTCGTTTCAGAGAGGTTGAGGTCAACGGCAGCTGTTCCAGAAACGGCCCCAGCCCTTTCTGCTGGTGACAGTTCCGACAGTAGTAGTCATAGAGCTCATCGCCACGGGTGAGGGATTCCGGTGCCGGTTCGCCACAGCCGCCGAGCAGTGCCACCATCGCCGTCAGCAGCAGCTTCCGCGAAACAGACGGCAGGCGCCACACGCTCAGTTGACCGGCGCCGGCAGGTTGAGGTGGCAGCCCGAGAGCTCCAGGGTCAGTGCCGACAGCAGCAGCCAGGGATCTGCCCGCAGCTGCCCCTTGATGGCCTGGTCGATGTCGTGGCAGATCACCAGCATCGCCTCCAGTTGTCGGGCCGGCAGGCTTTGGCTGGCCTTGCGCACCAGCGCCTTGCGCTTGCCCCAGATCTTTTCCCGTTGACACAGACTGTCATAGGACTGGCCATTGGCGAGGCCACGCTGTACGTTGAGCAGAGTGCGGATTTCACGGCTCAGGGCCCAGAGCACCAGCGTCGCCTCCACGCCCTCCTGGCGCAAGACCAGCAATACCTTTTGGCAGCGAGCCGGATCCTTCTGCAGCAGGGCGTCACTGAGGGCAAAGATATCGTAGCGTGAGCTGTCCGCTACGGCTTCGATCACCTGTTCCACGTCGATGGTCCTGTCGGGGTACAGCAGACTGAGCTTGTCCAGCTCTTGGCGTGCCGCCAGCAGATTGCCCTCGATGCGGCTGCACAGCAGCTGCGCCGCATCCGCTGTCAGTTCCAGTCCCAGTGTGCGGGCACGCTGATTCAACCAGCCCGGCAGCTGATCCTGGTCGATCGGCCAGACTTCAACCACCAGCCCGGCCTTTTCCACCTCCTTGAACCAGGCGCTTTTCTTGGCCCCGGCATCCAGGCGATCGGCCATGATCAGCAGTGCGTTGTCGGGAGCGGGATCATCAAGGTAGCGCTGCAGCAGTGCGCTGGCCTTCTTGTCCAGCTTCTGACTGCCCAGGCGCAGTTCGATGATCTTACGTTCGGCAAACAGTGACAGGGCGTTGGCACTTTCGAGCAGGCTCTCCCAGGAGAAGCCGCTGTCCACGTGCATCACCTCGCGTTCGGTGAAACCGGCTTCGCGCAGCCAGTGCCGCAGGCGGTCACAGGCCTCGGCATGCTGCAGCGGTTCATCCCCCGTGACCATATACACGGGGAGGGGTGACGTTTGCCGCTTGAGCTGGTTGGCCAGTTGCTCGGGTTTGGTTTTCATGCCCGTGCCATTATGAGCTGGCCTTGAGGCTCAGATATTGGCGCACCATCTGCTGGGCCAGGTCCTGCTGCATCTGCTGCCGGATCAGGCCTTCCTGTGAGGTGCTGGCGGTGATGTTGTCCGGGTCGTTGGTGTAGACTCGCTCCGTTACCAGCACCCGTTCCGGGATCAGAACCCGGTTGTCCTGCTCGCGGTCGAGCACGCGGAAACGCACTTCCGAGCGCAACTCATACTCGGCGGCATCGGCGTTGCCGGTCAGCGTGGCCGTACGCTGGGTGTGGCGCTCGCTGATGATCTCCAGCCGGTAGCGGGCGGCCGCAGTGGCCGCGATACGGCTGGTGGCCAGCGCCCGGCGCAGTTCTGGCTCAAACCGGCTAGGCTGTTTCTGGACCACCAGCGTCACCTGACGCAGCGCTTCGGGGACATCATGGAGCCCGCGCAGCTTGAACCCACAGGCACTGAGCGCAATGCTCATTACCAGCGCCAGCAGTGGCAGTGTCAGGCGAGTACGCATGCGGGGCTCCTTAACCGACCACCAGGTTGAGCAGCTTATTGGGCACGACGATCTTCTTGCGAATGGTCTTGCCTTCCATATGCTTCTGTACATTTTCGCTGGCCAGCGCCGTGTGCAGCACCACATCTTCGTCCGCATCGGCCGGCACCGTGATCTTGGCGCGGACCTTGCCGTTGATCTGCACGACCAGTTCAACGCTGGCGCGGGTCAGAGCGACTTCGTCTACCTGCGGCCAGTCGCAGTGCAGCAGATCATCGCTGTGGCCCAGCTCACGCCACAGTTGGTGGGTCATGTGCGGTACGATTGGCGCCAGCAGGCGGATGGCAGCTTCCAGTGCTTCACGGGTGACGGCGCGGCCCTGATCGCTGACATCAACGAAACGGCCGATGGCGTTGGACAGCTCCATCACCGCGGCGATAGCGGTGTTGAAGGTCTGGCGGCGCTCCATGTCGTCACTGACCTTGGCGATGGTTTCGTGCACCTTGCGGCGCAGGTCGCGTTGCTCGTCGTTGAGGGCATCCACATCCAGCGCCGGGCAGTCGGCACCGCTCTGCAGATGGTCGTGTACCTGTTTCCACAGGCGGCGCAGGAAGCGGTGGGCCCCTTCGACACCGGAATCCAGCCATTCCAGCGACTGCTCCGGCGGCGCGGCGAACATCATGAACAGGCGCACGGTATCGGCACCGTAACGGTCGATCATGATCTGCGGGTCGATGCCGTTGTTCTTGGACTTGGACATCTTCGACATGCCGTCGTGATTCAGTTCACGGCCTTCGGCATCGGTGGCGCGGATCACGCGGCCCTTGTCGTCCTTCTCGATGGTCACATCGGCCGGCGAGATCCACACCTGGCCGCCTTTTTCATCTTCGTAGTAGAAGCTGTCGGCCAGTACCATGCCCTGGCACAGCAGGCGCTTGAACGGCTCGTCGGAATCGACCAGGCCTTCGTCACGCATCAGCTTGTGGAAGAACCGCGAGTACAGCAGGTGCAGGATGGCGTGTTCGATACCGCCGATGTACTGATCCACTGGCAGCCAGTGGTTGGCCTGCTTGGGATCGAGCATGGCGTTCGGATTCATGCTGGCGTAGCGGGCGTAGTACCAGCTGGATTCCATGAAGGTGTCGAAGGTATCGGTTTCGCGCTCGGCGGCGCCGCCGCATTTCGGACAAGCGGTATCGATGAACTCGCGCATCTTCTTGATCGGCGAGCCGGAGCCGTCGAACTCCACGTCGGTCGGCAGTACCACCGGCAACTGGTCTTCCGGCACCGGCACGGCGCCACAGCTCTGGCAGTTGATCACCGGGATGGGGGCACCCCAGTAACGCTGACGGGACACACCCCAGTCGCGCAGACGGTAGTTGATGGTGGTGCGGCCTTTGCCCTTGCGTTCCAGTTCCTTGGCGATCGCCTTGAACGCCACCTCGAATTCGAGATCATCGAAATCGCCGGAGTTGATCAGGGTGCCCTTCTCGGTGAAGGCTTCCTGCTCCAGGTCGACCACCACGTCAGGATTGGTCGGGGCGATCACCTGCTGAATCGGCAGGCCGTACTTGCGGGCAAACTCCCAGTCACGCTGGTCGTGGCCGGGTACAGACATCACCGCGCCGGAACCGTAGTCCATCAGCACGAAGTTGGCGGTCCACACCGGTACGGTCTTGCCGGTCAGCGGGTGTACCGCTTCGATGCCCAGCGCCATGCCTTTCTTTTCCATGGTGGCCAGATCGGCTTCGGCGACCTTGGTGTGACGGCACTCTTCAATGAAGGCGGCCAGCTCCGGGTTGTTCTCGGCGGCTTTCAGTGCCAGCGGATGCTGCGCGGCCACGGCCACGTAGGTCACGCCCATCAGGGTGTCCGGGCGGGTGGTGAACACTTCCAGCTCGCCGTAGCCGTCAACGTGGAAGTTCAGTTCCACGCCTTCGGAACGGCCGATCCAGTTGCGCTGCATGGTCTTGACCTGCTCCGGCCAGCCATCCAGCTGATCCAGATCGTCCAGCAGCTGATCGGCATAGTCGGTGATCTTGAGGAACCACTGCGGGATCTTCTTGCGCTCGACCAGGGCGCCGGAGCGCCAGCCGCGGCCGTCGATTACCTGCTCGTTGGCCAGTACGGTCTGGTCCACCGGGTCCCAGTTCACCTCAGCTTCTTTTTTGTACACCAGCCCTTTTTCCATCAGGCGGGTGAAGAACCACTGTTCCCAGCGGTAGTACTCCGGGTGGCAGGTGGCCAGTTCGCGATCCCAGTCATAACCGAAACCCATCTGCTTGAGCTGGTTGCGCATGTACTCGATGTTTTCGTAGGTCCACTTGGCCGGCGGCACGTTGTTTTTCATCGCCGCGTTTTCGGCGGGCAGGCCGAAGGCATCCCAGCCCATCGGCTGGAGTACGTTGCGGCCCTTCATGCGCTGATAACGCGAGACCACGTCACCGATGGTGTAGTTACGAACATGCCCCATGTGCAGTCGACCGCTGGGGTAGGGGAACATGGATAGGCAGTAGAAGGGCTCGCCGGCGGCGCTCTCGTCAGCCTTGAAGCTGTCCTGAGCTTCCCAATGTTTCTGTACCTGGGGTTCGATATCCTGGGGATTGTATTGTTCGTTCATTGTGGTCGGTTGCAACTCGTTGGTAGCTGAAATGCCGGTAGGCGCCTCCGCGAGCGGGGCGTGATGGCCGGCAGCCGAAAATGGGATGAATGGCGCATAGCATACAATATTCGCTCAGCTGTCAACAGAGTGTGGCACGCCGGTGACGTCATCTTCCTGACATATGACTGTCGTAATCTGTTGCCAGTCAATCGGAGGCGCCAGTGGTATCGGCACCCCGTCACCGTCAGTGCCAGGGATGAAAGTCAGCGTGAATACGACATTTTTTGATCTGCTGTGGCAGCTCAAGCAGGAATTGGAAAATCGTGGCTGTGAAACCATCGACATGCCGGTTTTCATCGATGACCCGGATTACCGCCGCCGCATCCTCGAATCGGTTGATTTGAAAACGCTGAACCCGGCCTATCGCCAGATTCTGCCTGAACTGCTGGATGGCCGGGTGCTGGATATCACGCGTCAGGTGCGTCGCATTCCGCATGTCAGCAAGCCACGCAACGGGGGGCCGGTGCACACCCTGGAAAGTGCTCGTAAAGGGCCGGGTGTGCTGACCGGTCTCTTCATCGTGCTGATGCTGCTGGTCGGGGTGGCTGGATTGGTGGAGCTGACCGGTGACCGGGTCGTATCTGATCTGATTAGCAGTGCCGGGCTGCAGGGGGCGGCGGAGACATCTGAACCGACGACGTCGCCAGTGGCCCAGACAACGCGGGGGACAACCCAGGCACCGCCTGCCGTCTCTGTGCCGCCGGAGGAAACCCTGTTCCGTCTGCATGGTTCCAACACCATTGGTGAAACCTTGGCACCGGCACTGCTGAAAGCCTTCTGGCAGCAACAGGGGGCACAGGGGCTGCGGGTCGAGCAGGGAGCGGTCGAGGTCGAGCGCGATATCCTGTTCTCCCTGCCCGGCCGTGAAGCGCTGCAGCGCATCGAACTCAAAGCCCATGGTTCCAGCACCGGTTTCAAAGGCTTGCTGAGCCGCGAAGCTGATCTGGCGATGGCTTCGCGCCGCATCAAGGATAAGGAGAAAACCCGCCTGGCGCCATTGTACGGTGATCTGAGCTCCGTGCGCACGGAGCACGTGGTGGGCATGGATGGCCTGGCTATTATCGTGCATCCGCGCAACCCGATCAGCAGCCTGAACACGGCGCAGCTGGCTCAGTTGTTCGCCGGCAAAATCCGCAACTGGAAGCAGCTGGGCGGACCGAATCAGGCGGTGCGCCTGTACAGCCGGGATGAAAACTCCGGCACCTGGGATTCGTTCAAGAGCATGGTGCTGAAAAAACATGGCGTGACGCTGGCCGATACGGCGCGCCGCTTCGAGTCGAGCATGGAACTGTCCGATCGCGTCAGCCAGGAGCCGGGGGCCATCGGCTTTATAGGTTTGCCCTATGTGCTGCGTGCCAAGGCGTTGGCGGTCGCGGATGAAGCGGGTGCGCTGCCGGTTTTTCCGACCACCTTCACCGTCTCGACCGAGGACTATCCGTTGACCCGCCGCCTGTACATGTACGAGCCGATGACGTTGGCACTGGATAGCCCGGCACACCGTTTCATCAACTTCGTGACCTCGGAAGAAGGTCAGGAAATCGTGCGCAAGAGTGGCTTTATCTCGCAGAATATCCAGCGTATTCAGCCGGTATTGAGCGATGCGCTACCGCCGCGCTACCTGGATCTGACTCGAGGCGGCAGCCGCCTGTCGCTCAACTTCCGCTTCAACAGCGGCACTTTCGAGCTGGACAACAAGGCCCAGCGCGATCTGGAGCGCGTGATTCGCTTCTTCGAAAAGCATCCGGGACAGCGTGCCGTGCTGATCGGTTTCTCCGACAGCACCGGCAACCCGAGCCACAACGAACGCCTGTCGCTGCGCCGTGCCGAAGTGGTGCGTGACCAGCTGCTGGCGCGCGGCATCAACGTGGCCGAAGTGCACGGTCTCGGCGCGTTGGCGCCGGTGGCCTCCAACGCTACCGCGACCGGTCGCGAGCGCAACCGCCGCGTGGAGGTCTGGGTGCGCGGAACAGTGAGCGAACCGACGCAGGCCGGTCGCTGAGTACCGGCGCCATCCGGGCTGTCGTCTTGATCTGAGTCCTTCTGTCTCCGGCAATCGGCTATATACTGAAAGCATCTGTGCGATCGCCCCCTGCGGTCGCATGCGTGCAGGAGTTGTCGATGAGCAAGCAAGAACCGAAAACGCCCAAGCATTCCGAGTCCGCGCCGGCGGCCTATGACCGCATTCTGGAGCAACTGCGCCAGCGGCTGGACAAGGCCGGTGAGGTCAGCTGGGACTATCTGCAGGAACAGATCGAGGACGCGGCCGAGATGGAACTGGCGGCGGAAGAAATGACCCGTGACGAGGTGGACCTGCTCAAGGCCTACCTGCGTCGCGACCTCAAGCAGCTGGGTTACTACGCTCATGAAACCGGAGAAGGGGTGGCCGCTTGGCTGCACTTCGATCTGGATGTGCTGGAACAGAAGTTCAAGCAGAGCCTGCTCGACCTGGCGGACAAGACCCGGGTACAGCACGAGCTGCTGCGCGAACAGCTGGCACACGCCGAGGATCAGTATCTGGCGGGCGAGGTCAGTGCGCCCGGGACCCTGAGCTGTCTGCAGTGCGGAACCCGTCAGCAGCTCAAGGCTACCGACCGTATCCAGCCCTGCTCACACTGCGGGGCGGTGGTGTTCGCGCGCGTGTCGCGTCCCTGGGCGCCTGTAGGCCAGCAGTAACAGTAAACCGCTCAGCAGGGCAGCGGGCCAGAGTCCGAAGCGCTGCCAGGGGGTCAGGCCGGTCATCGGCGTAATGTGCTGACGCAGTGCAATGGCTGCGTCTACGGGTGCCTGGGCGGCAATGCGGCCATCGGGGCGTACAAAGGCCGTCAGGCCGTTGTTGGTGGCTCGGATCAGCCAGCGGCCGTTTTCCAGTGCCCGCATGCGGGCCAGTTGCAGATGCTGGTCCGGCGCAATGGAACGGCCGAACCAGGTGTCGTTGGAGACCGTCAGCAGCAGTTCACTGTCGACGGCCAGTGAACGCACCAGCCCCGGATAAGCGATCTCATAGCAAACCGCTGGAGCGATGGCCTGCTCCCCCAGCTGCAGGGGGGCGGTGTCGCTCAGAGGCAGGCTGAAACTGGACATGGGCAGGTTGAAGAAGTCGATCAATCCACGCAGCTGGTTCTCGAAGGGGACGTATTCACCAAAGGGCACCAGGCGCTGCTTGTGATAGATGCCCTGACCGTTGCTGAACAGTCCGATACTGTTGTGAAAGCGCTGTCCGTGCGGGCGTGTCGGGTCGGCTTCGGCGTAGGGAAAGCCGCTGATCAACGCGGTCCCGCGTGCATCGAGCAGGTCGAGGAAGGGCGTCAGTACCGGCGCAGCGCGCTCGAAGGTGGCCGGGATGGCGGTTTCCGGCCAGACGATAAGGTCGGCATCGGCCTGGGGCAGGCTGAGCGTAATCTGCTGCTGTAGAATCGCGGTCAGGTTGTCCGGCTGCCATTTGGCCAGTTGCGGAATATTCGGCTGTATCAGTGCTACATCCAGTGCAGCGTCTTCCTGTGGCCGGGTCCACTGGTTGGGCAGCAGTAGGGCCAACACCGCCAGCAGCGCGCCTGGCAGCAGGGGCAGCGGTTTGCGATCGAGCACCAGTCGGGCCAGACCGGTCGCCAGCAGTACCGTCAGCAGTGACAACAGCCAGACGCCGCCCACCGGCGCCAGGGTTTGCAACGGGGTGTCCAGCCAGGTGTAGCCCAGCAGCAGCCAGGGAAAACCGGTCAGCAGCCAGCTGCGCAGCCATTCGAACCCAACCCAGATCACGGCGAACAGCAGCCAGCGTTGTTGCACCAGCCCGGTTAGCCGGGCAAAAGCCCAGCCCTGGAGGGCAAACAGCAGCCCCAGAGCCACCACGAACAGGCCGGTCAGCAGGCTGGCCAGCGCGATCGAGGCATTGCCATAGGTATGAATACTGACATAGACCCAGGAAACGCCCGCGCCCCAGAAACCGGTGCCGAACGCCCAGCCGGTAAAGAAGGCGGTGCCGGGACGTTGATAGCGCTGCAGTCCATATAGCAGAGCCGGGCCGAGCAGGGCAAGAGGCCAGAGGTTAAACGGAGCCAGGGCGAGGGTGATACCGGCCCCGCCGGCTAGGGCCAGCAGGGCGGTCAACCAGCGGGGGCAGCGAGCAGACATGCTTACCTCAGTGGCGGGTCACCTGCAGCAGGCGCAGGCGACGGTTGTCGGCGGCCAGTACCTTGAAGCTGAAACCGTCGATCTCGATCTGCTCATCCTTGGCCGGCAGGTGACCGAAATGTTGGGTGACGATCCCCCCGATGGTATCGAACTCGTCATCGGAAAAGCCGACGTCAAAATAGGCGTTGAAGTCCTCGATCGGGGTCAGCGCCTTGACCAGGTAGCCGGTGTCATCAAACGGCTTGATGTTGCCGTCGTTGTCATCGGCGTCATGTTCGTCCTCGATCTCGCCGACGATCTGTTCCAGCACGTCTTCGATGGTGATCAGGCCGGCAATGCCGCCGTATTCGTCCACCACGATGGCCATGTGGTTACGGGTGCCGCGAAATTCGTTGAGCAGCACGTTCAGGCGCTTGCTCTCGGGAATAAAGGTGGCCTTGCGCAGACACTGGCGAATATCGAACTGGTCAAGGGTGCCTTCCAGCATGTAGGGCAGCAGATCCTTGGCGAGGAGGATGCCGAGGACCTCGTCCGGGTTTTCGCCGCAGACGGGAAAGCGCGAGTGGGCACTGGAAATGATGACAGGCAGAAACTCGCGGGGCGTCTGGTTGACCTGCACCATGGTCATCTGCGAGCGCGGGATCATTACGTCCCGCACCTGCATCTCCGTGACCTGCATGGCACCCTCGATAATGCTGTGGGCGTCGTTATCCAGAATGCCGGATTCGTTAGACTGCAACAGAATCTCGCGTACATCCTCAAGACTGCGGGGTTCGTCGGAAAAGGCTTGGGTCAGTTTACCCAGCCAGCTCTTTGACGTGCCACCCGATCGGTCTTCGCTCATAGGGGTCCTCTAAATGACGTCATGGACGCTGTTCAGTCAGTCGTCCGGTAGGGGTCGTCGATATCCAGTCGAGCCAGAAGCGCGCGCTCCAGCGCTTCCATCTCTTCGGCTTCGTCGTCATTTATATGATCGAATCCGAGCAGATGCAAGGTTCCATGCATCACCATGTGGGCCCAGTGATGCAGCGAGGCTTTCGCCTGCTCATCCGCTTCCTGCGTGACCACGTCGGCGCAGATCACCAGATCGCCCAGCAGGGTGACGGGAACCCCCGGCGGCACCTCGAACGGGAAGGACAGCACGTTGGTCGGCTTGTCCTTACCGCGATACTCCGCGTTCAGGGCCTGGCTTTCATCGGCTTCGACAATGCGGATGCAGACCTCGCCCTCGACCTTGCGGTCGGTCAGAACGGTTTCAATCCAGTGGGTGAAATCGGCCTCGCTGGGCAGCCCGGGGGCGTCAGCGGCGTACTGCACATCAACGGCAATGCTCATCGCCCGTCCTCTGCTGGCTGAGCCGCTTCATGGCGTTCATAGGCTTCAACGATATGCTGGACCAACGGGTGTCGCACCACATCCTTGGAACCAAAGTGGGTGAAACCGATCTCCTTGACACCGTCCAGCACCTCAATTGCATGCAGCAGCCCCGAACGTGTGCCTTTGGGCAGGTCGATCTGCGTCTGATCGCCGGTGATCACGGCGGTGGAACCAAAGCCGATACGTGTCAGAAACATCTTCATCTGCTCCCGCGTGGTGTTCTGGCTTTCATCCAGAATCACGAAGGATCCGTTTAGGGTGCGGCCGCGCATGTAGGCCAGAGGGGCCACTTCAATGACGTTGCGCTCGATCAGCTTGGCGACTTTCTCGAAGCCAAGCATCTCGTACAGGGCGTCGTACAGCGGGCGCAAATAAGGGTCAACCTTCTGGCTCAGGTCACCGGGCAGGAAACCGAGTTTTTCGCCTGCTTCTACCGCCGGGCGCACCAGCAGGATGCGGCTGACTTCTTCGCGCTCCAGCGCTTCCACGGCGCAGGCGACCGCCAGGTAGGTCTTGCCGGTGCCGGCCGGACCGATGCCGAAGTTGATGTCGTGGGTGCGGATCTGATGCACGTAATCCTGTTGCTTGCCCGGGCGCGGTTTGATCAGCACCTTGCGGGTACGGATTGAGTAGCGCTTGTCTTCCGCACTCTGTGCCTTGTCACTGCGCTTGGGCGGCTGCTCGATACCACTGTCCTGCAATTGCAGGTGCAAGCTTTCCGGGGTCAGCTCTTCCCCGGCCAGTGCCTGCTGGTACAGCTGCTCCAGCAGGGTGCCCATGGCGCGGGTGGCGGCCGGTGCTCCCAGCAGCTGGAAGCGGTTGCCGCGATTGCTGATCTCGACGCCGGTGCGCTCTTCCAGCAGTTTCAGGTGGGCGTCGAACTGGCCGCACAGGCTGAGCAGTGCGGCCGGGTTGTTCGGTTCCAGAATCAGTGTGGTGGACTGGTTAGGGCTCAAGTCGCTCTCCTGTAATCAGGCGTCCAGCTCGGAACTGATCAGTTCGCCGAGCAGTGAGTTGGCATAGGCTTGTTCGATACGCACGTCGGCAAAGTGGCCGATCAGGTCCGGATTGTCGCAGCGGAAGTTGACCACACGGTTGTTTTCGGTGCGGCCGGACAGCTGCCCCGGGTCTTTCTTGGAGTAACCGTTGACTAGAATGCGCTGGGTGCTGCCGACCATGCGCCGACTGATCTGGAATGCCTGTGCGGTGATGCGGTCCTGGAGGATCTTCAGACGCTGCTTCTTGGTTTCGTCATCCACGTTGTCCGGCAGATCGGCGGCCGGTGTGCCCGGGCGGCGGCTGTAGATGAAGCTGAACGAGGCGTCGAAACCAATCTCGGCAATCAGGTCCATAGTGGCTTCGAAGTCGGCATCGGTTTCATTGGGGAAGCCGATGATGAAGTCGGACGAGAAACTGATGTCCGGGCGCAGCTTCTTGATGCGGCGCAGCTTGGACTTGTACTCCAGTGCCGTGTGACCGCGCTTCATCGCCATCAGAATGCGATCGGAACCACTCTGTACCGGCAGGTGCAGGTGGCTGACCAGTTCGGGCACCTCGGCGTAGACGTCGATCAGGCTGTCGCTGAACTCCACCGGGTGCGAGGTGGTGAAGCGGATGCGGTCGATGCCGTCGATTGCGGCGACGCAGCGGATCAGTTCGGCCAGGTCGGCGGTATCGCCATCATGGGTTTCGCCACGGTAGGCGTTGACATTCTGGCCCAGCAGGTTGACCTCACGCACGCCCTGTTCGGCCAGCTCAACACACTCAGCCAGGACATCGTCCAGCGGGCGGCTGACTTCTTCGCCACGGGTGTAGGGCACCACGCAGAAAGTGCAGTACTTGCTGCAGCCTTCCATTACGGAGACGAACGCTTCTGCGCCCTCCACCTTGGGGGCGGGCAGGTGGTCAAACTTTTCGATCTCAGGGAAACTGACATCGACAATGCCGACACCGCCGTTGCGGCTTTCGCTGATCATTTCCGGCAGACGGTGCAGGGTCTGCGGGCCGAAGATCATGTCCACGTAGGGCGCGCGATCACGGATGGCTTCGCCTTCCTGGGAGGCGACACAGCCGCCGACGCCGATCATCAGCTCCGGCTTCTGTTCCTTCAGCTTGCGCCAGCGGCCCAGCTGATGGAACACCTTCTCCTGCGCTTTCTCGCGGATCGAGCAGGTGTTCAGCAGCAGGACATCCGCCTCATCGGGGTTGTCCGTCAACTCCAGTGCGTGGCTTTCGCCAAGCAGGTCCGCCATGCGGGAGGAGTCGTACTCGTTCATCTGACAGCCATGTGTCTTGATAAACAGCTTTTTCGCCATGAATCACCTGTAAAACCTGTGGAAATAAAAAGAGAGCGGGTCTCGAAGAGGGCGCAAATTATACCCAAGGGCAGACGGTTAGGCCATAAACTGGTTAAAAATTATCCAGTCTTGTTTTTGTCACGCTCGTCCCCATATTGGCGATAAAGCATGACAAGGGAGAATCGCCGGCCATGGCCAGTGAACCGCGTTTGTACAGGGTCAATTTCGTCAATCAGGACAAGGTGTATGAAGTGTATGTGCGTCATGTCTACCAGAGTGACCTCTGGGGCTTTATCCAGCTGGAGGATTTCGTCTTTGGCAACCGTTCCGAGCTGCTGGTAGACCCGGGTGAAGAAAAGCTGCGGCAGGAGTTTGCCGACGTGAACACCTGCTATGTGCCCATGCAGGCCATTATCCGCATTGATGAGGTAAAAAACGAAGGCGTGGCTCGCATCAGCGAAGCCAGGGGCAATGTGGCGGCCTTCCCCCTGACTCCGCCGCGCAAGGACAGCTGACGGCTTACTGCGCTGCAGTGCGTACGCCCTGACCGCCGCAGGCGGCGTTACGGGTGGCGCTCTGGTTGAGCATGGCGAAGCGGTCGGTGCCGTGGTACTCGACACTCTGGTCGGCAAAGATCAGCTCGGCACCTTCAATGCGGAAGCAGCCCAGGTTGGGGTGTCGCCAGACCTTTTGCCAGACCTTGCCGCCGATTTCTTCGCCCGGTGCAAAGGGACCGGCGACGCGTAGCCAGGCGTTGCGACGACCGCTTTTGCGGGCGTTGACTGGCTTGCCGGCACGGGTAAAGGCGGATGTCTTGAACATCACGTACTGCAGGGTCTGGTCGGTGCCGTTGGTAAAGCTGATGCTGGCATCGCTACTGCCGCGAGTATGATGATCACTGATCAGTAGCACCGGCTTGGGTTCGGGTTTGGGTTCGGGTTTGACGGCAACCGATTCCGGCTGTTTTTGGGCACACGCGGTCAGCAGTACGCTGATGGCGAGGAGACTGCCGAAGCGGATGGGGGAAAAACGACCTGTGCTCTGACCTTGATTCAACATGGATATCCAAATCCTTCATTACAACTGACATTACCCAACGGGCGGGCGGCTAGGGTGCAGACGCGAATCTGAATGCAGGCTGACCCGCGAGACAGTTCCGGCGTCAAGGCTCGGGTGCAATGGGCAAGAGCAAGGTTTTGGACGGTTTGCCAGGAATCTCGCGTGCCAGCCTGGGCACCAAATATCCGGGCAATACCGTTTGCAGCTCGCCTACCAGGCGACGTGCGTCGTCGTCGCTGATATCAAAATGGGCCGCGCCGGCCACCGCATCCAGTACAAACAGATAATAGGGCAGGATGCCGTCGCTGAACAGGGATTCGCTGAGTGTTTTTTGTACAGCCAGGCTGTCATTGACCCCTTTCAGCAGTACCGCCTGGTTCAGCAGGGTGACGCCGGCCCGGCGCAGCGGCTGCAAGTGGGTGCGTACCCTGTCATCCATTTCCTGCGGGTGGTTGATGTGCAATACCAGGGTGGCATCCAGGCGGCTTTCGGCCAGCATGTGCACCAGCTCCGCTGTGACCCGCTGTGGGATCACCAGCGGCAGGCGCGAGTGGATGCGCAGCCGCTGCAGGTGTGGAATGCCTTCCAGGTCTGCGATCATGCGCGCCAGACGCCGGTCGGGGGTGGCCAGAGGGTCGCCGCCGGAGAAGATGACCTCGTGGACCTGCTCATGTGCATGGATATAGTTCAGCGCTGCTTGCCAGGCCGCACCGCCGAGCTGGTTGTTACCATATGGAAAGTGACGTCGGAAGCAGTAGCGGCAGTTGATGGCACAGGCTCCGGACAGCACCAGCAGCACCCGGTCGGTATACTTGTGGATCAGTCCCGGGCTCGGGTTGGCATTGGCCTCGCCCAGCGGGTCAGCGCCAAAGCCGGGCACGTCCAGCAACTCCTGCTGCAGCGGCAAAATCTGGCGCAGCAGCGGATCGTTCGGGTCGCCCTTGCGTATCCGGTTCAGGTAGGGGCGCGGTACCATCAGCCCGAACAAGCGGTCGGCTGCCTGAGCGCCGGGCAGCAGCTCGGCGGGCAGCTCCAGTGCGGCCAGCAGCTGGGCCGGATCGGTGATGGCGTGACGCAGTTCGCTCTGCCAGTCGGCCACAGAGGGGTGTAGCAGGTTCATCGGGACAGGTCGCTCAAGGGGTTGTGCGGATGGATTTGCCTGCATTCTCCTTTGCAGTAGAATGGCTGTCAATTTACGGGCCAGCCGTCCGCCGGATGGGGCCTGCCTTCGAAATTCAGATCATGGAATCCTTCCTCTATGGCTAACTACTCCAGCAACCAGTTCAAGAACGGCATGAAAGTGATGATCGACGGCGACCCGTGCAGCATGGTCGACGTGGAATTCGTCAAGCCGGGCAAGGGCCAGGCATTTACTCGCGTGCGTCTGCGCAACCTGATGACCGGTCGTATCTGGGAGCGTACCTTCAAGTCCAACGAGACCGCTGAAAGCGCGGACGTGATGGATACGGATATGGAGTACCTCTACAACGATGGCGAAATGTGGCATTTCATGGACCCGAAAACCTTCGATCAGGTCGCCGCGGACCAGAATGCCGTGGGTGATGGTGCCAAGTGGTTGAAGGAACAGGACAAGGTGGTTGTCACCCTGTGGAATGACAACCCGATCAGCGTGACGCCGCCGAATTTTGTCGAGCTGGAAGTGGTTGAGACCGATCCGGGTCTGAAAGGTGATACCGCCCAGGGTGGCTCCAAGCCTGCGACCCTCAGTACTGGTGCTGTGGTGCGTGTACCGCTGTTCATCGAGCAGGGTGAAGTGCTGCGTATCGATACTCGCACCGGTGAGTACGTCAGCCGCGCGAACTGATGGATGTTTGTCTGATGTCGAGTGAACCTTGTGGATAGGCCGTAAGTTTCACTCGCTTCATCCGCGAACGATGAAATGGCAGCTTCGGCTGCCATTTTCATGTACAGAATCTACGTTATGCCTGCGGATGCAGGAGGGCCACGGTGTTCGCAGCGCTCGCGTGGCGGACCTGCACGGGGCAGTTGCCTTCGAGATCCCCCATTGAGCCACATGCCAAACGAACCCTGGCGCCCCAGCGCCCCGATCAACCATCTGCGCGCCCGTGCCGGCGTGCTGGCGCAGATTCGACACTTCTTCGCCGAGCGCAGTGTACTGGAGGTGGAAACCCCGGTGCTATCCAAGTGCGCGGTCAGTGATCCCTTTATCGACAGCCTCGAAGTGAGCTTCGGCTTCCAGCCAGGGATCGAGGATGAGCGCCTTTATCTGCAGACTTCGCCCGAATATGCCATGAAGCGCCTGCTGGCCGCCGGCAGTGGCGACATCTATCAGATGGCCAAGGTGTTTCGCAATGGTGAGTCCGGGCGGCGCCACAACCCCGAGTTCACCATGCTGGAGTGGTACCGTCTCGGGTTTGATGACCAGCGATTGATGGACGAAGTGGCGGCGCTGGTGACCCGGATCGTGCCTTCGCTGTCAGTACGCCGCCTCAGCTATGCCGAGCTGTTCGAGCAAGAGCTGGGGCTCGATCCGCACGCGGCGTCGCTGGAAACGCTGCAGCGGGTGTGCCGGGCGCATGTGGATGCGCCTTTCGAGGATGATGATCGCGACACCTGGCTCAACCTGCTGATGTCGCATGTACTGGAGCCCCGGCTTAAGGGCGCCGTATTTATCCACAGCTACCCGGCCTCCATGGCGGCGTTGGCACAGACCCGTGTGGACGCGCAGGGGCGGGTGGTGGCGGCGCGCTTTGAGCTCTTTGTCGATGGCGTCGAGTTGGCCAATGGTTATCACGAGCTGACCGATGCCGATGAACAGGCACGACGGCTGCAGGCGGATCAGCGTCAGCGCGCCCTGCTGGGGCTACCGCAGCGCCCGCTGGACGGACGCCTGGTGCAGGCGCTTGCGGCCGGCATGCCCAACTGTGCCGGTGTGGCCCTGGGAGTTGATCGTCTGGTGATGTTGGCGCTGGGTGTGGATAACTTGGAGCAGGTGGTGTCATTTATGCACGCGCGGGCATAACCGCCGTGCCTTGGCCGCCAAAAGTATGCACAATATCCCTTGCTCAGGGATTGGGCACGGTCCGTCATGGCCGGGCACACTCGCTGTGGCCTCACTCTGTATATCAGTCAAGGAGAATGCAATGCTTAAAGACATGATGGCGAGAATCGGCATCGGGGCGGCGACCGTCGATACCCTGCCGGACAACGTGGAAGTGACCCAGGGTGGCCGCGTCAGTGGCACCATTCGGATTCGGGGAGGCGAGGTTGAGCAGCGGGTCGACCGTGTCGAGCTGAAGCTGATGACCGAAGCCAAGCAGGAAGTCGATGACGGCACCGTGCGTGGCCCTCATGCACTTGCTCTGTTTGCCATTGACGAGCAGTTCACCCTCGTGCCCGGTGAGACGCATGACATCCCCTTTGCCATCGAGCTGCATCCGGAAACGCCGGTCACCGCCATTGCCGAAGGCCGCAACGAGAGCAAAGTCTGGCTCGACACCAGTCTGGACATCGACTTTGCGCTGGATCCGCGCGACAAGGACTATCTGCTGGTGCACCCCGCGCCGGTCGTGGCCGCTTTCATGCGGGGGATGCAGAAGGCAGGGTACCGCGCGGTCAAAGCGGATGTGGAAAAGGGCTTTTTGAGTGGCGATGGTTTCCGTTCGACCAGCGGCATTTATCAGGAGCTGGAGTACGCGCCCGGCGGTTTCGGCCTGGGCTGGAACCGCATCAAGGAAGTGGAGCTGTCGTTCATCTGCCGTCCGGATGCCGTACATGTGATCGTGGAGCTGGATCGTTCCTTCTCCGGCGACGGCTATCGCTGCCTGACGCTGCACCCGAATACCGGTGAGGCTGAAGTGCGCGAGCTGCTGGCAGGCCTGCTGCAGTAACGAGACGTCCGGGGTATCGCCGCCGGTGCCCCGATGCAGGCGACCAGGGCGTGGATGCCGGAGCCGGTCAGCCGTTGCGGTACAGGGTTTTGATCAGGTGATAACCGAAGCGGGTTTTCACGGGGCCATGCACCTTAAGCAGCGGGCGTTTGAATACGACATCGTCAAACGCCTTGACCATGTCGCCCCGGCGAAATTCGCCCAGATCACCGCCGCGCTTGCCGGACGGGCAGATGGAGTGGCGCTTGGCCAGTGCTGCGAACGGCTTGCCCTTGTTCAGTTGTTCAAGGATATCCAGCGCTTCTTGCCTGGTCTTGACCAGAATATGCAGTGCCGCCGCGGTCGCCATGTCTGTTCCTGCCCTTCAATCGTATTTCAAGCGTATTATCATACCAAGAAACCCTTCCGGGGCGCAGGCTGATCCGATGTTATCAGTGGCCGTCGGTGTCGGGCCACCAGCGGGGCAGCAGTGCCCGGATGTGCGGCTGCTCGAAGCGGTCATCCAGCAGCTCCACCACCCCGGTATCCTCCGGCGTGCGAATCAGGCGGCCGGCGGCCTGGATCACCTTGCGGATGCCCGGATACAGATAGGTATAGTTTTCCCCTTGTCCAAAACGTGCCTGGAGTCGCCGGGCCAGCTGCTGATGAAAGTCGTCACAGGGCGGCAACCCCAGGGTGGCGATGAACACGCCTATCAATGCGTCTCCGGGCAGGTCGATGCCTTCGGAAAAGGCACCGCCAAGCACGGCAAATCCGACCAGGCCACGCTGATGGCGAAAGCGTTCAATGAATGCAAGCCGTGCCGGCTCACTCATGCCGGCCGTCTGAGTGACCACCGGGATATCGGGGCTGTGCTGCACAAAGGCCTGATGCAGCCGCTCAAGATAGGCAAAGCTGGATAGATACACCAGGTAATTGCCGGCACGGGCCCGGTACTGCTGCACGATGCGCTGCACAATGGGGCCGAGGGAGTGCTGGCGCTGGTTCAAGCGGGTGCTGATGCCGACCACCTTCAGGGTCAGCTGGGTTGGTGCAAAAGGTGCAGGGATCGGCTGCCACGCGGTTCGGTTGGGCAAGCCCAGCAGATCCTGATAATACCCGGCCGGATTCAGCGTGGCCGAGAATAGCGTGCAGGCGCGCGCGCGCGCAAAACGCTCGGCCAGAAAGTCCGCCGGGATCAGGTTGCGAATCGATAGCTGAGCCTGGACTCGCGGGCGCTGTCCTCGACCACGGATTTGGCGGATCTCCAGAGTGCAGAGCGAGTGATCGCCGAACGATTCGGCCAGTTTCAAGAACCCCAGGGTATCGAACAGTAGGGTCTGCAGCTCGGGGATGATCGGGTGCTCGGTCATGTACTCGGTCAGGTCGCCGATCAGGCGCTGCAGGGCATGGTTGAGCTCGGTCGGCACTTTACCCAAGTGCTGCAGGCTATCGGTGTTGCCGGCAGCAGGCGACGTGTCGGTATGGCCGTTGATCAGGCTGCGCCAGGCCCGCTGGACGGCCTTGAAAGTGTTGTTCAAGACCCTGGGGGCGGTGCGTGCCACGCGTCGAAAATGGGCCTGATGCAGCCGTGCGGAGTACATGCCGCGCGCCCGCTCGACGAGGTTGTGGGCTTCGTCAATCAGCACCGCGACTTGCCAGTCGTTCTGCCGGGTCAGGCCATACAGCAGGGCCTGCTGGTCAAAGTAGTGGTTGACGTCCGCGACCACTACATCGGACCAGCGTGCCATTTCCTGTGCCAGATAATAGGGACAGATGTCATGTTTCTTGGCCAGCATACGCAGACGCGCATGATCCAGCCAGCCGGATTCGGCTGCCGCCTGGCGTGCTGCAGGCAGACGATCAAAGAACCCGCTCGCCAGCGGGCAGGAATCCCCGTGGCAGGCGCGATCCGGGTGCTCGCAGGCCTTGTCCCGAGCCGTCAACTCCAGCACCCGCAGCAGTGCCGGGGCGCCGTTTGGCATCAACATGCGTAGACCATCCAGTACCAACTGGCGCCCGGTAGTGCGTGCGGTGAGGATGAACAGGCGGTCCAGCTGGCGCCTGGGCATGGCCATCAAAGCCGGATATGTCACGCCCAGGGTCTTGCCGATACCGGTAGGGGCTTCCAGCAGCAGGCTGTGGTCTGTGCAGGTGCTTTTGTAAACAGTTTCACTCAAAAGCCGCTGATGCGGGCGGAATGCCGGAAAGGGAAACGCCAGCGTCATCAGCGCGTTGTCTCGCCGCTTGCGGTGCGTGTACTCCCGTTGATACCAGTCCTGATAACGGTGACACAGGTCGGCCAGGAACACTCCTAATTCGGCTTCCTCCCAGGTGTTTTCTTGCGCTGTTTCCTTGTCCCGGGCAATATCGTAATACACTAGGCGTAGCCGCACGCGGCTGAGGCTGTCTCGCTGACAGAGCAGGGCGCCGTATACCTTGAGCTGAGCCAGGTGTAACCGGTGCTGCCCGGCCCCGATGCGGGCCAGGTCACCCCGATGGGTTTTGATTTCTTCTAGTATCGGCGTGGTGGCGTCGGGCAGATAGCCATCGGCCTGGCCACGCAGCGCGATGCCCTGACACGTTCCCTGCAGCAGGTACTCTGCCTGATAATGTGCCGGGCGGCGTGACTGCAGCGCCTGATGCCCTCTGATACCCTCATCGGCACTGGGCGCCGGCGTGTAGCGGTGTTCCAGACTGCCGATCCGAGCGGCAAACTCACACAAGGAGCGAACGGCAACCTTCATGCAGAGCTTTCAGGTATGAACGGTCGCCGCCAACAAGCGGTAGCACAGTTCAGTGCCCGCATGGCCCGGGTGGATATGAAACGGATCATGGCATGCCATACGCGCTTTAAGGACGTTGTGGATCATCAGGGGCGTGTTCCGGCTGCAAGCAGTGAGCATTTCACCAGAGCCGTTAAACCGGCTTGATCAGGCTGTGTAGCCAAAGCGTATTCCATGTCACACACAAACACCCTGCCTTCAAGCAAATCAAGGAACCTGCAGCACCGACATGATAGGGAACGTATGAACAAGTCCCTCCAGCGCCATTAAGACTGCATTTTCTCTGTGCTAGGGCTCATAAAATGCGCACGTCCGCCTCTTTTAACCAAC
>NZ_JAHQZT010000040.1 GCF_019061305.1 Marinobacterium weihaiense
CGCTTCAGCATCGGCGCGGATTTCACTCATCGCACCGGCCTGCAAGTGGGCGTGAATTACCTGACCTACCTGGGTGATGCCGACGAGGACGACAAACCGTACGAACAGCTCAGCCTGTCCGACCGTGACAACCTGTCGCTGTCGGTGAAATACGCTTTCTAACGCAACGCTTTCATTAACACCTGTTCCTTCAGATTTTCCGGCCTCGCAAGAGGCCGGCTTTTTTCCTGCCTTGATCAGGGTGCCAGCAGCACACCCAGCTGTTGCAATGCCTGAAGTCTCCGCTCGTTCCAGGGATGGGCAAAACTCATCCGCAAACAATGCCGGTACTGTCCAGTCATGGAAAACAGCGGCCCCGGCGTGATGATGACGCCCTGCTCACGCGCGCGGTGATACAGCGCCAGCGTATCGATTTGCAGCGGCAGCTCCAGCCATACAGCCAATCCCCCTTCCGGACGACTGATCTGACACTCTACCGGCCAGGCATTGAGCACCTGCAGCAACTGGTCGCGCTGCTGACGCAAACGGGTACGCTGTGACCGCAAATGACCGGCATAGCTGCCATCAGCCATGAAGTCGGCCACGCCCTGCTGCAGATACCGGCTGCTGGCCAGTTGCGTCACCAGCTTCAGTTGCAGGATGCGGTCATGCCAACGGGCGCCCGACACCCAGCCCAGGCGCAGATCCCGTGACAATGATTTGGAAAAGGAACTGCACAGAATCACCCGGTTCTCGGTATCCAGTGCCTTCAGCGGATCGGGTATCTCCATGAAGGCGGTATCGGCGTAGATATCATCTTCGATCAGTGCCAGATCATGTCGATCGGCCAACGCCATCAAGCGCTTTCTGGCCTCGATCGGCATCAATGCGCCCCCCGGGGTGGCAAAGGCCGGCGAGACGATACAGGCCTTCACCGGCCAGCGCTGCAGCACGGCGTCCAGTGCATCCATATCCATGCCCTGTCCTGCGGCAGGCACCTCGACCCCCTTTAGGCCAAGTTGCTGCAGCAGCTGCAGTACGCCATAGAAACCGGGCGACTCCACCGCCACCACATCGCCCGGCTGACAGCAGGCCATCAAGGCCAGAAACAGGGCATGCTGACAGCCGGAGGTGATGCACAGCCGCTCTGGAGCGGCGTGCCAGCCCCGCTTGAGTGCATGCACGACCAACTGTTCACGCAGCGCCAGCGACCCGGCCGGCTCATCATAGTACTGATGGTCACTGCCCTTCTGGCGCCGCAGGGCACGCCCGATACACCGGTTGAGTGTCACCAGCGCACGCGGCCGCTCATCCGTATCCGGCATGGGCAGCAGATCAAACGCCGCGCTGCGTTGCATGATATCCAGCAGCACGTCACTGACCGTGACCGGGCGGGGCGGTCTGATGGCCGGTGGTGTTGCGGCGGCTTCGACAGGTGCCGGAGGCGGCAGCACAAAGTAACCGGATTTCGGCCGTACCGCGATCAGCCCCAGGGCCTCCAGCCGTTGCAGGGCATGCATGACGGTCGCCTTGGACAGCTGTTTCTGCCGACAGAGTTCACGGATGGACGGCAGCCGTTCGCCCGGTTGCCAGCGCTGTTGCTCGATGCCCTGCAACAGCCAACGCTCCAGATCCTGATATCGATAACTCACAACGGCCCCATCTGTCCCTATTGAAATTATATTTTTTATACCTGCACCGATACAGATTACAAGCGTAACCTGCTGCTGAACTTGACGAGTGGATAGTGACCATGGAAAAGATACCGGTTGTGCAGGTACATGCGCCTGCCAGCACGCCTGGTGGCCGATCGGCCAATGGCAAATTTCATGTGCGGCTGACCGAGGGCCGCTTCCAGAACCTGCGCCGCCTGACCACCTGGCCGCTGATTGCGCTGTTCTTCGGCCTGGTTTGGGTCCAGGTCGATGGCACCCCCTGGCTGCTGTTCTCGTTCGAACAGCGTCGCATTCTGCTGTTCGGCACCGCGCTGTCCTGGCACGATCTGCCACTGCTGGCCGGGGTGATGATCGCCGGTGCCTGCCTGCTGTTTTTCATGGCCGTTGCCTGGGGACGGGTGTGGTGCGGCTTTGCCTGCCCCCAGAGCATCTGGACCTGGCTGTTCATCCGTATCGAAGACCTGACCGAAGGACGCGCCCGCCAGCGCGCCAAACATGACCGGACAGGACTGAGCACGGCATTGCTGCTGCGCCGCAGCGCCAAGCACCTGCTGTGGGCGTTGCTGGCACTGGCTACGGCCATCACCTTTACCGGCTATTTCATCCCCGTACGCGAGATCATGAATAGCCTGCTGACACTGCAGATGTCACCGGCGCTTTGGGGATGGCTGTTGATCATGGCGGGCCTGACCTATGCCAATGCCGGCCTGGTGCGAGAAAAAATCTGCCTGCATGCCTGCCCCTATTCACGTTTTCAAAGTGTCATGTTCGACGCGGATACCCGCACCGTCAGTTACGACACGCAGCGCGGCGAACCCCGTGCCCACAAGCGGCAACAGGACGGCAGCGTCGGTGATTGTGTGGATTGCGGTGTGTGTGTGCAGGTGTGCCCCACCGGTATCGACATCCGTGACGGGCTGCAGGCGGCGTGCATCGATTGCGGCGCCTGCATCGACGCCTGCGACACCGTGATGGAGCGTCTGGACAGGCCACGAGGCCTGATCCGCTTTGCCTCCGAGCACCAGTTGGCCAAGCAGCCCACTCGCTTCATGCGCCCGCGGCTGCTGGGCTACGGTACGGCCATCCTGCTCGCCTGTGGCGCCGTGCTCTATGGTTTCAGTGCCACCACCGAGTTGCTGGTGGAGATCCGCCGCGACCGCAATGCCCTGTTCATCCAGCTGGACGAAGACACCTTCTGCAACACTTACCGCGTGAAGGTGGAGAGTTTTCGCGAGGATAGCGCGCCGGTTAAAGTGTCCGTCCGCGGCAACCGCGACTACATCCTGCATGGCCCCGACGAGTTGAACATGGCCGAGCACGGCTCGACCTGGCTGCCTTACCGCGTCTGCGCGTCGGGCCTGGACAGTCCCCGTTCGGAGATCAGCTTCCAGTTCGAGAGCGGCTCGATCCGCACGGAAAAGGCCTCCACCTTCCTGGCCAAACCGGCCAAGCCTTCGTGACCACACGCCTCCGCGCCCGCTCGGGTTGCGGAGGCATGAGCCGACCGCCCCGTTCACAGGGTTCACACGCGCAATTTCGTTCAATACTCGCTCACCGGACACCGCTAAGCTGCCTTCGACACCAAGAGCGGAGGTTGAACATGCTCAGTATGATCCTTTCCATGGCGGCATTCGCCTTTGTCGGGGCGGTCACCCCCGGCCCGGTCAACATTATCGCCACCAGTTCCGGTGCCACCTATGGCGCGGTGAAAACCAGCCCTCATGTGCTGGGGGCCACCCTGGGCTACACGCTGGTCGTGCTGCTGTCAGGCGCGGGGGTCTTCGGGCTTGGCCAGCAATTGCCTGCCATGCTCAACGTGCTGCACTACCTGGGCGGCGGCTTCCTGCTGTATATGGCTTATCGCATCGCCACCTTGGCACCGTCCGCCTCGGCCGACGCAGGTCTGACGCAACCGCCTCGGCTCCTGGAAGGCGCGCTGGCACAGTTGCTCAACCCCAAGGCCTGGCTGGTGGCGACCTCAGGGGTCGCGCTGTTTGTCAGCAGCCAGCCCGAACAGCTGCTGTGGCTGCTGATCTTCAGTGCAGTATCCTTTTGCATGTGCCTGCTGGGCGTCGCGGTTTGGGCCATCTCCGGGCAGATGCTGCGCACCCTGCTCGGTAACCCGGCGCGACAACGGGTATTCAATCGCACTCTGGGGGCATTATTGGCCGGCACCGTTATACTGATGCTGGCAGATCACTGGAGAACATGAGTCATGGACAAGGTACGGCCCCCGCAGACAGGCATACATTCATCCGGGCAAGCAGCACAGCGGCCAACCAATCAGCTGGGGCCCAGCCCTGCGTTGCCCTGGGTCGAAATGCGCCGTGCCGACCGCTCGTCCGCCTGCTATCAGGCCCATGCCCATGATGAATTTTCGTTGGGTGTCATCGATGCCGGCCGCGCCCGTTACCGCAACGGGTCACGCCACCATCAGACCCACGCCGGCATGCTGGTGACCATCAACCCGGGCGACATTCATGCCTGCAACCCGGACCAGGGCGTTTGGTCCTATCGCATGCTGTTTATCGATACCCGCTGGCTGGGACAGCTGCAACAGGAATGCATGCTGGCGGATGGCAGCGATTACCGTCCCTTTGCGGCCGACTTTCAGCAGGATCGCCACTTTTACCGCCGTTTTGATCGTCTGTACCAACGGCTGACATCATCTGACGCCGCCTTGGCCGCTGAAACCGAGCTGATCGAATATATCTGTCCGCTGTTCGAGGGCCAGACTCTGGCAGCAGCTCAGCACCATCAGTGTCTGCCTGAGCTGCAACGGGCCACAGAACGCATCATGGACCGACTGGACGACAACCTCAGCCTGGATGAGCTGGCCCGCGTCAGTGACCTGAGCCGCTATCAGCTGATCCGCCTGTTTCGCAAGCATTACGGCTTGCCGCCTCACGCCTGGCAGCTGGACCAGCGTATCCGCCGGGCGCGCCAGCTGCTCAAACAGCCGCACGCGTCGCTGGGAGATATCGCCCTGCAACTGGGCTTTGCCGATCAGGCCCATTTTCAGCGCCACTTTCGTCAGCGCACCGCGCTCACCCCCGGACAGTTTCAGGCCTGCTACCGCCAGACCGGTGGTTGAGGGGTATCACTCAGGTTATTGCATCCAGGGGCACAGCTCTGTACCCTGCCGCCTCGATTTGCAGGTGTCCGGCCGCTTTGGCGCGTCGGGATAATCGGGAAGTCAGGTGAAAATCCTGCGCTGCCCCCGCAACGGTAAGGTGTTGTATCCACCATCAGCCACTGTGCAAGGCACGGGAAGGCGGTGGAGTGTCGGCAACGACCACACCAAGCCCGGAGACCGGCCTGCAATGGGTGATACAGTCAGCGTCATCAATGGATGCTCTGAAGGTATCGTGAATGCGCATCAGGCGGGGTGTTCCTGAAACAGCATGACGTTTACATGGATGTAGCCGCAAGGGATACGCCCTGTAGTCCGAATCCTGTTTTGTGCAGGCGTTAGCGTCTGTCACTTGCCGGTGCGTGTGGATGTTTGGAGTCTGCATGCGCAACCAATCTGCTTCTGTCTATCCGGACGGTTCCGATCCGTCTGTGTCCGTGCCTGGTCGAATCCACCAGGTCATTCTGTTCATCTTATTGCTGATCATCAGCCAACTGGCTTGGGCCAAGTCCGAGTTGCAGCCGCCATATGCGCTGGCGCTGGTATCGGAGCGCACCGCGCCGCTGCTGGCCGGTGCGACACACCAATTCCTGACCACCCACCCCGGCTTTGACATTCAGATCCGCACCAGTCGCCAACTGGAACAGATGACCGATGCCGAACTGCTCGCCCTGCTGCAACCTGCCCAGCAAATCCTGATCGGCGGGGTGTTCGGGCCATCCGTGGAGCGGCTGCTGGCCCTTCCCCTGCCCGCAGACCAGAAGCGCAGTATTTTTCACAGTGACCGCCGCTTGCAGGCACTGCACCGTGATGCCGATGGCGGACAGATGCCGGCACTCAGCGATGCGCAACGGGCCAACCTCTTTGCCCGTCCACCGGCGGACCAGCCGTTTGCGCCCTGGCTGCAGGCCCAGCAACAGGCCTTCCCGCAGTTCAAGACCTGGCTGGCCAACCGTGCCTACTGGCAGTTCCGCGATCACGACAACCTGCAGCGGCTTTGGCAAGCACTGCTGCTGAACACACCCGCACCGGCGGCTCAGCCCAGTGCCCCGGTGCGCATCAGTGAAAATGGACAACGCCTCACGGCGGATGCACTTGCGGCCCTACCGGACCTGCCCACCCTGTTCCTGCTGGACGGTAACCAGGGCGACCACCCGCAAAACCGGGCATTGCATGCGGCCATCTGCGATCAGGCCCAGGGCATACGCTGCCTGTCCGTCGCGGCCGCCTGGGGCGATGGCAGCCGTCTGGCGGTGGAACACATCGGCCAGGTGGCGCCGAAGACCGCCCCTTGGGCGATTCTGGCCCTGCAGGATTTCGTGATCGGCGGCGGCGAGCATCGCGAAGCGGTCATCCACCTGTTCAAACAGCTCAATGTACCGGTCTACAAGGGGCTGCGCATTGCCGAGCTGGACCTGCCCCGCTTTCGCCTGTCGGCCACCGGGCTACCGACCGACTCGGTGCATTACCGCCTGGCGATGCCGGAGCTGCAGGGCACCGGCCAGCCGCATGTACTGGCCGTGGCCGCCACGCATACCCGCGACCCTCAGACCGGCGTGACCCTGAGCCGCCTGCAGCCGCTGGATAGCGAGATCGAACACCTGGTCAACCGCATCCGCAACGGCTTTGCCCTGCACACCACACCCAATGCCGACAAGCGGGTGGCGATCATTTATTACAACCACCCGCCGGGACGCCATAACATCGGCGCCGACAATCTCAACGTGCCCCGTTCACTCTTGCAGATGCTGCAGGCACTCAAGGCGGCGGGCTACACCACCGGCCCCCTGCCGGATAGCCCGGAGGCCCTGCTGGACCAGTTGCAGACTCGCGGCGTCAACCTGCCGGAAGACCGCAGTGCGCTGGCCGCCATGGCCGGCCTGGTCAACTCGGTCAGCGCGGACGATTACCGTCAGTGGTTTACTACGCTGCCCGACGGCATCCAGCAGGAGATGCGGTTCGGTCCTCTGGCGTACCTGCACCACCAGCTGCGCCCGCTACTGTCACCCGAGGCTCCCCCGCTGGCGTCTGATCTTGCCCCTGTAGCCGCTGCACGTAGCGCCCGGGTGCTGGAAGATCTGCGCCATATCCTTGATGGTACCCGCCACCCCGGCCGCGTCCGAGGGCTGGATCTGCTTGACCAGCTGGAGTCCGCCTACCTGCGGCTGAGCGACCCCACGCTGGCGATAGCAGCACGGCAGCAACTCTGGCAACAGGCCGGTGACGTCAATCAGGCCATCATCGACATGGGTATCGAGGGGCTGCGCGGTTGGGGCGAAGCACCGGGGCGTACCATGGTCTGGCAAGACCAACTGCTGGTGCCGGGCGTGCAGTTCGGTAACGTTTTCCTGGGGCCGCAGCCACCCCGTGGCTGGGAGCTGAACGAAGAACTGCTGCACGCCAACATGTCTTTCCCGCCACCGCACCAGTACTTGGCCTACTACCATTGGCTGCGTGACCGCTTTCAGGCCGATGCGCTGGTGCATGTGGGCCGTCACTCCACCTACGAGTTTCTGCCGGGGCGCGCCACCGGCCTGACGGCGGAGGACTACCCCGCACTGATCGCCGGTGACCTGCCCGGCATCTACCCCTACATCGTTGACGGCGTGGGCGAAGGCATTCAGGCCAAACGCCGTGGACGCGCGGTGATGATTGATCACCTTACCCCGCCGCTGGCCACCACCGAACTCTATGACGATCTACTCAGTCTGCGTCAGCTGATCGAAAGCGCCGAGGCCGCCGCCGACCCCGATACCCGCCATCGTGCGGTGCAGCAGCTGCGAACACAGATCGACCAGCTCAACCTGAGGGACGAATTGGCCGCCAGCATGGATGAAGAGCTCAAGGTGCGCGGCATCGGTTTCGAGCAAATTGACGACGAGCTGCTGCTGCACGAGACCGGGCACTACCTCACGCACCTGCAGGAAACCTTCATGCCACTGGGTCTGCACACCTTCGGCAAGCCCTGGCAGGCCGAGCAGATCGACACCCTGCTAACCTCAATGGCCGATGGCAAGCCGGTACCGGCGCATTGGCGCAACGCCCTGACCGCCTCGCCCGAGGCCGAGATGTCGGCCCTGATCAATGCCCTTGAGGGTGGCTATATCGCACCGGGCAAGGGCAACGACCCCATCCGTACCCCCGAGGCCCTGCCTACCGGCCGCAATTTCTTCGCCCTGGATGGCAGCCTGCTGCCCACCCGTCTCGGTTTCGCGCTGGGTGCGGAACTGGCCGACAAGGCCCGTACCGAAACACCCGAGCCCGAAGGCAAGGAAGCGGTCATTCTCTGGGCCTCCGATGCCGTACGCGATGAAGGCAGCATGATCGCCTTCGGCCTTGACCTGCTAGGCGTGCGCCCGATCTGGAACAGCCGTGGCATCATCAACGGGCTGGAACTGCTGCCACTGGATGCGCGGCGCTCCCAGCGCCGCGATGTGGTCTTCACCACGTCAGGCCTGTTCCGCGACCTCTATGCCGGTCAGCTGGAACTGCTGGATCAGGCCGGCCTGATGGCACTGGCCGCCAGCCGCGATGTTATTGCGCGCGACTACCCTGCCCTGCAACCGGCTCTGCAGCGGGCACTGGCACCTCTGGAACATGCCGTCAGCACCCGTGATGAACCGCTGAGTGCCAATACCGTGGCGGCCAACTGGGTTACCGAGACCCGCCGCCTGCTGCAGGCCAACCCAGCCTTGGACGACAGCGACGCCTTGGGGCGTCAGGCCAGCCTGCGCATCTTTGGCACCGCACCCGGCAGCTACGGCGCGGGCATCAACCGCCTGGTGGAACGCTCTGGCAGCTGGCAGGACCGCACCCAACTGGGACAGGCCTATATCAGGCGCATGGGCCATGCCTACGGCAGCGGCGTGCATGGCACCAGTGCCCATGATGCCTTTAACCGCCAGTTGGGTCAGATCCGGCACACCTATCTGGGGCGCGCCAGTCATCTCTATGGCCTGATCGACAACAACGACGCCTTCGACTACCTCGGCGGCCTCAATCTGGCCGTGGAAACCGTCACGGGAACCGCACCAGAAAGCTTCGCCATCGACCACTCCCGCCGTGAACAGGCCAAGCTCACGCCATTGGCACAGGCACTGGGACAGGAGCTGCGCAGCCGCTACCTCAACCCACAGTGGCTAAAGCCTCTGATGGCCGAGGGGTATGCCGGTGCACGCACCATGGGCAGCGAATTCATGGAGTACCTCTGGGGTTGGCAAGCCACCAGCCCGCAGCTGATTCAGAGCTGGATGTGGGATGAGGTGAAAGCCGTGTATCTGGACGACCGGCTGCAACTGGGGCTGGACGAGTTCCTGCAACAGGGCCATAACCAGCAGGTACGCAGCAACATGATGGCCATCCTGCTGGTCGCCGCGCAGAAAGGATTCTGGGAGACCGACGCTTCCACCCTTGAGCAGCTGTCGCAAGACTTTGCCGACAACATCATTCGGCATGGCCTGCCAGGCAGCGGTCACACCCATCCCGCGCACCCGGTATACGCTTTCGTCAATGCTCGCATCACAGCTGATCAGGCCAAGGCCCTGCAACAGATTCTGGACGCAGCCCGCCAGCCGACACCGGCATCAACAACACCGGCCGTCACACGGATCCAGGAGATCAGCCCGGCACAACAGGTAACACCGGCACAACCGCCGGAAGACTCGATAACATCCGAGCAGGCCGATGCCGACACGCGCGAGCATCACACTAGTGACTTAAGCCGCCCGTGGATGCTGGCCGCCGCATTGATGCTGTTGCTGCTGGCTGCCGGTGCCCTGAAGGGACGTTTTGGAGGCAAACACTGATGGTGTCATCATATTCAACGGAACTGATGCATCAGATCACCGGCCTGCTGTTGCAGCCGGTGATCTGGGGATTGCTGTTTCTGCTGGCACTGGCCGTCTGGGAGGTCGGCCTAGCACTGGGCGAGTGCGGCGGCGGCCTGCGCCGCCTCGAGCGCAGTGGCAACCTGAATGCCGCGCAACACCAGGGCATGTGTCGTATTGATCGTGCCGACTTCATTACCCGCATCGCCCCCATGCTGGGCCTGATGGGGACTCTCATCCCGCTCGGCCCCGGCCTCTCTGCACTGGGTGATGGCGAACTGTCAATCCTGACCACTGCCATGACCGTCGCCTTTGACACGACCGTCATCGGCCTGCTCACCGGCATCATCGGCTTTGTGCTGGGCCGCCTGCGCCGCCGCTGGTATGACCAGCTGATTGCACGCATGGAGCCCGCTCAGCCCCAGGTGGAGATCACGCCATGAGCCACTGGCGCCGCAGCCGCTTCGATCAGGAAGACGCTGAACCCCTGGGCCCCCTCGCCAACCTGCTGGATCTGATGCTGGTATTCGCCTGCGGCCTCATCGCCGCCCTGGTCGCCCACAGCGGCGACCTGCAGCAGCACTTCAAGCCCCCCACCGAAGTGATCACTCAGGGACGTGAACTGCCCCAGTTGCCTGAAGGCATGGAGCAACAAGGCACAGGCATGGAAGCCGTCGGGCAGGTCTATCGAGATCCCGCAACCGGAAAATTGATCTTGATCGGGCGGTAAACCCTGGCGACCGGGTGATCGATACATGACCGCCACGCACGTACGATGCGTACACCGGTTGCCGAGGCACGTTCCAGCCCCGATGCACTTGAGTCAGTACAACCAGGTACTCTATTGTTGGCTGCACTTATTGAATGATGGATCTCGCTGCAACAGCCCCAGTACTCAGAATGCTGAGCATATCAGTGACCAACGCGAGTACGGCCATCCCTATGTGTCTGACATCGCGTTGGGCTGAGTTTTGGACTGATCAAGAGTGATTTCAATACCATGAGATTTTATCGCCAGGGATGCCACCGGCGCTTGCTTAGTAGATGCACACTGTACGAGAAGGTGTTGATTGTTTACCCATGAGTACGATAAATCATGCAATGTGCAGTATCCGGCAAAAACAACATGGCCTTCATCAGGCGTCTTGACAGGCCCGGATTTGGATAGCACCAGCAGATGACCATAGGGAGCATGGCCGCTTTCCCGCAGAGAGCTTAATTGGGTAACAAAAAAACTGCCATCTGGAGATGCTTGTGTGCTTTCTACAGAATAATAGAGATTATCCATGTAGCTACCAATAAGGTTTTTGAGTGAATATATAACGAGTACGGCTAGCACAATAACTTTAAGCATTAATTTCGAAAACCGCACTACACCAGGTAAGACAACATAAGGCTTAGACATGAAGCAACACCGTAAAAAATGAATATTTCAAAAAAGCAATAATTATTATTAACTCATGATTAAAAAGTCGTGCAACTGCTCAAGCTACAACCGGTTACACAAGTCATCACCGAAAGTACTGAACGCTATGAACATGCCTTGTTATATTCTTTCGGTAATGGACAGTCATAATTTATATCTATCATATCCAGATTGGTTATTGAGAAATTAGCATACTTATTTCCAGCTTTTGATATATTTCCCTTTGGCTCGCCATAAACGAAAACGAATGCAGTTGGTTTTTCCTGAGATTTTATCTTCTCAAGTCTTGTTGCAACTAATTTCTTGATTTTATAGCTTTCTATCAGGCGATCGGCGATCATTATAGTGCTAGTGTATTCGTCATCGCCTTTTTTAAATTTTTTCTTAAATTTAATTTGATATCCAGCATCGGAAGGAAGCCTATTCACAAAGGCCCAACCATAGTAGATTACTGGGTAGTTTGGAAGATCGTCTAAGTCCTGCTCCCATATGCATTTAAATATACTTCGGTAATATATGTCCTTGCCAAGGATATTGACCCTCCGCTGGTCAATGGAACCATCATTTCTATATCGGATATATCTACCAACAACAGATCGGACGGAGTATATGTTTCCGATGCTTCCTGCTTCCCTTAATCTTGTATCTTTAGATCTACGGACAAAACCTGGCTTTTTAAAAGCCTGACTATTATTGCTTGCATCAGTTCTAGCCTCATCATAGTAGGAATCTGGTCGTTCCAGAAGAAATACGTCTACAATGGATTCATCTACCGTGCGTTTTTCTTCTTTTATAGATGTACCATCTTCGTACTTCAAATTGAGAGGCTTATCATTGAATACTTCGCAGCTCTCAGAATGCTTCCCATAGATGCGGTAATGCGGAACGACCTTCATATCTTGAAGGTCTTCATCTAGGTTTGCGCATGTTACTTGCGCCGTGCAATCTGTTCCCGGACAAATAAACTTCTTCTTGTCAGTAATGATCCCAGACCAATAAAGGTCATATGCCCGGTCAGGGTCTATGTAATCATTTGCCTCAATACTAAACGCAACATCTATTGCCAATTCAAGACTCCTTGTGAATATAACGCCCAACTCAGCGGGCAATTGAAGCGCAGCGAAAATTGATGATCTTCTCCCGATAAATCGGATACCTACGCTGCTCATGCCGTCATTGCTTCATATTCCACTGGGCTCAGGTAATTTAAGCTTGAGTGCAGTCGAACTCGATTATAAAAGTGCTGGATGTATCCGACCAGCTTATCTCTCAGATGCATTTCGCCATAAAAGACATTTTCCTTTATCAGCTCACCTTTTAAGGTATGAAAGAAGGACTCCATTTCCGCATTGTCTGTACACATGCCTGGACGGTTGGCACTAGCTAGAATGCCATGTCGCTTTAGAAGCGACTGGATCTCGTGGGCACGGTATTCAACCCCACGATCCGTATGAAAAATCAGACCAGGATCAGGTCGTCGGTTACGCAGCGCCATCTGTAATGAGGCCTTCGCAGTGATACCGTCTTCTGCTTACCCAAACACCAACCCACAATACGACGGGAATATAGGTCGATTACCGCAGCCAGATACAGCCACCGTTTACCAACACGGATATAGGTGAGGTCAGCGGACCAATGCTGGTTGGGTGCTGTTGGTTTCGGCAGATCTGCAAGTTCGGCGCACGCTGGTAGAAACGGTGTAACCCGGCAAGCTTGCGGTAAACGCGGCTGACACGGGCCTTCAAGCCCGCTTCTCTCATCAACCGTTCGACTCGTTTTTTACCCACATGGACTCCTTGTCGCTTCAGGGCCTGATGTACTCTTGGACTGCCGTACGTTTCTCGACTTGCCTCAAAAATCCGAATGATGCGTTCGGTCAGCAAAGCATCGCTTTGCTGACGCCGGCTCACTTTGCGTTTCAACCAGGCATAGAAGCCACTGGCTGATACTTTCAGGAACCTGCACAAGCGGCGCACACCGAACTGCTCGCGATGTTCAGCTACGAACCGGAACCTTTCTTCCGTTCCTCCGCGAGAAAACGTTGCCACTTTTTTAGCAGGTCATTTTCCTCCTTCAAGTCAGCAACTTGTTTCTCAAGTTTTCGTATCTGCTCGTTCTCACTCAAAGCCTTTGGCTTCTTAGACACCATTTTACGTTTATCAGCCACGATCTTGCCTTCCCGGTACTCCTTGCGCCAGCGGGACAACATGAAGGGATGGATATCCAGCGCTTCCGCAACGCCCTTCACGCTTGCCCCACTCAGATGGGTCAGCTTAACAGCTTTGGCCTTGAACTCATTCGTGTACTGCCGTGTCTTCTTCTGGTTCTTGTACGCTGGCATTATTCACCTCGCCTGAATTAGATCGAGGTATCCACTAAACCGGGGGAACTACATTGTCCGGCAGCAGCATTTTGTTAGGGCCTTACTTGAATTTGGCGAGGTACCTTGAAAATACCCACCCTTTGATTTGAATTTCAGAATTTGGATCATTCCATTCAACTAGAGTCCAGCTTTTTTCGCGGTTAATAACAATCACTGCATAACCGAAATGTAAATAACCGACGGTTTCCGCTTTTTTAGATGCTGAATATCTGACATTGAGGACATCAGCTGAAACATACCGAAAGTCAGTTAGGACACTATCATCAACAGATGCCGCTACCTTTGACTCGATCTTTTTTGAAAGAGAGCGCTTATCTTCCTTTAGGTAAGATTTGACGTGATAATCCACGACAGGATTTAGAAAGGACACAATAACGGCAATGATCAATGGGCATATGAACCACATCAATAGTTTTTGAATCGCCGGGTCTTTCTGCGCCCTGATTTCGTCGATCAGGTTGTTCAAAGAATCCTCTAAAGAGCCTGATGGTTCTACCGAAGAGTCATGAATGACTTGGTAAGAAAGACTTTGCAGCTCCGAAATCGCTACCCTTTTCGATTCAAATGAAATCCACCCATCTGGCTCAAATGATAGATTGTGACCAATATCAAGCGCAATATCCTTTAGAAGCCTTAGCGAGTCATTACTTGCGATAGCAGTTGAAAGATCTTTGAACGGGTTTTGGATAGCAGCGATCGATTCCCGAAATTCTATGAGTGGATCGGCCATGGCCGCCATCATTTCGCGATGTTGTTTCAGCGGATCGCCCAAAGCCGCCAACATCTCGCGATGCTCTTTCAGCGGATCTCCTAAGGCCTCCATCATCTCACGGTGTTCCCTCAACGGATCTCCAAGGGCTGCCATCATTTCGCGATGTTCTTTCAGTGGATCACCCAAAGCCGCTAACATCTCGCGATGCTCTTTCAGCGGATCTCCTATGGCCTCCATCATCTCACGGTGTTCCTTCAACGGATCACCCAAGGCTGCCATCATTTCACGATGTTCTTTCAGTGGATCACCCAAAGCCGCCAACATCTCGCGATGCTCTTTCAGCGGATCTCCTAAGGCCTCCATCATCTCACGATGTTCTTTCAGTGGATCGACTAGTTTGTTTTTTTTCATTAATCTGCTCGTAACAAGTCAATGCTTGCAGAATTCGAAAGCCCTAACGCTTGCCTAACCGGCGCGAAATAGCAGGCTAAAATTAGCGACGAAGGAGCGCAAGCCTGCTGTTTTGCGTCCTTTGGTTTAGGCACTTGTTAAATGACGATTAATTGAAGCCTTTAACTTGTACGTTTATACCTGTAAAGTCGATATCAACAGCTATAAACACCATTACAGCCCATATAATTGACAATGATAGACCGACATAAATCGGAATTCGACTTACAGAAAACCTTTTAGCTACCAGCCAAGACGTAATCGACATAAAGCTTTTATTATGAGAATGCAGACGCCTGTTTACAATCTCATCATAGATAGCAGTTCTGTCATGAAATAAACTCCAGATCTCACGACGGGAATCGTCGGTACGATGAATATGTAACAACAACCTACCCTCTATCTTTTTTAGTGCCTCTTCCCAATACTCTTGCCAAAATTTTGCACCACTTGCCATCCCAACTTGGAAAAGAGAAATTAGCAAGCCAGCTATACAGACAAGCAGTGTAACTACTGGTTTAGTATGGCTTGACTGCATGACACCAGCAAAGAGAACACCTTGAAAAATCATGAAGAAGTTATTTCTCTGAACCAGTTGAGTTATTTCAAAATCTCTTTTTTCTAAAGCTATTTTGAACAATGCTTT
>NZ_JAHQZT010000041.1 GCF_019061305.1 Marinobacterium weihaiense
GGGCTGCAGCAGCAACTGGCCTCGAAAGAGGATGAGCTTGAGCAGCGGGATCAGGTCGTCAAAGAGCGTGACCGGCAACTCCAGCAGCGCGAGCAATACATCTCGTTGCTGGAAGAGATGCTGCGTTTGCAGCGCATCCAGCGGTTCGCGGCCAGCAGTGAGAAAACGGCCCACCAGATCCACCTGTTCGATGAGTCCGAGCTGGAAGCCGAGATCGATCAGCTGCGGGATCAGCTCCCGGACGATATTGAAGTTGCTGAAGACGATACTCCTGCTGCCGCGTCTGCACCCAAACGCCGTCAGCGCGGCTTCTCCGATCACCTGCTGCGTGAGCGCATCGAGCTGCTGCTGAGTGATGAAGAGAAGGCCGGGGCCGTCAAAACCTTCTTCACCAAGGTGAAGGAAGAGTTGGACTATATCCCGGCTCAGCTCAAAGTACTGGAATACTGGCAGGAAAAAGCCGTGTTCGAGACGAAAGGCGACGAGCGGATCGTAGCCGCGGCTCGCCCGACACACCCGCTGGGCAAATGCATCGCCACCCCGGCCCTGCTGGCTTACCTGATCACCTCGAAATACGCCGATGGTCTGCCGCTGTACCGGCAAGAGCAGATGTTCAAACGTCTGGGCCATGAGCTGAGCCGCACCAATATGGCGCACTGGATCATCCGTCTGGATGAGGTGTTCAAACCCCTGATCAACCTGATGCGGGAGGCGCAGAACAGTGCGGCCTACCTGCAGGCTGATGAAACCCGCATCCAGGTACTCAAAGAGGATGGCAAAGCTGCCCAATCCGATAAATGGATGTGGGTGACCCGAGGCGGACCGCCGGGCCAACCGTCCGTCCTGTTCGCCTATGATCCCTCCTAAGGGGCAGGTCGCAGGTTAGAGTCCTGCCTGGGGCGCCATTTAAATCAAGCAGTTACGTGATTCTCACCGCTCTGAGTTGATCATAAAACCATCAAAAACCAAAAGCGCACCAAGGTGCGCACCAAGGTTTTGCCTTTGCTTGGCCTTGCAGCCTTTTCCCGTTCTTCCCACCTCCGCCTTCAAAATGTATCTTGGTTTGTAAGATTTTGTGGGCTCTGCACACAATTACTGTGGTATGTAGGCTAGGAGAAGTGCTTACAAATGGATTCTTGAGTCTAAAGCACTGAGCTATTATGTCGTGAGAGCCACAACTGAAGGACACCAGCATGGATGATCTCAATGCCATTTCCATCCGGCGCCAAATCTTGGACTGGCGGGACAAATTGCTTTCTGAAGTACCTCACCGCCTCGAGCGAGAGCTCGTTGTACTTTTCAACCAGATCGACCGACGCATTGATCAGATGCGGTTGAAAGATTCTTTTTCGTCGAAGAAATTCATTGAAAAGGAGATCAAACCATTACTTGAGATCTGGGTTGGCAATGAGACACGAGCCATCATGAGAGACGCCAATAAGGAATTGCAGCAAATACATGATGCGGTGATTGAGGCGTCCCAATCAAATATCGACTTCGATGCTGATGATGATTGGAGCAGTTACGTAGAAGTGGTCAGCGGTTTGGTAACTGCAGGTGGGGCGCTTGCTGCAATACCTACCGTTATCACACTTTCAACTTCTGCGAGCCAGAACTTGGATTGATTATTCTCATGCGTTTTCTCCCTGACTGAACGATGTACGAAGTCCCCCTCCTTCTATCCCGACCTATTCGGAATAGAAGGAGGCTTCATAGTGGCGCTGGATCAATTCGGTCGTCGTTTTCCGTTATTTCAGCAACGCCAGAATCTCGTGCGCGGCGGCAGCGGATGAGGCAGGGTTCTGACCGGTGACGAACTTGCCGTCCCGCAGCACAAAGCTGGCCCAATCGGTGCCTTTCTCATAATTGCCACCATTGGCTTTGAGCATATCCTCGACCAGGAAGGGCACAACGTTGGTCAGGCCAACAGCCTCTTCTTCTGTGTTGGTGAAGCCTGTCACACGTCGCCCTGAGACCAAGGGCTTACCGTCTGTGCCTTGAGTGTGGCGGAATACGGCGGGGGCGTGGCAGACGGCGCCAACAGGCAAGTCAGCGGCGGCAAAGGCTTCGATCAGGCGTTTGCTGTCAGCATCTTCGGCCAGGTCCCACAACGGGCCATGGCCACCGGGATAGAAGATTGCATCGAACCTGACTTCTGTTATGTCAGACAGTTTCAGCGTAGTCGCAAGATGCTTTTGCGTCTCGGCATCGCCCTTGAAACGACGAGTGTCGTCAGTCTGTGCGTCCGGGCTATCGCTGGACGGGTCAATGGGAGGCTGTCCACCCTTGGGCGTGGCCAGGGTGATGTCGGCCCCAGCGTCCTTGAAGACGTAATAGGGCGCGGCAAATTCCTCCAGCCAGAAGCCTGTTTTTTTACCAGTGTCTCCAAGTTCGTCATGGGACGTGAGTATCATCAGAATTTTCATGTAATTCTCCTATTTTGTGGTGCTAACGCGGATCACGCGCTTGCCAAAGTTATCGCCGTTGAGAAGGCCGATGAAGGCTTCCGGGGCATTTTCCAAGCCACCAATGACCTCTTCGCGATACTTGATTTTTCCACTTTCCACCCAAGCACCCATCTGTTTGGCGAATTCCGGATATAGGTGACCGAAACTGTCAAAGATGATAAATCCTTGAACCTTTACCTTGTTCCGAAGAATCTGCCCCATTAACCAATTCATTCGGTCTGGCCCGCCGGGCAGTTCGGTGGCGTTGTATTGCGAGACCAGTCCACACACCGGCACACGCGCATGCGGGTTCAAAAGCGGGATCACCGCATCCAGAACCTTGCCGCCCACGTTTTCGAAATAGACATCGATGCCGTCCGGACTGGCCTTGGCAAGCTGATCCGCAAAGTCTGGTGCCTTGTGGTCGATGCATGCATCGAAACCCAGCTCGTCAACCGCATAGGCGCATTTTTCCGGCCCGCCTGCGATGCCAACAACACGGCAGCCCAGCAGTTTGCCAATTTGACCTACGGTTGCGCCGACCGGACCCGTCGCCGCGGCCACCACAATTGTCTCCCCGGGTTTGGGCTCACCGATCTGCGTCAGGCCAGCCCAGGCGGTAAACCCAGGCATGCCTAAGATCCCAAGTGCCCAGGATGGGTGCTCTGGCGAAACGCCAAGATTAGTAACCCCTTCACCATCGGAAAGAGCGTAATCCTGCCAGCCGTTGAAGCTAAGCACCCAGTCGCCCTCCGCGAAGCCATCAAGCTTCGAAGTAACCACTTTGGCAACCGTGCCGCCAACCATGACATCGCCGACCTCAACCGGTGCAGCATAAGAAGGCGCATCACTCATTCTGCCGCGCATATACGGGTCGAGTGACAAGTACTCGGTACGCAAAAGCATCTGATTGTCACCGACAGAAGGAATCGCCTCCTCTTCTAGCCTTAGAGTGTCCAGAGTCGGCTCGCCCGTAGGGCGCTTCGCCAACACGAGCTTGCGGTTTGCGGTGTCTGTTTGTTTCATGTTCGACTCCTCCTACAAAGCAGCTTCAAGAATGCGACGAGCTTCATCGGGGCCGATAGCGTTATGTTCCCCAAGTGCAGTCATTCCGTGTTCCTTTAAGGCACTAACGATGTGATTGATTCCGTCAGCATCAACGTCATAGTCGCCTAACCGAGTCTTGATACCCATCTGCTCGAAGAAACCGCGCGTTGCTTCGATTACCGCGTCAATTCGTTCATCATCGGATCCTTCGCGGATATTCCAGACATTGCTGGCATACTGGAGAAGCTTTTCACGCTTAGCTTCGCGCTGATCATCGATCAATGATGGCAGCACAACCGCCAGCGTGCGGGCGTGGTCCGTATCATTCAGTGCAGTAATTTCGTGCCCAATCATATGAGTGGCCCAGTCTTGAGGTACACCTGCACCAATAAGCCCATTCAGAGCCATGGTCGCAGTCCACATCAAATTGGCACGAATGTCATAATCTTCGGGTGTCTCAAGCGCCTTGGGGCCAAGTTCAATCAATGTGCGCAGCAGGGCTTCGGCAAAGCCGTCCTGAACCCGCGCGGCCACTGGATAGGTAAGATACTGTTCGATCGTATGAACAAAGGCGTCCACCACACCATTGGCAATCTGGCGAGATGGCAGAGTGTAGGTGACCTCCGGATCCAGAACCGAGAAAACCGGGTAGCAATAAAGGCTACTAAACGGCAGTTTTGCCTCCTTCTCGGGGTTGGTAATCACTCCGCCAGAGTTCATCTCAGACCCAGTGGCAGGTAGCGTCAACACAGAGCCAAACGGCACTGCTTGGGTAATGACTGATCCACGTGAGGTAAGAATATCCCAGGCATCACCATCATACTTTGCCGCCGCCGCAATAAATTTGGTGGCGTCGATGACCGACCCGCCACCAACAGCAAGCAGGAAAGTGACGGCATTTTCGCGAATCATCTCAACTGCTTTTAGCGTTGTAGCATAGCGTGGGTTAGGTTCAATACCTCCAAACTCAAGCATTGCCCGGCCAGTAAGAGCTTCGCGCACCTGGTCCAGCACACCCGTTCGTTCAGCACTGCCACCGCCATAGAGAATCAAAACTTTCGCATCAGCGGGAACCTGATCTTTCAGCTCTGCAATGCAGCCTTTGCCAAACAAAATTCGGGTAGGGTTGTGAAAGTTGAAATTTTTCATATCAGTTTCCTTCAGTTTCAATATGTAAGCGGACATCAATATTTCCGCGGGTAGCATTGGAGTAGGGGCAAAGCTGATGTGTCGCCTCGACCAGGCGTTGTGCGTCCTCGCGGGCCATGCCCGGCAAGTGAGCAGTGATGTCGAGGTCAAGCCCGTATCCGCCATCGGATCGTTGGCCGATACCCACTTCGATTGAAGTTTTTGCCCCCTTGGCATTCAGTTTGAGCTGTTTTGCGGTGATCTCCATCGCGCTGTCGAAACAGGCCGCATAACCAAGTGCAAACAGTTGTTCAGGGTTTACGCCATCTTCATCGCTATCGGGTCGAACCATTTGGACCGAAAAGCTGCCGTCGTTCAGGGTTGAAGTTCCCGAGCGTCCGCCCGTTGCCGTCGCCGCGGTTTTGTAGAAGATTTTCATGATCTATCACTCCTCTTTCGACTATCGAACGGTTAAAAACAAAATACCTCGAGGGCATCGTTTAGTGCTTCACCATCTAGAATGGCGCATCAATATCAACCACCGAAATGAGCTTGTGGTTGACGAATTCCCTGATTCCGAGCCCGATCAGTTCTCGACCGTAGCCCGACCGCCCGATACCACCGAAAGGCAAGTCTGCCTTGGCCATGGTCGGGTGATTGACAAAGACCATGCCGGTGGAAATCTGCTTCGCAACATCGGCACCACGCTTTGGATCGGCAGTAAACACAGACCCGCCAAGCCCGAACGGTGAATCATTGGCAATGCGCACAGCATCTACCTCGTCCTTCGCACGAAACAGCATCGAGACTGGGCCAAAGAATTCCCAATATCGAGCCGGGTTATCTTCTGAAAGATTAGTCAGAATGGTCGGTTGTACGAAAGCACCCGAACAGGGAACCTTTGGTCCAACTTCGGTTGCCGTAGCTCCGCAGGAAACAGCTTGGCGTATCTTGTCTTTAATCTCGTTTGCAGCTGCCTCGGAAGACAGGGGCGCTAACGTCGTTGTTGGATCCGCTGGATCGCCTACCCGAAGCTTCGCAACGCCAGCGGTGTAACCTTCAAGAAATTGGTCATATACGTCATCAACGACGATCATGCGCTTAGAAGAGACACAGACCTGACCGCCATTCCAGTGCCGTCCAAAGACCGCCCAATTGATGGTCTTCTCCATTTCCGCATCGGCCAACACCACAAACGCGTCTGCGCCGCCAAGTTCGAGCGTGGATTTCTTCAGCGCTTTGCCTGCCTGCGCGGCAACAATCGAGCCTGCACCTTCCGATCCGGTCAGCGCAACGCCATGGACACGTGGATCGTTAATGATGGTTTCGATTTGCGAACGTGTCGCATAAAGGTTTTTAAACGCCCCTTGGGGCAACCCCGCCTCCAACATCAATTTTTCGAATGCAGCAGCTGCCTGCGGAACATTCGAGGCATGCTTGAGCAACATGGTATTGCCGGCAGACAATTGTGGCGCCGCAATACGAGCTACTTGGTAAAACGGAAAGTTCCACGGCTCAATTGCCAGCAAGACCCCCAACGGCTCTGCGGACAGAACGGCATCACCTTCATCGAGATTGGCTACTGGCAGCTTTTCGGGTGCCAGCAGGACTTCTGCATTGTTAGCATAATAGTCAAAGATATCCGCTGACAGCGCGATTTCTGCTTTGGCTTCGGCGACAAGCTTGCCCATTTCAACCGTCAACAAGTTGGCAAAAAAATCAACGTCACGACGCAATATGGTTGCGGCAGAGTGCATTACACGGGCACGCTCCGCAAACCCGGCTTCCTTCCACGATAAAAATGCCACATGAGCATTCTCAATCGCTTGGTGGACTTCAGTATCGGTCGCGTCCGGGTATGCTTCCAAAAGTTCGCCGGTGTAAGGGTTTCGTGTTTCATAAGCCATAATTAAGTCCTTTCTCGTGGAACGTGATTGGGTTGTAAATCTCGAATTTATTCATAATCCGCCAAATCATAGACCGGTCGACTAGAGGCAGGACAAATAAAAAACACTGAAATCTAATTGCTTATCACGCTGATTTTTAGCTTACCCTCGAATAGACCAGTCGTCTACATTTTTAAAAAATAACTATAGGCTTTAAGGATAACTGCCCCCAAAAGGCCGTTAATCCGCTTCATGAATTCTCGCGCCTCTGTATTTCAACATGCCGCCGTTTCGACCATTTACCACCACACTGATCTCTGAGAGGATCGCCATAGCAACGTTCTCAGGGGCTCCCCCAAGGTCAAGACTATCAGGCTAATAGAGCTTTTCCCGAGCCTGAACAGTTTGCACATCATCACCAATGTCAGCCAACAGTCGCTCAGTTCGGTACCGAGGCCCCAGCTGCCCAACATAGCAAACACCGCTCCTCAGAGCTTTTGTCAACCACTGTGTATCCTGAGTCACGCTCTGGGTCATCACGACAACAGCGGCGCCATCTAGCAAGGAACTCGTGGACAGCAGCTCGTCGATATTCATCACCCGAAATCATCAGCTTTAGGAAAGCAGTGAGCCATCGCGAAGTTTGCCCTTCGGTCTATGACGGTGACATGCCAGCCTAGAGTTTTCGCCAACCGGACCAATGGTTGACCACTACATTTTTGTTTGGCGACTAAACAATAACTCTCCAACCGTTTTCATTTCATTTCTAGTCCACGCTAATCTGCGATGAACCCAAAAAAAGCCCCCTTTTTCAAGGAGGCTTCTCTCGTTTGCTGGGTTCTTAATCCGTCACGCTTTCCAGTGACTCGGGCGCCGAGGCAGCCTGAGAGTCATAGGTCGGGTAGTCGATATACCCCTTGTCCGTTCCACCGTACATCGTTGTAGGGTCAACCTCGTTCCAAGGCAATCCTTGCTGTATCCGATACGGTAAATCCGGGTTTGCAATAAACGGCTTCCCAAAAGCGAACAAGTCGCCGTATCCAGCATCAAGCATACGAAGCGCTTTCTCCGGAGTGTATCGGCCTGCATAAATCAGAGCGCCACTAAAAGCACCTCGGAGCGCACTGCAGAAGCTGTCAGGCAATTCTGGTGCATTGTCCCAGTCGGCTTCAGCGATAGAAATATAGGCAATACCCATGCGCTCTAACAATTTTGCCGCTTCTAGGTAGGTTTCGTGAGGGTCTGTTTCAACCAATCCCAGATAAACACGTGCCTCTTCCGTGCTCTCGAATAAGGGAGCAAACCTCACTCCCAAGCGCTCAGCCCCCACTTCTTCTGAAATTGCGGCCACAATCTCTTCCAGGAAGCGCAGGCGGTTCCGCAAACTTCCGCCGTATTGATCCGTCCGATGATTAGTATGCTCTGAGATGAACTGGTTAACCAGATAGCCATTCGCGCTGTGGATTTCTACGCCATCAAAGCCGGCTTCCACGGCGTTACGAGCAGCGCGAGCATATAGCTTCACAAGCTCTTGAATTTCCTCGGTTGAAAGTGCGCGGGGCTCATCCGGATCAGCCAGTGCGCCCTCCCCTGGTGCTGTTTCTACGAACACTTTCACACCTTCTGCACGAATGGCTGAGGGTGCTACCGGAGCCTGTCCGTCCGGCTGAAGAGAATTATGAGAAACTCGCCCTACATGCCACAGCTGACAAAAGATTTTGCCGCCTTCACGATGAACAGCACCGGTTACTTTTTTCCAACCCTCAATTTGTGCCGCTGTAAAAATACCCGGCGTCCAAGCGTACCCCTGACCTCTGGGCTCTATCTGCGTGCCTTCTGTGACCATGAAGCCAGCAGAAGCCCGCTGCGCATAGTAGTCAGCCATCAGATCGTTCGGAATATTTCCTGGCTGAGTGCTTCTTGAACGCGTGAGAGGCGGCAGAACAATACGATTTTTCAGCTCAAGTGAACCCAGTCTCTGGGACTCAAAAAGAGGATTGACATTCATAACGCTATTTCCTTTTAAATAAGGTTTTCGTACAGGAGCAAGCAATGCTCCGCTGCATTAAAAGAGACCCGGACCGGTCTCATTCAGGCTGATAATGATGTTCTTCTTTTCGGTATAGCTATCCAGCATCATCTTGTGCGTCTCCCGACCGATACCGGATTTTTTGTACCCACCAAAAGGCGCATGTGCAGGCAGCTCATGGTAGGTGTTCACCCATATCCGTCCGGTTTTGATGGCGCGAGCGACATTAAGAGCACGATTGATATCCTCCGTCCAAACCGCGCCTGCCAAGCCATACTCAGACTCGTTGGCCAGCTCAATCACCTCGTCATCATCTTCAAACGACATGACCACCAGGACGGGACCGAAAATTTCCTCTTGTGCCACCCGCATTTTGTTGCTCGCATCAACAATAATCGTGGGGGCGATAAAGCAACCATGCTCATGGTTTGCATCAACCAGCCGTTTTCCACCGGTTATGATCCTTGCGCCTTCCTGAGTCGCCAGATCGATATACCCGAGAATCCGTTCCATCTGTTGTTGACTGACCTGGCTTCCCATTTGAGTGGTGAGATCTAAAGGATCCCCAACTTTGATTCCCTCGAACCGCTCCTTCAGCGCCCCCACGAATACATCGAAGATAGACCGATGGACAAAAAGTCGGGCACCGGACTCACACACTTCGCCCTGGTTTAGAAGAATCGATGTAGCAGCTCCCTCCAATGCCTTCTCAATATTGGCATCAGCAAACACAATGTTGGCCGATTTTCCACCCAGCTCTAGAGTCGCCGGTATTAGCTTTTCAGCCGCGGCTTTAGCTACGCGATATCCAACGGCTGTCGATCCGGTAAATGCCAACTTGTCGACATCGGGGTGATCAAGTAGCGCTTGTCCAGCCTCAGGACCGTCGCCGGTAACAATGTTGACGGTTCCTTGAGGTAATACTTCGTTAAGAATCTCTCCCAAAGTGAGCAAAGTAATCGAGGTCATCTCTGATGGTTTGATAACAACCGTGTTGCCAGCCGCTAGGGCCGGAGCCAACTTCCAGGCCGCCATCAACAGAGGAAAGTTCCACGGAATAATCTGCCCGACGACACCTATAAGCTCACTCAACACCAAACTCAGAGTCTGATTATCAAGTTGCGTTGCCTCGTCGCTATGCGAGCGAACAACACCCGCGAAATAACGAAAATGATCAACGGCCAGCGGGATATCGATTTGGCTGGATTCCCGCAAAGGCTTACCGTTATCCAGAGTTTCTAAGTACGCAAACTCTTGTGCTCGAGCCTCAAGCAAGTCCGCTATCGAGAGCAACGCGCGCTGACGCTCCATCGGAGATGTGCTGCTCCAACGGGGAAAAGCCTCACGAGCAGCCTTTACAGCCAAATCCACGTCTTCGCTACTGGCCATCTGCAAATGTGAGAATGTTTCTCCTGTGGCAGGGCTAACCGTTGGGATCATCCGGCGAGACCGGCTGTCTACCCATTGCCCGCCAATTAGCATTCGATAGCTAGGCTTAATATTCTCTAGCGCTTTCTCTTTAGTGGCACTATGACTCATTCTCTGCTCCTACCTTTGCCGAAACATCGTTTCCAAACACAATCCATAGCGAACTAGCACTCAAAATTGCGCGTGCACCTGGTACCGAGTCATGACAAGGGCAATGTTACGGTGGTAATATCACAAACAGAAACAGTAATTATTTGTTACAAATACAAATATGAATGATATTAGTCTGATCGACCTAAAGCAGCTACGGGTCTTTAAAGCACTCTTAAAAGAGCGAAGCGTGACACGTGCCGCCGCCCAGATGGGCCTTACTCAGCAGGCTGTAAGCGCTCAACTGAGCAAGCTAAGGGACACGTTTCAAGATCATCTATTCTTGCGCTCCGCACAGGGCATCATTCCCACGCCACTCGCCGAACAGCTTGAGCCAAGAGTAAATGCAGTGTTCGAGAGTCTTGCGGCATTAGCACCGCCTGACAGGTTCGATCCTGCCGAGGTGCAAACGACCTTTGCGATATCCGCAACGGATTATGCTGTGGCAGTTATATTGCCCAGGTTGATGGCGAAGGTAAGAGCTCAAGCTCCAGGGCTAAAGCTGATTATCAGGGACTTTGAAAGCGATAGACTGTATCCGCTCCTGACCTCTGGAGACCTCGATCTGGCTTTAACCTTTCCGGCGTTCGTCCCCAATAATTGTCAAACGAAATGGTTGTTCTCCGAGTACCACATCTGCGTAACAAGGAGCGACTCTCCATTGCAAAACCGGCAACTCTCCATTGGAGACATTGCCGACTTGCCTCAGATTATCGTCTCCCCGACAAGGGCAAACCTGATCGGTTCAGCGGATGACTGGTTTGCGAGCAAGGGCTACAGCCGAAATATCGTCATGTCGGTACCGAGCTTCTCAGCTGCACCGGCCTGTATCGCCTCAACCGACTGCATAGCCTTCCTGCCCTCACGCATTCTGCCGAATCCGCTGGTTCGTCCGATCCTGCTCGATGACTCGCCACCCTGCTTCGATGTCATTGCCGCATGGCACCCTCGCTCAAGCCGGGACCCGCTGCACAAGTGGATACTGTCACTTCTCCAGCAGGCATTCCCGGCGCAAGAAAGCACTAAACTATAGGAGTGCCCTGCGGCTACCACTCAACAACGATTTTGCCAAAGTGGCTACCACTTTCCTGAAGCCGAAAAGCATCCGCTAAACGATCTAGAGGGAAACTGCAGTCGATCACTGGGCGAAGATTGTTTTGTTTCAACGCTGCAACGTATTCCTGCTGCTGACGACGGCTGCCAACCACCAACCCTTGCAAGCGAGCCTGTTTGGCCATCAACAACGAGGTGGGTACATCGCCACCTCGTCCTGTCAACACGCCAATCAAAGCTACGTGGCCGCCAACGCGAACCGCCTGCAAGGACTGTGCAAGCGTGCCAGGTCCACCGACCTCAACAACGTGGTCAACACCCCGTCCATTCGTCAATTCGAGCACTTCAGTACCCCAATCAGGATTCGTCCGATAGTTAATAACATCGGTTGCCCCAAGAGACCGAGCCCTTTCAAGCTTTTTGTCAGAGGAGGAGGTTACGATGACGCGCGCGCCCATGGCTCTGGCAATCTGTAAGGCTGCAATGGATACTCCACCTGTTCCAAGCAACAGCACACTATCACCGGCCTTGATTCCCCCCTCAACCACCAAAGCCCGCCATGCTGTCAGGCCAGCTGTGGTGATCGTCGCTGCTTCGGAATGGCCCCAACACGAAGGCGCATGGGTAAAATAGTGTGCTGGCCGCACCACATACTCAGTCGCGTAACCGTCTATTCCATCACCTGGCGTTCTTCGGAAACTGCCCACATCATCAAATGCGCGACCGTCCTGCCATTGAGGGAAAAAACTAGACACAACACTTTCGCCAACAGCGAACTCAGTCACGCCTTCACCCACAGCCTCGACCACTCCCGCACCGTCAGACATTAGAATTCGCCCATCAGTGGTTGGGATACTCCCATTAGCGACCAGTAAGTCGTGGAAATTGAGGGAGGTTGCATGTATTGCCACGCGTATCTGTCCCACTCCAGGTTGACCAGGATCGGGCAGATCTCTCAGCTCTAATTGATTCAGCCCACCCGGGGCCCGCAGAACAACTGCTCTCATAAGGATTCCCTATTTTTATAAATAGACTGGTCGTCTATAACTAGATGAAAATTTTTACCGATTAGTTCTTTTTTAACCCCAGCAAACCTTGTGTTGCCTCAAACGCAGACTCCATGGGCTCACGGCTGCGTGTGATTTTCGCACGCAAGCTCGCACCCAACCATAATTGATAGAGAGTTGACGCTGTCGTTTTCGCATCCAGATGAGCAGATAACGAGCCATCAGCAATGCCGTCTTCAACCGCTCGGGCAAGTCTTGCGATAACTCGATCTGTTCCCTGCTGCAACACAATACGCATAGTTTCGGATAAATCGCTAACTTCGGCTGCAAGTTTGACCGCCAGACACTTGCCTTTCGGGTCGCAGGCCGACTGAGTTTCCAGCCAGGCTTCCCAGTAACTCATCAATCGCTCTGCTCCGGACAAACCCGGTCGAGAGAGCAGTGCCTCCAGAGACGCTTGGTAGCCGGAAAAATAGCTCTTGAGTAATTCCTCACCAAAGGCCTCTTTGGATCCAAAATAATGATAAAAGGACCCTTTGGGCACACCAGCAGTCTGCAGAATTTCATTCAATCCGACAGCACTGAATCCTTTGCCACTGATAATACACTGGCCGGTTTCCAAGATATGACTACGTACATCGTGAGCAGCAATTTTTGATTCCATAGACAAATTTTAAGCCGGACTTGACTAATTGTCTAGACAAGGACCTCTGGCTATGTGCGGGACCTATAGAAAACAAGCGCTCGGCCAGATGCCTTTACTGCGCCTGAATGCCATATCGCAAGACGGCAGAGACAGTTAAAATTAGACCGGTCGTATATGATGTGATATAATAATGAACACGCGCTTGAATAAGTTGCAACTCGGCAAAACTGCATCTTCACTCTCTTCGCTCAATCTCCCGGAGTTATACATATGATCCTTGTACATCACTTAAACGATTCGCGCTCACAGCGCATTCTCTGGCTACTCGAAGAACTGGGCCTTGAGTACGACATTAAACGCTATGAGCGTGATTCAGTTACACATCTGGCGCCACCGGAGCTGTTGCGCGTTCATCCACTGGGTAAGTCGCCGGTCATTGAAGACGGCAGCTTCATAATCCATGAATCCGGGGCAATTATTGATTATCTCATTAGAAAATATGCTGGAAAACGCCTGCACCCTACTTCTGAAAGCCCGGAGTATGAACAATATATGCAGTGGCTCCACTACGCTGAGGGGTCTGCAATGCTTCCCCTTCTGTTGAAGGTTTATGTTGACCCTCTGGGTGATGGAGGTGAAGCTCTGCAGCCGCGCATAAACAGCGAACTGGATAATCATTTGGGTTTCGTAGAAGCTTCGTTGGAAGGAAAAACCTTTTTGGTAGGCGAACTGTTCAGTGCCGCAGATATCCAAATGAGCTTTATTGGAGAGGTTGCAGGCTCGTTTAGTCTATTACACCAACGCCCTAACCTGATGGCCTGGATCAAGCGGCTTCAGGCCCGCCCAGCTTATCAAGCCGCCATAACAAGAGGTGGTGCGTACCGTTTAGGGAAGGTGTAGTGGTCAACTAATACCGTACAATAAGTTAAGTTTTTCCTCTGCCACAGCGGGTGGCAATCCTTGGTTGTACTGATGTGGCCGTTGCCGGTTGTATCGTTCCATCAGATAGAAGCTGATGTCTTGTTGGGCTTCACCTGCTGCTCTGTAACCTGTGGCAGGCATCCATTCGGACTTGTAGCTCCGGAACAGTCGCTCCATTGGCGAGTTGTCCCAACAATTTCCCCGGCGACTCATGCTTTGCTGGATTCGGTAGCGCCACAGGCGTTGCCGGAAAGCTCGGCTGGCATATTGGCTTCCCTGGTCCGAATGGAACATCAGCCCAGCAGGCTTGCCACGCTGCTCGTGTGCCATATCCAAGGCTTTTACGACCAGTGCGCTATCCGGGTGGTCCGAGAACAACCAGCCAACGACTCGACGTGTAAACAGATCAAGCACAACGGCTAGGTAATGCCAGCGGTTCTGCACCCAGATATAGGTGATATCGCCACACCACACTTGATTGGGGGCTTGCACCTCAAACTCCCGGTTAAGGCAGTTGGGAATATCTGGCCGCTCTACCGTAGCCTGTTTGTACTTGTGCGGTCCCGGCTGCTTGCAGGTCAGATTCAGATCACGCATCAGA
>NZ_JAHQZT010000042.1 GCF_019061305.1 Marinobacterium weihaiense
GGATGAATTGCTCAATGGCGTGGTACATGATGTCGCGAGCGACGAACCAAGGATAACGCCTTTGGCTTATATGATCATCCGGGATGCGACAGTTAAATCAACCATATGGATCCCCCATGTTGCTGTCATCTGAAGATCACTCCCGAATTATTGAGATGGCATGGGAGGACCGGACCCCATTCGAAGCCATTGAGCATTGCTACGGATTGTCGGAGGTTGGCGTGATACGCCTAATGCGACGCAGTCTCAAGTCAAGTAGCTTTAGGATGTGGCGAAAACGAGTATCTGGGCGAAGAAACAAGCATCTTCAGCTTCGACCAGCTGTGGTCAACCGTGGATTCGCACCCGGACAATATAAGCACCGATAGTCGTTGCTGGTGTACATTGCTATGTAGCGCTTACAGCTAGCCGTAATTAAGCATCTGCGCTCGTAGCCGACAACCTTCTCAATCATCGGAGCGAATGGTCTTAGAGCTGGCGAACCATTGATCTATTTTGACCAGATGCTTGCCTTGTGCCTTGGCCTTGTACTCCAGCTTCTGGATCAAGCTGAACCAGCTGGCGTCTGCGATATTCTTCGCCAGTTTCTGGTTCTTCAGCAGGTTTTTCACTTTTAATGTCTCGACCACTACGGCTTGGTTTTCGTCAATGAGTTGTCGGGACAGGTTGTGCTGGAAGACCAGATGTTGAGAGCGCAGGATTAATCCGCCTACACTGCCTGAAAAGGCAGTTGCAAGTGGTTAGAAAGGGGGAAAGTGTTGAATTACCGCGTCTGAGGCAGTGGCAACGACATTTGGTCAGACTTATTCGCAGTATTCCAAAACACCCTGCTGAATACTGTAGTTTTCAGCAGGGTGTATTACTTGGTCAAACAGTAGTTCTTAAGGCTGCTTGGTGGTACGCAGGTAAGGCAGTTTGACATCGATGTCGCCAAACTTCGCTTTCGCTTCTTCATCGTTCAGCGACAGCGCCACAATTACATCTTCGCCGACTTCCCAGTTTGCCGGAGTCGCGATCGGCACCTGGTAGGTTGCCTGCAGTGCATCCAGCGCACGCACAACTTCGGCGAAGTTACGACCGATTGACATTGGGTAGGTCATCGCCAGCTGCAGCTTCTTGTCCGGGCTGAAGATGAACACGACACGGACACTGGCAGAGTCAGCCGCGGTACGGCCATCCGGCAGGTAAGCATCGGCCGGAAGCATATCCAAAGCTTTGGCAACTGCCATGTCTTCGTCAGCAATGATCGGGAAGTTGGCAGGCGCGCCGGAGTACTTCTCGATATCCGCTTTCCACTCAACGTGCTCGTCAACGCCATCGACAGACAGACCGATCACTTTGGTGCCACGCTTTTCCCACTCGGCGGCCAGCTGAGCCACGGCACCAAACTCGGTGGTGCACACCGGAGTGAAGTCTTTCGGGTGGCTGAACAGGATTGCCCAGCTGTCGCCGATGAAATCATGAAGTTTGAAATCGCCCAGATCGGTTTTCAGATCAAGGTTCGGTACGATGTCATTGATACGAAGTGCCATCTGTTGTTTCTCCAGTTTCGTCCGTTGGTGGGCTTTTTTGCCCTTCACTGAGAACAATATATTCTAAGCTTATAACAAAATGAAATTTTACTTGGCAATAAGGATAATAGTCGAAACTTATTACACTGTCGTCATGATTGTCGAAGGCAGTTGGCCATTATTGCAGATGCGTCACCCCAGCCCACTTGGTAGCGGGTAGCCGCAAGCACTCAGGGCCTTAACTCCAACTCTGGCCGTGCCCGATCATCACCACGCAGTGCGCAGAACTCTTGCTTGCGCCCATCACTGTAATTGACTTGAACGTTGAACCCCATGCCCTTGCTGTGATTGAGGGCGAGGGTGCGCGTTTCACCGGGCGCTATGCGAAAGACCTGGATACGCGACTGGGTATCGGCACTGCCAAAATCCAGTTGAATGGACTCAATCATCACCTCACTGGCGTTATAAAACCCGACCTCCAGTCCAAGAGCAGGATGAGTCATACGACCTGCCACCCAGCCACCTGCCAACGCCAATAGCACACTGAAAAACAGCACTCGGCGAATCGAGGGTAACGCAAGTGCTGTTCGTAGTTTCATTGGTGTCATTCCGATCGTCATGCTGCAAAGTCCATGTCTGCACCTAGCCCATCAACCCAGCCACACGACTTGCACTATATTAGAAAATACTTAATATTGATTTTGTACTAAAGAGCATAAAAATGCGCTACTGAATCTGTATTTTTGCATACAGTTTGTACAGGTTTTTTCATCATTAGCCTGAGGTCGACGTCCATGAAAATTGCTGTCACCAGTCAGAATCGCAAAGCCGTTACCGAACATGCCGGACGCTGTCGAAAATTTTGGCTGTATACCGTCAACAATAGGCAGATAGTCGACAAAAGCTTGCTCGAATTGAGCAAAGAGCAGTCATTTCATGACAGCTCCCCACAGGATGAGCATCCGTTGGATGGTATTGACGTGCTCATAACTGCGGGTGCCGGTACGGGACTTTCGCAACGATTGGGGAAAAAAGGTATTCACTTGTTTATTACGGATGAGACCGAGCCTGACACCGCTATTCAGCGGTTTCTGGATACCGACCACTGACAGACACCCAACTTTGTCTGGATAACATAAGCCTGGAAAAAACCAAACCCGCGCGAAGAGAATCCCTTACACAACACTGACGATCAACAATGCACATAGCTTCTCCCAGCCGCAACCCAGCTGAACCTTATAGCGCTGAAGATGGTTAGTGTTCTGCCTTCAAACTCTGCCAGGCATCAAACGTACTCATGAACATGGCACCGCTCAGCTGCTTCGGGAACCCGATAAGCTCCAGCCGATCCATGACAGGCCCTTTGACTTCAGCCAGGTGGAGCTTGATGCCGGCATCTTTAAGGCGTGCATTAATAGATTCCAGGCTATCCAGCGCCGACGCATCGATATGATTGACCGCCTGACAGCTCAGTACCAGATGCCGTACTTTGGGACGCTGACTGACCAATGCCTGTATCTGATCTTCCAGGTAACGGGCGTTGGGAAAATAGAGGCTTTCATCCACCCGGATAACCAGCAGCTCGGGTGTCGTCTCTACACTGTGCCGTTCTACGTTTCGAAAATGCTCTGTACCGGCCACGCGGCCGACTACCGCCGTATGGGGTCGGCTGGTACGGTAGACATGCAACGCCAGAGACAAGCCGACACCCGCCAGAATGCCAGCCTCAACACCCTGCAATAACGTGATGACAACCGTTATCAGCATGGCCGAGAAATCGGCTTTGGAATAGCGCCAAGTATGCCTGATCGCATGGAAATCGATCAGTGAGAGCACGGCAATAATGATCGTGGCCGCCAGCGTTGCGATCGGCAGTGTCTGCAACAAAGGGGTCAGCCAGAGAATAACCGCCAGAATGCCCAGGGCGGTAAAAGCCCCGGCTGCAGGCGTGCGAGCCCCGGCATCAAAATTCACGACGGAGCGGGAAAAGCCCCCGGTAACCGGCATGCCGGTGCTGAATGCGGCCCCTAGGTTGGAACAACCAAGCGCAATCAACTCCTGGTCAGGCTCAATACGTTCACGACGCTTGGCCGCCAAGGTCTGGCCGACCGACACCGACTCCACAAAGCCGACGATACTGATCAGCAAGGCTCCGACCCAGAGTTGCCCCCAGAGGCTCCAATCTGATGTCGGCATAGCCAAGGGCGGCAGACCTGCGGGTACTTCTCCCACAACGGCAACACCCTTTTCGGCCAACGAAAATTGCGCGGTCATCCAGGTCGTCACGACAACGGCCAGAATCGGAGCCAAACGCCCGGCACCGCTTGCGATGCCTTGGCTACACCCCAGCCGCAGCATGGCAACACCCAGCCAGCGCCGGGCCGCAAAGAGAAACAACAGGGTACCGCCCCCCAACAGAAGCGTGATGACCTTCAGGTCCGGCAGTGCCTGCACCAAAGCGGCCAGCACCTCGGGGAAGTTATGGCCACTGGCCGATACGCCCAGCAGGTGCTTGAGCTGACTGAAAGCGATGATGACTGCGGATGCCGTAATAAACCCGGAAATGACGGGGTGACTGAGGAAGTTGGCCAGAAAGCCCAGGCGGAATACCCCCATCAGCGTCAGCATGCCCCCGGAGATAAACGTGAGCAGAATCACCATCGTCAGATAGGATTCACTTTCAGGTGCCACGATGCTGCCCGCCGTGGTGGCCGTCATCAACGCAATCACCGCAACAGGCCCAACCGACAAGGTTCGGCTGGTACCCAGGATCGCATAAACCAACAAGGGCGCGATGCTGGCATAAAGCCCCACTTCTGGCGGCAAACCGGCCAGCATGGCATAGGCCAGTGACTGCGGCACCAGCATCACGGTCACAATTATGGCCGCCAGGAGATCCTGATTGAGGGTTGCTAGGCGGTACGCCGGCAACCACTCAAGGATCGGGAGATACTGTCTGATATTCACTCAAATCCCTTTAGACCCGCCAGGTCACCGATTTATGAACGTATCTTTCTGCTCGTGCAGGTCGTGACCTGCGGCATGAGCGGCCTGCAACAGCGGCCCTATGTCACAGGTCGCCTGCTGCATCTGATTATGAATCCAGAGGGAGACGGCACGGCGCCCGCTGCGACAGAACCCCAGTATCGGCGTCGGCAACCTTTCAATCGCTGCACCAAAGGCTTCAATCACTTCAGGCGTGTATTCGCCCGGCGTGACGGGAATTTCGACCCACTCGATACCGACCGCTTCTGCCGCCTGACGCAATGCGGAATCGTCAACATGGTCCTCTGCTTCGCCCGGCATGCGATTACAGATGATCGCGCGAAAGCCACGTGATTTCAGTTCTGCCATGTCGCTCGGATAGATGGCATGGCAGATCGAAAAGCCGGGTTCAAGTTCCTTGATATCCATGAGAACCTCGCATTATTTGAACAGGTTAATCGGCACTTTCAGATACACCTGTCCGTTGTCTTCTGGTGGCGGCATTTCACCGGCACGCATGTTGACCTGAACCGATGGCAGAATCAGGGCTGGCATATTGAGCGTTGCGTCACGCTCGGATCTCATGCGCACAAACTCGTCTTCACTAATACCTTCATGCACATGCACGTTCTGCTCACGCTGCTCTGCCACTGTGGTTTGGTGACAGAATTCCTCCCGATCCGGTGCCTTGTAATCATGACAGAGGAAAATCCGTGTCTCGCCGGGCAGACTGAGTACTTTCTGAATGGAGCGGTAAAGGGTACGTGCATCACCACCGGGGAAGTCGCAACGTGCAGTACCATAGTCCGGCATGAACAGGGTATCACCGACGAATGCGGCATCACCGATCACATAGGTCAAGCAGGCAGGCGTATGCCCTGGGGTGTGCAGTACCTGCCCTTCAAGATTCCCGATCTTGAAGTGGTCGCCCTCTTTGAACAGTTGATCGAATTGACTGCCGTCACGTGCAAACTCGGTACCCGCGTTGAACGCCTTGCCGAAGGTATCCTGCACTACCGTAATCATGGCACCGATTCCGGTTTTGCCACCCAGTGCCTGGTGCAGATAGGGCGCGGCGGAAAGATGGTCCGCATGCACATGGGTTTCCAGGATCCATTCCACACTGAGACCCTGTTCACGCACATACGAAATAATCTCGTCGGCCGAGCGCACATCAGTGCGGCCGCTGGCATAATCAAAGTCGAGCACCGAGTCGATCAGGGCACAGGCATTCGAGTCAGGATCCTTCACGACGTAACTGAAGGTATTGGTCGGCTCATCGAAAAAGGCTTTCACCTGAGGCACGCTCGGGGGCCTGGTCACGTCATTCATGCTAACTCTCCTGCCACTCAAATTAGATGTGATCAATACTAAGCAATCTCCGGACAATCGTCCGCATTCTGTCGCTTGATTCTAACTATCGCCCTGATAGACGCGTTGTATTTACTGCATGGAGGCAATGGCAACGGGCTTGTGTCTCAGCAGACGACTGCTCAGGCGCAGCAATGCGGCCAGCGTTAATAACTGCACCACCGCAAGGCATGCAATACCCAACCAGTACACAGGGCCAAACGCAGTGACCATGCCGCCTTCCACCCACACCAGATGCCACCAGAACATGCCCATCACGAACACGGCCACCCCCGGGCAGATCAACCCGAAGCTGATGGGATTGCGCTGGTCACCCTGCAAATGGGCCTTGAGGTAGCCGTTTAGCTGCATTACACGATAGCCCAGCAGCATGACACCCAGCTGGAGCATGAAAATGGTCGTCAGCACGACAAATAACCGGCCCTGCTCGACTGAAGTGGAAAAGTGATGACTCAAGCCGTGCTGCATGCGCACCCACTCGATACCGAGCAGGGTCATGATCGGTACCAACATCCATATACTGGGAGTGGCCTGAGTCTGCAGACCATGCTGAAGCATCGCCTGCAGGCCGGAAATCAGTACCAGTACGCCGGTAACAACCGAAACCACCAGAAACAGGATCGACAGTGTCCCTGCCAATGCCGCCACAACCTGTGAGTGAGACATGGCAGCGGGAGCAGCCAAGCCCACGGACAACATGGCAAACGTAAAAACGGCAATGAGCGGTGACAGGTGGTTATGCTCTTCACTGCGGTAGCCACCACTTACCAACATCCGGCTCAGGTAACGGCCATACAGCTTGAGTGACCAGGCCCCGATAGCGGCAAAGGCCAACAGGGCCAATGGAAACAGATATTCCACGATGGACCACAAACCAGGCACCCAAAGCGCGCCCAATGCAAAACAGACATTGACGGTCATCGCCAACGTTAAAGGTTGAGTCATTAACTGAACTTCAGCCGGTGACCCAAGCAATCGTTTATAAGCGTCAGTCCGGCGTGCCGCGCTTTGTTCTCGAAGATTCCAAATCAGCAGCACAAAATGCAGCAACGCCAGCAACAGCATGAACAGTGTTGAAAGTATCGCGATCGGGCGGACGCCTGTGGGTAGTAAAACAGAACCGGCTAACAGAGCTTCAAGATGCTGCCAAGTCGGCATAGGGAAGCCTGGGTGGGGCAGCAGCCACATCAGATACATAAAGAAGGATATGGAAAGACCACCGGCCCCAAGAGCAGCCAGCCAATAGCTGGGGTGCCAGGCCTGTTCAGGGTCACGTCTAATCACAAGCTAACCTCTCTATCCCTAGCTTTGAGTACGTATGATTACGGGCAGGTTGGGGCGCACACTGCCTCGCTGGAGTAAAAAAGCAGTGTGCGGTCCAATCAGTAACAGGCACTGACCGGAAGCTGCTCCAAGCCGTGGGTATCAAAACAGCCTGGAGCAGACTTTGTGGCTGACGTTAAACATCAACAGCAAATAAGCCTCCCTTGCTTTTCACCATGGATTCCGAGAACACTCACTTTATTCTCGGAACGCCATCCACAGAGCAAATATATACCAAGTATAACTCTAAGCTATTTGCTTACTCCTATTGGCATCATAAGTAAAACCTATGATGACTAGGCGGACAATTATCAATCAAATGGTTTTGGTTTCGGTGTTTCGTCTACTGAAGGTGGCAAAATTGGCATCAGGAACTGCGGCTGGTCACCTGTGAGCGTTTTCATGAAAGCAACAATTTTGGCATTCTCTTCGTCCGTAAACTTGCGGCCCAGCTGCAGGCGTCCCATGATATCCGTTGCTTCAGTCAGAGTTTCAGCTTCTCCATCATGGAAGTAGGGGTAAGTCAGCTCAACGTTGCGGAGTGTCGGAACCTTAAAGGTAAAACGATCTGCGTCCTTGCCGGTCACAGCCGCACGACCTTCGACAGGATTATTGGTCTGGTACGGCTCCACAAGGCCCATTTTTTGGAACGAGTTACCCCCGACGGCAGGTCCATTGTGGCAAGCTACGCAGCCACTGGTTTTAAACAGCTCATAACCTTCTTGCTCATACTGAGTGATCGCATTTTTATCGCCTAGCAGCCACTGGTCAAAGCGAGCGTTGGGCGTCACCAGAGTGTTTTCGAACTCAGCTATTGCATTGGTGATCTTATCAATATTGACCTCTTCATCTCCGAACACGAGGCGGAAATCACGTACATAGCCAGGGATATTGCGGATCACATCTACCGCCAACACGTGCGTGAAGCCCATTTCTGCTGGGTTTTCAATAGGTCCACCAGCCTGCTCTTTCAGGTCAGCGGCTCGTCCATCCCAGAACTGCGCTACGTTCAGACTGGAGTTAAGCACGGTTGGTGAATTAATAGGGCCCTGTGCCCAGCCATGACCAATCGAGGTCTTTATATTATCAGTTCCTCCCATGCTCAAATTGTGGCAAGAATTACAAGAAATAAATCCAGACTTCGACAATCGCGGGTCAAAATAGAGCTTCTTACCTAACTCTGCGAGCGCCAAGTTAACATTTTTAACTGGCTCAATGGGCTGAATCGGCTCTTCCGCTTGAGCATGAGCTGCAAATACCGTAGCAGCTGCCGAGATAGCTGCAGCCATGAGTGGTTTGTTATATGCCATGACAGAGGTCCTTTTTATATCGTTTTGGCCTAAGAAAATTCCAAATTTGCTTCCATAAGTCATCATCATCATTTTGAAACAATTGTTCAACGTAAACATGAACTATATTACCCGGACACCTTCCCTGGCTTTCTGGCTTGCTTAGCTTCCATTTCCGTTTCTTCATCTTCATAGCCAGTAACCATCGGTTTGATCAGACTGAATACCGTTTTGCCCATCGTAGCCATATAGACATGCGCAATGATGAATATAAGCATCAGAAACGCGGCTCCCGTATGGACAAGCGCCACCCACTTCAGTGACAACAACTCCTCTGTCTTGGCCCAATCGTTGTAGAAGAGATAAAGCAGGCCAGAGCCCCAGATCAGCGGCGATATCATCAGCTTGAACCAGAGGTAGGCCAGGCGCTGCAGGGGGTTATGCTTGGCCTGGGTTGTTTTACGGAATGGATGTGACGCCCCGGTGAAGGTACCCACGGCATAGTAATGAATGACCGCGCCCAACTTATCGGTGGTCGGCAGATACTGGCGCCACTCACCGGTGGTGAAGTGCCAGAAAATGGCCAGCACCCAAAGGCCAATCAGGCACCAGGCTGCACTGGTGTGCAGCGATACCGCCTGATCAAAGCCGAATAACTGATAGGTGCCGTGAATTTCAAAACCGGTGGCCAATAGAAAAAAGATCAGGCCCGCCTGAGACCAATGCCAGAAACGTTCGAAGCGCTTGAACACCATGTGCTGTTTCATTTTGTTTTCCCCCTGCGCACGGTCATCATGATGCGGCCGCTTGCATGCAGCAGACTGCCAGCCAGCACCAACAGCGCGGCCCCCCAACCAATAGTATCCAGACTGACAGAGCGGTCTCGCCCTGGAATATATACACCCGTTATCGCATCCATGCGCCCGCTGCGGGCATGACACTCCTGACACGTCAGTGCATCAGCCGCGGGAGCCACCATATGCGTAATAGGCCAGTACATTTCAGTTTCGACAAAACCAAAGTCACCACTGAAAGGTTGCCCGGCCTGTTCTGCCCCCGCTTTTAGCGCCTTGGGCCAACTGAAGTTACTCCACAGCGCTGAATCATCGTCAGGGCTGAATACATGGGTCACGAGCAGGGTCTGATGAACACGGTCATAGGGTTGCTTGCCGTGCATAATCTTGAATGGCCAGATACGGGCACTGGCATCTGCAGCACTACCACCAATTTTGTTGATCTCGACAGGAGGGTGGGCTACATCCAGCTTTTCTTCCTTCAGAGTGTATTGAACAACGCCATTGAACCAGCGGTATTCCGGCACGACGTTTTCACCATGTCGGAAATCGCCTTTGGTACTGAAATAGGAGGGGTGGCCGTTATCATCCAACGCCTTAATCGGCTGCCCTGTTTCATCCAAACGCCCCGCTGTCGACCAGTCCCACCAGGTTTTAGTGGCAACGCCACCCCTGGCAAAAGCCGGAATATGGCAGCTCTGGCAAGCAACACGGTCTACATGTTCATTGATCTTTTTTTCTTCATGCGGACTAAATCCATGACAGGACTCACAGGAAGCACGGCTCATATCCGTGTGTCCCGGTACATCAATCCCCAGGCTGTCACGTGCGTTGGTCAGATACCGACTGCCTGTCACACTGTGCGCAGTCGTGGTATGGCAGTCGGCACAGCTTAAATCAGCTCCTTCAGACGACATATGAACATCAAGACTGAAGGGTGGCGTAATCAACGATGAGTCCAGATCACCATGTTTGACGCCATCGGCACCGCCACCGTTGAAATGACAGGCACCACAGTTCTGTCGACCGCTGCTGCCCACTTTTCTCGCGATGGCTGCAAGATCTGGCGGTGAGAGTACCTTGCCACTGCCGGACGGCACCTCTCGCAGTGAGTAAGCCGGATGACCCGCCGCCGCCGGCAGTTTCGCATACTGCCCAGTGGTGTCATGGCACACCAGACAATCGACCTTGTTTTCAGCCTGTGGGGGTGGCTGTTTCATGTCTTTCCAGTCATAACCAACGTGGCAGCTGGTGCAACGGGGCTCGTTGGAGGTCACCGAGCCACAAAAACTGTTAATGACGTGGCGTTTTCCCAACATCTGTCCCGTCACCGGATGCTCATACTCCCAAGTCCAGTGTAGGCTTTGTTGAATCTGCTCAGCCGCCTCAGTATGGCACTTCAGGCATGCTTCGGTGACCTCAGGACCTGAGTTGAATGGTCCTTGTAGAGATGTAAATCTTGAATGATCGGCGGTTGATGAATTTCGATCCAGTTGGGGCGCTGCGTCAGACTGAGCTGTCACCACCATTATCAGCATTACAGCAAGAGACATACATCCTTTGAGAACAGTACCACACCACATAGGGAATCCCTCTCATTAGTGGTCGTGATTATAAATCGGAACAGGGTTCAGTATAGACAGAATTTTGGATCGATAGAGCTGAACAGAATAACAGGGAAAGTGGAGTTACCTTGAGACAGGGCAGCTTTCTATGTCTGCTTTGGGTTGCAAACTAATGTCGGCAACGGCCCCATCAACTTCTGAAGTGTGCGCATAGCAGAAACCCCAATTCTTAGAAGCGTGTCAGCACACTGGTGAAGAGTGATCGAAGCTCCATGCCCCACTCATCCATTATCGCCCAGGACCACAAGACCAAACTCTGCAGCCTCACCACCCTGCTCATCTTCATCAAACATGCGGCAGGCCCGCCTCTTCTCTTTCAGTGTTGCTAGAGCGGAGAAAAAGCAGCTTTCGCACAAGTGCACCTCATATCGTTCGCCATCATGACGAGATCCATATCCCCATTCGGCTCGGAGTTCGCCAAATTGAGGGGGGGCGCTCCCCTCCGCCAGATGTACTGACACCACAGACATCGCAGCGAATGTCTTCGACAGCCTCGACAACCTTTTGCGTCATGATTTTCATGGATACTTGCTCTATGTATCGACTCTGTACCAGCATCAGATTACCAAGAAGGCGTAATCATCGTCGCTGATTCAGGCTAGTAGCTCTTTCGGCTCAACCGACCTAAAAATGCCGGTCTTGGTCATCTCACGCCGAAGATCAAACCTCTCAAGTGCTGCTATGGGGTCCACCTGGTCCAGCTGCTCAAAATTCAACTGCGCAAAGTCGTTTTTATCGACCCGTACTGACAGCAGATACTCATCATTAATATGCCCTGTGCCCTCATCCAGTCGTTGGGAATAGCCTGACACGACGACCCGCTCGACACCCGGAATCAGCGCCAGCACAACACCGGTCAAACGCAATACAACACCGTGGATATGCCGGGCGTACTCCTCGCGTAACTGACGGCCTGACTTCTGTTTGATCAACAATCGACGATTACGAGCGCCATAACGAGCCATGCGTGCCGGGATGTCCTCAATCTCGGGCAGGTCAACATCCAGGTAGACCGCTCGTCTGCTCAGATCGATATCAAAATCCACCAACGTTTCCCGGGGCCAGTCCAACTCGTTCAATTCCGCTGTGAGGATCTCCACGATTCATGACTGATCTTTGCCAAGCTGATCATGGAAAGCGTCGGCCCGTTGTTCCTCCTGTTGCTGATGTGCGGCCCACGCAGAATTCCATTCGGCCACTTGTTGCTCATACTGTTGGTGCTGTTGTTCGTAGGTGTCAAGTCCCGCATGATTATAAGGTCGCTTTTTAAAAAGTTCCGGATGGGTTTTATGCCACTCCTTCATCGCCATGATGGGTGGTTTGGA
>NZ_JAHQZT010000043.1 GCF_019061305.1 Marinobacterium weihaiense
GATCCACGCCGGAGCCATCGGACTTGACGCGCACCTTGACGTTGTAGTCGATGACGCGCTTAACCGGTACCAGTACTTTCATGTTCAATTCCTCGCATTACTCGGCCGCAGTAGGTGGCCTGTCCAGGCCGGACAGCTCATATGAGCCTATCGCACCCGGCCACACCCGCCATCGTCCAAGAAGACTAACGAAATGACACAATGAAAAATTCAACTTATTGATTAAAAAAGGGTTTTATTGACGCTGCACGCATGACGATAACAACACCGGCCGCGCAACGGCGGCCGGCATATCTCAGAGGCTGAAGTTTTTGAGGTGTTGGGACAGGTCACCCACCAGGCCGATACGGGTGTAATCACGCCAGGAAAAGCGCCACTCGCCCTCCACACAGACAAATTCATCGAAATAGCGACCCGTCATGATCGGTTGCAGCGGCAGCGCATCGGTTGCCTGCAGCACGGTATAGCAGGAACGACAACGCGCCTTGCCTGCCTGCTCGTCAATTTCCACAATGGGGTTGGTGATGTTGTGTCGCGTTCTGGGCGTACCGCAGGGATACAGCCGGATAATGGACTGCCATAGCTGCAGCAGCTCCTCGGCATTCAGCGGCTCCCCCTGATGGCCGGTCTTGATCCGCGCGTGGCTGAACAGCGCAGCCGCCTCCGTCAAGCGGCCTTCATCGATCAATTCTCCATAGCGGTATAGCAGGTTGCAAATCTGGACATGCGCGGGCTGTGACATACTGAACTCCTGTGGAGGCGCCTTGAGTGGCCCCATGTATGTGCAGGGACAATTTCCCCTCTCAGGCTAGTGCCCGCCGGCCAGGCTCTCATCGACCATCTGCACTAGCCGGCAGGAACGCTCAAGCCCGGTCGAATTCACGCTTGAGCATCAGTTTGTCCACCTTGTTGGAGGCGTTGACCGGCAGCTCGGTGACAAAGCGTACCACTCGCGGCACCTTGTAATTGGCCATCTGATCACGTGACCACTGTATCAGGCGTGACGTATCCAGATCGCTGCCATGGCGCCGCACGATGAAGGCACAGCCCACCTCCCCCATGCGCTCATCCGGCACCCCGATCACCGCCGCCTGGGCCACTTCGGGATGCTCCACCAGCGCCGCCTCGATCTCAGCGGGGTAACAGTTGAAACCACCCACGATAAACATGTCCTTGAGACGACCGGTGATGCGCAGGTACCCCTGAGCGTTCAGGCTGCCGATATCACCGGTATGCAGCCAGCCATCAGCATCAATCGCCTCGGCCGTGGCCTCGGGATTCTGGAAGTAGCCCTGCATGACATTGAAGCCACGCACGCAGATTTCACCGCTTTCATCCGCCGCCAACCGGCGGCCCGCTTCATCCATGATGACCACCTCGGTGCCCGGTATCGCTTTGCCACTGGTATTGGCGATGGTATCGGCGGAGTCGCTCGGGTCGCAGATCGTTGCAAAACCACCGCACTCGGTCAGACCGTAGGCGGTGGTCACGACCTCGAACCCCAGCTCATGGCGCATGCGCTCGATCAGGACCGGCGGCACCGATGACGAGCCGGTCACCGCCACACGCAGGCTGCTCAGGTCATGATGGGCCAGATCCGGGTTGGCCAGCAGCGACAGGTATAGCGTCGGCGGCCCCGGCAACACGCTGATGCGGTCACGCTCGATCCGCTGCAACACCGCATCGGCATCAAACACCGCGTGCGGCACAATGGTCGCGCCTGTCAGCAGGCAACTGAGCCATCCGGCCTTGTAGCCGAAGGCGTGGAAAAAGGGATTGATAATCAGGTAGCGGTCACCCGGTTTCATACCGAGCACACGCACGAACTCGGCGAAGGCGGACAACGCGGCCCCGTGGGCGCTCATAACCCCCTTGGGTCGCCCGGTCGTCCCGGAGGTAAACATCAGGTCCGACAGGCTATCCGTCGTCAGCTGGCGGATGCGCTCGTCGACGGCCGCCTCGGTGACCGCTGCCCCATGCCGAATGAACGCTTCCCATGCCAGCGTGCCGGCCAACGTCGGCCCCGTGCGCTCGCTCATCACCACCGTGGTGTCGAGCAATTCGTCACCGGCATCAGCCAGCATGGCCGGGTAATCGGTGCCGAGGAAATCGCCCACACTGAACAGAATGCGGCTGCCGCTGCGCTTGATGATGTCGAGAGCTTCGGCCGCTTTCATGCGCGTATTGATCGGCACCAGCACGGCCCCCGCCATCTGCAGACCCAGTGCGGCCAGCACCCAGCGGGCGCAATTGGGCGCCCAAACAGCGACCCTGTCGCCCGGCGCCACGCCCAGTTGAATCAGCCCCCTGGCAACATCCCGGGCGCGTGTGGCCAGGTCGGCATAATCGATCCGTTCGGCACCGTCTTCAATGGCGGTAATGCCGGCAAAGCGGCGGGACGCTGTCTGCAGCAGCTCGGGAATGGTCTGTGCTTGCAGGGGCACAATATCAGGGGTCTGCATCATGGTCATGGCAAATACTCGTGTTGAGCGGTCCCAGCGAACTGGAACCGGTGAATCCTGGGAAATGAGCTGGGCGTATCGCTGTGACTCAGGACATCAGCCGCTGTTTGATCTGCTGTTTCAGCAGTTTGCCGGCCGGATTGCGCGGCAGCGTTTCCTGCTGGATGGCGATCATGGACGGCACCTTGTAGGACGCCAGGTGTTCGGCGACAAAGCGCTGTAGCTCCGCCTCGGCCAGCGCCTCTCCGGGCACAATGGCCACGGCGGCCACAACCGCCTCGCCGGTCTCTTCATCCGGCACCCCCATCACGGCGGCTTCTTGCACCAGCGGGTGTTGCAGCAGGCAGGACTCGACCTCGGCAGCGGCGATGTTCTCGCCCGCTCGGTTGATGACATCCTTGAGCCGGTCGACCACATAGAGGAAGCCCCCGATCCCGAGATGCCCCAGATCCCCGGTACGCAGCCAGCCCTCTTGCAGCGCCGCACGGGTGGCCTCCTCGTTCCCCAGATAACCGTCCATCAGGGTGATCGAGCGCAGGCAAATTTCACCGTTTTCGCCTACGGCGGCCTCGTCACCGGCAGGCGTCAGGATTCTGACCTCCGTCAGGGGTGATACCAGGCCGGTAGCATCCGGGTACAGCCGGAACAGATCACCGGACACGGCGGCACCCACACCATTGGTTTCGGTCATGCCATAGCCGTTGCCAACCAGCTGTTCGCTGACGCTATCCAGCACCTCATCGATCAGCCCCTGCGGCAGCCCCGAGCCGCCCAGCCCTAACCCGGCCAGTCCGCCCTTGACGGCTTCAGTGTGAAAATCCGCCTCGCGCAGCAGCTGCATCACCATGGAGGGCGCGCCGTTGAACTGTGTCACCTGCTCCTGCTGCATCAACGCGATGGCGGCTTTGGGCTCCCACTTGTGCATGAACACCAGGCGACGCCCGGCACGCAACGCGGTGAGCAGCTGGGCATGCAGTCCGCTGACATGAAACAGCGGCACCGCCGTCAGTATCACCGGCGGACGGCCCATGGCCTGAATGCGCTCAATCGCCGCCGGTGAGGTCATCGCCGTAAAGGCACTGATATAGTCGATATTGAACAGGGCCTGACAGACCGCTCGATGATTGGAGACCACCGCCTTGGCGCGACTGGTGGCACCGGAGGTAAACAGGATCAACGCGGTATCCTCGGGAGCCGGCATCACCTCCGGCAATGTCTGCACGGGCGTGGCAGCCACCTGTTCATAGGCATGCACATTGTCGGCAGCATCTGCAGGGCTTTCATCAACCACGATAATGGGGGTCGAGTCACCCAGGTAATCCAGCCCGATGCGGGTCAGACGATCGGCATCACACACCAGCAGGCACGGGTTGATATCCTCCAGGGCGGCCCGCAATTCACCGGTCTGGCCAAAACTGTTCAACAGCGCGGGGACCGCGCCCAGGCTCGCCACCGCCACAAAAGCGGCCGCCCACTCCGGCCGGTTGCGCATGGCAATGGCCACATGAGCACCCTGCCCCACGCCCCGTTGATGCATCCATGATGCCAGCGCATCGACATGATCATTGAAATCGTTGTAGCTCCAGCGCATGTCCCGGTACACCATGAAACAGTCGGCACTCTGGCGGCGCGACTGGCGCATCACTTCGGCCAGGTTGGCTGGCGCATGCTTGTAGACGCGGTATTCGCCGGTGACAGTGGTCAGCACATCCAGCTCGAACGGGGCACCACTGGCCGTCAACTGTTCACGAATCGAGGTCGTGTCACGCATGATTGCATTCATGAATCACTCTCTTGTTTTAATTATGAAGTTTTATGCAAGGCGGTAGCGGTCCGGCTGACCTGCAACGCGGCGGCGCACGAACACGTCGGCGTCCACCAGATAGTTCAGATGTGACAGGGTTTCGCCAATGGCCAGCATCATGTCCATCGGTTTCAACTCGCGCGGGAAGAGGATATGCATGGCGTCCCAGGCGGTAAAACCCGACACGCCTGCCTCGGCGGCAAAGCGTTCCAGCACGCCGAACTGGCGATAGTGATGTGCCGACAGCTGCTGCAGGCGGGTGTGCAGCCCGGTAAACACCTGTCCGTGCGCCGGCATGACAATACAGTCAGGCGACAGCTGCCGCAGGCGCTCCAGGGAGCGAAGCCAATTGCGCAGGGGGTTGGCATCCGGCTCGACATCACTGACCAGCACGTTTGAACTGATCGAGGGCAGCACCTGGTCACCGGAGATCAACAGCGCATCCTTTTCGCAGTACAGGCAGGCATGTTCGGGGGAGTGGCCTTCCCCGATGACAATGCGCCAGCGACGCTCGCCAATGACCAGCTCATCATCCTGACGAATGCGAATATAGCGACGCGGAAATTCCGGGATAAAGGGGTCATTGCCATACAACCCCATGATTTTATCGACAGCCGCCACCGGCATGCCGGCCTGATGTAGAAAATCACGCTGGCATTGACGGTCGTTCACTGCCGCCGAGCTGGCGAGCGCCCGCATAGTAAAATATTCACCATGCGTCATATATAATGGTGCTGAATATTCCTGCATGAGCCAGCTGGCAAGACCCGCATGGTCATAATGAAAATGCGTGCAGATAACGCCTTTTAGAGGTCGGCCCTTGAAATGACACTCAACCAGTTGTTTCCAGACCGTTTTTGAAGCATCCGTATTCAGACCCGTATCAACCAGATACCAGCCATCCTTATCATCCAATAGATATACATTGATGTGATCCAATGCCATGGGCATGGGAATCCGCGCCCAATAAACACCGGTACATATTTCGATTAACGGTGTATTACCGGCCGGTGTTTCAAATGGATAATCGAGTGCTGCACGCTCGGCATGTCGACGCTGTTCGGGGTTTTCTTCGCACTTTTCTTCACGCATGCAACCTCCTTCACATTGGCGCTAACCATGGATATAATCATTTAAAACCCCATGGACTTATATTAATAAAAGCTTACAGAAAATATGAAATCTACGTCCAAAAGGACGATGCGCAAAATAAAAAAAAGCGTCAAGAATAAATAAAAAAGTCCAACGGAGCGTTCCCATGTCAGTCATGCCACCCCCTCACCGCGCCGGCACCCAAAGCCATTTCATGCTGGCCCTACTCGCGCTGGTGTATGTGTTTTCCTACATCGACCGGCACGCAATCGCCATCGTACTGGAGCCCATCAAACAGGAGTTCGGCGCATCGGATACCCTGATGGGCCTACTGACAGGCCTCGCCTTTGCCGTGCTGTACGGCGTATTGGGTATTCCCCTGGGCCGCATGGTTGACCGTGGTACGGATCGCCGTGTCATGATCTCGGTCTGCTGCGGCCTGTGGAGCCTGGCGACCATGGCCTGCGGCATGGCTACCAGCTTCTGGCAGTTGCTGGTAGCACGCATGACGGTTGCCGTCGGCGAGGCCGGGGGTATGGCGCCGTCCGTCTCCATGGTGGCTGATCTTTACCCCAAATCGCGCCGCTCACTGGCCATGAGTATTTTCATGCTGGGGCCTCATATCGGTATTCTCGTCGCCATGGTGGCCGGTGGTTATATCGCCCAGACCTATGGCTGGCGTACAACCTTCATCGTGTTCGGCCTGCCGGGGATCTTCATTGCAGCGACCCTTTGGCTGTTTACCAAAGATCCGGGCCGAGGCGTGTTTGATAGCGCCGAAGAACGACGCCAGGCAGCGCTTGCTCGCGATATCAATATCAAGGATCAAATCAAGAGTATTTTCCAGGTCCGTTCATTCGTGTACCTCTGCTTCGGCTGCGGCATGACCGGCATGGTCGGCTATGGTTACGGCATCTGGGCCCCCACCTTCCTGTTGCGCACCTACGAGATGCCGCTGGCGCAGGCCGGTCTGTTGTTCGGCATTGCCAGTGGCGTTTCGGCGGCCGTGGGCGCCATCTTCAGTGGCTGGTTCTGTGACCGCATGATTCGGCGCAACACCTCATGGCAGCTGGGCCTGCCCTTAATCGGCATTCTGATCAGTCTGCCCATGGGCATCGGCTTTTTGCTGTGGCCACAAAGTTCCGGCTTTACCGTGGCGGGCATGAATGTACCCTATGCCATGCTGTTTTGTGCCGGGTTCAGCTTTTTCCAGGGCTGGTGGCCCTCCCTGACCTTCACCGCCGTCAGCCACCTGCTGACCAGCTCACAGCGCGCGCTCGGGGCCGCCTTCCTGAACCTGTTCATGACGCTGATCGGGGCCGGGTTCGGTCCTTTCCTGTCGGGCCTGCTCAGCGACATGTATACCCGCTCAATGGGACCGGACGGCCTGCGCTGGGCACTGGTGACGATTCTCTGCCTGCTGCTGGTCACGGCCACGCTCTACATGATGGCCATCAAGCCCTACAACACGCGCCTGCAACAACTGGACGCCAGCCTGGCCTGATCCCCCTTCCTTAATTGCCATCCCCGGTTCAGAGCGGTTCTATCACGAATCCGCTCTGAGCCACCCTGCCGGTGTCATTCCGAGCACGATCAACCTCAACCATTGCATACCCGATTTCTGTACGGCATGGATTGTGCCGTTCTGCTGCTCTCACACCCTATACTGCTGCCCCGACCATTTTGAATGACTAATACAACTTTGGGTTATATATGGAAACGCCAGAACGTAGAGCGATGGCCTATCCTGACCTGCTGTTTTTTTCATAGTCCGTTTGAGGGTTTCATCAAACATAGTCCATTTATGGGTATCGAAACGTTCTCCAATAAAAAACAATGGCCATACAACAACAATAAAACCCACTGCCACCTGATGCATTACATTTAAATATGCTCAGGGTTATAGGAGGCAAAATGAGAAAGCAGCAACTGTTAAAACCCATCGCGGTTTCTATTGCACTTACCCTGTCAGCCACCGCTTATGCCAAGGTTTCGCCTGAAGAGGCGGCCAAACTGGGTAACGAGCTTACCTGCATGGGCGGTATCGCCGCCGGTAATGAAGCCGGTACGATTCCCCCCTTCTCCGGTAAATGGCTTGGAACACCTCCCGGTATTGATTATGAGCCCCATGTCGGCCAACACCCGATTGATCCCTACCCCGACGACAAACCTCTGTTTGAAATTACCGGCAGCAACTGGGAACAATACCGGGAAAACCTGACGGAAGGTCAAATTGCACTGCTGGAACGCTTCCCGGATACCTACCGTATTCCGGTCTACCCGGGTCGTCGTGATTTCCGCTATCCCGACGAAATCTGTGAAGTTGCTAAAAAGAATGCTCTGGAAGCCGAATCCATTGACGGCGGCATGGGCTTCAAGGGCTATATGGGACCGATTCCCTTCCCCATTCCCAGCGGTGAACACAAGGCCATGCAGGTCCTGGCGAACCACAATTATCCGTACCGCGCCTTCACGGAAGTCATGGAAGTGCGCGACCTGGCCGACGTGAACACCGAGGGTGACATCACCTGGGGCCAAACGCAGAACAACACTCTGAACGTCATCACCCTGCCGGACCGCATCGGTGAGCCTGTGAGTGACATCATGGCTTATAGTTTCACCGGCACGCTGCTGCCAACCCGTGACAAGGGCAAGAAAAGCCTGTCAGTTGAGCCGATGAACTTTGCTCAGGGCCAGCGCCTGGCCTGGGCTTACAATCCCGGCACCCGTCGTGTGCGCCAGCTGCCCGAGTTCGGCTTTGACACCCCCGCCGCCGGCACCTCTGGCAAGATCACCATCGATCAGGACCGCCTGATGAACGGCTCCCCCGAGCGCTACGACTGGACCGTCAAGGGCAAGCGCGAGATCTATGTCCCGGCCAACGCCTACCGTATCCATGAGGAAAGCGTGTCTTACGATGAGCTACTGACCGCCAATCACCCCAATCCGGACCTGATGCGCTACGAATTGCGTCGCGTCTGGGTACTGGAAGGCACGCTCAAGGACACCCACCGCCACAAGTATGGCAAGCGCGTGATGTTCCTGGATGAAGATACCTGGCACAGCGTCATGAGCGACTACTACGACACCCGTGAGGAACTGGTGATGCATGCGCTGCTGAATTATTACTACGCCTACGATATGAAGGCCTGGCATGCGGGCACCAGTTTCTACCATGACCTGAACAGCGGCGGCTACGTTGCCTACAACCTGTTCCAGGATCTGGAAAAAGGCCCGATTCTCAATGCCGGTGGCCTCAAACCGGAAATGTACACGCCCGCCGCGCTGCGTCGTCGCGCCCACTGATCTGCGAGGAACACGTTCATGCACGCATTCAAACGCAACCTGTTGACACTCGCCATCCTGTCAGCGGGTGTAGCCGGCCAGGCCCAGGCCGGTAAAAGCATCGATATGGGCAACGGCCTGACCCTAGACTGGAAAGGCACCCTGAGCTATGGCACCGGTGTGCGTCTGGAAGACCGCTCCGACGTGGGCTACATGCAGTCCAGCGGCAACCGCAACTTCGA
>NZ_JAHQZT010000044.1 GCF_019061305.1 Marinobacterium weihaiense
GCTGGATGAATTGCTCAATGGCGTGGTACATGATGTCGCGAGCGACGAACCAAGGATAACGCCTTTGGCTTATATGATCATCCGGGATGCGACAACTAGGTTTTAGAATCGTTTCAGTATGTAAATGCCACGCCTTTTGCCAGTGCTGGGAATGGCACGAAAGGGTGGCCGCTGTGCGGGGGCTTTGATTTGTCGTTCGGGCTACCTTTTAATTCATGAAATGACCGTCATCGTTGAGAATTCATCTACCTGTCAGATCCATTGTAAGTAACGCTTTGTATGAGAGCCTGCTACACAGCTACGGATCATAAGACACCACATGATTGCTCAAATAGATCCTGACTCGAATGAGGAAACGCCATCGAAGTAGATCATGGCTTCATTCAGCTCGCGCTAAGATCTATTGTTCATCAATGTCATTAAAATCAATCAGTTACTTGATGCCGAGGTGCCATACCCACCGTAGGTTCTGGCGTAATTGAGTCATATGCAATGACCCAAATACACCATCATTTTGGTCGTCCTCGCTTTACAGTTCAGCTTCCCACGAAAAGGAGATCTGCCATGAATTTTTCAACGATGGCTAAGCCCTCTGTAGCCATTGCTGCTCTATCACTCACCATGACAGGCTGTGTTACCACTCAGGGTAACGATACCTATGTGAACGGAAAGTGCATAACCTGCTGGGAAAATCCTCTCACCGTTGAAACAACTAATGGTCGCGGGTCAACCACGGATTCCCTCACTTCAGCAGAAGGTGTGACCCTGAGTTGCCGCAAAGCAACCTCTAAATACGACCAAACTTGGCACTTCCGCGATAAACGCTGGTGCGATAACACCACCCTGCCCGGCGCGAGCTTGTCACCCAGCGTGACATACTCCGAAACAGTCGCATTGCCGGTTGATATGGCTTATAGCAAGGCTAAGCGCTTCCTACGCTTCACCGATCCCGATGACAATCGTGGTGGTGACTCTCCTTTCGCCGCCCGCCGCTGGGATGGAATTCCTGGTACCTACTACAATGTCGTCGGCATGTACGGTGGTCCTATGCGTCAGATGCTGTGGTATGCCGAATATGATGTTCAGTTTGAAAAAGTATCCAGTAGCCGCACCAAGGTCAGCCTGCGGCATCGCGTCTACAGCCGTGACATGGACCCCACTGATTTTCGTAAGCAGCTGATGGGCGCAATCAGGCGATGATTCCGGCGAATATAGATCAGAGTCAGGATCTTCCCTTGGACAGGCCTTCAGGTTCACAAAGTAAACCGATATCCCAATATGGATTCAGCCAAAAGTAGTTGATTGGTATGACCGTGGATTATTTATACCCGCACAAAACACCTTATACGGTTAAATTTGAGACGGATACTTGGATCTTACTTCTCGACCTGAACGATGAATCGGCAGCTTCCATTATGGACTCTGCCGATTGGGTCATTGCATCCCTCAGAATTTATCGTGGCACACTGAAGAAAAGGGTCTACTTCGAAGACAGTGTTGAGGGGTTACTTGAGCTAAAGCACAACGGTGAAGAATTGGAGAAAATTATTCCCTGCACTGCAGAGCATCGCCAGTCCATCGAACACCTGATTAACCAAGGAAGATCGCTAACGTAGCCGCTCAAGGAATACCATCGAAAACGCCCAAAAGCGCTCGATCTGAATACTCTTCGAGCATTAAATGGTGCAACAGCAACAGAGGCTATCTGTTCTGGCCTACAAATCACCCTCAAAACGCTTGTACTGTGAGGGACGGGCCAGAGCAGGGCCTGCTATATACTTGATTGGTATGCTCGCCAGCCACTAATGCAGCTGCAAACAGCGTGCCCGCACCATGATATGACGTTTAACTGCATCTTCGAGCGTTGGCGTAACCAGTGAGCGTATCCCCTCAGGAATGCGATCCCAGCGGCGCCGTTCAGCTTCATCCAGTGTCACAAACAGAATCTGGCCATACTCTTCACGATACGCTTCAAGTGCCAGGTTTGTGCGATTGGTTTCTGGTCGTCTTGCTGACGTGAACCACTTGGCTCCGCTGGTGAAAAGCGCATAGGTAAAAGACTGACCTGCCTTCAAAGCTTGTTGAACAGCCTTGGGGGCTGAGGCGTAGATGTTAAATTGCAGTGCATCCTCAAGATCAACGTTCGCCCGGTATCTGAACCCTCCGTGCTTGGCCAGTTCATAGACAGCCACGCGATCAGCCATCAGGAACGCATGCGCCATCGAAGGCGGCTTCAAGCACACAAGAAAGAAAGGCTCTTCAGGGCATGCATGATGCTCCGGTAACGGCATGACTGCACGTAGATTTTGCTCGTTCAATGGCGTCATATTAATTCCAGTAGTACCCAGCTTCGTCTTCCAGGATGAAGTCGCAGCCGTTAGTGAAGTGGACCCGTTTGCCAACCAATGCTGTTTACTCAGTCCGGACAGCATCCAAATCTGTACTATCTCTGGCCAGCCGCTCGACTGTTCTGCGCATGTTTCAATATATCCGCTATACCTTCAGCAGATCCTTTCGAGTAGGCTTCGGCAAGGATGGCCAGTGATTTATCCATATCCTGCATGGTTTCCGAGCTGCTTGTGTAGCGTTGATCCCGCCTAACAACCTCGATGCCAGCTTTGAGTAGATCAAGCCCCGAAATTTGGGTGGGTGGTTCCTGCAAATACCAAAATCCCAATTGGAACTGGCATGGCGCAAACCCAATCTGAGCACAGTTTTTCAGATATCGAAGCGTCCGTTCGAGCTTGTTATCGCCTAAGCCGGAGGTACGCCGCATTGGAACTCCCTGTCTGCGCCATTTAGAAAGCTGGTGTTCAGTGAGATAAACCTGTGCAGGCCAATATCCGCGCTCTGCAGCCATGGTCAATAACTGATGCGCAGCTGCACTGGTTATATCATCTGGGTGAGTGTGTCCTTCTGCGTAGATCAGGATCAGTGCATTGTTCACGAGCGTATCCAGCCTTGGGTTAGCCTTTTCTTGCTGGAGTAAGCGGACCCAATATCCGGCGCCAAGGCCAGCAATGTACGGTATACCGATGTTCTCTTCACGAGTAGGTGAGTTTTGCGCCTGCTGATCCATTGCGACAGCAAGAAGTAGCAGACTTTCCGGCCGATCACCGTGCGATAGACGCTGACCAAAAATCGCCTGAACCTCCTGCTCCGTGGGATTAGGGGGTTGGGGAGTCGAGGCTAATACCGGCATGCTGGCACTTGATAACAGCACCAAGGCCAAAGCTGCACTCTTCAGCATGTGCCCGCCTGACGATTTAAATATTGGCGAACATCCTCTTCCAACATGACAGCAAGCGCAATATCACCGACTCTGCGATCTTCTGCAGTACCAGGGTAGATCATGATTGCCGTTGTCTCTGGATACAGGGAAAATTTTGATACAGCAATAGCCTGGGCGTGATAAAGGTTTGCAGCCCACACGGTCTCACGCTTCACGTGGTTGACGACATCGTGGAACTCGACGCTGTATGCAGTGTTATTCTGCTGGAAATCGACTTCGATTAACTGTCCCATAATGTCCCTCCTTCAATGCTCAAGGCATTGTAGGGCAGCGGCATTGGGTGCGGAGCCGTTAATAGATCATCCTCAATGTCTCGTTAAAAGATGTCCGTCCGGCCTGTCTCGGCAACTTGCTGTTTTTTTTGTTCCGCCCGATGGCAAAGGTACAAGAGGTAGCATGCCTGGCGGATGCGAGCCTCTGTATTCATCCATTGAGACAGCGTGCCTCGGCGCTGTTGTGCAATCACCCGAAGATTTCCGAAGGACAGTATTTCAGCATCATATTGTGCCAGCTCCAGAGCTTTCCTGAGATCGATTCTGCTGGCTGTTTCCATCACTTGAAGATATGCATCGTCCAATGCGGCACGATCTCTCTCTTCCACTACACCAATCGGGGTGAAACGACGCAAACGGTCCATCAGAGAGTGCTTCATCGGAAACAAAAGCCGCTGAGCAAACGTAATGATTGCCGCCGCTCCGAACGCATCAATGACAAAGCTGCCAAAGCTTGTCGCCGTCTTGGCTGCCGCCTGATCCGCAATGACAGGTGCGTACCAGTACGCCATCAACAAGCTGACCAGGAGAACAACCGAGACCGCCCAAGCCAATAGGCGCTCACGAGCCGTGGAACGGTTAGCAAGCAGCAGAGTTGAAACGTCAAGATTTTGGAAGTACATGAGTCGAATAGCCCCCAAATTTTCGATGGTTGTGGGCCATGAAATCATAGGTTGGCGGACTTACAAGAGGTCTGCTTTGCAGAAAAACGGTTCAGGGCTTAGAATCAATGCTGTATATAAATACAGTATATGGGCTTTGTCATGAGTGTAACTGTGATCGGGAATTGTGCGGAGCTGGATCAGCACACTACGCCTACCCTCTCTATCCCCCTGTTCCTTGAGCATGTTTCGGCAGGCTTCCCATCACCGGCTCAGGACTATGTTGAGGACACGCTGGACCTCAACACGCTCTGTATTCAACGGCCTGCAGCAACGTTTTTCGTGCGTGCTGAGGGCGAGTCCATGGTGGACGCTGGCATATTCCCGAGTGACATCTTGGTGGTTGATCGTTCCATTACAGCCGCGCATGGCGATATCGTGATTGCTTCCCTGCATGGGGAAATGACAGTGAAGCAGCTGGAACTACACCCGCGTGTTCGCCTGCTCCCTCGAAACCCCAAGTACCCACCCATCAACATCTCGGATGAGTCCGAGCTGGAAATATTCGGCGTGGTTACCAGCGTGGTCCGTCGCATTCAGAGGCAACATCAGCATGCCTGATCCCGTCTTTGCTTTGGTGGACTGCAACAATTTCTATGCATCGTGTGAAAAGCTGTTTCGGCCGGACCTGAAGTATCGGCCGGTCATTTGTCTCTCAAACAACGATCTGAGGGGTGAAAACCGTTAGTAGGTACTGTAGAGTCCAAGTTGCCTTTTGAACCGCTCTGAAACAGCCGTTACCAGCTTTCATAAGGCAATCCATTCGTAGCGGCTTAAGGCGGTGGCATGAGGCTCGTATTCGCAACAGAAGAACTAACCCTGGCAGGGCGATCCTTTGAGGGCTTCCCGCTATTGGTTGGAGCTGAAGGATGGCCAGTCGAGCCTGCACAATCATTTCTATGGCACACATTGATCGAGTCTGGGGAGTCTCTCAGCGATCTCACGTGGGAGGCATATGGACGCCGTCTGTACGACTACTTCGCTTTCCTGGAAGCCAATCAGCTAACTTGGAACGAGGAAAGCCCAGCTCATGGGCTGAGCGTTCTTTCAAGGTATAGAGACTGGTCGAGCGGTGAGTTGGCACTTGATCCTGGCACCGTAAACAATCGGCTGGCCCTAGTCGTCCGGTTCTACCGCTGGGCTAAGCAGCGCGATCTGATAGCGATACTTCCCTTCAGTGAGAAGAAGGTCAAAGCCGCCAGCCATTCCGGCCTGCTCAGCCATGTTGCACAGCCTGGAGCCCAGAGTACAAAGGTTTCGGTGATGATGCGCGAGCGCAGACGTTTGACCAAATTCCTGACCAAAGACCAAGTCAAAGAATGCCTTGCTCTCGATACCGATCCCAGCCATCAGATACTGTTTCACCTCATGGTGCGTACCGGCCTTCGCTCCTGTGAGGCCAGATCTTTTCCTCTGAAGTATGTGTTCAATCCTAAGTTGAGAAAAGGGTTACGCAAAGGGCAGATGATCAATGTTTCCCTAGACCCAGTGGACATGCTCATCAAGTATGACCGTCCTCGAACTATCGACGTGCCTTGGTCGCTGATGGAAAGCATGTGGTCATATTCACTTCATCAACGAGAATTACGCAAATCTCGCGGGGACGGAAAGGTGAGCGCCCTACTGCTGACCAGGGAGGGCGGCCATTATTCAAAAGATTCTGTTGTGGACGTTATGAAGTCATATGAGCGTAAGTGTGGCTTTTATGTTCGAGCCCATATGCTGCGCCATACCTACGGCACGTACACCCTGCTAGCTCTGCGCAAGAGTAAAGATTTTGAAGGTGAACCATTGCTATATGTTAGAGATAGGCTAGGACATTCTGATGTACAGACAACCATGATTTACCTTCATCTGATAAACCAGCTTGAGGCTCAATCAGTCCTTGCGCACGAGGATGAGATCGACATGATGTTTATGGCTAATTCCGTTCAACACGCCTGAGGTAGTCACATTGGCCCGGCCGAAGAGTTACAAAGCAGCCTTGCATTCTGTCACAAAGGGATTCGAGACTGTCGAGGACAGCATAACAATCGATTTGCCGAGAAACCCGAGAAATCATAGGAAAATCGACCATACACAATACCTCGGAATCGGTTTCGACGCATGGGCCATTCAAGGCATCCACGTCATCAGAGCGCTGCTGGAAGGAGGAAATTTCTCGGTGGCCACATTGATTGGCTACTCGGTCAACGGGTTGAGGTCTTTCCTTGGTTTCCTAGGCGGTGGGTCAGTTGAGTCGCCGCCGGTAACGCCGAACAACCTAACTAAGCGCCACATTGAGCGTTTTGTGTCGTGGCTGAAGCTTAAGTATCCTAACGGTTCAACAGCCAAAAATTATTATACCAGCTTCAAATCACTGGCCATTGTTCTGGCTGATTATGGGTTTATCGAAAATAATATAGATGACCTATTGCCACCCAATCCATTTCCCAACAATGCAAGAAATACGAAGGACGCAGATCCGCTTACGATGGGGGAAATGCAGAGGTTGCTTGGCGCATTGAAATCCGACCTTGTTGCCATCCACAAAGGCACGTTCTTGGGAAATGGGGCAGAGGCAATGTCGGTTATGCTGCTTATCACTGCTGCAAGATCAGGAATCAATACAACTCCGCTTCTGGAAATGGCAAGAGACGCCCTTAAGCCTCATCCATTTATACCTAATCTCAGGTTGATAAATACTATCAAACGCAGAGGCAAAGGCGCTCAGAACAAGACAATAAGACAAACGAATTTGCTAGATGAATTCAACGCCATTCCCCTTGATGGTGTCGCAGTCTTTAATAAGGCTCTAGAAATGAGCGAGCCGCTTGTCGCCATGGCATCCGAGGAAATTCGTTCGCATGTATGGCTGTACCGCTCAGGGCAACGAGGTGGTGAGAACAAAATAGTTACCCTTACGGCAGGGACTTTATATGTATCGACCAAAAGCCTTTGTGAGCGTCATGCTCTTCAAGACGATCAAGGTAATCGTCTGCACGTAAGCCTAAGCCGACTGCGCAAAACTATGGAGAGCCGGCTATGGAAGCTGAGTGGTGGCGATATTCTCGAAGTTTCATCCATTATGGGCCACAGCCCTGCTGTCGCGGATAATCACTATTTGAAAATCAACGATGAGATTAAGGTCGAAGGCGCGACATTCGTTGGGGAGGCTTTCCCGGACAAACTACGTGGCGTGGATATCACTCCAACGCCGCCAGGCGGCTGTCAGGATAGCCTATACGGTAGCCGGGCACCTAAGGACGGCATAACCCACTGCTCTGAATTCATCCACTGCCTCGGATGCCCTAGCTACGCGATTGTGGGCACAGTGGAGGATTTGTATCGTTTATTCAGCTATCAACAGTTCCTGTATGCAGAAGTCGAATATTTTCTTACGGACGAATGGGGTAAATGGAGAGAGCGTCAGTTTAGCTATATTCGGTTGATTGACGAGTTTACGTCGAAGAAATTTAACGTCGCGCTGGTAAGTCAGGCAAAGACCGAAGCTGAACGTGCTCCGCATCCATTCTGGGCGAAAAAAATCGAGTTTATGGAAAAGAAATTGAGCGGCTCCTATGAAGATCAGAAATTCGAATGCGGCATTGAAAGCTTACGATGTACTTGCTGCGCAACCGGTCACTGCAAATAGTCTGACGCCAGAAGAGCGTGATCGCATTGTGGTTAGCGCGATCATTGGTGAGAACGGGGAGCTAATAGTCTTAAGCCGATTTGGTGATGCGAAGTGGGACTTGCGCCCATTTTTTTATCAGGCCAATATTTCTGAGTCGTATAAGGTAATCAACTGGGATGCCAGTCTGCCTACTGCGCTCATATCAGACTGCAAGGCGGTTGCCTACGCATGGTTTAAAAGAGGTCTCCCTCACTCCAAACCGCCGATTGCACGAGGGATTACTACTTTTGTTACTGCCAGCGTGACACCATTTGTCCGATGGCTGAGTGCTTTGGGTGTCTCGAATTTTTCAGAAGTTCGCGCCATTCATATAAGCAACTATATTCACTATTGCAAAGAAGAATTGAAGCTCAGGCCGCTCCCACTATATGGTAGATTACGGGTCATCGATTTTCTTTGGGTATTTTCCGGGGATACAGTGTTCCCTCTTCAGCGTTATCCGTGGGGAGAGGCATCCTTATGGCGGATCTGTGGTATTGGCAAAATCAAAGGTGTCGATTCTGTCGGTAAAAACGTCGGACGAACAGATATCATTCCGCATGAGGAACAATCCCGGATTTTCAATTATTGGGCACCTCGAAAAACCTGCTGCTCGCCGCCTGAACAGCTAAACTGCCCGGAACAGCTGTTTTCGACTTGATATCATGCCGGTTCCGAGTTCATT
>NZ_JAHQZT010000045.1 GCF_019061305.1 Marinobacterium weihaiense
GCGACACGATATGAACGTGTCGCGAAACACTACACCGCCATGCTCAATCTCGTATCAACGGTGATATGGCTGACATGATTGAGAACACTCCCTAGCCTTTCTTTGATTTAGTCTCTATTATTTCATATCATGCGACCATCCCAGCATAGCTTTGACACAAGGATAGATCACATGACAGCTAGCCAGGCCACTTCACTGAACTTCGATGACTCACAGGCACTTGTCCAAAAGGATGCCGAGCTTTCTGCGGCTCTCAAAAAAGTTGCAGAACTTGACTTTTCCATGTTGAACCGAAAATTTGTTGAGGAATACGGCTGGACAGCTGAGTTCTGTCAGGAAATTGAGGGCCTTTATCGGAAGTTTCTTGCATTGAATATGCGCTATCCCGATAAGAAGATCTGCCCTACGGGGCCTATTGATGAGTATTGGCACGCGCATATTCTGGATACACATGCTTATGCCAAAGATTGTGACGCGCTTTTCGGTAAGTTTTTACATCACTTCCCATATTTTGGCATGCGGGGACCCCAAGATCGTGCCAATCTAGAAGCTGCTTTCGAAGAATCACTTGACCTCTTCGTGATCCACTTTGGGGTCGACCCTACAGCAGGCGATATTCAGGCGCGTAGTTGTGCGCCTCAACGTTGTCCGTAACCCTATGGCTGAGATCAAACGCATCTTCATGTTCGATAGAGATGAAGATGCGGCTCTGGAAAAAAGAAACACGCCTTTTTGGCTTGCACTACTTGGCCATGTCCAGGCTGATCGCGCTATTGATGAGGGAGGGACAATCCTTGATATCGGATGTCATCAAGGGGGGCTTCTCTCTCTGTCAAGAAAAAGGTTCAAAGCAGTACATCTGATCGGAGTTGAGCCAATAAAGGCTGCACGGGACCTAGCTCAAGCACGCCTTCAGCGTGAGGGTGTATCAGCCAAGGTTTTGCGAGAGAACGAATGGCGGCAGATTGGTGATCAGTCTGTCGATCTGGTGTTATCGCATGAGGTGCTGCCGTTTATCCAGGATTTGGACCAGCTGATAGCAAACATCCAAAGAGTTCTCAAGCCTCACGCATTTGCCTACGTGGTATCGGGGTGTCACTTGGAAAACCCGCTTTGGCCCATCTGGCGTGAGGAGCTCCAGAGTCAAGGACATGTTACTTACGGCCATAGCCCCATAGCACTGATGGAAGCAGCGGGAAAACAGGGTCTCTCACCATCTGTTCGTACGCTCCGAGATCATGGTTGGGCGCATTACAACCCTGCTGAGGAAGCAGCCTTTGCCTACCCCAGTGTTGAGGCATTGCTTGATCATCAATTTAAATACAAACTTCTTTTTCGTTTTCAGCGGATGGCTTGATGCATACTTACGAAGTCCAGATGCCTGACGATCTGGCACAACAGCTTTTGGAAACATCCCGCTCTGTAGGTCTGGAGCACCTGGAAGCAGGTTTGCTTGGATCAACATGGGAAGCGCCCGCATTTTTTCAATCATCTAAATGGGCTGCCTTTATCAAGCAGGTTGCGCAGGCGTGGCATGACAGGCACAGTCTTGTTGTTCGTGGTGTGCCCACGGATAACGGAGCTACAACGCTGCTTGTAGCCTTGAGTCTGAATTCGCATTTTAAACCCTACCGCGAAAATAAAATCGTCAAACATTTTAAGATGTCGCCTTGGACTACAGAGCTATCGCAAACGATTCAAGAGGGGCATTTTCATACCGACCTTAACACTTCACCAACACCTCCCGCCGCTACAGTCATTCACTGCCACAAGCCAGACCCCAACCCTGAAATGGGTGAGTCACGAGTGGTAGTGCTTGATGACTTGCTCAATGAACTTGAAAGGCGTAGTGAAGCCGAGACGCTTGCATTTCTAACAGAGGCCAAAGTGGATATGGTGGATGAGCGCAAACGGGGCTCCTGGTCTGGTTCCATTATTGAAGGTGACACCATTCGCTTTCATCCAGAAACCTTGCGTGCTGCAGCACAACGATTGGATTCGCTAACGCAAGAGCTGGAACACCATCTAACGGTCATCCACGAAAGCGCCATGGCGGTATCTGAACCGATTCATTTAGCACCGGGTGATGCACTTTTTGTCTCTAATCGGCGGGCACTACATTATAGAGGTGAATGCACGGTACAGTTTGCAAAGTTTCCACGCCAGTTTTTTGCTCGCGAAATATATGTCCTTCATCTTCAGGATGAGCCTCAGTGGAAAGTCTGAGACCAAAAGCGATCCATGTAGTTGGTGCTGATACCAACAATCTTAAAGATGTCGATGTTGCTTTTCCGCTCAATTCTATCTCTATGGTTGTGGGAGTATCTGGTTCAGGAAAAAGCTCTCTGCTACGGGATGTACTTGCATTAGAAGGAAATCAGCGTCTCAAAGAATTTCTCGGGGTCTCGCAGGATCATTTGGGTTTACCAATGAGTCGTGCGTTTGTCGATGCTTTACCTGCTACCTTACATGTCGGTCAGCGCGCTTTTAGAGCTTCCTCGCGGACGACTGTGGCTACAGCCAGTGGTTTACTTTCACTGCTGAGGCATATGTTTGTGCAGTGGTCTGAGCCTGTGTCTCCAGTTTCTGGCAGTGTTGTGGAGGCACCAACGGTTGAGCACTATGCTCAATGGCTTTTGCAGCATCATCAGGGTCAGATTACCATCTGGGCAATTCCTTTATCTTTTGTTGCCAATAATGGTATTGCTATGGCGGCAAATCTAGCTGAATTGGGCTTTGAAACTGCTACCGTACGCAGCGAAAGCGATACTCCCAAACAGTGGGAGCTAGGCCGCGAAATACGCTTGAGCCCTTTCACGCCACTTTCCAAACAGAGTCGCCATCTTGTTGAAGTGTTTGTGGGTAAGCTCGATTTAAGTAAGCGAACAGCACAAAAACAGAAGAAACTATTCGAACTGCTGACGTTGGCATTTCAAGCTGGTGAAGGACGTGTGTTTGTCGAAACACACAAGAGTAAACTGGCAGATCTTGACGGTGCTCACGGCGTTGGCCTCGATTCCCGTAAGCACTGGGTCACACCATCTGATCCACGTATATATCGCCCTGCTGATATGCATCTGCTTTCGTTCAATGCGCCGGAGCATGAATCCAGTGGTGCCTGTCCTTCCTGCAAGGGTTTGGGCACCTCCGCGAAGGTTGATATTACACAGCTAATCGTGAGTCCCGAGAAGTCGATGCACGAAGGTGCTTGTGTTTTATGGACTGAAAAAAACTACAAGTTCATCAATATTCAACATGACACCATAGAAGGTTTGAGAGGGATCGCTGATTTTGATCCAGACCTGCCATGGACTGAGCTTTCAGAAAGCGCTCGTAATCTGGTGTTGTATGGCAGTGGTTCGCAGCTAGTTGCCGATGTAGAACCGGAAACGAGGCGTCAGATGGGCAAGCCGCGTGTTTACCTCGGCTTAATTCCTGCCATCATGAAGCATGTGACTAATGGTACTCGGACAGCTGAGCGGCTTGCGTTTCTTATCAGTCATGGTCCTTGCGAGACTTGTGGTGGCTCACGATGGTCCCATGCAGTAAAAGCTCTCAACCTTGGTGGCCACAGTATCACCGACCTGCTTGAGACCAACTTTGCTGCGCTGGTTGAAATTTGTGCTGCTTCGGGTCGCTTTGGGAGAGCACTACCAGAAGCTGCCAAACCTTATTTGGACCAGCTCCGACGCCTTTCTCAAAGCCTTGTAGGCGTTGGTCTTGCGCACCTTAATGGTGCGCGTGGCATGCTCGAAATAAGCGAAGGTGAATCGCGGCGCATTCGTCTTGCGGCCGTTTTCGACGGCCGTCATCAGGGGCTTGGGCTGCTCCTTGATGAACCTGCACGGGGCTTACACGACGAAGATGTGATGCGGTTGGCTGAAACGCTCGAAGCATTAAGGGGGCAGCATACTTTGATCATCAATGATCATCGCCAGCGGCTTGCACTTGGTGTCGATCATTTCGTCGAGCTTGGACCTGCTGGCGGCCCTGAAGGTGGGCAGGTAACCTTCCAAGGAACTGTTCCTCAATCCTGGTGGAAAGAGCCGGAAAAGCTACAGCGGCAGCAGCTCCCAATTGAAGAGCAAGCGCCGCATCTGTGTATCTACGGCGCTTGTCGCCACAATCTGCGCAATCAAGATGTGCGTATACCGCTTGGCAGACTCATTTGTATTACGGGCCTGTCAGGCTCTGGCAAGTCTAGCTTGGTACATGGTGTGCTCAAGCCGGCACTACAAAATCCACAAAATCCAGATCCGCAAGGGTGGCAGAGGGTTGAAGGTTATCAACAGGTTGAGCAGGTCATTAGCCTTGATCAAGGCGCGCCACCAGCGAACCGTCGTAGTCTGGTAGCCACGTTGCTCGACATCGCCATAGACCTGCGCAACCATTACGCTGCTCTTCCCCTAGCAAAGAAGCACAATCTGCAAGCAAAGGATTTTGGCCTCAACAGTGGCGATGGTCGATGTCGTGAATGTTTGGGTATTGGCGAGACGCAAGATGGTTTGCAATGGGGGACCTGTGCAAGTTGTGGAGGCTTACGTTTTCAAAGCCACATTCTCAGCATTTACGATCACGGCATAAACATCGCCCAACTACTTGATCGGAGTATCGAAGAGTTATTGCAAAATCTTCCTCCTGTGTTGAATCGACATCATAACTTGCTTCAATCCATTTTGCAGCTTGGCCTTGGCCATCTTTCATTGGGGCGACGTACAGACACCCTCAGTGGTGGCGAGTTCCAGCGTCTGCGCATTGCAAAACAACTTAATCATCAGAAGAATGGCTCGCTGTTTCTGCTCGATGAGCCCGCATCTGGCCTACACAAAAATGACGTAGCCAATCTGATTCAGGCTGTCGATTATGTGGTTGCTAGCGGCAAGAACACAGTCATCCTTGTTGAGCACAATCTTTCGATGGTTTCTGCCAGTGATTGGGTGATTGAATTTGGACCTGGCAGCGGCCCCAATGGTGGTATTGTCGTTGCCACAGGAACCCCTCAGCAAATTGCTCAGACACAAACTGCGACAGGGCGCATGCTGAAAAGTTTGCATGAGACTAAAGTTCCCCGGACTCAGAAAGCTGTGCCGCCCCTCGCTACTAATGAGCAGCTTGATTCTGTTGATGCTGCGGCTACTTTGAGATGGTTTCGGCGTTTATTAGGACACGATATTGCGACTGTTTCAGGTCCTTCTCACGGAAGTGCTGCCACACCGACTGTTGTTTTTGAATTTGCCAAGGTTCATGAACAACAGTTGATACAATACGGTGGCCTTGACCGGCATCTGCTCAGCTTTGCATTGGAAAATTATATGCATACCACAGATGTGTTCAGTGCTGAAAATCTCCTAAATCTTTGGTGTCAGAGCCCTGAAGCGCAACTGCAGATCCAGCCTTTTCTTCAAGATTTTTTCATTTGGGGTCAAGAGCTTCCGCATAGTATTGCAGAAGGAAGACTTACTTATCTCAAGAAACAGGGCTATGAAATTTTTTCACATAAAAATTATCTTGAGGCGCGTGCAACAAGTAAAGATTTTCAATGTGTAGCAGAAACTACACGCCATCAACGTGAGCAGGCTTTAGCTAAAGCGCTGGCGATAGGGGCTGGTTATGTTGAGCTTGAATATAAGGGGAGGTGTATTGGCAAATATACGACACGCTTTGTCGATTTGCAGCGAGGTGTAGTTGGTCCACTGGCGATGTCACCTTATGACTTTTCGCTGAAAGGAGAACGCGGAAAATGTCCGGCCTGTAAAGGCAGCGGCAAGCAAATTACTTGGGATTTAAATCTCATTATTGCTGATCCTCGTCGCTCGATTCTGGACAAAGAGCTCTTTAGTCCTTCTGCAATCGAGATTTTTAAGGGTGTTCATCGGAATGTGCTAACACCTTTTTTTAAAATGATGATCAAAGAGGGACTTTGGTCTGAGGATGATTCGTGTTCAAAGTGGACGCAAGCTCAGTGGAACCTCGTGAATTATGGCTTTTGGTCGCGGCCAGGTCTTGGCAGTTTTCTTAAGAAAGCCAAGGTAAATCCCAATGAAGTATCTTCTTGGTTACGCTGGGACGGTCTGTATCATCACCTGCAGCAAAATCTGGAACGGGCTGACCATGTTTGGGCAAAAGAGTTGCAGGCTACTAGAAATGAAATCGATTGCCCTGTATGTGATGGGCTTGGCCTTAAGGGCTATGTAGGCTTGTTGCATCTGGGTAATCACAGTTACAGTGACTGGATTCGTCATGGGACTGTGGCAGAGCTTCACGGCTGGTTAGATCAATGCTCACTAGCGGGTCGTCAGCAGCAAAATGGTCTACGTCTAAAGACAATCATGGAACAGTTGGTACATAAAGGGTTTGGCTATACCCAGCTTTTCAAACCTGCACCCCAGCCTGTATATAATGCGCTTGTTCCCAGTGTGGTGCAGGCTTTTACACATATGCCGTTGATTGTAGAGGAGTCTTGATGAAGCACGCTTCGCAATACCAGTTATATGGTTGTTTTGGCGACCGCTACGATATGCATACGCCTAGACATCATTACCAACACGATCATGCTTTTGTGATCGAAGAAATTCAGAAGAATCACGAACACGCACGTCTTCTAGATATTGGCTGTGGAAGCGGTGTATTCTTGGAAAAAGCGCTGCAGGCCGGCCTCGATCCAATAGGACTTGATCCCGCTGCTGCCATGCTCCAACTTGCACGTGAGAAAGTCGGTGAGGAGCGTCTGCACCTGATGGCCATGCAGGATCTGGAATTCCAAAAAGAGTTTCATGCGATAGTTTCTCTTTCGTGGTCACTTAATTACGCTGCGAACGTCGAGGAATTGACTGATATACTTAGGCGTATCAAGCGCGCTTTGCTGCCTGGAGGGCAGGTTTTTTTCCAGATCGCGCACGCACCTCATGCGCCTAAGGCATTTGCTGACTTCTTTGTGGATCAAGAGCCTGGTCTTGGCGACGCACAAGATATTACTTTTAAATATCGATTTGCTACACGTGACTTCGAGACACTTCTTGCGCAATATCAATTTCACTGTCATTCCACCGGTGAATATTTTGAGGAAACTCATTTATTGAATGTTGCTGATGCAGAGATGGTCGCTCAGATTATGCGAGGTCTTGGTTTTAAAAATGTAAAGCTTTTGGAAAACCATCAAGGCGACCCCTTTCAGAAAACCTTTAATCCCTTTCTGATTGCGAGTCTACCCTTTGAAAAATGATCTCGTCCGTTTTAGTCGTTTTGTGTGTCCGGTGCTATATGACGAATATGTGGAGCTTCACCATATTAATTTTGGAACTTGTTCTCGCATAACTCACGATGATTACAAAGCGTTTACGTCTTACGCCCATTTTAGGCCTCTTCAGCCAGCACATCAGAAATGGTATGAAGCTCAAATTCTCGTTAAAGCCGAATGTGATTTGCCAGTAAAAGAACAAAGCAAACCTTCAACTGAAGGTGCTTTGGCTTTAGCTTATCATCATTGGTATTGGCAATATGAAATCGAGACCCAGAGAGATTACCGTTGGCTTGGCCAAGTAGCAGTAAAAATGCCAACTGATCTTTTCTTCTATCAAGAACTTATCTATTCCCAAAAGCAGTCACGAATCCTTGAAGTGGGCTACGGGCGAGGTGGTAGCCTCTACTTCATTCATACAATCCTACGTTTGTTAAATCGCAAGGGTACCCTCGTAGGCGTTGATTTTCAGGTTACACCCGTTGAAGGGTTTGATAGCGGGAGCCAGCCTTGGCTTGTTCATGGAGATGCGAAAGATACTCAAACGCTTGAAAAGGCTAAAACCATATGCGCGGAATACGACCTGGTTATTCTCGATCTTGGTGGCCGTGATCATCTCAGCCTTGAACTACTCCCGATGTGGGCTCAGCTAATTGCTCCGAATGGTGTCATTGTTGTCGAAGACCTTTGGTCAGATTCTGACCACAGTTCTGTGATTCAGGTCCTCGACACGTTCTTGTTGCAAAATCGTCAATTTGGGCTTCATCTCGAGGCAAATCGCTATCCTTTTCTCAAAGGGATTGCTTTACGTAGGATTGGGTGATAAGGCACAGCTTTGTGCTGTGGATTCAATTGATCGATGCAACACACTGATTAAACCGTTCTGCCAGGGTCTCATAATCAAGCGTTTTTCTTGGCCGGGCATTCAGTTGTCTAGCTATTTCATCTAATTCACCTTGTGAGTGAACTGATAGATCGGTTCCTTTCGAGTTAATGTCAAATCTGGTGTATGGGCATCAGGCCGCGTTCCTGTCTGATTGATCCTGTACTTGTTCGCCGTTCTTGAACTTCACATTGTTGACCACGAGGGTCAGCAGATTAAATCCCTTGATCCGCTTCCAGTTCTTCTGTGCTGAGTATGCGCCAATAAATCAGCACCTTTTTTCCAGCCACTGACCGCCGCACACTGATTCCATCGTCACCTACGCGAGGAATCCATCATGAACTCAAC
>NZ_JAHQZT010000046.1 GCF_019061305.1 Marinobacterium weihaiense
AGCGACTGCTGCCCTGGAATGTTGAACTGGAGCGGACTTCAAAAAAAGTGGCGCAGTACAGTTAAGGGCAAGTGGGTCGTTTTAACGGCGGTTACGTTCGACGGGGAAGGTCCTAACGATGATTATCTGCCGGATCGCGAGCAGCCTGATGTGCAGAAGCGGAAACGTCGAAATAAATAGTCATAGCGTCTTAATACCGGAGAAATGCAAATGAACATAGTTAAACGAACACTGCATAAGTGGTTTCTCGTCCACTTTTGTACCAAAGAAGGCGACTGCTTGGACACGATTGTGTGGGGCGTACCCGTTGAAAACCAAAACCGATTCGTCATGACCTCGGCCGTTGAAAACGTTGTCCCCGAACAGGGAGACTCATCCTTGGTATACACACGCAACAGCATTTACCGGGTGCTGGGAAAAGGCACCGAGCTCCATTTGCCACAAGCTGCTGCCGAGATGCTGCGTCAGGGGCACAACCCCGATGACGTGACGAAATTTCACCGCCTGCCCGTCACACCCCAACGCTCGGCAGAGACTTAAGGGACTTAAGGGAGCAGAACAAGCTATAGCTCCACCTAGTTAGAGTAGAAGTGCATTACTGAACTGAAATATGATGAATTCGAAATGCATCGTCAGGTGATGTTGCGAAGACAATGACCTGACGATATTGCAGATTGCCGAGTCTTAACTGCTGATCCAGCATATCGTAGTGGTGGTATATTTTCTTACCTGTGTCGAGGTCGACAATATACAAGCCAAGGAAAGATTGACCCATAACTGGGGTAAACTGAATTTTTAGCACCTGAAATTTTTCTACAAAATTGAGTAGATAAGGTGAAGGTAATTTCGGACGAATCACCCCATTGCTTCGAGAGAATTGCCCCTTGAGGACGGCGTCTCCAACAACATAATTCCCCACATCTACCTCATGGAAGAGAATGCGGTAACTCGACGAGGTACTTAAGTGCCTGACCGTTGAAATTTGCTGGTCTTTATTATCAGGAGTTTGTAGCTGACTCATAGCCAAATCAACGCTTTCCTGTAAAATTTCCAACTTATATGTTGCCAATGTTTCTTCATTATAACTGAACTTCTTTATGCTAGGCAGCTTCGGATAGAGAGTTTGCCGATCAAAGCCCCGTTTATTGTATTGTGAAGTATCGAAATGTTCACCAACAGCCCCTATATAGCGAGCATTCACCGTCGTAGTATTCAACCGGGAAACTCCCAAATAGAGTGAGGCTAAATTTTTAGCTCGATCTTGTGAAGTCGGGATTGGGCCGAAACCCAGTGAACGATAGAAGTTCCAGATGGCTTTTTTGTCACGAAATCGGTAGTCATTTCTTTTAACAATAGATAGATAAGGCTCTAATACCACTTTTCGATCAAGCCAGTGGTTTCGTTTTAGAGCAAAACCCCAATTAAAACCTGCATGTATAAGTCTATGCTCGTTACTCTTTTGGTATTCAAGTGAAGGATGGTAGTCAGGGCCACAGCATGTCACCATACCGACTTCGCTGTTATTCAGAAAAGTTCGGGCTAGAGTATTTAGAAGTTGTAAATAATGGGGCTGGACGACTAAATCATCCTCAAAGAAAAAGGCGTACTCTGCTTGTAATTCTTCAAATACAAAGCACTCAGCACGGTCATAATTTAGAGCAATACCAAGATTTTCCCGATTATAGTGTACCATTCCTGAAGGTATACAGGATTGAAACACTTGAACACACTGGTCAGTTAATGCAATTTCATTTCGCTCTAGTCTAGGCCCGTCCTGAAACAAATGATATGAGAACTGATAATGATTAACCGGATCTTGCTGATTTAGGCTATCTAGCACTGCTTTTAGATATTGTGGTCGGTTATAGGACAGAATAACAACAGGCACTTCATTCATTAATTAGCACCTTGTGTAGGATTCTAGTTTGATTTCTTGTATTATCGAACCTCAAGCGACCGTGCAGAGAAGAGTGATTATCCACTATTAAACCATCTCCAGCCTCAAGCTTGACCTTAAATACATTTTTCCTAAGTTCATCTACAAATGCTGCCCAAGCATCTAGAAAGTATTGAGATCCCGCTTTCTCAATACTGCGGTAATTGTGAGGGACACGAATAATATCGTTAGCGTAAATTTTATAGGTATATCGACGACCATTTTTTTCATGGGCTATGCTTTGCGTTTTTAAAATTTCGAGAATATCTGGTGACACACATCTATTCACGTTACTGATCAGTAGAGACTCTCCTCCAACAGAGGCAGGACTCTCACAAAATAATACGAGATAACGTGGAGGGACAGGGACCCAGAAGACATCAGTATGCGGTGGTACCAAGGTGTTTGAATGCTCTACTGTCCTTGCCCCCTGAAACTTGATGGTTTTGGTAGAAAAAACCTTATGATGGGGTAAATACGATCTAAGGGTCGAAATATCACCCACATCTTGTAGATGCACCCAACCTTCTATGGCTAACCGTTCCTTTATATTCACTTCGGGGGATTATTCTTAGTTGTATGAATTCGATATAAATATCTTGGGCTATTTGGGGGAATATCGTCTCGCCCATGCAACATTCGCTTATTATCAACGAAGAGTGCCTCTCCAGGCTTTAGTCTCAATACAGTTTTTTCAGCCTCAGAAATTGACGATTCAAGTGCCTGAAGTGCAGCTATTTGTTTTTCACTATAATTATCAAGTAGCAACCAATGTGTATAGTAGATCTCATCTGACGTTGTACCCGGCGTTAAAATCGGATAAGTATCTGTTTTAAAACGCTTATAAAGCGGAAAGCCAATATGTGTTTTTCGGAGTATTTTGCGGGTACTCTCGGGTAGGGCTTCAATTATTGGCTTACAATCAACCAAAACACTGCTACCTACTTGGGGGTCCTGTCTAATGCAATACCAAGCAACTGTGTTAACCAGTGGTGAATCTGTATGAGAGGACAAGGACTCTGGCTTATTAAATTTTAATTTCGATTCATTGTTTAATTTGATATCAGATATAGTTTTTATACTACCAAGATGGTCGTTAATAGCCACATACTGCTCAAAACTTAACTCTTGTTCAATGTGACAATAACCATTTTTCTGTAGTCCCTCTTCAACATACGTAACGAATTGGTCCACACTTTTCAATCTTATAGGTTTTGGTTTTGGCTCATTTAAAGCCAGCATTTTTATTATTTCGATAACTTCTTCTACCGATTTTCCCTCACTGAAAACTAAGCGAGCAGGTAGCGAATACAATAAAACCGTTTCTGTAAATTCAAACTGTTTCGAGTAGGAATTAAAAAAAGATTGTGTATTGTCTAACAGGTCTTTACTCGTGACCTGATTGCGCTCATAGGATGGAGTTGGGACATGGTGAATGTAGCGTCCATAGTTATCATGACACCAGCTTTTATACTCATAACTAAATGTTAAAAACTGGTGCCAAAATTCATCGATGATACCTGACATCATAGTTCCATGGCCAGTTTTAACCCAGCGTTCAAATTCCTCAAATAAACAATATGGATTTTCCTCAATAATTTTAAGAATCGTGGGGTGAGTCGTCTTCCGAAGAACTTTCAACGCACGTTCACACACCTCTCGAATTCGATAGGACTTAACGTAGTGTTCTGATCTATCAGCATACTTTAGAAAAAAGTTGTCTGCTTCAATGAATGGATGAATCTCTTTAGCAAGATCACTGTATTGTTCAGGCAGATAACCAGGAAGGTAATCTGACAGTTTTTTAGGCAAATTTCCCTTTGATTGATAGACTGCAAAGCTTAATTCTTTCAAAATCACGGCATATCCCTACCTAATTATTGCCTGAAATAAATCACCTAGCTTAGTTAACGATCCCAGCCGCAGTCATTGCAGTTGTCATGGCACTGATTGCATTCGTTGCTTTCCTTATTTTCAATCATCGCACTAGCTATTGAGTCCAAGTCAACGTTATGAACTTTTTTGATTTCTTCAACTGTGTTGTCCATTTATCACACCTTAAATAGTATTGAAAAATCAATGATGGTAATATAGTGATAGCCATTTCACTTATTACCTAAGATAATTTTCGATCAAATCGCTCCCTCCCACATAGACTTAAAGTAGTTTCTCTGTTCAGGCAGGCTTTTTAATATAAAGACCCTCCATTACATTACAATTTCTTGATCCTAGATGTCAATGGCCATTGACAACTGCAGGTTCACATCTCACTTTCTGAAGCATGAGCACAATAACTGTTCGATTTTTAGCTATTCTCGAGTTTTTGCTTTTTTTCAGCAATTTGCCGAACCTCACCCTGTCGACTTTTGGTTCAGAATCGCCCTATCTCCAAACCTTGATCGTTAATGCAGGTGCGCGAGATTCATGCCATTTTTTGAACAGGGGTATATATGCTGGACCGAATGTTGAGTATTGATGCTGTGATTAACGTTACGGGACTATCCCGGGCAACCATCTATCGGCAAATGGATGCAGGGGAGTTTCCGCAGCGTGTCAGAATCAGCGGAGGTCGGGTTTCATGGCGCGAGTCAGATATTCAGGAATGGATACAACTCGGAACCGACCGATGGTGTGCACAGCGCAACGGTAACCAATCCGAAGGGGCCTAAAAGCCCCTTCTTCACATCCATAATTTATTCACCGTCAATCAGCGACTTCCAAACTGGACGTGAATGACGTTAGTGTGCTTCGATTCCTGTATAAATTCTGGCTTATCGGAGCAAAGGTTCGAGAGCATATCCCCCCACTGACACCATATCTGCACCTGTAGTGGCCAGCGATCAGCACGGTTATAGGTAGCAATCAAACGTGGCTCCGCATGGCCAATCATTACATCGACCAACAGCTTGTCGGCACCCAAGTGTTCCGTCAATGCCGTCGTTACCGTTCTACGCACATCGTGAACACCAAAAGGCTCCAAATGTGCTAAAGGAGCATCCAAATTTTGCTCTTTCGTATCACGTCCTTGAATACGTTTTACCGCTTTTGACAGCACATCAATACCTATGGGCTCCCCAGGCTTGCGTGGAGACTCAAATACATACTGGGAATTGCTGTGCTGACGTTGTTGACGCAGTACATCCAGCGAATAAGCTGAAAGTCTTATCCGTCTTCCTTGCCGAGTTTTAGATCGATGGTCTGGTAATGTCCAGACTCCATTTTCAAGATCCAACTCCGACCACAGTAGCTGAGAAACCTCACTTCTCCTGGCAGCTGTCGCGGCAGCAAGCTTGATGGCATTACGAGTACTGGCAGAAGTACGGCCTGTATCACAATCCAGTGCCACAAGAAGCTCCCTTAACTCTGGCAAAGTGAGGTAGCGTTTTTTTGGAGGGGCGGGACGCGCCTTGATTTTTCCGGGAGTTATGGTGGCAGCTGGGCTCTCCTCGATTTGCTCCATATCCTCACAATAGGCCAGCAACGCTTTCAGCAATGTCAGGCACTGCCTGGCTTCTTCCCGCGCCTTAATGGCTGCATTCGACAAGACTTCCAATAGCTTGGATCGATTCAGATCCATGACTCGGAACGATCCCAGATCATCCTGCAGGTGCAAGCGCCATCGACGCTGCATCTGTTTGACAGTTTTTTCTGTTGGCAGGTAGCCATTCCGAGTCGGATTCGCAGCATAGTGCTTTATCCAGTACGAAAACGCCTCTTGCATGCTCCATGCCTGAGTGTTTTTAGCGACCTCAGCGGCACGATACGACCGTGGATCAATGCCCTGTTTTACCAGCTGAACAGCTTTACCGTGCAATTCTCTTGCCTGCTTCAAACTTACAGATGGAAAAGTGCCGATAATCAAATCAGGGCGCTTGTTACCCAGTCTGAATCGGTAGACCCAGCGTTTGCTCACACGGTCGCCACGCATTTCGATATACAAGCCTGGACCGTGTGTTGATGATACTCTGATACGTTCAACACTCGCGTTACCTGAGGGTTTCAGTGCCTGTATCTCACGATGAGAACTGAGTATTTGCTGCTTCATCTTAAGCTCTTTTATACGTCAAACTGGCCCACCAGCGGCCCACCAAGCGGCCCACCACTTGGCATAGTATAGCGTGAGTCTAGATGAGAATCGATGATACTAGCTGAACAGAGGAGATAATCGTAACATATTGTTTTATTTGTTTATTTAGAGACATTTCGAGACAGAATGAAATTCATATAAACAGCCTGAGACACCAATCCCTTTCCCCTCCTAAGGGGCAGGTCGCAGGTTAGAGTCCTGCCTGGGGCGCCATTTAAATCAAGTAGTTACGCGATTTACTCCAGCCTACATTGTTCAAAAAACGACCAAAAAGCAAAAGTGCACCAAGGTGCGCACCAAGGTTTTACCTTTGCTTGGTCTTGCAGCTTTTTCACGTTCTGCTCTCTCCCGTATCCAAGATGGATCTTGGTTTGTAAGATTTTGAGTTTCCGGCACACAACGGTACTCAAAAACTTTCACTAACCACCCTGCTGCTCTCACTCAACCACAATCCCAAACGTGACGCAGACACAGATTGTCATCCACTTCCAAAGGCACTTGGAACATCACATCAGCCTATGACGCTGGTTGGCTGACACAGAGTTTTGAACACCCTCTGCGAGGATCGGTCGGATATAGTAACCATCCTAAAACTAGTACTACTTTCGTATGGAAGGGTCACTGAAAACCTTCAATGATTTACACTTAGGACAAATAATCCCAAACTTTATTTTTCTAGAAAACTGGTATCCGCAGCTTGCACAAATAAAAAAATATGGTGGTCCTGGAAAAAATTCGGCATTCTCAATTCCTCTTTAAAACCAATTTACTCTCTGAGTTGGCAGCAATCCTGTAAGCTCTTAGTGTGTTAAGTACTCCCACACCCCCAGCTGACACAGCTATAGATATCGCAGCAACAGTTGTGCTGAAACCTAATATTGCGATTGAACCACTAGCTGCCGTCAATGCTAAACCTTTAGTTGCAAATTGTGTTGTTGGCTCTGGAACCGGGTACAAAACTGCAACAACTGCGGCTCCGATTGCACCTACTGCAATTATCCAAGCAACTTTTCCTGTTGCCTTAATGCGTAAAACCTTCCTTTTAAGATCCCCTTCGATTTCGATAGTATCTTCCTCTTTTTCAAGAGCCTCAGCTAATTCTTCCTCTGTTTGAACTATCATAAATACTCCTTTATTAAACCTCAGCAAAACAATAGGCGATATATAATATACATCGCTACTACTTATGACTCTTGATACTATCTGCAGCCGCAGCTGTTAGAGCAGTAGCAGCAGCGGCAACGACGGATTTGACAAAGCCTTTTACCTCGTCACTGCTAAATAATGGCTCTTTCTCAGTAAACACAACAGCAAGCTCGGGCAAAGCATCAGCCATTTCAGATAATGTATCAGACGAAGCCCAAAGATTGCCCTTAGGATCAAGAAGCCTGTATGGCTTCAGAATTCGGGTTGCCTCAAGTGTCTGATTATACTGAATGCGCCATCCATTTCTGTTGACACAGTCACTCCAGAAGACAGCAGCATCTGCTGTCTCTGTTCCATACAGTCTTCGAATTGCCATTTATAGCCCCTTATAATCATCACTTAAGTAATTAAAACATTATTCCCGCATAAGAAATATGACTCTTAAATCATCGCCTACGTCCATTTCCAAAGGACCCGGGTAATGCTCTATCAAGAGAATCTACTCTAGGCAGGGTATTCACTGTCAACTTATCCTTGCAAGACGGACAAATAATTTTAAAACCGATTCCGAAAGTAGGGTACTGCCACCCTCTGTAAAAATCCTTATTGCATCGGGCACATTTATAATTACAGAATACTCTTTTAGGCTTTGATTTTAGGTCAGGGCGAGAGCGTGAACATTTTTTAAGCATGTATCACCCTCTCCATGTACTCAATGTCCATGGCAGCCATCCGCTGTTTGCGCCGAATACCGG
>NZ_JAHQZT010000047.1 GCF_019061305.1 Marinobacterium weihaiense
CCGGTATTCGGCGCAAACAGCGGATGGCTGCCATGGACATTGAGTACATGGAGAGGGTGATACATGCTTAAAAAATGTTCACGCTCTCGCCCTGATAGGGAACCATTGAAACCCTTGCGAGTTAAAAATAGCCTGCAGACCGCCTTTAGCGGATATTCGGGTATAGCCCTTTTGTTCATTACCTTTTAAAATATCAATCCACTCAAGCCTCACTAAAGCATCAAATACCTTCACAGCAGACCTGTAAGAGTACAGCACCTTTTTAGTGTCTTTCGTTGAGTATGATGTTTTACTCTTGGGGAATGAAACCCAGCTATGCCCTAGAGAGTGGTATGCAGCATATAAAGCTGATAGAGCATGTTTTGCAATCACACGTTCTCTTTCAGTTTTGGGCGTATATTTGGCATCTTGATCAGCACTCAAAATATTACAGATAAGAGTTTCAACCAGTTCATCAATGAAAGCTGTATTAAGGGTATCAAACCAGTCAAAACGCTTACCTTCTCTGTATCGCATAAATCCTTCCTGACAGGCATCTGTTCAACCGCTGCTTAACAGACTTCTACCCACTCTCATAAAGGTCTTTAAAATCTGACCAAAAGACCCCCCTGTCGGTTTCTAATCAGCGCCAGACAGGGTATGACTTTTACTTTGGTTTATCTAATCAAAGTGTCTGATAAGTCCTATGCCTAGGATTAAAAAGCCCGCGACAAGGAAAAAAGTAAATGTATCATAAGAAAAAGTTGCTACACCGACAATGATACCGATAACTATCAATAAGCAACCCGGATATTTATATGGTGCAAAGGCTTTGCGGCTACCCCGAAAAGACTTAGTTGTTAGTCTGCCACAGTGTGGGCAAGATGGTGCTTCAGTGCTGATGTCGTGACCGCAGTCTTTGCATTTGATAAGAGGCATTTTCTATTCCTTTAGATGAACACTGGTATCTGAAAAGCCTATCAACAGGTCGTGACAGATACCAGCATAAGACTGTTTAGGCTGCTTCTTCCTTCAACTGCTTCGATACTTTGGCAACCAAGGATCTGCTGCAACCTACTGATTCGATGATTTCATTGTATGAATGCTTGTCTTTGAGCATAGACTTGATGGCAGTCTGCTTGCTTAAATCTTCCTTGCGTCCAGCATACTTGCCTTGCTGCTTGGCAGTCTGAATACCTTGTGCCTGTCTTCTACGTCTGTCTTCATAGTCCTTGCGAGCAGTAGCAGCCAGCAGATCCAGCAATAGATTATTCACTGCATGTAGAACAACACTGGTAAAGGAGGCTTCTTTTTCCAGTAGTACGTGCGAAGTGGGCAGCTCTGGTGAAACGATCTTTAGCTTCTTGTCGTTAATGATTCGCTTGAGCTTGTCCCAGTCTTCATTACTCAGACGTGCCAGCCTGTCTATCTGTTCAACAAGCAGAATGTCTCCTTCGCTGGACTCTGACAGCAGGCGCATAAGTTCAGGACGGTTGAGAGTGGCACCTGAAGCGTTCTCAGCGTAGAAGGTGGTAATTGTCAGGTTGTGTTGAGCTGCAAAGTCTTGAAGCTGCTGCTTGGCTCTATTGGCGTTCTGTTCTTTAGTGCTGGCGCGGAGATAAGCTCGAACAATCTGCATGACAACCACCTAAGTCTGTTTTGAATAGTTCGTTTATTAAAGTATGTTTAGAATGGTCTGTCAATTGATTTATGGCCTGTTTCGGTCTGAAAATTTCAGTCTGTCTGATGCATACTTAAAACGAATCGCTTTCCTTGTCTCTGCAAGCTGATAGGATGTGGTGATTGAGCATCATGGATGGGTAGGTGGTTTTATGTTTTGTGGCAAGTGTGGTGAGGAAAACCAACCAGATAATAAATTCTGCACTCATTGTGGTGCGTTGTTACAAGATGGGACAAGCACAGAAAGTGCTGCCCCTTTGAAGCCGAATAAGAAAGATACAGGGTCTCTTCGAAGTAAAATACAACAGCTCTCAGTCACCAAGCGAGTGCTGTTACTCTTCGTAACAATTTTGGCTTTTGGCATTATTCTTCCAAGGGAAAAGGATGAACCATCAAATGCTGTAACGTCTGAAGAATACTCTGGCAACGAGTATATCGAAGAATATACTTGCCTGAAGCACGTTATCCTAATACGTCATAGGGATGATAAGAAGGCTATAAAAGTAGATGACGAACAATGGCATGTTGCTGCTCAGTCTACCGACAATGTAAATCTTGAAGTTGTTTTTTCCACACCAAAATGGATTTTCAGAGATCAAGCTCAAAGTAAAGGAGCCCTCATCGAAAGGATGACTAATAAGTCCTACGAATGTCAGTGGTTAGACAATGCTTGATAGATGGGGGCTCTGCTAAAGAAAGCAGTATTTATCAATGGAGTGAACAAGATGGCGAAGCGCAAACAGTGCCCACAATGTGGTGAGCTAATGGTGCAGGGTGCATATCAATGTAGTAATTGTGGCACCAGTCTTGAAAACGCTGAAGTAATAGAAGTTTCAGAACAAGGCGTAGTGACAAATGCAAATGTTACAAGCGCCCCAGCACTTACCAGTTGGTTGAATGGCCTTGGTGTAATTTCTCTGTTGGCTGGATTGTTTATCACCGCTACTCTGTGGCCTACTGCTCCAAGAGGAGTGCAGGTAGGGCTACAGTTTTATCTACCAGCGTTGCTTTGGCTGTTCTTAGGTGTCATGCAATGCATTCTGTTCGCATCATTTGGTGCAATATTGCATTACCTCAAAAGGATTGCTGTTGCTGCTGAATCTAAGGAACGATCAACGCAGCCCTGATGATCTTTAGGACAAATCCAGTATGTGCAGGTAAAGACGGTCAAGGAGAAGACATGAAGGTATGCAAGAAATGCGGTAAAGAAAGTTCAGATGCATCCACTCATTGCTCGAACTGTGGCTCTAAGTTGCCCAGTGGATCAGGCAGGATGGGCTGCTTAGGTCTGTCACTGCTCATCCCTGCTTTAATAATTGTGCCTATTCTTTTAGCTACTCCTGAAGAAAGAGATGCAAATAGAAGGCCGGCTGTTGGCAAGCAGGGTGACGACTACACCACTTGCTTCCATAAAAGCATCGCTAAGTACCAAGAGGAAGGCCAGTACCCAGTGCTTGCTAATGGCGAACAGGCGTTACCAAAGATCAAAACTGCATGCAGAGAAAATCCTAATTTGTATGCTGCCTACACAGTCAAACCATTACCGCAAGATCATTTGGCACGCTGTCGAGGTAAAGGTTATGAGTACTATCGTACTGTTGGTTCTTGGCCTCACCTCTCAACTGGTGAAAATGCTGAGAAGAAGGTTAGAGAGCTTTGTGAGCGTTCAAATGGCAAGGCTTTTGACTCCCTCTTAGACCCTGAAGCCATCAAGTAACTCAGACCTGATGGTCTTCACTTCCTTAATGACTTTAGTTAGCAGATCAGTGATGTACTTCGGAATTAAATTAAAAGAGGGCAACATGTGTCCATGGTTTAAATGCCTTTTTATTTTATAATAGGAAAAAGGTTTCATATGATGAAATATAAAATACTATCAATAATTATTATACCATTTTTTATTTACGGCTGTACCAGTCTAGGAAAACGATGGCGCATATCTAATCATTATGATGTAGCTAGTGGCTCTAGAACTTGTAGTATAGTTAAAGGCAATATTGCTTTTATTGGTGTCTCTACTAAAGTTGGGAATAGTAGTAGTTCAAGAGCAAGTGTTTATCCTATTGAAAGTTATGGGATTTATCCCAGATCTTCCGTTTATATACATATTGCCGGAAAGAGGTGGAGTGGTAGAGAAAAGGTTATTATTGATAGTGAGTTGTACTCTTATATGACTTCAGGTGGAGTAATGAATATTTCTTGGTCGCCTTGGCCTCAAGGAGGCAGAAGGAGTGCAGCCATAGATCTAACAGGTTTTAAAGAAGTCTCTTCTTGTATCAGATCTAACTTAAGGTGATCCTCAGTATGAAATTGAAACCGTGTTCATACACAGCCTTGTAATAAGGGACGTTGTTTCTCAGGCCAGCTTGGTGTAGATCTACACCATGGACTACAGAGTGGACTACACTAGGTCGTATACATTCTTAACTCATTGATTGTACTGAGCATGGAGTCTGCTCAACCGGCTTATCGGCAGACTCTCACTCCTTTCTTGTGCGTACGGCTTGCAGTGGCTGTCGCGACCTCTCTGGCCAGCCTAGCTGTACAGCCGTGTTGGCATCGTGCCTGAAAACACCGTCGTTCACTTGTACACTGTCTGCCAAGATACCGTCATCCGGTTGTGTACACCGTCAAGCCTGTGCTGAGGCGGCGCTCTAAACCCTTTTGCGTGACGATTCAGGGAGGAGTCCATGCGCACCCTTACCGTGATACTTCAACGAATAACCCTTTTGCTGACCCTGCTGCTGACCGCTCTGCCGGCACAGGCGGTTAAGGGCACGCTGATTGGGCATGAAATCAAGGGCACTCGCAAGATCTGCTTCTATCGGGTGCTGGCCTCGACTGAGGCGATCACGATCAAGTCTTACCAACTGTGTCCGCTGTCACACGACTTCTGAATCCCGCTCAGTGCTCTGCAGCTGTTGCTGCAGGGCCGGAGGCAGGCCGATCTCCATGGCCACGGGACGATGGTCCGAAATGTTGTAGTCCAGCACGCGGGCGCTGCGCAGCTCCAGGTCGGGCGAGATCAGAATGTGGTCCAGCGCCTGTCGCGGCTGCCAGCTGGGGTAAGTTGGCAGGCTTTCATCGGCGCTGATCAGGTTCAGCCCGCGAAGGGCGGGTCGATTCAGCAGGTGCTCCAGCGGGTTGTTCATGTCACCCATCAGGATTACGTGTGGATGGGCTTCGATCAGTTCGCGGATATAGCGTAGCTGGCGGTCCTGGGTGCGCGCGCCCAGTGCCAGGTGCAGCACGATGATCAGCAATGCCTGGGGGCCTTCGCCAAAACGAACCAGAATGGCGCCCCGGCCGGGAATCAACCCGGGCAAGGCATGGTCTTCCACCTGAGTGGGTCGGTAGCGGCTCAGCACGCCGTTGCTGTGTTGTGCAAGCTTGCCGAAGTTGCGGTTAAGTTGCTGGTACCAGTAGGGAAACTGGCCCGCATTGGCCAGATATTCCACCTGATTGACAAACCCGCTGCGCAGGCTGCCGCCATCGACTTCCTGCAGGGCGACCAGATCATATTGGCGCAGCAGGCGGGCAATCTGTTTCAGCGTGCGGCTGCGATGACGGTGCGGCAGCAGATGTTGCCAGCTGCGGGTCAGGTAGTGGTGATAGGCTTGGGTGCGGATGCCGACCTGAATGTTGAAGCTGAGCAGTTTGAGTCCCGGCTGAGCAGAGGGGGCCGCTATGGTTGGGGTGTGTGGGCTGGTCAACTGATCGGGCGTGGGGTGTAGCATGAGGGTCATATGTCCAGTGGCACAGCATTGGCTACAGCTTAGGGGAGGGCGCCCCCGGCGTCCATGATGCCGGTTTGATTTACCTCATAGGCCGGTGCGCAAGTCCTGAAATCCTGTCATTTCAGCATCGGTGAGGGCCCGGTATTCTCCGGGCCGCAAGCTCTTGTCCAGCAGCAGGGTTCCCATGCGCTCTCGATGCAGGGCCGTGACTTCATTGCCGATGGCGGCAAACATCCGCTTCACCTGATGGTGGCGACCCTCATAAATTGTCAGACAGCACTGGCGAGCGCCCAGTCGTTCCAGCTGTGCTGCGGATGTCCTCACGCCTTCTCGCGCCAGCCAGATGCCCTGCGCGAAGCACGCCTCGGCTTCAAGGCTGATCGGTTCAGCGGTGGTAACCCGGTACACCTTGGGTATTTTTTCTTCCGGGGCGGTTATCCGGCGTGACCAGTGGCCGTCGTTGGTCAGCAGCAGCAGTCCGGTGGTCGCGCGATCAAGACGACCGGCAATATGCAGCTGCGGCCGCAGGGCCTCGGGCAGCAGTTCCAGAACTGTGGGATGTTCGGGGTCCCGTGTGGCGCTCAAGTAGCCAGGCGGCTTGTTCAGCATCAGGTAGACCGCCTGTTGCTGCTGCAGCAGGCGGTTGTCCAGCATGACGGTACAAAAGTGACTGACCGGGTAATGTGGGTCCCTGATCGTCTGCCCATTGACGCTGGCACGGCCTGAAGCCACCAGGCGCCGTGCTGTCTGGTGACTGTGTTCGGTGTGCTTGCAGACAAAGCGGTCCAGGCGCACTCAGGCTTCGCCCTTGAGTTGCTTGATCAGTGAAGCCGGCAGTTCCTTCAGTGTCAGGGTCTCGGCTTCCGGGTCAAAGGCGATGGTCTTGCCCAGGGATTCGTTGCTGAAGCTTATGGACACCTCACGGGTGCGGCCGGTATAACGGATGTACTTCTTCAGGCTGCTTCGGTCGGGGATAAATTCTTCTTTCAGTTCCGGTGCGCGCTCGGCCACAAAGTCATCAAATGCCACCTCGGCAACAGAGTCGACCGCATCGGCCAACGCATGACAATTGACCATTTCGCCCTCCTTGGATTGCTCCATGCAGAACTCGGCTACTTCCTTCTGGTAGCGTTTGGCGCTTTCTTCCGGCATGGCCTCGCTGTAATCACGCACCACTTCCATGAAGCGCTCGGTATCGGCCTGGGTATCCACGGTATCGGTGAAGCCCAGAAACTCCATCAACGGTGCCTGCAGGGCCCGGTCGCCAAAGCCGAAACTCAGGGTCAGGTAGCGCTTCTTGTCCGGATTGCCCATGTCATGCAGGTCGATGCAGGCGCACAGGCCGGTTTTGGCAAAATCGATATAGCCGGTATGCTGCAGGTCGTTATCCGCATTCAGCAGCAGGCCGTCTTTCTGCTTGAGGCTGGTGATCCACAGGCGTCGAGCAGCCTCAAGTTCCTCGACCACAAACAGCCAGTGGCCATCGGTTTCAAGATCCTGCTGCTCCATGAGCATCGCCAGCTGCTCCAGTACCTTGTGGCTGAACTGAGTAAAGCCGAGGCTGTCATCCAACCAGTTGATCAGCAGGCCCTTGAACGGCGTCGCTTCATCGGCAAAACGGCCATAGCGCTTGCTGGCGCGGCGCGTGAACAGCGGCTTGATTTCGCTAAGCAGGCGGTTGCTGTCGGTCTCACTGTCAAAGGGGGTCTCGCGCAGGCTGTAGGACTGCTCGCCGGTACGACGGGTAAGGCGGTGGGCGATGGCATCGGTGGCGGGCATGCTTGGACTCCTGAAGGTGATCGGGGAGCCGATTATAAACAATCCGCATACCGAAAACGCCCCCGGCTAGCATTTAAAAAGGCGCTCATGCGAGCGCCCAGGCGTCAGCTGTCGTTCTGTTTCTTATCGCGCTTCTCGCGGCGCTTTTCCTTCAGTGTTTTGGTCGGCTGTTTTTTCTCTTTACCCTTAGCCATTTATATTCTCCATCAAAGCTATCAGATCTTATTGGCGATAAAAAATAAAAAACGGAAAGATGCAAAGGCATCACAAAAGCTCCAAGGTATTATCCTCCTGATAAATTCAATCCAGTAGAGCAATCAAGGTAAAATCCAGCGGTGCATTGAAAAGGTTGATGCGGCAGCTTTCACCCCAGGGCGAGAGCGTGAACAAAAAGTAATCAGTTCAGTCTTTGAGCTTTCCTCCACCAAGGCATTTGTGATCAGATACTGGCTTTTGTGATGAC
>NZ_JAHQZT010000048.1 GCF_019061305.1 Marinobacterium weihaiense
AAAGCATTGTTCAAAATAGCTTTAGAAAAAAGAGATTTTGAAATAACTCAACTGGTTCAGAGAAATAACTTCTTCATGATTTTTCAAGGTGTTCTTTTTGCTGGTGTCATGCAGTCAAGCCATACTAAACCAGTAGTTACATTACTTGTCTGTATAGCTGGTTTGCTAATTTCTCTTTTTCAAGGTGGGATGGCAAGTGGTGCAAAATTTTGGCAAGAGTATTGGGAAGAGGCACTAAAAAAAATAGAGGGCAGATTGTTGTTACATATCCATCGTACCGATGAATCCCGTCGAGAGATCTGGAGTTTATTTCATGACAGAACTGCTATCTATGATGAAATTGTAAATAGGCGTCTGCACTCTCATAAGAAAAGCTTTATGTCGATTACGTCTTGGCTGGTAGCTAAAAGGTTTTCTGTAAGTCGAATTCCGATTTATGTCGGTCTCTCATTGTCTATTATATGGGCTGCAATGGTGTTTATGGCAATTGATATCGACTTTACAGGTATCAATGTACAAATTAAAGGTTTCAATTAATCGTCATTTAACAAGCGCCTAAACAAAGGACGCAAAAAGCTTGGCTTGCGTCACTTCGTTCCTAATTTTGGCCAAGCATTCTGCGCCTGTTAGGCGAGCGTTAATGTCCGCTCTGGGCCAATAACTGCATTAATAAATATTAAAGTTAACGATTATACTTTTAACAGCCCTTCATCTACAGTTAACCAATAGGTGAGACTTAGGCAAAAACACCTTTCCATCCGTGATGGATATAACGATGATTCGCTGAGCGCCAATAAATCTTACGGTCTGATAGTCATAACGTAGGATCGTTTGCTATGATTAGGCGCTAAAATTAGTAGTACTGGAGGTTTTCCTTTGTCTGAAGCAATGAACGTTTTGACTCGTAAAAACTCACTTCGTGCAACCATGCGCGAAATGAATGCGGATCAGATTGAAAAGCTTTTAGCTGATGTAACAGCTATCTATGACGAGCTTAAAGAAGAAAAACGCGCACAAGCAGAGGCTGAAGAGGCTCACCGCCAAAAAATTCAGTCGTTAATTGCTCTGATGAATGAAGAAGGTATTACGCCTGAAGATATTCTTGGCTCAACAGGTACTACTAAGCCTACACGCCAGGTAAAACCCAAATATCGCCGTATCGATAATGCTACCGGTAAAGCACTGGAGTGGTCGGGTCGTGGTCGCACACCGAAATGGATTACGGAGCATGAAGAAAAAGGCGGTAGCCGTGACGACTTCCTGATTGTAGGTGGTGAATCTGCTTAACAGGTTAGAGCAAGTTCGAACGTGGCGGTTGTAATAGTGCAAGCTGGCCACGATTGAACCTCCTGCATGCTAATGCCGATAACGCCATTTATCGGCATTAGCTGTAGAGGCCATGGCTGACGCTATTGTGCCTCCTGCTGGCCAAAGCTGATTAACCGAGCGGCACTGTCCAGCTGTTCTTCCAAATCCGTTATGTACCCGCGAGTGGTATTCACGTTGTCGTGGCCAACAAGTTCGGCAATCGTGATGACATCAACGCCCTTGCGGTGCAGAAACGTTATGAATCCACGCCGGAAACTGTGTGGTGAAGCGATACGTGTGATCTTCGGGTTGGACAGCATTCTCCGCTTCACTATGTCATAGATGCCGGCAGCTGTGATGCGTGGTGATCGTGCAACCCCGACTTCCTTCTGGTCAGCCATTTTCGGTGATGAATCATGCTTTGTGACCTGGGTGCTGCTTGCACGAGAATACTGAGCCACATGATCACCCCGGGCTATTCGCCGCAATAGTGCTCCTTCAGTGATTTCAGCTTCTCCGATCCAATCCATCAGGATATCCAGGGTGTACGGCTGCAGTCGAAGGTAACGTTTCTTGTTGCCTTTACCGGTGACAACGATGCGGCCGCGAATCAGGTCCACGTCTCTCAGATCAATGTTCGCCAACTCAGACCGGCGTGGTCCGCATCCAAAAAGAAGCAGGAACAGCAATGCGTCCCGCAGTCCAGCTTTTGTGCCTTCCTGCAGGCACATATCGACGATTTCCTGAACCTCCTCAATCAGTACCCCGCTACCTTTTTCTCGCGTGTACTTAATCGAGCGATTGTCAGTGATCAGGTTGAACTCATCGCTGGGGATCAGGCGCGCCAGGTAAGCCTTCCGTGCAATACCCTTTATGGCTGCTAGGTACGAATTGTAGGTTGAAGGGTTCATCTGGTCACTGCTGGGGTTATCAACGGTGGCTCGGCGAACTCGCTCCATTACCGCCACGAATATGCCATTGGTCAGCGTGCGCCACGGTGCCGCGATGGCTGTTTTGAGATTGCGGTTATCACGGGCAAGTTCGTAGTCGGCTTCATACTCAATATCAGCGACGGAAAATGCAGCCAAGTGCTTTGGCAAGAAGGATTCGGCCATCATTGCGTTCCAATGACGAACGAAACGAGCCGTGAAGCTGGTCACAGTAATCCGTGACGCTTCAGACGGAAGGCTCTGGATGTAGAGGAAGGCTGGATTCCGCTCTGAATACTGGCGTGGATCGTCATGATCGAGCAGATCGATCGACAGGCCCGTATGCCGTGTTCCGGTAAGCTCACCCACTAAGTTGCCCTTCTCTGCTAAATACTCATTAAAAGTTACATTTTCGTAAGTTAAATTTCAATGTGTATTTGTGTTCTGTTCTGTTATGTTCTGTTACGCTAATGGATAAAATTTGACCGACTGTGGTGCAGTGATGGCTAGATTAAGCAAGGTGCAAGAGTCCGACGTATTCAATGCTGCCAACAAGCTGCGTGAGAACGGATTCAACCCTACAGTGCGGGCGATTCGCGATTTGATCGGTGGCTCGACTGAGATTGTCTCCCAATACCTGAAGGAATGGCGGAACCAATATCCCGTCATAGAGGAAGGAGTTGAGGTTGATCCGATTACTGCTTCTATTACCGTCCTGTACGACCGTTTAGTAGACCAGGCGACTGCAGCGCTGAATGAGAAAATTGCTGAACACGACGGAGCGCTTGAAGAAGCAGCTCTACTACTTGAGGCGGAGCAGTTTGTCCTGGAAAAAGCCGATAGCAAAATCGACAACCTCAAGAACGAGTTGAAGAAACAGGCATTGATGATCGACTCACTACATGGGGAGCTAGACGAAGCAAAGCGCGTCATTACGAATGCACAGACAGAGAAACGTGCTTTGATGGTCGAGGTGGCACACTACAAGGAAAAAGCTGAAGAGCTCACCTGGTCCTTGAAACAAGAGCACGATCGGACAAAGGAGCTGGAGCGGAAACTCAAATTACAATCAGAGGAACAGGTTCAGCGACTGTCTGAAATGATGGAAATGGTAAAAAGAATTCAGGACCAAACGGTAAGGACCGGTACGAGCCGGTTCAAACCGGAAGAATAATGCCCTATAACGCAAAAACCCCGATCTCAACGAGACCGGGGTTTTCACTTATTAGGTGCTTGGCGATGACTGTAACTTCCGCAGCCGAGTCCCCAGCTTTCACTGTCTCCTCAATGGCGGCAGAAGCAAGTACAGTATGGTAAATCAAAGTGCCTGGTGTAGCCTCTATCCCCACCGAGAGGAACCGATATGTCAGAATTTGTGGAAGGGTCCCGTTTCACTGTGCGGCTTGTTGAACGGCTCATAGAAGGTGATGATGCATACGAACACACCACTGTTGATGAGATCACGCAAGAATCCCCGAAGGCGATGGAGCGATTACGGGGCAGGATCAACAGGGCTAATGCACGCAACGAGGTCGTTCGGCAAGGACGAGAAGACGGATCTGAAACGTCACCGCTTATTCGGTGTCGGTTCTGCTTAGAGCCTCTGTTCGTTCGCAGTACCTCCCAGCAGGAATACTATTTTTGCCATTATCGACTACAAGAGGACAAGGCCGACAACTGCCCTCAACGCAGCGATACCTCCATTCCCTTGGCAATTGTTCGGGCCCTGCAGCATCAGGGGCTACAGGAAAGCCGGCTGCACTATAAACTCAAGCACCAGATTGCCGAAATTCTGGCGCAGGATCCTTTGGTTGCTCCGGGCAGTGTTAAGGTCGAGCAACGTCTGGCAAAGGCCCCGCGCATTTGGCGGAAACCCGACGTTCAGGCGGTCGTTAATAATGTGCGTGTAGCCTTTGAGGTCCAGGTTTCACGAGAGCTGGCGCCAGCGATCGCGGCGCGGGAATATTTCTACGAAGCCCATGCCGGTACCGCCATTCTATGGGTCCTTCCATCATTCGATCCCGACCGCCTTAATCAAAGCGTAAAAGACATCCAAGTTAGCAACGCTGATCACCTGTATGTACTGTCGCCGGCGTGCATCGAGCACAGCCTAAAGGAAGGGCGGCTTTACCTGGAGTGCTGGCTTCATGCTCCCTACCGAAATGGATTCCAGCTTGAGTATAAATGGGAAAGTCGGACGGTCAGCCTGGACGAGATCCGGTTTGTTGAGGGGCACGGCCGTGTCCAGGACCTGGCAAGACTGGAAGAGAGCATCCAGATGGAAATCGATGACCTGCGCAAGAAGGTACTCGATTCAACCACGCGGCCGTTACTGACCGATGGCGAAATTACAGGTCTCCAGGCTGAAATGGCAGAATTTCATAGTGAATGGGTCGAGTTTGTGCATCAGGTGGCCCAATTACCCGTCGAAACGATCTGGCCATACTATTTCAACCAATACCAAAATGGTCCTCAGAGCTTATGTTTGGTTGGTATTTGGCTTAAAGCACGCGGCATAGACTGGCACTTAGTCGATATTCCGGTCTTTGTGCAGCGTGCCCTTCGCAGCGCTCACGATGATGTCTCTGGTTGGCCAACTCAGTCGTGGTCCTGGATCGCAAACGAGATATCGAAGCCAAATGCCTCATATTGGATAGCGCCGTTCCATCAGCTGGCTCGAAGGTCAGGCAGACTGCAAGAGCTAATCCAGGGTGACCGGCATGGTGTATTCCGAGAGGCGTTAGAGAGAGCGAAAAAGTATGGCCGTATGCCTGATAAGGAAAAAATGTTGCTCAAAATGATCTGCCCAGCGCTGGAAATGGATATCCCCATGCCCCAGACGCTGCCTTGCATAGGATTACATGAGGGGGTTGCCGGCTATCCCATATTCAAGACGCCTCTCGGTCGTTACACTGGCTTGGTGGCGCCGGAGTGGGGAGTGGCGGAACATTGCCCCACCTTCAAAAAGCGCTCAAAGGTAATGACGAGCATTAGACACTCCATTGAGCGCCAAGACAGGTTGCCGATGCCGTCTCTGCCGCTATATCAAGGAGACCTTGAGGAAGTTGTATCCCCGGGGGCTGATCATGAACAACGGCAAATGCTGAACACTTGGAAGAAGCAAAAGGACTTCATGGAGCGAACGCTAGCCGGCGTCGTGCGCCTGGGTAGTTAGCATTTTGAGAATGCGGGCTTCAGTCGAAACCGCAATCCGCTAAGCACCAGGCTTGCCTGATCAGCCGGCACCGGGAAGTCCTCGCCATGCAATGATGGGGTGTGCCACTGCAACAAACCGAGCTTGATCAGATTACGGGTTTTGCTGGAAACCACTGACTTGTGTTTGCCGATCGCGTTGCCGATATCGGTCATGGAATACATGCCGGCGACGTATAGAACCAGAATCGGAAGTACGCCAAGGCCCTCCCTCGTCAATATGGTCTGGAAATAGGCATAGGGTATCGAGGGTTTGCTGGCGCTGGCATCAATCTCCCCAGGTAACTCGTACAAGATTGTTAGTGACCGGGCAATAGCGCTAAAAAGTCCTCTACCTCCTAGCGTGAGCTCATATTAGAAATCCCCTGCAACAGCGCATTTCTGCAGGTAGCCGTGGCCAACTAGGTGTCAAGTCCCGCATGATTATAAGGTCGCTTTTTAAAAAGTTCCGGATGGGTTTTATGCCACTCCTTCATCGCCATGATGGGTGGTTTGGA
>NZ_JAHQZT010000049.1 GCF_019061305.1 Marinobacterium weihaiense
ATTCATCATTTATCAAATCAATACAGTAAGTTAGCCCATCTCTCTGTGCCTGTCACTTGAGTAAAAACACGCATGCGCAGTATTAAAATGTTATGCTCAAAGTAGTTCAGTCAAACTGAGGTTGTATGGCTAAGATATTCCCAAGCCTTGAAGTCATCAAGAAAAGCAAGCAGAAGCCGACTGAGGGTGAGTTATTTCTTCTAAATGAGCTGTCGCAGAATTTTGATGCGGAAGTGGAGATATACTTTCAGCCATTTTTTAACGGTGAAAGACCTGACATTATAATTATTCACCAGATAATGGGTGTAATCATAATCGAAGTAAAAGACTGGGATTTGTTATTTTATAATTTGGATGAAAACAACAAGTGGCATGTAAGTAACAATGGATCGGTTATACGATCACCGTTCGCCCAAGTTTTTGGCTACAAGAAGAATATGTTTGATCTTCATATTAATGGGCTTTTAGAAAAAAACTTAAATAATAAGAATTTTTACAAGGCGATATCTTGTTACGTTTATTTCCACAAAGAGAATAAAGAGTCTATTAAAAGATTTTTTTCTCCTAGAATAGACGAGTTCAAGAGCATGCTCAAAGAGCATAATAATGCATATGCTGAAAACCCAATAGACCATGACAAATATGAGCGAAAGAGAGAATGGCTGAACTCAAAAATAAAAAGGTTTGAAAGGGATCTGTATCGGCATTCAGTTACTAAAGATCAGTTAATGAAAATTAAATTTCCACTTTCCAAGAAGAGTGACATATACCCTATATCAATTCATGACGCTTTCTTAAGATATTTACAGCCTCCTTATCATTATCTCAATGAAGGGAAAGAAATAGAATACACCAAGGTGCAAGAAAGGCTCGTAACCAGCGAGCAGGGCAAGCGAGAAAAAATTAAAGGGATTGCAGGATCAGGAAAAACTACCGTACTGGCGAAAAGGGCGGTAAATGCACATTCGAGACATGGTGGTAACGTCCTTATACTCACGTTTAATCTTACTCTTCGGATGTACATTAAAGACAAAATAAATGAAGTGAGAAGTGATTTTTCCTGGGGAGCTTTTGGCATCATTAACTACCATAGGTTTATGAGTGCAGCACTCAGTCAATATGGGATAGATGTAAGTGTTCCTGAAGAAATAAAAAATGATAAGGAAAAGGTCAGTGCTTACCTGGATTCAAAATATTACTCAAATGAAAATGTTTTTGAAAGTTGCGAAATTGAAGAAAAGTTCGACACAATATTAGTCGATGAAATTCAAGACTATAAGCCTGAGTGGATAAAAATAATACGTAAATACTTTTTGTCTGACCAAGGCGAAATGGTACTTTTTGGGGACGAGAAGCAGAATATTTATGAAAGGGAAATTGATGAAGAAAATACAACAAAGGTAGTTCAAGGTTTTGGTCGCTGGAATAAGCTGTCTAAATCTTTTCGTTATAAAGAAGATTCGTACATATTAGATGTTGCAAAAAAGTTTCAGGAAGTATTTTTTAGTGATCGGTACGAACTCGATTTTTCTGAGGCGATGCAACCCGCGTTGTCAGGGATTGGAGTAAATCAATGTGTATTGATTGAGGCAGGTGATATTAACTCAATTGTTAATTATGTTTTTTCTGTCGCAAAACGTGCATCTATTCACCCAAATGACATGGTTATTCTTTCATCCAGCATTTCTCAAATGCGGGAAATCGATTTTTTGATAAGAAAAAATCCAAACTTTAACGAAAAAACTTTGACAACATTTGAAACCAAAGAAGCTTATTGTTCTTCACGCATAGATCGTAGTGAAATTGAAAAAATAAGAAGCAATAAAAAATATGGATTCAACCTGAATAGTGGTGTTTTAAAAATATCGACAATACATAGTTTTAAAGGTTATGAGTCACCAACTATTTTTTTGATTGTTAATGAGTTAGATAACGCTGAGTTGGTTTACGTTGGTCTCACAAGGGCAAAGTTTAACTTGGTTGTTTTTCTCGAAAAAAACTCTAAGTATTCCGACTTTTTTGAAGGCTCTCTTGAGGTAATTCAATTATCAGACGTCATAGAAAACGATATGAAAAGAGCATAACAAAGTGCTGCTGTCGGACAATTTTTCCGCTGTGCTCCAAAATTGCCACAGAGCGCGACGTTATGCATAAAATCGGAATCAGGAGTTTTAAATGGGCATCTCAAAATTATATTCAGTAAAAGATGGCGGTGATTTATCACCTTTAGATTGTAAAAATATCAACTTAATCTTATCTGAGATGAGTATATCTGACATCCCAAAAGAACAATTAACGAATGTTATGGATTATCTTGTTGTTGCCTTAAATAACAACAGTGTTGACCATTCTTTGGTCAGCAAACTCGATACGTTGCTTGAATCCCTTCAGTCGACAGTTGGGTAAGATTTGAAGGAGAGTTTTATGTTAGAAGGTATTTATATCGTTATTGCCGTTTTACTATTTTTCGCGCAATTGCAAAATGGGTTTTTTACTGCATTGTTAACAGCGATTTTTTGGCCTATTGTAATTGTAGGTGGGTCAATATTTCTTTTCTTTAGTATTATCTACCATTCGGTGAAAAAGTGAGGGTATTAATAGGTTTGTTAAGCTTAGTCGGCGGGGTATTTATTTGGGGCTTAGCTATTTCAGCTTTAGTATCATGGCTGGTTTTTTGCTTCGGCTCGGTGATCATTGGCATTCTTCTGCTAATTTTTGCTCCTTATGTTCTTATTGCACCATTAGCTATAGGTACACCAGGGACTGCGCTATTTGCGTATGGCATGGATTGTATTGCTAATAAAAAAGAAGATTCTATTTTTAATCGGAATTTTAAAGAAGAAAAGCGTGACAGCGCCATTGATTCTGATGCTGTCTGGGAAAGATCTAGTAGCAATTTGGATTCAATAGGTAAGATTATTGAAGGATCAAAAATTGATCGTTAGGAGGTAATTATGTTTGGACTTTTTAGAAAAAAGAAGAGAACTCTTCTTGACGAGTTGAATGATGCAACTGTCAAAATGTATAGACCTTTATTAGTTAATAACAAGAAAGTTTCAGATGAAAAAATTCTTGAAATAGTGCAGACAACTATGCGTGCTTTTACACAAGCGGCAGAAAGCAGAGGTGAAAAAATATCTGGAGATGTGCTAATGAATATTTCCGCAAAGTTTATTCGTGTTTATGATATGAGTGGCCAAGATTTTTTTCTCGAACACTTGAAATACGAAATAAACAAATACTTAAGTGAGGGTTTAAGGCCTGACTATCAATAAAATGCATAACAAGTTGCTCAACTCGGACACATACTGCTTAGCTCGTTTTTGTGTATCGCTACGCTCAAGTTTACACAAAAACGCTCTTCACAGTATGTGCCGGTGAGCAAGGCGTTAGGCGTAAAATAAATCGAGCCTGGCACCAATATCACTCAAAACGCGCAAGGATAGCAGGGTTGCTGGGGCAATCAGTGCCTGGGATCGGCCTTTGGGAAGATGCGGCTGCCAGCGGCCAATTTCTTCTCCATCATCGCTCTTCGGTGGTCAGAAGGGCTTAAACCGAGTCTTGACGGCACTCCAGATCAGGGGGATATTTTCGCATAGGCGGTTGGACTTCCTATTCTTGAAGCGGCGATCCGGGCTGATCAAGGCCGTGGCCACTGCGGACATCAAAAAAACAACCCGTGTGAACTGAAAGGTTAATTCCGGATGTCGCCAGGAGGCAGTTTCTGATTTCGCTTGACACTTATTCAGCGTTGTGCATCCAATATCTTGGAGGCCTAATGCGCAACGAACAGCGGTAGTTGACTTCCAAGTAACTTGACTTAAGTTACTGTTTTTATGTGGTTGCGCCCCGCGCATTGGGGAGCTAATGAATAGATCAATACAATTGGAGAACTGCTATGAAGATCAAGAGCATACTTACTGGAATGGCTGTCATATTCGCTTTATTGTCATCAGCAGCACATGCGGCGGATGATTTCTGGGAGCACACGCGGTTAGGTTACACAATTTATTTTTCTGGAGGTTATGCAACCACTCCATTTAACCCGCCGTCTTCTGTCCCCAGAAGGGACGCTGAAATTACAGACGTTTCCTGGGATTGGAATACCATTCCTAACGGCCATACGTCTGAAGAAGTCGAATTGTGTTACCGAAAACAATACTCATCCTCTGATTTTCTTTGTATCGATATATCAGCTGCGCAAAATGACAATTCAGATGCATTTGACGGGTTTAACGCCCGTGGCACCAGGGCGAGAGCGTGAACATTTTTTAAGCATGTATCACCCTCTCCATGTACTCAATGTCCATGGCAGCCATCCGCTGTTTGCGCCGAATACCGG